>CAVWEE010000031.1:0-42876 GCA_963753895.1 uncultured Chloroflexia bacterium | reverse complement strand
TGCCTTCTTTGAGAATCCTTTCATCAATTCGCCACCCTATAACAACGCTGTCGCACGCTTTGTCCTAATCCCGAATCCCTAATTGACTTTTCCTACCTAATTCACCGATCAACGGATTGATCGATTGACGCCCCCCTAACTCATCCACTTGCCAATCTCAGCCCAGGCATATTCCAGGTGCGAAGCCAGCGGCGCGCCGAGTTTCTTCTTCACCCGCAGGTACACATACTCCATCAAGTCAAAGCCGCCAATCTCATCCAGGCGCTTGCCAATCTCGCGGGCGCGCATGTGACGGCAATGGCCGTTAAAGGCGGGCCGGGGCGCTCGGAGAGAAAATCGTCCCGCTCGCCGATCTTGATCAACTCAGCCAGCAGTTTTTCTACCTCGGCCTTGTTCTCCGAAGGAAATGGTTTATAAAATAAATTCTTCAACATGCTCTGTCCTCCTGTCTGGTTCCTGTTTGTTCTTCTTCCAGTTTAACATAAAATGGCTTTTATTCTTCCCCACCGCAGCCTGAAAAACCCCGCAAGAACATCCCTGTTCTTTTTTCTCACGCAAAGCCGCGAAGTCGCAAAGATAACTTTTTTCGCGACTTCCCACCGCCAGCCACAAATCTTCCACTGGTTTCGAAATCTCTCAAAATCATTAAATAAAACCCCTTAAGAAAACGCGTCTCCACGCCTGCCGCAGCCCCGCTTAGTTCGTATATCCTTGAATTTGTGCTATACTGGGATTGATGTACGAACATTCTTTCTGGTCTGATTGGGCACGATATTTGCAACGATGGGGACTGCGCAGACCTGCCGCTATTGTGTTGGAAGCTGCTGGCCCATTGACCGTGCTGCTCTCGCAAACCATTTATCTTGCACAACCTTTCATGCGTTCCGGTTTGCAAGAGGAAGAATGGGAAGCGCTGGCAGCGCTTCTGGAAAACAGGCAAGAAAGCCGTGATTTTGCAGACTTCTTGCGGAAGGAGGATGACGACCATTGACCACCATTGATAAACTACTCGGATTGGCGCTTGTACTTCTGGCCGGTGCGACCATGTTCCTTCTGGCCCTGCCTTCCACCTCCTTGCGCTTCTCCAAAAAAGCAAAAAAACGCTATAAACCAGCCCTGCGTCCCCTGCCGGCTTTTCAAAAGCTGCGCCGGGCGATTGGTCTGGCGATCGAAGATGGCCAGGGTGTGCATCTTTCTCTCGGCAAATCTGATATTTTACAGGCGGATGCCGCTTCTGCCCTTTCCGGCCTGAGCACCCTGGAAAGGCTGGCGCAGTTGAGCATCGTCAGCGACAAGCCGCCCATTGTGACCAGCGGCAACGGCAGTCTAGCCATCCTCAGCCAGGACACCCTGCAGGCTGCTTATCGCAGCGGCAGCGCAATGGCCCAATACCGGCCGGACCTCGGCCGCCTGACAGGCCCAACTTCCTTCTCCTATGTCGCCGGCACCATGCCGGTCATCCACCGCGAAAAAGTGTACACCAATATCCTCATTGGCAATTACGGCCCCGAGATTGGCCTGCTGTGTGAAGCAGCAGACCGCGAGGGCACCTTTACCCTGGCAGCCAGTGATGCCCTGCCCGCCCAGGCAGTGCTGTATGCTACTGCCCAGGAGCCGTTGATCGGCGAAGAAATATTCGCCATCCCGGCCTACCTGAAAGCCGGCAAGTTCCATCTCTCCAGCATCCAGGCGCAGGACCTGCTGCGCTGGGTTCTGATGGTGACGCTGGTGATTGGCGCCTTGCTGAAACTGATCCAGACCTTATTGGGAATTTCAATCTTATGAGAGCACCTATTGCCACTGCCATTGCGATTTCTGTCGCCATCATCCTGCTGCTGGGCAGTTTCCTGCCTATTCCCCTGCTGCAAGACGTTCTCCAGCCTTATCTGCTGGGGTGCGCAGTCATCGTGGGCGGCGTGGCATCCCTGATCGGCATTTACAACCTGCTCTCCGTGCATATCAAAAAATTGAGCACCCCAAAAGCAGGCAATCTGTACAGCCTGTTCCTGATCATCGCCTTTGCAGCAACTTTTGCCGCCGGGTTATGGTTCACCCCCAGTGACGCAAAATTCCAGCGCGTGGTAACCCACATTCAGGTGCCGGTGGAAACCAGTCTGCTGGCCCTGCTGGCGATCAGCCTGACCTACACCAGTCTGCGCCTGCTGCAAAAGCGCAAAGACAGAATGGCGTGGATCTTCGTCATCAGCACCCTCGTTTTCCTGATCGCCACCGGCGGCTATCTCAGCATGGTGGGAGGGAATGGCAGGGTGGTTTTGCAACCTTCTTCAATTCGCTGCCCCTGGCTGGCGCGCGCGGCATTCTGCTGGGCATTGGTCTGGGCAGTTTGACAACCGGCCTGCGCATTGTCTTCGGCGCAGACCGCCCCTATAGTGGATGATTATGCCAGATACCAAACGCTGCCCCATGTGTGGAAACCCAAACCCGGCCGATGCCGAGGTCTGTCAGCACTGCCAGGCACAACTCAAACCGATTATCGGTGGCGCACAACCGCCCGAATCATCTCCTCCTCCTGCTGAAGGACGAGATGAGATGGACTGGCTGCGCAACCTGACGGCGCTGACGAACCCCCACCAGCAAAGACCGAACCGGAAGACGATGAACCCGTTCCGGAAGATGATTCTTTCCTGCTGAACCGGATCAACCTGTCCAGCGCACCTCCAGCAGGAAGATACCCCAAACAGACAGCCTGCTTTCTCTCTCCCCGAAGAACAGGAAGAAGAAGGCAACGCTGACTGGCTCCGCGTTCTGGAAGAATCCTCTGCCAGAAAAGAAAATGCTGCTCACACCCTGCCCGAAGAGACAACTCAGACCTGGATGCCTGGCTGGAAAATCTCGGCAGTTCCAGTACCCGCCGCCAGCAGCATCGCAGCCGAAACACCTGCCAAGCAAACGCTGTCCAGAAAGCTGACCGAACGACTGAAAGAAGAACGTCTGGCGCACGAAGAGCCGAAGCAGGGCGACTGGATGAACACCCTGCGTGAGAAATCTACGGATGAAGCCGCGCCGAAAGCGAGTGAAACCACAGAACCTGCATCGGTATTCACTTCCAGCTCAGTGGACAGAACTGGCTCGCTGCTGGGCTGGCTGGATGACGAAACCCCATTCTCTGAAGATCTGAAAGCCGCAGAAAAAGCAGATTTACCCGACTGGCTGAAGGAAGAAACCCCAGAACAGGAAAGCCCCCCCATCCTGCCCGACCTGCCCATGACAGAAAACCGCCTGCCCAGGCTGCTGACCTGCCGGACTGGCTGCGGGATATGGCGCCACCCGAAGCAGCACCGTCCACCCGCTCATGCAGACCGTTGGTCAGCGCAGGCGATGACGACCTGCCCTCCTGGCTGCAAGACGAAACAGAAGACACCGCCGCAGGCATGCTGGATTTCTCGTCCGGCGAAGGCGATGATATGTCGGACCTTTTGAGCGATTTCCAAACGGAAGAACAACCCGCCGCCCAAACCCCGACAGCACCTGTCAACGACATCTTTGCCCTCAACACCGAAGAAAAAGAAAGCAGTCCGTTTCCCTTTGGCGGCGATTTACCCATCGAAAAAGACGATGCGTTCGAAGAGGATATTCTCATTGGCGTTCCCTCACCCTTCAAAGAGGAAGCCCCTGCCGAAGACAGCCCGCTCAAAATTCCCGTAGGGAATGGGGAAGACCTGCCAGATTGGTTGAAGGAAGAAGCCCTGCTGCCGAAGCTGCGCCTTCCGCTTCCCCATTCACGGATGAACCGTCACGGGCAGCGTCGCAGCCTGACAGCCTTCCCTTCGAGAGTGATACGGACCTGCCCGACTGGCTTGCGGAAATTCCCCGTGGATGAACCGCCCTCCGGCAGCGTCGCAGCCTTTGACACCAGCCTTCCCTTCAAGGGCGATGCTGACCTGCCTGACTGGCTCGCAAGCGAACCTTCTTCAACGAAGAAGCCAGCACAGAAGAGGAAACCCCTGCCACGGATTCCCCTGCTTTCAGCGCTTCTCCGTTTTTGGACAATCTGGCCTCCAAAGGACGGGATCTCCTTTGGAGACTGTCCTTCGATCCTTTCGGGGACGTTGCCCCCTTCGGGGACGTTGCCCCCTTCGGGGATGCCACCCCCTTCGAAACTCTGCTCCGCCTGCCAGGGATGAAAGCAGTGCTGCCGCAGGAGATGAGCATCCCTTCGCCGCAGACAACCTGCCAGACTGGCTGGAATCAGAAGAAGCCAGCCAGATCATGCCCGAACAAACGGGAACGGGCGATGCCTCAGAAAATCTGAGCCCGGCCCAGCTTCCCGGCTGGCTGGCCGCCATGCGCCCGGTAGAATCCGTAGCCACAGACAACAGCGGCGATCTGAACGAGCATATTGAAAAATCCGGCCCATTGGCCGGGCTGCGCGGGGTGCTGCCGGCAGACATGCAAGCCATCAAATACCGCAAGCCGCCAACATACTCGGTGAAATTGAAGGTTACCGAAACCCAGGCCGCCCATGCCGGTCTGATGGAAGACCTGCTCGAGCGGGAAAACAGACCCAGCGAGGCCAAACAAATTGGTGCACAGGGTTCCAAACGCCTGATGCAGCTTGTGGTTGCGGTGGTGCTGATCGTTGTGCTGATCCTCTTCCGAGGCGCTGGCACTCTTCCTGACATTCCCGGCCGGCCTTATCTCGCTCCATTTGTCACCTCCTTCTTCAATGCCATTGAAACCCTGCCTGCCGAATCAGCGGTGCTGCTGGCCGTAGACTATGAACCCGGATATTCCGGCGAAATGAAAGCCGCATCCAATGCGGCCATTCAGCGGCTGATGAGCAAACAACAGCGCATCGCCGTCATCTCCACCGTGCCTGCAGGCCCTGCCCTGGCAGAAGACCTGCTGCTGAAAGCCTGGCTCGGCCAGCAGGACAACAGCACCGAGTACATCAATACCCACACCATCAATCTTGGCTACCTGCCGGGCGGGATCACCTCCCTGAAAGAATTTGCCCTGCGCCCCAAACAAGCTGCCCGTTATGGTCTCACCGCACAGTATGACGGCCTGATCCCCTGGGATCACCCGGCACTGACCGGTGTAAACACCCTGACCGATTTTTCTGCGGTGATCGTGATCACCGACAGTGTGGAATCTGGACGAGCCTGGGTGGAACAGGTGCAGCCCTCCCTGGGCAGCACCCCCATGCTGCTCATCTCCAGCGCGCAGTCAGCCCCGATGATGGAGCCGTATGTACAGTCCGGTCAATTGAGCGGCATGCTCTCCGGACTGGGCGGCAGTGTATCGTATGAAAATCTTATCCAGCAGCCAGGGACAGGACACACCTACTGGATCGCCTTGCAGGGCGGTCTGGCGGTCGTCGTAGCCCTGATCCTGGTCGGCATCCTACTGGAATTGTTCGTCACCCTGGTTGCCAGCCGCAGAACGCAAAGCGAGGCCTGAGGATATGCAATCTCCCAGTCCCTTCTGGACATTCACCAGCTTCCTGCTCACCCTGATGATCTTTAGTTATTTCTTCGGGGATAATCCACTGTTCCGCATGGCAACCTACCTGTTTGTTGGTGTCACCGCGGGCTATGTGGCCGTGCTGATCGTCTATCAGGTGCTGCTGCCGCGATTGATCTGGCCGCTGCTGCATGGCGGCACGGCAGAACGCACACTGGTCCTCTTCCCGCTGATCTTGAGTATCCTCTTGCTGACGAAACTCTCGCCCAAATTCTCCCATATTGGCAGCATTCCTATGGCCTATCTGGTCGGCGCAGGCGCAGCGGTCATCATCAGCGGTGCAGCTACCGGCACCATCGTCCATCAGGCACGGGCGGCCATCAACATGTTTGACATGCAATCCGCCGCAGCCCAGACCAGCGGGCCGGTAGCTCAACTCTTCACGGCAACCATCGTGCTGGTCGGTACGGTCAGCAGTCTGGCCTATTTCCATTTTTCGGCCAAACCCGGCGGGAAAGGTCCTGCCCAGCGATCCAACCTGATGGAGTTGCTGGCAAAGATCGGGCAGGTTTTCATCGCCATCACCCTGGGCGCATTGTTTGCAGGCGTATATGCCACAGCCATCACGGCATTGATCGAACGCCTGGATTTCATTTTGAATTTCTTGCAATCACTACCTGGATTGTTTTCTTAAGGGACTATGGCAACTTCAACGATTGATGCTGAATCCATTCTGGCAGTCGAAATCGGCTCCACCCAGACCCGGGCCGCGTTATTTGACGTGGTGGAAGGCGTTTACCATTTCATCGCCAGCGGCAGCTCGACTTCTACCGTAGACGCACCCTTCCGGGATGCCGGTGAATGTGTACATCTGGCAATCGAAGACCTGCAATCGCTCACCGGACGCCTGCTGCTGGACAAAGATGCGCGCATCATCCTCCCCGGAAAATCAGATGGCTCCGGCGTTGACCGCATGGCCATGACCATCTCCGCCGGGCCAACCTTGCGCGTGATCAACGTCGGTCTGCTGGACGATGTATCCCTGCAAAGCGGGCAGAATCTGATCGCAACCGCCAAAACCAGAGTGATCGACAATTTTGGGCTTTCCGATGTCCGCTCCACCGATGAGAAAATCGACGCCATCATCAAAGCCGAACCGGATCTGATCATCCTGACCGGCGGCACCCAACGGGGCGCAAGCCGCTCGGTGCTGAAAATGGTGGAATTGATCATGATGGCCTGCCGTATTTTGCCCGAAACCAGCCGCCCAGAAGTGATCTTCGCCGGCAACCAACTGCTGGCCAAGCGCATCAAGGAAGTGCTGGGAAAATGGTTCTCTGTGCATACCGCCCCGAACGTGCGTCCGTCGATCGACCTGGAAGACATCAGCCCTGCTGAAGCTGTGCTGACCAGCGTGGTCACCCGTATCCGCGCCAACCAGATTGGTGGTTTGAGAGAATTAGGCAAAGCCTGCACGGCCCCGCTGACCCCCGCCCCACAGGCATTCGGACGGATTGTGCGCTTCCTGAGCGAAATCTACAACCCCAACAAAGGGGTGATGGGCATTGATGTTGGTGCTTCGTCCACCACGTTCAGTGTGGCCGTGGCCGGAGGATTGACCAATAAAGTCTATCCCGTCGGCCTGGGCAGCAGCATCAAGAATATCCTTGAATTCTGTGAACCATCCGATATCATGCAATGGATGGATATCCCGATCAACGAAGAGAGCCTGGTCAGTTACCTGTGGCAAAAAAGCATCACGCCCAGCAGCCAGCCTCTTGACCATACAGCCATGGCGATTGAACAGGCTGTCACCCGGATGATCCTGCGTCATGCTATGCAGGAAGTCAACGCCAAATGGCAGGAAAACTGGGAAGATGAAATATCCTTTGAACCGATCCTGGCAGGCGGGGCGGTATTGACCAACGCCCCAACCCCGGCCCAGAGCCTGTTGATGCTTCTGGATGGTTTGCAGCCAGTCGGCATCAGCACCCTCATCCTCGACCAGAACACGCTCACCGCAAGCCTGGGCACGATCGCCGCCTTCAATCCCATCCTGCCCGTGCAGGTACTGGAATCTGGCGCATTCCTCAACCTGGGTACTGTCATCTGCCCCGTTACCAAAGCACGCTACGGTGCGCCAGTGCTCAATATCCGGATGGAACATGAAAACGGCCTCAAAGAAACCTTCACCATCAAGCAAGGCAGCATTACCGCCCTGCCGCTGCGCCTGGGCGAAACCGCCACCATTGAACTGGACGCCCTGCGCGGCACAGAGATTGATCCCAATGGCAAACGTGCCAATAAATTCAAGATCGTCGGCGGGGTTTGCGGAGCAGTCATTGATGCCCGCGGTCGCCCCATCCAGCTCCCCAAAGAGGACGGACGCCGCCGTGAACTGCTCAAGAAATGGCAAAATGCTCTGGAAAACCGCTAAAAACGATTTCCTGGTATAGGACTTGCAACGAAAAGAAATAATATGACTATGTTAGCGCCTGTAACACACATCGTACCGCTTACCAAAGTCCGCCGGGCACGCCTCCTGCCGACCAATGGCCGCGTGCTGGTCAAAGCAGGCCAGTCTGTGACGGCATCTGATGTGGTTGCGGAAACAAGGCTGCAAAACAAGCATATTTTGATCGATGTGCAGCGCGATTTAAACCTGACCAGTGCGGCAGAAACCCGTGATGTCATAGACCGAAAACTGGGCGAACGCATCCAGGAAGGTGATGTCATTGCTGAAACGGGCAAACTCTTCCGCCGCGTGGTGCGCGCACCGGCAAGCGGCGTGATCGTGATGATCAGTAACGGCCAGGTATTGCTGCAAGCCGACCAACCCCCGTTCCGCCTCAAGGCCGGCATGGACGGCGAAGTGATCGAAGTCCTGCCGGAACAGGGCGTGCTGATCGAAACCAATGGCGCATTATTGCAAGGCGTGTGGGGTAACGACAAGGTCAGCCAGGGTCTGCTGGTGAACCTCGCCAAGTCTGCCGGCGATGAACTGACCCCGTCCAGAATGGACGTAGGCATGCGCGGCGCCATCGGATTCAGCGGCTGGTGCGGACGGCCGGAAGCACTGGAAATTGCCGCCCAATTGCCACTCAGAGGGTTGATCCTCGGTTCCATCCTGCCTGAACTGATCCCGATGGCAGAAAAAATGGAATTCCCTATCCTGGTGCTGGAAGGCTTCGGGCAGATCGCGATCAATAACATTGCCTACGATCTGTTGGCACAAACGTACAACGCAATATCGCTCTCAACACGATGCCGTGGAACAGTTTCACCGGCTCCCGCCCTGAAGCAATCATTACCCTGCCCGCCCCGGCAGAAAGCAGCCCGGAAATCGATATTTACAAAGTTGGACAAACCATTCGGGTGCAATCCGCTCCCTACTGCGGACACACCGGCATCCTTACAAAAGTTCTTCCCGGTTTGACCATGCTGGACAATGGCCTGCGCACTCAGGCAGGCATCGTGCGGCTGGCAGACAATAAAGAAATTACCGTACCACTGGCAAATTTAGACGTACTGCAATAGAATTATCCTATACCCGGAGGAGATGCACTTATGAGCGACGATAATCTGTTTGATGATAGTTTGTTCGATGATTTCGAAGATGAGGAAGTTCCGCCATTTGAGTCAGAATATGAAGATGATCTGCTTGACATGGAGGAAACCAGCGGAAAGAAACCCGGCGGCAATCGCACTTTCATTGTGATTGTTGGAATCATCTTCGCCTTCTTTGTGCTGATCGGCGGTGCCATCGCGGCCTATGTGCTGTTGATCGCTCCCCAATCACAGAACAAGGCAGCCCAGGAAGCAGCCCTGATCAATGCGCAGAACACCGCAACATCGGTGGCCGCCACTGAGCAATCCATGATCATGCAGCTTGCCCTGACCCCCAGCGCCACCCTGCCGCCTACCGCCACTCTGGAGGAAGCTGTTCAGAACACCCCCACCGCGGTGATGATCGTGGCAACGGACACCCCTGTGCCCACTGCGACAGAAGAGATCACCGTAGAGGTTGGCGCAGCCGATTTCGACGCGCTCACGGCTACAGTCGCCTCCCTGCTGACCCTGGCCGCAGAAGGAAAAACGGCTACCGCCACGCCATCCGCCCTGCCCGATTCCGGCTTTGCCAGCGATGTTGGTCTGCCTGGCCTGCTTGGTCTGGCCGCGCTGATGGTGGGAATCATCTTCCTTGCACGGAGACTGCGCACGGCAGCCAACACTGCCAGTTAACCCCCACCCCGCACCCTCCGGCGGAAATGCTGAAATGCAATCCCGGGCTGATTCATTAGCCCGGGATTTTTTGTTGTTTTGCAGGGTGGATTGGCAACCCACCCTGCTGAGTCTGTTGTTATGGGTAAATTAGCCTTAAGCCATATCCATTGTCAGGATTTTTTATTACAACTGAAAAACCTTGTGCCTCTCTACTCCAACGCAAAAGGGTATTAACCCCCTTATGATCTTTCAGTTGGCTTTCGTTCCAATTATATATCCATAAATTATTCTGAGGGTGGCTAGGAAACGACGATGATAGTGTTGTTAATGCCGTAAACACCGAGTTTTCAGAGCTTTTTGATGCATTTATAGGTTTCTCAAATTCAGAAATATATTCACTCTCTTTTGTGCTGATGCCATATCTGTACAACTGATAAACATCCTGCTCGTTTCTGGAAGTTTTCAGTTGCAACAGTAAATAATCATCCTTTGACGCAATAATATTTATGATGCCCTCATGCTCAAATACAACAGTGTTGTTTTCTGGTTTTTCGAGGTCAATCTTCTTGATTGCGTAATGGGTTATTTCAGGGTTTGCTTTGTCAACGAGAATGCAATACAAACCGCTTTCATCCCAATAGAACTCTTTTATAAAACTTGTATCGTTTGAGACAGGAGAATGTTTATAAAGAATATTAGCTTTTTTATCAATGATAAAAAAGCTCTTAGGATCAAACCTTATGGCTATTTTGTCGCCTGTCGGACTCCATGAATAAATAGCACTACCTCTGCCATATCTGGACGAATATGGAGAGAATTGATACGCTTCTTGAGTTTCGATATTATAGATCGCTACTCCAATAGTCGGAAAATCCCCCCGTTTTACGATATTGGAAGCCAATATCGCCGAACTATCTGGAGACCACGATTCGGATTCGATGAATAAGGTGCCATCCTCTAGCTTTATCGGCGGGCTTGTAATTGTGTACTTAGAATTATCTACAGAAATGATGCGTAATGATGTCTCTTCGTTATTTTGAATTATAGAAGCTATCCACTTCCCATCAGGCGAAAGAGTTTTGTCCAACACCATTACTGTATCAACACCATTTAAGAACCAATTCTTTGAGTATGGAGCGACATTATCAGTATGCCAAGCCCCATATGATGCGACTTGATGGCTCACAAGAAGTGAGAAGTAATACAATAAAGCTGATAAAGAGTAAGTGGATTTTCTTTTTAGACATTATTTATTCCTTCATCAGTGCAGTATTATAGCCCATCTATTAACGGGATCAAGATTGGTGATAAGGCGACCAATATTAGGGTCGATCGAAGGAACAGATGTTGTTTTCGGAAATGTCCATGGCCCCCTACAAACAAACGCTAAAATCCCCGCGCCGCTTCTACAAATGCATTGATCTTCTCCATGTCTTTGCAAAACCCGCCGCCTGGCAATGGTTTGTTGGTGTGGCTCAACGAATCAACCGCCCAGGGTTTCACCACACGGATCGCTTCGGCCACATTATCTGCCTTGAGACCGCCTGCCAGGATAACCGGGATGCGTGTTTTCTCAACGATCTCGCGGCTGATGTTCCAGTCATGGGTCGCCCCGGAAGCGCCAATCCCGCCAATCTCCGGCGCAACCGAATCGAGGATCAACACATCCGCCACTTCCTGATACGCCAGAGCGATATCCACTGCCTCGCGGCTGGTACCCACCGGGATAGCCTGCATGATGCGCATGCCCTCCGGCAACAGCGGGCGCAATTCGCGCACCATCGCTACCGTCACATCGCCAAATGGCGCGCACAGGTGCAGAATATCCGGGCGCACTATCTTCGCCATGCGAGCGATCTCGCTCAAGTCCTTGTCTACGCTCAACGCGACCCGCGTCGCCCGGTCGCCAACGCTGTCCACGATCTCACGCGCCAGCTCGTATGAAATCTCCCCCGGCAAACCACAATCCGACGGCGTGAGACCGATATGATTCACGCCCAGGTCAATCACGGCGTGCGCTTCTTCTACCGACTGCATGGTGTAGATTTGGATGATCATAGTAGTAATAGTACCTTTGCTGTATGGATAAATATCGCTCATCATTTCGTCAACCAGTCAATCAGGAAAACCACCCCTTGATCAACTGGTTGACTGATCCCTGATCACTCTCTTACTTCACACTCTCTGCCACAAACTCGCCGTACTTGAGCAGAGCCGTCACCATCTCGGGGGTGCGCCCTTCGGCATACACGCGCAGCACGGGTTCCGTGCCGGACGGACGGATCAACAGCCAGGAATCGTCGGCCAGGATGTACTTCACGCCATCAGCGGTAGCAACTTCTACCACCGTCTCGCCGCCAATCGCTGCCGGAGCGTTTTCCTTCAATTGCGCCACCATCACCGGCTTGGAAACCGGGCGGCTGAGGCGCTGGTCGCGGCGTTCGTAATGCGCAGGGCCAACATCCGCAATCAGTTCGTCCACCAGCTCGCACAGGGTGGCGCCCGTAGCCGCAACAATCTCGATCAACAGCAACCCCATCAACACACCATCACCTTCAGGAATATGTCCCTTGAAGGAAATGCCGCCGGATTCCTCACCGCCGATGAGCACATCTTCGCTCATCATGTAATCGGCGATATGGTTGAAGCCCACCGGGGTCTCGTGCAGGGTAAGCCCATAGCGCTTCGCCAGGCGGTCGATCATGCGAGTGGTAGAAACCGTACGCACCACAGAACCAGTCATGTTTCGTTTCTCAAACAAATAGCGCAGGGAAAGTGCCATGATCTTGTGCGGGTCGACAAAATTGCCTTTCTCATCCATCGCGCCGATGCGGTCAGCATCGCCGTCCGTCGCCAGGCCATAGTCACCAAGTCCGGTGCTGATCGCGCCGGCCAGGGTATGCAAATAACGGCCAATCGGCTCGGGGTGAATGCCGCCAAAACCGGGATTCATTTCATTGCGGATCTCATGTACCTCAATGCCGGTGCCCTTGAGAATATTGGCAATCGTGCCGCGTCCCGAGCCATACATCGAATCCACTACCACGCGCTGCTTCGAATCAGCAATCACGTCAAAGTCGATCAAAGTGCGCACATGGTTGGCATAATCCGGGATGGGATTGAAACGCTTGATCAGGTCCAGGTTCTTGGCCTGGCTCATGTCCATCAAATTCGGGCCGCGGCCCTGCGCTTCATTATCATTCAGGTACACTTCCACTTCACGGCATTGCTGGGGCAAGGCAGAGCAGCCAGCCCCCGCCTTGAGCTTAATGCCGTTATAGCGGGGCGCATTGTGCGAAGCCGTGATCACAATCCCGGCAATCGCATTCAAATAACGCGTAGCATAGGAAATAACCGGCGTAGGCGCATCGCCCTGGCTGAGATACACCTGAATGCCATTGGCCGCCAGTACGCGCGCAGCTTCGGTGGCATAGCGGTCGGAAAGAAAACGGGTATCAAAGCCAATCACCACCTTCTTCGGTTCAGAAGGGTCGGCGCCAGCAGGATCATTGCATTGCCAACTGCCGGAAGCAGCCGCATCGGCGATGGCCTGTGTTACCTGACGCAGGTTATGAAACGTGAATGTGTCCGAAATAACAGCACGCCAGCCGTCGGTTCCAAAATTTACGGTCATGGATAAACTCCTGTAAGAAAAAATACATGCAGGGATTCATTTCCACTGCATGCCGCCACTTTAAATCGCTCTAAGAGCCAGGCGCGGGCGGGGTCGCCGTTGATAACAATGTACTCACCACCCAGCCTTCAATGCCTTCGATGGTGATCACTTTCACCCAGGTGGTGTTACCGACCTGGACATCAGCGCCGGGGACGATCTCCACCAGCATCCCGTTCAACAGGCTGATCGCCACCAACGCATCCTGACTGGGTTCTTCACGTACCAGCACGCCACCGCCAGAACTGGCATTGATGCGCGCATAAATCGGCGTAGGTCTGGGGCTGACGGTCAGGGTCGGCGTTTTGGTCGGCACGAGGGTATTGGTCGGCGTCGGAGTGCCGGTTGGCGGAATGGGGGTAGCCGTCATGGTAGCGGTATGAGTCGCGGTGGGGGTCACGGTGGGAGTGTGGGTCGGCACAGCCACCTGCAAACCAATCGCGGTACCCATGCCGCTTAATGCGACCAGGGCAGCAATCGCTGCCAGCACAAGCGTTGTGCTGACCGTATAGCCGAAAAAACCGCGCGGTCGAACGCCAATGATAACCAGCACAATCGCCCCAACCAATACAGATGCCGCCAAATGAACAACAAATACCAGCAAGCCATCCGGCCACAGTCCGGGAATGCCGCTTACCAGGCCAAAACCAGCTACACCCAGCGGGAACAGGACTTCGTAAGCCAAAGCCACACTGGCAACCATCGGCCGCTGGCGGGGTGAACGAACAATCAGATACGTGGTCAGTCCTGCACCAAGCACCAGCAGCAGGAAGTTTGCCCACGTGAATTGGGTGAATTGATAGGCAATCGTCATCATGAGCTGCGATGACCGCAGCGAGATGAGCGTGCCCCCCAGCACACCGCTGAGAAAAACCAGGGCTCCGCCAATCAACAGCCCGCCCAGGGCCTGCATGAAAAAGCGCACAGACCCCAGAACAATGCCCATTGACAGACCCATCACCGGCGCCATGAATGGCGCCAGCAGAGCAGCCATCACCACCAAAGCCCATTGCTCGGTGAACAGGGCCAAGGTCAGCACCAGGCCGGCAATCAGACAAAAAAGGAAGAAATCAAACGAGGGGGTAACGCGTCGGGCCAACTCTTCCAGAAAGCTAAACTTCTCATCCGTGCCCTGCGGCAGGATGCGGCGTTTCCGCCGTCTTCTGCGGGCGGGGGGCAGAGAGTGTTCAGAATCGGAAGAAATCGGTTCGCTGGTAGGTAAACTCATATTCGTAAACTGGCAACCATTCGCATTGGATTTTGAAACAGATCAAGCGCAGATATAATATCGGGCATTAACAAATCAGACGCCTGCAGGGTTTCCACCGCCAGGCCTTCCACAGAGAGCAAAGAAATCCCAATCGCCGCGGCGGCCAGCATGCCGGCGTCATTTGCGCCCTGGCCAATGGCAGCGACATGCTCCGCGCCCAGCTGTTGAACATACTCGGCTTTCTGCCACGGCTCATTCCCTTTTTGCAGGCGCACAGCTGTTACATTCAACTGCTGGTCAATCTCGGCCTGATGCCCATGGGTATCAGCCGTCACCAGATGAACCTGAAGCAGGCCCTGCAAATCTGCCAGTGCCTGCGGGACCCCATCCATAAGTTTTCCATCCACCGCCAGGGTGCCGTTCACATCCAGCACCACATGTTCCAGTTGAAACTGACCGCGTCCGGGAATGTCGATGTTTAACATGTCATTATTATAATACAGGCGGAGATAAAGCACTTGTTGAGATGT
The DNA here is from genome assembly GCA_963753895.1 of uncultured Chloroflexia bacterium. Taxonomy (GTDB): domain Bacteria; phylum Chloroflexota; class Anaerolineae; order Anaerolineales; family Anaerolineaceae; genus SMBSF63. The sequence goes on along the minus strand of CAVWEE010000031.1, from coordinate 27,812 downwards.
CACCGCGAGCGAAGGCGCAGCCGCAGCGTGGCAATTTCACTCTCTGTCCAGGAGATTACTTCGTCGAGCAAATCCCTCCTCGTAATGACAGAGCAATCGTTTTCATCCCCCTGCTCCCTCTTCAATTCACCCAAATCAATATAGGGTAAAATTGCGCTATGATCAAACTCAAAAACCCCGCGAAAATTCTGCTCGTTTGTATCTTCATCCTCACCCTGCTCACTGGCTGCAACAACACCCCGGCAGAGGAACCAACGCCCCTGCCTCCCACGGATATGCCGCCCACTGCGGTTCCCACAGCAGAGCCCACCGCGACGCCCATGCCCGGTGTGACCGTACTGGTCACCGCTGGAGAAACAGACGCCGCCCAAACTGCCGCTGTGCAGGCGCAGCTTGAAGGGCTGGCCCAATCCAGCGGACAAAGCCTGGAAGTGCGTGCGGAGATCAACCCGGCCGACATCCTGCCGGAATGGAAGAAGATCGTCTTGCTTGCCCCCCCTGCCAACCTGCCTGACCTGCTCAACGCTGCCCCGCAGGCGCAGTTCATTGTGGTCAGCGAGATGGAGTTGACCCCGGGTGCAAACCTGAGCGTGATCCGCGCATACCCCGAAGAACAGGCCTTCATCGCCGGCTATGCTGCTGTGGTCATCGCCAATGACTGGCGCGCCGCCGCATTAATCCCTTCTGACGAACCGCTGGGAGCGCTGAAAACAACCGCATTCGTCAAAGGCGGGCAGTATTTCTGCGGCCTGTGCAATTCCTACTACTCGCCAGTCGTGCGCTTCCCCATCTATTACTCAGATTCCCGCGAACAGTGCCCCCGGGCAATGGCTGGGTGGCGCAGACGAGCTTGCTTTGAGCTATGTTTATGCCTACTACGTGGCCCCCGAGGCCGCCAGCCCGGACTTAATGTACACCCTTGCTACCCGCAGCGTGATCCTGCTGGGCGGGCAGTCCCCCACCCCCGAGATTATCAACCTGTATGCTGCCACCATCCGCTATAACCTGACAGATGCCCTGAACACCATCTGGCCCGCTGTCAGCAGCGGCCAGGGCGGACAGGCAGTAAAAGCTAGCGTGGAACTCGCCGACATCAACGCGGCCATCTTCAGCCCTGGCAAGCAGGCCATGGTGCAAACAGTGCTCGACGATTTGCAGGCTGGTCTCATTTATCCCCTTGATCCGCTGGTGGAGTAACGCCAACCCAAATTTCCCCCGAAATCCACCGTTACATGATAGAATCTATAGGACAGGCTGGTATTTGTCGACCGGCCTGTCTCTTTAAGAACATTCGACTTAAGGAGACGATCTTATGGGCTGTATTCCATCATCCATACCAATTCAGCGAAGAAGACCAAACTCAGATCAATGGGCATCTGATCCTCGAAAAGCCGCTTCCCTACCAGGGCCTCCCTGATGGAAGCGGCTTTTTTCGTACCGGCAGGATCACCCTCTCATCCGAGATCAACCTGGAGCTGGTCTTCTACCACAACCCCGCCACAGCCTCATTCATCTATCTGCAGGACAAGTACAGCAACCCCCACGCATTCGAGATCATGGGACTCAGTCCCGCTGAAATCGAAAAACATGGGGCAATCACCCTGCCCGGTCAGCTTTGCATGGGGGCGCACCGCACCAACCTGATCGGCAAGGCCATGCAGACCATCTTTGCCGCGCCGCCGCTGCAGACAACCATCCGCAATCACCAGCAGCACAACCTCGCTGTTTTCCCCATCGCCCGAGAAGGACTTGAAATATCAGGTCTCCGAGGCGATTTTTGATAATTATGGCTATTATTGCGATGAAATCGTGCTTGACGCCCACCATGTCTTTGACAACACCGTACCGCTGTATAACCGCAAGGTGGAGATGACCCTCTTCAAGGACAAGGACCTCGACCAGCACCAGCACGAAAATATCTCCGTCGCCTTCATCGCCGACAGCATCGCCAGCGGCCTGGTGATGCGCGAAACGATCACCGAGATCAAAAAGCGCTTCAAGAATTTGGAACGGGTGGAAGTGATCGCCCCGCTGGCAACCATCCGCGGCTTGAGCCGCATTGCCGACACAGAATGCCGCAACGGGGTCAAGGTGCGCGTGCACATCTTTGAGACCATCCTCAATGCCCTCCCGCCGGATTATTATTACTCCGCCCATCACAACATCCCTGAATTTCATATCCGCCCTGACCTGGAAGAAGCCTACCGCGCCTGGTGGGGAGAAGATGCCCAGGGCAACCAGATCGCCGACACGGCCTGCGCCGGCTATGGCTGGAGCGAGGTATTCTACTCGCCGCACAAACAGATTGAGATGATCAACGGGGAATTGACCCAGCGCCACAACATGACGATCGCAGATGTGATTATGAAAAACCTTAAGGATTGTTAAGGTTAAAACTGCATCTCAACAGGCCGATCCTGAAAAGAATAATAACAACCTCCCGCTGAAATGAATTATGCGGGAGGTTGTACATTCCAGTCGAATGTTTTATGCGGAATAAGTATCCGGATCCTCATTCATTGCATGGGCCAGCACTTTCACCTCAAACAGGTGTTCCCCCAAAACATCCTTTTGCACCTCAAGATCATAGCGCATTTGCAGGTTCATCCAGAATTGGTCGGACATGCCAAAATAACGCGCCAGGCGCAAGGCTGTGTCGGATGTGATCGCCCGTTTGCCATGTACGATCTCGTTGATGCGCCGTGGCGGCACCTGAATATCCTTTGCCAGGCGGTATTGGCTGAGGTTCAGCGGTTTCAGAAATTCTTCCAGCAAGATTTCCCCGGGGTGGATGGGGGAAAGTTTATCTTCGTCATTATTTTTTCCTTTAATGATAATCCACTATTTCTACATCATAAGCATGACCATTGTGCCAATTGAAACAAAGTCGCCATCGGTCATTAATACGGATGCTGTACTGTTCACTGCGGTCCCCGTGCAGTTTTTCCAGATGGTTTGCTGGGGGAAAGCGAAGATCATTGATTGTTTCTGCTGCGCTCAGGATTTCGAGCTTGTATCGCGCGGCTCGTTGGATTTCCGGCGGCAGCTTTTTTGAAAATATCCGATTGAACAGCTTTTCAGTTTCTTTGTCTGCAAAGGTCTTTATCACATATTTATAATAACGAAAGGCGTTATTATTGTCAAGCGATATTATTGATGAGGATCGTGTTCACTCGATCTTCTCAAGTTACAATCTTGTAAACTCAGGTATAATCAGTTGACTATTTTTCAAATCAAACAAGGCTTGGAGTGCTCATGGACAATCAATTTTCGTTTCAATCCATCATTTTAAAACTACAGCAATATTGGGCTGATTACGGCTGCATGGTCTGGCAGCCTTACTATACACAGGTCGGCGCAGGTACGTACAACCCGGCCACCTTCCTACGCGTGCTGGGTCCTGAACCCTGGAACGTGGCTTATGTTGAACCTTCCATCCGCCCGGATGACGGGCGCTATGGTGATAACCCCTACCGCTTGCAGCAGCATTACCAGTTCCAGGTGATCCTCAAGCCCGCACCAGAAAACGTGCAGGAGCTTTATCTGGGTTCGCTGGTCGCTCTGGGTATTGACCCGCTGAAGCATGACATCCGCTTTGTGGAAGACAACTGGAACTCGCCCGCTTTGGGCGCGTGGGGACTGGGTTGGGAAGTCTGGCTGGATGGTCAGGAGATCACCCAGTTCACCTACTTCCAGCAGGCCGGCGGCCAGATGGTCGATCCGGTGGCAGCCGAGCTGACCTACGGTCTCGAACGCATTGCCATGCCCTTGCAGCGCGTGCGCCATTTCCGCAAGCTGCAATGGAGCCCGGAGCGCACCTATGGGGACGTCAATTACCAGAGTGAATACGAACACAGCAAGTACTACTTCGAGGTGGCCGATGTCGAACAGGTGCGCCAGATGTATGACCTGTTTGTGAAAGAAGCCGAGACTTGCCTTGCCGAAGGACTGGTATTGCCCGCTCATGACTATGTACTGAAATGCTCGCATACCTTCAATATCCTCGATACGCGCGGCGCGGTTGGTGTCACCGAACGCCAGGCGATGTTCTCGCAGATGCGCATTCTGGCGACCAAGGTCGCCCAGGCATTTGTCGACCAGCGCCAGGAACTGGGTTTCCCGTGGGTGGTGGAAGCCGCCCAGGAAGCTGCACAGGCAGCCGCAGAAGCCCTTGAAGCCCCGACCAAACCAGCCGAATTCCTGCTGGAGATCGGTACCGAAGAACTGCCCGCCGCTGACCTTGAATCAGCAATGGCACAATTGAAAGACACCGTGCCTGCCCTGTTGAAGGAACTGCGCCTGGAACACGGCGATGTGCGCGTGATGGGCACGCCGCGGCGGTTGGTCGTTTCCGTGGCGGATGTAGCGCCCGGACAGCCTGACCTGGACTCTGTGGTCAAAGGACCGCCCGCCAGCCGTGCCTACGATGCCGACGGCAACCCGACCAAAGCCGCTCAGGGCTTTCGCCCGCGGCAAGGGGATCGACGTGGCCGATCTGGAAGTGCGTGAGATCGACGGCGGCGAGTATGTGGTTGCCCAAATCAGCGAGAAAGGCCGCCCGGCCCCCGAGGTACTCAGCGAGCGCCTGGCCGACCTGGTCAAGGGCATTCATTTCGACAAGAACATGCGCTGGAACGCCTCCAACGTGGGCTTTTCCCGCCCGCTGCGCTGGTTCCTGGCTCTGTTTGGCGAGCAGGTTGTACCCTTTGAATATGCCGGGATGCGCTCCGGCCGCGTGACCCGCGGTCTGCGCTTCCAGGAACAGAGTGAATTTTCCGTGGCCGATACGGCTGCATATTACAATGTGCTTGCCGCTCAGGGAATCATCCTGGACGTTGAAGAGCGCAAGGACAACCATTGCCGCACAGGTGAAGAAATTAATGGCCGAGGTCAACGCCAGCCAGGAGCTGGATGCCGGTCTGCTGGATGAAGTCAACATGCTGGTGGAAGCCCCGACCGCCCTGCGCGGCACCTTTGAAGAGAAACATCTGGAACTGCCCGCTGAAGTACTCATCTCGGTGATGAAGAAACATCAACGCTACTTCCCGCTCAAAGATGCTGACGGCAACCTGATGCCCTATTTCGTCACCGTGCGCAACGGCGGCGACCAGTTCCTTGAAACCGTTGCCGATGGCAATGAGCAGGTGGTACGGGCGCGTTTCGCTGATGCCGCTTTCTTCATTGCCGAAGACATGCAGCAGAACAAATCCCTGGCTGACCTGCTTCCCCGCCTGGACACCCTCATCTTCCAGTACAAGCTCGGTTCGATGCTCGACAAGAGCAAGCGCATCGAAGCTGTCGTGGCAGACTTGCTGCCACTTGTTTGATGTCAATGCAGAGGAACAGAAAGTAGCCCTGCGCGCTGCTCACCTGTGCAAGGCCGATCTGGTGTCCCACATGGTGGTCGAGATGACCTCCCTGCAAGGGGTGATGGGCCGCCACTACGCCGGTTTGATGGGTGAAGACGCGGCCGTCGGGCAGGCCATTTATGAACATTATCTACCGAAGACGGCCGGGGATAAATCTCCGCAGTCCACAGCCGGTTTGTTGATCGGTCTGGCGGACCGCCTGGATACGCTGGCTGGTTTGTTTGCCGCCGATCTGGCGCCCACCGGGACGAAGGACCCCTTCGCCCAGCGCCGCGCCGCCCTGGGGCTGGTGCAAAACCTGGTGGAAAAAGACCTCGACTTTGACCTGCGTCAGGGCCTGTCCCTGGCCGCGGACAAACTGCCGGTGGACGCTTCTGAAGAGAGCCTCGCTGCGTGCCTGGACTTCATCGTTGGCCGCCAGCGGGTAGACCTGATCGAACGCGGTTTCCGCTATGATGTAGTGGATGCCGTGCTGGCCGTACAGCGTCACAACCCGGCCGGCGCGATGCGCGCCGTCAGACAGCTCTCTGCCTGGGTGGAACGCGAAGACTGGGCCGGGACTGTGCTGCCAGCGTACTCCCGTTGTGTGCGCATTACCCGCGACAAGACCGAACAGTACACCATTGCTCCGGCCGCCTTCAAGGAAGATGCCGAAAAAGCGCTCTACAAAGCAGTACAGACCGCTCAGGCCGCCGAACGCCAGCCCGGTTCGGTGGATGATGCCTTGCAGGCTTTCCTGCCGCTGGTGCCGGTGATCAACGCTTTCTTTGATGCCGTGCTGGTGATGGATGAAGACGAAGCCGTGCGCAACAACCGCCTGGGCATGCTGCAACAGGTGGCCGGGCTGCTGGATGGCGCGGCAGATCTGTCCAATCTGGAAGGCTTCTAAAAGCCCGTCAAGTCGTCAACCAGTCGATTAGGGATTAAGAGAACAAACCCGCGCAGGTGGTAAACGCCTTGCGCGGGTTTTCTTCTCCTGTTTCGTCCGTCCTTATCTTTGGTCTAACTGCAAACCTTATTTAGGACGATACAGAACTTTTCCATTGTGCATTATGCGCTGTATATGGATCAAAATCTCGCTCTCCGCGGCATGCCCCAGCTATCCAGACGCACCTCTTTTGGTTTGTCCGTCCAAATGCCCGCAACTGACGTCCCGCATTTTGGGCATTTCCCATCTGCGGTCAGGTGATACTCACTCACGCGAAAGCCCTGGCGCGCCACCAGCAGCTGGCGGCACTTCGGGCAGTAGGTATTCTCCAGCGAGCCCACCCGGCCGGGCAGGTTACCGGCATATACATAGTGCAGCCCGGCTTCCTCGCCAATTTCGGCCGCCTGCTGCAAGGATGCCGAAGGCGTAGCGCCGCGGTCTGTGCATCTTGTAATCAGGATGAAAGGCCGTCACATGCCAGGGAATATCCCGCGAGACCGAAACCAGAAACCGGGAAGCCTCCCATAACTCTTCCGGCGAATCGTTGAAATCCGGGATCACCAGGGTCACCACTTCCACCCAGATACCCATCTCCACCGCCTGGCGGATGGTGTCCAGCACCACTTCCAGTTTGCCCCCTAATTGGCGGTACTGCGCAGTCTGCATCGTCTTCAGGTCAATCTTCAATCCATCCAGGTACGGCCGCAGGAGCGTCAGCGTCTCCGGGGTGGCATAGCCATCGGACACAAACCCGCATTTCAGGCCAGCTTCCTTTGCCAGCTTGAAAATATCCAACCGCCCATTCCGTGGTGATCAGCGGCTCATTATAGGAAGACACAACTGCCTGGGCAGCGGTCTGCACCGCATAATCCACCACCTGCTGTGGGGTGGTCTGCTGAAGATTATAGGGACTGAAACGTACCTGGGGATCACACAAGGCTTGCGAACTGACCCAATTCTGGCAGAAATCGCAATGGAAATTGCAGCCCACCATGCCAAACGTGAGCGCGTCGCTGCCGGGCAAAAAATGCGAAAAGGGTTTCTTCTCAATCGGGTCGGTCTGCGCCCCGGCCACATACCCCCACGGGACGCGCAATGTGCCTTCTCGGTTAAAACGCACCTTGCAAATGCCGCGCTGGTCGGGCTTTAAAACACAACGATGACCGCATGCGTTGCAACGCACCCTGTCATCGTCCAATTTCTCATACAACGTGCCGGGGACGGTTAAGCTCATCGATCACATCCGCCAGCGTGGTCATTATTTATTGCCCTCACTGCCGTTGGAAACCCCCACAATCCCTGCCAGCGCCGGGCAATCGCGACCTTCTTCTTGCCCACCAGCACTGTCAACGGTCCCTCAAAAGGCGCCACGTCCTGAATGACAATCTCGCTGCCGGGCACCAGCCCCAGCGAGCGCAGGTACGTCAGGCGTTTCTTGTCTACGGTTTCCAGCGCCTGTACGACCACCGCTTTGCCCGCCGGCATCTCGGACAACATGCGATAACGGCGAATTTCAACGCGCCCATCGCGGTCAGGAATAGAATTGCCTAACGGATCTACCTTTGGAAATCCGAGTATCTCTTCAAAACGATTGACCAAATGATCCGATACGGCATGTTCCAGATTGCAGGCCTCGTCATACACCTCATCGATCTCGTATCCTACCTTTTCCACCAGGAATGCGCTCACCAGACGGTGTTTGCGTAAAATATTCAACGCCACCTTGCGGCCTTCGGGAGTGAGCACCACCCCTTCACGCCACTCGTGAATCAAATATCCACGTTCTGCCAGTACTTGATCTTCTCGGAGACGCTGGCCGGGCTGACGCCCAGCTGCTGCCGCCAGCTTGCTGGTAGCCGCATACGACTCGCGTTGCGTCAAACGATAGACTGCCTTTAGATACATCTCAGTTGATTCACTGAGCATTTACCATACTCCTTATTCTATGTCGAACGCACCGAACATATAGGATTTCCTATCGATATTTTTAGGTTATCCTTATATTGCGAATTATATCATAGACAAAAAACAAGGTAAAATAGAATATGTGATCTTCAATCTCTTTAGAAAAACAAGTAACGGCAAGAAATAAAGATCATCAGTCTTAAACGAAATGCATTGGAGATATCCATCTTTAGTGATGTGAAAGACTGACCAAAATGCAATCTCTCTGCAAACCCCGCCATTTTCTGGACACTGCTCACCATAGCCACTATTTCTGGCGTGATGGCTTATCTTTCATTTAACAACCGCAAAACAGCATACGTCCCTGCCCTTACCGCTTTGTTGATCACCGCGGTGATCTGGAATTTTGCTACCGCCGCTGGTCTGTTTGACCTGCCCGCGCCAGTATTAAATATTGTCGAGGTAATCAAACATCTTGCTGCTGCAGTAGCAGCAACCAACACGCTGGCCTTCGGCCTGCAATACTTCGGCCACTGGAAACCAAATGCAAAGAAATACGTCCTCCTGTTAAGCTTCCTGCCCATCATTCAATTCGGGCTGATCATTACCAATCCCCAGCACCAATTATTGTGGGATACAAGTACACAGCAAAACCTGCATTTGTCACCCTTTGGCCCATGGTCATTTTGCCCTGTACACGCTAAATTTTATCCTGATCACCGGAGCGGCAGCCATGCTGCTGAACACAGCCATCACCTGCCCACCCTATCTATCGTTGGCAGGCACGCCTGGCGCATTTTTGGGTATCGGTTTCCCCCTGCTCGGATATCTGCTAAACTTTGTTTATTGTTCAGATGGAATTGATTCCTGCTTCTTCCTGCCACTGCTAACCGGGATTGCCGGTTTCACATGGTTCTTTGCCAGTTACAGGATCCATGCTTCGCGCAACCAGGAAATCTGGGAATTTGATCTGCTATATAATCTCAAAGATGGCTTTTTGATCATCAACGGGGATGGCCTTATCCTTTACAGCAATCCCGCTTTTTTGAAAAAATTCAATATGAGTGCATTGCAAACCCTGGGAATTCATGCCGCAAAGTTAATTCCCGGACTCAACAATTTACTGCTCCAGCCGCCATCTTTGCAGCCCACCATTCAGGAGATCACCTGGAAAGGATCCTATTTCCAGGTACAGGTACAGGACCTGATCACCATCGAGAATGAGCGCGAAGGTCAATTTATCACCTTCACAGACATCACCAAACTGCGCCAGGCCGAAATCGCAGTAGCAGTACGCGAAATGAAATATCGCGATATTGTTGAATATCAAACAGACTTGATCACAGTCTGGCAGCCGAATACCACTATTGATTATTGCCAATGAAGCCTATTGCCGCTATTTCAACCAAACTTCAAAAAAAGTGATTGGATCACAATTCTTCCAGGATCGGCCTCCTGAAACGCAAGCCATCATCCGGGATGCCATTGACCGGCTGATGATGGGAGAAGATTTTGTTACCACAGAAGAGTACGTTTTCTCGAACAAGAACGAAAAGCGCTGGACGCAATGGACATACCTGCCTATCCGTGAGGGTGACAAATTGGTCGCCATTCAATCCGTTGGGCGGGACATCACCGAACGCAAGAATATGGAAGATCAACTTCGCACAAGCGAAGAACGCTATCGCGCCGTTCTCGACCAGCAATCCGAATTGGTTTTCCGCTGGCAGCCAGATATGACGATCACCTTTGTCAATGAAGCTTTTTGCAATTTTTATGGCCGCGCTAAAGACAAATGGATCGGCAGAAGTTTCCCTTCCATGCTCCCCGAAAGCGACCAAAAAATCTTACCAGAAACTATGCAAAAAATATCCGATGAGGGTTTCTTCCAATTTGAACGGATGGAATCCGACAAAGATAATAACGCTGTCTGGATGTCATGGAGCAATCGCGCCATTTATAACAAGGCCGGAGAAATCACTGAAATTCAATCCGTAGGACATGACATCACCGACCGTAAACGCGCCGAGATGAGCGAGCGCATCGCCCGTGAAATCGCTGAGACCCTGCGCAAGATCAATATGGAATTATCCCGTTCATTGGATACAGAGCAGATTCTGAATAATATCCTGGATCTTAATCGCCCCGCTTGATCCCTTATGACTCTGCCAATTTCCTGCAAGTAAAGGGCGATGTAGCGGTCACCACCCGTGGACGCGGTTATGAAAATTTTGGGGAAAGTGCCGTGTCAGCCGTTGAACGCATTGAACTAAAAATAGAAGATATTCATAATTTGTCCTGGATGACCGAAAACAAAAAGGCTCTGCGTATTAGCGATGTACGGCAAAATCCCAACTGGACGAAAATTGACGCACTGGACTACATCGAAAGCTGGCTGGGCGCGCCAGTATTTATGCACGGTGAAGTCGCTGGATTTTTTAGTCTGGATAGCGCCACTCCCAATTTCTTTACTGAAGATCATCTGCGCTATCTGAATATCTTTGCCAGTCAAGCCAGTCTGGCCCTGGAAAATGCACAACTTTACGAAACCGCCAGACGGCGCGCCAGGGAAGCAGAAACGCTGCAGAAAGTTGCCAGGGTAGTGAACACATCCCTCAACCAGCAGGAAATCTTCGCGATCATTCTGGAACAACTTGAACGGGTCGTTGATTTTGACAGCGCCTCTATTTTGCTTAAAAATTGCTGACGGCAGTGAGATCGTAGGCGGGCGCGGCTTTGAAAACCTGGATTCTGTGCTTGGCATCCAATTCCCGAATGACGATACAACCCCAAACACCGTTGTTCTTGAACACCCGGGAGCCTTTCATTATGGAAGATGCCCCGGCCCAATACGCTGAATTCAACAACCCGCCCCACTGTGGCATTCATGGCTGGATGGGAGTTCCCCTCACCATTCAGGACCGGGTGATTGGTCTGCTGGTGATGGACAGCAAACAGATCGGACATTTCACCGAAGAACACGCCCGTCTGGCTGCCGCCTTTGCCAGCCAGGTGGCAATCACCATTGAAAATGCGCGCCTTTTCCAGGAAACCCAGCGCCTGTCCATTACTGACCCGCTCACCAATTGCTATAACCGCCGCTTCTTCTTTGACCAGGCTGGCCGCGAAAAAGACCGCAGCAAACGATTTGACCGCCCCATGTCGCTGATCATGCTCGACCTGGATCATTTCAAACAAGTCAATGATCGTCTGGGTCATCGTGCCGGGGATCAGGTGCTGGTCCATCTGGTGCAAACCATCCAATCCGAGCTGCGCACCATTGATGTTCTTGGACGCTATGGCGGCGAAGAATTTGCCATCCTGCTGCCCGAAACCAACACCGAAAAAGCAATGGCTGCTGCCGAGCGCATTCGTAAAACCATCGAAACACACCCTGCAAACGTGGACGAAACCAGCGTCCACATTACCGCCAGTCTCGGGTGGTTGTCCTCACCCCCGCCATGAAGATATCACCATTGATGATCTTCTCGACCGCGCGGACCAGGCCATGTATATCGCCAAACGCGCTGGACGCAACCAGGTGCATCTCTGGAAAAAACAGCCCTGAGTACTGTATCGTTGTACTTCCCTGAAACAACTCTTATAATTACCCCATGATTCCTTCCACTACCGGCAAAGTACTGTGGGTAGACCTTTCGTCTGCCACCATATCAGAAGAAACTATCCCGGATGAGGTATACCGCAAGCTGCTCTCCGGCATGGGCCTCGCTGCCTGGCTGCTGTATCGCAGCATTCCGCCTGACGCAGACCCGTTGGGGCCAGAAAACATACTGGGCTTTGTCAGCGGCATGCTCACCTGCACCAACAGCGTCTTCAGTGGGCGCTGGATGGCGGTGGGAAAATCCCCGCTAACCGGCACATGGGGCGAAGCCAACTGCGGCGGCACCTTGGCTGAGGCCATCAAGCGCAGCGGCTATGACGGAATCTTTTTCAAAGGCATCAGCCCACAGCCTGTCGTGCTAAAAATCAACAATTCGGGCCCGCAGCTCGTCGACGCCAGCGCATTGTGGGGACTGGATACCCTGCAAACCGAAGCCGCTCTGCAAGAAATGGGCGGACCAGGCAGCCAGGCAGCCAGCATCGGCCCTGCCGCCGAGAAACTTTCCCTCATTGCCGGCATCAACAACGACGGCGGGCGCATGGCAGCCCGCTCTGGACTGGGCGCGGTGATGGGCGCCAAACGTCTGAAAGGCATCGTGTTGAATGGCAGCGTGCAGGTGCAGGCCGCCGAGCCGGCAGAAATGGAGCGACTGACCGAATCCCTGCGTCGCTGGGTGGAATTTCCTGACCCCCTTCCTCCGGGCAGCATCTTCAAGCTGGCCGGCACCCTCATGCGCCTGGCACCCTTCCAGCCAAGGCTGGACGGCCTGCTCTACAAAATGATCCTCAGAAAATGGGGCACCACCGGTATGAACCAGTTCAGCCTGGAAAACGGCGACGCCCCCGTGCAAAACTGGCGCGGCAGCCGCGCAGACTATCCCCTGCGTACATCGGGCGCCATCAACCCTGATCACATCCGCCGTAAACAAAGCAAACGATATTACTGCGACGGCTGCACCCTGGGCTGCGGGGGGCTGATCCCCGGCAAGGACGGCCAACCTCACAGCCACAAACCGGAGTTTGAAACCGTGATTGGCTGGAGCAGCCTGCTGATGAATGATGATCTTGACCTGGTCTATACCATTCAGGATCACCTCAACCGCGCTGGCATGGATTCCATCTCCGCTGCCGGCACGGTAGCATTCGCTTTGGAATGCTTTGAGCAAGGACTGCTCACCACCAAAGACACAGACGGCCTCGCCCTGCACTGGGGAAATGGGAACGCGATCCTGGACCTGGTGGAAAAAATCATCGCCCGCGAAGGCATCGGCGACCTGCTGGCTGACGGCACGCGCAAAGCGGCCGAGCGCATCGGCCACCGCAGCGCGGACTATGCCATGCATGCTGGCGGGCAGGAACTGCCCATGCACGACGGGCGCAACGATCCCGGCTTTGCCCTGCACAATGTTGTCGAAGCTGCCCCCGGCCGTCATACCACCGGCTCACAGCTTTATTATGAGCTTTTCCAACTCTGGCGCGTTTTCCCCGAACTACCCAATCCAACCTTCCTGTACAGCAAGAACAGCAAATACCAAAAGCCGAAAGAAAAAGCCCTGGCAGGGGCGGCCTGCAGCCAGTATGTCGCCGTGCTGAACGGCGCCGGACTATGCCTGTTCGGCGCATTCCTCGGCGCTCACCGGATTCCTGTTTTCGCCTGGTTGAATGCCGCCGCAGGCTGGGACTACTCCCCCCAGGACTATATGAAAATCGGCTGGCGCATCCTGACCATCAAACAGGCATTCAATATGAAACAAGGCGTCCCATTGCTGCACAGCATCCCAAAACGCGCCCTCGGTCTGCCGCCTCAAAAACGCGGTGCCAACCGCGGCCGCAGCGTAGACCTGCTGCCCATCGTACGTGCCTACTGGCAAGCGCTCGGCTGGGAGGATCATACCGGTGAGCCCACCCCGCAAACCTGGCAGGAACTCGGACTGGACGAACTGCTGCCAAATTACCCATTGGAAAGGTTGGGGTAATATCCAGATAGTCTGCCTGGCAATTGATTAAAGAACCAGGCTGTAAACTCATTCAAGCCTTTTCAAGGTTGATGCAATTACTTTCCCCCACGGGAACTTTTCCCTTTCGTCCATCGTCCTATCCACATAACATCATCGGCATTTTACATGTCCATGCGACAGGCTCGTGAAACGGAGGAGAATTTCCCTGGCCTTAAGACCAACAAAGAACTAATCCACTTGATGGATTTTTCCCAAATTGGTACATTTGCCTGACGCACGGTGAAGGAATCTATGTATAATGGAATTACGATGATGAAAACAGATCACTCAAATGGGGGCGACATAACGATGAGGTCGCTCGACTAAATCGTTTTGCAACCCCCTGAACATAATTGTCGTATATAGATATAGAAATGCCTGCCCCTGGTGCCTGCCTGCACGCCGCTTGCACACCAGTTTGGGGTCGTTTGATATGGAAGGATTTGCTGCACATTAAGGAGGTAGATCATGGCTGTAATTGTATATATGACCATCGCACTGGTAAGTATTCTTTTCCTTGCCTTCAGCCTCGCCGGCTTAAGGTCTGAAGAATGACCGGTGCCCAACGATGAATAACGATCGCGAAGCACAATCTCATCCCCCCTCCCGGTAGCAGCAGGCAAGCATCGACCAGCTGCCGGGAGGTTTCATTTAAACGCTCTGCCTCTGTTTCTCCATCTGCTGTCTCTGTTTTCGGCGATCCCACAAGAAAACCCCGGCCAACAAAATGGGCAAGAGAAAATCCCAATAGACAACAACACCTGTATTGCTCGGAGCGAAATTGTAGTGCTCAATCATGTGAATGATATGCGTCACCCCGGCGCCAAGCATGAATACAGATTTGGCAATAATAAATGGCAGCCAAAAGGACTTATTCCAAAAACCCAGGAATCCAATGATGCCGATCCCGATAGCAGCAAATGCCAGCTCCATTTGAAAGCCGCTGTTCACCGGCCAGCCAATCGATCCGGCAACTTCATCCGCATAAATGATATGCCCGAACAGCCCGCTCATGATGGAAAACCAACCAGAAAGCCCGATCGTGTATATGGCGACAATCTCAGCGATTGACTTCTTTCCGTTTCCTTTTTCTTGTCAAAAACAAATGGGCAGCAATGGAAATGATCGTCACAATGATCTGAATATAAATATTCAATCCGGAAATTTCAAAAAATGCGCGCATGGAAACCCCTTAGCTTCATGTTCCCTGTAAAATGCAAATGAATAGGTAAAGATATATCAGGATATTTATTGCCTTATTGCTCTATATTACATTATACACGGAAAGGAGCTTTCACATGGCAAGAAGCAGAGTCACCTGCCCCCGACGTGACTCCGACGTCAGCCACTCCGCCGATGGCACCACCGCATTGAAAAAAGTTCCAAAGTAGTAAGCTATACAAAAAACAACCCGACCATCTAGTCAGGTTGTTTTTTGGGGTACAACTTCTCTCATCCCCCCATCTCGATCGGAAAATACAGGCAAACCTGGTCACCGCCTGGCTCAGGATAGAACTCATGCACCGCGCCGGCCAAAGTGCAACCGTTTTCCGGCAAGTATTTGCTCATCATAAAACCAAAGGTCTCACCATAGGTCTCCAGGGTGCAGCAGACCACGGCATACTTTGCCGCCGGGATGACCCATTTCGTCCAGCCCTCCGGCGCCTCGGCGTCATCCTTGGCCTCGGTACTTGCCAAGTACTTTCCCTCGGCACCCCATGGCGCGAAGGTCTCATCAACGTCGCTCATTGCACCCCACAGCCCTAACACCTTGCCCTGCTCGTCGAGCTTTGCCAGCGGCGCGATTTCACTGAATCCGGCATCGGCCGCCGCCCACAGCGGCTTGATCCACTGCTGTCCCATACCTGCAGGTCCCTGCCCCATTTTGCCAATCACAGTGAATGCCTCTTTGCTTACAATTCTCACATCCATTTTCGGCTCCTTTTCAACTTGTCCCTGCCGCTTGCTGCGCCAGGATCATAATATGCTCATCAGGGAAGGCCGCCTCAGATGCCTCAATATCTACCATCAAATGCCATTTTGCTTCATTCACCGTCATCTTGCGCAGCGCGCGGATCACCAGCCCCTGGCGGGCAAAGGCAGCCCGCTGCTCTTCTTCAGTAAAGTACTGGTAACTCTCAAACCGTTCAGATTTCCACAACGCCTTCCTGAGAAAAATCGACTTGGTAATGTAACGGGTGAAATGCCGCCGCGACAGCTTCACACACAGGGGATCATCGGTTTCCAGATACTTGATCTTGAAAGGATGATACTCCCTGGCGAAACGCTCAAAATCCCGCCGCACATCAGCATCCTGAAAGCAGACGCGCAGCATCTCCTGTGGGTCGCCGGGCGCTTCCAGCCCATCGAACAAGACCAGCCATCCGCCAGGGGCCAGGCAGCCCGCGGCGCTGCCCAGGGCCTGCTCGACGCGCTGCTTGCCCAGCGGCACATCGATCTCGTTCAACGTCACCGAAAAAGTATCCGAGAAGACCTCATGCAGGGCATTTACCAGCAGCACGATATCAAATTTTCCCAGCCCGCCCAGCAAATCCGGGTCGGTGAAATCGCCTTCAATGCAACGTCATGCCTGGATAATCGCGGTGGCAGTTGGCCAGCGACTGCGCCTTGTAATCCACCCCCACCGAAGTCCGCACATCGCATACGGACCCATGCGCATCCAGCAGCGCCCCGATCACCTGCCCTTCGCCGCAGCCCAACTCCAGCAATCGCAAAGGGTGATCCGTCCCCTGCGCCATCTGGCGGATCAGCGTGGAAGCAGCCAGAATAGACTCCCGCTTGCCGAGGTTCTCCATCGGCCGCAGGCGTGTTTCCCAATAAAAATCCCAAAACTCATTATTTTCCGGCATGGCAGCTCACACAGTGCAGTTTTATAAATCCATCCCCTACATGATACCGCGTTTGTGATGTAAAAACCGCCCAACGCACACTATTTATTTTTCTTTCCCCATAATCCACCAAGCATGGATACGACCCCGCCGCCAGCCATCAATCCTCCACCGACCCATATCCAGGTCATCAAAGGGAAAAACGTGATTTTAAATTCTGCGATACTGTCGGGGGAATCCGGAACCTCTTTTAGCACAAACTGAATATCCTGGAGAAACCCCACAATAATAGCGGGTTCAGCGTGCAAGGAACCAAATTTAGACAGATGATTTATCGAAGTGACAATGGACTGTTTTTGACCGTCAGGTGGGATGATCTCCACCGTTTCCTCAAAAATGACATTGCCAGTATCCGTAATTCGATTGCTACGGTCAGCCAGCGCAATAGTATAACCTGATAGTGAGAGGGTTTCACCGGGGGCGATGGCGATATCATACGGCGTCGTCAGCGTTTCAACCCCCATAATCCCCACGACCATCACCGCCAGACCCAGATGGATAAGCAGCATGCCCATCCGTTTGTTATTTCCTTCTTTTCTGTTTTTCGAAAACAGCAGGACTACATTGAGAATGAGCGCATCCACCCAGGAAAACAGCAAAAAGCCAACCACCCAGAAACCAATAAAGGTCAATACGCCGATCTCAGCGAAAAGCAATACCACGATCGGGAAAATGCTAGCCATAGAACTCAACCCCAGTGTCTTCACCCAGAAACGCTTCTTGCTTTTATCTGCCAAGTGCGCATGAGGACACAACGCAGTGATCAGACATAGTACAGCCAACAGCGGCGCTGAGATTTGCTCATAGTTTTCAGGCGTGAAAGAAGCAGCCCTCCCCTGCACAACCTGCGAGGTGAGCGGTAATGTCTGACCAAAAAGATAGATCAAAACCAACCCCACTATGCACACATTAAACCATCGAAATAATCCCTCTTGAAATCCAGTCGCCGCTTTCTGTTTTGATCCCGTCAATAGATCCTTTCGTGAGATGGAAAAGTAAAGCACCGTGCCAAGATGACCTGTCACAAGGATCGTCAAGACAGGCCCCATTGCACCGCTGGCATATGCATGCACCGATTCAAGAATCCCGGAGCGCGTGATCAGAATACCCAGCATGATCAGGATCACGGCAGCGAAAGAAAACCCATACACCCACCTAAGAAATGACTTGCCGCGCATATACAGACGCAGGGAATGAAGCAGACCAAATGAGACCAGCCAGGGGAGTAAGCCCGAGATCTCTACAGCATCCCATCCCCAATAGCCCCCCCACCCCAGGATGGTATACGCCCACCAGGAACCCAGGATCATACCGATAGTCAGAAACATCCATGCGCCCAAAGCCACCGGGAATAGCGGCTTTACCCAGGTATGGTCTGTATCCCGATTTATCAATCCAGCCAGAGCAAAAGCGTATGGCAGAAAAAAACCGATCAAACCAAGATACAAGGTAGGCGGATGCAGCAGCATGGCAATATGCCTTAGCTGCGGATTCATGCCCTGCCCATCCACAGCAACAAGCAGCGCAGCCCCATCAGGCGGGAAAATGGCCGTTGCGATCTCTCCTCCAGGCATCATCCATAGCTTCATAAATGGATTGGAGATGAACACATCCGGGATGATGAAGAACAGCAGGGTCACTTCAAGGATCAGTACGACTGATCGCAGATATCCTTGTTTAGGAATACTGTTTGACAAAACTACTGAGAGAGATACTGCGGACGACATGATCACCGACCAGAAAAGCAGTGAACTGGCCTGGCCTGACCATAATCCACCCAGCCGCTCCCACCACAGCATGCCGTTTTCGATCGCGTTAAACACCTGCTCGTATTCGTATGCCTCATTTTGAAGCAGCACCGCCAGGGAAAGCAAAGCAACACCTAGCAGACCGGTTTGAACGTGGACCAGAATTTTCAAGAAGCGTTCCAGAATGTGATCGTTAGAGAAATGCTGATATGCGCTGAAAAGCACCAGCACAGCACAAATGAAGAATGCTCCTGTCAATCCCACAAACCCAGATTCCCTGCCAGGTCGTTGATATTCATTTCACTCCCTCTCTTAAACACTTTGCCAGCCGCTGGGGCTGGCAAAGGTAGTGAATACTGGCAACTATGCCATTTCGTATTTTTCCGAGGTGATCTGTCTGCTGGGGATACCGATCGCCCTGAGGTGTTTTTCCATAGCTTCGATCATCAGCAGCGGGCCGCAGATAAAGAAGAATAACTCATCCTTATTCGCTGGCAGATCGCGTTCAAGGATTTCCCGGGATATGAACCCTTCATCGCTTTTCACCTTCCGGGAGGCTACCTCAAGCACATGGGTAATGGACAAATTCAATTGCTTCTCCAGTTCCTGGAGTTCATCCATGAACGTGATGTTCTCCTCATCGTAGTTCCCATAGAATAACCAGGCTGGCCGTTCATCCTTCCCGTCGGCCAGGGTATGCAGGATGCTGATAATCGGTGCAGCGCCAATGCCACCCGCCAACAGCACAAGACCGTTTTGGGTTATTGGGTTATCAAGCGAAAAACTACCATAAGGACCATCAACATAAACCGTCTCTCCACCTTTTAGCTCGCCCACAGATTCAGTGAAATCACCGACATTCTTGATGGAGAAACGAAGCTCATCAGGTTTGTGCGCACTCCCGGAAATCGAAAATGGATTGCGGTTCAGGGTGAAGGGTGATGTATTGATATTCAGCCAGGCGACCTGTCCTGCATTGAAGTTGAGCCCCGGGTGGCCGTGTGGTTTCAAAAAGATCGACCATGTGCCGGGGACTTCTTCTACGATCCTGTCAACGGTATACGGCCGCTGCTTGATCACCAATGGTTTGAGGATGCGCACGTAGACTGTCATTCCGATCCAGACCACGGCCTGGATGATCCAGCACACCTGCATGGCAGGCATGGCCATGTAGTAATTGACTTTCACCAAATGGATCAGGGCAAATACCGCGATCCCTATTGCCAAAATATCATGACCGATATGCCATCTGTTATAGTCCAGGCGGAGTTCTTTGCGCAAGACGGACGTGATCGCGATCAAGATCAGGGCAAGCAAAGCAATTATCCCGGCCTGCGCCCTCCACGGGGCTGTGATCGGATTCAAGAGCAGTAAGGTATAAGGATTGTTCACCAACAACAACACGGGGTGCGTGAAAACCATCAACACAGACAGCACCGAAAGGCTATGATGTGCTTTATAGATCCCATCCAGGTCAAACACATCCGACAGGAACGGGATGCGGGCAGTGGGCAGGAACTGCAATCCTGCGATGGATAATCCTACAAACCCCAGCATGACGGACAGGTCTCGCCATGCTTCTCTTCTGGGCGGCATTGGAAAAACAAGGAACATGATCAAGGGAAGAAAGATGAGAAGCAAGTAGACCACCACCGCCAGGATACGCTTGGTGTTCTTTTTCATCTCACTGCCTCCTATTCCGGGCGGATCAGACCCGATGCATCTACCTCAATCACTTCTTCCAGGTCCGCAATCGAATCGTATAGTAATTGAAGGACGTATTTCCCGTTATGGACATACGCTGCCGGTTCCTTGAGGCTATATTGCAGATTGAACGCAGTGCGCAGCAGACGCGGGGTGAACTCGGCATACTGGTTCGGGAAAGCGGCTTCATCGCCTTCAATTTCGCCATTCCCGTCCGTATCAATGAACAGGTAGGGATATTGGTTCGCCCAGCCGATCGGGGTACCAATGGTTTCTGCCGCGTATGCCTGGATGGAAGCATACAGAATGTCCTGAACACCCTGGATCTCATGGTAAAGGCCTTCCACCTGCCCATCGGCATCATAATCAATTTCATCTACAGTGACTTCGCGATAATCAGGATACCCGCTCACATTGGAGTGACAGGCCGCGCACAGGTTGGCATCATTGCCATAATCTTTGCGCATGTGGAGAGAATGCGGTTCATGGCAGGATGTGCACGTATCCACCCCATCCGCGTGTTCGAATTTTCCGACGTATGTTTTTCCTTCATATTCATAGCCCCCCATTGCATCCGCGCCATAATTCGTGGAAGCCGCAAAGGCATAATGCGGGGTGATGAATCCCGCTTCCGGGACGACCTCATCATCCTCAAAGCCCTCTGATGAGGAAACCACGCTGTTTCCTGCGGACATGCCGCTGTGGCAGGTGCCACAAAGCGCGTCACCGTAGGCCATTTCAAGCTCAGCGCCGGAAGGGAATGTGACCATCGTGAGGACATCAGCCCCTTCATTGTGGCACACCTCACAGCTGATCACGGAATTGATCTCGCCCGGCATATCTACCTGCATGGCAGTTGACCCATCCATGCCCAGATAATCCAGGAAAGCCTGGCCGCTGTGGCATTTCGCGCAACGCGCAGGCACCTCGGCGGGATCATCTTCATTCCAGTGGACAAATGCTTCAGCGCTGGCATCAGCATGGGCAGATTCCCACCAGTCCACACTCACTTCTTGAATCGATCGAGCCTCGCTCGCCTGGCTGCTGACAAAAACAAACCAGCCGATCAGCGCAGCAGTTATGGCCAATAGGCAGACAATAAAGACACGCTTATTCATAGGTCACCTCGCGATTAGTAGTAAGACGATCTAAAAGAGTAAATTACGCATCAATGAAATTGTGTGAAATTGACTGGGATCAACATAAATAGCAACGGGGCAGCAATTTGCCTCTTTGTATTAAGTATTGTAACAAATTCGCTCTTGTAAAGAAACCCCTCTAGACAACTAACTCCGACGAGGATTGCTTCCCATCCTCACCAGGATTGATTTTTAATCCAAGACGTACCCTTCAACAAGCTCGGGTACGATCTTACGGTATCCCCGGCCCCTTGATGTGCCAGTGCATGTGGGGTGTCACGCCCGGCCCAGCGGCGTTCGTGCGCACATAGAAGCCTTTTTTGTCCAGCTCCAGCGTGCGCGCCGTCTCCTGCACCGCACGAACCATCGAGGCCAGCAGGGCGCCATCCAGAATGGAGGCTACATGCGCCTTGGGAATCACCCCCGTCTGCCATGCCGCGGATCAGCCGCGAAGCGGCCAGGATTGACTCCCGCTTGCCCGAGATTCTCCATCGGCAGCAGGCGCGTTTCCCAGTAAAAATTCCAAAACTCATTATTCTCCGGCATGGCCTCTCACGCAGTACAGTTTCGTCAAATGCATCCTTTGCATCATACCGCGTTTGCGCCGCAAAAACCGCCCCAAAACTGGGGCGGGGATGATTGATATCTTATTTTTTCTTTTTTCTGCAGCTTTTTCCAATTCTGCCTGCACGCGGAAGGCCGTGATCCTGCGGATCAAATCATAGGGAATTGGTTCATCCAGCGAAAACTGCACCGCCCCCTTGGTGCCCTGATACATGGCCAATTCCTCCTTGAACTGCACCAGTCCGGAGGGCGCAGGGTAAAACCCGATATGCTTTTTAAACCCCCCGAAATGCACCAAATTCTTCCCGTTGAGGATGAAGGTCGGGATGGCATACTTGATCGCCTCCACCGCCTCTGGCGCGGTATCATGGATGACGGCGCGCACCTTTTGAAGGATGTCCTGAACGTCCTCCGGATAAGCCGGCAATATATTCGTCAATTGTAGTGATCGGCATGAGAGCTCCTTCGCGTGTGGGACGGATTCCCAAAGAAGGATTTATCCCTGTTCGTATGCTTGTTTCAAAACTTCAATATCCAGCTTGACCATTTGCAGCATGGCTTTGGTAACACGGCTTATCCTGGCAGGGTCCTTGCCCTCATGCATCAACTCCCCCAGGATCGTGGGGACGATCTGCCAGGTCACGCCAAACTTGTCCTGCAGCCAGCCGCATTGTTGCACTTCTCCGCCCGCCGAAAGACTGTCCCACAAATGGTCCACTTCCTCCTGCGTCTCGCAATTTACCAGCAAAGAGATCGCGGGCGAGAACGTATACACCGATCCGCCATTCAACGCTATGAAATCCTGCCCCTCAAGCTGGAACTCGATCGTCAACACCGAACCTGGCTGCCCTAATCCTTCGTCACCATATCGGCTGATCCTGAGGATCTTTCCATCCTTAAAAATAGACAGGTAGAAATTGACCGCTTCCTCGGCCTGATCATCAAACCACAAACACGGGACGATTTTTTGCATTTCAAGAACTCCTTGCTGGTGTCCGAAGACAACAGCCTTCATATCAATGGGGTACTGCTTTATGAGAGCAGTTATTAAGATATATTTTATCCGAATTCAACCGGTTGTACAATCCCCTGTTTCCCCGGTTGCAACATCAAGCTGCATCAGCAAAACAAAAACTGTACCACTCGCAGTGTATGAGAAATTCCTTTCCCCATCGACTTTCAATAACCCCAGGGTGCGTTCGCAGTTGAACGCACCAATCATCTCTAACGGGGATGAAAATAATGCTTTATCAACGCACCCAGCACTATATCAAAACGAATTGCAGCAAATATGAAAACCACCCCACCATGCGATTAGTGTACCAGGGCCACAATCTCACATGCCAAACATCTCCATAAAAAGTTGCCTGGCCTGCTCCAGCCCTTCCTCGGTGAACACCACCGACTTGGCCTTGCCCTTCGGATTGCTGATCATCCCCCGCTCGTACAGCATATCCATCGCATCCCAGTCAAAACCTTTCCAGGCACGGATGGTTTCAAACTGGTCTTCAAAAGAATTCAAGTACAACAACGCCAGCACCACATCAGCCACTTTTTCCTTGTTATATTCCATGAAAATTCCTTCCAAAGAAAACCGTACTACTGAAGAAAATCGCTAAACCTTCGCAGCCAGTCCTTCATCGCATCTAATAGCATCTGTGAATGTGCGCAGGCCAGTGTGAAAAGCACCTATTCGGGGATCAGGTAACGGATCACTTTGCCAGTTCGTCCAATGCCGGGCGGTACTCCTCAATGAATTCATTCACCTCCCGGGCAAAATCTGCGTCCACGCCAGGGACGGCAAGCAGCTGCTCAACGGGTTTGATGATCATCCGCTGCTGCACGCGGTCCAACTCCAGCGACACATTTTCTCCCTCAGCCAAACCCAGGTTTTCCAACATTTCCCGGAGGACTGACAGCACCACACTGTATCCCTTCTTAAACATCCGGCGCAACATACCGACCTCCTTTGTGTACTTACATTATAAATATAGCAGAAACTGCTTTGTTTTCAAGCCTGCGTGCATGACAGCCAAATCAAAAACCGCCCTCCGCGTTTCGCGGAGAGCGGACTCATCCATCCTGCAAACAACTTCCCCTACTCCTCCCCCATCATTCCCACTACCTGGAAAAACGCCGCCCCGATCACCGTGACCACAGCGACCCCAGCAGTCGCCAACAAGATCCAATAGCGCCCCGCCGCCTCGCGGTACCAGAACTGCAAATCCGGCGAGGTCAAGCATCTCCATCAGCGATAGTCCCTGATGTTGTTGAACACGTCCCACCAGTTCAAGTTGAAATGCCGCATCGTTGTCGCACCCGAAACCCCGCCAGGGAAGCCAGAGTCAGCAGGATCGCCGCTGATCACTGCAAAGCCCGTCACCTGGTTGGCGAGCTTTGTTCTTTGGGCGTCATCGACCACATCTCCGGCCACACGCGGCTCGTCAGGCTGGTGAGGATCTTGCTCGCCGGCAGACGCAGGAACTTGATCTGACTGCCCTACATGCACTTCGAATTCCCTTGGCATTCGCACATGGCCGATCACCCGCGTGCTGCGCGCCCGTCTGCGGATGTTCAATCTCATAGGTCAGTACGCGCCGCTCATCTCCCTCGTCATTAACGATGTGAAGTTGTCCACCACCACGGCCGTGCCTGGCTTGCCCTTGCGCCGCAGCTTGCCCACGTGGGCATAGTTCAGCACCCAGGTCAGCGCCCAGAAAAACGTTGCGCCCCCCAGGAACCATTGCATGACTTCCACCCCTTCGGGATCTTGCATGAACAGCATCACCGCCAGCGCGGCAAACGGCAGCAAACTCACGATCGCAAACCCGCAGCCCAAATTCTTCCTGTGCGTAAAACGTCACCGACGGATACTGCAATCGCGGGTCATCCACACCTTCATTCAATTTGCGGTCGATCTCTTCCAACCGATCCTTCAAATCCATCATCGTTGTCCTTAATTTTGATTTGTGTATGCGCCAGTTTATCAAATTGTATTAGGTAAAAACCATTGACATGCGCGTTACGCGGTGGGAACTGATTGGGTACAAGGTAAGATACCTGCTGTCTGGTCTCCTGCTTATTCCCTCCGCCTTACGTCAGCCAAAACAGCATTGTCAATGTTATCTCACCGAACCATTTCCTTGTCAGGTCTATTTCCTCAGACTGCCAGTATATACCCAATTCAGATTCCTGATAATCTTCCCCGTCAAAGAACCACATTTTCCTGGGAAAAGGCATGTCGGCCATGTCCATCGCCACCCTGCCCAAGTTGTCAGGCAGCATCCTCCCCTTATCCCGAAGAATAGTGCAAACGCATTTACCCATTGGCCTTTTGTCAAACGTGCCGCCAATATAATCCATGCCTTGCGGTATACGGATGCGCATGCCCGATGCCAATGCCCAATATACGTCCCTCTCATGCCACAGCACAGCGTACCATTTTCCCAATATCGCATTTGGAACGGGGATCACTACGCCGGTTTTCTTTCCACCGCACACAACTTCGATCGCTGGTCCCATATATTGCTCACCACGGATCTCACCCTCAAACAGGGTCACTTCGCCGCAATACACCTCTTCCCAATAGTCACCGCGCTCAATGAAGATGGTTGTGCAATCCTGTTGAAATGCAAAATCTTCGCTGTGTCCATCTGCATCCACCATCATCCACGTGCTGCCTACTTGTTCCAAAGTTTGAATATTCAAAGCCATGCAGACATCCTTTCAGCACTACCTCCGCCCGGCATAAGGAGAAGGACTGCTAACGACATCCATCTGCCGCGGCGGCGGAAAGATCGGCACCATCACCGATAACTGCTGACCGGCCTCCTGCCCATCCCGCGAACGGAGCTGGATATACAGGTCCAGCGAGAAATCCGCGCGGATCTCGCAGCCGGACATGGGGAACCATTCCCCATAGGCGTAGCGCGCCAGGGCCGAATACTCATACGGGTCCAGCATGCGCTGCGGGGTAAAGACGGCATAATGACCGGGCTCCAAACTGCGCGCCACCATACCCGGCGGCGGACTGGACGGATCGCTCACCTCGAAGCAGGCCATGTGCAGCAGCACTTCTGTTTCCGGGTCGTGCACCTCATAAGCGATGGCCGTGTTGGGGGTGGTTTTGCCCTCGATCTCATCATAGCGCGGCACGAAGGTCTCCTGCCAGAATGTCGGGATCGTGTTGCTGTCAATATTCTCGGCCACGCTGGTCTCCATCTCCATCCCCACCAGGTGCATCCACCCGCGCTGAATGACCTCCGCGCGCACGGGGATCTCCAGCGGCTGGCGCTGGCCGCGTTTCTCCATCTCCTGCGCAAAGGTATCCGCGCTGTCAAAGGAAGCCAGCGAAGCCTTTCCGCGTCTGGCGGTACACTCCCCGGCGTGTCGCCGTACAGCGCGGTAAAGGCACGTGTGAACACCTCCTGCGACTTGAAGCCGCTGTCCAGGGCAATATCCAGAATACGCCGGTCGCCCCCCACCAACTCCCGCGCGGCATAGGCCAGGCGCTTGTTGCGCACAAACTCCTTGATCGAGAAACCCGTGATGGCCGGGAAGACCTTGTAGAAATGCGACAGCGAATACCCCGACTCCCCCGCGATCTGCGCCAGGCTGATCTCCTCCATCAGGTGCTCGTCAATATAGTCCACAGAACGTTGAATACGGTCTTCATATTTCATATACTGATTGTACGCAAAAGGAAATCAAATCGCCAGAGCAAAGCGCCCGAATTCTGCACAAGACAAGAGAAAACATCAAAAACCTGCCTGCGTTTCAGGTAACATAAGAACACATCAACCATGAACATCAGGAGGAAACGCATGTCCTACAAATTCAGTGAAGTCAAGATCGAAGCACTCCCCCCGCAGCGCGTGATCTGCTGCCGCGCCATCAGCAATGAACCCGAAGAGGAAGTCATCGACCGCGCCCAGGCCTGGCTGGCCCAGCACGGACTGAGCGCCGAAGGCCGCCGCAGTTTCGGCTTTGATGTGCCCGTCAGCGTCGCCGAAGCCGCCGCCGGCATGCGCGGCTATGAGATCGGGTACGTCGTTCCCGGAAGCTGAAGTCCAGGCCGATAACGGCATGGAAATCCGCAGCTACGGCGGCGGGCAGTACGCCATCCTGCGCGTCTACAACGCCTTTGTCGCCCCCTTCGAGGCCATCGGCGGCGGCTGGCAAACCCTCATCGCCTGGATAAAGGAAAGCCCCGACTGGGACTTCGTGCACAACCTGTGCTACGAAGAACTCGTCCAGGGCGAGGACGCCATGGACTTGATCCTGTATCAGGCGGTGAAGAAATAAGCGTCGTACAGGGTGGGCGCTGCCCCACCCTGTGAAACTTCAATCCTGGGGAGCCCCTACCCAGGTGAAGTCGTAATATCCTTTTTGGCTCTGGTGAACCTCATAAAGAACCAGCTCTGGAACAGAAATATAAAAGATTGTCTCCTCAGAGTTTATGAAGAAACCTTTCGAAATCCAGTCTCCAGCCTAATCCATCGATTATTTCCGATACTGCTCCTAATTTATCCCCATTAGCTTTATAAACAATCCATTCTGAATCCCTATCGAGATAATATTGTTCATCTGGCGATATATAACTATAGCTGTCTTTCTGTTTTGGAACACAAATTTTTTCGCCTGACAGAGTCAAATGCCATTGCCTGTGTTGGGTCAGTTTCACATTCAATATTGCTGACAAAAAACCCCTTTTCCTCATCCCAAGAAAACCTTGGGAACTGATCGGTTGAACGAATCAATTTCGGCGTTGTGATTTCAGGAGAAACAAGGTAAATTCCCAGTTCCATATCAAAAGTTGAATTAGGAACATTTGTATGAGGAAAGACAGCTACCGCACCAGATTTTTTATCCACTACTCCAAACAAGAAAGAATCTGGAAACAATACCTGTACATTCCCTGATTCTAGC
>CAVWEE010000030.1:0-144133 GCA_963753895.1 uncultured Chloroflexia bacterium | reverse complement strand
TTCTCTGGGAATCGCCGTGATTTTGCCACATATAGGGGTGGTTAAGCATAAAGGCGATACCCTTCAAGATCAAGGAAAATACGTTGAAACAAGTGCTGAATATTGAGAATACCATAGCAACGGCGCTTCAGTACCTTGATCTTGTTGTTGAAACCTTCTACAAATCCACTGCTATCCCGATGAATGAAGAAGTTAGAGATCTCTTCCAACCAATTTTCCAGCGTATGAATGAAATCATCAAAACAAGACAAATCACTACGCCGAACCCGCCTGATCCAGGCTCGAAACTTTCGTTTGGCATCGGGTTTTGCAATCCGTTGTTCAAAAATACCTGTCAATTTCTCCCGCAGTCGATAGGCCACTTTCAACTGGGGAGCTTTTCTGAATAATTTTTGTAACACTTGGTGCTCTTCCTCGCTGAGATCCTCTGGCTTTTTGCGAAACGCCCACATATGCCCTTTGAGCTGCTGGTATTCCTCTACTGATAACTCTTTCTTCAGGCGTTTGAGTTCCCGCTGTCGCAGTTTGTCGGCCGCCTTGCTATAATGCCGGGCCACATGAAAACGATCGATAACGATTTTGGCCTGCGGTAGTTCTTCCCGCACAGCTTCGGTATACCCTTCATACATGTCACAGCATACTTCTTCTATCGTTTCCACTAAACGCATCGGGATCGAGCGTAAAAATTCGATCACGGTCTCTTTTTTCCGCCCTGGCAATACGCCTAACAGCACAATCCGATCATTTTCTAACCGTCCTGTCACAATGGTCACAAAATCTCGATGGCCTTTCTTTAGCGCAATCTCATCCAGCCCCAACCGGTAAATCCTCGTGTACTGCGACCAATTCACTGCAGACACTACGCCCGCTCCATCACCCCAAGTACCTCATCATAGCTCATCTGCTCTTTTATACTCACGTCCTCCACTGTTGAATGCACCAGTTGCAGCAAGATGTGATCCTCATACTCAAGGGTTTTCGAGCTGCCTTTCCCGTGCCAATTCAGTTCCTCGGTTGTGGTCGGTTTCTTTTCGCAATGCGTACAACGATAGCGCCTTGGCTGATATCGTAAATACGTCGGCCGCCCAAATACCGGCAAGTGCCTCACCTGTACCCATTCATCCACCCCGTGTGATTTTGTGATCCACTTTCCGCACTGTCGACAGCGAGTCCCTTCTTTTGTGCTTTCAATCGTGATTATAACTTCACCCCGATCGTTGATCTCTGTTTTCAACACCCTCACGTCAGGTATCCCCAATGGTATTTTTACTTCCGCCTTTGCCATTTTTCTCAATCCCTTTCGTTCCATTTTTTGGATTTGATTCTACCCCCACATATGGGGGGTGTCACGGCGATTCCCAGAGAACCATCTTTTCTTTACCAATCAACTTGAAAACAGGCTGAAAGAAATTGACATACAGCCGCAATTCAGCGTAAATGGATTGTAACAAAGCCAATTCATCTGCTGTTTCCAAACGGTCATAACCAACCGTGCGGCGCACAACAGACCAGTTCTTCTGTTCAACATGGGCCTGATCATTTTTGCGATAAGGACGTGAACGCGTAAAAGTGATCTCTTCTTTTTGACAATAGCGAAAAAGAGTCTCATTGATGAATTCACTCCCATTATCTGAATCCAGCCCGAGCAGATCAAAAGGCAATAGCTGTTGAAGTTGTTGAACAGCTTCAGATACAGCTACCTGGGTTTTATTGGCTATCGCCAGGCATTCTGTCCACCCGGTGGCAATATCTGTACTGGTAAATGTGAACAGAAATTGTCCTTCTGCACTGTGTCCGCAATGAGCCACCAGATCAATTTCTTCAAAGCCTGGTTTTTCTTCATCCCAAGGCGTGTAGGTGCGCACAGGGATGGCTTTTTTGAGTAATGTGCCAGGCTTGGTCGTAGATATCCCACGACGACTCTCAAATCGTTCTTTTTGCAATCGGCGATCGATAGTGGCACAACTCATTTCCAACAATAATGCTTTCACCTCAGGCTTCAGTTGTATTTCGTTGTGTCTTTCCAATACCTGGATGATTTCTGGCAAGAATGGCTTCAGCCGTTTGGAGCATATCCTTCCACAGATCTCCCAAATCTGGATCAATGCATCTACAACTTCTCCGTCGTATTTCTTTGGGCGCCCCTTTTTCTTCATCGCTCGCGGGCCTGGCCCATGCCTGAGTAGCCGTATTGCATATTTTCGATGATAGCCTGTTGCGGCTACGAACTCATCCAGGATCTGTTGCTTTTTCGCTTTGTTTGCTTTGAGATATCTCCCACGTATAGTTTCTGTTAATTCTTTTTTGCTGCGCTGACTCATCATATGCTCCCTCTCGAACCCCTAAATATCCGATGTAGGGTAACATTATTTCTGAGGCAACGTTAGTTTCAAAAGTAAGATTTCTTTTGAGGCAATGCGCTGATTTCCTTTCTTTTCCCATTTATGCTATACTCGTTTTACATTTTCAAAAAGAGGTCAGCCATATTGCGGCTGGCCTCTCAATGACTACATTTATAAGGATGGTGTTCGATGAAAGACGATTCGGGGTTGCAATATCACGTCAAGGTTAAACCGGGAGATGTGGGTCGCTACGTGCTGCTGCCAGGAGATCCGGGACGGGTTGACCAGATGGCGGAATACCTTGACGATGCGCAGTTTGTTTCGTTCAATCGAGAGCATAAGGTGTATACCGGCACGCTGCTGGGGGAGAAGGTTTCCATTGTGTCTACGGGCATGGGCTGTCCGTCAACAGCGATCGCTATGGAAGAATTGATTGCGGTAGGCGCAGATACCTTTATTCGGGTGGGTACATCCGGCGCGGTACAGCCCTGGCTGAAGCTTGGCGACGTGGCTGTGGTGACGGGCGCGATCCGCGACGAAGGCACCACGCGCCAGTATCTGCCGATCGAGTTCCCGGCGATTGCTGATATTGAAGTGGTCAATGCCCTGGCGGAAGCCTCCAAACGGGTGGGCGCAAATTATTATCTGGGTGTCTCGCAGACCAAAGATTCGTTTTATGGCGAGGTAGAGCGAGAACGTATGCCGATGGCAGCGCATCTGGAAGAACGCTGGAAAGCCTGGGAAGCAGGCGGGGCGATTTGTTCGGAGATGGAAGCCTGCGGCGATCTTTATCCTGTCCAGCATTTACCGCAAGCGGGCCGGCGGGGTGATGATGGTCATTGGCAGTGATATTGAGACCTTGCTGAAGAAGCAGCATGATAAGGAAATCATGATCAAGGCGGCCATTGAAGCGATCAAGATCCTCATTGAACAGGATCGGGCGAAAGCGGCCTGACCTTGATGTTGACGCACCATAAGTCCTGCTCTTCCGGGCAGGGCTTTTTCTGTTAAAATTCAGGGGGAAAAGGTAGTGCGAGACGGCTATTCGCAAACCTGAGATGGCCATGGTCGCTATCGCTCCCGCGCAATGACAAGCAAATTAAAGGTGAATGATGATCTTTGTAGATAATGAACAGGTAACGGACCCGCGGGTGAATCTTGCGCTGGAGGAGTATTTGCTGCGCCATCTGGATACGCATGAAGACATTCTGCTCTTCTATATCAATGAACCGTCGATCATCGTTGGCCGCAACCAGAACACGCTGGAAGAGATCAACCATGAATATGTGCGGGAGCATGGCATCCATGTGGTACGGCGCATGTCGGGGGGCGGGACGGTGTACCATGATCTGGGGAACTTGAATTTCAGCTTTATCACAGATTATGCCCCCAGTAATTTCCGTAATTTCCGTAAGTTCACCAAACCGGTGATCGAAGTGCTGCATGGATTGGGCGTCCCTGCGGAACTGAGCGGGCGCAATGATATTCTGGTCGAAGGACGCAAAATTTCCGGTACAGCCCAGTACAGCACCAGCAAGCGAATGTTCAGTCACGGCACGCTGCTGTTCAACGCACAGCTTGAAAATGTGTCTGAGGCGTTGAATGTAAAGATGGACAAGATCACCTCCAAGGGGATCAAATCCGTGCGCAGCCGTGTGGCGAATATCTCTGAATTCATGCAGGAAACGATGACGACACAAGCATTCCGGCAGCGTCTGCTGGAGGGTGTTTTTGCCGGAGTAGACCCCATTCCCCAGTATCATCTGACCCGGGCAGACTGGGCAGGGGTGCATAAAATGGTCGATGAACGTTATGCCCAATGGGAGTGGAACTTTGGGCGTTCGCCGAAGTTCAATGTGCAGCGCACGC
This sequence comes from uncultured Chloroflexia bacterium, assembly GCA_963753895.1. GTDB lineage: Bacteria > Chloroflexota > Anaerolineae > Anaerolineales > Anaerolineaceae > SMBSF63. The sequence continues at coordinate 139,922 of CAVWEE010000030.1, read as the reverse complement.
AGCGTTTCCCCTTTGGTGAGATTGACGCCCGTATTGATGTGCATCATGGCGCGATTGAGGAGATCAAATTCTACGGTGATTTTCTGGGCAATGGGGAGATGGCAGACCTGGAAGCAGTCCTTACAGACGTGCGTTATGATGCGGATGCGCTTTTGATGGCTTTGGCCGGAATTGATGTGAATGAATACTTTGGCGGCATCACCCCTGAGGAATTTGTGCAGTTTTTGTATGGATAGGGTGTCGTGCAAAACCAGATGGACAGAATCATCATATCCCGGATTCTTGTTGTGAAGGATCGGTAAATAATCATGTCAAGACAAAAAATCCCATTTCTGTCCACAATTCGCCGCCCCGAGCTGTTTCACGGCAATGTCCTGCGGCCGCCTTTTTTCGAGGGGTGGTATTTCAAAGTGGTCGACAGGAGCGGCTCGCATCGTTTTGCCTTCATCCCCGGTGTTTTTATTGGGCGGGCTGGCGAAGACAGCCATGCCTTTGTGCAGGTGCTGGATGGCGTTACCGGTCAGGTGGAATATCATCGCTATCCGATGGAGGCATTTTATGCAGCATCGGACACATTTGATCTGCGGATTGGAAAGAACCGGTTTTCTCTTGACCGGATCGAACTGGATATCGATGAATCCAGCCAGACTGTCAAAGGGAAACTCTCGTTTTGACTCACCGATTTCATGGCCGGTACGGCTGGCATCTCCGGGCGTGATGGGCTGGTTTGCATGGGTGCCGCGCATGGAGTGTTATCACGGCGTGCTGGGATTCGACCATGCAGTTCAGGGCACGATCGATGTGGATAGCAAGTGCGATTGATTTTACAAGCGGGCGCGGATATATCGAAAAGGATTGGGGACATGCTTTTCCGCAGGCATGGGTGTGGATGCAGACCAATCATTTTGAACAGCCGCGGATTTCCCTTACTGCGTCGGTTGCGATCATCCCCTGGATGGGCAGCGCGTTTGCGGGATTTATTGTTGGCTTATGGCAGGATGGCCGCTTGCATCGGTTCGCCACGTACGCCAACAGCCGTATTCTGGAACTTGCAGTTGACGACCAGCATGTGCGCTGGGTGATGCGCAACCGTACGCACCGCCTGGAGATCCTGGCAACACGTTCGCAGGCTGGTTTGCTGCTTGCGCCAACCCCGGCGGGCATGGGACGGCGGATTGCGGAAACCCTGAGTGCAAAGATTGCGGTGCGATTGGTACATTTGAAAACGGGCAAGAGGTCGAATTTGAGGGCACGGGAAAATTTGCCGGGCTTGAGGCTGTGGGGGATTTGGACCGCTTACAGCAAATGGTACAGGGACGATGAGTTAGGACCAGACAGGTCGGGTGGGTTTCAAACCCACCCGACGCCGTTAACTATTTTTAGGGACGGTTTGCTTTTTGTGGGCGTCCCCCGTTCATCACATCCGAACTGATATTGCCGATGCTTGTTACTGTGCTTGAAATCGTCACGCTGCTGACCAAACTCCCGCCAGAGGTTTCGCTATTTTGGTAGAGGCCATCAACATTGCTGCCGGTTGAACTGCCGCCGATGTAGATATTGTAGGTTCCATTGGTTTGCAATTCCGGCGACGAGACAGCAACATACTGGTAACTTTTCGCTGGCACGAAGGAAAGGATCTCTTCCCCGTTTTCGTTCTCGATGTGCAGCATTGTGCCGCCTGTTTGTGCAGAATCAAGGATCATGACGATAGAATTCTGGGTTGATGATGCAGCCGGAAGTTCTGGCATGCCCGCACTGCCTACGGCGACAAGTAGTGCCACCAGTGATCTCAAGGGTTCCATTGACATCCAATGGTCCATTTCTGTTTGTGGTGGGGCCATTGACGATGACTGTGCCGCCTGTGATAAGGCTTGAGCCATTCGAGTCAAAGCCATCCCCTTCAGCATTGAGGACAACCAGACCTCCGTTCACGGTAAGGAAACTTCCATCAGCCATCTCACCACCCTGTCCATTGGATGCATTGAGACCGTCATCACTGGAGACAAGATGAATGATTCCGTCATTGATCGTAATGGTCGTACTCTCGATGCCTTCATAGGATTTCAAAATATTCACGTTGCCGCCGTTGATGGTGACGGAGGTATCAGCATGGATGGCATCATCACCAGTGGACAGAGCGATTTCGCCGCCATCAATTGTGATGCTTTCATTCGCATGGATCGCATCATCTGCCGCATCAATCTTGAAGATGCCACCAGTAATCGTAAGCGCTGTGCCGGCTTTCAAGCCTTTACTGCTTTCAACAGAATTATCCTGGCTGGTGGTAATGGTGAAATCACCGTCATGATAGCAAGCTGGGTTTCTGCCTGGATGCCGTCCAGGCCAGCAGTGATGTAGAACACGCCGCCTTCAATGGCAATATACCCTTTTTCCAGGTCTTCGTCGTTATAGGCTTGTAAACCATCTCCGCCAGCATTGATCGTGATCATCCCGTCCTGTACAGCCAGGGAATCCTTTCCTTTGATGCCATCATTCACAGCGTTCACAATGATATTCCCGGCAGCGATTTTCAGGTCGTCATTGCTGACAATGCCATTTTTGTAATTCGCATTCACTACAAGATAACCGCTGCCGTTGATGGTCAGATCATCATTGCTGAAGATGGCGGCATTGGGTTCACCTGATTCCGGGTCAGCAAATACATAGGAAGTCGCCATCCGTGATGAAATTCTCGGTGCCTTCCGCCAGGGTGAGTATTGTTTTCTCGGCGTTGAGAATATAGATTGGTGCGCTGGTGGAAGATGTGATGCTTGCGCCATTGAGAACAAGCGTCACAAGTTCTTCATCCGCCGTATCAACGAGTACTTGTCCATCGTTCAATATGCCGCTGATGCTGTACATACCGGTTTCAAAGATGGTGACGGTGCTGCCATCAACGGATGCACCGTTCCCTACCACATCGATTGAATTACCGGTGAGGCTGATAGTTGTCATCTCTACGCTGCTTTCACTGGCTTCCAGATCGTTGGCATCGTAGGAAACGGAGATCGTTCGGGCGGTGCTGCTGAGGGCCGGTTCAGACGAATTCAGCGTTACGGCTTCCTCTGCCGATGCGTTGTTCACCTGCGTGGTGGAGGATGGGGCGTCTGCCTGAATTGCTGATCCGGTGCATGCAGTAAGTGTCAGCACCAAAATGATGAACAGGCAAAATATTTTTTTGTTTCTCATGTTCATTTTCCTTTTTTGAATTGTGTTGAATGGACTTGATCTTAACCATTACTTGTTTAGAGCTTGTTTAGAAATCCTTTGCATTTCCTTTGGATATCCAGGCAATTCAAACAAGGGGATTGAACCAGGTCGATTGGTTTGGTGAAATAGGATTTTGTTCGTGACAAATTTCACAAGTTGTGGTATTATATGCATATATTCGGCTATGCGGATACATTGGATAAAGGAAGTAGCAATGGAAAATAAGGAAAAGCTGGAACAACAAATCAATATCATGCATGACCGTATTTGCTCTGCCCTGGGAGACCCAAAACGGATCCTCATTCTGTATTTATTGGCGGAGCAGGAGTACTGCGTTAACGAAATTAGCGAGACATTGGAACTGCCGCAGTCAACCGTTTCGCGACATTTGCGAGTCCTTCGTGAGCGTGGTTTGGTACTTACGGAACGCCAGGGAACCTCGATCTATTATTCCCTTGCAGATAAACGGATTATTGCAGCATTGGAATTGATGCGCGGGATCCTCGTTTCTCAGTGGGAAGCGCGGGCTGATCTGGCGCAAACTTTAAATTTCTTTGAGTAAATTACTCAATTAATAAGGAGACCTTTGATGAAAGTAGTGATTGTTGGTGGTGTGGCAGGCGGTGCTTCGACAGCAGCCCGTTTGCGACGTATGGATGAAAATGCGGAAATCGTGCTGCTGGAACGCGGCGCGTATATTTCCTTTGCGAATTGCGGATTGCCCTATCATATTGGCGACGTGATCCCTGATCGGGACAAGCTGCTGGTGGTAACACCCGATGAGTTTAACGACATGTTCAGCGTGGACACCCGTATCAATAATGAAGTGGTGAAGATCAATCGTAAAGAAAAAACCGTAACGGTGAGGAATGTTGTCAGCGGTGAAGAATATACCGAGACGTATGACAAGCTGGTGCTTTCGCCCGGCGCGTCGCCGATAGTGCCGCCGGTGGCTGGCTGCGATCTGCCCGGCGTGTTCTCGCTGCGCAATATCCCCGATATGGACAATATCAAGAGCTTCATCAATGAGAAGAAACCTGCCCGCGCAGTTGTGGTGGGCGGCGGTTTCATTGGTCTTGAACTTGCCGAGAACCTGCACCATTTGGGCATGCAAGTGACAGTGATCGAGATGATGAACCAGGTGATGGCCCCGTTGGATTATGAAATGGCGGCAATGGTGCACCAGCATATGCAGTTCAAGCAGGTGCGTCTGGCTTTGGGCGATGGTCTGAAGGCAATTGCGGCAAAGGATGGTCGCGCATTGCAGGTGACCCTGCAGAGCGACCGCAAGGTAGATGCCGAGATGGTGATCCTTTCGATTGGTGTGCGGCCTGAAAATCAACTGGCAAAAGATGCCGGATTGGAACTGGGCCAGCGCGGTACGATCGTGACCAATGCCGCCATGCAGACTTCGGACCCGGATGTGTATGCGATTGGTGATGCTGCTCAGGTGACACAGCGCCAGACTGGCAAAGCGACCGCACTGCCCCTGGCTGGCCCCGCCAGCAAGCAGGGACGGGTTGTGGCCGACCATATTACCGGCCATGACGTGAAATTTACAGGCGTACAGGGTACGTCGATTGTCAAGGTGTTTGACCTGACTGTGGCAACCACCGGTCTCAATGGCCGCCAACTGGAAGCAGACGGCATTCCCTACAAAACGGCAATGATCCATGCTTCCAACCATGCCGGTTATTATCCCGGTGCTTCACCGATGGCATTCAAGCTGCTGTTTTCGCCGGATGGCAAGGTGCTGGGCGCCCAGGTTGTTGGCATTGAGGGTGTGGATAAACGCGTGGATGTGATTGCCACCGCGATCCATGCCGGGATGACCGTGTTTGATCTGGAAGAACTGGAACTGGCTTATGCCCCGCCGTTTGGTTCTTCCCGCGATCCGGTGAATATCATTGGTTTTGTCGCTGGCAATATGCTGCGCGGTGATGTGGAGACCATCGAGTGGACGGATGTGAAAAGCCTCGACCGTAATGAGGACTTCATTCTCGATGTGCGCAATCCAGAAGAATTGATGATTGGCATGATTGACGGAGCCAAGAATATTCCTCTGTCAGAGCTTCGCGAGCGGCTCAGTGACATTCCCAGAAACCGACGGGTGGTGGTGTATTGCCAGGCTGGTCAGCGGGCGTATTTTGCCAGCCGTATTCTCAAGCAGCACGGCTATAATGTGGTCAATTTGAACGGTGGTTTCAAAACTTATTCCCATGCTGTCGGACGCCAGTCGAACTTCGATATTTTTGAGAATGTTTCGATTTCCAGCCGTGAAGAGATCCATGAGATTCCGCCGCTGCAATATGTTTCCGGTGATGAATTCTCGATTGATGCCTGCGGCTTGCAATGCCCGGGGCCGATCCTGAAACTCTACAATAAGGTCAAGGAAGTCAAGGAAGGCGATGTGATCACGGTCACGGCCACAGATTTTGGCTTTACCAGTGACGTGAAAGCCTGGGCAGACCGTACCGGCAACAAGCTCATCTCGGTGGAGCAGGACGGCGCAGTCATTACTGCGAAGATCCAGAAGGGGCTGAAGAAAGAGGCCGTACCAGCACTGGGCGCGATGACCCAGGACAAGACGATGGTTATCTTTTCGGGTGACCTGGACAAAGCACTGGCAGGCTTCATTATCGCCAATGGGGCGGCGGCCATGGGCCACAAAGTGACCATGTTCTTCACCTTCTGGGGATTGAACATCCTGCGGAAAGATACCTATGTGCCGGTCAAGAAGACCCTGGTGGAGCGCATGTTTGGTTTCATGATGCCGCGCGGGGCGAAGAAACTGACCCTGTCGCAGATGCACATGGCCGGCATGGGGACGAGCATGATCAAGTCGGTCATGAAGCAGAAGAACGTGGATACCCTGCCCGAGCTGATGAAGTCAGCCCAGGAAAACGGCGTGCGTTTGCTGGCCTGCCAGATGTCAATGGACTTGATGGGCATTCAGCATGAAGAATTGATTGATGGAGTGGAGATTGCCGGTGTGGCAACTTTCATTGCCTCGTCTGACGAGTCCAATGCGACGCTGTTCATCTAGGTAAATGGGTTGGTATGTTATATGGCGAGGAAGCGTCAGCTTCCTCGCTTTTTTATATGCAGCTTCTCAAAGGGAGTTGCGACAGACTATGGCAAAACTGTGAGCTAAAAAACTCACATAAGTGAACGGAAAAGAGCAGGTGTGAGCAAATTTCCTTAAAAATCTTGACATGACTATGCGGATATGCTAAACTCATATATGTGAGTTTATGTTCACGTATATGAACATATGTGAATGTAACCAGCTTTCTCATGCAGGGAAATTTTCAGGCTGAACAATTGTGATAACTGCATTAATGGGGGCAAGAGGGGGAAGAGTGCAGGGTGCTTTTCGGGTATTTTGATCATTTAGACTTTGACATTTGAGGCAGGTCACGGACCGGCCAGGCTTAATATCATATTATTTTTGAGGACTTATTTTAATGAGTAAAACTATGCTTGAGTTGCTTGTTCCTGATGCAGTTTGTTTGAAAATGGACGCCAAAGATTCTACGGAAGTGATCCAGACATTGGGTGGAAAATTGCTGGCTGCCGGTTACGTAAAAGATAGTTTTGTAACGGCTGCCCTCTCACGCGAAAGCGAACTGCCGACTGGCTTACCTTTGGGTGCGGCATATAATGCTGCTATTCCCCACACAGATGTTGAACATGTGATCCACCCCGCGCTGGCTCTGGCAACCCTCAATACCCCGGTTTCTTTCCAGAACATGGTTGACCCCGATGACAGTGTGGAAGTAAATTTGGTAATTTTGATGGCCCTGGACCAGCCCAAGGTGCAGGTAGAAATGCTGCAGGAGATTGCCATGGTCTTGCAGGATTCAAAAACAATTGAAGGATTGGTTCAGGCTTCATCCGTCGAGGAAGTGTTTACTTCGTTGAAAGGCTGAAGCCTTTTTGTTTCATTGCGTGAAGGTATTGTTCGTTAGCGTTGTCTTAAAGGAGAGAAGATGGGAAAGCAAAAAACGATTTTGGTTGCATGCGGTACGGGGATTGCCACTTCAACAATGGCAGCCAAGTCCATTGAAAGCGCCATGGAAGACCGCGGCATTGACGTGATCACTCGCCAGTGCAAGACTTCGGAAATCCAGGGACGTCTTAATGGTGTTGATGTGTTGGTGACCACCACTTCATTTTCAGATGATATTGGCGTACCGATCATCCGCACTCTGGCTTTCCTTACAGGTATCGGTAAAGATGCGGCAATTGATGAAATTATTGCTGCCTTGAACCTTGATGAAGAATAATCACTTGTTTGATTGGAAATTTCACTAATTTGCAGTAATTTGTTGTGAGGAGTATTTATTCGATGTCTATGTCAGCAAGAGAGAAAAAAATCCGGGAAGATATTTGCTCAGTGTGCAAATTGATGTATGACCGCGAGTACATCGGCGGCCCGGCTGGCAATGTTTCGGTGCGTTTTGATGACGATCTGTTTTTGATGACGCCGTCAATTTCCTTCAAACAGTTCCTTACCCCTGATCAGATCATCTTCGTGAATGGCAAAGGGGAGAAGGTGGGCGAAGCCACAGAAGCGAACAAGAACCTGAACCCGACTTCTGAAACCAGCATGCACCTGGAAGTATACAAACAGCGCCCGGACGTGAACAGTGTTGTTCATGCTCATCTTTCTCATTGCGTGGCATTGACGGCGGCTGGGATTCCACTGCGACCCCAGGTGTTAACTGAAGGAATGCTCTTTGTTGGTTCTGTCCCAACTGTTGGGTACAGTACGCCGACCACAACGGAGTTAAGCGACTCGATTTCGGAGCCAGCGAAAACACATGATGCAATACTGCTTGCTTATCACGGTGCCATTGTTTTTGGCGCTGACATCTGGAAGGCTTATTCCAAAATGGAAGTCTTGGAACAGGCTGCCTATATACAAATTCAGGTCAATTCTCTGGGCGGCGAAGTTCCCCTGCCGAACGAATCAATCGAGAAGATGATCGCGTTGAAGAAGAAAATGGGGATGGATTTGAGTAGTGATCCTGAGCTGCTTGGTTAGCAATAATGGATTTTCAGCAACTGAATGAGGAGGTGAACTGATAAACAATAGCTTAAAGAGCCTGTAAGTAGTTACGAATTTTTCAGTTTTTCATATAACAAGGAGACAAGAAATGGATTGGCTTTTTAGTATTATTAACTGGTTGACTGGCCTCGGCGCCACTGTCATGATGCCGTTGACGATTTTCGTCATTGCATTAATTTTGGGCGCAAAGGCTGGCAAGGCTTTCCGCGCTTCCCTCACCATCGCAGCTGCCTTCGTTGGTATCAACCTCATTATCGGTCTGTTGACCGGCAGCCTGGGCGGCGCAGCGCAGGCCATGGTTCTTCGCACCGGTGTGCAACTGGATGTCGTGGACGTAGGTTGGCCGGCTGCTGCCGCCATTGCCTTCGGCGGCACCGTTGGCGTGTGGATCATTCCTGTTGGTATCGCAGTCAACGTTCTCATGCTGGCCATCAAAGCCACCAAGACCCTGAACGTCGATATCTGGAACTTCTGGCACTTCGCTTTCACCGGCGGCCTGGTTTATGCTGCCACCGGTAACCTGGCACTCTCACTGGGTGTTGCTGCCTTGAACGCTGCGATTGTCCTCTTCCTGGCTGACTGGACTGCCCCCGGCATTCAGAAGCTTTACAACCTGCCCGGCATTTCCATCCCCCACGGTTTCACCGCTGCCTATGTTCCGATTGCTATTCCCCTGAACTGGGTCATCGACCGCATTCCTGGACTGAACAAAATGGAAGCAGATCCCGAAGCCATTCGCAAGCGCTTTGGTATTATGGGTGAACCGCTGGTCATGGGTGCTATCCTTGGTGCCATCATCGGTTGCTTTGCCTGGCTGGGTGATGCAAATGTTGGTAACCTGGGTGTTCAGATCCAGCAGATCCTGGGCCTGACTGTCAACATGGCTGCTGTTATGTTGCTCTTCCCCCGCATCGTTGCCATCCTCATGGAAGGCTTGATCCCCGTTTCCGAAGCTGCCCGCGAATTCATGCAGAAGCGCTCCGGCGACCGCGAATTCTACATTGGTCTCGACTCTGCCGTTCTGGTTGGTCACCCCACCGCTATCGCTTTGGGCCTGATCCTGACCCCCATCACCATCGCATTGGCAATTGGTTTGAGCGCCCTGGGCGTCAACCGCATTCTGCCGTTTGCTGACCTGGCAGTGTTGCCCTTCGTTTTGGCGATGGCCGCTCCTGTCACCCGCGGTAACATTGTGCGTGGTGTCATCATCGGTACCTTCATCATTGCGATCGGTCTCATGATCGGTACGGCCATGTGCGATCTGCACACCGCAGCCGCCATCGATGCCAACTTCACCTTCCCCGAAGGCGCAACCAGCATCTCCAGCATCTGCGACGGCACGAACCCGTTGACCTACCTGTTGGTTACCCTGACCGCCACTGGCATGGGTTGGATTGGTCTGGCGATTGGCGTGCTTCTCCTGGCAGCGATCATTTTCTTCTATCAGAAGAACAACGTGGCCTGGGAAGTTATCGCTGGTGGTCCAGTGCCCGAAGACAAAGAATAATCGAAGTCTGATTGATTTGTAACCTGTCACAGGTTACGCGAAAGGACCGGAGCAGTCCATCAGGGCTGCTCCGGTTTCTATCATCCTGATGGATGTATAATTACATAGGCAGAAAACAGTTTTCTCTGCTGTTTTGCAGTCTGGCGCGGGAATGATGATCACGCAAAGCCGCCAAGCCGCAGAGAAAAGCAAACAGATGATTTGTTAAAAGGTGGTGGATATGATTGAGGGTTTACTCCGGGGAATGTTGGGACCGTCTTTGGCGCCCTTGCTGGACTGGGTTTTGGAAAACCAATTTGTTGTTGCCATTATTCTGGGTGTTGTATTGGCTTTGTATGTTGCCGGACGGGTGCAGTTGAGCAATATCCGCAAGCAGACAGAAGACCTGGTGCTGGAATTGTCCGAGGGTTTTATCAAAAACAAACCGCACATCACCTCGCGCGGATTGTTCAAGAAGATCTACCCGGTATGGTCGGAGAAGGTGAAGGGATGGGCGAAGTTCATCCCGCACAAGCATGACCTGTGGCCGGTGCCGATCAAGCCGGAGACAGTCGCCGCCAAGATGGGCTTTGATCACCAGTGGGTCGCGGATGCGTTGAAGGCGAATCATATTGAGCTGGATGAGTTCAAGGTGGTGGAAGAAGCGGGAGACGAAAAGGAATCCGCGGCTTGAGGTTTGTTGGCAAGGGAATAATTGTACTTGCCAGGGCTGGTGAGCAACATACAGGTTCGTCTTCAGCCGTTTCAGCGTGAAAAGAATGACCACTTAAGTGGTCACTACAATTATGTTTGTTGATCGGGGGATTTCAACTGCCTGTTATATCTTAGAACCGCCTTTTATGGCGGTTTTTCTTCATTTTTCATCCTGATGTTTGGCGATCATCCATAGCAGCCTGGGCGAAGAAACCGGAGCGAGTTTCACCGTGCTCGCTGGCGTAATGGTCCATCAGGGTCAAGACACGCTCTGGTAAGGTGATTTTATTTCTTCCTTCTCGCATTCAATACAAACCCGATGATGCCTCCGATGGCGGTGACGACGGTGGGGATGAGCCAGGGCAAGGCACCGGCCAGTTTGCTGCCGAAGGTTTCGGTGACTTCGATTTTGACGGGTATACTTTGCAGGGTGTGCGTGCTGAGGATGTTCCGTTCCTCATCCACGATGACGGGGATGGAGATGACCATGCGCAAGGAATGGGTGCCGGTATCTTTGGGTTTGATGCTCCACAGCCATTCTACAGGCGTGTTGGACAGGATCACTTTTTGCGGGCTGCCGCTGGCGGTGATCTCAAAGCCGGAGCCGACCAGTTCGGCGTTCATCACCGGGTAGATGTCAATCTGGTCCGTATACCGCAGGGCATCGGCGGGCAGATCACCGTTGTCCGGGTCTGGTGCTTCGGGCAGGCTGATGAATTCATCTCCCAGCGCGAGGCGCATCGTTACTGTGGCGGTATCGTGGATGTCCAGTGTTTCGGGGGCATCCAGTTCCAGGGTGCCGATACCGAGGGAATTGATTGACAGGCTGGCGGTGTTGGTCAAGCTGCCGTCGGGGTTGGTCAGCGAGGCGATTTTCAGGGTAGCCATTGTGGCTATGGATGTGGCTTCTGCTTGCGGGGGTTCGGCTGCCGCTTCTTCTTCTGCCGGGGCAGATTCTGGTGGAGAAGAGGCTGCCAGGCAAGACAGGGTAAAGCTGAATAACAAGATCATCACGATCATGCCGACAATCCTTTGGGGTTTCCAGGTTGTCTTCATTTTGGAACCTCCATTTGGGGGAGTACCTCTTGCTTGTGATTTGCTGTACTTTCATTATAGTGATCCCATCCGCTCTGTCAAACCTGGATTTGACCAATAAAGATGTGAAAGCGCTCCCAAAATACTGATATATTGGATATAATTCAGCAGGCCGGGTGATGGCTGCCCGGAAATACTATCGATAGAAGGAATTATTCATGACACATAACATTCAGTTTCCAAACCAGTTCATCTGGGGAGCAGCGACGGCTTCCTATCAAATTGAAGGCGCCTGGCAGGAAGATGGCAAGGGCGAGTCGATCTGGGATCGTTTTGCACACACACAGGGAAATATTCTGAACGGTGATACGGGGGATGTGACTGACGATCATTATCACCGTTATGTCGAAGATGTGGCTTTGATGAAAGAGATTGGATTGCGGGCATATCGCTTCTCGACTGCATGGCCGCGGATTCTGCCGCAGGGCCGCGGCAAGGTGAACCAGGCCGGGCTGGATTTTTACAGCCGCCTGGTGGATGAGCTGCTGGCTGCGGACATCGCCCCGTTCATCACCTTGTATCACTGGGACCTGCCGCAGGCTTTGCAGGAAGAGGGCGGCTGGGCGGCACGTTCCACGGCAGAGGCTTTTGTTGAGTATACGGATGTGATCACCCGTCACCTGGGCGACCGCGTGAAAAACTGGATCACGCATAATGAGCCGGCTGTCGCGGCGATCCTGGGACATCTGGTTGGGAACCATGCCCCGGGCGTGAAGGATGTGGAGCAGACCGTGCGCTCAGCGCATCATTTACTGCTTTCGCACGGCTGGGCTATACCGGTTATCCGCCGCAACAGCCTTGGGGCCGAGGCCGGGATCGTGCTCAATGCAGCTCATACCGTGCCTGCTTCTCCCAGCAAGGCAGATCGTGACGAGCGCCGTATTGAAGATGGGATATGGGTGCGCTGGTTCCTGGATCCGCTGCATGGTCGGCAATATCCTGCCGATGCGGTTGCGCATTATCAGCAGGAAGCCAAGAAAGACCTGATGGACTGTGTGCAGCCTGGTGATTTTGATGCGATTGCTGCGCCGATTGATTTTGTGGGGTTGAATTATTATCTGCGCCAGGTGGTGCGGGCTGATGTGCCAGAAGAAGAGAATTTGCCTGCAACGATTGTGGCAGAGGGTGAGCATACTGAGATGGGTTGGGAAGTGTACCCGGATGGACTTTACAATCTCCTTAACCGTTTTCACCATGAGTACCAGATCCCGAAGTTGTACGTTACCGAGAATGGGGCCAGTTATTCCACCGGCCCGGACGCAGATGGGCGGGTGCGTGACGTGAAGCGTACTCAATATCTGCGTGATCATTTCGCTACTGCCAAACGGGCGATGGATGCCGGTGTGCCGCTGGCGGGGTATTTTGTGTGGTCCTTGATGGATAATTTCGAATGGGCGTATGGCTATTCCCAGCGCTTCGGGATCATCTGGATCGATTATGAGACCCAGGAACGGATCCTGAAAGATTCTGCTTTGTGGTATCGGGATGTGATCAAGAATAACGGATTTTAGGATGTAATTCCTGTAACGCCGAAGTTTAAACTGCCCGCAGGCGCCGTACTGCGGGTGGTTTTTCTATTGTGATATGCCAGAATTCGAGGAGGAGGTTGTTATTTTTAGAGCAGCTTCCCAAGTTCTGTGATCAGGCGGTTGATCTGGTCGGTGGTGTGGGTGGCAAAGATGGCGATGCGCAGCGCGCCGCCAGCGGGGGTGCTGGTGTAGCTGCGCACATGAGAGACGGCGATGCCTTGTGAAAACAGCCCCGCGCGAAGATGATCCAGGTTTATGCCGGGGCGAACGCCGAGGCAGAGGATGGGTACGGGCGTGTCGGGCAGTTCCCAGCCGAGCTGGCGCAGGCCGTTGCGGGCCAGGCGCACGTTGTCCCACAGGGACTGGCGCAACTGCGGCGTGGTAGCGGGCAATCTCCAGGGCGCGGGCCGAGGCCGCGGCAATGGTCAGGGGCGGCGGGCTGGCGCCGACGCAGATGCGGGCGTTGCGGTCGAGGTCTTCGATCCATTTGGCCGATCCGCAGATCACGCCGCCGTACCCGCCCAGAGCCTTGCTGAGGGTGGCGGAGGTACGGCACTTCTCGTCGTCAATGCCATAATATTCCGGCGTGCCGCGGCCGTTGTCACCGAGGACGCCGGCGGCATGGGCATCATCCAGAAAGACGATCCCGTTGTACTGCTTGACCAGTGCCAGATAATCCGGCAGGGGGGCAATTTCCCCGGAAATTGGGAAGACGCCGTCGCTGATCACCAGTGGACGTTCATTGGGAAGAAGCTCGCGGCGCAGGGTTTCTTCCAGGGAGTCGGCTGAAAAGTGATGGAAGGGGGTGATGGGGTGGTTGGTGGCCTGGGCGGCATCCCACAGGCTGAAATGTGCCGAGGAGTCAATGAAGATGTGATCATTGGGGTTGGTGAGGGTTTGGGTGAGCACTGCAATGCCCATGTAGCCGGAGGCGAAGTAGAGCATTTTTTCGGCGCCAAAATAGTCGCATGCCTGTCGTTCCAGTTCGTCATACAGGGGGTGTTCACCGTATCCGCCACGGGAGGTGGCAGTGGTGAGCCCATAGCGCTGCAGGGCTTCCTGGGCGGCACGTAGCACTGCGGGGTGGCTTTGCAGGCCCAGGTATCCGGTGCCGGAGAAATAATCGTATTCACGGCCATTGAAGGTCGTGCGAGCGGCAACGATGCTTTCCATGCGAAGGTTCATAAGGTTTCGTGTCCAGGGGGTAGAATTATTCTCTGGTTTTATTCAGGGACATCATCGATCACCTGGCGCAAGGTGGAAAGATCCAGGTCTTTTTTGTCCAGAAAGGCTACCGCGCCAGATTCCAGTCCCTGACGGTGAAATTCGCGGTCAGGATAGGCGCTGATCAGGATCACGCGTGTGTCCGGGCGGATGGTTTTGATTCGGCGCACACAATTGATCCCGTTCACATCCCCCAGAACCACATCAACGAGCGCGAGCTTCAGGTCAATTTGTTTTGCAATGTTCACCGCATTCACGATATCTCTCGGCTTCGTAAATCATTGCTTTGGGGTAAAGTTTGCCAATCATTCGCTGCAATTGGTTGCGATAGCGGGCATTGTCGTCAACGACCAGGATGGACAGGTCGTTTTGGCTGTTTGACGTTTCATGATATTTTGATGCGTTCGATATTTTGTGCGGGAGCTCCCAGAATTTGGGGATGACGCATGGCGTAGTTGGCGGCTTCTAACCGGCTTTGGACGCCCAGTTGGCGATACAGGCGGGTCATATGGTTTTCGATTGTTTTGACACTTAGTCCGGTTTCCTGGGCAATGGATTGGTTGTCTAGCCCTTGCTGCAAACATTGGAGTAAAGTGCGCTGTCGATTTGTCAAATTTCGGAATAGGAGGCGGTCTTTTCCGGTTTTTCCACCAGTTTATCAATCAGCGAGCTGGTGATCCACCGTTCACCGGCAAGCGACCCGATTTACAGCAAGCTTGAGGTCATTGAGGGGTTGGTCTTTCATGTGATACCCATTTACCCCTGCGCCAAGCAGCCCTTGAACGTAAACATCGTCATCATAGGCGCTGACAACCAGGATTTTTAGATCCGGGTACATTTTTCTGATTTGTCGGATCGTTGTGATGGGTTCAAAATCAGGCATGGTAACATCAATGAGCAGGCAGTCAATGTCGTATTTCTTGAGCGCAGCAAGGACCTCCGGCCCGTTGCCTACTTCGCTGACGCAATTCATGCCTGGCATTTCTTCAATGGTTTTTCGGATACCTGCCCGTACGATGGCATGATCATCAGCCAATAGAATGTTTACTTTTGCCATGGGGTATTTATACCACTGATGGAATGAATATCCATTGAAATTGGAAGCAATGAAATCAAATCATTTGTGTTTAGCAGGAGTTTATGTTCGAAGGCTTTCCATTGAAAAATGGAATAATCGTATAATCAAATAATGACAAACGGAGTAGAGCGAAGTAATTGCTGCTTTGTTTGATGTATTCTGAATCAATGGACGTGTCAATACAAGCTCATGAAACCTCTTTTGAGTGTTCGACAATTGTCAAAATCTTTTGGAACCCTGCCTGTCATCCGGCAGGTGAGTTTTGATGTTCAACCGGGAGAAGTCGTTGGGCTGGCCGGTTCTATTGGATCGGGAAAATCTGTGCTGGCGATGATGGTGGCTGGAATGTATCATCCAGATGAGGGCAGCATTATTATTTGATGGGAAAGAATTGAGCTGGCCGTTTTCAGCTCAAAAGCGTGGGATTGGTATTATTTATCAGAAGCCGATCCTTAATGAACAATATGATGTTGTCAGCAATATCTTTCTGGGCAATGAAATGGGCTGGCCTGAAAATTGGGGCTGGTTCAAGATCATCAATGATTCAAACATGGATCGCGAGGCGCGCCGCATTCTTGCGCAATTGGGGGTAAAACTCAAGTCCACCCATGAAAAAGTTTCAAATCTTTCAGGGTGCAGCGCCAGTTAATTTCAATTGCCAGGGTGCTTACGTATTCCCTAAAGCTGGTGATTGTGGATGAGCCGAATGTTTTATTAACGTATCCCTTATCAGCAGAGATTGCTGGATTTGATCCAGAATTGGCGGGAAACAGGGGTTGGGGTGTTGTTCAGTTCCAGCGATCTGGATGATCTTTTTGCCGTGACAGACCGGATCGTGATCCTGAAACAGGGCAGGATCGCTGCTGACTTACGAACGGATGAGACAACGCGCGAAGCCGTGAGCAGTATTCTGCTGGGGATAACGGAGTGCAACAGCCCAGTATCAACGCGGTGTGGGATTTTGACAGTTATGACCGGATACGGGATTACCGGGAAAAATTGCGGCATTATCAGATGTTGTTGGGAAATGATTTGACATCTGAACCAACATTGAGCCGGCAATTGGCTGAACAGCTTGCAGAACAAGTTCAGGCGCTGGATCAAGCGAATGTTATTCTGATTGAAGGGCAGCGCAGGCTATTGACTGAACGGGAACAAGAACGGAAGCATGTGGCTCGAGAACTTCACGATCAAGTGATCCAGGATTTGCTTAGTATCAATTATGAGCTTGAGGGAATGGAAACCGAGCAGGAAATCACCCCTGGCATTGGCCAGTGATCTGGCGGTTGTGCGTGAGGGCATTCGGGAATTGGTGGTGAGTTTGCGCCGCATCTGTGGCGATTTGCGGCCGCCAACGATTGATAGTCTCGGTCTTGGGGCAGCCTTGAAATCGTATGCGCGTGACTGGTCTCTGCGCACATCCATTCATGTGGATATGGAATTGGATGAAAACCTTGGCCGTTTGCCTGAAGCCACCGAATTGTCCGTCTTTCGTATTGTTCAGGAGGGCTTGAATAATGTGTGGCGGCATGCAAAAGCTTCAAATGTACATATCGTCCTTGGAGCATACTACGCCTCGTATGTTGATGATGTTGATTCAGGATGATGGGCAAGGTTTGGAAAAGAATTTTGATATTAATGCGCTGTCCGAAAATGGTCACTATGGATTGATCGGGATCAGTGAACGGGTGGCATTATTGGGAGGGCGTTTCCGCTTGCAGGATGTGCCCTCAGGCGGTGCGCAGCTTTTGGTGGAAATTCCGCATCCGCGGATTGATACGATCCAGGAAACCATCCGATAGTATTTTGGCTGTTGTAGGGGGGAATCCCCCAATCGATATGGGGGAATTTTGAGTAGACGTCCCTTATTGCTTTTTGTTAATATTATGATACCTATTCGCCTTAATGGTATTGATTGTCCCAGAAAAGATTTAATCTATTGTGTTAGCTTGTGTAAAGAATTTCCGGAAGGTAGTTTGATTTCTCTTGGGAAGTAATTTCTCATCTCTGTTTATTGTGGCCGGAAAACATTGCGTTGTTGACGCTTGACAGACCATTTTCGTGGAATTGTAAATTCTGTTTATGAATGAAAGGAGAAAGACAAGGAAAAAGAGTAAGTAGCAAGCAACATATCCAGAGAATTGCATCAAGTAAGTGAAACGATAAGTATATTCAAAAAGGAGAAAAGGACAATGAAGAAGAGTTCGTTATATACTTTAATCGCCATTGTAGTGATGGCTGTGATGGTTTTGTCGGCATGCAAACCGGCAGCGCCCGCAGCACCAGCTGAAGGAGACGGAAGCAAAACTGGCTGTTGGTATTGTGCTCCCCACGAAGGATGAGCCGCGCTGGATCCAGGACGAGACCCGCTTCAAGGACGCACTGGATGAAGCTGGCTATGATGTTGAAATTCTCTTCAGCCAGGGTTCATCGGCCAAAGAGAAAGAGAATGTGGAAGCCTTGATCACCAAGGGTGTTCAGGTTCTCATCATTTGCCCGCAGGACGGTGACGCCGCCGCCGCAGCAGTGGAAGAAGCACGCGAAGCAGGGATCAAGGTTATTTCTTATGACCGCCTGATCACCAACACCGAAGCAGTGGATTACTACGTGACCTTTGACAGCGTTGCAGTCGGCGCAAAACAGGGTCAGTACCTGGTGGACGGCGCCAGCGGCGCAGGCAACCCGCTGTACCTGTATGCCGGTGCAGCTTCGGACAACAACGCTTTCCTCTTCTTTGAAGGCGCGTGGAATGTTTTGCAGCCGAAGATTGCCGATGGCACATTCGTGATCAAGAACTCCAGCGAAGCAGTGGCATTGCAGGACAAGGCGACCTTGACCCGGGATGAGATGAGCAAGATCATTGGTCAGATCACCACCAACTGGGACTTCAACACCGCCAAGAACCTGGCCGAAGCCAACCTGACCGCCACCACCGCAGCTGACAAGGGCGATGTGTTCGTGCTGGCCCCGAATGATGGCACCGCACGCGCGATCGCGGATGCATTTGCCGCTGACACAGATGTTACGAGCTACATTGTCACCGGTCAGGATGCCGAGCAGGCTTCTGTGCAGTACATCATCGACGGGAAACAGTCGATGACGGTCTTCAAGGACGTGCGCACACTGGTGAAAGATGCCATTGGTATGGCCGTGGCATTGCTGGAGGGTTCCTCCCCCGCAACCACCGGCGCCTATGACAATGGCGCCATCCAGGTTCCTGCCAAGCAGTCGGAAGTGATCGCTGTCGATAAAGCCAATGTTGTTGCCGCTTTGATCGACTCGGGTTACTATGCTGCCGGCGATTTCACCGGTTTGGGTGAAGCTGCGGCTCCGGTTGTCGAAGGCAAGCTGGCTGTTGGTATCGTACTTCCCACGAAGGACGAGCCGCGCTGGATCCAGGACGAGACCCGCTTCAAGGACGCTTTGGGCGAAGCTGGGTATGATGTTGAAATTCTCTTCAGCCAGGGTTCATCGGCCAAAGAGAAAGAGAATGTCGAAGCCTTGATCACCAAGGGTGTTCAGGTTCTCATCATTTGCCCGCAGGACGGTGACGCAGCCGCCGCAGCAGTGGAAGAAGCACGTGAAGCAGGGATCAAGGTTATTTCTTATGACCGCCTGATCACCAACACCGAAGCAGTGGATTACTACGTGACCTTTGACAGCGTTGCAGTCGGCGCAAAACAGGGTCAGTACCTGGTGGACGGCGCCAGCGGCGCAGGCAACCCGTTGTACCTGTATGCCGGTGCAGCTTCAGACAACAACGCATTCCTCTTCTTTGAAGGCGCATGGAGTGTATTGCAGCCGAAGGTTGCCGATGGCACATTCGTGATCAAGAACTCCAGCGAAGCCGTGGCATTGCAGGATAAGGCGACCTTGACCCGGGATGAGATGAGCAAGATCATTGGTCAGATCACCACCAACTGGGACTTCAACACCGCCAAGAACCTGGCCGAAGCCAACCTGACGATTGCAACCGCTGCTGACAAGGGTGATGTGTTCGTGCTGGCCCCGAATGACGGCACCGCACGCGCGATTGCGGATGCATTTGCCGCTGACAAAGATGTTTCCAGCTATGTGGTCACCGGCCAGGATGCCGAGCAGGCTTCCGTGCAGTACATCATCGACGGCAAACAGTCGATGACGGTCTTCAAGGACGTCCGCACGCTGGTGAAAGATGCCATTGGTATGGCAGTTTCCCTGCTGAGCGGCGGCACACCTGAGACCACCGGCGCCTATGACAATGGTGCCATTCAGGTTCCTGCCAAGCAGTCTGAAGTGATCACTGTTGACAGCGACAATGTCGTTGTCCGCCCTGATTGAACTCGGGCTATTACGAAGCTGACGATTTCACTGGTTTGGAGTAAAATAGTATAGTATTAGCAAGTTAACAGGAATAGTGATGGCTTCGGCCATCACTATTCCTGGTATCAGAATATATTGGAAGTGAAGAATGGAGCTGCAATGAGCATTCCGATCTTGGAAATGAAAAACATCACGAAAGAATTTCCCGGCGTGAAAGCTTTGGATGACGTTGGTTTCCGTGTGACGAAAGTGAAATTCATTGTCTCGTTGGTGAAAATGGCGCCGGAAAATCAACCCTGATGAAGGTTTTGAGCGGTGTTTATCCTTATGGAGATTATTCAGGGGAGATTTTGTTTGCTGGTGAAGAGCAGAAATTCAAGGGGATCAGTGATAGTGAAAAAGCCGGGATTGCAATTATTTATCAGGAATTAGCGCTTGTGCCCGAAATGACCGTCTATGAAAATATTTTCCTTGGGCATGAAGTGAAACATAATTATATTGTTGACTGGAATGAGACGATCAAGCTTGCCAATGATATGTTGAAAAAAGTGCGTCTGGATGTCAATCCAGCGATGAAAGTGAAGGACCTGGGGGTGGGAAAGCAGCAACTGGTCGAAATTGCCAAGGCGTTGAGCAAAGATGTTAAGCTGCTTATTCTGGATGAGCCTACGGCAGCATTGAATGAAGATGACAGCGAAAATTTACTGGATTTGCTGCGGGATTTGAAACAGCAAGGTGTTACCTGCATCATGATCTCGCATAAGCTGAAAGAAGTGATCGAAATTGCAGATACGGTCACGGTTTTGCGCGATGGGGAGACGATTTGTACGCTGGATGCACATAAAGGGGAAGTTTCTGAAACCGTACTGATCAAGCATATGGTCGGACGAGAGATTGAGAATATTTATCCGCATCGCGAACGCCGGCAACCGGGCGATGAGGTGCTTGTTGTAGAAAACTGGAATGCGTATGATCCTACA
The DNA here is from genome assembly GCA_963753895.1 of uncultured Chloroflexia bacterium. Taxonomy (GTDB): domain Bacteria; phylum Chloroflexota; class Anaerolineae; order Anaerolineales; family Anaerolineaceae; genus SMBSF63. Next base: position 119,230 of record CAVWEE010000030.1, on the reverse strand, counting down.
TTGGGGAGAAGTGTTCTCAAGGATGTCAACTTTACATTGCGCCAGGGTGAGATCGTCGGCTTTGCGGGGTTGATGGGGTCTGGCCGGACAGAACTGGCCTTGAGTATTTTTGGAAATCCAGCCGGGTATAGAATTGATGGAACGATGTATGTGAAGGGTGAAGAAGTCAAATTTTACTCATCCCGGAAAAGCGATCAAAGCGGTGTGGCCTATGTGACCGAAGATCGAAAGAACGATGGGCTGATCTTGATCCAGGATGTGAAGCAGAATATCACCTTGGCCAATTTGCGGGAAATTGCGCAACGCGGTGTGGTGAATACCAATGAAGAAGTCAATGTTGCCAATGAATACCGGACTTCATTGAATATCAAAACACCAAGTGTTGAGCAGCATGTTTCCAATTTGAGCGGCGGGAATCAACAGAAAGTGTCTTTGGGAAAATGGCTGTTTGTGAAACCGGATATCCTGATCCTGGATGAACCAACGCGCGGAATTGATGTTGGGGCCAAGTATGAAATTTACACGATCATGAATGATCTGGTCCAACAGGGGATGAGCATCATTATGATCTCATCTGAGCTTCCCGAGATTTTGGGAATGAGCGACAGGATATATATTGTTTCCTCTGGCCGGATCAGCGGTGAACTGCCGATCGAGGAAGCTACGCAAGAAACTATCATGCAATTGGCAACAAACTGAGGAGGTCAAGATGACATCATTTATTTACAGATATGAAAAAGGTATTACGGCAAAATATTCGCGAATACGGCATGTATATCGCTTTGCTGGTCATCATGGCGATATTTACCATAATGACAGATGGCGTGTTTTTTCTTCACGCAATATCAGTAACCTGGTGAATCAAACCGGATACATCGCAGTTTTGGCAGTTGGGATGACGCTGGTGATCGTGATCCGCCATATTGACCTATCGGTTGGGTTTTTGGCAGGCTTTTTGGGGCAGTGGCGGCGATCGCATTGTCACATTTAATCTGCCGGTCCTTGCGTCGATTCCGATTGGTGCTTGCATTGGGTATATTGGCGAGGCATGTTGACTGCATTTTTGGTTGCCCAAATGAAAATCCCTTCCTTTGTGGCTTCCCTGGCAGGCATGCTGGTCTATCGCGGCGCTTTGCAGTTGGTCACAGCAGGTACCGGTACGATCATTGTTGCAAATGATTCTTTCAATGCGATTGGGAATGGCTTTATTCCTGACTTTCCGGAAATGGCTTTCCTGCCTGGAGTACATAAAATCTCCTTGCTGGTTGGATTGGTTGGCATTGTACTGTTCATTATCAATGAGCTCAATGAGCGCCGCAAGAAAGCAAGCATATGATTTTGAAGTGCTTTCCATTCAAATTTTTGTTCTCAAGCTGGTTTTTATCTCCGCTTTGATTGGGTATATCACCTGGGTTCTGGCGGGTTATCGCGGGCTTTCCTGGACAATGGTTGTCGTTCTGGTATTGGTGGGTATCTATAATTATGTGACGTCCAAGATGGTGCTTGGACGCCATATCTATGCCATTGGCGGGAACCCGGAAGCGGCTGAATTGAGTGGTATCAGCGTGAAGAAATTGACCTATGTGGTCTTTGGGTCAATGGGTATGCTTTCTGCGCTTTCCGGCATTCTCTTTACTGCTCGCCTGCAGTCCGCAACCACGACAGCCGGCACCTTGTTTGAACTGGACGCGATTGCGGCGGCTTATGTGGGTGGTGTCTCTGCGGCAGGCGGTGTTGGCAAAGTGATGGGATCCATCATTGGCGCATTGGTGATGACATCATTAACCAGTGGGATGAACCTGATGGGCATCGATATTTCTTTCCAATACATTGTGAGAGGCGCAGTTCTGGCCGCGGCAGTTATCTTTGATGTAATCACCCGTAACCGGGCAAAATAGGAACCTCGATGTTCGCAGTACTCCGGTACTTTTTCCCCCAGGCACATGATCGTGAGCCTGGGGGCTTCCTGATTCAACGGGAATTGTTTCCGCGTGAACAGGCGAGACCGAGGTGATCAGAAGTTGTAGGTTGTCTGAATGTGTAACAGGGGGCATCGGAACAGCCATTCCAATTATCCCTGCATGCAATACTCTTGACGTGTATCAGGTTTCTGGTATGGTTATTTTCAGATAGATATTGTAGTATTGATTAAGATCATTTTCTTCCCGATTGTATTTATTCATTGGTCCACGGATTGTTCTCAGACAACCTCTGGAAGGTTATTTGGATGACCATTCTTCATATTATTGACCATTTCAGTTTGGGCGGAGCACAGAGGATTGTTGAAGGTATTCTTGGCAAGATGCCTGACACATTATTGCTGCCTCTACGAAAAAAGGGCGATGATATGATGCAAATTGGTATTGATGACAGCAAGTTTTTACAAAAACCTTCGCGAAATATGGTGCGACAATGCCTGACCTTACTAAAAGTTCCTGCACAATTAAAAACACGGGATATTGAAGTGGTCCATTGCCATTTGCACAATAGCTGGATTTTTGGATTGTGGTTGTATCTGTTTTCATCAGCAGCATCCAGACCGAAACTCATCTTTCACGAACATGACTCTGTAAAAATTAATCAATGGTATTACTCCATTTGGGTTCGGGCAATAAGCCGATTTGGTGTCTTCATTGCGGTATCGTATTATATTCAGCAGCATCTGGTGTCTTGTGGTGTTCCACCCAAAAAGATCATATTATTAAGAAATTTTGTGGATCTGGAAAGATTTCATCCCAATGAGAACTGCAAACTGTCTACGTTTGACCTGGAAAACCGTATCCCAAAGCATTCCAGAATCATTGGATTTGCAGGGCGGCTGGTTGAATATAAAGGCTGGCGTGTTGTTCTGGAAGCTGCACAGGCGCTTCCAGATGCCTGCTTTTTGATCGCAGGTGATGGACCTGATGCAGATAAACTGGTAAACGAAATTCACAACCAGGGTCTGCAGGATCGGGTTTTCTTTTTGGGATATATCGAAGATATGGGAATGTATTATCCCTTGACTGAGTTGGTGATCATCCCATCCTTGAAAGAAGCTTTTGGCCTGGTGCAATTAGAGGCACAGGCTTGCGGCGTCCCTGTAGTGATATACGATAATCAAGCAGCGCAGGAAATTTATGGAGATCATTCAACAATTCTTGTTAGATCAGGGGATGTTGAAATGCTGATTCACAAAGTAAATGAGCTGCTAAATCTTCCGGATCTGATCAGGAGCCTGGCAAAAAAGGGATTGGAGAATGCGCGAGCTTACAATCTGCCAATGTACATATTGGCCTTGGATCGCGTATATCGCGAGATTTTGAATCAATAGGGCGGGAGTGAACGTGAAACGAGTTGCCATAGCCGGGGAGAGTTTCAGTACCAATGTGGGGGATCGCGCAATTCATGGGTGTTTGTGCTATTTGCTGAAACAGCTGGATCCGACAATCGAAGCCATTTCCATAGATATCAGTGGACGGATTCCCGTTACGAGGGGAGATTCCAGGCTTCATTCGAAACAGCGGATGGCACTTTTGTCGTCAGCCCCAGGTTTTCGCTTGCCGATAATGCTTATGAAAATTGCGCACCATCAGTTGAAAATACTGCAGGGGCAGTTTGATAAAGTTCAGGAGAATTTGGAAACAGCAGATTTACTGATCATTGGTGGGGGACAGTTGTTGATGGACGATGGATTAAATTTCCCATTGAAATTGTCTACGTTGACTCGTCAGGCTCAATCCCTGAATTTGCCTTATCATTTTTCTGCGTGCGGGGTTGGGCAGGCCTGGTCGCATTTGGGCGGCACGTTGTTCCGCAGGATGCTTGCTAATGCGCAATCGATCACCCTGCGCGATCACCTATCACAAGATCGGCTTTCACATCTTGTGCCAGGGATAGAGAGTTCGGTGACGTTTGATCCGGCTATTTGGGCGGCGTCGGTTTATCCTGTGAGAAGTTCGCATCAAACTGATGTCCGAATTGGATTAGGGGTGCTCAACCAAAGTGAAGGGAATCTTCATCTTCCGCAGAAAAAACGATTTTCCAAAAGGGCATGGACAGATATGTGGATGGATTTGCTTGGGAAGTTGGCGGTAGATAATTATCCAGTAGAGATATTTACTACCGGAAGTCCTGCTGATTATGTTTTTGCCAGAGAATTGTTTGCCGTGGCCCAAAACGAGGGATGGCAGATGGTCAGCCTGGCCCCCTTCCCGGATTCACCCGAAACCTTGCTTGCTGCGTTAAGTGGTTATTCAGTGGTAGTGGCAGCCCGCTTACATGCTGCGGTTCTGGCAAATGCTTGTGGTGTTTCTTCCGTTGGGCTGGCCTGGGATCAAAAAGTGAAGGCTTATTATGCTGAAACAGGTCGTTCTGACCTGTGTTTTAACTTAATGGATTTTGCCCCGGATGAAGCTGCTAACGTATGTGCTGCGTTGACAGGACAGCCATATCCTGTCACAGAGCTTGAAAAGCTAAAGATGCGCGCGCTTGAAAGCGTGAGGGTGATACTGGATTTGGATTAATTTTCCCCATACCATCTATGATCAATATGATCTGGATTGAACATATCTTTTGAGTAGGGGAATTTTCTCTGTTTCAACCAATTGAATAGGGGAAGCGGGATCAAATTTCTGAGCACGTTGCGGAGTTTCCCTTTAAGATCGGCAATGCGCAAAGGAAAAATATACTCATTTTTCATTCTGGCTCTTACAAACGCTATTGTCTCCGGCATCCAGAACTCACCATGTTCGTAGTGAGGTGTCCATTTCAGGATATCCCATTTGCCAAAATGGCCCTGGAAAGTTTTGAATTTTGGCAATGTCCCGCAAAGTTCAAGCATGGTCATGGTCCGAATGCATTTTTCGCATTGGGAACAATTTTGGTTGGGGGAACGTCTTTCTTCGTCCACACAGACCCGCAAAAAATTTTGGGCGGGTTCCCAGTTTGAGATAGCTTCAGTTTTCTCAGTTCGGGATGCATGGTCCCCGTCATGAAAAACCCTAATTGTTTCAGTAGAAAGCAGGGGGTCGATCAGAGGAGTGGATCCCCAGGGAATTGTCTCATCGATAGATGAGGAAGGCACTAACAGACTGCCAGTTAGTTGATCCAGCACAAGTCCGGTACTGATGACAGCGCTGCCAAAAACAAGTCCCCAATTCATTAATCCAGAAGTGAAATAGCGCAGGTTGGTTGCACAAGGGATCAATTCTATACCCAGTGGCGAGATTTGCTGTTCGAAAAATGCGAGGCTGCCTTGATAGCTGCTCTGATTCTGAAGTGGGATATCCAGACCATGGATAAACAGCGCATCTTTGACCTGGGCTGCAGGCTCCTGTTGGCGATCAGGAAGGTGTGTCATCAAGGTATAAGACGAGTTTACGCCGCCTGAAAAAAGCGTCACACAATTTTGCCCGGCAACTTCTGAAGATAGTGCTTTTTGGTTGGCCGCTTTGATTTTTATCGGATGCATCAATTCTGGAAACCACGTGTTCATTGTACGTTGGTACATGTTCATGCCAGTGATTAACTGAGGAGAAACTTGCCCGTTGATAATCAAGTCCTCATTAAGTACCATGGCCAGTTGCAGTAAACCGACAGCGAAGGGATCGGCGCGGCCGCTGATGACAGAGGAATATTTTTCAGGAAATGAAAACCAGGCAGTTTCTGGTTTGTTCAGCGGGCGTTTCTCATAGGTGACTTGTGCTGCTACCACGACTCGCTCATCAAGAAATTTTATTTCAGGTTCCGAGATGATCATGGTTTGCTCCTTCTGAGCTTTCTGTATCAATGGCAAATATCCGGTGGGGGTTTTCTTCAGCTGTCCATTTGAAAATCTGTTTTTTTATCCATTGTGGCAGAAATTTCCGCAGCCAGTGACGAACGTAGCCGATCCCGGTCCCCAATAATATTCCCGGCACCATGATTTTCTTGTGGTACCAGGCGTATTTCAAGACCTCTTTCTCCCACATGAACCCTAATTCCAGCCATCTCCCCCATAGAAGGATTTCCTTCATCGTAAGAGGAGATTTCAGGGTTGAAAATTTTCCAGTTTTCCCAATACATCGAGAATCATCGCGTGTTCGCAGACATTTTTCGCAAAGGGAGCAGTTGTCATTCTCGCTGTTTAACCACCCCGCGCAAACACGCAGGTTTTTCTGCGCTGGAACCCAATCGGAAATGCCCCTTGTTTTTTCAAAGCGGGTGGTTGTAGCGCCGTGGCTGAAGGATTCGAAACTCTCCGTGCAAAGCAGGTGGGTGGTAATCGGGCCAACGGTATACTCACTATATTGCTGGTAAAGTCCGCCAGTGGGCATGAATATTCCAGAAATCAGAGGGGCCAATCCCAAAGCAGCACCTGACAGCGGTGCCTCCAGAAAGGACCTGAGGGCAATGCGATCGATGCAAAAATGCATCGCATTGGTGCGTACTGGAATAAGTTCGATCCCCATTTCTTGGGTAACGTTCGCATATTTTTGTACGAGTTTCTGGTATTTTTGGGTGAATGACAGGGGAATATCGGCAGAGCCTTGCATAAAAAACGCATATTTTATAGGCCAGTTTGGTTTCTCAGGTGTTGGGTTTAGTAGTTCATGAAGCGTGAAAAAAGAATCTGCACCGCCAGAAAAGGTGGTGGCAAAGCATGCTTTGCTTTGAGATATGGGCGCAGGAAGGACGTTGTCTGATCGGATCTGAACGCGGTGGAATGTTTTTGGTTGCCAATAGGTAAATATGTTTTGATACTCAGCCAGATTGTAACAAAGGCGTGGTGATAGTTCCCCTCGACATTTGATGTCTTCCCCAAGTGTCATTGCTACCAGGAGAAGCGCTGATAGAAAACTATCTGAGCGGGTCGAAATTGCATCGGTCCAGTGTTCAGGATAACTGAACCAAAGTGTTTCAGGCAGTCCGGTGTTAGGCGTATTGGTTTGAATGCGTGCCTGCAGGATGGCTTCGCCATGCGCTGATATGATTTCGGGTTGGTGAATAATCATTCTTGAAAACCTTTAATGAGCTGATTTTGAAAGCTCGAAAAGCGTAACGTCTTTTTGACGATGATAATGAATCCTTGAGATTAGAACTGCTCTACATTCAACATGATTTTGCTATCAGTTCATGAAACATCTTTGATCTCTTTATCCAAACGATCTGAATTAAAAAGGTTGTTCCGATAAGGGAATTTCTTTTCCTTTATTTTGTCGATCAAGCGTTGTGGGATAAGACTTCTCAACCTATTGCGGATATTTGCCTTTAGTGAAGCAATCATTAAGGGGAAGACAAGCTCATTCTTATGTCTGGCACGCGCAAGCTTCAATGTTTGTTCACTCCAGATGTCATACTGGGGCGTCCATTTTAGAATAGCCCATTTTCTAAATGGTTGTTGAAAGGTTTTGAATTCTGCTAAAACATCACAAACCTGGAGCATTGCCATGGTGCGAAGGCATTTCTCACATTTCGAACAATTATTCACATCGGAGCGATTGTCTTCATCTGTACAAACACGTAGAAAGTTGCGCGCCGGTTGCCAGGACGAAATAGCCACGACTTTGTCGATCCGCAAGATCGTAGATCCTTGATGGAAGGTTTTCACAGTTTCTGTAGAGAGAAGATGATCGATCATAGGGGATGATCCCCACGGCACCAAATCATCGATTGTGTCTGAGGCTGGAATGAGGAAACTGCTGATCAATTTGTCCAGCACCAACCCAGAACCGATGAGTGCACTGCCATGCGTAATTCCCCAACTGAGCAGGCCGGAGGTGAGATAGTGTGCATTTGTAGCACAGGGAATTACGTCGACACCCAGGGGAGAAAGTTGCGTTTCAAATATTTGCAGGCTTTTTTCATAACTTGCTTTATTCTGTAAGGGGATGTCCATACCATGAATGAATAAAGCACCTTTTACCTGATATGCAGAATTCTTTTCGTGTTCGGGAAGATGTGACATCAATGTATACGAGGAATCAACGCCGCCTGAAAATAATGTGACACAGTTTTTTCCAGCTTGCTCTAAAGGAAGAGCTTCCTGTGCAGCGGCTTCAATTTTTACCGGGTGCATCATTTTGGGATACCAAAAGCTCATGGCCTGCTGGTATTCGCGCATGCCATTGATCAAGCGGGGGGAGATTGAGCCTTCTATTTGTAGGTCCTCGTGAAGGATCAGTGCCAGGGGCAGCAAACTGGCAGCGAATGGGTCTGCTCGTCCGCTGATGAAAGGGGCATATTTTTGGGGAAAAGAAAACCAGGCAGTGTTTGGCTTGTTCAGGGGATGGTTTTCAAAGCTAAGCTGTGCTGAAACGATGACCCGGTCATTGACATATTTGATTTTAGGTTTTGCAATGATCATTGTTTTGCTCCTCCAGATACTTTTGCATTGCTGCCAAAGATTTGGTGCGGGTCTTTCTCTGCTGTCCATTTGAAGATTTGTTGTTTTATCCATTCCGGCAGCAGTTTTTTCAAGTAGTGACGCGTGTAACCGATCAAGGTGCCAAGGATTATGCCCGGCACCATGTTTTTCTTGTGCAGCCAGGCGTGTTTCAAGACGTCTTTTTCCAAATCAAACCCCAGGTCCAGTCATCTTCCCCAAAGGAGGGTTTCTTTCAGACTTAGCGGGAACTTTAGTGTTGGAAAATTTTCCAATTTTCCAATTACATTAAGGGATACACGGGTTCGTAAACATTTTTCGCAGAGGGAACAATTTTCCAGGTTCTTGTTTGTCCACCCCTGGCATATGCGAAGATTTTCTTGCGCTGGCACCCAATCTGATATGACCTTCGTTTTTTCAAAGCGGGTGGTTGTAGAGCCATGACTGAAGCATTCGAAGTTCTCAGTACAAAGCAGGTGAGTGGTCAGCGGGCCTGTCGTGCAGTTGGTATAGTGCTCGTAAAATCTGCCAGAGGGAATGAACATTCCAGAAATATGAGGGCTTAGTCCAATCGCAGCACTGGACAAGGGAGCCTCTAAAAAGAGTTTAAGGGTAATACGGTTAGCACAGAAATACATCAGATTGCTGCGTACTGGAATGAGTTCCAAGCCCATGTTTTGGGAAACAAGAGAATAGTGTTGGGCAAGTTCCCGGTATTTTTGGGTGAAAGACAAGGGAATGTCGGCTGAGCCCTGCAAAAAAAAGGCATATTTGAGGGGCCAGTTTGCTTTCTCTGGCGTTGGGTGTAATAGTTGGTGAAGGGTAAAGAAGGAGTCTACCCCACCCGAAAAAGTGGTGGCATAGCTGGGTGTTTGAGGTGACGCAGGGGCAGGCGTTATTTTGTCTGAATGGATTTGAATGCTGTGGAAAACTTCGGGTTGCCAGGAGGCAAATATCTTTTGATATTCATTCAGGTTGTAGCAAAGGCGTGGGGATAGTTCGCCTCGACAATCAATGTTTTCCCCAAGTGTCATCGCGACCAAGAGAAGCGCAGTCAGAAAACTATCTGAGCGGGTTGAAATTTTTTCAGCCCAGTGTTCAGGATAAGTGAACCATAGCAATTCGGGCAGGCCGGTGTTGGGGTTGTCTGTTTCAATGCGTGCCTGCAGGATGGCTTCTCCCTGCGTCGACACAATTTCAGGTTGGTGAATGATCATCTGTAGCCTTTATGAATTAATCCTGGTCTGGATTGCGGATTGCAGACCAGCCTTGTTGCAGCAATGAGGGTAAAAAATTCTGCCAAAGGTTTTTGACCTCCCCTTTCCTCGGCAAGTATTTTAGCATAAGAGTAAGGATGATGCTCACCGTGAGGGCGCGAATCCACAGATTGGGGATCCATTGTGCAGCAAGGAAACCGAGGCTGAGTAATGCTGCTGCCTTTACCAATAATCCCCAGTTGACAATACTGAGGCGAAAGGATGTGCGGCGAAAATGATATGCCAGACTGATGAAAGTGAGTGTGAGGTTGACAAGTAAACTGCTTACTGCAACCGTGAAAATGCCTAAAATGGGAAGCAAGGTTATCGTCAATAGGATCGTCCCTGTTGAGAAGAGGACACCGTCCAAAGCATAATACTTCAAACGATTGCTGGGAACCAGGTCGATGTTGAGGCATAGTCGGGTTACAAAAAAGAAGTCTCCCAAAAATTGCCAGATCAGGATGTTCTGAGCGCTCAAAAAAGAGCGGCTATATAGTATAGGGATCCAAATTTCACGGGAGGCCAGCAGGATCAGCAGTGTTGGGGTGATGATGAGGATGCAAAATCTCAAGCCATCATTCTGGGTTTGATTGGCAGCATCAGGATCTTTGACGCCGATCGCAGCAATTTTGGGGAGAATATAGGACATCAGGATGGCCAGGATCAGGCCTTTGTAGGCATCAGAAATTCCGGTGGAGAGTTGAATGAGGCCATTTTGTTCCAGTCCTAAATGCTGGATCACCATGCTGCGTGTAGCCAAACGGCTTATCGCGGTCAAGGTATAAATGATGACCAGCGGACCGATCGTGTTGAGCAGCAGGCGCATGATTTTTTGACTGGGTTTTATCCATCCAAAAGAAATGGGATGCCTGGAACGGATCTTACGGCGGTAGTAGATCAGGGCGATCAATGCGCTGCATATTTGCGAAAGCAATAATGCCCAGATACCCCCTTCGATGTTGAATAAAAGAATCAGGCTGACGGTAATAATCAGACTGAGCCCTGTGCTGGCTATAGAAACTATTGTAAAGATTTTCCACTCCAGCAGCCCACGAAAAAGATCCAGGAAGAAAGCATATTGAAAGATGGCAAGGGATGTCAGCGCGCAGATCAATACATATGGGCTGTATTCCGGGCTGCCAAATATCCATGTGCTGACTGTTTTGGAAAAAAGACTGGTGAGCAGGACGCCTGCTGTGCTAGTGAGCAATCCCAGTGTGAACATGGTAGAGATGATCTGATTGCGTTTTTCTGAAGCATTATCTTCCCAATCTTGAGCAATCAGTTTGACAAATCCGCTGCCCAGCCCTGCTCCTATGATGACTTGCAAGGTCAATACCAAAGCGTTTGCCTGAGAGAATAAGCCATATCCCTCCACACCGCAAGTGGCCGCCAGCACTTTGGAACGTATCAGGCTGAATACAACCACGGCAATTTGCTGGATCAGGAAATAGAAGAATACGGTTGATAGTTCAAACACGTAGCGAGCCGTTTCTGAAAGCTTTTGCTATCAATAGCAGAAGTTTTCTGATAGGTGTTAATTTAATGATTTGAATAATATTCACTGAGAGGGCATAAGTGACTTGATTATAAATCAAAAAATAGCAGTGACCCATGTGCGGAGCATTCACAGGGGAGGTTTTCTGTGAGCTGCCGCGATTGAGCGACTGCTATTTGACTAGAGAATGGATTGTCGAAAGCATCCAAACTTTGTGAATAGCTCAGATGGTGAGATTAAATTCCTTCTGGTTGTTTTATCTTTTCAGTTGGCGCAGGTAGAAGCTTTCTCCTTCATGTTCTATCCGGAGCAGGTCTCCGGAAGCAACCAGGTCGTCCACGCTCTCCCAGTTCTCACCGGATTTACGCAGAAGCTCTTCGACTGCATCCTGGCGCATGGGGTGGACGGCGGTGATACTGAGGATATCGCTTTGCAGGTCGCTGGTGAGGGCAAAGGTGATGTCTTCGGGCTGGGTGATCAGCTCAACGTTTTTTACTTGCTCGGAGAGGATTTGCCAGGCGCGGTTGATGTGTGCGGCATCAGGTGCATGCACCCAAGTCTCAACTGGTGGGCGGATGGGGGTGGAGATGTAGGCGGTGTGGGGAGAGACAATTGCCAGGAAATCAGCAATGGCTTGAAGCTCCTCGGACGTGTCATTGAGACCGCTGATCAGCATGGTTTCCGTGACCAGCGTACCGCTATAGTCAGCGGCGAACTGCTGCATGGATGCCTTTATGGCCCCCAGCTTGAGATGGCCGTGCGGGCGGTTGATCTTGCGCCAGGTGTCCTGGTTGACGCTGTCCACTTTCAGGGAAACCCAATCGGCTTCTTGCAGGGCTTCTCGAACTTCCTTGTGATGCAGCAAGGTGGCATTGCTGATGACGGCGATGGGGATATTGAATTGGCGCAGGGCTTGAATTTCTGCGGCCAGGTTGCTCATCCAGGGTGGGTTCGCCGTCGGGGACAAAGGTGAGATAGTCAATCGGTTGTCCGATGGCGGAACATTCCTCCACCTTTTGGCGCACCGCGTTGACGATTTCAGCTACCGGGTAAAAGGGCTGGCGTTTGATGGTCATGGCAGTGGTCGGCCCAACCTGGCAGTAAACACAGGCATAGGAGCAATGCTTGGGGGGGATGTGATTGATGCCGAGGCTGAAGCCCAGCCTTCTTGAGGGGACAGGTCCAAAGGCGATCATATCAACGGCCTTAGTTATAGGACAGGCGGGTTTCCTCGTCTGCCAGGGTGGGCGCCAGCAGGGGTTGCCAGCTGAGGATCCTGCCAGGTGCCGAGTTTAGTATGCATATCCAGATATTTGGTGGGGATAGGATGGGTGCCAACAACCACTTTCACCGGGTAGCGATTTTCGAGGAAGGGGATGAAGGTGTCAAGATAGGGGCAGGGGGGATAGCCGACGATGAAGCCGGTGGCAAGGTGGATCACTTCAGCGCCGTTTTTCACCATCTCTTCGCCGGCGTATTCGATGTTGCCGCCCGGACAACCGCCGCAGGAGGTGTAGCCGACCAGCTCAACCTCCTGATCGGCGTAGATGTCAAAGGCGCCTTGGCGGTTCTTCAGGGCGCGGAAGCATTTGCCGCCTGCACAGCTTTTGTAGCGGTCGCAGATGATGATGGCCAGTTTCACTTTTTCGCTCATGGTTTCCTCCTGAGGAGAATATTCTATTCAGACTAACAACAAGTTTTAGTTCACAACATATCGGTTTTCAGTTGAGATGCCGCTTGGTCGCACGCCATGCGCCCTTACGTGCAGCTTTTAATGCAGAAGCCTTGTTCAATTCATAGGATCGGGATTGAATTGGTCTTTCAAAGAACCGATTTCAGGGTCTTGTTTAGCTCATCGGCGTAGATATAACCGGTGACTTTGATGTCTTGCCCGCTGACACCGGGGACTTCCTTGATGGCTTCGATGATGTTCATTGCCAGGGTAACGGCAATCGGGCAGAGGGGTGAAGAAGGCTGGAAGATGTAGGTCACCAAGCCGTCTTCACTGACTTGCAGATCCTGGACAAGGCGCATACGCAGCACATCTGCACCAGTTTCGGGATCGATGACGGATTCCAGATGCTTCATGATCGCTGTGGTCAAGACTTTTGTTTCCATTATGCCCCTCCTTCTGATGATTCGATCCGCTGCTCAATGTCTATCCATAATTCGTTGATCGCGTGAGAGGCCGGAGAGTTGGGAGCAAAAGCTGTGACTGGTTGCGCCTGCACCATTGCGTTGGGGATGGCCGCGTCAAAGGGGATTTCCGCGATCACCTGGGCGTCCTGTTCAGCAGCATAGTCGTGAATTTCCTGAACACCGGCGGGATAGATGTCCGCTTTGTTGATGCAGATCAGTGACGGAATACGGAAATGCTGCAAGGTTTCGTGGATGCGTTTGAGATCGTGGATGCCGGCTTTGCCGGGTTCGGTGATGATGAGGGCGAGGTCGGTCCCTGCGCTGGCGGAGATAACCGGGCAGCCGATGCCGGGCGGGCCGTCAATGATCACCAGGGGAATCCCATTATCCTGGGCGTTGAGGCGGGCCTGCTGCTTGATGGTGGTGACCAGCTTGCCGGAATTTTCTTTGCCGGGGAAGAGTTCAGCGTGGAAGATGTCCCCGTAAGCAGCGTGAGAGTGGAACCATAAACCTTCCTGCTGGCGGACCATGCTGATGATTTCCTGCGGGCAGGCATACACACAGGCAGCACAGCCGTCACAGGCCAGCGGGTCGATCCTGTAAATGCCGGGATCTTCGGCTGTGGGGAATGCCGCATCATAGCGGCAGACCTCTGCGCAGCGGCCGCAGCCGATGCAGTCGTCGGGGTCGATCTCGGCGATGGAGCCGCCCCAAAATTCGTGCTGCTCGGCACCGTCAGGCTGCAAGACCAGCCCCAGATTGGCAGCGTCCACGTCGGCATCCACCAGAATGGCGGGGATGGGGTGTTGGGACTGGCTGGCAAGGTGGGCAAAGGCTGCGGTGATGCTGGTCTTGCCGGTGCCGCCTTTGCCGCTGAGGATGATGAGTTGTTTGGCAGGAGGATGGGACATTATTTTCCTCCTTTCGCAGTCGCGATGATTTGTATGATATGCGCATAGACATCGAGGAAGCCTTGCCGCAGGGCCGGGGTAATTTCGATCAGCGGGATGCCGGCGGAGAGGCCGGCAGCGATTTTCAGTGAGAAAGGGATGCGCATCAGCATGGGGATGCCTTGCTGCGCGAGGAAGTCATCGGTCTGGGTGTCGCCAATGCCGTCGCGGTTGATGACCACGCCGGACGGGATATTGAATTCTTCGAGGATGCCGGTGATCTGCTTGAGGTCATGCAGGCCGAACGGGGTTGGCTCGGTGACCAGCAGGGCAAAGTCCATGCCGCGCAGGGTTTCCACCACAGAGCAGGAAGCACCGGGCGGGGAATCGAGGATGGTTACTTCATTATTCGGCGAAAGCGCCACCCGCTTGAGCTGGCGGATGATGGGGGTTGCCATCGGTTCACTGATTTTGAGTACGCCGCGGGAAAAAGGCATGCCATCCGGCGTTGCCCCGGATTCGAGTTTGCCGATGGGGTTGGGTACTTCCGAGATGGCCCCAACCGGGCAGTTCCAGGTGCAGCTTCCGCAGCCGTGACACAGTTGAGGGAAGGTGAGGATAGAGGAGCCGATCTTCGCCAGGGCGTGAAACTGGCACACCTCAACGCATTTTCCGCACAGGGTACACACATCCGCGTCCACCTTGGGGATGCGAATGACGGCATCCTGGTGTTCAGTGAAGGTAGGATGCAGGAAGATGTGTGCGTTGGGGGCTTCGACATCACAATCGACAAAGGCAACGTCCTGCTCCCCGGCCAGGCTGAGGGCCAGGCTGGTGGCGATGGTAGTCTTGCCGGTGCCGCCTTTTCCGCTGGTAACTGCTATTCGCATAGACATAATCTCTTTGATGTGCTACTCAAAGCTCTCCAGTTTGTCCTGCAGGCATAATTGCGCGGCCTGCTCAACGGTTGATATTTCACTGTTGAAGAGTTTCATGGTGACGTTGCCGGCACGGAGTGCACTGGAGGCATTGGGGCCAAAGGCACCGCTGATGACGGTATCGGCTTTGTGGTCGATCACAAACTGGGCGGCGGCAACGCCAGCTCCGCCGGAGTGCTCGGCACCCGGGTTCTGGTGTTCAGTCCATTGGCCGGTTTCGGAATTGTATTCCATCAGCCATTGACAGCGGCCAAAGCGTTCGTTGATCGGGCTTTGGGATTCGGGGTGTTCACTTGAGATGAAGAGGATCATGGTTGTTCCTTGTGATGTGAATTTTGGGTTAATCAATGGATTAGCTTTCCTGTTGCCCGCTTGAGAAATCCTGTTGTGCCGAGGAAATCCCCCCTACCCCCCTTTGATCAAGGGGGGGCAAAAGGCTGGCGATACTCAAGCCTCTGCCCCTTTATCAAGAGGGCAAGCGGCAAGGGATTAATGCAGCAGTTCGGTGTGGTCGACGAGCTTGCCGTCGATGAAGGCCTGGGCAGCTTCTTCGACATCACGCAGTTCGCTGACGATGGGGGTGATGTTGAGTCGCTGCATGCTTTGATATGCGCCGCGACCCATGCCGCCGCACAGAAGGACTTTGCAGTCGGCGATGACTTCGGCCATGCTGACGTGTTTGTTGTGCGAGTCGGCGCCCATGCCATGCCCGGCAGCACCGGCAGTTTCTTCGTGGGCAGCGGTGTGGAATTGGCCGTGGCCCATCTTGGCGCGCATTTCGCGCTCGATGATCTTGCCGTCCTCAATGGTCATGACCAGGTAATGTGAGGCGCGGCCAAAATGTTGGCTGATGGTCTTTCCGTCGTCAGTGATCAATGCGATTTTCATGTTGAACTCCTTTTTCATATATTCAAGAGAGAAATGCCGGCCGCCGGGTTCTTCGCTTTCGTCGGCCGGGTCAAGTACCAGAAGGATCTGGCTTTCGATTTCGCTGTCATTCTCCCAACAATGGGGGAGGTGTGCCTCAAAGACCAGACTGTCACCGGCTTGCAGGACATAATATTCCTTGTTGACCCGGTAGTGGACTTTGCCAGACAGACAGTATACAAATTCATGGCCGGTGTGGACAATCATCTGATCCCCGCTGCCTGCGCCGGGCTTGAGGGTAACGCGGAATTGCTGCAGGGCGTTGCCGGCCAGGTCAATGCCCAGGTTGTGGATATGGGTGCTGCCCGCATTTTCCGGCAGATCACTGTGCGGGGTGAAGACCACCTGTTTTTCGACCGGTTCAACCTCAAAGAAGCGGGCAATGGGCACGTTGAGGGCCAGGGCAAGCTGATGCAAGGTGCTGACGGATGGCGATGTTTTGCCGTTTTCGAGCATGCTGAGGGTGTTTACGTTCAACCCGCTGCGTTCTGCCAGTGCGCGCAGCGAAAGCTTCTGCCGGGTGCGCAGTTCACGCAGTTTGCGGCCCAGCAGGATTTCGGGCTGGGGGTCTACAGCGAAGTATTGATCCATATTATTTTGATTGATGATAGTCGCCATAATCCAGTTCCGAAAAACCATTTTGTTGCGTTTTATGTACCAAAATTATAGTACAAAAGACGGAAAAATGGCAGATTTGTCCTTGTTTGGTTATATTAAGCGTGGATTTTGATGACATTTGGCGGGGGAAGGCGATCAGTCAAACAGTGAGTCAATCAGGTGGGGCTTCTCATTGTTTGGATGTTGTCAAAACTGATTGGAAATAAAACAGGAAAAAATGAGAGAAGTTTTGCGAATAAAAACCAAACAGCTTCTAAACAGTTTCTAAAGAACTATTCTTTATACTTTTTTCATAGAACGGGAAAAAACCTTGTTCCTTTCAATTTCTGTTCGCAAAGGAAAAAACATGTTCAAGCACAAAAAACTCAGTTTCATCCTCCTTGGCAGCATCATCTTTCTGACAGCCTGTGGTTCACAGCCGCTCATTGAAAATGTGCCGGGTGATACCGGTCAGATACCCTCCGTTACATCTCCTGAACATCAGCCTTCGCTCGTTCAAGAGGAAATCATTTCGAACAGCACGGCGAGATTAACCTATCCGATTGTGGATACCGACCAGGGAATTGTTACGATGCCCAAAATCAGGTGGATTGCCCACCAACGGGATCAGCTTTCTTCGGGCAGGATGCCCAATATAACGGAAACCAGCCCAGTTACACGGATAATGGCGATGGTACGATCACGGATAACGTGACCGGGCTGATGTGGCAGCAGGATCCCGGCGAAAAGATGACCTACGATCAAGCTGTCGCTGGTGCATCGAATCTTGACGCCTGGCCGGGTACTCAGACTGGAGATTGCCGACCATCAAGGAGCTTTATTCGCTGATCCAGTTCGATGGGCTTGACCCCAGTGGACCCAATGCATCGAATTTGACCCCTTTATTGATACCGAATATTTCAACTTCGAATATGGTGATGAAAGCGCAGGCGAACGCGTCATCGACTCGCAGTGGGCGACCAGCACGAAATATGTCAGCACGACTATGAATGGAAACGAGACCATGTTTGGCGTCAATTTTGCAGATGGGCGCATCAAAGGCTACCCAACGCAGATGGGGCCTGGCGGACAACCGAAAACCTTCTTTGTGATCTTTGTGCGCGGGAACACGGCTTATGGTGAAAATGATTTTGTTGATAATGGCAATGGTACGGTTAGCGATAATGCGACTGGATTGACCTGGACACAGAGCGACAGTGAGTCTGGCATGAATTGGGAAGCCGCACTGAATTATTGCGAAAACCTCGATACTGCGGGCATCACCGATTGGCGTTTGCCGAATGTCAAAGAATTGCAGAGTATTGTTGATTATTCTCGCTCACCTGACACAACCAATTCTGCCGCTATTGATCCTATCTTTAGCACATCAACAATCACAAACGAAGCTGGACAGGTCGATTATCCCTTCTTCTGGAGCAGCACTACCCATGCCAATCAGGTTTCCGGTGGAAATGCCGCCTATGTCAGCTTTGGGCGCGCCCTGGGTTATATGAATAATCAGTGGCAGGATGTTCACGGCGCAGGCGCACAGCGCAGCGATCCGAAAACAGAGAGTGCCGCCGCTGAATTTCCCGACCGGACACGGTCCCCAAGGCGATGCGATTCGCGGCAGCAATTATGTCCGCTGCGTGACGGATAGCAGTGCCCTGAATGAGAGCGGGAACCCCTCGTCAATCTCCTCGGGAGCGATGAATGAGTCAGCAGGCGGGCAGGCTGACCAAGGGCAGAATCCAGCCCAGGGACAAGGACGCCCCGAGATTGATCTTGCATCGGCTGCTGCAAAGTTGGGTGTAACTGAGGAAGCCCTCAGATCCGCACTGGGTGCTCCGCCACCTGATCTTGCTGCCGCGGCTGCTGCGCTCGGTGTGACATTGGAAGACCTGGCTGCAGCTTTGGGTGTTCCTGCTGGCCCCGCACAATAAACATTCAAGCGACAGATATCTCTAAAGGACGGTTGTCTTTTTCTGAAATCAGCTCATGCGAAAACGAAATTGAACCGAAAATGAATTTCAACAAGTTCTCAATATCTTTTTTCTATACTCTTGATATTGAAAGTAATAAATCTGCAAGGAACAATATGCCAGTAAAACAAGCAGCAATTCGAATCAATCCTCTTGACCAGAAGCGCACAACCCATTTCAAACCCTTTCAGGATTTAGTACGGGTTTATAAAGAGATGATCAGGTTCAGTTTGTCTTCATTGTTTTGCGCAGTGATTGACATTGGATTGTTTACATTGATCTTAAATATGCTTTCAGCCAACGCAATTTCCTGGTCTTTGTTCGGCGCAACGAGTATTGCCCGACTGATTTCTGCTGTCGCTAATTTCCTGATCAATAAGAAAATTGTTTTCGAGAGCAGGGCTTCTGCCTCTGCACAAGCAAAAAAGTATTTTATGCTTTGCGCAATTCAAATGCTCTTCAGTTGGCTGATCCTGCAAGGAATAACCTCACTGATTAACGAACACGTTGTGTTATTGAAAATCATGACAGATATTTTTCTGTTTCTGACAAACTTTCTGGTACAACGGATATTTATCTTTAGAAGGCAGAGCAACCATGAAAAAACCGCATAAGTTCTCAGTAAATAGAATTCGCTGGACAGCTATCTTAGTTCTTGTGATGATATTGTCATCGGCTTTCACATTGCTGGATGCTTTTGTGATCCCGAAATCTTATGCCGTCGTCACACAGGATCAAACTGGATATACAGTCATCGATCTTCAAGACAATACTGCGGCGAATACGATTGAAGTAGTCGAGGCGAGTGAGACAAGTACTCAAGCGGAAGAAGGACAAGCTGAAGCCATCATCACTGACCATTCTTATACCGATGAGCATATCCATATCAGCATTGAAACGGTTGAAGAATACGGTATTGTGTTCTATGTGGCAGATGTCCAGCTTTCTGATGCCAGCTATTTGAAAACTGCGTTTGCAAATGATACCTTTGGGAAAAACATCACCCAAACAACTTCCGAAATGGCAGCGGCGAACAACGCGATTTTTGCGATTAACGGTGATTATTATGGATTCAGGGATACCGGGCTCGTGATCCGCAATGGCGTTTTGTACCGGGATGTTCCCGGCAAACCCACGGATGATCCATCCTTGACGATTGATCGCGAGGGGAATCTTGGTATTGTTGATGATAACGAAAGCACTGGAACGGAACTGATTGAAAGTGGTATTTTGCAGGGCTTCACCTTTGGGCCAACGCTTGTATTCAACGGAGAGGTTCGTGTGACGAATGACACTGAAGTCGATACGAAAGCCTCTTCAAACTCGAATCCCCGGACAGCCATCGGACAGATCTCCCCACTGCACTATATCTTCATTGTCGTCGACGGACGCACGGATGAAAGCCGGGGGATGACACTTCAGGAACTGGCACAGGAGTTTGTTGACCGCGGTGCAGCGGTGGCCTATAACCTTGACGGCGGAGGTTCGGCCGCGATGTGGTTGAATGGCAAGGTCATCAACAACCCTACCAGTGGACGCAAAGATGGTGAAAGAAAGATCAGCGATATTATTTATATTGGGTATTAGAGGGATGCATTATGGAACTAAATAAAACGATTATCAAGTATTTTCTTTCTGCAATTGGTATTTTTCTGTTTGGCAAAATATACACGCTGTTTGGCCATGGCGTTACTTCGCTCTGGATGTCAAATGCGTATCTCTATTTGTTAGGGTTGGGTGCTTTCGTATTTGTTCTCCTGAAGACTTTCTTCCCTGATATTGTGCAGTACAAAGGCTACCGGCTGTTCTGTCAAACCTACAATTCGGGTATTGCTATTTTGATCAACGGCATGCTGCTGTATGGCATCTTGGAAATTGCGGGCGGTACATCGGCATATGTTTCATGGTTTTTGCGCGTTGGAATTGGATTAATGGCAATGGGTGCTGTGGTGCTTACTAAGCTGATTTTCAACAAATCAACATTCGGGAGGGCGATTTCCTGATTGACGGATCAACTGGTTGACTGCTTACTGATAAAAAAATCCCCTGCCGCTTAAAGCAGCAGGGGAGATGTGTATTTTTAGCGTGCTGCGCCTAGTGCATGTACGGCTTGAGCACGTCGCGGGAGAGGTAGAAGCCGCGTTTGACGAGTTCTTCTTCGCCTTCGAAGGCGCGGTCTTCGTGTTCGATGCTGACGACGAAGTCGTAGCCGACGGCGGTGAGGGCAGCGATGAATTTCTTCCAGTCCATGTCGCCCAGGCCGGGCAGGCGGGGGACTTGCCAGCCCATGCCCTGCGAAAGGACGCCGTGATTGTAGACGCCTTCCCAGTCAATGTGCAGGTCTTTGGCGTGCACGTGGAAAATGCGGTCAGCAAATTCGCGCACTACGCGTTCGTAGTCGATCATTTGCAGGATGAGGTGCGAGGGGTCAAGGTTCAGACCGAAGTTGTCATCGGGGATGATCTCGCACATCTTGCGCCAGATGGCGGGGGTGGAAGCGAGGTTGTTGCCGCCAGGCCATTCGTCGTAGGAGAAGATCATCGGGCAGTTCTCAATAGCGATCTTGACGCTGTGCTCTTTGGCAAACTTGACGATGGGCGGCCAAATTTTGGCGAAATCTTCGAGGTTCTCCGGTACAGTCTTGTCTTTGTCCTTGCCGATGAAGGTGCCGACAATTTCTACATCCAGCATTTCCGCGGCTTCGATGACCTTCTTCAGGTGACCGATGACAGTCTCGCGGTGCTCAGGATCCGGGTGGAGGGGGTTGGGGTAGTAGCCAAGTGCAGAAACGGTGAGCCCATAACCATCCAGCATTGCGCGGATTTCTTTGGCTTTGGTCCTGTCCAGGTTGGTGACGTCGATGTGGGTCACGCCAGCATAACGGCGGGCTGCTTTTTCATAGGGCCAGCAGGCGATTTCAATGGCTTTGAAGCCACTTTCAGCGCCCCATTTGGCCGCTTCTTCGAGGGTGTTGTCCGGTAATGCGGCGGTGAAAAAACCGAGTTTCATGATTTTATCTCCTTATGCAATGGCTTGAGATGAACCGATCTGTTTATCCAACTTTGATCCATTTGCCTTCTTTGGCACTGCGTGCAACAGCTTCGCAAAGCTGCATTTCGTAGTGCCCGTCGGCAAAGGTGGAGAAGTCAGGCTCTTTGTCATAATCGCCTGCGATGATATAGTCATAGACTTTGGTGCATAGCTGCTTGAAGGTGTCCGGGAAACCTTCGTTGTGGCCGCCGGGGTAAGATGCATTGGCGCGGGCTGCCGGGTCAAGCAGCGAGGGGTCTTTCATCAGTACCTGATTGGCTTCGGTGCGGTTGCCAATCCACATTTCGTTGGGCACTTCGGAGTCCCAGACCAGGGAGGACTTGGAGCCGCTGATCTCGTAGAAGAGGCGGTTCTTGCGCCCGGAAGAAACCTGAGAGACAGTCAGCACACCGCGTACGCCATTTTCATAGTGCAGAAGAATGGAGGCGTAGTCCTCGGTGTGGATGGGTTGGTCGTCATAGTCATCGGGGGTGAGGATCTTGCCGGTGTAGGTTTCAATTGGCTTGGTGGGTTTCTTGCGGATGGGGTGGAAGGTCTTGAAGTCTGCATAGACTTCGACGACCTTGAGGCCGGTGATGAAGGTCAGCAAGTCCAACCAGTGAGAGCCGATATCGCCCACTGCACGCAGTTCGCCGCCCAGACCGGGCTCAAGCCGCCAGTTCCAGTCGGTGTCGAAGAGCAGCCAGTCCTGCAGGTAGGAACCTTGCAGGATGAAGACGTCACCGATCTCGCCGTTCTGTACCATCTTTCGGGCTTGCTGGACGAGGGGGTACTGGCGGAGGTTGAAGTTGATTGCGTTGACCAGTTTCTTTTCGGCGGCCAGGGCAACCAGCTCTGCGGATTGTTCCGCATTCAGCGCCAGGGGTTTTTCGCAGACGACGTGCTTGCCAGCCAGCATGGCGGCTTTGGCATGGGGGTGATGCAAATAATTGGGGGTGGCAAGATGGACGACATCGATATCGGGATCTGCCAGCATTTCCTCGAGGGAACCATAGCTGCGGGGGATGTTCAGCATGGCGGCTTTTTCTTCTGCCAGTTCCTTGTTGGCTTCGGCCAGTCCCAGCACTGTGAGGCCGTTGCGGCGCAGCCCTTCGATATGGGCTGGGCCAATAAAACCGGTGCCAGCTACGCCGATACCGATAGATTGTTTGGTTAGTTTTTTTGTCATTTGTTACTCCTTCAAAGTTTGATTAGCAACAACGATAATCAAGGAGATTTCAATTTACTGTCGCAGGGCTTTTTGGCGGCCGTAAATGGAGATAAGTAATAGCAGCGTACCACCGAGGACCATGCGGCGCACTGAGTCGGGCATTTGCATGGTGGTCAGCAGGCTGGTGATGAGGGTTAGCACAACTGCGCCAGCCATAGAGCCCCAATAGGAGCCCTTGCCACCGGAAAGCAGAGTGCCGCCAACGGCCACGGCTGCGATGGAGGGGAAAAGGAAAGGCTGCCCGAGAGCAATGAAAACCACGCCCGTATTCCCGACCACAAGGAAACCGCCAAAGCCTGCCAGAGCACCAGCAAGCGCGTAGGTTGCCAGGTTGGTCCAGGTAACATTAACGCCTGAGAGTTTGGCGGTGACACGGTTGACGCCAATGGCAAACAGATTCTTGCCGTACGTTGTGCGCTCCAGCAGCAGCCACATGAATATGCCAAAAAGCAGCCAGATGATGATGGCGCCCGGGATGCCGAGCACCAACGGGCGGGCAATCAATTTGGTCATAATGGGGGCGATCTTACCGCTGACATTGCCGTGATTGATGACAATGATGGTGCCAGTAACGACACCGGACATACCCAGGGTCATCACGAAGGGTGAGATTTTCAGGAAAGTGATCCCGAGACCATTGACGAAACCAATCAACATGCACCTACGATCAGCGAAACGAGCAGGGCGATGAGCACTTTGTCGTTTTCACCGCTAACGATGACGTAGGTGAGAATGGCGGTGAGGGTTACTACAGAACCGGCGGAGAGGTCGATGCCTTCAAACCCGCTGATCACGACCAGGGTTTGTCCTGCGGCGATCACGCCGAGGAAAACTGCCAGACGGAGGATGTTGACAGCCTGCGCTTTGGCGATGGCCATATCACTGCCATAGCCATTGGGCAAAAGCCCCGAGGCGATGAAAAGGGCAATTGCCAGAATAAGGGCAGCAATCGGAGGGGAAATGCGGAATTTTTTCATGCTTTCCTCCTCTGGAAGAGGTTGATGACGCCAGGCGCGGCAAGGGCGATAACAATGATCGAGGCTTTCACAAGCGTCTCCCACCAGGTGTCGATGTTTGCAAAGGAAATGATGTTCTGGATCAAGCTGAGGGTCATGGCGCCCATGATGGGGCCAGCCACGCCGCCGATGCCACCGCTCATGGCGCAACCGCCAATGACGGCTGCGGTGATGGCGTTGAGGGTCATTGCGCTGCCGATCTCAGCATTGCCAGAACCGGCCAATAAGGTGATGGTAATGCCAGCCAGAGCGGCCATAAAACCGGAAATCACGTAGGTGCTAAAGCGCACGGCTGTTACCGGTACGGCTGTTTCGTAGGCCGCTTCGGCTTTGCCGCCCACCGCGAATAGGAATTTTCCATAACGGGTGGAGCTGACATAGAGCCAGATGAGCAGCAGGATGGCGATCACAAAGAAGGCCAACGGGATGCCCAATGGGGTCGATGTGCGATAGATATTGGCGATCTCCTGCGGGATGCCGCCGCCCGGATTGGGCAGAATGAAAAGCGCAAAGCCTGCATACAGGAAGCTGGTTGCATAGGTGGTGATAATGGGCTGCAAGCGCAGGACTGAGATGAAGAAGCCGTTGATGGCGCCTGCCAGCAGACCAACACCCAGTGAAATGAAGACGTATTTCCACATCAATTCGGGGGTGCCGTCCAATCCCACGCGGGTGGCGAGGATGGTGTTGACGATGGAAACTGTGCCGCCGACGGAAATGTCAATGCCGCCGCCGATCAGGACAATAGCCTGACCAATGGCGAGCAGGATCAGCGGCAGAAAGACGCGCATATTGCCGTTGAGAGTCTCTGGTTCAAACATGTTGGGCTGCAAGATCACGTTGATCACGATCGAGGTGATCAACAGGATAGCCGGGAAAAAGGCCGGGTAGCGCGTCATCAGAAAATCCCAGTTCAGGTATTTTTTCATTGTGCTCCTCCGTTCGAGGCGCCCAGGCTGGCAGCAATTAAATTTTCTTTGGTCAGGGATTCGCCTGTCAATTCGGAGCAGATGGTACCATCGTGGAGGACCAGTACGCGGTCACACAGGCCGATCAACTCTTCATCGTCACTGCTGTAAAATACAATGGTTTTTCCTTGCTCACAAAGATTGGTGAGCAGGGCGTAGAACTCTGCTTTGGTGCCAACATCCACACCTTTGGTGGGGTCATTCAGCAGGAGGATTTTGGGGTCACGCATCAGCCATTTGCCGATGACGACTTTCTGTGCGTTACCACCCGAAAGGCTGTTGACGGGTTCCTGCAGGCCAGCCATTTTCAAGCTGAGGCTTTCGCCCATTTGAGCGGCGTCAGCGCTGGCTTTTTTGACCTTCAGCGGGAAGCCGTATTTTGACCAGGAGGGGAGTTGGAAGTTTTCGAGGATGGAGCGGATATAGAGCAAGCCTTCCTTGGCGCGGTCACCAGGAACCAGGGCAACATCCTGCTTCATTGCCTGTCGGGGATGTTTAAATTTGGTTTCTTTCCCGAAAAGTTCAATCGTGCCAGAATAGGGAACGTCGCCGAACAGGGAGAGCAGCAGGTTTCGCTGGCCCTGGCCGCGCAGTCCGCCAATCCCGATCAACTCACCTTCCCGGACACTGAAGCTGACTCCGTCTAAAGAACCGGATTTCAAATCCTTCACTTCCAGGCAGATGGGTTTTTCTTCGTTTCTGGCGCCGGCACGGGTGAAATTGAACGCCGACTCTTTCGCGATCATCAATTTTACGATCTCGCGTTCGGTGATGTCTTTGATGTCACCGGCGCCGACGGTTTTGCCGTTGCGCAGCACGCTGTATTTATCAGCGATGCGGAAGATCTCTTCCATACGGTGCGATACGAATACAATTGCTTTTTCTTCCTGTTTCCATTTTTCCACCAGATCGAAAAGACGCTGCACCTGACGGCTGTCCAAACTGGCCGTTGCTTCGTCCAGAATGATCAGCCAGGGGTCAACGCTGATCGCTTTGAGGATTTCGATGATTTGCTTTTCGTCCGGAGGCAGGGAGGAAACCGGATCATCAGGTTTGATGTCCGTTTTATAGGTTCCCTGGAAAAGAGACAAGAGTGCTTCTGTCTTCTCGTTGAGCGCCT
The DNA here is from genome assembly GCA_963753895.1 of uncultured Chloroflexia bacterium. GTDB lineage: Bacteria > Chloroflexota > Anaerolineae > Anaerolineales > Anaerolineaceae > SMBSF63. The sequence continues at coordinate 93,291 of CAVWEE010000030.1, read as the reverse complement.
TGCGGTTGACTGTCCCAAATGAAGTCATGGGTTCACGCGCCAACCAGATGTTTTCAGCAACCGTCATTTGAGGAATGAGGCTTAGTTCCTGAAAGACATTGGCAATGCCCAGTTTTTTTGCCGACTGCGGAGAAGACAAATGCACAGGTTCGCCATCAAGGAGTAGCTGCCCTCCATCGAGGACAACTACTCCATTGATAACCTTACTCATTGTGCTTTTGCCGCCTCCGTTTGCACCTACCAACGCCACGACTTCTCCGGTGTGTACATCCAGATTTCCATCGGACAGCGCTACTACGCCGCCGTAGCGTTTTACAATATTGCGAGCGGAAAGCGACTTAGCCATAGTTTATTTGAAGAACTCCTGAACTTCGTCATCGGTGAGGATTTCATCCAGCAGGAATGCGTCGGGTTTGCCTTCGCACATTGCCATACCTTCATCCAGATTATCGGAAGTGATCACAGCAGCCAGGGGCATTACGAAAGACATGCCAGTGGTGCCGCCCAATTTGCTGCTGTCAACTTCTTTGCCCATCAACATGTTGACGGCGATGCGCAGACCGGTGGGGGAAACGCCGGGGTGGTTGGCAACTGCGATGGAGTCAAAGTCGGGGTTGAGTTCGAGGGCTTCCTGCCACAGGTTCAGATACTGGCAGCGACCTTCGCCGACGCCCTGGGGCCAAACGGCGGGATTGGCAGCCATAACAGCCTGCAGCGCACCGATTGCCATACCGTCCTGGGTCCAGTAGCCGTCCAGGGTGGGGTAGGCAGCGAGGAAGTTGGACATGACCTGCTGGCCGGTAGCTTCGTCCCACTTGCCGGTGTCGGTAGCGAGAACATTGATGCCTGCATAGTCTGCGAATACTTCAGCAACACCGTCCATGCGGGCCACGTTGGCGGGATGTCCGGGGAAGCCTTCAATTTGCACCACATCGCCTTCGCCTTCCAGTTTCTCGGCGAGCCATTTGGCGCTGGTCTTGGCCCATTCCTTCTGGTCGATACCAACATTGTAAACGCCTTTGGCTTCCAGTTCCTGGTCGACGGAGATGACGATGATGCCCTTGGCGACTGCTTCTTCAAGGGTAGCGTTGAGACCGTTCACATCACCAGGGTTGACGAGGATCGCGTCTACGCCTTTGGCCATCAGGTTCTGCAACTGCTGGATCTGGCCGGCAACATCAGTGTCGGCGCTTTCGATCACCAGCTCGGTGGTGTAGCCCATGTCCATGTATTCCTGGTTGGTTTCAATCAACTCGGCGATCATTTGGGTGCGGTATTCGGAGCTGATGAAGGAGTTGGAGATACCGATGGTGAAGGGGTCCATTTCGCCCATTTCCTGCACGAAGTACTTCTGAACTTCTTCATCGGTGAGGATGTCGTCGAGCAGCCATGCGTCGGGTTTGCCTTCGCACATTGCCATGCCTTCATCCAGATTGTCGGAGGTGATCACAGCAGCGAAGGGGAGCACGAAGGACAGGCCATTGGCGCCGCCCAGTTTGCTGGTGTCTACTTCTTTGCCCTGAAGCATGTTGACGGCGATGCGCAGACCGGTGGGGGAAACGCCCGGGTGGTTGGCAACTGCGATCGAGTCAAAGTCAGGATTGAGTTCCAAAGCTTCCTGCCACAGGTTCAAATACTGGCAGCGGCCTTCGCCGACGCCCTGGGGCCATTCAGCGGGGTTGGCAGCCAAAACAGCCTGCAGTGCACCGATTGCCATACCGTCCTGGGTCCAGTAGCCATCCAGGGTGGGGTAGGCGGAAAGGAAGTTGGACATGACCTGCTGGCCGGTAGCTTCGTCCCACTTGCCGGTGTCGGTAGCGAGAACGTTGATGCCGGGATAGTCAGCGAATACTTCAGCAACACCGTCCATGCGGGCCACGTTGGCGGGATGTCCGGGGAAGCCTTCAATTTGCACCACATCGCCTTCGCCCAGTTTCTCGGCGAGCCATTTGGCGCTGGTCTTGGCCCATTCTTTCTGGTCGATACCAACGTTGTATACACCGTCTACGTCCAGTTCCTGGTCGACGGAGATAACGATGATGCCCTTTGCCAACCGCTTCTTCAAGGGTGGCGTTGAGGCCGTTCACATCACCGGGGTTGACCAAAATGGCGTCCACATCTTTGGCCATCAGGTTCTGGAGCTGCTGGATCTGACCAGCAACATCGGTGTCGGCGCTTTCGATCACCAGCTCGGTGGTGATGCCGGCATCCATGTATTCCTGGTTGACTTCGATCAACGAGGCGATCATCTGGGTGCGGTATTCGGAGCTGATGAAGCTGTTAGAGATACCGATGGTGAATGCTTCGGCTTCTGCCGGGGCAGCTTCTTCTGCGGGGGCTGCTTCTTCGGCTGGCGCTGCTTCTTCGGCAGGGGCAGCTTCTTCAGCGGGGGCTGCTTCTTCGGCCGGTGCCGGGCTGCATGCACCAAGCAAAATGCTGGCAAGAAGCAAAAGGCTGACAATAGTTAACAGTTTCTTAGACATAAGTTTCTCCTCATATTTTTTTGAATTTGTTGTACTTTGGGTGTTTCTTTGTTGTTTTCTTTTTCGGATAACGCCTCCTTTCTTTTGGAACAAGTTGGTTTAGAGGGATAGTCTCTGATCGTTTTCAACGGTGAAAAGATATTCCCGCGCGAGGGTAATTGCGCCGAGAATACCAGCGTCAGCACCGGTGTGGGAGAAATTGATTGCCAGATGTTGGGTAGCAAGGGGCAGCGAGCGACGCAGGACAGCGCGTTTTATGGCAATTAACAGGTGATTGCCGAAGTTGGTGATGCCCCCACCGATAAAGATATGACTGGGATTGAAGAAATTGACCAGTCCTGCCAATACATCCCCGATCATTTGCCCGCTGGCACGGATGATCCCCAGGGCAGCTTCGTCCCCTTCGCGGCAGGCAGCATTGACGTCTTCGGGAGTCAGGACACCATTGTTGGCTTGCATCATTTCCAGCAGCAGGTCACTTTTGCCATCCTGAGCGGCTAGCATGGCGTTCTCGGCAATGGCCGGTCCGGCTGCCATTGCTTCCAGGCATCCGCGGTTGCCGCAGCGGCAAATGGGGCCGTTTTTGTCGACGCAAATATGCCCGATGTCACCGGCGCTGCCATCGCTGCCGCGGTGGATCTTCCTGCTGGCCATGATGCCGCAGCCGATACCTGTGCCGATCTTGATCACCAGGAAATGGTCGATTTCACCTGATCCATTGGCGCGCTGTTCGCCGAGGGCCATAATGTTGACATCGTTATCGACCACAACAAGGGCCGAGGAGAAAGTTTTTTGGAAGAAATCCCGGATGGGATAATCTTCCCAATCCGGCATGAGCGGGGGGGCAACCAGCACTCCACGGGTGAAGTTGACCGGGCCGGGGACGCCGATGCCAATGCCCAGGATTTGCTTTGGGTGGATGCCCTGTTTTATGGTCATTTGGAGGATCAGTTCGCTGCACCGCCCCATTACCACTTCCGGGGGCATGCGTACATCGGCTGGTTCTGTGGTTCTTTGCAGGATAGTACCGGTAGTGTCTGCCAGGGCAATTTCGATGCTGGTCGCGCCAATATCAATGCCGGCAATGAAACCGAGTTTGCTGTTGATTTGGATCAAGCGGGGTTTGCGTCCGCCTTGCGAAACGCCATCGCCTACTTCTACCAGATAGCCTTTTGCAATCAGACTGGTCACTTCCTGCGAAGTCTTGGCTTTTGACCAGTTTGTGATGGCTGTGATTTCTGCTCTTGAGGTCTGGTGGTTCCGTCTTAAAATACCAATAATCACTGCCTCGGAATGATTGAGCAGGATGGGTGCTTTTCTGAAATGCTTTCTGGGTGGTACGGATGTTGTTTGATTTGCCATGTAGAGGTTGCTTTTTATGAAACCTTTGTGAAAAAAAACATGGTTAACAGGACGTTAATATGGTTATAGCAAAAATACTTGGTTTAATCAATACCCAACTTCGGTTTTAATGTTAACAACTTTGATTATAATATAAACAAAGTTTCCTGGTAAGAACAACCAAAAATCGGGCACAGAATCACTTCTGCGCCCGATTTAATATCTGCTATTCTTTTACGATCTGGGAAATCGTGCCGGTTTTCTTATTTTTCAGGATCAGTTTCAACTGACCGCTGGGCATACGTTCTTCCTTGATGAGGTAATTATCTTCATCATATGAGGTGAATTTATCTTTGCCTTCATCCGCTGCTTCGCCGCCGCGCCAATCGGCAATTTCGACCGTTTCCCATTTCTCGCTGTCTGCGGCTTTATAGCAAGCGTCGATGATGGCATTGACAATATAGCCGTCATAGAAGTCTTCCATGGGGGCTTTGCCTTCGTCCATCGCGTTGAACATATCCATGAACATGGCGACATACCCCAGCGCGCCAACCTCATCACCGACAGGGAACATCCAGCCGGTATCGCCTTCGGCTTTTTCGGCCACATAGCCGCCGGAGCCGACATCGGTGAACATCTCAAAGCCAGTGCGCAGCCAGTGATTGAGCCATACGGTGCCTTCGGTACCGGCGATCTCGTCGCGCAGGTCCATCCCGCCGCGGAAAGCCCAACTGACCTCGAACTGGCCGACCGCGCCATTATCATAGCGCACCAGACCAACAGCGTGGTCTTCGGCATCGATGGGGTGTACCTGGGTGTCGGCCCAGCAGGTGACGGAAACGGGGCGGCTTTCTTTACCAATAAAACTGCGGGCGATCTCAATGCAGTGGCAGCCCATGTCAACGATCGCGCCGCCGCCGGAGAGTTCCTTGTTCCAGAACCAGTCACTGTGCGGTCCACCGTGCGCTTCACGGGAGCGAGCCCAAAGCACCTTGCCCAGCGCGCCTTTTTTGGCAGCATCGAGGGCTTTGAGAGTCTTGGGGGTGTAGACCAGGTCTTCGAGGTAACCGTGGAAGACGCCGGCTTTCTCTACGGCTTCCAGCATTTCCAATGCTTCCGGACCGCTGGTGGCCAGCGGTTTGGTGCACAGCACCGCCTTGCCCGCTTCGGCGGCCAGCAGGACGGCTTTCTTGTGCAGGTAGTTGGGGATGGCAACGATGACGGTATCAACATCAGGGTGCTGGATGGCTTCAGCCATATCGGCTGTCCAGTTCGGAATGCCAAATTCTTCAGCGAATTTTTTGGCGTTTTCTTCTTTACCCGAGCAAACGATGGTGATCTCGTCTTTGCCACGGTAGCTGAGCAAGCTCATCGTGTAAAAGCGGCTGATCAAACCTGTACCAAGCATTGCGATTTTGTGCATGGGGATTCTCCTGTGGGAAGTAAATGTACGAACATTCGTATTATATAAGACTGAGGAGTTCCCGTCAATAGGATTTCCGACCCGTTGCCTGTATTGGATGGTAATTGGCGAGAATCCAAAAAGACCTGGCAGGCAGGTCTCTATGAATGGGGATGAGGGGATTTACAACGGGAAAAATGCGCGGACGATCACTACCGCGAACAGCGATATGATCGTTGAGAGAGACAGAGTGTTGGCAATGTAGTTTCGATCTGATTCTTCTGATTGGGTCAGAAAAAGTGGAATCACAAAAGGGGGTGGCATGATCAATAATATCCAGGCAGCGGCCTGATAGATCTCGCCAAGACCGAGAAGCTGACCGACGATGAAATGGGTGAACAGGTACCCCAAAACAATCCAGGTTGTCATGCGGATCACCACTGTTTTCAGCGGTTTGCTGATGGTGGCAAGGTTCAGGTTGAGATCATAGCCGAGGACCAATGCCACCATTGGAATGGTGACTGACCCCAGGATGGTGGTCGTTTGCACAAACGCATTGGTCAGGGGAAAGCCCGTCAACAACGGATATAAACCACCCAGATTAAGGAGCAGGCCTGAAAAAATAGCGATGATCACCGGCATTTTTATGAAAGATAATAATGTCTGTTTCAGATCGGTGCGTTCCTGACCCATGCTTCCCATGGTTGGAATGAATACCAGGACAACAAACAAAACCTGCCCCAGGTCAAAAATGGCAAATTTCGGGATATTTTCAATACCATAGATAGAACTGAATATGGCATAGCCCATCATTCCGGCCTCGAACCCGGTCATTAGAAAAGGGAAAAATCTGGATTGAATCCCAAAGATTGGGCCCAGTTTTCGGGACAAAACCATGAGGAGCACAGACCCAAAAAACAATGAAGCCACAATCCAAAGATAACGCAGTTCAAAGACCATGGTTGCAAAAGCGTTTAATAACATTAACGGCAGACTGATGTTTACGACCAGCTTCTTGATATCGTTGACGGTGTTGTCTCCAAAAAAATGAAGTTTGCGCAGGAGCACACCTGAAATGACAAGGAATACAATCGGCAGGGTGGATGAAAAAGATTCGAGGTAAGACATTTTCCCTCACTATTTTAAAGAATTGCTTCCGCATATGAGCGGAGGTATTCCAAGTTTACTTCAGTTCGGGAAAATACCGCAAGGTTGTCTGGCTAACAAGTCGCTTTCTGGTAAAATATCTTATTGTGGGTATTGTTTTTATTGGGATGTTTCTTGATTGAGTGGTTGGTAATAGGAAAGAAACAAACCGGTTATCCTTTGGTAATTTGGAATTATTTCATGGTATTGGGAGTTTATTATGCCTTTTGTCATCGGTGAATCGATCGGGCAATACCGCCTGGTAGAACAATTGGGCCAGGGGGGGATGGCAACTGTTTTCAAGGGCTATCATGCCCGCCTGGAGCGGTATGTCGCCATCAAGGCGCTGCATCCAGCCTTTACAGAGGATCAGAATTTTCTGGCGCGTTTCAACCGCGAGGCAAAGGTTGTCGCCAATCTCGATCATCCAAATATTGTGCCGATCTATGACTTCTCAGAGCATGAAGGTCGTCCTTATCTGGTGATGAAATACATTGAGGGGGAAACCCTCAAGGCGCGTTTGACCGCCAGCCCGATGACACTGGAAGAAACCTTGCGTATTGTTGAGAAAGCCGGTGAGGCGTTATCTTATGCGCATGCTCAGGGTGTACTGCATCGCGATATCAAACCTTCCAATGTGCTGCTGACGCCGGATGGACAGATCTATCTGGCTGACTTTGGCCTGGCACGGATTGCCGCTGCCGGCGAATCCAGCCTGACCGCTGACCGCATGGTGGGTACGCCGCAGTATATGTCGCCAGAGCAGGCGGTTGCCAAGTCTGATCTTGATCACCGCTCCGACATTTATTCCTTCGGGGTGATGTTGTACGAGATGGTGGTTGGGCAGGTACCTTTTAATGCGGATACCCCATTTGCGATTATTCATGACCATATCTATACCCCGCTGCCGCTGCCGAGGACGGTTAACCCCGGTGTGTCTGAAGAAGTGCAGCGCGTGTTATTAAAAGCGCTTGCCAAAGAACCTGAAGACCGCTTTGAGACGATGCAGGATTTGATGAGTGCTTTGCGCAAAGCGATTCGCGGAGAGATCTCCCCTGCGCTGGCAGTTGGTGCGGACGGTTCTACCCAGTTGGCGGCTGCACCTGCGCCAGCGATGTCGGGGACGATCCCGTCTGTGGAGATCCCGGTGGATGGTGACGAGGATGTTGCTCAGCCTACCGAGGTACTTGAAGCTGTGTCAGCAGAGAGTAATTCACAAAGGGGAAAAAGAGCCAACAAACTCAGGGATCCGAAAGCACCCAAAGAGCCTGGAAAACTGAAAAAGCGCTGGCAATCAACGCGCAAGGGCTGGCGAATATTCTGGATTATTTTTTCGTTATTGCTGGTCAGTTTTTGCTGCCTGGTTGGGCTTGGTGCCCTCAACGAAGAACGCTTGCAGGCCCAACAAGCGGGTCAGTTGGAGGGGATGCTCGATAACCCGCTGCCAGAAATGGATGCCCCACCGCCTTCAGAAGAGTCGCTTGATGAAGCATACGGGGCACTCGAAGCTGCCCTGGAACATTGGCGGCGGGATGATCTTGATGGCTTGCGGGGTGAAATCGAGCACATGAAAGCGGCCGCAGGCAATGATGATGTCTTTTATGAGATTGCCTTTGAGCGGATGGCTGAGGAAAAGGCCTGGCTGCCCCTGGTGATCACCTTGCTGGACTGGCCGATTGAAGCGCTTGAGCCTTTAAGCAGGAAGCGCGCATGGTGTTTTATCTGGCGGCCAAGGACCCGATTTCTGGCCCGATCTGGATGGAACATGGAGATCATCCGTATGCCCTGGTGGCCAAAATCCGCCATGAGCTGTACTATGGTGATCCACAAAAAGCTAAAAACAAGCTGAATGGCATTCTGGAGGATGAAGATCTGCTTCCAGATTATCCCGAAGCTGAGATCCTGCAGGCCGAGATATATGTGTATTTTGGTGAGATTGATCGGGCACGCCTGGTGATCCGGGATCTGTTCCGCAGCCGGGAACTACCGGGATGGCTGAATGAAGTGGTGCAGAATATCAGCGTGGAATATGATCTGCAATTCCAGCTGCCTGAACCAGGAAACAAATAGTCATTTTAACAACAGGCCTGCAAAATTCTGGCGGGCTTGCATTATGTAATCTAATTTTGAGAGGTAAGAAGAATATGCGAAAACCAATGGTAGCAGGAAACTGGAAAATGAATAAAACCGTGGCGGAAGCCGCGGAACTGGTTACGGCGCTTTTGCCTGCCATGCAGCCCGTCACCACGGTGGAACAGGTCATCTGCCCGCCTGATACGTCATTGATGAAATTGTCCGAAATGCTGGCTGGTACCGGGATTGGTCTGGGTGCCCAGACCATGCACTGGGAAGCCTCTGGTGCCTACACCGGTGAGCTTTCTCCGAGCATGGTCAAGGAATTCTGCGGCTATGTGATCCTCGGCCATTCTGAGCGGCGCGCGTATTTTGCCGAGACGGACGAGACCGTGAATGCCAAAGTCAAGGCTGCCCTGGCTGCCGGCCTGACCCCGATCATGTGCATCGGCGAGACGCTGGATGAGAACAAATCCGGGCAGACGGCCGAGGTGGTTACCCGCCAGGTGAGCGAAGGACTGGCCGATCTGACCGCCGAGCAGGCTGAGAAAGTGGTCATTGCCTACGAACCGATCTGGGCGATTGGCACAGGCCTGGCCGCCAGCGGTGAGGACGCTAACCTGGTGGTAGCAGACTACATCCGCCCGACATTGAAGCGCATGTTTGGTGAGGCTGTTTCCCAGGCCGTGCGCGTGCTGTACGGCGGTTCGGTGAAAGCAGCCAACGCGGCTGAGTTTTTCAATCAGACGGATATCGACGGTGCCCTGGTGGGCGGGGCCGCCTTGAAAGCGGATGATTTCCCCGGTATCGTTCAGGCTGCTGCTGATAGTTTGAAGTGATCTCTGCCATCGCTTTCGATGGTTTTTTATGGCTGGTGATCAGCCTGGGGCCGTTCCTGTTTGTGCAGCGCTGGCTGCACCGCGAATTACAGGCACTGCTCCTGCTGATCACCCGCCGGCAGGACCTCTCTCTGGGGTTATTTTCGCTGTTTTTCTTCCCCGGGGTTCTGCTGCATGAAGTCGAGCCATTATGTGATGGCGCGCGTGCTCGGTGTGAAGACCGGCCGCTTTTCCCTGCTGCCTGAATTGACAGAGAATGGGAAGCTGCGCATGGGGTATGTGGAGACTGAGCAGGCTGGCGCCCTTCCAGATGCGTTGATTGGCACTGCCCCCTTGCTTGCAGGTGGGGCAGTGATTGCTTTTCTGGGGAGTGTCTGTCTGGGGCTTTCGCCCCTGGCGGTTTTTATGCATGAGGGAGCATGGGGACCGTTTTGGCAGGGACTGCTGGCCGTTCCCTCGCGCAATGATTTTTGGTTGTGGTTCTACCTGGCTTTCACCGTCAGCAGTACGATGCTGCCGTCGGCTTCGGACAGGCATTCCTGGCGTCCGGTTGGCATCGGCTTAGGGCTGCTTTTGGTCGTGCTGGTGATTGGCGGGGCGGGACCGTGGATGTTGGAGCATTTTGGTCCGTGGTTCAATCGAGCTTTGCTGGGGATGGCGCTCATCTTTGGGATCAGCCTTACCCTGCATCTGGCCCTCGCATTGCCGATATGGGGACTGCGGCATTTGGTCAGCCGCATCACGGGGTTGAAGGTGGTTATAGAGTAGCCCACAGTTGAATTTTCTCTTTCCCTGAAATCAACAAGTTTTATTGTTCATGTATTCACAAATAGATGGTCAGTGTTTGGGAGGATAGTATGTCAAAAATTCTCTCTAAAATATTCCTGGTGGGGGACGTCTTGCCTGGCTCATTTCTGATCTTGCCCCTGATTTCTTTTGTCGTTGGCGTGGCAGGGTTGACAGGTTTGAGCTGAAATTGATTGCACACAGCCATTTATCAAAAAATAGGTATGGTTATTCACGCCGGTATTTGTATTGTATTTCCTCATTTTTCCCTGTAAACTAGAATTATTCCATCATCAACATCATCCGCTTTGCGGCCTGTATCTTCGAGGGAATTCCATTTCATGTTGCCACTGATGGTTATTTATATTTGCTGAGTTGTGTTTTTGACCCTACTGTGACTGGAGGAAGAGATGACAAAACTTGTGGCGGAAATCTTTTTGCTTGTCGGTGTTGCGCTTGGCGGATTCCTGCTGTGGCAACTGATCAAGGGGATGAAGGCGAAAAATTGGCCGACGGCGCAGGGCAAGGTGGTCAATTCGCGGGTATCAACAAGTTACAGTTATGATGATGATGGCGATCGTTCTACCACGTATGGCGCTGAGATCAGCTACCGTTATGATATTGATGGTTCCGAGTATAGTGGACACCGGCGCACATTTTCCGACTTCAGTTCCAGCAACAGAAGGCGGGCAGAGAAAATTGTGGCTCAGTATATGCCCGGAACAGATGTGCCGGTGTATTACCGCCCGGATGATCCAGAAGAATCCGTGCTTGAGCCGGGCATCAACATTGTTTCAGTATTGTTCCTGCTGCTGCCAGGCATATTTGTGGTGATTGGGGTGTTAGGTTTGCTGGGGGTACTGGATTAGGGGGGAGAGTGGCTATCTGTTTTAGATACATGGGATTTCCTGTACTGCTGGATGGGTTGGTGTCGACAATCTCAGAATCAGGAGGAAAATATGTCGAAAATTGCTGCCGAGATTTTTCTGGTTTTGGGTGTGATCACGGCTGGTGCGCTTGTGTGGAAATTAATCAAAGGGATGAAAGCGAAGAACTGGCCGACGGCACCTGGCAATGTGGTCGATTCGCAGATCACAATGCATTACGATGATGATGGCGATCGTATGTATGGCACGGCAATAACGTATCGTTATACTGTTGATGGATTGGAGTACAGCGGAAACAAGCGGACATTTGTGGAGTACAGTTCCAACAACAAGCAACGGGCGGAGAATATTGTGACGATGTACGCGCCTGAAACGCCCGTCCAGGTGTATTACAGCCCGGATGATCCTGAAGATTTGGTGCTGGAACCGGGGACGAATGCGACAATGTTCCTGGTTTTGCTGGTGCCGTTGTTCTTTATTGGGTTTGGTGTGGCGGGATTGCTGGGTCTTATTTGACAGGTGTAGCGTTTGGTTTAGGGAGGGGTTGTGGATAAGAATTTTGCCAGGATATTTGGTGCGATTGGTTTGTGGTTCCTTGTCAAGTTCATTTTGAATTTGGGCAAGGCAAACAGGGCGAAGAACTGGCCGACGGCGGATGGTTTGATTACCAGAGCGGAGATCAGTTCGCATCTCAGCCGGCGCAGTGACAATGGGTCGCGGAAGACCTTGTATGGGCCGCTGGTGGGATATTCGTATACGGTCAAAGGGGTGGAATTCAAAGGTAACAGGGTAGCTTTTGTGGATACGAGCAACAGTGATCGCAGGAAGGCGGAGGCAGTCCTGCAGAGATATACTGTCGGGAGCGCTGTGCGTGTGTATTACAACCCGGCTGATCCCCAAAACGCGATGCTGGAGCCGGGGGTGAATCAGCAGGCTTTGCTGTCTTTGGTGATCCCGCTGGCGTTTCTCGCAGTGGCGGTTATGGTGCTGTTGTCGCCGGGGGAATAGCGGTTGCGTGTAGTCAATCTGGAATGGTAATAATCCCTAAGGAACCTTCCAAAGATTTATATCAATTCTTGGTTATGAACCAGGAGCTTGATTAAAGAAACCCGGTGATTCCTCCGAAACCTTCGGGAGGTGGACTGCGGTGAGGCGGAGATATTTTTTTACTCCGCTACTTTTATTTTCTTTACCAGCCAGAAAGCAATCAGTGCAAAGCACACCGCGGCGACGCCGTTGGTGAGATAGCCGATGCCGTACAGCAGGGGGGCGAAGATGGCGCCTACGCCGCGGCCGAGGGATACGGCGGCCACGTTGGAGGCCATCAGGGTGGCGCGCGCTTTGGGCAGGATCTCGCTGGAGAGGGCCATGATGCCGATGAAGGCTACCTCGAAGGTGAGGAAGACCATGAACAGGGCCGTCAGGGTCAGGGCGAGGCTGTTTTTGGCGAGCGGGACACCCAGGGCGGCGATGGCGGTCAGCACCAGGGCAATGCGGATAGTCCGTTCTTTGCCGAGTTTATCAATGATAAAGGTACTCAAGCCTTCTCCGCCCAGGTCGGCAATGCCGATGACGATGGAGGCAAATCCCAGACCGGTGATCTTCAGGGCAAAGGTGTCTTCCAGCCAGACGCCGAACATGAGATTGATCATCTCATTCCCCAAGAGGAAGACGAATACCAGCAGCAGGTTGGCGCGGGCAGCGGGCGAGGCGAAGACATCTTTCATGCCGGAGAGCAGGCCGCCTTCTTTGCCGTTGCCTTCCGGCAGGCTGTTGGGGATGAATGCCCAGATGGCGAAGCAGGATAGAACGCCGAGGAAGCTGATGATGGGAAAGGGCGCCTGCCAGCCATAGCGGCCGATCAGGAATCCCAGCAGGGGCATACCAATGATGAAGGCAAACGACCAGGCCAGCTCGAAAATGCTCATTGCGCGTCCGCGCTGGGCATAGGGGACGGTATCGCCCAGGTAGGCCTGCACGGCAGACATATAGACGTACATGCCCAGGAAGGTGATCGAGAGGGCGATGCCGAAGGTGAGCAGGGTAGGCCAGAGGACAACCAGCCCGCTGCCGATGGCAAACATGGCCGCGCCCAGTAGCATGCCTGCCCGGCGGCTGTGTTTCTCAGCCAGAGGGGCCAGGAAAGGGGTCAGTACGCCGAAGAAGGAGCGGATGGTGAGGGTGGTCGAGATGGTTTTGAGGTCGATGCCCAGACCGCGGGCAAAGACCATCAGGAAGGGGTAGACCATACGCGTGTTGACGTTCATGATGGCGCGCACGATGGTCAGCAGAATGATCTGCATTTTCATTGATATCTGTTTTGTTTTCATTCAGCCTCAGTGTGCATCAAATCGCCGCGGAGAGGGGGACGTCGTGCAGGTTTGTGCCTGACGCGTTATGCGGGATTTTGGGAATTGTTTTCTGCGGGAGGGGCAGGCGGAAGGATGCTTTGCGCTTCGTCCTCTGCCGGGGGGGTTTCATGATTCGCTTTGTTTGGCGCGTTCCGCGTCGATTTCATCTATGCGGGCTGCTTCCTGCGCTGCGCGCTGGACTTCTTTGAGGTCCTGGTCCAGACCGGATTCGCGCATCAATTCGTCGGGCATGTTGCGGATGTCCTCTGTGGTGCGCACGAAATCACGCACGAGCGGTGATTTGGCAATGGAGCGCAGCCATTTGCCAAGGTCACGCATGGTACCTCACCAGCCGCTTTGGTCCAAAGATGACCAGAGCCAGCAAGACGATGAGGATGACTTCCGGGGCACCGACATTAAAGATTTTCATGGGGTATATTGTAACACTGGCTGGGTGATTGTTCTTTTTTAATATCACGCAAAGCCGCATAAGTCGCAATGGATAGCAATGATTATTTTAAAGCATCGTCGCAATGACAAATTCAGCGATGCCCTCAACGTCATTGAGGTCAAACTGGGGCACGGGCAGGTCGAAGGTCATGTCGCTGGCAATGGCGATCAATTCGGCGGGATCGGTGAATGGGGCTTGGCTGCGGGCGGCGCGCACGATTTCGATCTTGGGTTTGTGGGTGTTTTATAGCCTTCAGCAATGATCAGGTCCACATCCTTGATCCCGGCAGCAATCTCATCAATGGTCAGTTCCCGGGAGAGCTGGCGGATGCTGGCGATCTTGCTGGAGGAGGCCAGGATGACGTGCTCGCTGCCGGCCTGGGCATGGCGCCAGCTATCCTTGCCGGGAATGTCAATGTCGAAATCGGCATGGAAATGGTGCTTGACGGTGGCGATGCGGTAGCCATGCTGCCTGAGCAGAGGGATCAGTTTCTCGATGAGGGTGGTTTTGCCGCTGCCGGATTTGCCGACGAAGGAGAGGATGGGGATGGTCATGGGGATGATTTTAAACCATCCGGCGGGATTTGTGGTATCTTTGCGATATTCTGTTTATTGGAGTGTGTGATAAATGCTGGCTTTGATCTTGTTATTTGTGCTGGGTGCTGGGTTGGGCATCCTCCTGCGCAAGCGGGAGACACTTGCTCCCCTGGTGGAGAAGTTGACCCAGGTGGTAGTGTGTGCCCTGATGGTCGTTCTGGGGGTTTCAGTGGGGGCAAATCCGCAGGTGATGCAGAATTTGGGCAGTTTGGGCTTTCAGGCTCTGGCGCTGACCGCAGGGGCGGTGACGGGCAGTATTCTGGTGGTGCGGGGACTGTACCGCATCTCAGAAGGGAAGCCGCGCTGATGAAGTTCAGTCTGGTATTGCTGGGTTTATTCATGCTGGGCGTTGTGTTTGGCACAACCGGGTTTGCGCCACAGTTCTTGCTGATTGATGGCGTTTCGATGCAGCTTGTACGCGTGTTGCTGCTGCTGGTTGGGCTGGGGATGGGACTTGATCCGCAGTTTTTTACCTATCTGCGCCATGTGAATTTGCGCATGCTGCTGGTACCATCGGGGGTTGCGCTGGGTTCTTTGCTGGGGGCCGGGTTGGTGGCGCTGGTGCTGCCTGGCCTGAGTGTGCGGGACGGGGCGGCAGTGGGGGCAGGGATGGGCTATTACAGCCTGTCCAGCATCCTGATTGGGCAGGTGCGCGGCGCAGAGTTGGGCGTGGTGGCGCTGATCTCGAACATCCTCCGTGAGGTGTCTACCCTGCTGCTGGCGCCGCTGCTGGTGCGGGTGGGGGGCAAGCTGGCGCCGATCGCCAGTGCCGGGGCAACGAGTTCGGATACGACGCTGCCGGTGATTCAGCGGTATACAGATTCAGCGACCACATTGATCGCGGTGGTCAATGGGCTGGTATTAACCTTGCTGGTGCCAATTTCTGGTTACATTTCTGTTGTGAGGTTTGTTTTCGGGGATTAAAAAAAGTGATCCCCTACCGATTGAGGGGGGCAACCGGTAGAAGATCATTATTATTTTACCAAGTTCTGGTGAATTGTCAAGAATAAATTCTTCGGATTTTCACTCCTGTTTTTCAACATTGCTTATTCTATATGTCAGGTTTATCCGTATGCCACATGACGCGCACGCAGCTGCCTTCTTGCGGCGCGGCATGGATGCTTAATTGGCCGTGGATCAATTCGGCGCGCTCGAACATGCCAGCCAGGCCGAAATGTTTCCTGCGCAGCAGGTCGGGCAGGTCCAGGATACCATCCGCATCGAAGCCGCTGCCATTATCTGTGATTTCCAGAAAAACCTGATCTGTTTGCAGTTCTCCGCGGATATGGATTTCAGTCGGGTTGGCATGTTTGATGGCATTATTACAGGCTTCCTGAACGATGCGGAACAGGTGAAGTTCCACATTGGGTTCGTAGCGGATAATGGTGTGGGGAACATCAATGTAGATGAGCGGGCCGTCGGGTAACTGATCCGCCAACTCGTCGGCCAGGGTTTCGAGCCCGATATAAAGGCCGTAGTTGAGCATGGCGGTGCGCAGTCCGTTCACGATCTCACGGGTGCGCTGGATGGCCTGCTCATAGGCATGGATGACGTGCTGTGGGGTTTCGTCGGGGTCAAGGTTGGTACTGACGACAGCCAGAGCGTTGAGTACATCATCGTGTAGTTCATTGGCCAAATGGCCTAATTGGGCTTCATGACGATCAACATCGGTGAGGTAGAGTCCTTCCAGGCGTTCAGCCAGTTCACTGTTGGCTTTCGATAGTCTGATCTGGTCGCTGAGGGTTTTTTCCAGCATTTGCTGTGTGTGTTTTTGCTGGCTGACATCATGCCCCACTGATTGGAACTCAATGATTTTGCCATCATCTGCTTTGATGGCGCTCAAAGCCCATTGCAGCCAGCGGACGCCATCTGCGGTAATAGATGCGGTTTTCATCCACAGCGCTGGAAGCGCCGGTTTTCAAATCCAGCACCATTTGTTCCACGATCATCCAATCTTCATCGGGAATGGTTGATTTGAATGATTGCCCCAGGAGTTCATCACGCGATTTGTCGAATAATTGGCAATAGGCATCATTGACAAAGGTAAGGGTGTAGTCGGGACGCCAGCGGCAGACAGGCTCGATCTGGTTTTGCACGATGGCGCGATAGCGTGCTTCGCTTTCTTGCAAGGCCTGTTCAGCGAGTTTGCGATCATGGATATCCTGGCCGATAGCCTGAATTTCGACAAGGTTGCCTTGATCATCAAAGATGCCGCGATTTGTCCAGGCAAACCACCGTTTTTCATTGTTCCGCTGGTGGCCAAATGTGTGTTCAGAAGCACTGGATTTTCGGGGCTAAGGCGGGTAATTTTTTCTATCAGGTCTGCAACAGCTTCCGTTTCGATGACGCTATCGGTCTTGCTGCCAATCAAATCTTCCGGATCCTTTCCAAAGAACCGTGCAAAGGCGTGGTTGACAAAAGTGAGTGTGCTATCTGGCAGAACATCCGGCAGATCAATTCCACCTGGTCTTCAATCACTGCCCGGTAGCGGGCTTCGCTTTCCTGCAAGGCATGTTCAGCCAATATCTGTTCGTGAATATCCCGACCGATAGCCTGAATTTCAACCAGATTTCCATTTTCATCAAAGATGCCGCGATCTGTCCATGAGAACCAGCGGTTTTCGCCTTTGGCATTTGTTTCAAAACTGGTTTTTTGAAAGAGCGGTTCTTCGGGCGTGAGCTTTAAGCTATTCTTTAATGAACTTTTTGCGATATCAGGTGGAATGATTTCCTGGACATTTCGTCCAATCAATTCCTCGGGTGTTTTCCCATAGAAACGCGCATAGGTGTTATTGGTAAATGTATAAGTACCATCAGGGAGCAAACGGCAGATCATTTCTATCTGGTCTTCAACCACTGCACGGTAGCGAGCTTCACTTTTTTGCAGTGCATGTTCGGCCAGGATTTGTTCGTGAATATCCCGCCCAATTCCCTGAATTTCGATCAGATTACCGCTTTCGTCAAAAATTCCTAAATCTGTCCAGTGTGAACCATCTGCTCTCTCCCCTGGCATTTGTTGCTCAGTTGTTCTTTGAATTGTTGGGCTGATTCGGGGTTAGGCTGTGCGTGATCTTCCTCGATGTTTTTGATGAATACTTGCTTCTAAAACTTCATTGACATTTCGTCCAACCAATTCTTCCGGTGTACTGCCATAGAAGAGGGTGTATGGATGATTGGCAAAGGTAAATGTTCCATCCGGTAAGGTGCGGCAAATCAGTTCCAGTTGGTCTTCAACCACTGACCGGTAAAGGGTTTCACTGGCTTGCAAAGCCTGTTCAGCCAGTTTTTGCTCATGAATATCCTGCCCGATGGCCTGAATTTCCTGCAAATTCCCTTGTGGATCAAAGATGCCCCGGTTTGTCCAGCGGAACCAGCGTTGTTCACCACGGTTATTCGTTTCAAGATGAATATTCAAATAGATGGGGTTTTGTAGCGATAATGAGGCAAAGTATCCAAGCAATTCTTCAGCTTCTTCTGTGCCAACAACACCTGCCAAATTGCTGCCGATAAGATCCTCCGGCACCATGCCAAAGAATTGAGCATAGGCGTGGTTGGTGAAGTTGATCGTGCCATCAGGCAGCAAACGGCAGATCAGTTCTACCTGGTCTTCTACCACGGCGCGATAGCGGGCTTCGCTGTCCTGCAAGGCTTGCTCAGCCAACCTTTGCTCATGTACATCTTGCCCAATTACTTGAATTTCGATGAGATTTCCAAGCGCATCAAAAATGCCGTGGTTTGTCCAGGTGTACCAGCGGTTTTCCCCATGAGTATTTGTTTCCAGGTAGGTGTTGGAATAAATTGGATTTTCAGGACTGAGCTGGTTGAATTCGTGGATAAGTTTTTCGGCTTCTTCTGTTTCGATTAGATCGAAGACGCTGATGCCAAAATTTTCATCCGGATTCAAACCGTAAAAATTGGCAAATGCATGGTTGAAAAACGAAATCTTGCCGTCAGGTGACAATCGGCCGATCAGTTCCACCTGGTCTTCAATTACAGCTCGATAGCGGGTCTCACTTTTGAGTAGTTCATCCCGGATCACTTTTTCTTCGGTGATGTCGCGCCCGACGGACTGAAATTCAACGATACGCCCTTCTTCGATGAGGGCTGTGTCACGCCATTCAAACCAGTGGATATTGCCGTCTTTGTCCGGCCCGGAAAGTTGAATGGTTTGGCTGAGGTTATCTATACTAAACGAGGCGATGTAATCGCGGAGTTTTTGTTTTTCGTCTTGCGGAGCCAGATCGATAATACTGGTTTGCAGCAGTTCTTCCCGGGCTTTGTTATAGAAGCGGCAGCCTGCGTCATTGACAAAGGTCAAAGTGGTATCCGGGCGCCAGCGGGAGATGATCTCGGTCTGGGTTTCTACGATCGCGCGGTAGCGGGTTTCACTGCGTTCCAGATTTTCTTCTGCGCGTTTGCGTTCAGTGATGTCCGAGCCAACGGATTGGAATTCCCGAATCTCACCGTCTTCATTGAATAATGCGCGGTTGGTCCAGCGCATCCATTTTGTTCTGCCTTTGATGTTCACCGCTTCTTCAAGCGTAACGACAGGGTCTGTGGGCGTCAATGTTTTTAGACGTTCTTTTAAGTAGAGCTGATCTTCTTCCGGCAGGAAGGAAAAGAAATTCTTGCCGACCAGTTCTTCCCGGGGAATGCCGGAATAATCCGCAGCAGCCTGGTTGACGAAGGTCAATGTGCCATCGGGCAGCCAGCGGTCAATCAATTCAAGCTGGTCTTCAATGATCGTTTGATAGTGTTCCTGGCTATTTTGTAAAGCGGTTTGGGTTAGCTTGATATGGCGAAAACTGGTTTCCAGACCTTCCAGCAGGGTGGCAAGTGAGAAGGCTGCCAAACCGTCAAAAAATAATAACCCGACCGAGTTGGCGATCCAGTCCTTAACAGTATATTGCGCCATGCCTGTTTCTTCCAGACCGACCGAAATGGAGCAAGATACCGAGGATGATCATGGCGATGGCGTTCAAAGCCAGAGCGCGGACTGCATCCCGTGATCCCAGCAGAAGGGCAGCCATAATGGGAAAAATGAACAGGATCAAATTCCCGTTGCCGATGGGGCCGCCAATGAGTTGTATGGCAAACCCGAGGCTGAAGAGGATGATCATGAAGATGTGGATGCGCAAGCGCAGGCTTAACCTGCGGGCATACGCAGCAGTAAAGCCTGTTGCAATGGCGATAATGTCGGCGACAAGGATGGCCTGGTATTGAATGGGAACATCCAGGATAACCAGCAGGCCGATAATGAATACTGCGCCAATTAAAATCGTTGTGATGACACGGATAAAGATTTGTTCGCGCCAGTAATTCATTCCATCATCAGGTTGATAGATTGGGTCCGGGGTGATTTTGTCCTGGAAAGTTTTGAGACCGGAAAACCAATCGCGGCCAGGAATATTGGACATTAAAAACCATCCTTCGTGAGGCTTTGACGGTGTGATTAACTACTGCCGTCAGGGATGATCCTGGGTTGGAAACGAACCGGGCAGGAAGATGTGACGCCAGGATAGGATCTAATTTTATCAGGAGTTTTTCTGAGTGGAATAGTTGAGAGGGGGAGTATCTTCGGGTTTGATGAAATTTAATGAGCGCGCTTTGGCAATGGCGGCTGCACGGTTGCGAACCTTCAGTTTAATATATGCGCTGGAAAGCAAATTGCGCACAGTGGAATTGGCAATGTTCATGGTATGTGCCAGATCTGAAGTGGTGGCGTCCGGGTAGGCGGCACATAGAGAGAGGACCTCAATCTGCCGTGGTGTGAGCTGTTTCTCCAACTGTCCGGTACGCCGTTTATAGATCTCTTTTGCAGCGGTCTGGCTGAGGTAGATACCGCCGCCGTCCACAGTCTGGATGATGGAGGGCAGGTCCTTGATGGCGGCCTGGTCGTCTTTGAGGATATATCCGCTGGCGCCTGCTTCCATCACGGATTTGATCATCGCGCGCTGGGAGTACATTGAGATGATCAGGATGGTCAGATCTGGATACCGCTGCAAGAGGCTGGTGATGGCAAAATGAACAGGGTAGGGGTTATTATTTGAGCGGCTGGTAGGAACACCAATATCCAGCAGAAGGACGTCAACGGGGGATTTCTTTAATGTGGGTTCCAGCTCCTCACCAAAGTGCATGGTAGCGACGACTTCAATATTGGTTACCTTGCCCAGACGGTACAGGTAGCCGTCAATAATGGGTTGGTGATCATCAAGGATCGCCACGCGGATTTTTCGGGATGGGTTGGCTTTTGGTGAAGATATCATTGTAAAACCATTTCTATATATTAATGTTATCCTAATCTTATAGTTATTTTACACAGACTTTGCCAATATTCATACAGGTGATAGATTGAAAAAGCATGTTTTTCCACGGCATTAGTACAAATGCCTATCCAATCTTGTCGTTTGTCTATTGATTCAATTTGGTAAATAACTTATATTATTTATAGTAAGAAATTATTACCGACATCTTCCCTGGAAGGCAGGTATTGCCTTCCGATAGAGTTGCAGGGGAACTCTAATAAAAATGGAGCAGGAGAGGGACTGCTCCATTTTTTCATTTAACGAAACCGCGCACACTGAGTTTGTTGAAGTGTGCGCGGTTTGTAATTGAGCAGGTCATTCCTCTCCGCCGAGGCCATAGTTCCCGGCGAGGAGCGAGAAATCCACGGCGGTGACGCATCCATCGCCATTGAAGTCCACCGCGGGGTTGAACAGCGGTTGGTTTTGGCATGCGCTGTATGCTGCGCTGAGCAGAGAGAAATCGGTGGCATTGACATAGTTATCGTTGTTGGAATCGCCAAAGGCAAATCTGCCAAAGTCGATCTGGTTATTGCCAGCGACCAGTTCAACCGCCTCAAAGCTTTTCTGCAGGGCGCCAGCTGGTTTGATCAGCAGGGTATATTCTCCGGGGATGAGATTTGGCATCATGAATTGCCCGTTTGCATCAGTGGTTTTCTCAAAAATCTCCGCTTCAAGGGGTTCGATGCCGCTGGTATAGATCATTTGCAAGGTGAGTGCTGTTGTCCAGCTTGGGTCGGGCGGTGTGGGTCGTCCCGGCAGCGTCAGGCTGCCGGTCATGATGGCGGTATCGCCATTGGTGACCAGCACCTGGAAGGTCATGTCTTCACTCCAGGGGCCAATGCCATTGCCGTCCAGGGTTTCCACCCGCCAGGTGTAGACGCCGGCTGCCAGTTCCAGCGTTTCGGGGATTGCCGAGCAGGTACTGCCGGAGCAGATTTCTGATGCCGGGTATTCTTCTTCAAAGACGGTCTCATCGGGCAGGTTGATCTGTAAATTGTAGCTGGCTGCGCCGGGGACGTTTTCCCAGGTGAAGGCTGGTTGGGCAGTATGCACGGTGCCGCTGGGCGACGTGAGGGTGGAGGCTCGCCCAACGGAGAAGGCCATTGTCTGGCTCCAGGGGCGGGTGCCATCGGTACGATGGGCCTGTACTTTCCACACATAGGTATCATTGACCAGAAGCAGCGGCGGAGTGACGTTGCATAGCCCCTGGTCGCAGATGTTCTGCTCATCGTAAAGTTTTTCATAGATCAGGTCGCCGCTGGAAGCGAAGATATTCAGCAGGTAATCTTCAGTGTCTTCCACGTCGTTCCAGGAATAGATGGGCTGGGTGAGTGCCACCTGACCTGTGGGGGAGATCAGGTTTGGTCCGCCGATATATTCGCCGTGGATGAATTTCTTGCCGCTGATCGAGTAGACTTTGCTGCGTTCAGGGCAGGTGGAGCACCAGTTCATTTCAGTCACCGTGACGGTAGTGGTGCTGACCGAGATGACATAGGCGACGTGGCCGTATACGGACAGACCCTCATCGACCATGATGTCACCGATACGCGGGGTGGTGTCCACGTCCAGACCGGCAGCCACAGCTTTGATGGCCCATTGATTGGCATTGCCGGAACCTACCGCAGTACCCACATCCGGCCGCATCAGGGCTGCCCAATAGACGCAGTTGCCTTTATGTGCGCCAGTGATGCTGTCGGCAGCACAGCGCCAATGCGAAATTTGCGGATGTCCGCAACAGCCTTCCGCGTTGGGGGCCAGAACACAGCTTCCACCTTTGTGCCCGGCATCGGATGGCGGCATGGTCAGCGGGGGGATGGATTTAGGGAGGTTTTGCAGGGATGCCGAGAGGGGCGAGATGATAATGGTGTCCAGCATGGTCTCGAAAACATCCAGGGCATTGCCCCGATCTCCGGCGATGTATTGCACCAGAAGCACACGGTCGGCAGCATCGATATAGGCCATCATCAGGCCGGGGGACATGCCGCTTTCAGGCTGGGCGATGATCAAGGCAGGCTGCCCGCTGATGACGGCGTTGGTGGCCGCGGGGATGGTCACTTCGGCAAAGGCCAGCATCTGGCCCTGGTTGGTGTTGACCCAGCTTATCAAATTTGTAGCCGGGGATTTTTGCCAGATATCAATGGAGACAAACGCGTTTGCCAGACCGGTCAGTTCATCGCGCTGACGGATGACGTTCATCGCGCTGGCGCTGCTGTTGGTCAATACAGAGGCGGCTGTCCAGTTGGGCGGATAGTTGATGCTGTATTTCCAGGTGTTGTTTTGAAAAAGTAACCAACCTGCCGGGGCAGCGGGGGCAGAGGATGCATACCCTGTGATGTTGGCAGCGGTGACGGGCGAGCTGCTGCTACTGGCCAGGAGAGCCAGCAGAGCGACCATTATGATCCATTTACGGAGCGGTTGTGAGGTCATTTTCCTCCAATTCATTTCGCCTACCAATATAGATTCAAATTACAGGAATTTTGACTGCCTGTCAAGTGGGCAATCAACCTTGTTTTGATGATTGTACATGAAATTTTCTTCAAGAAATGATTGTGCAAGTATTGTACCGCAGATGGTATTTTTCACCTCGCCAGATGACCAGGGAGGATTTGCCCCCTTTGGTCAGTACGCAGTCTCACCACTTGCCGGATGCCGGAATGGGGTTCTTTCCCTATACTATATCTAACACAACCAAATGGGGCGGTTCTAAAATCAGCGCTGTCGTGTGTTACGCCATGCCAGAGCTTTCCCCCCTCACTTCTCCTCCCTGCGTTTCAGGCTCCTGTGGCGGGTTTGCTTGAAACAGAAGGATAGAAAAAGCACCTTTTGTAGAGAAAGGGTGCTTTTTTGATTCTTGTTCGTTTTACCACCACTAGCTCGGATTCTTTTGCATGGAAGCTTCTTGCGTTAGCAAATTACAAGTTGATGGTGTCAAAATTTATGGAATAGGCTAGTCTAATCCTCCCGTCGCTTCGCGACACCCTCCTTCCCCCTTCGAGGACAATGTAACAAGGAGGGCAAGTAAATTCACGATAGCGAAGCAGGTGAAGTTTCGATCTGTAGGGAGGTTACTGCTTTACTTCAATCCCTTCTCCCGCAACCACCTCACCGGCAGTCCACAAGGGCTGGTCCAATGCTTTGGCTTCTGCCTGCATGGCTTTCAGGTTTTCCGGCGGGACGGCCATGAGCAGGCCGCCGCTGGTCTGGGGATCAAAGAGCAGCATGCGGGATTCTTCGGGGATGTCTTCATCAAACTGAACATGTTTGCCGTAGTATTGTTGATTATTGAATGCCCCGCCGGGGAAAACCCACTCCGCTGCCAGGCGCTCAGCGCCGCTGGTGAAGGAGATTTGTTCAAGATCGAAACGCAGTTTTACCTGTGATGCCGCGGCGACTTCCCAGGCGTGTCCAAGGAAGCTGAAACCGGTGATGTCGGTGGCGGCGCGAACGCCGTGTTTTACGGCCAGCTCGCCGGCGGTTTTGTTGAGGCGCAGCATCCAGTCTGTCACCTCCTTGATCTCCGCTTCTGTGGTCTTTCCGGCCTTGATGGCTGTGGTGAGTACGCCAAAGCCCAGCGGTTTGCTGTACAAGAGGATGTCGCCCGGTCGGGCGCCGGATTTGGTGAGCATGCGTTTGGGGTTGCAGAATCCGATCACGACCAGGCCGTATTTCGGTTCCTTGTCCTGGACGGTGTGCCCGCCGGCGATGACGACGCCGGCCTGTTTGGCGACCTCGGCCCCGCCGCGCAGAATCTCGCCATTCACTTCCGGGGGAAGGTTGGGAGGCAAAGCGGCAATATTGAGGGCCAGGAAAGGCTGTCCGCCCATGGCGTAGATGTCGGACAGGCTGTTGACGGCGGCGATGGCACCGTACAGGTAGGGATCATCGACCACCGGGGTGAAGAAATCGGTAGTGATCACGATAGCGCGGTCTTCGTCGATCTGCCATACAGCGGCATCGTCAGGCTCGGCCAGTCCGGCCAGCAGATCGGGGTAGTCTTCGCTATTGAAAATGTCTTTTACAGGGCGCAGAACCTGCGCCAGCGCTTCTGCGCTGAATTTAGACGCTCAGCCAGAGCAGGAGGCCAGGGCGGTCAGACGCAGTTCTTTATCGGGGGGGAGGTTCGATATGTGATTCGGTCATTGTCATTTGGTCTTCTTTATGCGTAGGTATCAAAAAATCCCTGGATGTCCAGTTTGGAGGCCTTTACCACTTCTTCGGCGGCGGGCTGGTCGTTTTTATCGATCTGCACACACAAGCCGCAATTCGAGCTAAGGTGGCGGGGGACAGGGATCAATTTGCAGGCAACGCCTTTCTGATTGAGCATATGCTCAATACGCATGGCATGACTGCTGGAATGGACAAGGATCACAGTAAATTGTTTCATGCTTCCTCACTGGCAAGCTGCGCTACGGCCTCGACGGCCTGCTCAACTTCTTCTGCGGTATTGAATATGCCCATCCCGAAGCGCACGCTCCCGTCAGGGAAGGTGCCCAGGGTGCGGTGGGCGGCGGGGGCGCAGTGCAGCCCCACGCGGCAAAGGATACCATATTCTTCATCCAGGCGCATGCCAACGGTGGAAGGTTCCATGCTGGCGATATTGAAGGAGACCGTGGCGGTTTGCAATTCAGCATCTCTGCCCCCATAGACGGTTACGCCAGGGATGGTATTCAGACCGTTGATCAATTGCCGGGCGAGGGACATCTCATGCTGGCGGATGATGTCAACACCTGTTTCGTGTAGCCATTGCAAAGAAGCGGACAGACCGGCCAGTCCGACGGCGTTAGGGGTGCCGCTTTCAAAGCGATCGGGCAGAAATTCGGGCTGCATTTCCTCCTCAGATCGGCTGCCTGTGCCCCCCAGGATGAGGGGGGCAATGGCGTCGTCCGCGACCCGCTCGCCGAGGATCAAGCCGCCTGTACCGGTCGGCCCGAGCAGGGATTTGTGACCGGTGAAGGCCAGCAGGTCGATATTGTCCTGCTGCATGTTGATGGGATATGCCCCCGCCGTTTGGGCAGTGTCGACCAGCAGGAGCAGCCCATGCTGACGGGCAATGCGTCCGGCTTCAGCTACCGGCAGGAGGGTGCCGACGACATTGGAGGCATGATTGAGGACGATCAGTTTTGTGTTGGGTTGGATGGCTTTTTCCAGATCGGCGGGGTCGAGGAAACCCTGGGGCGAGCAGGGGGTGACACTGATGGCCACGCCCTGCGTTTCCAGCCAGCGCAGGGGACGCATAACGGAATTGTGTTCCATGCTGCTGGTGATGACGTGATCCCCGCTTTGCAGCAAACCACGCAGCGCCAGGTTGAGGGCTTCGGTGACGTTGTGCCCGAAGACGACGCGCATTGGGTCAGGGGCATCGAAGAATTTTGCTACAGCCTGGCGCGCGTGATAGATGACTCGGGCGGCATCTACAGACAGATGGTGCCCCGACCGCCCCGGATTGGCACCCACCTCGGCCAGGAAGCGGGTCATCGCTTCGCTGACTACAGGCGGTTTGGGCCAGGAGGTGGCGGCGTTGTCGAAATAGATCATTGGTGGGCCTTTCTTACGGGTGACGGCCAGAGGGACACAGTGAAGCTTGTTTGGGGTCGCTGCGTTTACATCTTCGCTGTGACACCCTGATCCGCTTTTTCAATCGTCAATTTGAATTCGTCGTCGGCCACGATGGCTACATTGACCGTGCAGCCGGATTTCTCTGCCATACGGCACACATTATCGCGCGAGGTGGCAGTCTCTACCAGCAGCTCGATGGGAAATACACCTTCGGTGATGGCCTTACGGGCCATGATCACGGGCTGCGGGCAGGATAGTCCGCGTGCATCTATCATCTGTTTTCATTGTCATTTTTTTCATCTTGCAGTCTTTTGTCGTTCCGAACTTTTATTTTCATGCGATTTTCTCACGCATGCTGAAACCAATTGCCGAGACATACGATCAGTCCAATCGATCACAGCTGCCATGCCAGCGGGGGAAATGCCGCCAATGGTAAGGACGCCATCTGCGAGGGCATCCGGTTTGCCAGCCAGGGCAAAGTTGTGCGCGAAGGCAGCTCCGCTGATCATACCCAGAACGAAAATGGCCGCGTCGCCATCGCCTTCGCCGGAGAGGATCAATTGGCGTCCCGGGCAGCCGCCGGCCAGGGCAAAAGCCAGCCCTGCCAGCACCATGCCAAGGAAGTTCCACAAATGGCTGGAATGGGCCACAGGTTGGGCGGCAATGCCGAAATTGACCTGCCCGAGGATGAGGTTGGTTGCGAATGCTGTGACTACCAAAGCGCCAATGCCGCTGATCAGGTGAGTGTCACCCATCAGGATCACGTCCCGCAGGGAGCCCATCGTGCAGAAGCGGGTGCGCTGGGCGAGGAAGCCGATCAGCAGTCCGGCGGCCAGTGAGATGAGCAGAGGCGCGCGCATGGCACCCGGGCCTGTCTCGCTGGAGAAGATGGGACCGCCTTCGCTGAACTGTGGATGTGAAGACCGCCAGCAGGAGCAGACCGAGCATCAAGGCAGGCATGGCCCAGCCGACGGCAGCGCGGCTGCGGTAGGAGCGTCCCAGGGAATAGCCGCTCTTGAGGAATTGTACGCCGATGGTGATGCCGGCGGCCAGGCCGAGTAGACCGGTGATGGCGTTCAGGTCACCGCCTGCCAGGCGCAACAAGGCGCGCCAGGGACAGCCCAGAAAGGCCAGCGCGCCGATCATGGCGAAGTTGCCGAGGATAAAACGCAGCAGGGGGGAGGAACCGCTGCGAGCCTTGAACTCACGGAAGAGAAGGGCGGCGAAAAGCGCACCGAGCACGAAGCCGATGATCTCCGGGCGGAGGTATTGCACCACTGCGGCGCGGTGCAGGCCGAGCGCGCCGGCAATGTCGCGTTCGAAGCAGGCCACGCAGATGCCCATATTGGGCGGGTTGCCCAGTTTCTGCAGCAGCGGCGCGAGGATGCCAATGACGGCACCAGCGGTGATGATCCCGGCACGGGTGGCAGTGAAGTGTTTCTTGTATTCTGTCATATTTGAAGCCTCCTTGATGGTTGTGTACTTAAATACAAAGCCGCCTGTGCGAGCAGGCGGCTTTATGAGTGTGGTTAACACAACATCAATTCAGCTTCACCTCATCTTCCTTTTCCAGGGAGTTGAAGGGAAAGCCGAAGCCTGCAAGCACTGACCAGTGCTTTGTTTCGACAACTCAGGTATGGGGCTGGAAGAAGAAAATCATGGTTACCCTTTCGGATTTTTATCAACTATTGATGATTAT
This sequence comes from uncultured Chloroflexia bacterium, assembly GCA_963753895.1. GTDB lineage: Bacteria > Chloroflexota > Anaerolineae > Anaerolineales > Anaerolineaceae > SMBSF63. Next base: position 65,377 of record CAVWEE010000030.1, on the reverse strand, counting down.
AGGACGGAGGGGAGAGAATTGCAAGCAAAGTGGATCAGGCGTTTACTTTCTCTGCCCCTGATAACCATTATCCGGGATGCCTTTCAGGGCCAGCAGGGAGAGCAGGAACATGGTGCCGTAGATGCCCAGCAGGAAGCCGTAGCCAAGCTGGTCGCCGATGGGGCCGCCGATGTAGGCGCCGATGGCGCCAGCGCCTGCCCCGGCCAGGTTGGAGAGGCCCAAAAAGCGCCCGGCTTCTTCCTGCGGGACGATCTCGGTGCCGAGCGCCCAATTGGCGGAGTAGAAGAAGCCGATGCCAATCCCGGCCAATGCGCCGCCGATATAGAAGGCGGTCAGGGTTGGGCCGGTGATGACGATGGCGGTGCCGACTGCGGCCAGCAGGGCGCTGATCACAAGGACGTTCTTCTTGCCGATGCGGTCACTCAGCCAGCCGCTGGGCAGGGCCGAGAGCAGGATGGTGAAGCCGACGAACATGATCAGGGTGGAGGCTGGCCCGGCGGCTTTTTCGCCTTGCAGTTCAGGGAAGCGCTCCTGCAGGAAGTAGAGGATGAACCCGGCCAGGTTGGTTGCCCCCACCAGAAAGGCCAGACGGTTGGTGACCCACCAGGAAAACGCTTTGCGCTGCGGAATTTCCTTGCCGACGCTGATGCGCACGCTGGCCCATACGCCCAGCACGACCGCGACGGTCATCCCCAGGATGGCGGTAACGGCGATGACGGTGTTTTTCGGCAGGGCAGAGGTTGATGATAGTTCGATCAGGCTGGCTTTTTTGACCAGGGTTCCGGTGCCGATGATGATCAGGGTGAAGACGCCGGTCATGACGAGCAGCCGCAGGACGGGCTGCCAGTCAAAGGGTTCCGGTTTTCTTTCGAGCGGGGTTTCCTTCACCAGCAAAGTGATCAGCATGCAGCCGATCAGGGTGGCGATGATGGCGGCGATGGCCCCGTTAATGTTGCCTCGGCTGACCATTTTACCAATTACGAGGGAGATGAAGATCATTGGCAGGGGGACTTCAAACAACGCTTTTACACCGGAAGTAATGCCGCGTTTGTCATGCGGGACGACGTCCGGGATCAAGCCCTGCACGGCGCTTTGGGCGGTGTTGGAGAAGATGCTGGCGAGAATGTACAAGATGAACAGGAAGATGTATCCGTTGAGTCCCTGCATGCCGACGGCAAAGCCCATCAAGACCAGCACCAGTGATTCCCCCAGGGCGCCAGCAACGATGAAAGGACGGCGCCGCCCCCAACGCGAGGTGCTGCGGTCCGAGAGCATGCCCATCACGGCCTGCGCCAGCAGGGCGGTCATCAAGGCCCACAGACGCATCCGTCCCAGGTAGGCGCCTTTGGCGGCTTCCCCCATGAATTGCTGTACCAGCAAGGGGATCAGCAGTGCGCTGAGCATTTGGGAACGGGCAGTGAGGGCAAACCAGAAACTGTTGATGGTGAGGCTGTCGTACCAATGGAAGGGTCGTTTCACTGTCTCTCCTGGGTGTCATGTCATTGTTTACGACCCTGTGATGCCGGGCTGCTTAACTATACCCGAAAAACGAAAGTGAGCCCGAAAGAAGCAAAGAAATAGTTTTAAGATTTGACAGGTAAAAAATATGGATAAGAGGGCATCAGATAAGAAATGATAAAACAGGAAATTGGAGTGGGTGTATGAAAACTAATCGCGTGTTTTGGATGGCTGTATATTTTTTGAGTCCTTTGATTGTGGCAGGATTGATCCTGTCTGCCAGACCGGATGGGTTGTCAAATCCGGGTTATGTGATCTCGGTTTTGTTGGGATCGGCGGCGTATGTCTGGCTGGTCAACCAGTTTGTGATCAGTGCGCGGCCTAAATTCATTGAACGAAATTTTGGCATGGACAATCTTTATCGGTTTCACGGTGTGATGGCGACGGTCAGTCTTGTGTTGGGATTTGTTCACAGCCGCATCAAGGAAGCGCTGACCGGGTTTGAACCGCGGGTTGCCCAAATTGGTTTACTCTTGTTCGCATTGGTGGTGTTTGCTGGCAGTTTCTTTTTGGTTGATTCTTTTCTGCGGCGGATCAAGCTGCTGGAAAACTTCCGCAAATTTCTGGTTGATCGTTTGGGTTTCAAACGCAAGCTGAGTGTTTTGCTGCATAATTTCTCGTTGGTCCCGATTACGTTGATCCTTCTGCATGTCATCAATACTGCGGCGGCTTTTCTTTCCCCTGCCGTCAAATGGGTATATATCGGGTATTTTACGATGGGGATCAGTTTTTATATCTATCATCAGTTTATCCGCCGCTGGGTGATGAAGAAGAATGCCTATCATGTGATTGACAACCAGTCAGAAGCGAAAGATGTGCGCACGTTGACCATTGCCCCACAGCAGGGAGAGGTTTTTGCATACAAGCCCGGCCAGTTTGCCCTGATCTCTGTGGTGAATGGACGGGTGCAGAGGGAATCCCATCCCTTTACAATCGCTTCCAGCCCAAGCCGGCCCGGATCGGTCAGCTTCTCGATTAAGGCTTCCGGCGATTTCACCAGCCAGCTGGACCAGGTGGCCGTTGGCGATGAAGTGCGAATTGATGGGCCGTACGGGGTGTTCTCGCACCTCAACCATCCAGATGAAAACGAGTTGGTCTTCATTTCCGGCGGGATCGGCGTGACGCCTTTCCTGTCGATGCTGCGGTACCTGCGAGACAAGGACCCGCAGCGCAAGGTGACCTTGCTGTGGGGGGCGCGTACGCAGGAAGACCTGGTCCGCGGGGAGGAATTGGATACGATTGCCGCGGATATGCCGCATTTCAACTGGATCCCTGTCCTGTCCCATGAGAAGGGTTGGCCGGGAGAGACTGGATTCTTTCGATGGCGAAAAGCTGCAGCGCCTGGCTTTGCGGGATCGCGATCTGCCGACGACGGGTTTTTATATCTGTGGCCCGCCGATCATGATGAATATCGTATCTGGCACCCTGGCAGAAAAAGGTGTTGCCAAAGAGCATATCCATTTTGAGAAGTTTGCGTTTTAGCACCGAAATGTCCGGGCGCCGCTGCATTCAGGTCAATAACCGGAGGGAGGGATTTATTTTTGAGCATGCCAGGATTTAGTTCCCGGTCATGAGGAAGCCAGCCACGGAATCCATGTAGCCGCTAAGTATGCAGGACGATCAATCCCAGAACCAAATTGACGTGCATGGGCATCGCGCCTGCTTTGTTCCCTTCGCCGGGTTTGGGGGTGCGGCGGCTGCGGATGATGGCAATGACGGTCATTGCCACCAGCAGGATGAGCTTGATCGTCATGGCCGAGTCGTAGGGGTTGGTGAAAGATAACAAACCTTTGGGGATCGGGTTGCTTTTTCCCAGGAACAGCCCGCTTGCCAGCAGGCCGGGGATGGCGATATAGATGAATTTGCGGTGGTGTTCCTTGACCTTTTCGATCAGGTTGAGCGTTTCCGGTCCCTTGCCCAGGGCTTTGCGGGCGGCGGGCATCAGGGTGAGGGTCATCATGAACAGTCCTCCGATCCAGACGGCGGTGAGCAGGTCATGGATGAAGGTGACGATGGTGCGGACGTACAGTTGTGCTGGCATATTTCCTCCATAGTGAAACCGTTTTTATGATGATACGGCTGCACTACGGGGGCGTCTGCGACTTTTGTCACAATATTATGATAAATTGTATAATATTAGTAAAAAATCTCCTGCGGGATATTCGACGTGCCCGCAGGAGATTTGATGACGATAAGGGTGTCTGTTTCAGGCTTGTTTGTCAGCCTCTTGAAGCTTGATGCCTGCCAGCATTTCGATGATGGCGACGACGGCGGAATTATCGTATTCTTCCATGCCGTTTTCCAGCATGGCGTTGAAGAGCTGGGTGTTGACGGCTGTGCCGGGGACGGGCACGCCGTAGGTGCGGGCGGTTTCCATGACGATGTTGAGATCTTTGGCCTGCATGTAGGCTTTGAAGCCGGGCTGGCGGTTGCCGGCAAACAGGCGCTGGGGCTTGTTGTCCAGGGTCCAGCATTGGGCGGCGCCGCCCTGAATGGCCTGGACGACTTTCTGCGGGTCTGCGCCGGCTTTCTGGGCGAGGATGAGCAGTTCGCCCAGGGCGACCATCTGCGCGGCAACCATGATCTGGTTGGCTGCTTTGGCGATCTGCCCGGCGCCGGTATCGCCGACATGGGTGATGCTTTTGCCCATCGCTTCGCAGATGGGCAGGACTTCTTCCAGTGCGTCGGCCGGGCCGCCGACCATGATCGAGAGGGTGCCCTTGATGGCGCCGATGTCGCCGCCGCTGACGGGGGCGTCCAGACTGCGCACGCCTTTTTCGGCCAGCTTTTCGGCGATCATGCGCGCGGTGGCAGGTTTGATGGTGGAGTTGTCGACAAAGATCATCCCTTCACGGGCGCCTTCGATGATGCCGTCTTTGCCCAGAGCGACCAACTCCACGTCCGGCGAGTCGGGCAGGTTGGTGAAGACGACGTCGCACTGGGCGGCGACCTCGGCGGGGGTGAAGGCTTCTGTTGCGCCTTCGGCGACCAGTTCCTGCACCTTGCCGCGGCTGCGGTTGTGCACGACGACCGGGTATCCGGCTTTCATAATATTGCGGGCCATGGGTTTGCCCATCAGTCCCAGGCCAATATAGCCAACGGTTTTCATGTGGGGGCTCCTTAATTTGGGTAGTTCTATTCTTTAATTTGTTTTATTTTCTCACGCAAAGCCCGCTTCTCGAAGACGTAAAGAAAAGCTGAACTTTATTATGTTTCTAACTCTATTTCCCTGCTTTCCACAGGCCAGGCGGAGGGCGGACAGAACAATGACCTGTCTCTACCACTTCACCTTTCACAATGACAGTCAAGGGCGTTTTTCCTAGTCCCTATTTTCTAATCAACGAATTGACTGTTTTTCTTACCACTCCTCTGCAATATGCTGGCGGGTGCGTTCCAGCCAGAGGATGTAGCTTTCCAGGTTGGCGTTGCCAAAGTCTTCTAGAAAAGTGGTGATCTGCGCGAATTTCTCGAATTGGGGAATGGTTTCCAGGTCGAATTCTTCGATTGGAACGATGGTTGTGCTTTGTGCTTTTTCGAGTTGTTCGCGGCGGAAGGCCAGTTCTTCATCAATCATTGCCAGGGTACGTTCTTTTTCCAGCATCGGGGAAAAGGAGATTTTTTCAAGGAAATGAATGAAGCGATAGCGGTCACCGGAGATTGGTTCCCGCAGCCATTCGAGAAAAAATGCCATTCCCCTTGGGGTGATGGTGTAGACCTTGATGTTGGGGCTGCCTGCGCGGGGGATTTCTTCAAAGGTGACCAGTTCCTGCTCAACCAGCGATTTCAGCACAGGATAGATGCGGCTGAGCGGGATGTGCGGGCGGGCGAGGCGATCACCGGCATCAAACATCTTTTTCAGGTCATAGCCCGTGGAGGGGGTGAGGCTGAGCATACCAAGCAGAATGTGTTGTACGGCCATGCATGTATTATATTGTATTTCGTTCCCTTGTATTAATTATTTGTAAAAATGCCAGAGTATATATACTTTATATATATAGTTATGCGGTATAATGAGTTCATTATTGTTTGCCCCTGCAGCAGAATTGGCCGATTTGCAACATAAGCTATGGTTCATTTTGATTATTTTTACGATGCAATCGCAAATCACAAAACTGCTGAGGTCAGAAGTGTTGGATCAAAAGAAAAAGACGGTACAACCGATATTTCCTATTCCGATGTTATATACACCGGGATGTGAAAGGTTTTCCAATTGGGTACGTTCATATAGAGAAAACATCTCCTGCCCGGGCTGGTTTTTTTCAGCTCAACAGCAGGATGATTTGTGTTTAATCAAAGGTATTGGTAAAAAAATAATGGTATTGATTGACAAATTACAGAAAATGATGCCCTTGCGGCAAAAAACAGCGCCATCCGGGGTTATCGTGAAGGAAGCAGAAGCTACCGATACGCTGGTGGAAGTGAAGGACTTGTATAAAGTTTATTCCACAGCAGCCGGAGATTTCACTGCATTGAATGGTATCAATGTTGCAGGTAAAACGGGGTGAGTTTTTGGGGATCATTGGCAAGTCCGGCGCGGGAAAATCGACCCTGGTGAATATGATCACTGGTGTGGATCACCTGACCTCTGGCGAAATTCGGGTGGATGGCGTGCCAGTACATGCGTTGAATGAAGATGAGATGGCGCTGTGGCGCGGGAAGAATGTGGGTGTTATCTACCAGTCTTTTGAACTGATGCCCACGCTCTCGATCCTTGATAACGTCATGCTGCCGATGGATTTTTGCGGCCTGTATGTGAATGGCGAAAGCCAGGAGCGTGCCATGGAGTTGCTGCGGATGGTGGAGATGGATGACCAACATCACAAGGTTCCCAGCACCATCTCTGGCGGCCAAAAGCAGCGCGCGGCGATTGCCCGTGCATTGGCAAATGATCCAGCCCTGATCGTGGCGGATGAGCCGACCGGCAACCTGGATACGGCTACATCGGAGATCGTTTTTGAGATGTTCGAGAAGCTGGTGCAGCAGGGCAAGACCATTATTATGGTGACACATGACCGCAGTCTGGCGAAGCGTTTCGACCGGGTGCTGCGGATTACTGATGGAGAGATCTTCACGGCCTTGGAGGAAAATTAATGTTAGGGATGAAATGGCTTCGACGAGAAAAACAAGCAACAGCACAGTTCTTGCCTGCTGCTTCCTATGGTGCCACTGCTATTCAGATGAGCAAAATCGTGAAGACTTTCAAGACCAGCGCGGGTGATTTTACGGCCCTGCGTGGTGTTGATATGGATTTCCTGCCCGGCGAGTTTGTGGGGGTGACCGGAAAATCTGGCAGCGGAAAATCGACCCTGATCAATATGATCACCGGCATTGACCGTCCCACTTCAGGGCAGGTGCAGGTAGGGGATACGCTGATTAACAGCTTGAATGAGAGTGAAATGGCCCGCTGGCGCGGTCAGAATTTGGGGATCGTCTTCCAGTTCTATCAATTGCTGCCGATGTTAAACCTGGTGGAAAATGTGATGCTGCCCATGGACTTTGCCAACCGCTATCCGGCAGCAATTCGGGAGAAGCGGGCAATGGAATTATTGGACATGGTGGGGCTGGCGGATTATGCCCACAAGATGCCCTCGGCAGTGTCCGGCGGGCAGCAGCAGGCAGCGGCCATTGCCCGCGCGCTGGCGAATGACCCGCAATATCTGATTGCTGATGAACCCACCGGTAACCTGGATTCACGTACGGCCGAACATATCTTTGACCTGTTTATGCAGTTAAGCCGGGACGGCAAGACCGTGATCATGATCACCCATGACCCCTCTTTGGCAGACCGCATGTCGCGTCAGGTGGTCATTTCGGATGGCGAGATCATCAATGAATGGGTGCGCAAGGCGTTTCCGATGTTGTCGCACCCGCAAATGCTCAAGCTGACCCATAATCTGGAAGCGATGCAGTACGAACCTGGACAGACCATCATCCGTGAAGGGAGCGAGGCTGAAGCGCTGTACATTCTCACCCGCGGTGAAGTGGAAGTGGCGGTTAAGGATAATCGCGGACAGGACAAGGTCGTGACCCGTCTTTCCCCGGGGGAATACTTCGGTGATGTGGAACTGCTGGAAGAGGATTGGGCGATTGCCACGGTGCGTACGGCCCTGGAAGCCCCGGTGGAATTATTAGCCCTGAAGCGGGATGCGATCACGGAGTTGCTGCATGAGGTTAAAGGGCTCTATGAATCCATCAGCCGGGTGGTTTCCTCCCGCAAATCGGAAAATTCTACCGCTCGCAGCGAATTATAAGGTTTCGGCAAGATAATATGATGTTAAAACCCCGCTGGCGTAAAGTGCTGGCTGACTTGTGGGAGAACAAATCCCGCACTATTCTGGTTGTGTTGTCGATTGCGATTGGCGTGTTTGCTGTGGGGATGATCGCGGGGGCGTATGTGATCATCTCGCAGGATCTGGATTTGAGCTATGCGGCTGCCAATCCGGCCAATATTGAGATTATTACCCGCCCGTTTGATGAAGAGTATGTCAATTCTGTTGCCCGGTGTGGCGGGTGTGGCGGATGTCGAAGCGCGCCGTGATGTGAGCGTGCGTGTGCAGAAGCCCAACGGCGAGTGGGATATTCTTACCTTTCGGGTCGTGCCGGATTTTGAGGACTCAAAAATTGATGTCTTGCTGCCGATGGAAGGGCGCGCAGGTTCCCGCGAAAAAAGAAGCCATATTTGAGATCAAGACCCTGGAATCTTTGGGGGCTGAGGTTGGCGATACGTTGACGATCGAGCTGGCTGATGGCAGCGACCTGGAATTGAAGGTGGCGGGTTGGCAATGGACCGCACGCTGGGCTATGGCGCTTTCATGGGTGACCGCACCGCCTATATTCAGGAAGAGAGCCTGGACTGGCTGCATGAGCAGGTGTATTACAACAAGATGTATATCACTGTTTCTGATTTCCCTGACGATAGAACGCATCTCAAGAACGTGGGAGAAGCGGTGGAGGCCTATCTCAACCGCAGCAATTATGAAGTTTACCGTGTGGAACTGGCGCTGACCAATGAACACCCGCTTGTCGTCAATTGTAGAAGCATTGATTGGTATATTACTTATTCTGGGTGTGCTGGTCATGTTCCTCAGCGGATCGTTGATCACCAATACGCTTTCGGCCTTGATGGGACAGCATTTGCGCCAGATTGGTGTGATGAAACTGGTTGGAGCACGAAGGCGGCAGGTGATCTCCCTGTATATGCTGCTGATTCTCAGTTTTTCCTTGATCGCGCTGGTGCTGGCGATCCCGGCGGGCAGTTGGGCTGCGTTGGCCACCTCCCGGCTGGCAGCCGATTGATCAATGCGGAGTTACGGCAGCATACCATCATCCCATTGGCAATCATCCTGCAGATCGTGATTGCGATTGCCGTACCGCAGTTGGCGGGCATTTCGCCCGTGCTGCGCGGGGCAAGCAAAACGGTGCAGGAGGCGGTCAGCGGTTCCGGCCAGGTGCAAAATACGGACAAGAAGGGCTGGATCGACCGCCGGCTGGAGAGCATAAAAGGCATCTCCCGCCCGATTGATGGTTTCGCTGCGCAACACTTTCCGCCAGAAGGGACGCCTTTTTCTGACTTTGTTCAACCTGATGCTGGGCGGGGCGATCTTTATTTCGGTGTTCAATGTACAGGTGTCATTGAATAAAAAGATTGAAGAAACGACGAAATACTTCAAAGCGGATGTTAACCTGAATTTCAAGATCCCATACCGGATCACGACAGTAGAATCGACTGGTCGGCGTGTGCCGGGGGTCGAGCATGTTGAGGGCTGGGCAATCACCAGGCGGGGAACTGTTGAAGGCTGATGGTACGGTGGAAGATAATATCACCGTCTTTGGCCCGCCGGTAGGCACGAGCCTGATTGAACCTATCCTGCTGGAAGGGCGCTGGCTGGAGCCGGGAGATGAACATGCCCTGGCGATCAATGAGGCGATTTGGAGCAACATCCTGACCTGCATGCCGGCGACACGACTGCGGCTGAAGATCAATGGGCGTGACCCGGGATTGGTTGATCGTGGGTATTTTGCAATATACCGGCATGGATGATCTGTTTGCTTATACCAATTATCCTACCCTGGCGCGGGAGATGAATTTTACCAATGAGGCGACCACTTTCCGGATTGTTACCACAGAGCATGATACGGTTTTTCAGGAGGCGGTGTCGCGGCGGGTGGATGAAGTATTTCGTAAGCGGGATTTTTTGGTGAGCAAGGTGGAAGCCGGGAATACACTCAATGAATCAATTTTCTCTTACATCAATATTTTGATCGTTTTCCTGCTGCTGCTGGCGATTTTGACTGCGTTGGTAGGCAGTATCGGTCTGGCAGGGACGTTGAGCATGAATGTGATGGAGCGTACCCGCGAGATTGGGGTGATGCGGGCCATTGGTGCGTATGACAAAATTGTCATCCGGTTGGTGATTATTGAGGGTCTGGTGATCAGCATGATCAGCTTTGTGCTCTCTGTGATCCTTTCCTTTCCAATCACGACATTGCTCTCGAATGTGGTGTCGATGGCGATCTTCAATGCGCCAGCACAGTTTGCCTTCACCGCTCAAGGGTTCTTGATCTGGTTGGGATTGATCCTGGTGCTATCCGTTGTAGCGAGCATCATCCCCGCGCGCAGCGCATCCAGGATGACGATCCGCGAGGTATTGGCTTACGAGTAGGTTTGCATGGGACAAGTTGTAGAAGGTTGGCGAAATTGGATAATAGCATGATGTAATGAAAATCAAAAAGGCGCGCTTTCCGGAACAGAGAAGCGCGCCTTTTGTTTTTTCATTATACATTTTACATGATGAACTAAGCATTGTTTAAAAGAATTCCCATTGGCCGATCTCTTTGCCTTTTTTGAGCTTTCTTGTCAGCAGAAATACATCAATTGCAGTGACAAGTTTATAAATGGGATAAACTGGCAAGGCAGCAAGCAAGAAAATGTCTGCAAAGATAAATACCAAAAATTTCAATTGTCCCAGTACCATGCCATAGGTGAGGACGACGCCAAACAGAGGGATGATATTCAGAATGGCAACCAGGAGGGGAGATTTGATCACCCTTTCCCGAATTTTGTCCGCGTTGGGAAGGTAGAATTTCTCTCCCAGTATTTCCAGCAGGGATTCAAGCCAAACAGGCATCGCAAACTCCTTTCACCAAATGAAATGAATAGTGGCAGCGATGTGCGCATGATGCAATATTCCCACACCTGGTATTTTACGTCAGGTGCAATATAGGAGAATTTCTAAATTGTGTCGATAAGATCTAAATATCAATCCCTAAAACACTGCGGATGATGTTGCCGATGATGAAGGAGAACACTGCTACGCCGAGACTGATGGTGGACATCTCCAGAAAGCGCTTCTTGAAAGAAAGGTCTTTGGCGACGGAGATGTAGTAGTTGAATACGGCAATTATCAGGATGGCATTTACCAGGGTCATTGCGATGGCGACCAGGTAGCTCTCGAAGATGAAAAAGGGCAGCACGAGCACAATCACGGTAAAGAGGTAGGCGATGCCGGTATAGATGGCGGCTTTGATGGGGCTTTGTTCGCTTTCATCTGATTTGGTGGAGAGATACTCGGAAGCGGCCATGGAGAAGGAGGCCGAAATGCCGGTGATCAGGCCAGCCAGGGCTATGATGTGCGTGTTCTGAAAGGCCAGCGTGAAGCCGGCCAGGGCGCCGGTGAGTTCTACCAGGGCATCGTTCAGCCCCAGCACTACCGATCCGGCATATTTCAGGCTTTCTTCATCCAGCATATCCAGTAATTCATCTTCATGTTTTTCTTCATCGGCCAGGATTTCTTTCACTTCGGGGATGTCCTGGGGCAGGGCGGCGTAGGCTTCCTGGGCTTTTTCTTCCCCTTTTTCCATCAGTTTGATGCCGAAGGTCAGACCGAAGATGCGTGATACCCAGAAGAAGAAAGTGATCTTGGCACGGTTTGGTTTCACTTCCCGTTTGGTGTACGTTTCCAGATATGGTAATGGCGTAGTTCTTCGTCAGCGATGCGCTGCAAGACTTTGCTGTTGTCTTCGTTCTTGATGTTTTGGGCCAATCGATGGTAGGTATGGTGGCTGGTGATCTCATCCTCCTGGAGGAAGAGAAGTTTTTCAATTACTTCCTGGCTCAGGTTTTCATGTTCCATGGCGGCAATCCTTTTTTGTGCGGTGGATAATCTATATAAAATTGTACAGTATCAGGAAATGGCTGGCAAATAGTAATGGACACCTGAAAGGATCGTTAATCTTTTTGCAGGTATTCTTTAAGCAATTTGTTGATCTTCTTTGGGCTGACGGGTTTAAGCAGGTATTCGTATGTGCCAAGTGATGAGGATTGAGCCGGGTTTTGCTGGATCATCAGGGATGACATACTGATGATGGGAATTAAATCATCAGCCAGTTCCTGACGTATTTGGTGGATGGTTTGCAGACTGCTTTCCTGCGGGATTTGCATATCAAGGAAGATCAACTCGGGGCGCATTTCTTGAGCGATATGGACTGCATCAAGGTTCGTTTCGGCGATTTTAACTTCACAGCCCAGGGCGGTAAGGATGGTTTGCATGCGCTGTCTGCTATTGGGCTCGTCATCCATCAACAGAATACGGGCACCTTCAAACTTTGGCTGGAGCCTGGTCTCAAAGCGTGTGGGGTGAAACGGCAGATGAACAGTGAAATGTGACCCTTCTCCCTGGACGCCGCTGCTTTTTAACTGAACACTGCCGCCGTGCATATCAACCAACCGGGAGATGATCGAAAGTCCCAGACCGGTGCCTTCAAAATTGCGCGTCATACTGCTGTCAACCTGGACAAAGGGTTTGAATAATTTAGAACTTTGTTCCAGAGTGATGCCGATGCCGGTGTCCCACACGGTCAGGCACAAGACTTCATTTTGTTTGTTTTGTTCCACCTGAAGGCCGATCTGCCCTTTTTCCGGCGTAAACTTGACTGCATTGGAGAGCAGGTTGATGACAATCTGTTTCAGTGAGCGCGGATCCGCTTCAATCACAGTCAAGTCATTTAGAGGTTCAAAGGAGACGGAGATGTTTTTTTTGACGACCTGGGCGTTGACGAAATTTAGACTGGATGTGCACAAGTCGATGATACTGACAGGTTGATAGACCAATTCTCTTTGCCCGGATGCGATTTTTGCCAGGTCGAGAATGTCGTTGATCAGGGTCAGTAAATGGCGTCCGCTTTCTGCGATCACATTGACGTGTTTAAGTTGTTTCTTGTTTAGATTCCCAAATATCTGCTCTTCAAGAATTTCTGACATGCCCAGAATGGCATTGAGTGGGGTGCGCAATTCATGACTCATATTTGCCAGGAATTCATCCTTGGCACGCGAGGATTCCTGTAATTCAATATTCACCCGAACGAGCTCGGCGGTGCGTTCTTCCACACGGTTGTGCCAGGCTGGCGCGTTCTTTTTTCAAAGCTTCCAGGGTGTTTTTGCGGTCCGTAATGTCTGTACTGACCACCAGTATTCTGTTCACTTCTCCTTCTTTTTCCAGCGGGATTTTTGTGGTGTAGAACCAGCGTGTGGTTTGGTCATCATTAATGGAGGCATCATCAGGGATAGTAATTACCGATTTCTCTTTGATTACTTGTTCGTCGGTGGTTTTGAATCGGGCCAATTCTTCAGGATCAACCGATGCCAGTTCGATCAGGTCTGATACATTGCGCCCCTGCAATTGCTGCGGGGTCAACTGATACATATCTGCAGCGGCTTTATTTACCAAAAGGTACTTGCCATTTTTATCTTTGACAAAGATCAGATCCGGGGTTGCATCAATTACGGTACGCAGCAGACTTTCACTGGTCTGAAGTGCAGTTTCTGCTTCCCGGCGGGCGGTAATATCAAGAGCAAAAACCAGCACAGATTTGAGGCCGTTGTGAAGAGTAATGGGAATTTTGTAGGTTTGCAGCCAGCATTGCGTACCGTCTGCCTTAATGAATTTTTCTTCCGGAATGAGAAGTGCTTGCTGCGATGCGATCACCTCTTGATCCTGTTTTTCATAAAGGGCGAATTCCTCTTTTTGTTCCGGACAACCCAAAAACGCAAACCGGGTTTTCCCGATCATTTCATCCACAGTGGTTTGGTAATTATCTGCTGCCCCTTTATTAACCAGGATAAATTTGCCATGTTCATCAATCAAAAAGAACGTGGCCGGATTTGCATCCAGGATATGCCGCAGCAGGCTTTCGCTTTCCTCCAGGGCAAGCTGCGCTTTCCGAGTCTCAGCGACTTCCATTTCAAGACGCTGGTTGGAAAAAACAGCAAATCCCAGAAAGATCACTGCAACGACGACTGTCGCTGCGATGCGTACCCACACATCTTTTTGAGAAATGCCGTATTCATATGTGACAGTCAACCACTCCTGTCGGATTTGTTGTTTTGTTTCTTCCGGCATCGCTGCGAGGGCTTTGTTTAGAATACTTGCCAGTTCAGGCTGGTCGTGGCGAATGCCGATGGCCATATTGTGGTCATTAAAAGATGAAGGGGCGGCTACTTTGAGATTAACCAGCCCATGTTCCTGGATCAGGTATGTGCCCACGGCCAGATTCCCGATGTAGGCTTCTGCTTTGTTAGTTGAAACAGCCTGGAGAGCTTCAAGGGAAGTGTCCGTGACCAGCAAACGGGTTTGGGGGTAATCCGTCAATAACTTTGCATGTGCGATAAAACCGCGTTCAACGGCAATAATATGCTCAGAGAGATCATCCACGCCGCTAACAAAAGGTGCATTTTTTTGAGTAAAGATGACCAGTGGGAAAGAGATATAGTCGCTGGTCAGGTACATCATATCTTCGCGCTCAGCAGTTCGGGCGACTACAGGTAAAATGTCAGGGCCGGTATGATTTTTATATTTTCCTAAAACATCAACCCATAAAGATTCTTCATATTCAGGTTGTAAACCAACTTGATCGAGCAGCAGTTTGAGGGTATCAATGGCAATGCCGCTTGCTTCACCATTTTCATAGGTCATGAAAGGTGGCCAGTTTTCAATATGGACCTGTACGGTGGAATGGGTTTCCAGCCACTCAATTTCTTCTGGTGTGAGCGCGATCTCACCCCATGCAATATCTGAATTGGTGGGAGGTATAGGTTGACAGGCAGTCAGCCAGAGGGAAATGAATAGGAGAATAAAAGGGGGGATAATGCGCCTGGTCTGCGTCATAACCTAATTACTGTATCATAAAAATACTTAGCCGTGGGTTAGAGTTCAAGTAATAAGAAAAAGAGACTGTCACAAAGGACAGTCTCTTGCTCAAATCGGGAAACTTATCTTACTTGCCAGCCATGATGGCTTCCAGGTCTGCTTCCACGGTGGTGTTGGGCATGATCTCGAAGTTCTCGACCAGCACGTTGATCACGTTCGGGGAAAGGAAGGCAGGCAGCGTCGGCCCCAGGCGGATTTTCTTGACGCCCAGGGAGAGCAGCGCCAGCAGGACGATGACAGCTTTTTGTTCATACCAGGCGATGTCATAGGAGATGGGCAGGTCATTGATATGATCCACGCCAAAGGCATCGACCAGTTTATTGGCGATGACGACCAGTGAGTAGGAGTCATTGCACTGTCCGGCGTCGAGAACGCGCGGGATGCCGCCGATATCGCCCAGGTTGAGCTTGTTATAGCGGTATTTGGCGCAGCCGGCGGTGAGGATGACGGTGCTGTCGGGCAAGGCTTCGGCCATTTCGGTGTAATAGTTTCGGGAGGTCTGGCGGGCATCACAGCCGGCCATGACGACGAAGCGCTGAATCGCGCCGCTCTTGACGGCTTCGACAACTTTGTCGGCCACACCGCTGACGGCGGCATGGGCGAAACCAATCGGGATGGTCCCCTGTTCCAGTTCCTGCGGTTCATCCGATTTCAGGGCCATTTCAATGACGGCACTGAAGTCTTTCTGTGCGCCCTCTGCACGGTCGGCGATGTGGGGGCAGCCGGGCCAACCTGCCATGCCGGAGGTGAACAGCCGTTCCTGATAGCTGGCTCGCGGCTTGATGATGCAGTTGGTGGTCATGAGGATGGCGCCGCCAAAGGATTCAAATTCTTTGGCCTGGTGCCACCAGGAACCGCCGTAATTGCCGACGAAGTGGTCGTATTTCTTGAAAGCGGGGTAGGCATTGGCAGGGAGCATTTCGCCATGCGTATAGATGTTGACGCCTTTGCCAGCGGTCTGTTCGAGGAGTTCTGCCAGATCGCGCAGGTCGTGTCCGCTGACCAGGATGGCCGGGCCGGGGCGCACGCCCAGATTGACCTGGGTGGGTTCGGGGTTGCCGTAAGCGCTGGTATTGGCTTTGTCGAGCAGGGCCATGGCCTGCACACCCATCTCACCGCATTTCAGCACCAGGCCGACCAGATCGTTCACGCCCAGTTTGGCGTTGGTGGTGGCTTCGAGGGCTTCCTGCAGGAAGGCCAGCAATTCGTCATTGTAGGAATCGAGTACATAGGCGTGGTCGGTATAGGCTGCCATGCCTTTGAGGCCGATGATGAGCAGCTCGCGCAGGGAGCGGATGTCGGGATCAACGGTCATGTCGACCATGATGCCGACGCTCATCCCTTTGGCGATGAGTTCATCCAGGCTGTCGCTTTCCGGTTTCCAGGCAGCCCAGTCGGGGCCGGTGCCGGTGCAGGGGTTGCCATGCTGTTTGAAACAGGCAGCCTGGGCGCGTTCCCGCAGGGCTTCGCGCAGTTCGATGGCTTTGTGGATCATGGGGACAAAGCGGTCAACATCAAAATTGGCATTGGTGATCGTGGCAAAGAGTGCCTGGGCGACAAATAAATCTGTTTCTGCATCAGTGACACCCATGTTGCGGCCGCGGGTGCCCCAGAAGGAAATTCCTTTTAACAGGTAGATCAATAGGTCTTGCAGGTTGGCAACGTCAGCGGGCTTGCCGCAAACACCTTGCACGGTACAGCCCGTACCTTTGGCTGCTTCCTGACACTGGTAACAAAACATGCTGCTCATATTATGGGTTCTCCTTGATTAAACCTGGGTTGATGGCGGTCGCGGGGCAATTTCATAGAGCAGGGTGATGGCATCTTCGGGGCAGGAATCTTCGCACAGACCACAGTACGCACATAAACGCGGTTTGTGGATGACTGGCTGCCGGTCAATCATGGTCACGGCGTGGGTGGGGCAATATTCCACGCACATGCCGCAGCCGGTGCAGCGTTCCTGATCGATGATGGGGATGCTCCAATTGTCCAAAATGACGACCTCCTGATTTCTTGTTCCAAGCTTATCAAAATGAGCGGTGCTTGTCTGTGATAAAAGTTACAATCTCTTGTCACATAATTGTAGAAACCCTTAGCACAGTCGTTCCTACAATTATGAATGGTTACTCTTTCTCTGCTTCTGCCTCCAGAGCTTCTTCGTCCAGGATCTCGATGCGATGGCGGTCGAGGCGGATCAAGCCATCGCGCACGAAACCGCGCATGGTACGCGAGATGACTTCCCGTACGCTGCCGATCTGTGCGGCGATTTCCTGCTGGGTCCACTGGACGCCGCTGGGAACGTACTGCTCTGGATTGGTCAAGCAGGAAGCGGGCCAGGCGGGCGCGCACCGTACGCAGGCTCAGGTCATGGGTCAATTGGGTGAGATGCGTCAGTTTTTTGGAAAGGTCGCGCAGCACGGCAAGGGCTGCTTCAGGATTGTGGCTGACGATGTGCTGAAATTTGTCAAAGGGAATTTTGAGCAGATTAACATCCCCGATAGCAACTGCGCTGATGGGAACGAATGCTTGCCCGGAGAATGCATGGGGAATATTGAAAGCATCTCCGCTTTTCAGGTGGATCAGGTTTTGCTCTCGCCCGCTCAGGTTGCTGCGGTAGGAACGCACCATGCCTGTTACCACGAAGAATACAGCTCCCTGGCCGTCGTCATCCAGATCGATCATCTGGCTGTCTGTGCAGTGCATGGGAATGGCAGCCTGTGCCATCTGGCGCAAGACGTTCTCTGGCAGGTGCGCCAGCAGGTGGATCTTTTTCAGGTCTTGCAGGGTGTCCATGCAGAGGGTCTCCAGTGTCAGGGTTTGGGCGTGCTGAACGAATCATATACATAATCAGCCAGAAATGAAATCCTGATATAATGTTAAAAATTCCTGAATGCGCAGCAGGGGGTGGCTGCCTGGGAATACCATTAGACTAAAATGGAGGCTTTTCATGGAAGAATTTGTGACCTTAGCGCAAATTGATCAGGCTGTTGAAGCGATCCGCGTCCCGCACTGAACGGAAACCCCGTGTTGGGATGATTTTAGGGTCTGGTTTAGGCGACCTGGCGAATCTGGTGGAAAATCCGGACATCATTCCTTATAAAGATATTCCAAACTGGCCGGTTTCTACTGTGGAAGGGCATGTTGGACAACTCGTCATTGGTGAGTTGGAAGGCCAACCTGTGATGGTTCTCCAGGGGCGTGTGCATTATTATGAAGGTTACACCATGGGGCAGACCACTTTTCCTGTGCGTGTGATGCAGCGGATGGGCGTTGAGATGCTGTTTGTGACCAATGCTGCCGGTGCGATCAACCCTGAATTTGAACCGGGTGATGTTATGTTGATCACTGACAATATTACTCTGCTGCCCATGTCTGGCCCCAACCCGCTGCGCGGCCCGAACATGGATGAATTTGGACAGCGATTCCCGGATATGAGCCGTTCTTATGACCGGGACCTTGCCCAACTTTTCCGTGATGTTGCCAAAGAAAAGAATACGGCTTACCGTGAAGGCGTGTACATTTGCCTGGCAGGCCCGTCCTTTGAAACGCCGGCTGACCTGCGGTTCCTGCATACCATTGGCTGTGACGCGGTGGGGATGTCCACTGTGCCGGAAGTGATCGTTGCCCATCACGGCGGCACGCGGGTGCTGGGTGTTTCCGGCATTTCCAATAAGGCCAATCTGGATGGCAGTACGATCACCACTCATGAAGAAGTGTTGGAGGCTGGTCAGGAAATTGTGCCCAAGCTGAAAACGATCTTCCTCGAGATATTGCGCAGGATATAATCATTGGAAGCTGATACAAGAGGATATAAAAAGGCCATTCGTGATGGCCTGATGGCGGTTGTCTGTTATGGGTGATGTGGTTCGATTCCTGGTCAATTCTGAAGTTTGGGTCTATGCCCTGTTGGGATTGATTGGTGTCATCTATTTAAGTAAACTGATCTCGGATTGGCGGGAAAGGCAAACTGCCATATTTGGGATTGAGCGTGAAACAGCTCACCGCCGTCTGGTGATGTCGGCTACGGTTGTTGTGCTGCTGCTGGTTACCGCTGGGGCCGAGTTGTTTGTGGTTTCCTTTGTGGCGCCTTCATACCCGATGACAGATAACCTCCCTACCCCGACGCTGGACCTGATGACCACGCCCACCGCCACCCTGGCCCCGGGCGTGGTTGCCCCGCTGGTGGTGCCGACCATCTCGGCTGACATCTCATCGGGATGCATCCCTGGTTCAATTGATTGGACCTCGCCTTTCCCGGGAGAGGAACTCAACGGCGTTATTGAATTGACCGGGACGGTGGATGTGCTCAATCTTGGTTTTTATAAATATGAATTCAGCACACCCGGGACAGGATAACTGGACAACGATAGCTGGCGGTAATATCAAAAAAGTGGAAGAGCCTTTGGGAAATTGGGATACTGGACAGCGATTGCCCGGAGATTATCTGCTGCGTCTGGTGGTCACGAATAATGAAGGGACTGCTTTGCCGCCCTGCATTATCCCGGTGAAAGTGGTGGGTGAGGAATAATGGGAGGGTCACATGCCTGAGATTGAAATCCGTCCGGCTGTGGCTGATGATTTGCCTGTGCTGGCTGCCCTGGACCATCACTGCGAGACGGAGTATGTGTGGCAAATGGAGCGCCAGTTTGATGAAGGCCAAATGAGCATTAGATTCCGTCAGGTGCGTTTGCCGCGTTCGATTTCTCTGGCGTATCCCCGCCCGCCGGAATTGTTGCAGCAGGAACGGTTTAACCGCCTGGCCCTGCTGGTGGCTGTGATGGGCGGTAAGCCGGTGGGTTATGTGCGTCTCAAGGATGATGTTATCCCTGGCGCGGCATGGGTCAGTGATCTGGTGGTTGCCCCCCTCGTCCGTCGCAAGGGGATTGGCACTGCCCTGGCGCTGGCGGGCCAGCATTGGGCTGCGCAGCACAGCCTGCGCCGTATCGTGTTGGAGATGTCATCCAAAAATCACCCGGCCATTGAACTGGCTGCGAGATTGGGATATGAATTCTCGGGATATAACGATCATTTTTATCTCAGTCAGAACATTGCCATTTTCTTTGCGCAATTCTTGCGTTAATCAAACCGTTCGGCGTATTCAAGAAGAAAAGGATCATCGACCCGGATCATGTTGAATTTTTTCCAGAATGAAACGTTAGCCTTATTACGCACCTTCAGCCAGATTTTGACGGCTGGCATGTCGATCACTGCATTCTCGCTGTTGATCTATGCCATGACTTTCAATCTGCGCAACCGTGTGGCCCGCAGTTTTGCCCTGATCCTGTTCTCTGTGGTGGTCATCTTCTCGGCGGATGCGATTGGTGGCACGTCAGAAACACAAGGCTGGATCGCTTTATGGCTGCATATTCACTGGATGGGGATCATCTTCTTGCCTGCCGCTTATCTGCATTTCTCGGCGGAGATCCTGGCGACGACCGGTTTTCCGATGCACGGACTGCGTTTATGGGTGGTGCGGATTGGCTATTTACTAAGTTCTGCTTTTCTGGTGTGGCTGGTTTTTGGGCATGCGATTGGCGATGTGATCTTCAACCAGCCGCCGGCACCGTATCTGGCCCCGACAATTTTCACGTACATTTTTACCGGCTATTATTCGCTGGCGGTGGCGTTGGCATTGTATTTCTTTGCCCGGGCGTATAACCGCGCGACAACCAACGCCAGTCGTCGGCGAATGGGTTATCTGATCGTTGGGTCGCTATCTCCGGCGCTGGAATCTTTTCCCTATCTGTTGTACAGTTCCAGATTTGCCGCCAGAAATGTGGGCATGTTCTGGACGGTGTCGGTGTTCAGCAACCTGCTGGCTGCGGCATTATTGATCGTGATGGCTTATGCGGTCGCTTTCTTCGGGGTTTCATGGCCTGACCGCGTGGTGAAATCACGTCTGTTCAAGTGGATCATGCGCGGACCGGTGACGGCGATTTTTTCTCTGGCTGTAACGACGCTTGTCCGGCGGGTGGGTGAAGCTGCTTTCGGTGTGGCGTACACAGCACTGGTGCCCATTTCAATGGTGATGACAGTATTGCTGATGCAACATTTCATCACGCTATTCAGTCCGATCTGGGAAAAATGGTTGTTTTACGGCAAAGACAGGCGCGCGCTTGACTTGCTGCACCGCATGGAAGAGCGTCTACTGACCGAGAGTGATCTGGACCAGTTTCTTGAGATGATCCTCGGAGCGGTCTGTGACCAGCTGCAGTCCTCCGGGGCATATGTAGCCGCCCTGGACGGAAAGAGGATGTCGTTGGCGCTGACAGTGGGCGAGGTGCAGATTGAGGAAAGCGGTGTGGCTCGCGAACTGCTGGCGATGGTTTCAAAAAAAGGCGACCTGCCTGGCGTGTTTCAGTGGGGTGGTGATTTGCTGGTGCCCCTTTTCAATGGGGATTCGGGCAACGGCAGTCGTGATCTGCTAGGGTTATTGGGGGTTTCCGGGGTGGGGGATACCGAATTGACTGAGGACCAATCACACACGCTGGGTGTTTTGGTAGAACGGACGGCGCTTGCCCTGCGCGACCGGCGGGCACAGGAAAAAGTATTTGATACCCTGCAACTGTTGACCCCCGAAGTAGATTTGATCCAACGCATGCGGGCGGCTGGCCGATACGACAGCCAGACATTGCTCAGCGAAGAAACCCTGCCTGATGAGAGCATGTCACAATGGGTCAAGGATGCCCTGACCCATTATTGGGGCGGCCCCAAGTTGACGGAAAACCCATTGATGCGTCTGGAAGTGGTGCAAAAGACGATGGATGAGCACGACGGCAACGAGATCAATGCCCTGCGTTCCATTTTAGTGAAAGCGATCGAACGTGTTCGCCCCGAAGGGGACCGGCATTTCACCTCTGAATGGATCCTGTACAATATCCTGCAAATGAAATTCCTGGAAGGGAAAAAGGCCAGAGATGTTGCCAGCCGGTTGTCTGTTTCTGAGGCAGACCTGTATCGCAAACAGCGAGTGGCGATTGAGGAAGTATCCAAGGCGATCATTGAAATGGAGAATCAGGTTCAAAATGGCGGGAATTTCACCCCATAATCTGGTTGTATGCCCAATTTTATTGATATATAATAGGTAGAGTGAGTGTAAATAGATAGATTTTATTGTTTATTACGGGTGGGGAGGTGTATTAATGGCATCTGAATATGAGCTTTCGAAAGTGAAAGCGGAAGCTCCCGAGCTTGATGATGGCTGGTGGGCATCAGTCCTTGCAGATGAGGATGCATATCTGGCAATGGATGAAGAGGTATTCCCTGTCGAAGAGACCGCCGGCGTGCTTCCCAAACAAAGGAAGAAAAGAGCAGCAACAAAGACTGGGAAACTATTCAGGCCATTTTCGAGCGCGATGAAATCATCGCCTTGAAAGTGCATGCCTGCAATCGTGGGGGACTGCTGGTGCATGGCGATAATATCCAGGGATTTGTACCGATTTCTCATCTGGTGGAAATGGCAAACTGCACCACTGAAAATGCCCGCCACCAAAAATTGGCCGATTATATTGGCTGCACTCTTCAATTGAAGATCATTGAATGTGAACCGGATATGGAGCGGGTGGTACTCTCCGAGCGAGCCGCGTTGGCTGGCGAAGGACGCCGGAAATATTTGTTCGAGTCGCTCAAGGCTGGTGATGTGGTCAGCGGCATGGTAACCAATATCACCGACTTTGGCGCATTCATCGACCTCGGCGGCGTTGAGGGCCTGGTGCATGTCTCTGAAATTTCCTGGGGACGAGTGCGTCACCCGGAAGATCTCCTGAAAATCGGCCAACCTGTGAGCGCGATGGTGTTGCAGGTTTCTGAGGAAAACGTGCGTGTGGCATTAAGCCTGAAACGGCTGTGCCCCAACCCCTGGGAAAAACTGCCTGAAAAATACAAAATCGGTGATGAAGTGCCGGCAACAGTAACGGTGATCAAACGGTTTGGCGTGTTTGCCCGCCTGGAAGAAGGGGTGGAGGGGTTGATCCATATTTCCTCCCTGAATTTGGAAGGCAATCATCATGATCTGAATAAAATGTTCCATGCCGGTCAAACGCTGCGTGTGCGCATTTTCCATATTGATTTAGGCCGCCGCCGTTTGGGGCTGGGCCTGGTCGAGATGGAATAAGCTGCGGCGCAGCTTTTTCCATCTCCATAAATCTGATGACAGAAAAAAACACTCCCCCGCCAGAGAAACCACCAGAAGTGAAGGTGCGTTTTACTGCGCGGCATCGCCGCCTGGTGATGGATATTCTCGGCGCGTTGATCGTTGTGCTCGGGTTGATCACTGGTTTGGGGCTTATGGGACTGACCACTGGCGGGGTGATTTCGCCATGGGCAGAACGCTTGCAGCGATTCCTTGGGTGGGGGTCTTTCCTGGGGGTATTGTTTATCCTGGGTGTGGGAAGCTTTCTTGTTCTGTCACGATTTATCGAGTATCACACGCAAGCGGTTGAGGCGCGTGCTGCTGGCTGAATGGATCGCTTTGGTCTTCCTGGCATTTCTGGACGCCTTTGGCGGCCACTCGCTGACGGCTGCAGAAGCTGGCAAAAATGGCGGGGTGATTGGCTGGGTGCTGAACAAGCCTGTCCGGCAGATTTTCCCGGGCCCCTGGGATATGGTCGTGATCGGGTTATTTCTTTTCCTGTTGATTTATTATGGTTTTGGGTTGAATCGCCGCGTTGAACGCGGTATTGAGCGCTGGTTGTTCACCCCGGCGGAACCTGCACATCACCTTGAAGCTGAGGAGGAAGTTGCCGGATGATGCTCGTGCCATCGAGTGATTTTATCGCGCTGCCGGAAGAGCCGGTAGAGGAATCTGGCGAAAGTTCAGAGGACAAACGCCGGGACGGACGGCTGCCAAAGTTGAGCCTGCTGCTTAAAGATCAGAGCATAGGCAAGGACGAAGGCGCGATCCACGCCACGGCGGGCCTGATTGAGAAAACCCTGCTGGATTTTGGCATTCCCTCGCGGGTGGTGGGCTATCGGGTTGGCCCCACGGTGACTCAATTCGCTGTGGAACCAGGCTTCGTGGAACGCACCAGCCCGGACGGGGAAGTGTCGCGCCACAAGGTGCGCGTCTCGCAGATCTCGGCGCTGTCACGCGACCTGGCGCTGGCCCTCTCGGCAGAGCGGCTGCGCATTGAAGCCCCTGTTCCCGGGCAGTCCTTTGTGGGGATTGAGGTGCCGAATGACACCAGTTCTCTGGTGCGGCTGCGTTCCTTGCAGGAGTCTTTGGCTTTTCAGCGCATGAGTGGTGCTCCGCTGGCGATTGCTTTGGGACGTGATGTTTCCGGGCAGCCGGTGGTGGCGGACCTGGGACGTATGCCGCATTTACTGATCGCCGGCACGACAGGCTCGGGCAAGTCGGTATGTATTGCCGCGCTGGCGGTGTGCCTGATGATGAACAATACCCCCGATGAACTGCGTCTGGCTTTGCTGGACCCCAAGATGGTGGAACTGGTGCGTTTCAATGGCCTGCCGCATTTGATGGGCAAGGTGGAGACAGATACTGAGCGCATGCTGGCTGTACTGCGCTGGGCATTGACAGAAATGGACCGGCGCTACCGTCTGCTGGAGACGGCGCGGGTGAAAGACCTGGAACGCTATAATCGCCAGATGCGGCGGCGGGGGAAGGATGAACTCCCGCGGATCGTGATCATGATTGATGAGCTGGCTGATCTGATGATGTCGGCTCCTGACCAGACCGAACACAGCCTGGTGCGCCTGGCACAATTGGCGCGCGCTACAGGCATTCATCTGGTTGTGGCTACCCAGCGGCCGAGTACGGATGTGGTCACGGGCTTGATCAAAGCGAATTTCCCGGCGCGCCTGTCGTTCACTGTGGCTTCTTCCGTTGATTCACGGGTGATCCTTGACACGGGTGGTGCAGAGACCCTGCTCGGGCGCGGAGATATGCTCTACCAGGATCCTGAAGCGGGCAGCCCTATGCGCGCGCAAGGGGTGATGGTCACGGATCAGGAAGTCGAGCGGGTGGTGGCTTTTTGGCAGAAGACATGGCAGGCTGAAGAATTCGATGCCCCGTGGGAAGAATTGGTGGAAGGTCCCGTGGATGATATGGACGCCTTGCTGGACAGGGCGGTGGAGCTGGTGCGCCGCGAGCAGCACGCCAGCGCTTCCATGTTGCAGCGCAAGCTGCGGGTGGGCTATCCACGTGCGGCGCGCCTGATCGATGATCTCGAAGATATGGGTGTTGTTGGTCCATCAAAGGGCGGCGGCAAAGAACGTGATGTACTCATCGCACCGGAGGGGGAGGCGGAGGAGGACAACGGCAACCAGTATGACGTTGAAACAGATGAAGCGGATTGGGATGGTTCTGCCGACGAGGAATGAATTACCGGGGGGGAGCGCAAGTGAGATTGAACCACAAAGGAAAGTAGACTTTGGAGAATAACCGCAGCATTTTAGAAACCATGACTAGTTTTTTTGAAGAGGATGGCTGGCGTTTCAGCAAATTAGCAGATAAAGATGTGCTGCGCATGGGGTTTTCAGGAAAAAATATCTCCTTGCGTTGCTTTGCCGAGGCTGATGAAGCAGATCAATTATTCCTTTTCTATTCGATCTTTGAATTTCATGCGCCGGAGGAGAAGCGGCAAGATATTGCTGCGTTTATTACAAGGGCCAATTACGGTTTGAAAATCGGCAATTTTGAAATGGATTTTTATGATGGCGAGATCCGGTACAAAACTTCCCTAATCGTAGAAGGCAGCATATTGACCGCAGCCATGATCAAAACCCAGGTATATGCAAATGTGAACACAATGGACAAATTTGGTCCCGGCATCATGGCTGTGCTGTATGGGGACGTCGATCCGGCACAGGCGATTGCGAGGATTGCAGGGTAACCTTTCTCCAGTATATATGAAGGCAGAAAACCACCTGCCTCCGAAAATGCGGGAGGGTGAAAGCCGGGATGTACGTTCTCGTAAATTTTTGTTTAAATCCACGTCTGGCAAATTTCATCCGCTTGACAGTTTGGCGGGGGTAAGATAGCATTGAATCGCTTAATTCCCGGGTTGATTTGTGATGGAATTATCGTGAAATAACCAAAAAATAACTACATTGGAGATCAATGGTGCTTGAAGCGCAAAAAGAAGATCCGAAAAGCCTGACAGATTTCCTGCGAGAACGATTGAAAGGTGTGCTGAATGCGGCGGCCGGCTTCTTGTTGAAAATCGGCTTGAGTGCGAATGCATTGACCCTGATTGGTTTGGCAGGGCATTTCGTGGCGGCATTTTTGCTCTTCAAAGGACGCATTACCCTGGCCGGGCTGGTGTTGCTGGTGCTGGCCCCCGCTGATGCACTGGATGGTTCGATGGCGCGCTTGCAAGGTGAGATCAAACCTTTTGGCGCATTTCTTGATTTAGTCACGGACCGCTATGCCGAGATGGTCATTTTCGGCGGACTGCTGTTGTACTTCATGCCACAGGGTAATATGTTGGCCTGTGTGCTCGTCTATCTAGCGATGATGGGTTCAGTGATGGTTTCATACAGCCGCGCAAGAGCTGAAGCGGTGGGGATTGAAGCAAAAATTGGAATTATGACCCGCGTGGAACGCTATATCGTGCTGGTTGCTGCTTTGCTCTTCAACTTTCCTGTGGTGGGGGTTGGGATCATCGCGGTGCTTGCCAACATCACCGCTGTGCAGCGCATCATGCGTGTGCGGCGGGATGGTCGTAAATAAAGAAGCGACACAACGTGCCTGCACGTTGATGACAGAAAGGGATTGAAAACTTATGCCGACAGGATTTAATATAGGACCTTTGTTTGTACATTATTATGGATTGATCATCATGATGGGGGCATTGGCAGCTGCCTGGCTGGCAGACCGTTTGGCGCACAAGCGCGGGCTGGAAGATGAATTGATCTGGGATGCGTTGCCGTGGCTGCTTGTCGCCGGGATCATTGGCGCGCGTATCTGGCATATCCTGACCCCGTCTGCCTCCAATGTAGCCATGGGTATTACAACCAAATATTATTTTTCCAATCCGCTGGCTATGATCAACATCAGGAATGGCGGTCTGGGCATCCCCGGCGGCGTACTGGGCGGAGTGCTGGCCTTGTACATTTTTGCGCGTAAGCGCAAGGTCAGTTTCCCTGTGCTGCTGGACATCCTTGCTCCTGGTCTTATTCTGGCCCAGGCCATTGGCCGTTGGGGAAACTTTATCAATCAGGAATTGTACGGCGCACCTTCTGATTTGCCGTGGGCAATTCCGATTGATCCTATTCATCGCCTGCCCGGGTTTGAGGAATTCACCCATTTCCATCCTCTTTTCCTGTATGAATCGCTTTTGAATCTGGCCATCGCCGGTATTTTACTGTATGTTGGCAGCCGCTTCAGCAAAGTGCTAAAGGTTGGGGATGTGTTTCTGATGTATATGGTCGGGTATCCGATGGTGCGTTTCAGTTTGGAATTTATGCGATTGGACTCATCCTATGTTGGCGGGATCAATGCCAACCAGACGGTCATGGCCGTGATTGCGCTAGTTTCGATTGGCGCACTGATCTGGCGACATCGTCCCGGCGCACCGGTGGCGGAAGAACAGGAAACTGCTGAGTAATCAATACAGGCAATAGAGGTTGTGTTTCGGGTAACAGCCCGGACAAAGTTTTGAGGATATTATGATCTATACAGAAAACCTGACCAAAAAGTTCGACGATTTTGTGGCTGTGAAAAGCATCAATCTCGACGTGCCTGTGGGTCAGGTTCTGGTGTTATTGGGGCCAAATGGTGCCGGAAAAACGACAACAGTGCGCATGCTGGATTCGATCCTTGTGCCAACGGAGGGCCGGGCAGTGGTTGCCGGCTATGACGTGGTCGAGGATGCCGAAAAAGTGCGCGCCAAAGTTGGCGTGCTGACCGAGCATCACGGCCTGTATGGCCGGATGAGCGGCGACGAGTATCTTGAGTTTTTCGGCGAGTTGTATGGCCTGTCGCGTACCGAATATCTGGCGCGCATTGACATGCTGCTGAAGCAGGTGGGGATGGATTTTGCCCGTCACCGCCGATTGGGAGAATACTCCAAGGGCATGCGCCAGAAATTGTCACTGGTGCGTGCCATGCTGCATAATCCGCCGGTGTTGCTGCTGGATGAACCGACCTCTGCCATGGACCCCGAGAGCGCACGCATGGTGCGCGACGCGATCAATGAAATGCGTTCCAGTGACCGCACCTTCCTTCTTTGCACACATAATTTACAGGAAGCGGAAGAATTGGCTGATCAGGTGGCGATCATCTGGCATGGACGCATTATTGCCAAAGGTCCTTTGCAGGAGATGAAGACGGACTTGTTGGGCCCGATGGAATATGAAGCCCGACTGGCGAACCAACTGGATGGCTGGAAAGGGCGCCTGCCAAAGGGCGTTGATCTCACGGGGCGCGGTGAAAACTGGCTGCGATTTAAAATTGAAGACCCTGATGAGACCAATCCAGGTCTGCTGCGCAAATTACTGCGGGACAAGCTGGATATCATTTCGTTCCGGGAAGTGCCGCACACCCTGGAAGCCGCATATTTGAAAGCTGTCAGCCAGGTGCATGCCGAGAATGAAATGGATGAGCCTTTGGAAATGGAACAGGAACTGGAGGTGGAACATGTTTGAGAGTCTGCGTCCGGCCCTGGTGATCACCAAGCGCGAGGTGCGCGATCAGTTCCGCGATTGGCGGATCATATTTCCGATTGTCGTGCTGACCCTTGTATTTCCGTTTATCGCCAATTTTGCTGCTGCCCAGATGCTGGACTTTGTCAACAAATACGGCGCCGATATCATCGGGGAACGGCTGGTGCCTTTCCTGATGATGATCGTGGGGTTCTTCCCCATCTCGGTTTCCCTGGTGATGGCCCTGGAAACCTTTGTTGGCGAGCGCGAGCGCGGCAGCATTGAACCGCTGCTCAACACACCGCTCAAAGATTGGCAATTGTATTTGGGTAAATTAATGGCGGCGACTTTCCCGCCACTGCTGGCCAGTTTCTTCGGGATGGGGGTATATGCTGCCGGATTGCTTATCCAGGGCATTCCCCTGCCGGAGTTCAATATCCTGATGCAGGTGCTGGTGCTGACTGCCGTGCAAGCGGTGATGATGGTCAGCGGGGCCGTAGTGGTTTCCTCGCAAACCACATCGGTACGGGCGGCCAATTTGCTGTCCAGCTTCATCGTGATCCCCACTGCTTTCCTCATTCAGGGGGAAAGTGTGATGATGTTCTGGGGCACCAATGACACCTTGTGGTATGCCGTGATTGGTGTGCTCGTATTGGCGGTGCTGCTGGTGCGGGTTGGGCTGGCGAATTTCCAGCGCGAAGAATTGCTTGGCCGGGATATTGACGTCCTGAACGTGAAGTGGGGCTGGCGTGTGTTCAAGGGGCAATTCACCGGTGAGGGAAAAGGCTTGCGCGGCTGGTATCAGCACTCGGTTTTCCCAACGCTGCGCAAGATGCGCAAGGCGATTTTGCTGACGACTGCGATCGGCGTGATTGGCAATTTTTGTGGGGCGTGGACTTTTGGCGCAGTTCAACTTCCCGCTCACCGAGACTTCGCTGACAGAGCTGGATGAGCGCATCGGCCAACTGGTGCAAATGTGGCCGTTGTTCAGCTTTGGGCCGGTGTTGTTTATCTTCTGGCACAATATCCGCAGCCTGTTGTTGGGATTTTTTCTCGGGTTGGTGTCTTTCAGCATTCTTGGCATGCTGCCCCTGTTTGGCACGATGACCGTTGTCGGTTATTTGATGGCGCTGCTTTCGACCAACGGACTGCCGGTATGGAATTACGCCATGTTCATCATCCCGCATGGTATTCTGGAGATCCCGGCGCTGGTGCTGGCCTCGGCTGCCGTGCTGCAATCCGGCGCCATTCTGGCGACGCCTGCCCCTGGCAAGACGATCGGCCAGACCTGGCTGGAAAGCATGGCAGACTGGTGCAAGGTGATGGCTGGTGTGGTAATTCCCGCCTTGTTTGTGGCTGCAATGATCGAAGCATGGCTCACCCCGCGCATTGCCGGTCTGTTCTTTTAGCAAATAATAGTTGCATTTTTAGCATCTCTAAAATACAATAAGCAGTAACAATGCAGTGGGTAATGAAGGGATACGTACCATGGGAGAAATTGTTGTCCTGGGCTCCGGGGCGGCCATTACAGATGAGAACCATAAGCACACCCACCTTTTCTTTCGGGAAGGGGACGCGGGTTTGCTGGTGGATTGTGGCAGTGATCCGGTCATCCATCTTCCCAAAGCGGGGATTGAGATCAACTCGATCACCGATATTCTGTTCACCCATTTTCATCCAGACCATATCTCCGGCGCGCCATTGTTGTTGATGGATATGTGGCTGCTCGGACGGACTGAACCGTTGAATTTGTATGGTTTGACGCACACCCTGGATTGCCTGGAAGCGTTGATGGATATGTATAACTGGCGCAAGTGGCCGGATTTTTATCCAGTACATTTTCACCGCCTGCCGGAAGATGCCATGACCCCGATATTGGAAAATGATGCTTTCCGGGTGTTCACTTCACCGGTAAAGCACATGGTGCCAACCGTTGGCGTGCGGGTGGAATTTGTCTCTCAGAACAAAGTTGCGGCGTATTCCTGTGATACCGAGCCGTGCCCGCAGGTGGTTCAACTGGCTGCCGGGGCCGATGTGTTGTTGCATGAATCCTTTGGCGAAGGGTTGGGACATTCTTCCTCTGCGCAAGCCGCCGAGATTGCTGCGGAAGCCGGAACGAAGAAATTGTATTTGATCCATTATGATGCCCTTGCAGGTGAGGCAGCCCAGGCTGCAATGATCGCAGATGCGGAGGCCGCTTTCCCGGGAGAGGTTTGCCTGGCTGAAGATTTCATGGTCATTCCTTTGGACTAAAACCTCAATTGAAAGATGGCAAAGGCGCTTTATGGAGCGCCTTTTGTTTTTAAGTTGATATGTGCACTGAACGGCGGTAGAATTAGAACCGATCTGTACTTAAGGAGAGTTGTTATGAATATTGACCAACAAGTAGCTTACCTGATGCAAGGCACCGCCTACGGCGATGAGACCCTCAAAGAAGCGATGGCAAAAGAACTGCGCGAGCGCCTGGTCGCCGCCGAAAAAGAAGGCCGCCCGCTGAAGTTGTATTGCGGTTTTGATCCCCGCACGACGGATCTGCATCTCGGCCATACGGTTCCCATGCGCAAACTGCGCCAGTTCCAGGAACTGGGCCATGAGGTAACCTTCCTGATTGGCAATTACACCTCTCTGATCGGCGACCCATCGGACAAGGATGTGCTGCGCCCGCAGCTCACCGCCGAGCAGGTAGAGAAGAACGGTCAGACCTATGCTGAGCAGGCTTTTCGCATTCTGGACAAGGAAAAGACGAAAATCCGCTATAACGCTGACTGGCTTTCGGAGTTGACTTTTGCGGAGTTGATCAAGCTGGCTTCCAATTTCACCATTCAGCAGTTCATGACCCGCGAGAACTTCAAGAAGCGCTGGGAAAAAGGCGATGCGGTGTACCTGCACGAAACGTTTTACTCGATCATGCAGGGTTATGATGCCTATGCCCTGGAAGCTGATGTGCAGGTGGGTGGCTCGGATCAGTTATTTAATATCATGACTGCCGCCCGCAAGATCATGACCTCCATGGATCGCCTGCCCAATATTGCCGTGATCGTTGATATTCTGCCTGGTACCGATGGCGTGATCAAGATGAGCAAATCCCTTGGCAATCATATTCCGATCAATACTGATGCCGAAGATATGTATGGCAAGATGATGAGTATTCCTGATTCGGCCATGCCCCAGTTCTCGCGGCTGGTCACACGCTGGACGCCGGACATTATTGAAGCTCGCGAAAAGGCATTGGCCGATGGCACGATGCACCCGCGCGATGGCAAAATGCAGCTTGCCTATGAAGTGGTAAGCACGTTCTATGGTGAAGAAGATGCCGAGCGTGCCCAGGAAGTGTTTGTGTCCATGTTCCAGAAGAAAGACGTGCCAGATGAAATGCCGGATTATCAGCTTGTGGCAGAACAGACCTTGCTGGATGTTTTGGAGGCCAGCGGGATGATCGACAGCCGCGGGCAAGGGCGGCGGCTGATGAAGCAGAATGGCGTCAAACTGGATGGGGAGGCAGTAACTGACCCCTTCATGGTGCCCGGCCCCGGCGTTTTGCAGGTGGGTAAGCGCAAATTCGTGCGTCTGATCAAAGCATAGCCAATATATTTGTATTATTTCAAATCAAGCTCCCGCGTTTTGCCGCGGGAGCTTGTGTATTTCTATTTTGATACCTCTTCTGCTGGACGGTTGAGGATCGTATTCAGCACTGCAGCGCCAATCTCTCTGGCAGCCAGGGGGTCATCCTCTTCGAGGACGAGGGCCATCGCCAGGGGGACGCCGCGCCAACCGGGGGTGGTCCCGGCCAGATACCAGGTGATCGTGTCTTCATCCCGGCGGGCAGATAGCTACGGTTTCCCAGGCGGGCAGACCGGACATCGGCAGTTTGTCGGCGGCTGCACTGACTACAGCAGCTTGAAAAACGGTGGTCTTTTCACCGGATGGCAGGATGACCCAGCCTTCGAGAGGGGTGTTGACGGCACCAGCAAAGGTCGGTGACGGTCGTACCCCTTCTGCAGAAAACGATGCCGCAGCGAGCGCCATTTGTAAGGGCGTGACCAGGATGGCGTCCTGCCCCAACGCGGTTCGGGTCTGGTCTTCGAGTGCCAGAATGCCGGTCGCGGTGGCGGAAGGCAGGGGGATATCTGGTGTTTGGGCAAACCAAGCCGCTGATAAAGTTCCTTCAAGTCGGTCAAATCCAGGGCTGTCCCCATCATTTGGGAAGCACCCGGGCATCCTGCGGCAACGGCCTGATAGAATGTGGCATTCTCAGGCAGTGGCACGGCGCAATCCCATTTTTTTCCATCCAGGGTCAGGGTGTATTGATTGGGGGGCGTGATCCTGATGCGGTTTTCCTCGATGGCAGCCAGCAGGAAAGGTCCCAATGCTGTGCCTGGCGGGTATTGCCCCAGGGTGGCGCGGTTGAAGAGGGGGGCATCCGGGTCGGTAAGCGTGGCTTCCCAGGATTCTTCGGACTGATTGGGATCAAAATAGGGGTGTGAAGCGATTGCCAGCACTTCGCCGCTTTGGGCATTCAGCAGTACCAGGGCGCCGGTGTGCCCGCTCATCATTTCATCCGCATATTTCCTGCAATTGGAGATCAATGCTTAGTCGCACATCCAGCCCTTCTGGCGGCTGGTTGTAGAGCAGTTGTTTGGTATAGATTGTGGAGGAAGGGGTGCCGCGGTAGCCGCGCAGAAAATCATTCAGGCTTTGTTCCAGACCGGCCTGCCCATAGACAGGGTGAATATATCCCAACGGTCAGACTGAGCGGCGGGTAGAGCAGGTCGCGTTCAAGGGAGCCAGCTTCGCCTGTGGTGACGGCGATCGGGGTGTTGCGGCGGTCGAGAAGCGCGCCGCGCGGGACGTAGCGGTCAACAATACTCAGCCGCGGGTTGTCGGTGCGTGTCAACAGGTCATCGGAGCG
Source organism: uncultured Chloroflexia bacterium (assembly GCA_963753895.1). Lineage (GTDB taxonomy): Bacteria > Chloroflexota > Anaerolineae > Anaerolineales > Anaerolineaceae > SMBSF63. Next base: position 32,143 of record CAVWEE010000030.1, on the reverse strand, counting down.
GATGATGGACCACCAGCCGCCAAGCAAAGCGACAGCTGCCAGACAGACTAGCATCCAGCCGCTGAGGAAGAGGTAAGGTTTTTCGTTCAGCAGGGGAGCAGGTTCAACATCATCGCTGCTATCGCTGAGGAGAACCAGGATCAGCAGGGCTGCAAAGGAAGTAGCAAGAGAAGAGCCGCCGTATGAGACGAAAGGGAGAGTCACGCCGGTCAGGGGGAGGAGGCGCAGATTGCCGCCAACGATGAGGATGGTCTGCAACATGAAATACGTTCCCAGGCCGGCAGCCAGATAGCGGCGGTAATTGTTGGGCGCCTGGATGGCGGTATGCATGGCGCGCAGACTGAGCAAAACCAGCAGGGTCATCAGGGCGACCAAACCGAGGAAACCAGTTTCTTCGGCAATGGCGGCAAAGATGAAATCAGAGATGGCGACCGGGACGAGACCTGGGCTGCCGAGACCGATCCCGCTGCCCAGCAGGCGTCCAGAGGCAACGGCCAGCAGGGATTGCACGATCTGGTAGGAAGAGCCGCCAGGGTCGAGCCAGGGGGTGAGCCAGGCATCCACGCGCACTTGAATGACACCAAACAGGGCATATCCGGCGATCCCGGCAATCAGGATGAGCCCCGCGCCAACCAAGAGAATGCGGCGGCGGCCCGAGGCAAGGTAGGTGATAGCAAAATAGAGCAGGATGAAGATGGAAGCCGTGCCGAGATCACGCTGCACAATCAGGATGAAAAGCGATGCGCCGGTGAGGATCAGCGAAGGGGCGAGGAGCTGGGCGAGGTTGAAGCTGACTGGTTGGCGGTCAGCAAGATAGGCGGCCAGGAAAATGATCAGGAGCAGTTTCAGCGGTTCAGAAGGCTGGAAGAAGATTTGCCCAAAGCCAAACCACAAACGCGGACCCTGTCCGTCGGGGTAGGTGCCAAAAACAAAGGTCAGTGCCGTGAGGAGCAGGCCAGTGAACAACCACACGTATTTATAGCGCCTCAATAGATCGAGGAGATTGGGGATGCGCAGCCCAATATTGAAAATGATCAGGCCAACAGCCAGCCAGACGGTCTGGCGCAAGCCAAAGGCGGGATCAAGGCGCCAGATGGTCATTAACCCCCAACCGCTGACCAGGGCTGTGACGGGCAGCAGGAAGGGATCCCGCCCGGGGAGGCGTTTGCTCGTTTCGGTATGTGTGTAGGAAAAGCCTGCCGCCCACAGTGGTACAGCCAGCCAATGCTGCCAGGGATAGGACACCTGCCAGGAATGCAGGCGCACCGCTGGCGCGAGGGTGAGTACGGCGGCCAGCAGTACTACAGCGGCCAGAGCCAACAGGAACAAACGCTGCTGGAGCTGGTTTTTTGAATCGGCTGGAGGCGGAAGAAAGTTTTCCACGGTATTTAGAGATACTTTCTGACGAGGAGATCCAGATTTTGACGGGTCTCTGCCGGGATCTTGTCTGGATGGGTCATGATCACATTTTCCAAAGCATGCTGGCAAGCGCAGTCTGCGGGTTCGTCCCAATCCTCGATCAGGTTGCGCAGCGCTTGTTGCGCGCGTTGAGTGTTTTTTTGCAGGGTGCGAATGACGATTTCTACGCTGACTTCCTCTTCGGAGATATGCCAAACATCATAATCGGTTACGTGGGCCATGACGGCGAAACACAGCTCGGCTTCGCGGGCGAGGAAGGCTTCCGGGCAGGCGGTCATGCCGATCAGGGACATACCCCATGAACGATAGGCATTCGACTCGGCGCGGGTGGAGAAGCGCGGTCCTTCAATGGTAAGGATCGTGCCGGCCTGATGCACTTCCGCACCGGTGCGGGTGACGGCTTCGAACAGGGACTCAGACAGGGAGGCGCAGAATGGGTCGGCCACGCCGATGTGCCCGACCATGCCATCGCCGAAAAAGGAACGCGCGCGGTCTTTGGTGAAATCAAAGATCTGGTCAGGGATGACGATCTGGCCGGGGATGTAGTCTTCGCGCAGGGAACCGACGGCGCTGACACTGACGATATGGTGCAACCCGAGGGATTTAAGGGCGTAGATGTTGGCGCGATAATTGACCTCGCCGGGGGTGAGGAAATGGCCGATGCCGTGGCGGGCCAGGAAGGCGATACGTTTACCCAGCAGGGTGCCGAGCATGATCGGGGAGCTGGGGCTGCCGAAGGGGGTATCGATTTCGATGGTTTCAATGTTCTCGAGGCCTTCCAGGCCGTACAATCCTGAGCCGCCGATGACGCCGAGGACGGGTGTGTTTTCCATGTGGGTCTCCTGTTGCGAGAGGTTCATTTTTTGTAATGATAGCATAAATGAGGGTGGCGTGTGGCTGGAGGAGTGGGCGAGGTTAATGCGTGTAGGCAAGTACAGAAGGATGATTGTCTGCCGCGTGCTGGGAAGGCGCGTGGTGAATTTATGTGAAGGGATGATTTTCAAGATGGGAGTATAAGAAAGAGAATCACAGATTTTCAATCCAGATGTTTTCCCCATGTTACAATCATGCCGTTATGGAAAAAGATAATCAAGTCCACGATGATACCTACGATCCCGCGTATCAGCAGGCCCTGTTTGACGCGGAGGAACGCCATTTCTGGTTTGTGGCGCGCAACCGGCTGATCTCGCGTGTTGTCCGGCGCTGTCTGGGTGAGCTTCCGCCGGAAAGCCGCGTGCTGGAGCTGGGCTGCGGGAATGGCAATGTCTTGCAGGTGCTGATCGATGCTGCCTCTGCTGAGCGGGTGACCGGGTATGGATTTGTTCATTGACGGCCTGCATTTTGCACGCCGGCGCGTGGACTGCGGGCTGGTGCAGGGGGATTTGCATACGCCGCCGTTCCGGGAGGCTTTTTCTCTGGTAGGGATGTTCGATGTGCTGGAGCATATGCCGGATGACCATCTGGTGCTGACCGATTTGAGGAAGATGCTGGCCGATGACGGCCGGTTGGTGATCACAGTTCCGGCGTACCCTTCATTGTGGAGTTATTTCGATGTAGCGGCCAAACATGCCCGCCGGTACACGCAGGAGAGCCTGAGGGCGGTTTTGGAGGCCACAGGCTATGAAGTGCAGCAGGTGAGTTATTTCATGGCGCTGAGCTTCCCCCTGGTGTGGCTGACCCGCCGCCTGGCAAAGAATGACCCGCTTCCGGAGGCAGAAGCCCTGGATGAGCGGGTGGTAAGTGAGCTGCGGATCGTGCCGGTAGTGAATGGGTTGGCTGCGGCGGCCCTGAGCCTGGAGGCGCGTTGGGTGGGGACGGGGCACCAGCTGCCGTTTGGCACGTCGTTGATGGCGGTGGCGAGGAAGAAGCCGCGTTTGTGAAAGACTGTATTTGCATAGTCAATACAAGAAACTCCTGCTAAGGATATTAATTAGCGGGAGCTTCTTTGTTTGTAGAAATAATCGCAGGATGCGGTCGCATAATTGTGCCGATAGGGTACTGCATGACCGCTCCCTGTACCTGCTTATTTTATCTCGCAGGCATCATCCCCGTTATTCGAAAATCTGGGGTCGCATTTCTGCCAGGGCCAGCGGCCGCTGACTTCCATCTCCATGGAAATACTGAGAAAGGTCCGGATGAGGATGATGATGCCCAGGATAGTAACGTCTTCCAAGGAAGGGGTGATGGCGACTGAACGAATGATGTCTGCCGCGACGAGAAATTCCAGACAAAGCAGCAGCGCGCGGCCCAGGTCTTCCCGGTAGGCGTCGTACGTCTCCGGGTTCAGCGGGTCTTTGAGCTTGGCTTTGAACATCTGAAAGGTGCCGAAAACAATACCATATACGATGACCAGCACGCCGAGGATGTCGATGACTTCTGAGACAATTTCAAAAATGGATTGAGTTCCATCATTCACTTTTCCGTCTATATTTTGTGGTTTGAGAAACGAGATTAATGATCTTGCGCACTTCCTGGTGCAGCTTGCCCTTGATCTGTTTGTCATAGATTGCAATCAGTCTGGAGCCAACCTCTACTTCGTGATTATAACCGAGGTAGATGTTCTGGTTGTTCTGGATGGCGATCACGTGCAGGTGGTCGCTGTGCAGGTTACCCAGGCGATGACCGATCAGTTCCGGGTATTGATCCGCTTCGATCTCAGCCATCTGGAAGTCATCTTCTGTCAGATTGACGATGCGCGACACCGATGGCTGGAGGATATCAACTGCCGAGAAGGAGGCTGCTGTGGCGGCGGTAATGATGGGCGTAACCCCCAGGGATTCAAGCAGGTTGCTGACCTTCTCTTCAAAGACGCGCGCATACACGTTGGGGGCGCCTTCTTTTTTGGCGTATAGGGCGGCCATGATGTTGGTGCGCTCTTCCTTGGAGCCCATGACGACGGTGTGGCACTCTGCCAGGTCCAAGCTGGTCGAGGACTTTGGTGTCAGTGATATCGCCGGTGATGGCGATCACATTCTCCAGCAGACTGGCTTCAATGGCCTGTTCCTTGTCTTCCAGGACAAAGTACAGGCGACCTGTGACCTCATCTTTTAATTCATTGACCAGATACCAGGAGAACGAGCTGTCACCAGCCACAACAATATTGATTTTTTTATTCATACTTTTTCCTTCAACGTACAGTGCATATTCTTATAGTTTTTTGTTGCTGATGCCAACGATGATGTAGAGCAGCGGGAAGATTTCCATACGGCCGATCAGCATGTGAAAGATCAGCAGCAGTTTCAGGAAGGGGTGCATGCCAAAATTCATCGCGGCTGTCATGCCGGTCAAACCGACGTTGCCCTGGGACGAGAAGACGGCAAAGAGAGAGTCAAGGGCAGTGTGGCCGAACATCATGAAGATCAGGCTGCCGGTCATCGCTACGGTAATATATAACATAGTATACCCGGCTACCTTGCTAACGACATCTTCGTCAATGACGTTGTTGCCCATGCGAATGGGGAGGATGGTGCCGCTGGGGTAGAAGGGGGCGCGTACTTCACGGTAAATGATTTTGCCGAGGATGATCAAACGCCACAGCTTGAGGCCGCCGGTGGCTGAGCCGTAGCTGGCGCCAATGGCCATCAGGACGGTCAACATGAACCGAAAAACGTCCGGGGTCTCTGGCAGCGAGAGGGTGGTGTGCGCGCCGGTGGTAGAAGCCGCCGAGACGACGTAGAAGATCGTGTCGAGGGCGTTTTCCATCACGGGAATATTGGCGAGCTGCATTTGCAGCAATCCCAGTGCTGAGCTGAAGATGAGGATGATCGCGAAGGTGCGCACTTCGGGGTTTTCAATGAATTTTTTGAAATTGCCGCTAAACAGCGCCTGATGGCTGCTGAAGCTGATCCCGCCGGCGATCATCAACAGGATGGAGATAATGGTTGGCATGGCGCCGTAAATGCCAATGCCAACGCTGTTTGAGGAGAAACCGCCGGTGGAGAGGGAGGTCATGGTGTGGGTGATGGCATGGAAGATGGGCACGCCGGCTGCCCACATACCCAATACACCGGCCAGCGTATATCCGAGATAGATGATGACAATCGTGCGTCCGATTTTCCACGCGCTGGTGTTGAAATCTTCATGCCGCCCTTCGGATTCGAAAAGGCGGCGCATGACGCGGGTGAACTGCCGCTCATGAGAGCAGGAGCACGACCAATCCCAGACCGCTTAACCACTGCGACATGGCACGGAACAGTCCCAGCGAGTAGGGGAGGGTTTCAGGGTTGGGGATCATGCTGGCGCCGGTATCGGTCCAGCCGGAGAAGGCTTCAAACAGGGCATCGATCCAGGTGACACCGGCAACGCGGAAAGGAATGGTGGCAATCAAGGAGATGATCGTCCAGGCCAAGGCGATGGCGATGGCGCCATGATATTGTTTCATCCCGGCGGTATTTGTTTTGAGGCGGATGCTGAAGGAGACGAGGAAGCACAGAATCGCTTCAATGCCGAATGTGATCCACATCGCCCGTTCTTTCAACACGTAAGCCAGAATGGTAGGGATAAGCAGTATGAATGCAAACATGAAGAGGATGTCTGCAAGCAGGCGGATGATAGGCTGATTTTTTTTCAGAATACGGTTATTAATAATTGACACAATCCACAGCTTTCTAGTAGTTTGTATCATTATACAGAAAAATGCGGGTTATATGATGTTTTGGGGCAATAGATATTATGGGAGCGTTGCTACCCTTGCGAGGCGATGGTGACCAGCAGATTGATCTTGCCGCAACGCAGGCGGTCTTCCGAGATGATCACGGTGGGGGTACTGACGGTTTCATCATTGAGAGTCGTGCCATTGGTAGACCCCAGGTCTTCGATCCACCAGTTGTTGTGATGATAGCTGAGCAGGGCATGGCGGCCTGAGACGGTGTCGTGCGGCAGGTAATAGTCACAAGACGGATCGCGGCCGATGACCACTTCGGCGTCATAGAATTCCTGGCGGTTCTGTTCGCTGAAATCGACGGGGGAGAGGCTGATGCGCGGGACGCGGGCCACATTGATCAACTGGCTTTTCAAGCGGATCTCATGCCAGATGGTGAGGATCACCCACCCAGAAAGGCATATACGATCAGGGCAAAGAGAATGCGGAAAATGAGAACAATGACGCTGCTCATGAAATTTTTCCTTTTCCTGTGATGGTGGGTTGATCCGGGCTGGATGCCATCATCACACCGGTCTGGTCGATGGATGCGGACAGGGTGTTGTCTTCGCCGTAAATGAGGGGTACGCCAGCCAGGGAGATGACATCCCCGGGTTTGAGGGCGGCCTTCTGGATGCGCTGCCCGTTGACATAGGTGCCGCCAGTGGAATTGAGATCGATCAGCATGTAATGGTTTTGCATCACCCGCAGTTGGGCGTGCCGCCGCGAAACGCGGGGGTCTTCAATTGGTATTTGATTGTCCAGCATGCGCCCCAGGTTGACTACCGGTGTGGTCAGGGGGATGGCGCGCCGGTCTTTGAGGATGAGGAAAGCATTGATCTGCCGTACGGTGTCTGCGCCGACAGCATTGCTTTCTCCCAGAGACATGGCCGCGGTTTGTTCCAGCTTATTGGCTGGATCGCCAGGCGATATCTTGACCGTGTCGGGGTCAAGGGCAGTGTCTGCGGAGAGATGGATCGCCAGCGGGGTCTGGAATTGGATGCAGGCTTCTTTGGCGGCTCCTCGCAGGGCATCAGCCAGGTCATCCAGCAATTGGGGGTTGTCTTCCCATGCTGCCAGGGCGTGGGGGTGCATGCGCAACATATAGACGCCCGGCGCATTCAGCCCGCCGTCCTGGTCCTCATCCATGGCATCACGCATCGCGATGACAAGCTGCTCAGCGATGTGGAGCTGCTGCTGCTGCGGGGCAAGCCGGGCGCTTTTTTCAAAAAAGGCCTTGAGCTTTGCTTCGATTTGGTCCAGTTTTCCGGTCATAGGTCGTTGTTCTTTGAGGAAGGGGTCACCTTCTGGTATGATGTGAATATCGAAAGATATCGTATTGGTTCCCTTTGATTATACCGAATGATGATTAAAAATAACGAATCAGGACATATGGAATTGGCACATACTGCTGATTGGGCGCTGAAGGTGTGGGCACCTGATCTGGGTGGTCTGTTCATTGAAGCCGCGCAGGGCATGTACGGTTTGATGGGCTTGCGACTGAAAGAGATTCCCTGTGTGAAACGCACGATTGCGGTTACCGGACAGGATGCGGAAGACCTGCTGGTCAGCTTCCTGGAAGAACTGCTCTATCATGCCGAGATGCGCGGTGAAGGTGTTCGCAGTTTTGATCTGCGCTTTGAAGGGCAGCAATTGACTGCTGTTTTGTGCGCGGTGCCTGTCATTGGACAGGAGAAGGAAATCAAGGCGGTCACTTATCATGGCCTGCGGATTGAGAAAACAGCGCAGGGGTTGGAAACTGTGATCGTGTTTGATGTGTAGCTGCGTTGGGAAAAGAGGTTGCGATGATCCCGCTGAAAGCATTTGAAAAAGTGAGCGAGTATGAATGGCGGCTGCCATTGGGCTTCCGCAGCGATATGCGCGTGCCGGTGCGCTTCTTTGCCACGCGCCGCTTGCTGGAGCATGCCTTGCAGGATGCATCCGTTGAGCAAGCCTTGAATGCCAGCACCCTGCCCGGTGTGATGGGTGAAGTGATGGTCATGCCGGATGTGCATCAGGGCTATGGTTTTCCCATTGGGGGCGTGGCGGCTATGTCATACCCGGATGGGGTCATCTCACCGGGCGGGATTGGCTATGACATCAACTGCGGGGTGCGGCTGTTGTCCACGAATTTGCTGTTGGAAGAAGTTGAGCCGCATCTGCCGCGGTTGGCAGATGCCCTGAACCGCGCCTGCCCCAGCGGAGTGGGCAAAGGCGGGCGCATGAAGTTGAGCGAGAAAGAACTGCGCCAGGTGTGCGCCCAGGGTTCGAAATGGGTACGAAAGCAAGGGCCTGGCCTCCGAGACGGACGTGGCGCATACGGAAGAAGAGCGGCTGCATCAGCGCGGCTGACCCGGGCCAGCTCAGTCCGCGGGCGGTTGAGCGCGGGCGCACGCAGTTGGGCACCCTGGGTTCGGGCAATCATTTCCTGGAGGTCTCGCTGGTCGAGGAGGTGTTTGATGACGAGGCGGCAGGGACGATGGGCCTGCATGAAGGCTGCCTGACGCTGATGATCCACTGCGGCTCGCGCGGGTTGGGGCATCAGGTATGCAGTGATTATGTCAAGCTCTTGCAGGCTGTGCCAGCGCGTTATGGCATCCATTTGCCGGATCGTGAATTGGTGTGTGCGCCGCTGGATTCCAAAGAAGGCAAGGCCTATCTGGGCGCGATGAGCGCGGCGGCCAATTACGCCTTTGCCAACCGGCAGGTGCTGGCGGCGCTATGCGCGCGAGGCCTTTGAACAGGTGTTGGCGGGCCAGGTGCCGGACTGGCATTTGCGCCAGGTGTATGATGTGGCCCATAATATCGGCAAGATCGAGGAGCACAGCTTTGACGGCAAGACTGCACAAAGTGTGCGTGCACCGCAAGGGCGCTACGCGCGCCTTTGGGCCGGGGATGAAAGGCGTGCCGCAGCGTTACCAGAAGACCGGCCAGCCGGTGCTGGTGCCGGGCAGCATGGGCACGGCATCCTGGGTGCTGGCTGGGACGGAAGAGAGCATGGAACGCTCGTTAGGGTCGTGCTGCCACGGCGCGGGGCGGTTGATGAGCCGCAGCAAGGCCAAGAAACAGGTGCGCGGGGAGGATTTGCGCGAGGAATTGACCAAGCAGGGCATCGTGATCAAGGCGGGGTCGATGCGCGGCCTGGCCGAGGAAGCGCCGCAGGCCTATAAGGATGTGGACGCGGTGGTGGAGACGGTCAGCGGGGCGGGCATCGCGCGCAAGGTGGCGCGGCTGCGGCCGGTGGTAGTGATCAAGGGATAGGCGGTTGAGGGGGAGGGTGTGGGGAGTTTGCGGAGGCAGCAGGCAAGCGGTGAAATGGATAATGCACTCGTCAATCAGTTGATCAGTCAATCAGTCGATCAGGAAAAGCAGGTAACTCGGTAATTAGATTAGGGATTGGGGAGCAGGAATCAGTAATTTGTCAATCAGTTGATCAGGCAACCAGTCAATCAGGAAAAGCAGGTGGGTTTTGGGGTTGCATTTTGGGATAGTATTCCGAAATAGTCAGGAAGGGCAATTTTGAAAAAGAAAATTGATGGCTATTTGCTTCGCATGACTTTAACAAAATTGTGTCTTCTCTATGCTTTGTTGGCTAGCACTGTATATTGCTTGTCAATACTCCGAACATCGCTTCCATGAAGATTATCATTGGGTGCAGCATGGCTATCATAATTATGAATTAATAGCCTTTATTTGACGTATGAGCCAAGATTATATTTTCTTGTGATTTAGCCTTGGAATCGCACCCACGATTGCCTTTATTGGTATTCATTAATGTTGATGTTGAAGTTTGAAGGGAATTACCCGATCTTTATATCTCGGAGTATATTCAATTGTGTATTGGCTTTTATTCTCATTGTTCAGGATATGGAAGCTAAATAAGAATGTTCGCTCCAGAGTAATAAGTTTCATAGTGAAAAGAAAGTTATAATTTTAGGCGGATGAAAACTTTATCGATGTCATTCAAGAAATCAATAATCCAAGAAACTGAATACTCTGAAAATTAATAAAATATTACCTGTACTCAATATATTCACAGCATTTAAATTGGTTATTTGCAAAACCATTTTAGTGGATTGTACATAGTGAATATTCAATATCATAATCCATTAGGTTGACTTATCAACGGAAGTGATTTGTTTAGTTTGGAACAATTACTGTCGAATTTTGGCAATTTTTTCTTTACTTCATGCAAAGTACAAGAGTGAACGGGCACTGCACTTGGCCTTAGCGACACTGGCGTGAGGTAGTGAAATTCACCTCCCGATCTTCGCCACGCGGGCTTTGGTGAGCTTGACGAGGTCTTTGACGGGCAGGCGGATGTTGAGGCCGCGCTGGCCGCCGGAGATGTGGATCTCGTCAAATGCCTGCGCGCTTTCGTCCAGCAGGACGAGGAAGGGTTTGTTGTCAGGGCGAGGGGGGAGATGCCGCCGGCCTGCAGGCCGGTCAGGGCTTCAGCTTCGTCCTGGGTGGGCAGGGAGACTTTCTTGACCTTGAGGGCCTGGGCGACCAGCTTGAGGTCGACTTCCTGGAGGGCATTGACGACGGCGAGGATGGGTTTGCCGGGTGTTTTCTGGGTGACGACGATGGTCTTGAAGACCATTTCGGGGGGGATGTTCAGTTGGGCGGCGGTTTCCAGTGCGCCTAATTTTTCAGCGGGGAGTTCGAAGGCGGTGTATTTGATCTTGCGGGAATCGAGCAGGCGGGTGATGTTATTGGTGGTCATGGGGTACCTTTTTGAATTGTTCTTTTCCAAAAAATCCGGCGGTTCAGTTTTCAGGGTTGGACGGACAGGTTAGAAACCTGTCCCTACAAAACTTGAGTTTTATTGGAATAAGCTTTCATGACCATAAGTAGGGATCAAAACCTATCATATAACTGGTCACGCAGGGGCGGGGGGACGTAGGGACGCACGTAGATAGGGTTGCTGAGGATCCAGGTGACGTCCTGCCCCAGCCAGGTGAGGAGGGCTTCGACGCGGTAGGCGCCGGGTTGGGTGCTGTTGTGCACGCAGATTTCGGCATCCTCCCATTTTTGGATCAATTCGCCATCCCTGTAGAGCAGGCATGTGGCTGCCTGGGGCAGACGGATCTGGAAGGTGACGCTGTCTTTGAGGGTGACGGTATCGCCGATGGCAGCTTTTTCGTCACGGCCTTTGGCGGTGAAGCGGAAGCCTTCCGCCGGGGCGAGGTCATCACAGGCGATAAAGGTATGCCCCTGGCGCAGGGCGTCAAATACCATGCGCCGGTCTTCGTCCAGATTGTCACTGAGAGGACGGGGGACGATCAAATGGTTGCTGAGATTGGTGAGCAGGTAGTGCTGCAGGCGCGGTCGGGCGTGGGGTAATTCGCCCAGGCCGCTGCCGGCGATGGCGGTGAGCTTCTCGCCGGCGGCAAGCTGCTCATCCCAGTATTGGCAGGCTTCCGGGCGCGGGCCGCGCCGTGCCAGCCGGGGGAACCATGACAGCAGCCGCGCCAGCAGTCGGTGTGGCGCTTTTCCTTGCAATTCACTGAGGCTGTTCCAGACCTCCAAACCGTGAATGCCATCCGGGATGTCTTCCGGCGTCCAGGGGGGCAGCAACTCGCCCAGGGCAGTATGCTGTGCGGCGAAGGGATGCGCCAGAAAAGCCATGCCGCCATTTTCAGTTGCTTTCCTGACCACCTGCTGCGGTCTGGCGGCAATGGGAGGCCAGTTCCTGTCCGGCACCCAGCACCAGCAGGCGGCTGCGGGCGGGCTGGAGGGTGCGGTCAAAGATTTCTTCGGCGGTCAGCAGCAGGCAGGTTTCATCTTCTTTATGCGCATAGCCATCAAGCCAGTCCACCAGCAGATTGCGGTCTGTGGTGATGATCACGTCCAGATCAGCGGCGAGGGCGCGTGCCAACAGATCGGCATGGGAAGCTGTGCCGCCAGTGTATTGGCTGGTGAGGTGGATGGCAGTTCGAAGTTCTTGCATTTTGTTGGTTGACGATTATGGCTGATTACAGGTATAATCCAATCTGGTTTCTAATCTCAGGAGGTATTACGTGGTTCTTTCAGATTATTTCGACATTGCTCTAATTATAACTTCGATCGCCTTGATCGCCAGTGTGATCGTCCAGAACAAGGGTGTGGGTTTAGGCGGTTTGACGGGCGCCGATTTCAGGCAGTGTGTTTTCAGCCCGCCGCGGTATCGAGAAGACACTTTTCTACATCACCATTGGCCTGAGCGCATTGTTCTTCATTCTGACCATTGTCACTGTTATTGTCAGCGGATAGCGAAGACGATCCGTCCAGAAAAAACGAAGGCCTATCATTGAGGGCGGCTCACATTGAGAGGTCGCCCTTTTTAATATTCTAACTATGAAAAAATTACGTTGGCAGTTGATCATCATATTCCTGACAGGGCTGGTTGTTGGCATCCTGCTTTTGGGCGAACAGCCTGCTGTGCAGACCCTGGCGCCGGAACCGGTGCAGGGTGGTGTCTACACGGAAGCCCTGATTGGCGCGCCGCAGCGGTTTAATCCCTTGCTGGATTATTACAATGCGGTTGACCGCGATGTGGATGCGCTGGTATACAGCGGATTGGTGGTATTTTGATTCGCGCGGTGTGCCGCATCCCGAGCTGGCTGAGTCCTGGGGGATTTCGCAGGATGGCATGACGTATAATTTCGCCCTGCGCCCGGATATCACCTGGCATGATGGCGAGCCGTTCACCACGGACGATGTCCTGTTCACCATTGAGATGATGCGCGAAGGCGAAGGACTGGTGCCGACCGATATCACCGAATTCTGGCAGGAAGTGGAAGTCAAGGTCTTCAGTGACCTTTCGCTGCAGTTTGTCCTGCCGGAACCGTTTGCCCCTTTCCTGGATTATCTGACCTTTGGCGTCTTGCCCCAGCATATTCTTGGTGACCGCAGTTTTGCCGAGATGGTGGATGACGATTACAACCTGAATCCGATTGGCACCGGCCCCTACCGCTTTGAGCGTGTGGTTGTTGAGAACGGGCAGATCAGCGGGGTACTGCTGAGCGTCAATACGGCGTTTTATCGCGAACCTGCGTATATTGAGCAGATCATTTTCAATTTTTATCCCGATGCACGTAGCTGCGCTGGAGGCATATCGCCAGGGCGTGGTACAGGGGATTGGCCTGATCTCTCAGGATATTCTGGGCGATGCCCTCGCCGAGCCGAACCTTGCCATGTATGCCATGCGCAAGCCGGAACTCGCCATGGTGATCTTCAACCTGAATAATCCTGAAGTGGAATTCCTGCAGGAAGTGGATGTGCGCCGTGCCCTGCTGATGGGGCTTAACCGCCAGTGGATGATCAATACCATTCTGCAGGGTCAGGGGATCATTGCCGATGGGCCGATCCTGCCTGACACCTGGGCTTATTACCCGAAAACAGAGCGGGTGGCGTTTGACCGCGATGCGGCCATTAATCTTTTCCGTGAGGCGGAATATGTGGTGACCGGGGAAGAGAATCCGGTGCGCACCAAAGAAGAGGTCGCACTGCGTTTTGAACTGCTGTACCCGGACACGGAAATGCACACCCGGCTGGCAGAAGCCATCCAGACCAATTGGGCAGAACTGAACGTTGATGTGACCATTACGCCTGTGCCGTATGAAGAACTGGTCAATGTGTATCTGGAAGACCGGCAGTTCCAGGCGGTGTTGATTGACCTGAATTTGACTCGCACCCCCGACCCCGACCCGTATCCCTTCTGGGATCAGGCCATGGCAACCGGCGGGCAGAATTATTCCCAGTGGGATAACCGCATTGCCAGTGAATACATTGAGCAGGCCAGGGTCGTGGCAGACCTGGGTGAACGGGAACGCCTGTACCGCAATTTCCAGGTCATCTTTGGCGAAGAGCTGCCAGCCCTGCCGTTGTATTATCCGATCTATAACTATGGCGTGGATTATGACGTGCAGGGGGTGAGTGTTGGCCCGCTGTATGACAGCAGCGACCGCTTCAACACGGTGACAGAATGGTTCCTGGTGGCGAAACGCACGTTACAGGATGCTGCCGCTGTGGTGGAACCCACGCCTGAACAGTAGACTTACCAATAGAGTGATATACACATCCGGCTGGTCTTTGCAGCCGGATGTTTTCATAGCACGGGCGGGGAACGATTGAAGTCGTCAACAATCGATATTGTTGCTGTGGGATGTGTTCGCTTATGAATGCTAACGACTGAAGTCGTTCTACAATTATTTATAGTCGTTGTAGGGTGCGTTCGCTTTTGAACGCACTAATATCATTCAGCAGGTAGGAGGAAGAAATGCCATCATTTTATACTCGCAAAGGCGATGACGGGTTTACCAATACGCTGGGCGAGGGACGGGTCGCCAAGTCAGATGAGCGCATTGAAGCACTGGGCACTATCGATGAATTGACCTCAGCCCTGGGGATGGCACGCAGCCTGTGCCAGACGCCGGGAGTGAATGACCTGGTGGTGCATGTGCAGCGCGACCTGTACAGCCTGATGTCCGAGGTGGCAGCGGAACCGGAGGTCGCCCACAAGGTGCGCACGATCTCCGAATCTCATGTGGCCTGGCTGGAAGAGCAGACAGATGCGATCACAGCCGCGGTGGGGGTGCCGAAGGGCTTTATCCTTCCGGGCGAAACCCACTCGGGGGCAGCGTTTGGCATGGCTCGGGTGATTGCCCGCCGGGCAGAACGCCGCGTGGTGGCCCTGCACCAGCGCACGCCGTTTGAGAATATCCAACTGCTGCGCTATTTGAACCGGCTGTCTTCCCTGTGTTTTGTGCTGGAATTACAGGAGAACCATACCTGCGAAAAACAGCCGCAAATGGCTGTTGAGAAAACGAGGGCAAGGAATGATCGGGACGTTGATCAATTTCGTCACCATTTTGGTTGGGGGAGCTTTGGGCACCATGATGGGCAGCCGGATTCCTGAACGCATTCGCAGTACCGTGGTCAGTGGTTTGGGTTTGTTCACCCTGGCTTATGGCGTTTCCGATGTTCCTGGATTCCCAGAATACCCTGCTGGTGTGCGGCAGCGTGTTGATTGGCGGGCTGCTGGGGGAGTGGTGGCGCATTGAGGACGGGCTGGCAAAACTGGGCGCTGGCTGCAGGCGAAATTCATCAAGTCAAATGGGGATGCTGACGCAGACGACGGCCGGTTTATCAAGGGTTTTGTGATGGCCTCGCTGGTGTTTTGTATTGGTCCGATGGCGATTTTAGGTTCCATTCAGGATGGCCTGACGGGTGATTACAATATGCTGGCGGTCAAAGCCGTGCTGGATGGGTTTGCTGCATTGGCGTTTGCGTCCAGTCTGGGCGTGGGGGTGATCTTCTCCTCTGTGATGGTCTTGTGTACCAAGGGGCGATTTCCCTGCTGGCAAATCAGGTGCAGGCGATTGTGACCGATCCAATGATGCTGGAGATGAACGCGGTGGGCGGGGTGATCGTGATGGGGATTGCCATCAGCAGCCTGCTGGAATTGCGCAAGATCCGCCTGGGCAGTTTCCTGCCCGCGCTGGTGATTGCGCCGCTGCTGGTGGCGCTGTTGGGGCTGCTGGGGGTGAGTTACTAGGCAGTGGTTTTTTATGTTGATATGGGACAGGTCCGCGAAGGCCTGTCCTTTTTTGTTGTGGAAATGAAGGAGTTTTCTTGTTCGAAATTTAGTTTCTTGCCGATTCGGCGGGCGGATGCCATCCGCCCCTACGGATGCTGATGGTGGAACAGGGTAGGTTTCTCGTTCGTCGTTTGATGTTTTTTGGGGATGGCGGGATAATTATTCCTGATACACAAACACGGGGTAGGATTCGCCGGTTAGTTTGAAGCCCATTTTTTGATAGAGGGCTTGGGAGGAGAGATTGTCCTGCTGGGTGTTGACGGTGAGGTGCATGGCGCTGCTGAGCTGGAAGTCGTCGATCAGGTCGTAGACCAGTTTTGCGCCGATGCCCTGGTTCTGCTGGTCTGGCGAGACGGCCAGGCGTTCCAGGCAGGTGGCGTTATGGGTGGTGGTGCTGATCTGGTAGCCGATGATCTGTCCATTGCGTTCAACCACGGTGGCGTAGGCGCTCTGCTGGAAGGCAGTGCTTAACGCTTCCAGGGAGATTTGCCAGATGGGTTTGAAAGCTTGATGGTCGAGTCTCAGGACGTGTACCAGGTCACTGCTGTTCATCTGGCGTAAGTGGAGATGCGGGGTGCGGGAAGGCGCAGACGATTGTTGGGCGGCGTCCCAGAAGAGAATGATGATGCGGTTACTCTCTACGAAGCCGTTGTTTTGCAGCAGGTCACTGAACCAGGTGGAGAGGCCGAGGGCGGCGATTTCCGGTTTGGGGTCGGGCAGAGATTGGTAGACCTGCTCAAAGAGCTGCGGCCAGACGCTGGCTGGCCGGGTGGGAAAGCGGCTGGCAAACAGCCGTACCCAGGCCACGCCTTTGGGTTCCACCGGACAGGCCAGGGCGGCCTGGATATGCTGCTCTTGTTCCAGCACCCAGAAGGGCTGGTACTGCAGCCATTCCGGTACGCTGCGCCAGCCAGGATGGCGATGAACGAATTTGCGGGCGTTAAATAATTCCAGCACCCCGGCGCGGTCATTGACCGTGATAGGGTGCTGTGGGGAAGTGGCAGAGGGGATGCATGGTTGCCAGACTCTATTTCATCAATTTCGTTTTGGGTATTGAGGAGTTTCCGCAGCAGGCGTTCTTTCAAGCTGAGTTTTGATTTGTTGTCGAGGGCAGCGTCCATGGTTGCCATGGCCTGGAGCTGTTTGCCGGTGCGCAATTGCAGCGCGGAGATGCTTTGCAGGACGTAGGAGCGCATCTGGCGGTTGCCAGCCTGTTTGAGCAGGTCGGAGGCCAGTTGGTAGCGTTCAAGTGCCTCTGTCAATTGTCCCAGTTCTTCCATGGCGGCGGCCTGGTTGGCGATGGCAATCGCCTGGCGGTTGGTATCACCGGCTTCCTGGAAGAGGATGTCGGTACCTGCCGCAGCTTGCAGCGCGCCTTCGGCATCTTTCATCTTCAGCAGGGTGACAGAGAGGTTATTGTCCATTTCAGCGGCCATCAAAGTATCGCCGGCATCTGTGTATACCTGGCTGGCGTTTTTATACAGGATGACAGCTTTTGCATAGTCATCGGCGTTGTATGCAGCCGAAGCCTGTTTGGCAAGTTTCTCAGCGGAGGGGTTGGTATTGTTCATGAGGTTTAGTAAGTGATCTCCAGCAGGCCTTCAGCCACCAGGCGCAGTTTTTCGACCGAGAGGGTGCTCAAACGATGCGCCAGCTCAAGATAGGAACGATTGATGGGTTTGGCGATAAATTCCTGCAATTCCTCGGGCAATTCCAGGAAGCCGCTGAGGGCATCCTGATCAATGCGTTGTTGTTTCATTGTGTTGCTCTGATTGAAAAACTGACGCAGGTCGATTTCGAGACAGTTCGCCAGCACTTCTAACTGCGGGATGGGAATGGCTTCTTTCCCCAGCTCATAGCGGCCGAGCGTACTTCTTTTTATGCCGCTTTCCTCGGCTAATTGTTTCAGCGAGATACCGGCTTCATCCCGTGCCTGCCGCAGTGTGGCCAGGATCTCCTGGTTGCGTTCAGTTGACATATGCTTCGACTTCAGCAGCCTCTTTTCCCTGAGGGGCTTCGGAGAGGGATTCGTTGCCCCAAAAATGATCCATGGGAATATCGAGATATTCGCCGAGTGCTTCAAGTTGGGGAAGCGTGGGGGATTGATCGCCGCTTTCGAATGCTTTGTAGGCGTAGCGGGAGACGCAGATCGCTTCGGCGCAGTCCTTGATGCTGCGGTCGGATGCAATGCGGGCATCATAGATCAAGGCGCTCAGTTTTCTGGTTCGCAATTGGATGAGCAAGTCATTTTTATCCATAGCATCTCTTTCGGTAAAATTTGCCGTGGGCTGGGTCATACGGCAATGCTGGATTTTTTCTATTATAGCATCAGTCGATGCGTTGTTGGTATTGCAAGGCCAATTGAAACGTACAAGAAGTTAAAACATCAATCATCGTGAGAGCGGTAGTCACGTATAGCCTGTGAAATGCAGTTGAGAGAACAAACAATCTGGCTGTCATTGCGAAGAAGCGTATCGGTTGTTGCAATCTCCACCATAGTAAAGGAGATTACCTCAGTGCAGGCACCTCTTCGCAATGACAGTTGCGGGTTACCGGCGACGGCCGCGATTATTGGTGAGAAGGTTGTCCATACTGGCGCCAAAGACAGCCGGACCCAGATTGAAACCAGCGGCAATCAGCCGGGGCATGAACAACGGGCGAATACCGGTAGCTTTCAATTCGCCGATGACTTCATTATCCTTGGTGATCTCGGTCTGTTCAAAGCGGAAGATTTCGGTCATGATGATGGTGTCGCCTTCCATGCCGGCCACTTCGGTGATTGAGGTCACCTTACGGCTGCCATCCCGCAAACGGGATTGCTGAATGACCAGATCGACAGCTGAAGTAATTTGTTCGCGGATCACCCTCAAGGGCAGGTCAATGCCGGCCATCAGAGACAGGGTCTCCAGACGGGATACGGCATCGCGGGGGGTATTGGCATGAACGGTGGTAAGCGATCCATCATGACCGGTATTCATGGCCTGGAGCATATCCAGCGCTTCTCCGCCGCGACATTCGCCGACCACAATACGATCTGGGCGCATACGCAGAGAATTTCTGACCAGATCGCGAATGGTGACAGCGTGTTGACCGTTTGAATCGGTTGGTTTTGTCTCCATTCTGAGCACATGATCCTGCTGCAATTGCAACTCAGCGGCGTCCTCAATAGTGATGATGCGTTCATCTGTCGGGATGAAACCGGACAACACGTTGAGCAGAGTGGTTTTGCCCGAGCCTGTGCCGCCGGAGATGACAACGTTGAGCCGGCTGACAACACATGCTTTTAGAAAATCTGCCATTGTCTGGGTGAGTGAATCATATTCGATCAGTTTTTCAATACCAAGACGCTCTTTTTGGAACTTCCGGATGGTGATGCCTGGGCCATCAATAGCGATGGGACGAACAATGGCATTGACGCGCGACCCGTCAGGCAGCCGGGCATCTACCATGGGGCGTTCGTGGTCTACGCGCCGGCCAAGCGGCATGATGATCCGGTCAATGATACGCACTACCGCATCTTCACTGTCAAAGGTAATATTGGTTTTGACCAGTTTCCCTTTTCGTTCTACGTATACATTGTCTGCATTGTTCACCATGATTTCACTGACATCTTCATCATCCAGCAGGGATTGGATGGGGCCATATCCGAGCAATTCATCTGTAATATCATGAAAAAGCTGCTCACGCATGGCTGTGGCAAGCTGGAGTTTGGTGCTGCGGTAGGCTGATTGGAGAATATCCATTACCCTTTGGTTGCGGGTTTCTGCTGTGGGCGGGTTGGCCTCCAGCTCGCGCGAGATGATGTTGACCAGATAGTCTTTCAGTTTGGCAAGATCAGGAGCCTGCATTGAGGATTGTGCTTGTGTCATGAATCACTTCCAGTTTCTTCCTGGTCGCGAACCGGAACGAGAAACACGATTTGGGAACGGTTGACGGCAAGGAAATCTGTTTTGTAGATCTCATTGCCCTGGGCATCAAGAACGACGGCTTCCGTGATGGCAACAAATGCCTCGTCCATATCCAGTTCATCTTTCAGGCGGTTATCCAGCCGAATGTGTAGACATCCATGAATGATGATATTTGTCGTGGTATGGATGATAACGTCTGCTTTTTCAGTGCGGACGACATCGGTAAATATCTTTCCTTTATCTTCAAATGGAGGGTACATTGTGTCTCCTGGTGTTTATTCCTGGTGGGGTGATAATAAGCAGTTTCAACCCGAGTGAATGGCAGTTTGCATGGTTTCATGCGGTTATTTTTATTTGTATGTTACAAGTACGCGATACATTGCCCCACAGAGTTTCTATATCTGGCAGTTTTTCATTATACATGGGTTGTGTATATGAGAAGTTTGCAATTTTGTCAGGCGAGGGGAATACAATGGGGCACAGAACGTGATGAAACCACGTTCTGTTATGTAAAAAAGTCCCCTCTGCAATTGATTTTGCAGAGGGGAAGGTGGAATTTCAGAGTGAAATTTTTTTATTTACCAGCAGATGGTATCGCTTAAGGCGTTTATTGCTTGCGTTATCGCCGGCGATTGGTGTTGTTCAGGCCTGAGAGAATATTGGCCATATCTGCGCCAAACACTTTCGGGCTGAGTTTGAAACCGGCTGCTTCCAGCCTGGGCATGAATAACGGGCGGATACCGGAAGGATTTAATTCTCCGATCACTTTTTCATCTTCTGACATACCGGTTTGTTCAAAGCGGAAGATCTCGGTCATGATGATCATGTCCCCTTCCATACCGGCGACTTCTGTGATTGAGGTGACTTTCCGTGAGCCATCTCGCAATCGGGATTGTTGAATGATCACATCCACTGCCGAGGCAATTTGTTGACGAACCACTTTCAGGGGCAGGTTGACCCCGGACATCAGACACATGGTTTCCAGGCGGGAGATGGCATCACGCGGGGTATTTGCATGCAGGGTGGTAAGCGATCCATCGTGCCCTGTATTCATGGCTTGCAGCATATCCAGTGCTTCACCGCCGCGACATTCGCCGATCACGATCCGGTCCGGACGCATGCGCAGCGAATTGCGAACAAGATCCCGGATCATGACAGCGTTTTGTCCATCCAGATCAGCAGGTTTTGTTTCCATACGTAAGACATGGTCCTGCTGCAATTGCAATTCTGCAGCATCCTCGATGGTAACAATGCGTTCATTTTCCGGAATAAAGCTGGAGAGAATGTTGAGTAAGGTGGTTTTGCCGGATCCAGTTCCTCCAGAAATGACCAGGTTAAGACGACTGACAACGCAGGCTCGAAGGAAATCTGCCATCATTTGGCTGATGGATCCAAACCCTACCAGATCATCAATGCCGAGACGTTCTTTCTGGAATTTTCGGATGGTAATGCCAGGCCCGTCAATTGCAATTGGGCGAACGATGGCATTGACGCGCGAGCCATCTGGCAGGCGGGCATCGACCATGGGGCGGTCGTGGTCCACGCGGCGGCCCAGCGGCAGAATGATCCTGTCTATCACACGGACGACAGCATCTTCGTCTTCAAAGGTTACATTGGTTTTGACAAGTTTTCCTTTGCGCTCTACATACACGTTTTTGGGGTTGTTGACCATTATCTCGCTGACATCATCGTCATCGAGCAAGGATTGGATTGGGCCGTACCCCAACATCTCATCCAGGATGTCGTGAAAAAGTTGTTCGCGGATCGTATTGGCTAATTGGAGTTTTGTGCTTTGGTAGGCTAAATTCAGTGTTTTTACAACAGCTTCCCGCCGTCCTTCTGGTGCGGGCGGGTTCGTTTCCAATTCGCGCGAGATCATATTGATCAGATACGACTTCAGTTTGGTAATGTCAGGCGATGGATTGGCTGAGGGTTCTGGTGTGGTCATACATCACTTCCTGGTTCTTCCCATTGACTTTTGGGAAAGAGCCAAAGTATTTGAGAGCGGTTAACTGCCAGGAAATTTACCCGGTAAAGAGGCTGCTGCTGGGCGTCAAAAATTGTTGCATCCGTTATTGCCACAAAAGGTTCCTCATTGTCCAGTTCGTCCTTAATCCTCTGGTTTAGCTGCACATGCAGTATGCCATGAATCTGTGTGTTGGCTGTTGTTTGAATGATGACTTCAACTGGCTCTTTGCGGATAACATTCGTGAAGATCTTCCGCTTTTCTTCAAATGGAGGATACATTTATTTATCTCCTGATTCCATTTCCTCTGAGGGGGGCATCAGATAACCCAGGCCGGCGCGGGTGACGATGTGTTTGGGTTCGTGGGGTTCTTCTTCCAGTTTTTGGCGCAGCCGGGCGATACTTACCCAGAGGATCTCTTTGTCTTTGCGGTATTGAGATCCCCAGATGGCGACCAGCAGATCTTCGGCAGACAGGATTTGTCCAACGTTTTGGGCAAACTGCATCAGCAAGCGGTATTCGGTGGCAGACAGGTAGATTGGTTTGTTGTCCCGCCAGACTTCGGCGCGGGCAAAGTCGATTTTCAAATCGCCGTGAATAAAGTATCGGTTTTGGGTTACATTTTCGGAAGATTGTGCACGGCGCAGAACTGCGCGCACACGTGCCACCAGTTCGGTGGCTGAAAAGGGTTTGACCACATAATCATCTGCCCCGACATTCAGGCCGCGGACGCGGTCCTGTTCCTCGCCTTTGGCGGTGAGCATGATGATGGGGACATTGGAAAACTGATGAATGCGTTCGCAGGCGGTGATGCCATCCAGTTTGGGCATCATCACGTCCATGATGATCAGGTCCGGATGGCGCACAGAGACCATTTCAATAGCATCTTCGCCATTGTTTGCGGTAATGACTTCATAGCCCTCTTTTTCGAGATTCACTGTAACCAGATGCTGGTACAGGGGTTCATCATCTACAACTAGAATTCTCGGCATTTTTTCCTCCTGATTTTTTCGCCGGATTATTGCTGATTGGGGATGTCGATTTTGAAGGTTGCGCCTTCGCCGACGGTTGAATTCGCTGAGATTGCGCCGTTGTGAGCGGTGATGATCTTTTTGCAAATATACAATCCCAGACCAGAGCCGTGAACACCGTTTGAATTTTCCGGGATGCGGAAGAATCGCTCAAACAGGTGATTGATGTAAAAATTGGGAATCCCCGGCCCATGGTCTTTGATTAATAATGTGGTGAGTTGTTCGTCCTGTATGATGGTGATGTCAACAGGAGATCCCGGAGCGTATTTGACAGCATTGCTGACCAGGTTCTCCAGGACCTGGATCAGCCGCTTGGGATCCGCATCAATTGTGGTGAGGTGATCTGGTAAGTGGGCGGTCAGTTCCAGCCCAGGGTATTTCAGGCTGACGCGGGCTTGAAGGTCATTGATCAATGAATTGAGACGCACGGTCTGGAATTCCATTTTAGTTGATTGGACTGCGCCCTGGCCGAGTTGAGCAGATTGCTGATCAATTCCTGCATGTTGTCGGTTTCATGGTCGATGATCTTGAGAAACTCGAGTTGGGTATTCATGTCCCAATTGGCATCGGGACGCAGCAGGGTAGTTGTATAGCCTTTGATGAAGCCTAATGGGCTGTTCAATTCGTGGCTGATGGTGGAGAAGAAATCCTCCTGTAACTGGAGAAGCTGCTGGCGAATTTGCAGCAGTTCTTTTTCTTTCTCAAAGTTTTCCCGTTCAAAAATGACACTGGTTTGCTGGGCGAAGAATTTTGCCAGTTCCAGATCGCGCTTTGTATAGTCGGGGCCGCCATAGCGGATCAGGATGACGGAGCCGAGGAACTCCTGGGCCGAGAAGATGGGAATGCCGAGCATGTATGGGCGTTTCAAACGATCGCTTTCATCTTTTTTGGATTTTTCGAGGATCATTTTCCGTTCGATGAAAAGCTGATTGGCGAGTTTTTCCCCCCAGTTGATGTCCGCTTCGGCGTGTTTGCCGCGTCCGAGGGCGCGGGCATAAATGGTTTCGTGGTTGCTGGTTTCGATGTCAAAGGAATATACGACCAAATTATCGAAGATCATGATCGAATGCAGGTGTTCTGTTGTTTGAGAGAGCGCGGCAATGGGGTCAATCACCTGATTCATTAATTCACTGATCTTGATCAGACAGCGATAATCCTGTTCTGGTGAAACGTCCTGACCATTTAGAACATCCATACGCTTTCCTTTTATTTACAGAGCCAGCTTCAGATCATAAAATGAGGGGCTCATCAATGAACAGGGAAAAGCCGAATTTGCTGCCTTTTCCAGGCTGCGAAACGACATAAATTCTGAATTGTGGGCTTCGATGATTTTGTTCGCCAGGCTGAGGCCAATGCCAGTGCCGCCGAAACGCCGGGTTGAGGAATTGTCAAGCTGATGGAATGGTTCAAAGATTTCTTTTTGCTTGTTTTCGTCAATGCCAATGCCTGTATCGGCAACGATGACATGGGCATATTTCCCGTCCACTTTGAGCTGGAGGGTGACCTGGCCGCCTTTGGGGGTGAATTTGATGGCATTGTCCAGCAATTGCGTAATGACCCAGGCGATTTTTTCCTGGTCGGCTTTGACGGCAATTGACTTTTTCGGGGCATCCATTGTCAACTGGATGAATTTTTCTTCTGCTTTTTCCATGCTGCGTTGTATCAGGGCGCTGCTCAGTTCGGTCAGATTGAAGAGATCCAGGTTGATGTCTACCTCTCCGGATTCAACAGCCGAGAAGAGAATCAGATCTTCGATCAGGCGGCCTAACCGTTTGTAGGAGCGGTGCATGATTTTTAGCGCATTGTTTTGTTCATCCGTCAGCGGACCGAGGTCGCCGTGGGAGAGCAATTCCTGGTAGCCTAATAAATGGGTGAGTGGGGTGCGCAGTTCGTGGGAAATGTTTGCGACGAAATTGGATTTTAGCAAGCGAGAGTTCAGAGAGTTTCTCCAACGCCTCTCGCAACTCCGCCGTTCTTTCCTCCACGCGCTGTTCCAGTTCCTGATTGTTTTTTTCCAGGGCATTTCGAAGCTGCAGGATTTGTTCGGTGATGGACTCATCCAGACTGGCGCGGTCGATGACCTTCAGGCCGATCAATATCTGGCCGATCAAGGGGGCAGGCTGATCCGGTTCGCGCAATTTGTTTTGATAATCGAGGGCTTTTTGCAATTGCTCGGCAGTGATCAACCCCTTTTCTACCAGATAATCCCCTAAACGTGGTACCAGGATTTCAGGGGTCATGGAGGTCGATTGAATTGTCATCGTTGTCTCCTTCGTTCCTCGCATTGTGCAGGTTCCTGATTCAATTATGCCTGAAAAACCCATTTCCCGTCAACCATCGTGGCTGCCGGCTGCACCTTGTGCATGTCCTGTGAGGGAACATCGTGCAGGTGCTTGTTTGAGCACAATCAGGTCCGCGACATATCCTGCGGCGAGTTTGCCTGTGCAATCTTCCAGTCCGGCGGCATAAGCCGGGCCAGTGGTGTAGCATTCAAGGGCCTGTGCAGAAATCAAGTCGCTCGTCAGGGAACCATCCATCCGGGCCTGGCGCGCCATCCGGCCGGCGGCGGGTGACCGCGGCGTGGATGCCGAGGAAGGGGTTGGGTGATTCGACGGGACAGTCGGAGCCGAAAACCAGGCGTGTGTTTTGCGCCAGCAGGCTTTGGAAAATGTAGGCCTGGGCAGCGCGTTTGCCCCAGTAGCGGTCGGCGGTGTACATATCCGATGTGGCATGCAGGGGCTGCATCGAAGCGATGATGTCCAGTTCGGCCAGGCGGCCCTCATCGCTGCGATGGAGGCATTGCACATGCTCGATGCGGTGCCGCAGGTGTATCAGGCCGTTCTCCCGCTCAAACATGGCGCAGGGCAGCATAAGCTTCGATGATTTCACGGTTGGCGGCATCTCCGATGGCATGCACGGCCATGCTGATGCCATTGCTGGAGGCTTTTTTGCCATACTCGAGCAGCTCATCCCGTTCCATGAAGAGCATGCCGGTATTGCCGGGATCGTCTTCATAGGGGGCGAGCATGGCGGCAGTGTGCGGGCCGAGGGCGCCATCGACAAAGAGCTTGAGCGCGCCTGTTCGCAGGAAAGGGCTGCCGTGTCCGCTGCGCAGTCCCAGGGTGATGGCGGCATCCAGCGAGGTGCGGGGAATGCCTTTCAGCACACGCAGGCGCAGCAGGTTTTCACTGTCCAGAATTTGCAGGGCGGCAAAGCAGCGCCGTCCGTCAAAGTCGTGTACGCCGGTGATGCCATACTGCCACAGGGCTTGCTGGGCGGTCAGCAGGGCGTCGTATGTTTCGGCGATGGTCGGTTCGGGGAGGATGTCTTCTACCAGGTCGACGGCTTCTTCGTAAAGAATGCCGTCGGCTTTGCCGCTGGCATCGCGTCCGATGCTGCCGTCTTTCGGGTCAGGCGTATCGTCGTTGATACCGGCAGCTTGCAAGGCGGCGGTGCTGCACCAGGAATTGTGCAGGGATTTTGAGGTCAGGTAGACCAGTCGGCCGGGGGCAGCGGCGTCCAGTTCGGCGGCTGTGCCGGCGCCGGCTTCCCACTGGTTGTGGTTCCAGCCATGGCCGAGGATCCACTGCCCGGCGGGAGTGGTCTTTGCCCGTTCGGCAACGCGCCGCAGACATTCGGCTTTGGTTGTCGGTTTCGCAGTCAATTTTTTGCAGACTGAAGGCGTAGTGTTCGAGATGGATGTGGGCGTCTGTCAGACCGGGCAGGATGTTGCGCCCGTTCATATCCTCCACAATGCTGTCCGCATCGGCCAGATTGAGAATTTCATCGTCATAGCCGACGGCGAAGACGCGTCCATCTTGAATGGCGATAGCTTCGGCGATCGGACCCGGTCTGTCCATTGTGTAAATATGGGCATTGTGCAGGATGCGCATCGGGATCAATCCTCTTCGAGCAGCCGGCCCATCAAGGCGTCCAACTCTTCGTTGGAGTAGTAATGGATGATGACAGAGCCGCCATTTTTACCGTGGCTGAGGGTTACTTTGGTGCCAAAATGGGTGCGCAACTGCTGTTCCAGTTCCAGGATTTCCGGTGTGGGGGCTTTGCGTGGTTTGGGTGTGGGCTTTTCGCCACTCAGTTTACGGATCAGCTCTTCGGTCTGGCGGACGTTCAGCCCCTGCTTGATGATGGTTTGCAGGGCGGCGGTTTGGCCTTGTTTGGTGGAAAGTGCCAACAGCGCACGGGCATGGCCCTCGGTGATCTGATCATCGGCCAGGGCTTGTTTGACCACGGGCGGCAGTTTAAGCAGGCGCAAGGTGTTGGTAACTGCGGTGCGGCTTTTCCCTACCCGGTTGGCGATTTCTTCATGTGAAAGGGAAAATTCTTTTTGGAGGTGTTCGTATGCTTCCGCTGTTTCCAGGGCGGTCAGGTCGGCGCGCTGGACGTTTTCGATCAGGGCCAGTTCCAATTGCTGCTGGTTGGTGGCCTCGCGCACCAGCACGGGTACGGTTTTCAGCCCGGCCAGGTTGAGAGGCGCGCAGGCGCCGCTCTCCGGCGATGAGGATGTATTGGTCCTGCGTCTCGTTGTAGGTCACGATCAAGGGCTGGATGACGCCGTGTTCGATGATGCTGTCAGCCAGTTCCCGCAATTGCTCCTCTTTCATGATCTGACGAGGCTGCTGCGGATTGGGGATGACTTTATTGATGGGCGCCTCGGTTACGCCTGAATCCACCGACGGGGCTGCCGCCGGTGCGGGCTGCGACGTATCCTGGAGCAGTGCATCAAGACCTTTTCCTAAACCACCTTTACGCGCCATAGTACCTACCCTTTATTGATGAGATTTTTCCCAGAGCCTTGAGAAATGATTTGTATCGTTCGTCGTTGATCCGTCCCTGTTCTTTCATTCCATCAAGCTGCTGCACGACTTGAGTTTTGTCCAGTCGCTCATCTCCGAAGAGCAGTTCCAGCGCCAGCAATTGATATCCAATGGCCCCGCTGGAGTTTTCGTCGTAGAACAGGATGGGCTGCCCGAAGGAGGGGGCTTCGGCCACGCGGATATTGCGCGGGACGGTGGCATGGAAGACCTGATTCGGGAAGAATTTTTGCACTTCGGTGATCACGTCATGGGAAAGGCGGGTGCGTTTGTCTTCCATGGTCATCATCACACCGCGAATTTTCAGCTCGGCGAATAATGAACTGCGTACTTTGCCGAGAGTTTGCACGAGCTGGCCGATCCCTTCCAGGGCGAGGTATTCGCACTGCACAGGGATCAACACCCCGTCCAGGGCAGCTACCAGACCATTCAGGGTTAGCAAGCTGAGGGAGGGCGGGCAGTCGATGAGGATGTAGTCATAGCGGTCCATGACGGGCTGGATGGCCTTGCGCATGCGCCCGTGGCGTTCGTCCATGTCCACCAGTTCCACCTCGGCGCCTGCCAGGGAAGGGGAGGAGGGCAGCAGGGACATTTTGAAGCGCGGATTGTGCAGGATGGGTTCGGCGATACCTTTTGTGCCGAGCAGAACTTCATAGGTGCCGGCCTTGACATCGTGTTTGTTGATGCCCAGGCAGGAGGTAGCGTTGGCCTGGGGATCAAGGTCTATGAGCAGTACCTTCTGGCCGTAATATCCCAGGTATGCGCCCAGATTAATGGCGGAGGTGGTTTTTCCCACGCCGCCTTTTTGATTGACAAGTGTATAAACAATAGCCATAGGTTTACGTCTCTTCGTTGATCTCCGCCAGGTACTTCTGTACCTCTGCGGGCTGAGGGGGGCCTTTCAAACCAGGCCGGGTGATTGAATGGGCTGCTGTCAGGGTTGCCAGCCTGGCGGCAGATAACAATATTGCCTGTCTTGAAATATTGACAGAAAAAGGTTGCTGCAAAAATATCTCCGGCACCGGTGGCATCTACTTCGGGGATGGCTGGCGGTTGGAACCGCAGCATTTGTTCACCCTGGTAAATGCGAGCACCATGTTGACCTTCTGTGACGACCAGCAGTGCAGTTTGTGACCGGTAGCGCGCGATCAGGTTTTCATCGTGGTTGACATCTTCGATACTGATGATCGACAGCATCCGCTTTGGGCAGGATGCTGCCAGCTTCCGGCCAGTCTCCGCTGGTGACCTTACCCTGATCATCCCATTGGCGCATCCAGCCCTGGGGAGTGATCCCGATGTGGGCATCTGGAAATGCATCCAGCATGCTGACCGGAATTTCATGGACCATCTGGTCCAAGATGGACGAATGGGTGTCCGGCGCCATGCCAGGGGAACCATTTCCGGCTGGATGACATCCGCCATGTGGTGGATGATCTGCACCGCCCATCCGGTGTGGTCCGGTTTTCAAAAGTGGTCGCGCGAGCGGTGGGCTGCACAGCTATCTGGATGCCAGTCAGTCTCCGGCGGGCAGGATCGTCCCGGGATAGGCTGTCAGCTACCCCACGCGTAAGCCCATTGCAGCCGCGGTCAGGGCTGCATAAGCAACCGTACCACCGGGAACAGGACCGGAAGGTGTCAGGTCCTGCGTCAGGTGACCGATCACCAGATAATCAACCGGTGTGTATGTTGTTTGCCCAGGCATTAAAGTGTTTTCACTTTGTTTTGCTGTGCATCCTTAACTATAAATTATAACCCGAACTGCCTGTGCGCATGTTGAACAGGCAGGTTTGAAATGGATGAAATGTGCAGGTATACAACCCCAAAAAAAGCAGGTTACCGATCCAGTGAAAAATCAATCTCGTCAGACGAGGATTCCCCCTCGCTGTCTGGCTGGTTGTCCTGGGCAAGCACACGCAGGGCATCATCCATGCTCAGGTTCTCGCGGCGCATGCCCGGAGCGGGCGTGCCGCAGAACGGGCACAAATTCCAGGGTAATTCCATCAAGCGTCCACAGTGGTGGCAATTCTTCTTGAGTTTGGTATTGCAATTGGGGCAGATGATCCATTCCCCGTCCACGCGGCGGCCGCAGCCGGGGCACAGGGCGTTGTCTTCAATGGTTTGCAGCAGGGCTTCTTCTTCCAAAGTCTGCTGGTATTCCTCTTCAAGGGTTTGCGGAGGGCGGATGATGAAGTAGATCAGGATGCCGGGCAGGAAGAGCACGGCCACGATCAGGATCGCCAGGATGCGCATCAATGGGTCGCGCGCCCGACGGCGAATGTCGCGGTAGGTCCAGATGATGAGGCTCAACCACAGGGCAGCGGTAAAGGCGGCGGCAAATGCCGTGCCAATCAAAACGAGGTTACTTAGGGATGAAGGATTGAGTGTCATAGGCTCTCCAATGACCCGATTATAGCACGGGAAGAGGGCAATTCATACTGCATCATACAAAGTTTTCAGGGGTCAGGATCAGTAAAAAAGCTGACACACAGGGACAAGCCGCACATGATAATGTGTTATCCCTGTTGTGCATTTTGTTAATCCAAATAGCCCCGCAATTGGCGGCGCAGCAGGGGGTTGCGCAGGCGTCCAAGCGCCTGTGATTTAATCTGGCGTACCCGTTCGCGGGTGACCCCCATCTTGCGTCCCACTTCTTCCAGGGTATACACCTTGCCATCCAGGAGGCCATAGCGCAATTGCAAAATGCGCACTTCACGCGGCGGCAGATCGTTGAAGATCCTGACGAGCTGCTGCTGGAGGAGGTTGTGTGCGGCCACGTTGTCAGGAGACGGGCTTTCCTGATCTTCAATGAAATCATACAGGACCGAATCCCCTTCATCATCGGTGGGGGTTTCCAGCGAGAGTGGACGCCGGGCAATTTTCTTGATCTGATCCACTTTTTCAGTTGTAATTTCCAGGGCTGCTGCCAATTTCTTCCGATGTGGGGTCACGCCCAAGTGTTTGGGTCAGCTTATGCTGTTTGCGCAGCAATTTGTTGATCTGGTCTCCCATGTGGACCGGGATGCGGATGGTGCGTCCCTGGTCAGCAATGGCGCGAGTG
Source organism: uncultured Chloroflexia bacterium (assembly GCA_963753895.1). Taxonomy (GTDB): domain Bacteria; phylum Chloroflexota; class Anaerolineae; order Anaerolineales; family Anaerolineaceae; genus SMBSF63. The sequence goes on along the minus strand of CAVWEE010000030.1, from coordinate 1,707 downwards.
ATGGCCTGGCGGATCCACCAGGTGGCGTAGGTGCTGAATTTATGGCCGCGCCGGTAATCAAATTTCTTTGTAGCGCGGATCAAACCGATATTGCCTTCCTGAATCAGATCAAGGAAGGGCACGCCGCGGTTGTTGTATTTTTTGGCGACGCTGATCACCAGACGGGAATTGGCGGTGATGAGATGTTCCCGGGCTTCCATACCGTCGCGGATGGCATGCACAAGCAGCTCGCGGCGATCTTTGTCTACCTGTCCGGAGGCCAGTTCTTCGCGCGACAGGCGGCCGGTCTCAATACGTTGAGCAAGGCTGATCTCTTCACGGGCAGTCAACAAAGGAATGCGGCTGACTTCTTTCAGGTACAGGCTGATGGTATCGTTGGTATCAATCGTCTGCCAAGTCATCGGCGTTCGCAATGAGCAAGCCCTTCTTTTTTTTGTTCTTCTGCGACCCGTTTCAGTTCTTCATCTTGTGGCCCACCAGCCAGTGGCTTTTCTTCGTAGGGGATGCCGGCACTGTTTAGCGCTGCAAAAGCTTTTTCCAATAGACTGAATGTCTTTCTCAGCGGTTGGATAAAAGCGCAGAATATCATCAATGGTGATGAAATGCTTGCGTTGACCCAGGGCAAGGAGTTGGGCTGTTTGTTCCTGCTCGTCATGATAAAAGATTGATCCGTCCATTTTTTCCTCATTCTACCGACAAAAACGCACACGGTGAAGCACCGCCTTATTTGCGGCAATGGTGTGCGGATCAGATAATTCGATTGCGTTTGATTGGGCTGGGCTGGAACTCAAACTGAAAAGGCACCAATTTATACGCACTTCGTTGCAAAAGCCTTGCTTACACCCCTCAGTAACCAAACAACTCTATTAATAGTATAGGTAATAATGCCATTAAATACAATCAATTGGCCAAAGTCTATCGTTTTATTCGTACACTCTCCCTGTTTTTCTGTTGTATACTGGTTTTCAGATGTCATATCAGAAAGGGGAAGCGGTAGTGAGCGAAAAAGCAAACACTGGTTACACCATTATGGAACTGGATGCGCAGGAACGCCCGCGGGAGCGATTGGCAGCGGTTGGGGCGCATTCCTTGAGCAAGGCTGAGCTGCTGGCGATTTTACTGCGCGTCGGCGTGCGCGGAGAAAATGCCGTTCAGATGGGGCAACGTCTGTTGAATGAGATGGGCGGGCTGCTTGGTTTGCAGCGGGCGTCTTTTGTGGAGCTGAAGAACCAGCATGGGGTGGGGCGGCCAAGGCGGCCCAGATCAAGGCTGCCCTGGAACTGGGCCGGCGTTTCCGGGCGATGGACTTTGGCGAACGCCCCGCCATCCACGAGCCGGGGGATGTGTTTGAGATGGTGCGGGATGAGATGTCACCGCTTTTGCAGGAACACCTGTGGGTGCTGCTGCTGACCATCCGCAATCAGGTCATCCATATAGAGAAGCTGTACAAAGGGTCGCTGAATGCTTCCACCGTGCGCGTGGCGGAAGTTTTCAAGCCGGCCATCCAGCACAACGCGGCGGGGGTGATCCTGGTGCATAACCATCCATCGGGCGACCCCAGCCCCAGCCCGGAGGATGTGACCTTAACCCGCGCGGTGGTGCAGGCGGGCGGGTTGCTGGACATCAAAGTGCTCGATCATATCATTGTTGGTCACGGGAAATATACTTCGCTGAAGAAGGAGAGGAAGGGGTTTGAATAAGGTTTTG
>CAVWEE010000029.1:0-28812 GCA_963753895.1 uncultured Chloroflexia bacterium | reverse complement strand
GCCAAATGATCGTATCATTTTCCAACACAAGGCCTCTTCCTAGAAAAATGTATTTCCGTCGTCAGGTTCGGTGGAATCATCAAGCACAAGGCTCAAAAACACATTCACCAGCAGCATGATGCCGACAATCAAGACTGGAGTTTGAATGATCACTGGAAAAAGATAAATAAAATCCCCTCGAAGAAGTTCCCACACCATCAGTAGAGGTATACAAAAAATAAGCCCTATGAAAGCCATATAAAGAATCAGGATGGGACTTCGTGTTCTCATTGTGCCGGACAACAATTTCCGAATGATCACCCCTTCTATATGGGACAGTTCATAACTTGAATCAAGCTGGTCATAGCCGCTGCGCCCTGGACGGGTGCGGTAACCGGGCCAGCCGGGCAGCAGATAGGCCGTCTCATCCAGATAATACCAGCCCGGGATGGGTTCCTCACTCTCGATGATCTCCGCCTCATCAGCCTGGTCGACATGGGCACATAAGGCCTGCGTTTCTTCCGGTGTCAGGTTTGCAGCGCGGTGATATTGCTCCCCTTCCAGCCTGACCCTTGCATTGCGCAAATTCTGCCGTCCGGCAGCGAAATCGGGATCAAGCTGCACAGCCTTGATGTATGCATTCAATCGCCAGCTCTACATCCCCCAATGTGTCATAAATTATCCCCAGGTAATTCCAGGCCTCAGCAATGTCCGGCAAAACTGGCTTTACCGCTTCGCATGCAGCCAAAGCTTTTTCCGGTTCATCGTCATAAGCATCCCAAAGAGCCTGGTCAAGCTGCTCCATATCGGATGTCGCTGCTTCTCATTTGTCTGAAAGGCGCTTCACTCATCAACCTTTAAGGCCTTTCAGTGTTCCTCTCCGCCAGGTGGCTTCTTCCGGCTCATCGCTCCGGGGCGTCCTGAATTCACGGGAAAGCCCGGCAGTTCCCCCAGCCGTTCCACCAGAATTTCTTCCGCAACCTCAAACACTTCGTCAATCCATTCATTCGTGTCATGGTTACGCCAGATTTCCAGCAATTCTTCTGTGTCTTTGAGATTCAGTCTGCTATACATTTGTGTTCGGAGAGAGTTTTTCATTGTAATTTCCCTCTACTGAATTAGTGGAGAAGAAACCACCCAACGTTGTAGCAATACTGCAATTATGACACAGAAAATGAACTGTGGGGCGTATAACACGTTATTTTGCAATAACGGCACTTCCAATAGCAAGCACTTCCAGAAACCATCGGCTATAATCTAAGTTGTGCTTTTCATGACATCCATAAATGCGTAGTTGACTTCTCGAAATTGTTGATGCAACACTTGAAATACACTCTCCATGCTTTTTCACCAATCTTAAAGTAATGTTTCAAGAACCACCACCCAGACTTAAAACTCAATGAAAAGTGAGTGACCAGCAATACCGGAGACAATCCTCATGGAAAAACAATTGAAGTCCACTGCAAAGGCACTTTGGCCCGGGATAGAAGCGTTAAGTGGCACTGATTATGTTTCGGCCCTGTTTAACGTCTCCGGTTTTTTATATTCCACGCCCTTTGTTATTGCTGGTCTTGTATGGCTGATCGCCGTTACAGATTTGGCGATCTTTCGTACACAATGGCCATTGTTCTGTCTTCTCCTGGGTCTGTTGTTTTTGTTTGAGCAGTTGGATTTCTTCTTCTTCGTGGAAATCACGCCAGGCATCTATTCCGATTGGCAGTCGTCCCTTTCATCCATCATTGTATGGTCCGCGGCTTTCATCTTTGGCCCCACAAGTTTATGGCTGGCTGTTTTGTATGGATGTATTCACTACTCGCGCAGATGGGTCAAATACCCTGCAACCGATCAACGCTGGAATTGTGCGCGAAATTTCAACCTGAATATGGTGGAAATCCTCACCAGCCTGATCGCACTTCGCCTATACAGTATTTGGGCAAGCAAGAACACACCGGGGATGCATTTCCGCTTCCTGACCTGTCGCTGCAAAGCATTTTGCCCGCTTTTTCCGCCACCATTTTCTGGTGGTTCCTGCCAACCCTGCTCTGGACCATCCTCCTGATTTATTTTGAGCAGCAACGATCGTTTCCATGACCAAGGATTCCCGCAAGGCATATCTGAAATTCTGGATAGGTGCCCTTGGATGGCCTATTCTGGCAGGCCCTTTTGCTGTGCTGGCTGCCGGTCTGTATTCACGCAAAATGGACTGGGAGGATATCTGTTCTTCATTTCCAGCCTGCTATTGGCCAGTTGGCTTGCGCACCACCTAAGCCAATCGGCACAGCGCAGCCAGCAGCGCTCCCGCGAACTGGAAAAACTGGTACTTTTAAGCCGTGCGATCCTTGAGTCCCCACCCGATGCTTCCACACTGCCTGATCTATTAAAAGAACATATATCAAATATGTTCCCCCTCAATTCGATCATCATTCACGTCGACCAATTCGCGCTTTTCCCCACAAAGACCATCTTTCACCATATCGCACAAGGCGCACTTGTTCCTCAAGAAAACTTGCCAGCAAGTGATGAAGCCTGGGAGTGGCTGCTGACCACATCTGGAGTCGCACACCTTCCTGCCCGGTGAAGCGCTGCCCTGGAGAGAAGCGACCAACCAATGACGGCATCATTGCCGGCCCGATTCTTGATGTTGAACATCCAAAACAGATTGGCGGCATCATGCTGTCGCAAACTGGCAGCCCGAAGCTATTGCAAATCTCCTACCTGCGCTGCAATCCCTTGCCGGACAGATCGCCTCAGCACTGCACCGCGCCAGTATTTTCAGGATCGAGCAGGAAATGGCTGTAGCCGGCAAGATCCAGGCCAGTTTCCTTCCCGACAGAAATTCCCATCATCCCCGGTTGGCAGCTTTCTGCAACCCTGAAACCGGCCCGCGAAACCTCGGGAGATTTTTATGACTTTATTCCTTTGAAAGATGGGAAACTTGGCCTGCTGATCGCTGATGTGGCCGACAAAGGAACCGGCGCCGCCCTGTACATGGCCGTTTGTCGAACCTTGATCCGAACCTTTGCGGCAGAATATGATACCCAACCGGAACTGGCGCTCAAGGCAGCCAATCAACGCATCATCACAGAGACCCGTGCGGACCTCTTTGTCAGCATCTTCTACGGCATCCTCGATCCAGCAACCCAAACATTGACCTATTGCAACGCCGGGCACAATCCGCCCTATGTTGTCCATCCGCAGAATGATAACGAAGTACAAAAATTGACCAGGACCGGCATGGTCATTGGTGTCATGGAAGATTCCGAATGGGAGCAAAGCACGATCCAGCTTGCGTCAGGCGATTGCCTGGTCATGTTCACAGACGGGATCACAGATGCAGAAAACGAACAGGGAGAATTTTTCGGAGAACCGCGGCTTCTGAAAACGGTCCTGGATCATCGCAAGCACGACAAGCCAGGAAATGCAGAACGCACTCATGGCAAAAATTCGCGAATTTGTAGGGGATGCACCACAATTTGATGACATTACCCTGATGATCGTGAAAAGAGATTAATTCTCTTGTTGTCTTTCAGGCGCGCATTAAAAAGAGAATTCCCTTGGGCGATTATCATTCAGGTGGAAGCGACGACTCCTCGATGACATCGTCCGGCGTTGGACGCGGTGTTGGCGTCGATGTAACAGACAATTTCACCTCGTCTTCTGCAAGATCATATTCAAAATCCGTATAGCGGTCCTCACCACTTTTGCCCCAGGTTTGACCGTAAAACGCGAGTTTCGAATTGTCAACCCACGAGTGCGGCAACAGCACCATATCTTCTACCGAATACAAAACTCGTATTTGACGGGTTGATAAATCCCAAACATATAACGAGGATGTTTCAACCGAACCCTCCTCATCACATTTCGCCACAGAAAATGCCAACTGGTTTCCGTCTGGAGACCATTCCATTTGCATGACGCCATCAACACTTATTCTGGTCACTTTTCCATTCACCACATTGGTTATCGTTACGCCGTTAATGTCAACAGCATAATGCTCATTGGATGGCGAGAATTTTATTTCATCCCCGGGAAACAAATTATCAGAAGGTATCAGCGTAACTAACGCACCCGTTTTCAGATCAAGTCTGTAAAGACCATAAACCCCTCCACCAGGGAAACAATCATCACCACCACCTGAATACCCCATTGTCTTGGTGAAATACAGAAATTTGCCATCCGGTCTCCAACCTAAAGGATAAAATGACCCAGCCACTCCCAGATGTTCCTGACCGATAAAGTCCCAATAGTCAAGTACCCATCTTTCCCCTTCCTGATTTTGCACGATCATAATACGATTGTCCGGGTAATTGACTATACCCACAACTTATCGCAACCCAATTCTCATCAGGTGATGTATATAAAACCCTTGTAAGAATCAGTTCCAAACTCATCACACAAAGCCCTGTATGCATTTTGTGTTGCCACTACGATCATCGTTGGCTTTGCGATCGCTGTTGCCTCAGCATTCATCGTCGCTTCAGCTTGCAGTGTTTCTGCTGGCACAGTGGGAGGCAGCGCAGTCCGTGTAAAAGTTGGCTTGACCCACCGCGTGGGCGTGGGCGTTTCACTGGGTATCGGCGATTGGCTGGCAGCAGATGCAGTTTGCGCGAGCAGGCTTTCATCCTGTTGTGCTCCTCCCACACAACCAGAAAGAAGCAACAAGACAAGAAAGCTGATTAGAAATTGTTTCATGGAAGTGTTCATCAAAGACATCCCTCGTTAATGATTGACTACCTCACCTGACTATTGCCATTATGGCAAATAACCAAAAAAGCACCTAACCATTCAGAAGTCAGTCCAAAATCTCAAGCACCCATTAAATCGTAAGGGAGCACAAGGTCTAATGCAGTGTTAGATGGTGTGCGCCCTTACGAAGAAACAAGCAGATGAAACCCTACAGAATGCCATTAACCAAAAAGAGCACCACAGCGATCAATACCACAGCTATCGTCAGGAAAGTCATGGCCGACGCAATACTCTTGAGACAATCCGTCTGCTGCTTCTGCTGTTCTGCAATAACGGTTTGCTGCTCCGCGATCACCTTGAGATGTTTACCGATGCCGATCAATGCAGTGTTGTTCTCTTGTCCGGTTGAGTTTTCCATACATCCTCCTGTGCTACTCATGATGACCATCCTACAAACAAGTATACTCATCCCCTCATATCACGCAACAAAAAAAGCGCCCTCCACATGGAGAGCGCCGTCCTGTACCAGTGTCAGACAAGCCAGGCAAATGCCAGCACATCCACAAGCACGCAAGATCAGCCTGACTTTCAACAGTACCTGACATTATTGCAGGCGGGATAAGGCAAAGCTACGTCAAGGAGAATCTTCTGCTATTTTGCTCAGGCTACTTCTCAGCACGTTTCTTGAGCGCAGCAGCAAAATTTTGAAAATTCTCGGTCAAGTCGGGGATATTCTTTCCAAAGAGTGGCAGCAATAATCCGCTGAAAATTTCCTCTGTATGAAATGTTGTCTTTCCGCCTTCGGCAGGGGTCAACAAGTGCGTGCGTTCTGATTTGAACAATCCCAGGGGCATACCGCCCGTTAACATCAGTTTTCTGCCAGGTTCAAAGGCAGTCACCTTAACCGGAAAAGATTGGGAACTTAACTTTGTAAAAAACGTAACCTTTTCACCAGGTGCCAGTGTCCCCTCAATATGGTCCATGCTCAGGTCCCACTCAGGATATCCGCTTGCGTTTGTAAGTATCGACCAGATGGCATCCGGGGGTGCGTCTATGGTTGTGGTTGCGCGAAAAGTTTTCATTGAATGCTCTCCTTTAAAAATCTCTTCTGAATACTTATTGGACAATATCGTTCCGTTGATTCTTTCTTTCTAAGAAAATTCATAAAAACTATTCTATGCAAAGAAATTCCTTTTTGGGTAGGTTTGCAACCCACCCTGATATCTGTTTGATTCATGCATTATCATTGTGCCGATTATTCATCCGGAGTGCCATATACCTCTATCTCATGCCAGATGATCCAGCCAGGACTAGCAACCGTTTCTACTTTGATGTACTGTATGCCCGAAACTGACTCCGGCAGCGTGTGCTCTATAATCAATTCATCTTGCTCGCTGTTCACCTCCAAAGTGGCGAGGAGAACATACGCGTTACCAGCTCCAGCCCCTTTCCCCACAGCTTGTTGACATGCAGCCCTGGGCCGCCGAACAGATCGACCAGTTTGAAACGCTCGATGGTTGCAGGTGCTCCCAGGTCAATTTCAATCCACTGGACTGCACCTGCGCCGGCGCTCCACCAGGTTGTCAGGCTGAAGTCAACAGCGTCTTGGGGTGGGTAATTGTTCATTACCTTCCTCTGTGCGCGAGGCGCTTGCAGAAGCGCCGTAGGCCAGGTTGACCGGCCCGGCCGCCGCGAGAGGGAGGTCACACGGGTCAGGCGCATTGAGCGGGGCAAGGGTTTCCATGATCAGCCCGTCTGATTCGATAAAACCCCAGGGATCATCGGGAGCGCCTGCGTTCTACTTTTCCATAGACCCAGTACAGCCAGCCATCAAACCCTGCCTGGCAGGCACCTTCCATCCAGGCTGCAGATAAGAAAGCCCCCGTCTCGATTTCCGGGTAGGTTTCGCGAAACGCCCCAAACTCACCCAGGATGACGGGTTTGGTATGTATTCGGCAAGCCCAATTTTTTCGGCAGTTTGTGCGATAGATAAGCTGCCACCCGGATAGGCATGAAAATCGATGAAGTCGAGCGGCGCTCTTTTGAGCATTGCGGACACATCGTTGTAACGGAAGTCCGTTTCAGGGTTAAGCAGGCTGTCACCGGTATCGAAAAATCCCATCGTGATCAGGGCTGAAGGATCGTATTTGCGAATAACCTGGCTGACTTGTTCCATCCAGTAGATGATGCTATCGTTTGCCATCGCCCGCTTCTGCTCAATATCGCTCATATCGTAGGTCTGGCCATTCGCAGTAGTAACGGTTCCTTCGGTCAGAGAGAAAGGCGGCTCATTATTGAAGTACCACTGCTCGTTGAGCAATTGCCAGGCCAGCAGCGCATCGAAGGGTGCATCGCGTTCTGCCAAACCGCTCATCAGGTCATCCCAGTATTCGGTAGCGGAGCGCACACCAGCCGCGGTCAGGTAATGGGTGTTGCGATAGAGACCGAAGACGCCTTCGACATAGCCTTCATCGTTGATCTGCCAGTAGCCGCCATTGTCGGGCAGATCATTGGAAGTAAGCAGCAAGTAGATTCCATGTTCTTTTGCGGAGTGCATCAGGTCGACGATGTTATCCAGCACGGCCGCGTTGAGACCACCTGAACCCGAACCGAGGCCATTGACTGGATCCTTACAAGTATCCAGGAACATGCGCACCGTGTTGTAGCCATAGCCTGCCAGCTGCGCAAACATGGCATTGATCTTTGCGGAGTCATACTGGCCTGCCGCCAGGGCACAGTCGCCATAGGTCGTTATTTCGATATGATTGACGCCGCGCGGGACGAATTTTTCATCGTTGTATGCGTTGAAAAACTCCATCCCCCCGTACAACGATGCGCTGTTCGGGGGTGTCTGTGGCTGTCGGTAGCGAACTGTTAGCCGTTGGTGAAAGTGTTGCCGTAAGAGATGATGTCGGTTCCGACTGAGGAATTGAAGTCGATATTTCGTTTGGGGCAGTTTCATTTGCACATGAAACTAGAAATATGGTGAGAATGAAAAGTCATAATGGATTTTATTTTCATGTTTTCCTCATTTCCGGGTAACGATCCAACGATTAATGATATGGAATCCTGATATGCTGTATTTATGATTTAGTAGGGATCGATGTGATTTTTTTGCGACGCATCGCGAAAACACCGCCAATCTGCCTCGCGTCGTTCTTATTACTACTATTTAGATATATTTTAGCATATTAATAGACAAATAAAAACAGCAGTAGTAGGTTGGGTTAGCAACCCCCCCTCCCACTGGATGAGGGTGGTCTGTGGTGGGTCAGGTAACCACTTTACTGGCTAACGTCAGGCTCACGCTTTGTTGGGTGTTTTTGTTGTGTAAGATTTGTCACCCTTTTACTGCCAGTAACATAATTTTCCATATCCTTCAGCGTTGTACGATTTTAAAGACAACGGTAATTTCTGAGCCAGTCGTAACAGAGAGTTAGCGCTTCGCAATTCGATAGAGAAGTTTTGAAGTGCAATAAAATCTTGCAATCTATCTCCGTTTTCGTTTCATGTTTTGCCTGAACTTCAAACAACTTTGGTGCTGTCCAAAACGGACTTCCAATGATTCTGACGTTAAGTCTTGGTTAAAGAACAGGCTCACAATTTCCTAAGCCCAAGCCCATTGAAAGTTATGATTGATTCCCTTCTACAACATTATTTGCAGAGAATATCTTGGTAAGTTCTTGAGGGTTATGCTCAACCTCGAAATATGACTGATAATGGAATCCTTGTGCAATATTAGCGTCAGGCAAAATAAAATTTGGGCCTTGTTCCAAAATTAAACGATAAACAGTTTTGTTGAGCGTTAAAAAGATTTGCAGACCCTTCTATTTGAAGTAATAAAGATGATGGTGTATCAATTAAATCGTTGCTCTAAATCTTATTGAGAAGCCGTGAGATTTCGCGGTCAAGATAATGGATAGTATCAAGGCGAATTATCTCCTTGCTTCAATTTCGCTATACCAAGTAGCGAGAATATCTGCTAACCATGTAATTCTCCTCTTCTTCGAAATGTGGCTGTTTGAAGGAGTGTTTGTTTCCGCATTTCCCACCATTGGAGAAATAGCGCGACGCTCTTGCTCATTTCAATAGCCATTTGCACTGGAGAAAAAGGCGATACTTCTGGTGAAAATGTGTGTGACCCTTGTTCAGAATTCTTCTCCTTTGAACCATTGTATGTCACGATATCCACCGTATCGAACGGCGAAGCCATGACCAAATTTCCAATGTGCAGGCATAAAACCCTCCATAATTCCTATTTGAATTGAATTTTTACATAAAAAGATATTGGCGGAATATTAATGCAACTTTTGCATGGAAACGCCCACTGATTTGTGTTACCTGCGCTTGAGCGAGTTTTTTCCTCACGATTTCCCCGTACCATATTCATTATACTCACCCCCTCATCTACGCAACAAAAAAGCGCCCTCCCATTCGGGAGAGCGCTTATCATCTCAAAAACCTTTACTTCAACACCGGCCGGAACTTGTATCCGTAGATCAGGATGCCGCTGTCATCGCCGTCAGACCGCAGCCTGCGCGTTACCATCTCGACCGGCATGCCGATCTTGACTTCTTCTTCCTCCCCCAGGTCGGTCAGTTGGGCGGTCAGCACGGGGCCTTCGTCCAGTTTGACCAGGGCCACGGTGTAGGGCTGGTATTCCTCATACCCGGACGGAGCGGTGTACATGGTGGTGAAGGAATACACCTCGCCTTTACCGCTGAAGGCGAATTCCTCTTTGGCCTCGCCGCCGCAGTGCGGGCACACGTCGCGCGGCGGGAAGAGCTTTTCGTGGCAGTGCGGGCATTCTTCGCCCACCAGCCCGTAACGCTGCTTCTTCAATCGCCAGTGTCGCGGATTCTCCATAGCGGTCTATTCCTTAATCAGCCGCAGCATGCTGCTGAAGCGGCATGGCAACCAGAGTCTCTTGCTGAACAGCTTCCTGCTGATACGCGCCGTTGCCGCAATGCGGGCAGACCTCGCGCGGAGGGAAGAGTTTGGCACTGCAATGCGGGCATACGCTGCCAACAAGGGCGTAGCGCTGTTTATTCAATCGCCAATGACGAGGGTTTTCCATAATTTTCAGTCCTTTCCTAAACCATTCGCATGGTACTGGTCTTGAGTTTAAGATAAAAACTCTCTCAAAGACTCTCAGACCGGGATTTTAAACCCCAAAAAAGCCCCTTTAACCCCTTTTTTCATGGTTTATTTACCATTTCTGAGATATTTTAGACTCGCATGAACCCTGCTAAACAGAAGAGGGCTGACACTCATCATTTCCATCATAAATCCACATGGGTTCGGTTTTGCCCGCCCGTTCAAACCCCATCGAGCGGTAAAAGCCTACGGCTTCCTGGTAAGACACCAGGATTTGCTGATGAAAAGAGCCATACTTCTCATGCATTTTCTCCATCATCGCCCGGCCAATGCCCTGCCCCTGATACGCTGGGTGGACCAGGAAGTTGGAATAATACACCACCAGGTACCCATCAGAGAGCGCATTGCAGAGACCGATCAAACGGCCGTCAACGCGCGCTGTGACCAGGGCATGGGAGTTGTTCAACGCCGCCAGAAGCAAATCCGGTTTCTCGGCAGAAGACCAGTTCATCGCTTGATACAACGGGATAACTTCTTCTTTTTCCATCCGGTCGGCAAAGCGAATGTCGATGTTCATATAAAATCCTTTGTAATGAATTGTCCAGTGTTCTGCAAATCCGATCTGCTGTATATAATACCAGCAGGGACAGGCTTTTCGACCTGTCCCTGCATTGTTTTCAAAATTCTGGCACACGCCTGTTCGCGGTGGCGTCCGTTGTCTACTTGAACTGCTCGGCGAAATGGCAGGCGACCAGGTGTTCAGGTTCCAACTCACGCAGGGGCGGCTCTTCCTGAGAACAAATATCCTTGGCAAACGGGCAGCGCGGGTGGAAACGGCAGCCCTTCGGCGGGTTGAGCGGGCTGGGCACATCGCCTTCAAGGATGATGCGCTCGCGGCGCGCCTTGGGATCTGGAATGGGAATGGCCGACATGAGCGCCTGCGTATATGGGTTCATCGGCTTGCAAACAATGCCTCGCGGGTGGTCATTTCGACGATCTTGCCGAGGTACATGACGGCCACGCGGTCAGAGATATGCTCCACCACGGCCAGGTTATGCGCCACGAACAGATAGGTCAATCCCAACTCGCGCTGCAAGTCCCGCAGGATGTTGAGCACCTGCGCCTGAATGGACACATCCAGCGCAGAAACCGGCTCATCCAGCACGATGAATTGGGGATTCAGCACCAATGCGCGGGCGATGCCGATCCGCTGGCGCTGGCCGCCGGAGAACTCGTGCGGGTAGCGCATGGCGTGGTAATCTTCCATGCCCACTTTTTCGAGCACCTTCATCACCATCTCAAAGCGTTCCTGGTTTGTGCCGATGTCATGGATGCGCAGCCCTTCAGCAATCGATTCGCCAATCGGCAGACGCGGATCCAGCGAAGCATACGGGTCCTGGAAAACGATCTGCATATTGCGGCGCATCGCTTTGGTGATGACATTGCCCGTATCCGAAAACACAGGCTGTCCATCAAACATCACGCTGCCGGAGGTGTGCTGCACCAGGCCGAGCATGGTGTGAGCGATCGTCGATTTTCCGCAGCCGGATTCGCCCACCAGACCGAGGGTCTCGCCTTTGTTGATCGCAAAACTGACATCATCAACAGCCTGCACCTGGGCCACCACGCGGCGCAAAACACCGCCGCGCACCGGGTAATATTTCACCAGGTTTTCAACTTCAATCAGGGCTTTGGTTGAGTTCTTCTCTTTTGTAGTCTCTGCCATCTCTCTACCTCGCATCCTGAACAGGTTCACTCAATGGAGCGGGCTGGCCGTCATGGTCCTGATACAACCAGCAGCGCACCTGATGTCCATCCCCCACCGGGATCAAATCAGGGCTGACATCATTACATACTGTCAGGCCATATTTTTCGCGGGCCAAACAGCGCGAAGCAAAACGGCAGCCGGGCGGTAAATCCACCAGATTGGGCACATTGCCAGGGATGGTTGCCAGTTCTTCCTTGATCTGTCCCAAAACTGGCACAGAGGCAATCAGCCCCTGGGTATAGGGATGAAATGGCCGCGCATAAATATCATTCACGCCAGCCTGTTCCACGATGCGTCCGGCATACATCACCGCCACGCGGTCTGCCATCTCAGCAATCACGCCCAGGTCATGGGTAATGAGGATCACGGCAGTATTAACCTGCGTGCGCAAATGGCGCATCAGATCAAGGATCTGCGCCTGGATGGTCACATCCAGAGCAGTGGTTGGTTCATCGGCAATCAACAGTCTCGGATTGAGCGCCAATGCCATCGCGATCATTACGCGCTGGGCCTGCCCGCCCGACATCTCGTGCGGGTAGGCTTTCGCTTTGCGTTCTGCGTCGGGAATACCCACCAACTTCAGCAGGTCAACAGCTTTGTCCCAGGCTTCTTTTTTATCCATCCTGCTGTGGATCTGAAAAACCTCCACGATCTGGTCGCCTATGCGGAAGACCGGATTGAGGCTGGTCTGCGGCTGCTGAAAGATCATCGACATACGATCGCCGCGCACTTTGACCATTTCATTTTTGTCAAAGGTCATCAGGTCACGGCCTTCAAAGAAAACCTGGCCGCTTTCGATCTTGCCCGGTGAAGACACCAGGCGCATGATCGAAAAGGAAGTTACGCTTTTTCCGCAGCCCGATTCCCCCACCAGGCCAAGCACTTCTCCTTCATTTACATAAAAATCAACACCATCTACGGCTTTCACAACCCCATCTTCCGTGTAAAAATACGTCTTGAGGTTCTGCACATCCAGCAGAGGTGTATGGTTTGAGTCTGTCACAATAATCTCTCCTCTACTCGTTTAGCCCTTTTTGACTTCCTGGCTCAAACGCGGGTCAATCGCATCGCGCAAGCCATCACCCATCAGATTGAACGCCAATACGGTCATCATGATGGCAATCCCGGGGAAGAACACCAGATGCGGCGAGGTGAATACCTGGTTGCGTTCACTGCCCAGCATCGTGCCCCATTCCGGCGTTGGCGGCTGCGCGCCCAAACCCAAGGAAGGAAAGCGCAGCTGCATCCAGAATAGCGGTACCAATACCCAGCGTACCCTGCACGATCAGCGGCGGGATGGAGTTGGGTAAAATGCGCCGGACGAGAATATGAAAATGCCCGCCGCCCAACGCTCGGCTGGCCGAAACATAAGCCTGTTCCTTGACCGAAAGCACACTGGCGCGCACCACACGGGCATAGATGGGAATGGACACGATCGCAATTGCCAGCAGCGCATTGACCAATCCCGGCCCAAGCACCGAAACAATGGTAATCGCCAGCAGCAGGGATGGAAATGCCATCAGCACATCCAGCACACGCATGATGATATTATCCACCCAGCCGCCCAGATATCCAGCCAAAGCTCCCAGAAGGTGCCGACCAATAATGGCAAAACCCACCGTGGAAAAGCCAACCATCAGGGAAAGCCGTGAACCAAAAATAACCCGGCTGAATTCATCACGCACATTGCCATCAGTGCCCATAATATGCTGGGGTTGGTCTTCCGACAGCCCAAAGCATAAATACAGGGGGCCTGGCGCTTTTTCACATCCTCAATGCCAATCAACACCTGCTCAGGATCATAGGGAGCAATCAGCGGAGCAAAGATGGCGATCAACATCAATAAACGCCAGCAAAGAAAGCCCGATCATCGCCGAGCGCTGCTTGAAAATGCGGCGCAGCGTCAGCCGCCACAGGCTGTTCGAGCGGTAATCTTTTTGTTCTAACAGATAATTCAGGTGCCATAATGTCTTACTCCAATCGAATGCGGGGATCAATGAAGACGTATGAAAGATCCACGATCAGGTTGACAAACACATACCCAGCCGCAATAACGATGGTAAACCCCTGAATGATCGGGAAATCGCGGGCGGTGATCGCCTCGAACAACATGCGGCCAACCCCGGCCAGGCCAAAAATACTTTCGGTCAGGACAGCCCCGGCAAACACCGTACCGACCTGAAGACCGATAATGGTCACCACAGGCAGCAAGGCATTGCGGAAGGCATGTTTCATGATCACAAACCTTTCGCGCAAGCCTTTGGCGCGCGCCGTGCGCACATAATCCTGCTGCAAGACTTCCAGCATACTGGAGCGGGTCATGCGGGCGATGATCGCCAGGGAAATGGTGCTGAGGGCAACGGCGGGCAGGATCAGGTGCTGAACAGCATCTTTGAGCACTTCCCAATCGCCGGTAATAATCGAATTGAAAATATAAAGATTGGCAAAAAATTCCAGAAAATGGTATTTGATTGTCTCCACCTGAACTTCCCAACCAAACACCTCATAAAACGGCACAGCCACAAGACCTGCTTTCAGCCGTCCCGTCGGCGGGAGCCAGAAAGGCGTTCCCTTCAACTTCAAGGCAAACAAATAGGCAAGCATCAGGCCCAGCCAGTAAACCGGCATGGAAACCCCCATGTTTGCCCCCACCATGACGATCACATCCATGATGGAATTGCGCTTCAGCGCAGAGATCACCCCGGCCGGGATGCCGATTAAAACCGCGATAATCAGAGAAATCAAACCCAGTTCAATCGTGGTGGGCAGGCGTTCGATCAGAATCGTGGTGACAGGTCTGCTGAAGCGGATTGATTCACCAAAATCGCCGCGCAGGATATCTTTCATATAAATCCAGAACTGCACCGGAATGGGTTTATTCAGCCCATATTGTTCATTAAAGCGTTCACACACCTGGACGGTGGCTTTTTCACCGAGCATGGCTTTGCAAGGATCACCGGGGATCATCCGTGCCAGGGCAAAGGTAACGATCAAAATCCCCAGCAAAACCGGGATTGCCAGCAATAGACGCCGTACTGTATATTGAGTCATACGCAACTCTCAATCTGTAAGATATAAAATACAACAACGCGGGACAGTGCGTGCCTGTCGCGGCTTGCGCCATCCCGCGTTGTGTCTATTGGTTAATCATCAGTTGCTAGATGGCAAACGGTGCCTTACTCAGCATTCAGCAGGTTACCCCACAGGTATGTGAAGTATTCGAAATGCACCGGTGTTACCAACATGCAACGGGGAAGCTGCATCCCACGCCACGTACCAGGACATGACAACATCGTTGGCATCGAGCATGGAACCATCATGGAACTGGACGCCTTCGCGCAAGTTGCAGGTCCAGACGGTCAGGTCATCGTTGGGTTCACAGGAAGTCGCCAAACCAGGCTCAACATCGGTGCCGCCAACTTCGTAGGACAACAGGGCTTCAACGGTCTGTTCGCAAGCGCGCAGGGATTCGCCGTCGGTCTCGTCATTGCAATAGAGGGAGATCGGTTCTGCATTCTGCATCCACACAAAGGTGTCGCGTCCAGCAGGATCGACGGCAGCGAAGTATTCGTTGCCCAGCGGGCTGGCATGTGCGCCTTCAACGTCGGCACGGTAAGCAACACCGGAACCACCATGAGCAATCGGAACCATGGGAACCAGTTCTTTCAGATGCGTTGTTGGCTTCCACGTACAGCGGTTCGGCTTCGGCCGGGTCGGCAATCTGGGCAGCTTCGGCCAGGGGTTCGTAAACCTCAGGCAGGGCGTCACCAAACTGCGGGTTGCTGTCAGAGAAGTGGAAATCAAGGAAGTTGGTCACGTGCGGGTAGTCTGCACCCCAACCGAGGAGGTAGAAACCATCCAGGCGGCCGGCGTTCGATTCTTCAATGAAAGCACCGGATTCCATCACTTCGATGGCAGCGGTGATGCCCAGGTCTGCAAGCTGCGCCTGCAAATCAGTGGCAACCAGGCTCGGCTCAGGCAGGTAGGAGCGGAAGACATCGCGATAGTAAATGGTGGTTTCAAATCCATCCGGGTAGCCGGCTTCAGCCAACATGGCCTTGGCAGCTTCGAGATCAAAATCGTACCATTCATCACCCGCACAGCCATTGGGGATGGCGCAAGGGGTGAAGTGGGAAGCAACGGTCGAACCAGCGGGGTAGAAGTTGTCTACAATGCGCTGGCGGTCAATGCCCATACCAATGGCCTTGCGGACATTCACATCGTCAAACGGGGCAAAGGTGTTGGTCATGGCAAAATAGAAAATGTTCAATGCTTCGCGATCTAACAATACCAGATTGGCATCGTCGCGAATGACAGCAAAGTCATCCGGGCTGGGGTTGTCGATACCATCAACGGTGCCGGACTGCAGTTCGAGCAAGCGGGCAGCACCTTCGGTGCTCCAGCGGAAGACCAGTGTATCGGCGTTAGCCGGATCGCCCCAATAGTCTTCGAATCTTCTTGTAAACAATGCTGTCGCCGCGGTTCCAGGAATCCAGCACATACGGGCCGGTACCAACGGTCTTCTCGAGGATTTCACCGGAGGGGATAGCTTCTTCAAGCCATTCTTTCGGCTGGATGGAGAAAGCGGTAAAAGCAGCTTTCGAGGGGAACGCAGGATCGGGAACACACATGGTGAACTGAACGGTGTATTCATCCAAAGCAGCAATTTCCTTGAACAATCCGCCATAGTCACAATCCGGGGCAGTCACGACCATCGGTTCAAACTCCATGGCAGGTGCTTCTTCCGCAGCAGGCGCTTCTTCTTCAGCAGCAGGCGCTTCTTCAGCTGCCGGTGCTTCTTCTAGCAGGTGCCTCAGGGGCGGGTGCCGCTGCGGGTTGGCAAGCTGCCATGCAAGGCTTAACAGCACGAGAACAGCTAAAAAGGCAAAAAATTTCTTTTTCATTTTCTTCTCCTAATTCTTCTCCAAGAATATTTTAGTTAACACAATACGTACGCAAACACAACAGTTGCCCCAGCGCACCTCCTCCTAGAAACGCATTCAGTTTCTAAATAAATAAATGGAAATACACGCTAAAAATACCATACCAACAGGTACGGTTAGAAAATGATACAAAACTTTTGACAAAATGTCAACCTGGTCAAGGGTATTAATCCCGGAAAATCAACAATTTTTCGCGCTTTTACCTCAAATTCATGGCAATTACAGGTCCTTTTACCTAATATTGCCCTTCATTCCAAATGGATTCACCCCATGTCAGACTCTTCCCTGGAGACTTATCCTTACGTACTCTGATAAAATTACATGCATCTAGACCGCATGGAACATTCCCTTACTTTCCATAATATCATCTCTCAAAATCAACCCGGATCAGGAACTCCGGCATGGCATACTTCAACACACTGCAAACCAAAACATGGATGGCAAAACTGTTCAGTCTGCTGGCTGGCGTTGTCGTATCTCGCCCAATCCGTTTATGGTGCGCATTTCCTGGATGTCACCATGGACGAAGGCACCTACCTGATGAAAGGACTCTCTATTCGTCACGGGGATATACAGTCCTTTCCAAGCCTATGGCCCTTGGACCAACAAAATGCCGCTGGCCTTTACCATTCCCGGGACTGGCCCAGGCCGTCTTTGGCTCCTGGACTGCGCACAGGCCGCTATTTCGCCGTCTTCCTCAGCATGCTCATGCTCTTCGGTCTGTGGCTGCTGACCCGCCGTTTGCGGGGGCATTGGTGGGCTGCCGGCATCACCTTGGTGATGGCGTTGAACACCAGCAATATCACCATCTACGCCCGTGCACTTTCGCAGGGGATTGTGGCCTGCATGCTGGTATGGGTGCTGGTCCTCATCCTTGGCGAAGACCGCCGCCTCTGGCAAACCACGCTGGGTGCTTTGCTGGCCACGCTGATTGTGTTTGTGCGCCAGAACATGGTCTCCGGTGCCTTTCTTTATCGTCCTGTTCATCTTCTGGGCATACGGCAAAAAACGCGGCCTGTATGCTCTGTCAGCCGCCGCACTGGTTTTCATCTTTTTCATATTCTTTACTGGCCGGACATCCTTACCCTGTGGGTAGGGTACTTCCCGGAACCGATTAAGTGCAGGTAAAGTCCCTCCTGACCCGCATGGGCAGGGCAAGCACCACCTATGAGCCCTATCCGCACTCACCTTACGGATTATTATCGAAATTCTTCGTCCTTCTTTGAAGCCATCCGAATGAATTTCTTCGCCATCACCGGTCTGCTGACCACCTGGATTTTCTGGCCGCGCAAAAAGGAATGGAAAGATCAGCTCGACTACAAAATCTCCGTCTGCCTCTCCGGTCTCATCCTCATTCTCTTCGCCTTGCATTTTTGGGTAACCTTTCTCAAAGGCTACTGCCTGTTCTGCTTCAATGGCTATCTGGCCTTCTTCATGCCGGCGGCTTTGGTCTTGATCGCGATCACATTCCCCCATTGGAAAAAGAAGACCGGCTGGCTGCCACAGGCCCTTGGTCTGCTCGTCATTATCATCTGCTGCACAGGCATCGCTTATGGCAGTTATCAAATCCTCGATGATTTGCTCCTCAACCTCCCCGTGCCCAGAATTCAAAATACTGCACATCCTGCCCGGCACAGCTGCCTTGTGGACTTCCCTCAGAAACAAATATGGCTGGTCTTACGACGCACTGCAAATAGCCATCCCCACTGCTGCAGGGCTGTTAACCGGCATCCTGTATGCCGCTGTGGGCATACTGCTTGCCAAAAAACGCCACCTTGCCTCCTCCGGGTATGCAATCTTGCTTGGCTTCCTGGTGGCAGGCACACTGCTCTCACCGTCAAAGATCCTCAGCGGAGGGAAATTCGCCGATTACTGCACCAGCGATGTACTGGTGTCTCATGAAGCTGTCGGAGCACACCTCGGCGAACTAATTCCCCCAGGTGCGACGATCTATTGGCAAAACGATGTCTCCCCCCTGCCCTTGCTCTATCTTCCTGGCAGGAACATCTTCCCACCGCAGTTGAACCAGGACTATTCCTTCCGCGAGGGAGGCGATCCGGACATCATGTATGAAATTAGCAAGTGGAATCAGGCTTTGAAAGAACGCTGGATAGTAGAAGCGGATTATTTACTGATCGCCGAACAATATGTGCCCTCTATTGATGGCACGGAAGCATTCGCCTTGATGACCGATGAACTTCCACCAACAGGCAACACTACCCCTTGCCGTAACAAATCCATCATCCACATATACAGAAAAAGTAAATAAATCGGCTAGTTCCCCTTCATATCCAGAATAAAGTAAAAAATAATCCCCGCGAGGATACAGGAAAAAACACAGCATTCGCCTGCAATGGCGCCAGCGAAACCGCCACAAATGCCACGCACTCCAGGATCAGGGCCGCAAAATGCATGGTCATCACCGCCCGGCCTGAATCCATGCCCCGTTTCACCAGACGGTGATAGGTATGGTCACGACCGGATTGATAAAAAGCCTGTTTGCGCCGCAAGCGGGAGAAAAACACCAGCGAAGTATCGAAGATCGGCACCCCCACCAGCAGGATCGGCACAAACCACGAAGATGTCTGATACGCGCCCACCGGTGTGTAGAGCATGCCGATCGCGGCCAGGAAGAATCCCAATGTCTGCGCCCCGGAATCCCCCAGGAAAAGCTTCGCCGGGTGGCGATTAAAATAACTGATCCCCAGGCAAATACCCAGCAGGAGCGCGCTGAACAAGGACAGCGAGAACTGCCCGGCATCAAATGTTGCCAGTGTAAAAAACGCCAGCGCCCAACCGCTGAGCCCCACGGAGAGGCCGTCCATGCTGTCGGTGAGATTAAAAGCATTCGTGATGCCCACCACCCACAGCCAGGTGACGATATATTCAAGGCGCGGTATAGACGGACCAGCGCCGCCAATGAAAAAGCCCGGGATACTCAAAAATGCGAATATGCAGCCCCGAGGCGATCAGGATGACCACAGCAATCGTCTGCCCAAGCATCTTGACCGGCGCGCTCATTCCATTGGCATCATCCCACAGTCCAAAGGCAAAGATCACCACCGAGGCAAGCAGCACTGGCAGCAGTTCCTTCTCCGCAAATATACCGAACACCGAGACCAATACGCTGAGCGCCAGCACCAGCGCTATCCCGCCGGCCAGCGGGGTGGGGAATTCATGCTGCTTGTGGGGAGAACTGTTGGGAACGTCGATCAAATCCAGCCGACGGGCAATGCGAATCGCAATCCAGCAAGCCGCCAGTGAAACCAGCAGCGCGGCCAGAATCGCCTGAAACATATATGCAGTAGAAGAAACATAGGAGAATATTGACAACGAAAACACCCCTTATGGTGTCATTGCAAAGGGAGCCACTTTGTGGCGACTGTGACAATCTCCGTGAAAATAAAGGGGACGCCACGGCTATGTTTCGCTCACAACATGCTCACAATAACAGGATAAAAACGCTATCTTTAATTATACACTTGCAGGGTCTCATGGACGATGCGTTCCACCGAAAATTCTGTCTCCGCCCGTTCCCGCCCTCGGCGGCCCATCTCCCGACGCAAGCCCGGATCCTCAATCAGCTTTCGCAAGGCCTCCGCCAGGGCTGCGGCATCGCGCACCGGCACAAGGAAACCATTGACGCCATCCTGAACAATCTCGCGGCAGCCAGGCGCATCCGTGGTGACCACGGGCCGGGCACAGGCCGCGGCTTCAGCCAGCGAAAGCGGCATGCCCTCGCGGTAAGAAGGCAGGCAGACGATATGCGCTTTGGGAAATATCTCTTGCATATCATCATGCCAACCCCACCACTCCACCACGCCGTCATCCACCCATGACTGCAATTGTTCCGGTGAGACGGCGCCAGGGTTATCGGGGTAGGTGTCGCCAACCAGGACAAAGCGGGCAATGGCTTTCGCGCCCTGAGCCTGTCGAAGGGTACGGCTGTTCAGGATGCGAGCCGCCTCGACAAACTCGCCCACGCCTTTCTCCCACAGGAAGCGTGCCGCCATCATCACCACCGGCGAGCCGGGCGGCTCGGGTGAAGGCAGGAAAACATCCGTCCGCGCCCCGGAGCCGCGCACCAGGTGAACTTCCGTCTTTCGCAGCAAGCGCAGCCGGCGAAACAAATGCAATATCATCCGGGTTTTGAAAAATGGCCGCCGTGTTATGCAGCGCCCTCCGGTAAAAAGGCATGATGAACGGCCGCATCACCCGTGCCAGCGCCGCTGCGAGAACAGAAAGCCCAGTCCGGTGATGCCATTGATGATCTGCGCCACACCAGTCATGATGCGCCGCCAGCGAGCCATACAACACACACTTGATCGTGAAGTGATGCACCACATCCGGCTTTTCCACACGGTACAGGCGGCGCAGTCTGAAGAACGTCTCCAATTCATGCAAGGGGTTCATCCCTTTTCGGGAGAACGGAAACGCCTGCCACCTGAATCCCTCTGCTTCCATCTGTGGACCATACGCCCCGTCCGGTGAAAGCAGCAGCACCTCATGCCCGGCGTCCCGCAAGGCGCGGGCCAACGGGAGGCGGAAATTAAACAGATACCAATCCGTGTTCGCAAACAGGATGACTTTCATTACCTGTCTCCCTGTGCTTCCAGCCAGGCCTGGAACATGAGCACCCCCCACAGCGGGTACTGCCAGTTGCGCTGGCCGCTGAGGTGTTCTGCCCATTTCTGGCGAATGGGTGCAGGGTCAAGGAATCCCTCGCGGCGCAGGCGGTCTTCAGCCAGATAACTTTCCGCCCAGTCGCGCAGCGGGCCGCGCAGCCAGGCGTCAATCGGGACGCCAAAACCCATCTTGGGGCGCTCGATCAAGTGCGGGCGGCACGTATTGGTACAGCACCTGGCGCAGCAGCCATTTGGACTGGCCGCCACGGATCTTCATTGACTTTGGCAGCCGCCAGGCAAACTCCACCACACGGTGGTCGTCCAGATAGGGCACGCGCGATTCGAGGCTGACCCCCATACTGGCGCGATCCACCTTGACCAGGATATCATCCGGCAGATAGGTGACCATATCCAGATACATCATCCAGTGCACGAAGTCCGGCACATCCGCCCATTGCGCCCGGTCGGTGAGGGCCGTCGGCGGCTCGTACCCGTTCAGCACCACCGCTTCAGGGTTCTGCCACAGGGAGATCAGCTTGAGATAAAGTTCCTCCTGGGTATCTACCCCCAGGATGGCCAGTAATTTCTGCATCTTGTCCGGAAAATGGCGCTGGCGGGCAGCTTTGGGGGCCAGCGGGCCAGCTGCTTTGAGGATCTTCATCCAGGTCTCGGGGCGCACATGACTCAGCGGATCAAAAACAGCCCGCCGCAACACGCCAGGAACCCAGCCCACAGAACGCCAGATGTCCCGCCCCCAATAATAGCGGTTGTAGCCCGCGAAAAGCTCATCTCCGCCATCGCCGGACAGGCTGACGGTGACGTGCTGCCGGGCCAACTGCGACACCAGAAAAGTAGGGATCTGGGAGGAATCAGCAAACGGTTCATCATAAAGCGCCGGCAGGCGGGGGATCACTGCCCGTGCTTCTTCCGGGGTCACATACAGCTCGGTATGATCTGTGCCCAGATGGCGTGCTACCTCAGCGGCGTGAGCAGCCTCGTTGTAATCGGATTCATGGAAGCCGATCGAGAAGGTCTTCACCGGGCGGCTGCTGATGGCCTGCATGATCGCCACCACGTTGGAGGAATCCACCCCGCCAGAGAGAAAAGCCCCCAGCGGCACATCGGCAATCATGCGCTTTTCAATGCCATCCCGCAGGAGGGCGTCCAGAGCAGCAACAGCTTCTTCATCCCCGCATTGCAGGGGGTTGGCACGCCCTTCTTCAGCAGCCTGCCGAGCTGACCAGTAGGCTTCGATATGCGGCGCTTGCTGCGCATGGTCTTCTGTCAACGTCAGAATGGTGCCGGGCGGCTGTTTGCGAATGCCCTAATAGATTGAATAGGGCGCGGGGATATAGATATGGCGCAGGAAAAGGGCGAGCACATCGCGGTTGATCTCCGCATGAAAAGCGGGGTGGGCGCGCAGGGTTTTCAACTCGGAGCCGAACAGGAACACCCCGCCGCTCCAGCCATAATAGAGGGGCTTGATGCCCAGGCGGTCGCGCACCAGATGCAGACGCCGCTCAATACAATCCCACAGGGCAAAGGCAAACATGCCATTGAAGCGCTGCACAGCCGCGGTCAATCCCCACTGGCAGATGGCCGCCAGCATCACTTCGGTGTCGGAGGTGCCGCGGAAACTGTGGCCCAAGAGCGGACAGCTCTTCCCGCAATTCCAGAAAATTATACACTTCGCCGTTGAAGACGATCACATAGCGGTCATCCGCCGAGTGCATTGGCTGGTGGCCGGTGGGAGAAAGATCAACGATCGCCAGACGGCGGAAACCGAGGGCCACGCCCGCGGCTGCGTCCACCCATGCGCCGGAGTCGTCCGGCCCGCGGTGGAGGATAGTATCGGTCATGCCCTGCACGATATTTTGCAGGGCGGCCGTATCGTCATCTCGCTGTGGATTCCAGAAACCGGTAATGCCGCACATAACTAACTCTTCCCCTCAACTGCCAGCTCGCGGTAAAGCAGGGCATATTTTGCCGCCACCGCAGGCAGGCTGAAATGGTTCTCAATACGTTGGCGGGCGGCCGCACCCAGAGCCTCACGCTCATCAACAGACAGGGAAAGCAGCGCATTCCAGGCCGCAGCCAGCGCCGCCGACTCTTGCGGCGGCACAACCTTGCCCGTCTCCCCCACGATCAGGGAAGCATCACCCACATCGGTGGCCACAAACGGCACACCGCAGGACATCGATTCACCGATCACATTGGCAAAAGCCTCACCATAAGCTGATGATGACGTCGCCAGGTCCATCGCCGCAGTAATTCGGGGCATGTCATCCCGCCGCCCGAGCAAATGAAACACTTTTTGCAAACCGCGTGACTCGATCCAACCGGTCAGTTCCCCGTTTTCCGGTCCCAAACCGTTGCCGCAAAGCACAAAATGAATATCCGGATGGGCAGCATGCAGCCATCCGGCCGCGGCGATCATATTGGGGTAATCCTTTTGCGGGTCAAACCGCCCCACCGCACCGATCAACACGGCATCTTCTTCCAGGCCCAATTCTGCACGCAGCGAAGCCCTTGCATCTGCATCGGGTTTGAATCGAGAAACATCAAAACCATTGGGGATCACAAGCATTTTTTCAGCATCATATCCCAGGCCAATATGGTATGCGCGCGCCGTTTCGGAACAGGAAATGGTCCGCGCCGGCCAACGTCGGGACAATATAGAAAGAACCTTCACCACCCAGCGCGTAGACCGTTTGCTCGTCCGCGGGTCCAGGGTGCTGTTGCGGATGTTCCACACCACAGGAAGCCGACCGGCAAAGCGTGCCGCCAAAGATCCCAACAAATCGGCGTGGTACATCCAGGTTTGCACAATATCAGGGGGTTGCTGGCGCAGCAGATCGATCAACTGCCGAAGAGCAGCATAACTGGGAATACCGGGAGACATGTTCAACGATTTAACCGGGATACCCAGACCGCGGATCCGCTCGGCCATCGGGCCTTCTTCCCGCAGACAGATCACACGCGAGGAGAAAATTTCAGCGTCAAGCGCTGAGAGCAGCTTGAAGAGCATCATTTCTGCCCCACCCATATCCAGGCCGGTGATCACATGAGTTATCTTTAGCACACTGTTCATGGCTATTTCCCTCCTGCAGCAAATTGCTTCATAAAATCCAGCCGGATTTTCTCTTTGGTGGGCTGGTCGATCAAGGGAGCAATCCTTTCCCGATCAACACGTTTGCCCTGCATTGAGAAAACAAAATCACGAATATGGTCCAAATTGATTCGCAAGATTATCCTCAGTATTGGAAATTTGGAGCACCCACTCAAAATTGCGTGGAATCGCAAATCAGTATCTTTATAAGCCAGTAAAACAGGGAATCCCATAAGCCAGGTATTCGCCGTACTTTGAGCGGTGGGATTTCATTCACCCCGATCGATGCAATGCCAGAGAGCCAATGCCCACATCCGCCAGGCCAAGATCTGTTTGATAAACATCGCGCTCCACAAAACCGTGTAAATGAACATTTTGTGGAAGAACTTGACCTGGAAAATCCTTCGGGCCGCTGCCGATCAGATCAAACTCAAGATCCGGGCAAGCTTCTGCCAGCCAGAACAATTTATCCAAACCCTGCCAGGGATTACCCGGTGTGCCGATATACGCCAGCCGCGGGGTTGGATTTTGCGGAGCAGGCAAAGGTTCATACAAGCTCAAATCAATCCCATTGCCCAACACCTTGATCGGTTTGCCATATTTTGTATTGGAAGTATGCCCCGCAATTTCATAACTGACTGCTACAAATCCGCTGCGCGGCCATAAACAAAATTACGTGTTATCTGATGTACACCATACAGCAATTTTCCCCGCAAACGATATTCGTTCACATCCACGGTATTTAATTCCATCACCACCGGAGCGATTTGAATAGACGATGTAATGGATAAGTATATATACCAGAACGCAAATAGATCACATCCGGCTAGTACAGCCTGACCGCATCGATCATGCGCACCATTTGACGGGAACGGTTGATCTCACGTCCCAGACGTCCTTGCCCGGCATCAAAATGAAATGCAGTGACATCCTCTCCGCTCACCTCGGCGCTGGTGAAGTGAACCAATGCGCCGAATACCCCGGCTTCCTTCCAGGCACGTACGGCCGTGCGGATCTTCAAGTCCCACACCGCCATTGGCAATCGAATGCATCAGATTGTAACTGACATATGCAATCTTCATCTTCTTCCTGCAGTACAGCACGCCTCATATTCTCCAGCGCGCCTGATTTGAAATACATCTCCTGCACCGTCACCGGCACAGCATGATCCTGAATATCCTCAGCATCTCGACCAGCTCCTGCGGTGTATTCACCATCGGCGCATGACCCAATTCAACCAACCCTCCACCACAGTATACCCGCTCAAGGCAACCACCACAGTCGGCACACCCAGCCCAAGGGCATCATAATGGCAGGCCGAGGCAATGCTCAGGTGCAGGTCTGCCTGACTGAGTAAGGTAAATGTTGATGGTATCTCCGTACCCAATACAATCCGCACGCGCTTATCCATTCCCAATGCCTGACGATACAGCTCCGGCGAAGGATCATAGACGGGGTGCAGCTTGACCGTCAGGGCGACGTCCAGTCCCGTTTCACCCGCCAGCGCCATGAAATCCCGCAGAAAAGCAGCCACCTGCGGCACTGCCAGTCCCTGGGTAGTGAAGACCACCTGGATGGGACCATCAGTTCGTTTTACTCCCCGTTGACGGCGGTACTTTTCCATACGCAGGCTGCCCACTGGCAGCAGTTCATCTTCATAAAAGCCATTCGCGGCAAGTTCCTCACGCCAATATTCGCCAAACAGCAGCACCTTGTCCGGGACAAGCAATGTATCCTTATACGCTTTCGCCTCAGCGGGCAGGGCATCGGGATGGTTGCGCGAGAAAATGCCGTGCTGTAATTCATAACTGCGGACACCCAGATCGCGCGCGGCGGCCAGCATGGCGAATTCATTCGTGTTGGAGATCAATACCGCCTGCGGATGCACGCGCTTCAGCAGCCCGCGGTAGACTCGCCTGCCCCAGTAGAAATAATGCAACTCACGGGATATTCTCTCGGCAGTGATCTCAAGCCCCAACCCGCGCTGGATGCTCTCGCTCAACTGCTGCGCAGCCGCATCGATCTCCGGTCTGGCGGGCATGATGCGGTTCAGCAAACCGGTAAGCAGTTCCAGCGGCGTCGCGGTCAGGTCGCTTTTCACCAGCGCCTGTTTGTTCAATGCATGGAAAGCCTCGCTGTTGACCCGCTCCAGCTTGAAACAATCCCCCAGCGAGAGGATCAGGTCATCAAAGAAAACATCCTTATACTGTTCCGTTTTCCTTCTCAATGCGCAACGAGGAAGATGTATCCATCAGGAAGCGCGCTCGTTTGGGGAAGAAATATCTCGGCAGTTCCCGCAAGCCGCGCAGCAGGCGTGTTCTGCCCCCCGAGGCGGTTTTGCCCCCCTCCGGACGGATAATGAGCTGCATCGAGACCCAGAAACGCAGCAAGCGCCATGCACTCACCCCATCCACCAGGATAGTGAACAGCTCATATTCCTGCTCAAACTGGCGGATGCGCTCCGCTGCCTCCTGCTCGGTCAACCTGCCGCTCATCATTTTCTTTGATTTTTCCTCTTAAATTCTACTAAATCTTTGACACGGTCCCCCTTGTGGGCACATCGTGCGCCGACGACAGGCGGGATACCACAGCCGTGTGGTAAACTACATTGACCGGAAAACCGCTGTCCCATTATGGTTCAAAATGACTGTTTACAAATCAATGCGCTCGCGCACAAGGTTCAGAGATGTTTACAATCCAAATATCCGCTGCACCAACCGCATCAACTCCAGCGACTCTTCCAAAGTTATAGAATCATTTTCCTGGCCCAGAGCTGCCTTGACGGCCTGCTCCGCCTGCATGCGCAGACCGGGCTTGAAGGCCGTATCCCACTCATGACCTTCCACGGATTCCAGCTTGCGGCTGCCCGCCACCTGAACGGCGGCCTGCTCCAGCGGGCGCATCTCCCAGCGCTTTTCAGAAGTCTGGATGGTGGCAGCCCACGGGCCGGGACCGTTCCACACGCCTTCATACAGGCCGGTGTCGCCGCTGTCAAAGACCAGCCTGGCAACCACGATACCGGGGTTATCCGGCGTCCAGGGGAAAACGTTCTCCACCTCAACCACCTTGCCGCGCCCAAAAGCGGTGAAATAATCGACCATGTGGATCGAATTGGCATACATCCAGTTGGCAACCACTTCTTCCGGCTGGCCATACTTCAAAGCTGTAGCCTGATCCTGCTGGTCCTGCATCTTGATGAAGCGCGGGGCATTGATCGTATCCAGGTCAGCCAGGGCAGCGCGGGTAGCGGCGTAGAAGCGGCGGTTGAGGGCCACATATACGTTCCGTCCCTGGGCTTCTGCGGCGGCATGGATCTCCAGCGCGTCCGGCATGTTATAGCCCGCCGGCTTCTCCAGCAGCACCGTCCACGGGAAGGCAAAGCAGGCGCGGCTGATCTCATTCATCGACAACTCGGTGACCGTCACCACCACCAGGTTGGCTTTGGTCTTCTCGTAGAGTTCTTCCACCGAGTCATACACGGCCTTGATACCATACTTCCTTCGCCAGCTTCTCGGCGCGTTCACGCGTGCGGCTGAAAATACCGCTCAACTCCACGCCGGGCACATCGGCAAAAGCCTTGGCGTGCTCCGTGCCCATATATCCGGCGCCAACAAATGCAACTTTACAGGTCTGGGTCATCTTTTCTCCTGATGAATTCAATTTGTAGTAACCACTTCAGTGGTTATGTAGGTGACACGATAACGACTAAAGTCGTTACTACATTGTTCGTTTGATTCTAGTTCTCTCCGTTGATCCAGTCCAGCGCGTCAACGAACGCAATGGATGGAAACAGCGTAAGCGCGCTGCCGGGGGAAGCATTGCGCACATCCAATCCAATGCGCCTGCATTCGGCGGCCACCTGCGGCCACTGCCCCAGCAAACGCTCGTAATTCGGGCGGGCAATGCGGCGGCGGCCTTCCATATATCCGGGTAAAAAGTGGTCGGGGTCCTGACCATATCCCATGCGCACATACTCCCCTCCCTTGTCCAGTTCCGGCAGGCTGGAATAGCGCGCATCCACGCCCACCAGGGCCACACAATCATAGCCCAACGCCGCCAGGATTTGCAGTGAAGACGCGCCCACATTGCCGAAGTCGGTCAGCGTGCGCAGGTCCAGCGAAAAAGGGACATCTTCCTGCAAATGCAGCAAAGTCACCCGCTGGAAGCCTCTATCCCGAATTCCGCCGCGTTCTCATTGAGGAAGAAACGCTTGACGCTGCTTTCCTCCGTCAGACGGCGGATGTCAGCAGCGTTATCCTCCAGGGCCACCGGGTCCACACAGGCATAATACGTCGGCGTGAAGCCCCACTCCGGCCAGGCGATGTAGGCACGGTTGAAGGTAATGCTGTCATACCCCGCCAACCGCGTGACGTCGATCTTGTTCAGACTGGGGCCGGTGCCGATCAGGAAACAGCCGCGTTTCATCGAACTGCGCTTTATGCCCAGGGGAAGACCCGCGAGCGGTCCAGCTTGTCGTCAATCCGCACCGGCACATGCCCGTTCTCATCCGACTGGTAAGCTGTCACCAGCACGGCCACCGCGCGGCGGCCGTCTTCACCTGTCGGCCAGTCCTCGCCCTTGATCACGGCTTCCAGCACGTGGCGA
>CAVWEE010000028.1:0-71749 GCA_963753895.1 uncultured Chloroflexia bacterium | reverse complement strand
TTTCGTTCGCCGGAACGCAGTCTTCGATAGATTTTTTTGGGTTCAGTCTGAGTATTGCTCATAAAGTCTGTGCAATCTCCTGTTTACGATTTGAATGGGCGAGAAATGACACTGATCAAAAAACCGCTTCCCCAACACACATGCATCACGGCAATTGCCAGAGGTACCCCTGCCAACAAGCTGATTTTTTTTCGTTCGATCGCCAGCGATCCCGTACCGAGCAAGAGGATCCCAAAATAAGCCAGAATTTCAAGGCCAAGCAGGATGCCCGCCAACAGCCAGAAAATCGCCGCGATCACCAGCACGATCAGGCTCAACACAAACACCGGAGGCAAAGCCTGCCGCCAGCGCAGGGTGCCCGGATAACGCTTCAACATACGCCATTTCCAAAAACCGTAGCGGAAATATTGCCGCGCCAGCTTCCCAAACGTTTCTCTTGCAAAATACACCGAGCAATCTGTGGTTCAACCAGATTTTGCCGCCGTTCAACCGGATGCGGGTATTGAATTCATAATCTTCATTGGTCAGCAAGGTTTCATCAAACATGCCAACCGTATCCAGCAGCGATCGCCGGAACGCACCAAACGGCACGGTATCTACTTCAGCAGCAGTGGTGGCATACCGATATAATGCGCCGCCTACACCCAGAGGATGCGCCGCAGCAACAGCGATCAATCCCGCCGCCCAACCTTCTGAACCGGGTTGAATATTCCACACGCCACCCACATTGTCACCAAGACCAGCTTCCAGGCCAGCCACACTGTGCGTCACATACATCTCGTCCGGCATGCTGTGCGCATCAAGACGCACAATAAATTCGCCCGTGGCCGCCTCCAGTGCGCGGTTTAATGCTGCCGGAATATTGCGCTGAGGGTTGTCCACGATCCGTATCATCAAATCGGGATGCTCATTTTGAAAAGCGATGATTTCCTGCCGGGTGTCATCCGTCGACATTCCGTCAGCAATGATCACCTCCATCTCATCCAGCGCAAAACGCTGCTGAGATATGGCATTCAGCAGCAACCGGATGGTTGGCTGTTCATTGTAACATGGAACAATAATGGAAACTTTCGGCATCTACGCTCCGGGGTGACAGCAGCTTTGAATAGCGATTTTGTTCATTTTTTGCGCCTTTGCGCGGCATATTTATGTTTCAGCAGAAACAGGGAATCAATCCTGTTTCTGCACCTGGCTTATCCTCTTCACTGCCCTGCACAATGGCACACAATCACCCGCGATAGTCTTACCGCGGGTGATTCCTACTTCATCAATGGAGCTAGTCCTGAATAATGGCTACAGCTTCGATCTCAACGGCCACGCCCAAAGGCAGGGCTGCTACCTGAACAGCAGAGCGCGCAGGTGGATTTTCGCCAAAGAATTCAGCGTAAACACCGTTCATCTTGCCAAATTCGCCCATATCTTTCAGAAAGACAGTTGTCTTCATCACATCAGCCAGCTTCGCGCCTCCTGCTTCCAGAACAGCCTGCAAATTCGTCAATGCCCGTCGGGTTTCGGCTTCAATGCCGCCTTCAACCACCTTACCCGTCGCCGGATCAATCCCAATCTGGCCTGCCGTGAAAACAAAACTGCCGTTTCGAACGCCGGCTGAATAAGGGCCGAGTGCTTTTGGTGCCTTGTCAGTAACAATGACTTGCTTTTTACCCATCTGAAATACCTCTTTCATCATCTTGTTTTAAATCCCGCATAGTATTCTTGTGTTTTCAACTCATCCAATTCTTATAACATGGTTCCACTTTTCAAGAATTGAACATTATGCATTATAAATTCTACATTGCCTTTGATTTTAAGCCATCTGCGCCGAATAGTAAAGCTGGTATAATAATTGCTCGACATGCGCATGCGGTATCTTGACGCATGCCGTTCGTTTGTAAATCAAGAAACAACCTACAACAATAAGAAAGTGTTATTGATATGCTTGACAAATTACAATCAATTGAAGCGCATTTTCAGGAAATCACAGACAAAATGGGTTCCGGCATCGATGACTACACCATCATTGCCGAACTTGCCAAAGAACGCTCTGACCTGGAACCAATTATCAACAAAGCAGCTGAATATCGCAACACCCTCCAGCGCATCGAAGAAGCCCGTGAATTGCAGGACG
The DNA here is from genome assembly GCA_963753895.1 of uncultured Chloroflexia bacterium. GTDB lineage: Bacteria > Chloroflexota > Anaerolineae > Anaerolineales > Anaerolineaceae > SMBSF63. Next base: position 69,624 of record CAVWEE010000028.1, on the reverse strand, counting down.
GCGATGACCCGGAGATGAGCGAACTGGCTGAAATGGAACTAATGGAACTGGAACCGCGCGTCGAACAACTTGAAACAGAGATCAAAGCCATGCTCGTCCCCCGTGACCCGCGCGATGACAAAAGCGTGATCATGGAAATCCGCGCCGGCACCGGTGGTGACGAAGCCGCCCTCTTTGCCGCGGACCTCTTCCGCATGTACGGTTACTATGCCGACCGGAACGGCTTCAAAGTAGAGATCATCTCCGAAAATGCCACCGGCATTGGCGGTTTCAAGGAAATCATCTTCCTGGTCAAAGGCAAGGGCGCCTATTCCCGTCTGAAATTCGAATCCGGCGTACACCGCGTTCAACGCATCCCCACCACCGAGTCGTCTGGCCGTATTCACACCTCCACCATCACTGTGGCCGTACTGGCCGAAGTGGAAGATGTGGACATCGATATCCCCTCCACGGACCTTAAGATCGACGTTTATAAATCAGCCGGCGCTGGCGGCCAGAGCGTACAGAAAAACTCCACCGCCGTGCGTATCACCCATATCCCCTCCGGCATGGTCGTGGCCTGCCAGGACGAACGCTCACAACTCCAGAACAAACTGCGTGCCATGAGCATTCTTCGTGCTCGGCTATACGAAGCTGAAGAGGAAAAACGAGCCAAAGCACAGGAATCTGCCCGACGTTCGCAGGTGGGTACCGGTGAACGCTCCGAAAAGATCCGCACCTACAACTACCCTCAATCGCGGGTTACGGACCACCGCATCAATGTTTCTTCCTACAACCTGCCTGCCGTCCTGGAAGGCGACCTGGATGAATTCATTCAGGAGCTTTCCATGCAAGAAGAAGCCGATCGCCTGGCCATGGTTGGCGAGGACGAATAATGACCAGCCTGCGCTCATGGCTGCAATCCGCCAGCGCACAATTTGCCCCCATCAGCGAAAGCGCATCCCTGGACGTTCAGGTCCTGGCCGCGCATATCCTCAACAAACCGCGCAGTTGGATCCTCGCACACGGTGAAGAACACGTAGATAAAAATACTGAGACAGCCCTCAATCTGGCGCTGTCTCAATTGCTTAATGGGGTTCCCCTGCCCTACATCCTCGGCCACTGGGAATTCTACTGCCTGGATTTCATCGTCAGCCCTGATGTTCTTATCCCCCGTCCCGAGACCGAGCTGCTGGTGGAAACCGCCCTCGACTGGTTACAGCAGCATCCCCGGCGCCGCCGCGCCGCGGATATCGGCACCGGCAGCGGCTGCATTGCCGTGTCCCTGGCCAAACACTGCCCGGATCTGCAACTAACCGCCGTAGACATCTCCCCGACTGCACTGCACATCGCCAGGCAAAACGCCGCAGCCCACACCGTGCAAGAGCGGATTGAGTTCATACACGGCAGCCTCACCCAGCCACTGCAAGGCCAGTACGACCTCATCTGCAGCAACCCGCCCTACATCCCCTCTCACAAACTTCCCGGCCTGGCCGTGTCCAAACACGAACCAGCCCTGGCCCTGGACGGCGGCCCCGAAGGTCTGGACGCCATCCGCGCCTTGCTGCAAGACACACCGCGTATACTCGCCCCCAACGGCCTCATACTGGTCGAAATCGAATCCGGTCAAGGCGAAACCGTCCTCTCCCTGGCGCATGAACTCTTGCCGCACTACCCCGCCCGCGTCCTGCCGGATCTGGCCGGTCTGCCGCGGCTGTTATGTATTGAACTCACTCCCGCGTAATCAGCAACAAACTCCAAAAACAGCCCTGCCAAAAAGTCTCCACTAACGCGAAATCACCATATACCCTCCCCAAATTCAAAAGCGGAATTTGGGGAGGTCCAGGGTGGGGTTACCGTCGCCGCACCAACATCCACACCCCCATCGCGAGCAGCGCCCCCGCACTGCTGCACGGGAGCAGACCCCCCAGACCGTCATCCGGCTCATCTTCCTCAATCAGCGACCCGAACAACTCGCCCAATCCCGAAGACTCACCATTGCCCTGTGACGCAGCCGCCTCAGGCAGGTCCACCTCGTCAGCCTCCTCCCCCTCAGAGACCACCTCATACGCCATGCCATCGATCACCACGATCACTCGTTCCCCCAGGGCCAGCGCGGCCCCCGCTTCCGGCCGGGACGCTGCCAGCGCGAAGTACTCCTCCGACAGGAAGGACACCTTCTGCGTCTCCATCGTCTGCGGATCGTAGGCCGTGTCCATCCACATGCTCCCCGAGCGGACGAAGGTCTTCGCACCCACAGTGCGCACCTGGTCGGCAGCTTCATCAAGCATATCCCCGCTGCTCACAGATGGGGCCACATCAGCCTGACTCATCGCACCCTCGTCGGCGGCCTTCTCCACCGCCGCCTGACCATGGCTGGGCGCCATCGGCGCAGCCTCCATCTCCGCATACACCTCTTCTGCCAGGTCGCGTTGATTTTCGCCGCTCCCAGCGGCATCGGTTCCGTGACCAGATAGGAGGTGTACGGCGTGACAATACCATAGCGGATGCTGATGCGCACCACCTGGTCGATCAACTCCTGGTTATTGCCCTTCAGGCGGATCTCCTGTAAAAGTGCACCAATCTTGCGCGTCGCCCACAGCCGCGGCAGTTCAACATTTGGCCGCGTATCATAGCGCAACTCATCGACGAAGCGCTGCTCGGCATAGACGAACTCCTGACGGCGCCCATTGACGTATCCGCTCAGTTTGACATTAAAGACCCCGCCTTCGCGGTAGCGGCCAGTCACCACCACCTGCGAGCCAGCGAACAGGTCCGGCAGCGGGTTGGGATAGATGTCATAAGCGTTCAGACGGCCCAGGTCCAATTCCAGGTTGGTCAACACAGGCGTACTGATGCGTGCATAGAATGCTGACAATTCCTCATCCAGCGCCTGACCGGGCTGCACGTAAGTGCTCAAACCGTGATTCTCCTGGCTGAGCGTGTCCAGCAGAAAGGTATCCACGTCATAGCCCACTCCAAACGGGAACAAACGCAAATTATCCGGCGCAGAGCGGGCAAAATTGTCCAAAATACGCTCCGGCTCGATCTCGCCCTCGGTGGGCAGGCCATCGGTGAGGAAGATCAAATATGTCGGCCGTTCGCGGTCGGCCACGGCCGCCGCTTCCAGCAGGGCACGGTTGATGTCCGTCGCCCCCACCGCGCTCATCCGCTCCACCCAGCGCAGGGCTGAATCCGCCTCGCTGGCGGGACGCAGTTCACGGGCGTAAGATCTGAATATCTGAACTGAACGACTGCAAATAGAAGCGGTCGCCCTCATTCAAATGACTGAGGATATAGCGCAGGGCCTCGCGCGCCTGCTCGAATTTCTCCCCCTCCATGCTCCCTGAGCGGTCGAGCACCAGGATCAAATCCTTGCTGATGGGCTTACTGGACACGTCCGGCTGGGGCGCCAGCAGCATCATGAAGAACCCATCCGCGTCCACCGGATCTTTGGGGTCGCGGTAGGTGAACAAATGAAAAGCCTCACTCTCGCCAATCGAGTACATCAAAGAGAAATCCTGGTCCGGCGTGACGTGGCTCTCCTCGTAGCTCACCCTGGCGTAAGTATCACCCTCTCGGATGGTGTCGATCGGATGGCTCGGCGAATACAACGCGCGGATCGGCTGTGCGGCCTGGACATTCACCGTCACGCGCACATCATCCAAAGGCCAGGCGGAGAACTTCTCCGTATTGAGCGGGTAATCATAACGCACCAGACCGTTATCGGCGGTCAGCACCTGGGTATATTCCAGCTCAATGCGCCGCTCCTCGCCGGGAGGGATCGGGAAAATCGACGCCTGCACGGCATCGCGGCCCACGTATTCCAGCAGCGCCGGGTCTTTCAGCGTGGCAACGATCTGCTCATACGTGCGGCGCGCCTCCTCGGCGGTCAGCACCTTCCCCTGCACCGGCTCGTTGTTCATCCACATGCGGAAATCGCTCACCGTGGCCCCCACCGGCAGCGGGAAACACATAGGTGCCCTCCACCTGCCAATCATTGGGGTTGTAAAACACCTGGTCCACCCTGGTCACCGCGATCTGGTCGCGGATCTCCACATCCACATGATGGTAGCGGATCACCAACTGCTCCATCGGGCTCGGCCAGATGAACTCATCCGGCGGGGCTCGGGGATAATGATCCCATCGGCGGATACGGTGCCAACAAAGCGTGCTCAACAGCAGCACAACCAGCACAAACAACCATCGTTACGCGTCTCTTCATGATTCTCCTCCTTGGAAAACGGGGAATGACTGTAGTAAAGACGCTGGGGAAGTTGGTTTTGTTCCCCGGAAGGACTTCAAATGACCAATGCCTGACCTATCATGTGTTGCGATACATAAAAGGCCCTCTCCCAGGTCTGGAAGAGGGCGTAGTACTCCGAAATGATAATTTAGGGTGAGTGCACTCATTTTCCACCCTCACCGCAGCCAGAAGCCTACTTCAAGGTTTCACGATCCAGCCAATAATACTCATTTCCTTAGCAATTTTGTACGCCTTCTTGCTCTCTACATCTACCAACACAACATCTCCGTTGTTATATCTATCTACATCAGATATGACTAAATATTTGCTGTCCGGCGACCATGCGGGAGGTTTGACGTTTGGATTTTGAGTAGATAATGGAATGCAATATCCTTCTAAAGTATTTGATTTTAGATCCAACAGAATATATTCGATAATCTCATCTGGTTGATTATAAATGAGTTGAAAAACCAGATATCGTCCATCAGACGAACGACTGGCATCATAAAGATAATATGAATGGGCTTGAAGAAATCCCCCAAATTGGGTAACTTGTGTGATAGCGCCATCCGCAGTCACCAGAAACCACTCCTCTCCTCCATCTTGATTTGGGGCCACTAACAACACATCACTACCATCTTGAGCCCATAAAGGATCAAGATAAATTCCTGGACGAAAACTTAAGCGAGCCAAGGGCTTTTCAGTCTCTATATCCCACAAGGTATTAACAACCCCATAATCCTCTCCCCATTTCTCTGGATATATCAACTTTTTCATTGTAGGGTCAGGAACCAATTCACCGCTATGTTGATAATGAGTTGCAAAAACTGCTCCGCCATAATGATTGTCAAGATAATTTGGCATATCCTCAATGGAAAACACATGTTCTTCCCCCGTAAACGGGTTTAGAAATACGGTTGGGAACCACAAAGAATTTTCAGAGCGTGCATATATGGCGAGAATGTTTTGATTACTTACCCATCGCAGCAAAGAAAACGAAAGTCCTTTGTCCAAAACAATGCGGTCTGAATCTTCATTTGTTAATAAAGTTTCCGTAGGCTCAACAAACAGTTTTGTTCTGGTAAGGTTTGTATAAGCTAGCCATTTTCCATCGGGAGAAATATGGATTTCACGGCCGTCAGGGGTTCTTTCTCCAAAATGAGAAATCTCCTCCGTTGCGCCATCCTCGGGATAAAATACGGACAAAGGGTTCCCCCCGACCAATAAATTCCAGGGGATATCCACATCGTCAGGAAGGGATTCCTCCACAGGCATACAAGGAGAAAGTACAATATTTTTCAAAGTCTGCGCATTTAGTGATAATGTAGATTTCGTCAGGGTGAGCGCAGGCGTAGCTGTCTCCAGAAGCGCAGGTGGGACGGTAGTCTCAAAACCAGTTACCACTGTAGCAGTGCCAAATTCATTTGTCACATGCTCGTCTTGAAAGGTTGCACACCCGCTTAAAAGGACTACGCCAATCATTAAAAGAAACAAAAACCGACCCAAGCGCAGTTTTTCCGAAATTGTTGTCCTGCATCCCAATTGGCCTTTAAATTTCATTAGCACCTCCCTTTGAAATCTGTTTCCATCCTACAATGAAACCTTGTGGACTTAAGCTTGTTTCTCTTTGCGGCTTCGCGGCTTTGCGTGATACATTCATTTCAAATCCACCGACATCAACGCCAGCTCATCGCGCCGGTACCAGCCCAGCTTGTGCCAGAACACGATCCCGCCCAGGTTGGTCTCATACACCATCAAATGCGCCTTCTCGATCCCCTGCTGGCGCAGCCCATCCAGACAGTGGTCCACCAGCGCTTTGGCAATCCCCTGTGACCGCTGGGCTTCCGCCACCGCCACATGATAGATATACCCCCTGCGCCCATCGTGACCGCACAGCGCCGTCCCAACCAGCGCATCCCCCATGCGCGCCACGAAACACAGCCCCGGGTTGCGTTCCAGGAATGCCGCAATCGCGGGCCTGTTCATCTGCGGTGCTCAGTCCCATCCCCGGCGTCTGCTGCCAGAGTTCAATAGCCTCTTCATAATCTGCGATCGTCATTTCAAGGATTTGATAGTCCATATTCTCCCTTTGTGTATTTGGCTATGCGAAATATTCAGTAATACAACCGGCGCACATCAGCGTTATTCAACAAGATCGCCACAACGGCTTTGTGGTTTCCCGGCTTGCCAATCACCCGCCAGGTACACACCCGCTCTTCGCCTTCTTTATGGATTTTTCGCGAAAACACCCGCAGGGTATATTCTTTCCACAGATCATCTACCTGGGCGTAGCAGTCTGGATCATTGGGAATCGTGATCTCATAGGTTCGCACCTCAGACATCGCCTCCAGCCCTCTTTCAAGCCAGGGGAATCCCCACAAAACCACCAGTATGATAGCCGTGGCATACAGCACATAATTCCAGTAACCCGCGCCGATGCCCATCCCCAGAGCAGCCGTCAGCCAGATCGTAGATGCCGTGGTCAGTCCTTTAATCTTCCCTTTATCCTGGAGAATGACCCCCGCGCCAAGGAAACCGATCCCACTAACGATTTGGGCTGCAATCCGCGCGGGGTCAGATAATTCAGTCGCAATGCCGATCGAAAAAGTGGTGAACAGGGTCGCGCCAGTACAGATCAGGATCATCGTGCGGAATCCGGCATCTTTATCGCGCAGTTCCCGCTCCATCCCGATCAATCCCCCCACCACAATCGCCAACAGCACGCGCTGGATATTTCCTGAAGCCATCATTTGTTGAAAAACAAGGGACATGGGTACCTCCTTGGGTGTATTCTTTGAGTATACATTAACGCTGAAAAAATTGTTTGCTAGCTTGCATAAAAAGCTATACTATCCCATTGATAAGCTTCAAGCCATATGCCTCCCTTAATTTGCGGCCTCATCGCAAATTGGAGGAGGTTTGGAGGGGGTAGCCCCGTTAAAAAACCAACCCCCGGCAGACTCAAATCCACCGGAGGCTCATCTCTTTTCCTAATTGCCTGATCAACTAATCCCTACAAAACAATATTCACCAGGCGTCCCGGCACCACGATCACCTTGCGCGGTTCTTTGCCTTCCAGATACTTGGCAACTTTGTCGCTTGCCAGGGCCTTTGCTTTGGCATCTTCCTTGCTGATGCCTGCCGGGACTTCGATACGGTCACGCAGCTTGCCATTGATCTGCACGATCAGGGTGATCACGTCATCTTTGGCCGCTTCTTCATCTGCTTCCGGCCAGGACTGGGTATGCACAGAATATGGCTTGCCCAGTTCCGCCCACAGTTCTTCGGCGATATGCGGCGCAATCGGTGCCAGCATGCGCAGATAAATGTCAATCGCTTCATCCCAGGCTTTTGTGCCGTAGGCGCCCGCCTGTTTTGCTTTGACCATCTCGTTCAACAGTTCCATCATGCCGGAGACTGTGGTGTTGAATTGCAGGTTCTCAAAGTCACGGGTCAACTGCTGCACCGTCTGGTGCACCTTGCGGCGCAGATTGCGAATTGTATCTTCATCGGCTTTCCCGCTGCCGGGTTTCAACACCATTGCCCACACGCGGCGCAGCCAGCGCATCGTCCCGTCAATGCCGCTGCTGTTCCACGGTGCGCCCAACTCCCAGCGCGCAAAGAACATCAGGTAGGCGCGCACGGCATCGGCACCATACGCCTGCACCAGGTTATCCGGCGAGATCACGTTGCCGCGGCTCTTGGACATCTTTTCCGAGTCCTCGCCCAGCACCATGCCCTGATTGCGCAGAGCGGCCATAGGTTCGGGGCCTTGGGTCACACCGATATCGCGCATCGCTTTGTGGAAATAACGCGTGTAGATCAAATGCATTGTGGCATGTTCAATACCGCCCGTGTACAGGTCCACCGGCATCCAGTAATCGTATTCCTTCTGATCAAAAGGCCAGGTGTCGCAGTCCGGGCTCAAATAGCGCAGGTGATACCACGAGGAGCACATGAAGGTGTCCATCGTGTCGGTATCGCGTTCCGCTGCGCCGCCGCACTCCGGGCAGGTGGTGTGCCGCCAGGTGGGATGCAGCTTCAGCGGGCTTTCTCCGGTTGGCTTCCATTCCACATCGTCCGGCAGCAGCACCGGCAGTTGCTCTTCCGGCACCGGCACCGTGCCGCATTTCGGGCAGTGGATCATCGGGATGGGTGTGCCCCAGTAACGCTGGCGGGAGATCAGCCAGTCGCGCAGGCGGTAATTCACATCCCGATGTCCTGTCCCTTTCTTCTCCAAATAAGCGATGATCTTGTCAAAGGCCTCATCGCCAGGCGTGCCCGTCAGATGACCGGAATTGACCATCGCGCCTTTGGCCGGAACGGATTCGGTCATGTCATCGGCAATGATCTCGTCCATATCTTCCGGCTGAATGACCACCCGCACTTCCAGGTCATACTTGCGAGCGAACTCGAAGTCGCGCTGGTCATGGGCTGGCACAGCCATGATCGCGCCGGTACCATAAGTCATCAGCACATAGTCGGCAATCCAGATCGGAATGCGTTCATCAGAAACCGGGTTGATGGCATATCCACCCGAAAACACACCCGTCTTTTCCTTATCCGTCGCCTCGCGCTGAATATCAGTCTGACGCACTGCTTCATCAATATATGCATTCACTTCAGCAGATTGTTCCGCTGTCGTGATCTTCTTCACCAGAGGATGCTCCGGTGCCATCACCATAAAAGTCGCTCCCCACAGGGTGTCAGGTCGCGTGGTGAAAACTTCCAGGTCATCGCCAGTTTCCGTGCGGAAGGTCACTGCCGCGCCTTCAGACCGACCCACCCAGTTGGTTTGCAGCGTCTGCACATGTTTCCGGCCAATCAATCCCCGAGAAATCTAACAGTTCATCGGCATATTCGGTCGTGCGGAAGAACCACTGGTCCAGATTTTTCTTGATCACCGGGGTTTCGCAGCGCTCGCAGTGTCGATCATCGCCCCACACCTGCTCGCGGGCCAGGGTCGTATTACAGTTCGGGCACCAATCCACCGGGGACATCTTGTGATACGCCTTGCCGTTCTTGAACAGCTGCACAAAGAACCACTGTGTCCACTTGTAATATTTCGGGTCGGCGCTGATCATCTCGCGGCGCCAGTCGATCATCGCGCCCATGCTGCGCAGTTGCTTGCGCATATTATCAATATTCTTGTATGTCCATTCCTTGGGGTGAATATTGCGCTTGATGGCCGCGTTTTCAGCCGGCAGACCAAAGGCGTCAAATCCCATCGGGAACATGACGTTATAGCCCTGCATGCGCTTGAAACGCGCGCGTGCATCTGATGGCGACATGGCATACCAATGACCGATGTGGAGATCACCAGAAGGATACGGCAGCATCGTCATGGCATAGAATTTTTCCTTGTCATGGTCGATGTCAGCTTCATACAGACCATCATCTTCCCATTTTTGCTGCCAGCGCGGTTCAATTTCTGCCGGATTGTAAGGCTTTGTTTCTTTCGTTGTCATCATTTCACTCCCTGCGTATTGCAAGCATCATATTAAAACAAAAATCCTTCGCCCAATCAGGGACGAAGGAGGATTCTCCGCGGTACCACCCTGCTTGTCTGACACTAATCAGACCGCTTTGGTTCGCGCTATCGGGCGAAACCCGGCCGCGGCTAGTTTCTTTCACCGCTGCGAAGTGCCCCGTTTGGGGCTGGCTGGCGAGTTCGACCTGGGCACTCCACGATGCCTGCCGGACTTTCACCACTGCGCCGGCTCTCTGGTGGATGGTCTACTACTCCTGCCCTTCCATATTCTCTTGTTTACACAAACACTCAGGGAAAACCAGTACATCCTGAGTGTTCACTTTTGTGGACCCAGAGAGATTCGAACTCTCGACCTCCTCAATGCCATTGAGGCGCGCTCCCAACTGCGCTATGGGCCCATATTATTTTGTAAAGCTGCGTTGTTCTTCTTCTCATCGCAACCAGTGGACCTGGAGGGATTCGAACCCTCGACCTCTTCAGTGCGATTGAAGCGCGCTCCCAGACTGCGCTACAGGCCCTCGTCTAGGGCAAGCAGAATTCTACTAGAACCCTCCAATACTGTCAAGGAAAATTTAGAAAAAAGGGGAAAATGGTCAATCAGATGGCAGGATTTGCAGAGATAAGTCCCCCGTCCTGTCCGCCCTCGTTCGATAATGTCCAGGCGCCTCCGCACACCGCATATATTCAGATAATTTTTGTCGTGTATTTGTGCTATCATATAAATGATACCAAACCAATTCAGGAGGCATTCTCATGAACCCCTCTTTCACCTTATCTGCCCATACCCACTACGTCACCAGCCTGCGTTTCTCACCAGATGGCAAAACCCTCATCACCACGGGCATGGATCGCCAGATCATCCACTGGTCAACAGAGGATTGGCAGCTGCTTTCCACTCGCGAAGCACATGACAACAGCATCAACACAATCAGCTCTCACCCGCATGGCAAAATCTACGCTACCGGCTCAACCGACGCCAATATCCTCATCTGGTCATTCCCTGAGGGCAAACTCCTGCACACGCTCAGCGGACACAAAAAAACCATCACTGCCGTGCGCTTTTCTCCGGATGGCAGCCTGCTCGCATCATCCTCGTATGACCGTTCAATCCGCATCTGGGACTGGGCACAAGAGGAAAACACCCTCACACTGATCGGCCATACCGGCAACGTCTCCTCACTCGTCTTCAGTAAAAATGGGAGCCAACTCTTCTCTACCGCCCTCCGCGGCGAGATCCGTCACTGGTCCCTTCCAGGTGGCGGATTGCTGCTCAGGAGTCAGCCCGCTCACGCGATTGCTGGTTCCTCGCTCAGCCTCTCTCCCGACGGTCGTCTGCTTGCTTCTGGCGGGGCCGACGGTATGATCAAGCTCTGGTCAGCAGATGACCTCTCCCTGCAGTCCGAAATTGACCTCGAGGGCCGTATGCCCTCCTGCATACGGTTTCACCCGGACGGACAACGTCTCTTCGCCAGCGTACCGCATGGCGCGATTACGATCAACACAGGCACCAACAGAATCACGGCGGACTGGCCCCTGAAACCCAAAGGTGTTTACGGCCTGGACGTGTCCCCCAATGGCCGCTGGCTGGCCATCGGCACCGCCGACAAAAAGGCATATGTGTGGGATTTGGATACAGTGAATTGTGGGTAAGTCGGCATCAATTCATCAACCAGTTAATTAGGATGGGGAAGCAGTCTCTGGTGGTGAAAAGCTGCCTGAGGTTATAGATAAGGAATCAATTACTCAGGCAATCAGTCAACCAGGTTTGATGAACAGCTGTAAGGGGCATTTTCCATCCTGATTGGAAACCGTTTTCCTGATTCCTGATTGACAGATTGACTGGTTGACAGATTCCATATCCCTGGTCACCAAATTACCTGATCCCATACTTTTTGGTCGTATAATTCCTCCCAGGAGGAACAGACCATGAACGATCGCATCACAAGACTCACCCAGGCCATGCAGGCTGCTAATCTGGAAATGCTGGTACTTAACCCGGGCGCTTCCCTAACCTATCTGACCGGGCTCCACTTTCACCTGAGCGAACGACCGACCGTCTTTATGGCTGTCCCCGGCAAAACGCCCATCATCATCCTCGCGGCGCTGGAAGCCAACAGTCTGAAAAAGACCGCTGCTGCCATTGAGACAGTCACTTATGGCGATAACCCGCACACCTGGCAGGCCGCATTCAGTGAAGCCAGTCGAAAACTGGACATCACACCGGCCAAAATCGGCGTTGAGCCTACCGCCCTGCGCTATCTGGAACTCAAATACCTGCAAACCGCATTTCCGAAGAGTGAATTCGTTTCTGCTGAAAGCATCCTTGCCAGCCTGCGCATGTCAAAAGATGCCCATGAAGCAGCAAAGATGCGTCATGCGGCCAAAATCGCCCAGGACGCCTTCCTGGCGACCCTGCCTGTCATTAAACCCGGCGTCAGTGAACAGAGCATTGCTGCTGAACTTTCTGCACAGCTCCTTCGTCACGGCTCGCAATCAGAATTCCCCTTCCCGCCCATTGTCTCCAGCGGCCCGCTCAATAGCGCTGACCCGCACGCCACCCCCAGCGAACGCCTGCTGGAATCCGGTGACATCATCGTCATCGACTGGGGCGCACGCTATCAGGAGTATGCCTCCGACATCACCCGCACCGTGGCCGTCGGCGATATCTCGCCCGAACTGGAGACCATCGCAGCCACCGTCATTCAGGCAAACACCGCTGGACGGGCCGCCTGCAAGCCCGGTGTAACCGCTGGCAGCATCGACGATGTCGCACGTCAGGTGATCGATGCAGCTGGCTATGGGCCATACTTCAATCACCGCGTCGGGCACGGCCTCGGCATGGAAGCCCACGAATCCCCATATATGTTCGCTGAAAACGACTACCTCCTCGTCCCGGGGAACACCTTCACCGTTGAACCCGGCATCTACATCTCCGGCACAGGCGGCGTGCGCATTGAGGACGACATGCTCATCACCCCTGATGGCGCTGAGAGCCTCACCACCCTCCCCCGCGAACTGTTCAGGGTTGAGGGATAACTCAACAGGATATCTACCTATGTCTCTGTCTGTTTCCCGTTACGTCATCGGTCCCATCCAAAACAATTGCTATCTTGCATTTGACCCTGCTTCAAAAGAGACCGTTGTCATTGACCCGCCAATTGGCGCAAAAATAGTCCTCAAAGAAGTAGAAGAAAAGGGCTTGCAACTGATAGCAATCTGGATCACCCACGCCCATTTTGATCATTTTGCCGGAGCCAGTGAGCTGGCTGCCGGGGTAGACTCCCCACTCCCGGTCGGTATGCATCCCAAAGAATTGCCCCTTTATCAAAACAGCGGCGGGGCAAATTTTTTCGGTTACCAAATTCCCCCACAACCCGAGCCGTCCCTGTTCTTCGAACATGGTCAAACCCTCTCCATCGGCGCATACCAGGTAGAAGTGCGTCATTGCCCCGGACACTCCAGCGGTGGGCAGGTCATCTATTACGTGCCCGAATCTGCTGTCGCTTTCGTGGGTGACGTCATCTTTCACCACTCTGTCGGCCGCACAGACCTTCCTGGCGGGAACCATGCCACCCTGCTTCACAGCATCCGCACCCAGATCATGACTCTCCCCCCTGAAACGCAATTGCTCTGCGGTCATGGAGACTCTACCACCGTGGCCGAAGAAGCCGCTAATAATCCGTTTTTATAAACTCGCGGAAATTTAAAAACAAAAAGGCTGCCTGTTACAGCAGCCTTTTTCAATTCAAGTCTGGTTATTTGGCATAATCCACAGCACGGGTCTCGCGGATGACGGTCACCTTGATCTGTCCCGGATATTGCATCGATTCTTCAATATTGCGGGCAATATCTCGCGCCAGGCGGGTAGCAGTCAGGTCGTCAATATCTTCCGGCTTGACCATGATGCGCACTTCACGCCCTGCCTGAATCGCATAGCTCTGTTCAACGCCTTTATAAGAATTAGCAATCTCTTCCAAAGCTTTCAGCCGCTTGATGTATTGCTCAAGGTCTTCGCGCCGTGCGCCCGGCCGTGCGCCGGAAATCGCATCAGCAGCTTCAACAATCACGGCTTCCACGCTGTCCTGCTCCACTTCACGGTGGTGAGAAGCGATAATGTTGCATACTGCTTTGTTCACGCCATAGCGTTCAGCAAATTCAGCGCCCAATTGTGCATGGGTACCTTCTGTATCATGATCGATCGCTTTGCCCAGGTCATGCAAAAAACCGCCCAGTTTGGCAATTTCCACATTCGCACCCAGTTCCGCAGCAATCACAGAAGCCAGCTTGGAGCTTTCCACCGCGTGGGCAAGTTGATTTTGTCCATAAGAAGTGCGGAACTTGAGGCGACCTATCTTCTTGATGATTTCGGGATGCAAACCAGCAATCCCGGCATCAAAAGCAGCTTCTTCACCAGCTTCCACCAGCGAACGTTCCATTTCACGCTGTTCTTCGTGCAGCACTTTTTCGATATATGCCGGATGAATACGTCCATCAAGGATCAGGCGCTCTAGTGAGCGGCGAGCAATCTCGCGGCGTACGGAGTCAAAACAGGAAATCGTTACCGCTTCCGGTGTATCGTCAACGATCACATCAACACCAGCCGCCTGTTCAAAGGCACGGATATTACGTCCATTGCGGCCCACAATACGCCCCTTCATTTCCTCATTCGGCAGCGGTACAACCTTGGTGGAAACCTCTGCCACATGATCGGAAGCCACCCGCTGGATCGAATCAGCCACGATTTCCCGGGCGCGCTTCTCGCCTTCCTGGCGGGCTTCATTTTCAATCTGGCGGATAATGCGGGCAACATCAGCCTGTGCCTCTTTTTCAGCAAACACCAGCAGTTCGGCATGCGCTTCGTCCCTGCTCATTTGGGCAATTCGTTCCAATTCCTGAACTTGTTCCGATTCGCGCTTTTCCAGTTCATTGGCTTTTCGATCAAGCGAGCTTTGACGTTTATTCAACATCACTTCCTTCTGCTCCAGCTTGTCCAACCGATTATCAAGCTCAGTCCGCCGGCGTTGAAGACGCTCTTCTTCCTGGTTCAATTCGCCTCTGCGCCGTGCCAATTCCCCTTCTGAGTTCTTCATGATCCGCAGGGAATCATCCTTTGCTTCCATTTCCATCGTGCGCGCTTTTTCCTGCGCCGCTGCCAATAAAGCATCCGCTTGATTCTGGCGATCGCGTAAATATCGCGCCTTAAAAACCTGCACAAAGATGATTGTAAGAATGACAACCACCGCTGCGGCTACTCCTATAATCAAAAACAAATTATTCATTATCCAGTTCCTCTTCCATATTTTCGTTTAATTGATCGTCGTCTTCCGAATAGAATTCAGTCCAAATCTGACGAACAACCGGCGCTGCAGTGCCATAAAAAAACCCGCGCCGTCCCAGAAATCCCAGCAATTTTTTGCGGAAGCTCAGCCAATCCAGACCCTTCAAACGGTGTGCATACCGCTCTGCTGCCTGATAAGCCAAAACTTCATCTTCTTCTGCTTCTTCCATCGCCGAAGATATCACTTCTTCGGGTACGTCTTTTTTTCTCAGCTCCATCGCCAGCATCCGCTGACTTCTGGGGCGAAACGTTGAGCGGTTCTCTATCCACAACGATGCAAATTGCTGGTCGCCCAGGAATCCATTTTCCCTCAAACGTACAATCGTTGCATCAATCACCGCTTCATTGTATTTTTGTTTTAATAACCGCTGCCGCACTTCTCCTTCGGAGCGGGGTCGAAAGCTCAGGAAATGCAGTGCCTTTTGGTAAACAACCTCGGCTTCATCCTCAGCTTTCAGTTTTTCAATTTTTGCCTCGTCGAGTTGCTGCCCAATTTTCAACCAGATTGCAACGACTTTAGCCAATCCAAAAGCAAACTCATCATCCAGGTAAACATTCACCCGAGCAGGATTTCTTTTCTGGATTTTCAGTGCAGTAATTTTTTTACTCATAACAAAAAAACAGCCAGAATCACCCGTCAGGGTCCGGCTGCTTTCAAAGGTTTATACCAATTTATGTATTCAGAACACAATCAGGTTAACGATAGGTTAACAGAAAGTCATCTATCTGTCAAAAATTCCAATGCATGCCCATTTAGTTAATCTGGTAAGCCGTAATAACATTCTCATGATTATTTACTGGTGTTCTGGCAATTTCAAAAATCCACGTTCTCTATGGATCATCTCTCGCAAACTGATTTCATCCAGATGAGCAAAATTTGAGCCACCGGTGAAACCATAAAACTACGGCTTACTGTAATTCACAAACTCCCGCAGGAGATACACATAAACAGGGTTATACCTTTACCAACCGGAATTATAATTAAAGAACAAAATTCACTATTTATTTTTCAACCAGAAACATATTATACATTATTTTGATGTTTTGGTACACTTCAAGGGTACAGGTGTATACAAAGCCATGCAGACCAGATCAACAAAGCGGGCTTTTTTAAACTCGCTCAGGAAATAACATTATGAAAACTCGTGTACTGCCTCAACCGCTGCCTGCTGAAAGAAAAGAACTCGTTCTAAAAGAGTTGATGGATTCTGCATCACCAGGATATGATTTCTTCCTGTTGATCATTCTTTCCTGCACCATCGCCACCTTTGGTTTGTTATCTAATTCCACTGCTGTGATCATCGGCGCCATGTTGGTCGCGCCGCTCATGTCGCCCATTCTGGGTCTCTCCCTGTCCTCTGTGGCAGGGGAACAATTCATGTTTCGCCGTTCCATCATTGCGCTCGTGGAAGGCGTCCTCCTGGCAATTGCCTTATCGGCCCTGATCACCGCCCTCTCATACCAAATCCCGTACGAACTATTGAACACATTGCCTGGCGAAGTTCTCAGCCGTACCCAGCCGACCCCGTTTGATTTGATCATCGCCCTTGCCGGGGGTGCGGCTGCCGCCTACGCGCTGGCCCAGCCCAAAATCTCGGCAGCGCTGCCCGGTGTTGCCATTGCAACAGCGCTGATGCCCCCGCTTTGCTCAATCGGTATCGGAATAGCCGTTGGTGCTGAGAACGTCGTCATTGGCGCCTCACTGCTTTTCCTGACCAACTTTGCTGCAATCACCTTCGCGGGCATTCTCATTTTTGCCTGGCTGGGTTTTCGCCCACAGCACAGCGAAAACCAATGGAACAACATACCCAGAGGAGCTTTAATCTCCGCTTTGCTCGTGGCCGCGATTACGATCCCACTGGTCATTTTGTCTTTTCGCTCCATTCAGGAAGCCGCTCTGGCAAAAAACATCCAGGACACCGCCCTGCAATATCTGGAGGCCAATCTGAAAGATCCATTATTGGTGGATATGAAATATGCCATTATCGATTCACCCATTGAGGAAGATGCACCCTCCCAAAATAGCGAACGCATCCTCTCCATCAACATTACGGTTCGTTCTTCCCAATATATTTCTTACCAAACCGTGGTTGACATGCAAACTGAACTGGCTACCAGCCTGGATATGCCTGTTGCCTTGCAATTGATTTCTGTTCCCTTCACAAAGCTGGACCCCCTCATTCCACCCACTGCAACGTTCACTCCTACGCTTGGCCCAAGCCCGACACCGACCATCACCTCCACGCCGACACAACCACCCACCGCAACGGCCACCATCACAGCAACCCCAACGGAGACCGCTACTCCCACGCCCACCATCACACCAATCCTTGCAGCAATCATTGGAACAGACGGCAAAGGGATTTACATGCGGGACGAGCCCAATGGCAGGATCACCTTTATCCTGCCAGAAGGTGCATTGGTGCAGCTCACCGGTAATCGCGCCACCACGCACATCACCTTGTGGATTGAGGTAAAGGATTTGTTGGGCCGTACAGGTTGGCTGCCATCTCAATCCCTCAATATCCAGCCTTAACCTCTCAGGATGGAAATTCCTATCCAAAATCAATTCTTTCTGATTATGAACCGTGCTAAAATAGAGATATGGAACAAAACAAGTTCATCCCATCACCTCCTGTGGAGAAAAGCAAACCCATTTCCAAAGAGCGGCGCAAACAGCTCATCTGGATGATCTGGCTTCCCCTTGTCTTCGCCATCCTCCTGATGCTGGCGGCAGCGGTTCTGGTATGCCTGCCCGAGTCAAGCACAAATATTGATACTGGCTCTTTGGGCAGCCTGTCTTTCGTATGGGTTTCCGCCCCAGCAATTCCTGTGCTGCTGATCGTCGTCGCCCTCGCTGGCGCGATGGTCTATCTTCTGGCAAAATTTCTGGGTATTCTGCCAGGCTTTTTCCACAAAGTGCAATTCTATTTCGATTTTGGGGCAAAAAAAACCAAAGAATATGCGGATAAAATCGCTGCCCCGGTCATCTCTGTCAAAAGCCACCAGGCCAGCGTATCTCGTCTGACCAAAATGCCGCGAAAAAAAACAAATATTGAAAATTGATCTGGAGAGGATCACATGGAAAAATCAAACGATTGGAAAACAAAAACACTGCTGATCAGCGCCGGACTTGGATTGGCTGCCGGCCTCGCTGCTGCCCTCATCATCATCCAGAGTGCAGAGGATAAAGACACCCCTCAGCTCAAAGCGGGCGACGGGGTCAAAGTCGGTCTGGGTGTGCTTGGTGTTCTGCGCCTCATTTCCGATATCGGTAACAAATAAACCTTCCAGAAATAATCTGGTCACCACAGGTTTCGGTTGCTGACACTGCCGGAACCTGTATTTTATCCATCTTACCCGTCTCCGCGGAAATAACATGCCCCCTTCCTCCCTGATTCGAAACCTTATTGCAGGCGAACTCAAACAGAATTTCATCATCACCCCCTCCGGCGAGTCCCACACCAACATCCTCGGCGGCAGCCTGACTCATGCGGCCGTTGGACTCAGTATTTGGGAACAGGATAACGGCGGCCTCATCTCGCGCGTTGGAGAAGACTTTCCACGCCAGTGGATAAAAGATTTGCGCGATCTTAACTTTGACACCAACGGCATCCGCATCCTCCCGAACGCACTGGATCTACGCCAGTTTCTCAATTACACTGATTCAGACGCCGCCCAAAGCGATAATCCGGTTGCCAGTTACGCAGACCTGGGACAGCCTTTTCCCAAAGCCCTGCTTGGCTACACCCCGCCTTTACCAGAAGTGGACAGCCGCACACGAACCAGTGATGAAACGATCCGGATTAAGATGTGCCGGAGTCCTACCTGGACGCATCCTCTGCCCACCTTTGCCCGCTGGATTTCCACAGTCACCAATTCCTCATCTCGCTCTTCATGCAAAACAAGGTCAATACCCTCACGCTGGATCCGGGAGAGGGTTACATGCACCCCATCTTCTGGGATGATCTCTCCTTGCTATTAAATGGCATCACTGCATTTCAGGTTTCAGAAGAAAAGCTGCACGCAATTTTCCGAGGCAGGTCTACCGATCTGTGGGAAATGGCAGAAGAACTTGCCCGGTTTGGTTGCGAGATCATCATCATCAAGCGCAAGGCGCGCGGCCAGATGATCTACAACCATGCCAACCACGAACGCTGGTCCATCCCTGCTTACCCTTCGCAGGTCATTGACCCCACCGGCGCAGGGGATGCCTTTGGCGGCGGTTTTCTATCTGGCTTCCGCAAGACCTACGACCCCATTGAAGCATCCCTTTATGGCAATATTTCTGCCTCATTGGTCATTGAAGGCAGCCAGCCGTTCTACGCCATTGATGCCATGCCTGGTTTAGCGGAAGCCCGTCTTGCTTCCCTGCGCAGCATGGCCCGCAAGATCTAAAATCGATTGAGTTGCGGTTAATTGGAGTGACGTCTTTCGTCGTCATAACCCCACGTGAACGCGGGCTTTGACAAGTTCATTCATCACGACCACAAATTCTTTTTTTGGTATCCTATCCGTAGCTCAGGTAAAATCCCCACTGTATTGATGAGAGTTCCTCCCTAAAACATAAACCGCACCCGTTTCATTCAGGGTGCGGGAATATTTTTGATGTACATCCTACCGCAAATCCAGCAGCTCATACACATTTACCGGCTCACGCTTCCCTTTGGCAGTGATCGGCGCAATGCTGCGCACCAAAACCTGCGAGGCCACCCGCTGATATACTTCCTTGCTGATTAATATCTGTCCGGCTTTGGAATTTTCCTGAATGCGCTTGGTCGTATTTACGCTGTCGCCAATGGCCGTATATTCAAGCCTTTTTTCCGTACCCACCAAACCCAAAACCGCCTCGCCAACATGCACCCCCACCCCAAATGACAACTGCAAATCCCGGCGGATGTCCGTCTGCAATCGGTTCATTGCTTTGCAAATCCCCACTGCCGCGCGAATTGCCCGCATCGTATGATCTTCCTGCAAAACCGGCGCATTGAACCAGGCCATAACCGCATCCCCCATGAACTTGTCAATCGTACCCTCTTCATGCAGCACAGCATCCGCCGCTGCCGCCAGATAGCGGTTCAAAACCGAAACCAGCCGCTCAGGCGATAACCCTTCGCTAAAACTGGTAAAACCACGAATATCAGCAAACACAACCGTAATCTCTGCGCGCCGACCGCCAAGCTGCAAGCTGTCTGGGTCAAGTTGCTCGATCACTGCCGGGGAAACCATTCGTTCAAACAACCGCCGCTGGGCTTCCAGGCGTTTTTTCTCGGTCAGGTCTTCCATTACTACTGCCACACCCTGTGTGGTCTGGTCAACATCTTTCAATGGAGACAGATTAAAATGCAAATCCATTCTCCCACGGTCCGGAAAAACAGGTCGCCCTTCCAGATTCAACACTGGCTGATCCGTGCGCAACACCTCTTGGAAATAAGGGGCGAGCATCGGCTGCAATGGAGCCAGGGTACTCTTCATTTCCTGTCCAACCAGATCCACGGAATCCAATCCCAGAATCGTTGCCGCAGCCTGGTTGCACATCATGATACGCTCGTCCACATCTGCCGTAAAAACACCGCTTGCCATAGAGGCAAACACATTGTCCATCAAGTTCTTCAATTCAGTCACTTCAGCCAGGGATTGCAAAACAGAATCAAACAAGCGGGCATTTTCAATGGCAACGGCTGCCTGATTGGCGAAAGCCACCAGCAATCCCAGGTCTTTTTGGGTAAATATGCCGCTGCGAATACGATTATCCGCATAGATCACGCCGATCATTTCGCCTTTTGCCTTCAAAGGTACGCACAAAATCGAGCGCAGGTTATACGCCACCACACTTTCCTGTCCTGTAAAGCGTGGGTCTTCTTGCGCATTGGTCGTCAATACTGGTTTCCCATCAGAGGCAACCCGCGAAGTGATCGTGTGACTGATACTGAATTCAGACGGGTCGAGCGATTCTTGTTCCATATTGCGGGCAATCCGCATCTGCAAATTCCCATCCTCATCTTTTAACATCAGGAACCCGCGCTCAGCGTCCGTCAGGCGAATGATCGTATCCATAACAATTTGCAGCACTTCTTCCAGCTCAAGCGAAGAATTCACAAATTGGCCAATGGTCGCCAATGCACTCAAACTGGAGCGTTCATCCTCCAGCGCCTCAAGTTGTTTTCGTATCTTGGGAAGATGCAGCGAGATTCGATTTATCCCCTCATAAACATAAGAGGGAATGGCCGCGGGACGATTCTGCAGGAAAAATGACTGAGACTTTTCCAGTTCAGAAGTCATCTGCTTCAATAAGCCGTCTAATAATTCATATATTGATGGTGAAGAAAGATTTAATGACATGATTCTGGTACCCACTGTGAATGAAAAAACTGCACTTTGACGCCAGACAATATCATTATACTCCCCTCCACCGCTTTACAACAGTTTTCAAAACGCGCCACCACAATTTCAGGTAGATTTTACGCACTTCCCTGAAGTCTACCGCATGCATGCTGAACAATGCCCTCTCGTATACCGTCTGAAATGCAGTAGCAGTTTCCATTAACTCCTCATCCAGATACTTTGACAACACAGCCATCTGTTCAGCCGCAGTATCACCCCTGTTCACACGCTCACCAAACAACAACAGCATCAGGGATACCCGCCGAAACATCCGTTCAACAGGAGATAGGTGACCGTACTCAACCCAATTTCTGACCCATCCCGGTGTCTCGAATCCACGCCGCTGAAGCTGCCGGTCAAGAAGGTCTGGCAGCACGATCACAGGTCGGAACCTTCCCGGAGGAATGCGCCACCACATGTACCCCGCAAAAGCCATTACCAGCAGTACACTGGAAACGATCCAGGCTGGATGCAAACCGCGCTGAACTGCAGCTGCTTCTCCATCCAAATTCCAGGTCGGGTCTTCTTCTAAATCATTAAACGGATCACGGTTTGTCAAATCTCTTTCATTTGGCGTCAATCCTGAATTATTGTCAGTATCATTTCCCGCTTCTTCTGCCAGCCCCAATCGCAGAGAATGCACTGGCTGTGAGGCGGTCGGCTCAAATTGCACCCAGCCAATTCGCGGGAAGAAAACCTCCGGCCAGGCATGGTAATCATTCATGCGCACATGATACAGATTATCTCTTTCTTCGTCCTCTACCCCTTCAGCAAACCCTATCACCATACGGGCAGGAATCCCCACCGAACGCAGCATCAATACTTCTGAAGTCGCATAATAATTACAGAAACCTGCTTTGTGTGTGAACAAAAACCACTCAATCAGGTTTTCACCTTCTGGCGCTTTGGGGATTTCATTTTCATAGGTAATCTCATTACGCAGATAAGATGTGATCACCCGCGCTTTATCGTACGGGGTCTCTTCTTCCTTGACCAGTTCTTCTGCCAACCCTGCCACAGACGGCGGAAAATCTTCAGGCAAGTTCAAATATCGCTGCGTCACCCAATCTGGATATGATTCCCCTGCCTGACGCAGCATGGAAACCGTCAGTTCATTCAAACGAGTCTCAGCTTTGATCGTTTCTCCTGATCGCAATGATTCTGCAGCTTTAACAGCAATAATATCCACCTGATTCTCGGTTGCGCTGTCACCCACCCACACAGCTGGTCGACTGATGTATTGTGGTTGTTCTGGTAAATACAAAGTCTGGATCGAAGCCGCCCGGATCGTGTAAGTAAGATTCACTTCGACGCGGTTCTCCAGGCTCAATTCCCGTATCGGCCATTCAGACGGTTCAATCTCATGCTCCCGGGTAACCGTATTTCGCCATTCACCTTCCGCATAGTAATCATAACTCTGGCTTTTCCAGTAGAACGGAATACCGGTCGGGTGCCGCCTTGAAGTCAACACCTGGAACAATTCCACCTCTTCCAGTGGCACACCGGTGCCCAGTGAAAGATCATTGCCATACGAAAAATCAGCCGTTGTGTACCCAGGCATATCCAGCCCGGCGGTCAGGTTTGAAAGCCTGTCTCGCAATCGTGAAAATTGGAAACGGTTTCCCGCCCCCGTTGTCATCATCCCTGATATGGACGGGACATTCCAGGCAATCAGCACCAGCAGGAATCCGATCACCGCCATGCTGCGTCCAAGATCATACCCCGTTTCAGAATCAACCGCTATTCCAGCCTGGCTCCAGCGTTTTCGCTCCCCAAGGAAATAAATTCGCCCCAAACTTAGTAAAGCAAACACCATATATGCAGCACTGTACCGTCCCCGGTTAACCACTTCATAGCTTGAGGTTTCAATACTGATCAGTAATACGCCAGCCACCAGCAGCGGGACCCAGGGTGATCCTTTTCTGCTGAGCTGGAATCCCCCGATCACACTGATAAACCAGAACAGAAGCGCCATGCTGAATACATACAGAATGTAATCCTTGACTGGCTGGTTGGTCACAAATAACTCAAACGAGGCCGCCAGGCGTCCTGCCAAACTCATCAGTCGCTCCCCCCAGGCAATTTCATCCGCCATCCCCGAACCAAGCACCCAGGGAATGAGAAGGACAGTGTACAGTCCACCAATGAGTATTTGACCCCACTGCTCATACCTGCTCAGGCCCAGCAAATACCCCAGCAGAAATCCAAACAGTACAAAGGCCTTGATCCGCGCCAGGTCATCTGACCAATCCGTGGCCTCCAGGCGCAGCGCCACCACCCAGAATGCGGCGAACAACGCCGCCGCCGCAAATATATCCAGCCATTTATTTTCTCTCTTTAGCATGGAATGAGTGTACAATAAAAGTGCTGTTATCGTCAATCAACAACGCCGGAGGAAAAACAAAACATCATGTTTTCAGCTCTCCATCAGATTGAAATCGCCTTTACCTTACTTGTCCAGCAGATCGGAACCTGGTTGGTTGCACCGCTGGCCGCCTTTACCTCGCTGGGTACCGAAGAGTTTTATCTGCTCGTTACGCCGACTTTGTATTGGTGCTTCAGCACCGCGATTGGCATGCGGGTTGGTGCCATGCTGCTGCTCACTAATGGCCTCAATGCCGTCTTCAAGATCAGTTTGCACAGTCCTCGCCCTTACTGGGTAGACCAACGCGTCAAAGTACTTTTCCAGTCCGAGACCTCGTTTGGTCTCCCTTCCGGGCACGCCCAAACCGCAGCAAGCGTTTGGGGAATTTTCGCCGCCCATCTCAAAAAGAAATGGGCACGCTGGGCTGTCATTGCTGTCATTTTCTTGATTGGTTTTTCCCGCATCTATCTTGGCGTTCATTTCACCAGTGACGTCCTCCTCGGCTGGTGCATTGGAGGCCTGCTGGTATTGGCATTCCTCAAATTCGAACAACCCGTTGCTGCATGGTTCAGGATGCAGAATACCTTCACACAAATCTTTGCTGGTTTTATTGTTTCTGCTGTCCTGATCATCCTTGTTTTCCTCCCGCTGCAAATTCTTGCAGACTGGCAAATCCCTGCGGAATGGCATCAACTCTCGGAACTCAACTTTCCTGGTTCTGAAGTTGATCCACTCAATCCGGAGGGGGTGATCACCTCCGCCGGCACGTTGTTTGGACTGATTGCCGGTATGGTATGGATTGAAAAAGGTTATAATGGATATAACCCTGCTGGCACCATCGGCCAGAAGATCCTTCGTCTGGTGATCGGTCTTACGGGTGTTGGCATTTTCTGGTATGGTTTGGGGAAAATATTCCCACGTGATCCGGGGGTGCTGGCATACACATTGAGGTATCTGCGCTACGCATTGATTGGCGTATGGGTTACCGCGGTTGCCCCAATACTATTTATCAAAATGAGACTGGCCCAATCGGGTTGGACAGCCTCGGAAACAAATGAAACAACACAACAAGAAGGAGTGTAATATGCGTCGAGTAATGAGTTTTCTCACTGGAGCCATATTGGGTGGATTGATCGCTTCCACGCTGGTTTTGCTCTTGACCCCATCTTCCGGCAGTGAGGTTCGCCAGCAGATTGCAGATCTGGCAAACAAGACCTATGAAGAAGTCCGTCAGGCTGGCGAGCAACGCAGAGATGAATTGCAGCTCGAACTGCAAGATCTGCGTGCGCCCAAAGAGTAATCAACCATCCCGTCCCTGTACCTATCCATACATCGGACCAAACAAAAACAGCCAGGATGTGGAATGCATCCTGGCTGTTTTTGTTTCTCCAAATAACGGCAAGTTTGGCTACTGACTTGCCCTTCTACTCTCCAAGCCGGAAGCGGTACGTTGCCAACTGGCGTGTGAAGCGCGTTGTTCCGCTCACCACCAGCACTACATCGCCGCCCATATTCTCCGCATCCAGCTCAAACGACACCTTTTCACCAGAATCAACCTGGATTGTCTCCACTGTCCTCTTGTCCCCCTCCAGACGGATCAACGAAACCGCAAATGACTGCGGAAGCCGGTTTTGCACACGCACGAAACCTTCGCCTTCCCAACCATGCTGCGCATCATCTTCAAAATCACTAAAATATCCAATTGCCGGGATCGAGACATCATCAATCAACATCCCTTCCCCATTCACCGCCGCATCCGTCACATACTCAAAACGCAGATAGACCTGCTTGCCAGCATAGGCAGACAAATCCACCGTCTCTTCGATCCATCGTCCATTCCCGCCTGAAAGCCCGTTCCAAGCCCAGCCATAGCTGTTGCCTGAAGGATTCTCAATCGTCCCCGAAGGCGTGTTTAAAATCTGCCACTTCTCGCCATCTTCCGACGCCGCCAGATACACGTAGTCATAATCTTCTTCCAGGTCATACCACGTCATGAAAGAAATGGTCAGCGCATCGCTTACATCCGAGAAATCAAACTGACGCGTCAACGTCATGTCGGAATCATCGCCCTGGTTGCTCCAGAAGGCGTACGCACCGGAATATGCACTCTCCGGCAGCAGTCCCACCTCTGTCGAGCCTTCAATTTCCAATGTATGTGTTCCCGGGCAGGAGATACGGATATAATCTGCGCCGTATTGGTGCACCGTTCTGTCCTGCCAGCCAGGTTGGCAGTCTGTCACCCATTCGGTCTCATACGTTCCGGGCGCGCCAGGATTATTATGATACACATAGCGTCCATCGCTTGCATTCGGGTCCAGCATATAATTCGTTACCACCCAGTCGGCAAACACATCATTGGCAGTGATCGTCTTCCCGCTTAGTGGGTCAACGATATCCAGTTTTTCCAAAACTACGTCGATACTGTCCATACCGTTCTCTGGCGCGCTGACCACTGCCTGGGTCGCTTCTTCACCAAATCTGTCGAGGAAATAATTGACAAACATGAAAGCCGCCCCATAATGCGGCGTGGTCGCATAGCTGTCATTCGGCCAATTGTTCAACTGCATATCTGGCTGACTGACAAACATGAAATCAAACCCGCCTGAGTAATAATCATTGAGAAATACAGCCAATTCCGAGAAACCTTCATTCAACCATGTCGTCTCATTCTGGTCGCCATACCAGTGGATCATGTGCTGGAATTCATGCGCCAGTACACCATATAGATACGCATCATTCAATCGATTGTTATCTGCACTGACCATAAAGGTCTCGTGCCCATTGGAGTACTCGTGCGCCAGGGGATGCACCGAATCCGCCGAGGAGAAATACCCAGCCACCGAACCACCCAATCCGCGTGCAAATACGATATACAAATGTGGGTCATTGTCAATGCCAGGGGACCATTCACTGCCAAAGAATGCGCGATTGGTCGGATAAATCTTCTCTTCAAACTCATCCACCAGTTTGATCAAGTCGCCTTCGTGATAATCAACGCCATTCTCGATCCAGAAATAGACATGCTCGGTGGCATACCGCAGCGTTGCGCGGGTTTCAAAGGTCTCATTTGTATCCGTATCAGAAATCCAGAAATTCTTCTGATCGCCTAATTGATATTGAACAGGGTCGGACTCCAGCACCTCAGGAATATCTGTCTTGCCGCCCAGGCGCATTGCCAGCTCCCGCAGGTCATTTTTTGGCGTCACTGCCTCCTGTAAAGTTTGCAAAGTCTCAAAAGCATCTGCTGGTGGCTCAGGCAAAATGACAACCGTCGGTACCGGCTCTGGTGTGGCATTTGGATCAGGCAGGTTGAACAATTCTGCCGGATCACCGTTTTCAAATGATGAAGACACTTCTTCTTCCAATTGATTCGCCCCCCAAACTCCCAGTCCTGCCAGACCAACACAAACTACCAGCATACAACAGGCCAACACGAGCAAAACGATCACAATGATTGAAACTGTTTTCTTTGAGTTATCCAACCTTTACTCCTTTCAAAGGCGCAGCAGGTTCCTGTGCAGCCAATGAATGATACGCTGATGTCACCAGGCCAGCCGAGAACCAGATGTACGGCATGGCAAATAAATCAACACTGAACCCTTCAATGATAAACCCAATTACTAATAATTGCCCGGCCAATGCAATCATCTTCCACTGCGGCCGTGATTCCTGTTCCAGTGCCCGCCCGGTCTGCCAGATCAAGTAAAACCATGCCATAAAACACGAGAAACCAACTATACCCATCTCCGTCAGCAACCGCACCCACATGCTCTTCACATTAAGCAAGATCGTTGAGCGGAATAAAAGATGGCGAACCTCAACAAGCCACCACGCATACGCGCTCAATTTCTCCGGGAAATAAAAGCCTGCATTTCCCAATCCCACACCGAAAAAGGGGTGGTCATTAAAAATATTCCAACCCCCTTCCCAATACACCAGCCGGGAGGAGAAATTGAGTGAATCGGCATACGCCAGCAGCGGATTATCTTTGCTAAATGAGAATTTAAACAATTCAGCCATACGTGGATCAACCCTTGACAAAATAACCCCCACTCCCAAAAACAGGCCCGCATACACCGCGAACATCGCCAGGGTGATCCCCCATGAAGCCGCACGTTGCCTGTTTTTGGCACGCCCATCCGCTTTCTGCCAGCGCTGCACAACCCACAACTGCGCACGCCCTTTCAACCAAACATTGGCGCGTACCAGCAAATAAGCCAGCATCAACAGAAAAGCCAC
The DNA here is from genome assembly GCA_963753895.1 of uncultured Chloroflexia bacterium. Classification (GTDB taxonomy): domain Bacteria; phylum Chloroflexota; class Anaerolineae; order Anaerolineales; family Anaerolineaceae; genus SMBSF63. The sequence goes on along the minus strand of CAVWEE010000028.1, from coordinate 41,582 downwards.
CAGCCCCACCCGCGAAAGCGTTAACCACAAAACTGCCGCCCCCAGCACCAGCAACACATCCTCAACAATAAAGAATCCAAATAACCGCCATTGATGCACTGACTGCCGGCGCACTACGGACGCCAGCCAGAAGGGTAAAAACAGCAAATTCAACTGGTGTGCCAGCCAGGAAGGTTCCAGGGCAAAGCCAGTAGTGCGCTGTCTGAAAAACGTACCGATCGAATACCAGCTGTGGATCGTGCGCATCCACTCTGGATAGCGCCCCGCACCGTACCAGGCAGCAGTCTGTGCCAACGACCACACCACAACGATTAATCCACTCCAGTTCAACCAGCGCAGGGTGCGCTGCATTTTCTCTTCACTGGATGGAAAAACACTCGCCGCTAAATAGAAACAAACCCCGATTACCAGCGTAGCAAACGAAGCGGCCGAATTACGCAAATCGAAATATCTTTATAGGGAGGGATCAACTTGAAATTAGCAAGCGCTGTGGCCGCAATGGCCACCAATCCAAAAGCCAGCAGCGGAAGACTCTGCCGCGGTAATTTTCCCCGTTTCCATACAAAAGGCAAAAACCACATCACCATCAAGATCGCCAACAGCAGGATCGATGGCGAACCTACTGCATCCGAGCGCACCAGGCGCACCACCAGCGGCATACTGGTTACCGGAAGCAGTGCCACCATCGCCAACCACAGCCATCCTTCAGCCTTGTCAAGCAAACGGCTAAACACCTTCCCCCCGTTTCCCCTTTGCAAACCATATCTCAGGCACACCCAAAGCAAACAGCCAAACGGCGATAACAAACCCAATCACAGCTCCTGAAAATACGAGTGTATTCCGCGCGTACTGCACCGGCGCACCAGAAACGGATGCCCGCTCAATAATCGTGAATGCCATCGCGGGGAACAATCCGCGGCTTGCCAGCAATTCTTCTGTTTTGGCTTCATTCAGCGCCAGCAGTTCTTCCTGAATCTCGGCCAGGTTTTTCGCAGCGCACATTGCCTGCACCGGCTCCGAAGAAACGCTGTTCTCCAGACAGCGGGTCAATGACTGGGAATACTGTATCAACCCTTCAGCCATCAAGGCGTGACCATAAGCTTCCTCAAGTCCGCCATAAGCAGCATCAAGCCAGGCATTGGTCAACATCGCCGCAAATTCAGGGTCAGCGTGACGCACCCGCAGTACCCAGGTGAAATTCTGACGTTCCAGATAACTGCTCGCAATAAATTCGTCACCAGATATGCTCACCCCACGGGATAGTGCCAGTGATATCGCTGTCTGCCGGGTATCATCTGCCTTGATCACATCGCCCACAAGCTCCATTGCCTGGTCTTCTTCCAGATCATTCAACGGACCAGTGCGTGCGTAATCAATTCCCGTTGCCAGCGAAGCCCGCCCCTCATACACAGCCGGACGAACGCGATGGAAACATCCAGCCAAAAGCGGCCCCCAGCAGCATCACTGCAACCACGAACCACCACCAGCGCAAAGCCGAATCCAAAATATCTCTTGGCGTAAATTTATCAGCCATTAATCGTCACCGCCATACCTGAAAATCCGATCAAAACGCTTCCTTTCCTGTGGCACAAGAACTGAGCAAATTATACCGTAAGCAACCTGTCACAAAAAAAACACGCGCTCGATCACAAGCGCGTGTTTAAATCAAAACGCAGATTCTATTGCGCTTGCTGGAAATTCAAGATCAGCAAATTCTGATTGCAATCAGCCCGGGTCGCAATTGAAACCGGCGATGAAAGCACGCTGCCATCCAGATCATATACGGTTACAAAAACCATATTCGTCGTTGCTATCGCAGAATCAGACAGCGCAATCTCATACCCGCCCGGCCCATATGCATCATGCAAACCGGTAATATCAACCTGTAAAAGCTCTTTTCCCTGCAAAACACCCTCAGCAACCACCACAAGATTGATCATCGGGTTCCCCGAGCTATCCAGCACTTGTCCAGCCACACCCATCCAGTTACAGCCGCGATCTGGATGAGCAAAATTCTTTTTATAAGTAACCGCATCTGCGCGGTATAGTACGCCATTTTCTGGCAAGGGCGGTACAGGATTCAGTGTAGCGGTCGGCATTCCACCAGCTTGCAGGCCGCTCGTAGCCGTCTGTGTAGGCAATCCCCCCTGTCCATCCGGCGTCGCTGTCAGAGGAGGCATCCCGCCCGACATATCTGGGGTTGCTGTCGCCGCCAAGTCAACCTCACTCTCACCACCAAAAGCCTCAAAAGCGATGATCGTAGCCGCCATCTCGGTGGCTGCTGCCTGGCAAGTCTCCAAAGCATCCTCGCAGCCCTCACTCTCTGATGAACACACCGGGCACGTCTCCACTGGCATGCCTTCTTCTTCAACCAGAGAAACGGCCTCAGGAGCCTCAACCTGCACAGCATCCTCCGCAACAGTTGGAATTATGGCCTGTGTCGGTGCAGCCGGTTGTTGAGCAAACGGCAGCGAACAAGCAGAAAGTACGAGTAATACCAGCAACGAGGCGAATTTACGCATCATGTCCCTCCAAATACCGCCAGAAAAAGTCCCAATATCATTCCAGGCGGATAAGATTTTCCGAATGACTTGGATACAACAATTATATACAATTTCCCTCTATTAAGCTATACGATATCCAGTACCTCAGGATGCCAAATTCCAAAAGCAAAATAACCCCTCCGATATAGACAATTATTGTGAAACCTAATCGTTCTTTATGGAAAATATCCTAGTCTGGATTTTAAAGATTGGGGAAGATTATAATTCAACAAGGTTGTAACTGTAGTCGCTCAACATTACAATATATTAAATCACTCTTTATCATTCAGTTCATACAGCAACACTACTATTCATCTATCAAAAACCTGCAAAACGGAAAATCATCATGTCAGTTGCGATTATCACTGGATCCGCCGGATTAATTGGCTCTGAAGCTTCGGAGTTTTTTGCCCAACAAGGTTTCGATATTGTTGGCATTGATAACAATTTGCGCGAGTTATTTCTTTGGTGCAAATGCTTCAACAGCCTGGCGCCGCCAGATCCTCGAGAAAAAATTGGGCAAGCAATACACACATTTTGAAACGGACATCCGGGATTACAGTGCCCTTGAAAAGATCTTTCACCGTTATGGAAAAGATATCGAACTCGTCATTCATACTGCTGCCCAACCCTCACATGACTGGGCTGCACGTGAACCATTGACAGACTTTGGGGTAAATGCTACTGGCACGCTGAACATGCTCGAAATTACGCGAAAAACAAATCCGAACGCTATTTTCATTTTTACTTCCACTAATAAAGTCTATGGAGATACCCCAAACCAGCTGCCCCTGATCGAGCAAGAAACCCGTTGGGAGATTGATGCCGAACATTCATACGCCAAAGGCATCCCAGAAGACATGACCATCGACAATTCCACCCACAGTATCTTCGGCGCTTCCAAAGTGGCCGCCGATGTGATGGTGCAGGAATATGGGCATTATTTTGACATGCCCACTGCCTGTATGCGCGGCGGCTGCCTGACCGGCCCCAACCATTCAGGTACGGCATTGCATGGTTTTCTGGCTTATTTGATGAAGTGTGCTGCCACCCACACCCCTTATACCGTTTATGGATACAAGGGCAAACAGGTGCGTGACAATATCCACAGCGCAGACCTGATCAATGCCATGTATGCTTTTTACAAAGCACCGCGCCTGGCTGAAGTGTATAACATGGGCGGCGGACAATTCAGCAATTGTTCCATGCTGGAAGCGATCCAATTATGTGAAGAAATTACCAGCAATCAAATGGAATGGACCTACTCAGAGACCAACCGGGTAGGCGACCACATCTGGTATATCAGCGACCTGAGCAAATTCAAGGCTCATTACCCCGATTGGGAACTGACCTATGATGTACCCCACATCCTGCGGGAAATATTCGAACAAAACAGACAACGTTGGGTTGGCCAAAAATGATTGACCGGGGGAAATACAACCTCCTCGGCATCCTGATCAATGCCATTGATTATGAAGCTTCCGTTGAGCGTATCGTGGCCTCCGCTCATGCTGGACGTGCGATGGCTGTTTCGGCGCTAGCTGTCCACGGGGTGATGACAGGGGTATTGGATGAAGTACACCGTTATCCGCCTCAATCAATTTGATCTGCTCACACCGGATGGACAGCCGGTACGCTGGGCACTCAACCTGCTGCATAAAACCGGACCTTACCAGATCGGGTTTACGGCCCAACGCTTACCCTAAAGGTTTGTGAACGGGCCGCACGCGATGGCCTACCCATCTATCTCTACGGCAGCCAACTCGTTGTGATCCAGCCACTTTGCCGAAAACCTTGACCACCCGCTTCCCCAATCTGCAAATTGCTGGGATGCAACCTTCCCGCTTCCGCCAGGTTTCGCCTGATGAAATGAGTGAAATCGTGGATACCATCCGAACCAGTGGCGCCAAAATCACACTGGTTGGATTGGGCTGCCCGCGCCAGGAAGTATGGGCGTATGAAAACCACAAGGCACTTTCCATGCCTGTTTTAGCCGTAGGCGCTGCTTTCGATTTCCATGCCGGGACACTGTCTCAGGCTCCAGCCTGGATGCAAAAAATGGGACTAGAATGGCTCTTCCGCCTGCTCAAGGAGCCCCGAAGGTTATGGCGGCGGTATTTACTATTGAACCCTTTATTTTCAGGAATGTTTTTCCTTCAGGCAGCCCGACTGCGGCGTTTTGATCCCACTTCAGGCACGCCACCCCCAAATGACATACGCTATGGTTAAAGTCTGGTTTCAAACCCCAAAAATGCCAAAGCGGATCTTAAAACGCCCCTTTTCCTTTCACAACTACCCACGCACGTCTTGATCAGTATCTTCAAATCCAGCCACAGAGAATAATTCTGCACATAATACAGATCATCTTCCGTGTTCAAATGCATCGGGCGGTCACTTCTGCCGTGGATCTGCCACCAGCCAGTCATCCCCTGTGGCACAGCAAAACGCTTGCGCTGCCACAGGTCGTATTTCTCCACCAGATATGGCATTTCAGGCCGCGGACCGACAAGGGTCATCTCCCCTTTCAGCACATTGAACAACTGCGGCAGCTCATCCATGCTGGTGCGCCGCAAAATCTTCCCCACCCGCGTCACCCGCGGATCATTGCGCTGTTTGTGGATCAACTGACCTTCATCATTTACTGTTTCTACCTGATGGCGCAGCGCATCAGCATTCTCGACCATTGTGCGGAATTTGACCATCTCAAAAATTCGCCCATTTTCTCCTACCCGCTTCTGACGATAAAAAGCCGGCCCCGGTGATCCAGTTTGATCGCCGCAGCGATCAAACCAATCACAGGCAGCAGAATTGGCATCGCCAATAAGGTGCTGATCAAATCAAAACCACGCTTGACCATGCGTTGGTATTCAGAGATCGCCGGAGCGCGCAAGTTGAGCATCGGTAATCCGGCAAACTTCTCAACAGATGCCTGATGCAGGGTAAGCGCAAAATAATCCGGGATCACCCACACCCGCACTGGCAGGTCATACAAACCACTCACGACCTCATTCAAACGAGAGAAAGCTGACTGGGGTAAAGCCACGATCACGTCGTCTATATCATTCTCCAATACCAATTCTCTGGTTTTGTCCAGTGATCCCAGAACATCCAGTCCGCGTGCCTGTTTCGCCGGATCATCATCCAGATAGCCCAATATGCGGATGCCCACATCCGGTTGTCCGATGATTTGCTTAATAACCCGCGACCAACCCGGCCAGCGCCGAGTACCAGCACCAATCGATGCCGCAAGCCGTATAACCGTCTGCGGCGGAAAGAATACCGGACAATCACCCGCCACAGCAACATAAGGATGAAGCCTGACAGAACAAAGAACAGGAAAAGGAAACGTGATACTTCACGGTATGAGAAGTACAACACCCCGGCCATGGACACTGCCGCCAGCATCGAGCCCAGCATCAGGCTGCCAAGCTCATCCACCCAGCGCAGATTTTGCCGGCCATCATAAACAGAGAATAACAGCAAAACCCCGATCCACAAAACGGGAAAGATAGCAAAGAGAACAGCAGGCAGCCGTACCGGGTAAGGCATTGGTTCAACAAATGAAAGAGCATTCAAAGGGGCGCGCAGAATGGCTGCAAGTCCCAAAGCAAAATCGATCAGGATCACATCCAGAAAAATTGAAAATACTGCAAAATTGGCTGAAAACCTACGAAACATACATTGAACCCCGGAAGATCAAACTCACTTTGAATTACCTTGATTTTACAACGAAAATGAAATTAACCCCATTCGTTGTAAAAGTGCCAAGATCGCGAATTTTGGATAGCGAATATAACGCCGCCATAAGCGCCGCGGTTCACTCAACAGACGGAATAACCATTCCAACCCACTGCGCTGGATCCAGCGCGGCGCCTGCGTTTATTGACCCGACAAAAAATCAAACGCAGCCCCAACGCCCACCAGCACGGGAACATCCAGCAGGGCAAGGTGTTCATCGCATCCAGAGCTCCTGCCGTGGGGAGCCAATTCCCACCCACACAAAATCAGGCTGCGCATCTCGGATCCGGCGCACAACCTCGGCATCCTCTCTTCGGCGTCAAAGCCCGATATGGCGGCGATTTACGCCAACGACCATCAACCCTGGATAGCGTTCTGACCAATGAATCAGCCAACTGTTGGGCCACACCCGGTGCCGCGCCATAAAAATAATGCCGGTATCCATGCTCCACAGATTGTGCGCAAACAGCCAATAACAGGTCAGGACCATACACCCTATCAACCTCGGAATGTCCATATCCCTTCAACAGCCATACAATTGCCATTCCGTCCGGAGTGGTCAACCCGCTGTGATTATAGATCTGTCGCAGGTCATCATCCTGATAGACGTCCATAATCGCGTGTGCCGGGGTAACACAAATATAATTCGGTTCGCGTTCATGTACCCACCCGGCAATAGTTTCCAAAGCCACGGGCATGTTAATTGCACTGACACCAACACCAAGAATATTGCATCTTTGAATTAAATCCATAGATCAACGCCTCTTTTGAGAATGGAGTGCGTAAATCATGAACCAAACACAGAATTGAACGTCGCTTTTTCGAACACCTGGCATTTCCCCCCCTCCGTTGCATCAATGATCCTCCTGCCATCCTTTTCAAAAGCTTCCCGTGCCAGTGCATAAGCGAATTCCGACCTTCTTAAATCGGGAAGTTGCCACTTACTACCTTTGGGGAAATAATCTGGATGAAAATGGTTCTGATCTTTTTCAGCAGTTCTTTCAACCGTTTTGTTTGGCGTACCTTTATCAACAAAATTGTGGTCCATCCCAATAATCACTACTTCTTTAAAGCCCAAATAATACGCAGTTTGCAGAGCAACAAAAGTTACTGTTCCACCAGAAGAAATTGGCTTCACCAGATTCAAACCAAACTGATCCTCCAAGCCGCATACCCAATTTCACAAACATTAGTTTCTCATCAACAGTATCGAAATATTGATGTCGATTCCAATTCAGAAATTTCAACATTTTCAATGCCGCGATTTCAGAAGCAAATTGTTCCAATACCAATTCATTGACACAAACATGGAAATTAGGTTCAAAAGGCAATTTGTCAAATAATAAATATATCCGATTTAATCCTATCGTATACTCATCTTTGATTTGTTCAAAATTCATTCTGGCAAGCGAAGGACCATTTGCCATTAATACACATCTTTCACCTTTATAAGCATTTTTTAAATTTGCGATTTTCTCCTGGTTTTCTTGAGCACGCTTACTTAACCGCCATGATAAAGCGACAGGGAAATCTTTCAATCTCCTCACGCCAGCTTCTGCCATTCTCTTCACATCCATTTCTCTAATTCTTATTCTTGAAGGCATCTTTCCTCCATTTTGATTATCACATCATACTATTCAACTTTTGCCGAAAAAGAATTGGCAATTTTCTTTTGAAGAATTGTTAATAATTCTTTATCCGTTTCATCCAATCCCGCTATCAATAAACCGGTAATGAAAATCCCGAAGGACAATACTGAAACCACCAAAACATGGACAAATGCGAAATCAAACTGCACAATTTTTGTAAATATCAATAATATGATAACTGTAATACATGTGATCAATCCTCCCTTTAAATACTGCTTATCATAAGGCCAAATTCCATGTACCTGTCTGACCCGCAGAAGGCCTGCGATATAAATGTAAGCTAGCGTAACAGATACGCTGCAAGCAGCACCCACATAGCCATATAGGGGAATTAATACGATATTCAAAATCAGCGTGAGCAAAAAACCACTTCCTGTGATCCACAACCAATCCTTCTGATGATCCGTCATCATCAGCATTAAGTCTACAGGACCGGTACCAATATTCGAAATTTGCCCGAGCATCAATATCACCAAGGCAGTCTTTCCTACTGAATAGACATCGCCATACAAAATCTGGATTACATCTCCCGGCGAGAACAAAAACACCAACAGGAATGGAATCCCAAAATATAGACCCCACTTTGTTGTTATCTTATACAGGGAATGAAATCGGTCAAGTGCTGCCTGATGATATACACCGGATATCATCGGCGAAAATATGGTCTTCAACGCGCTCAATATCATCACGAAAATTAAAGAATACAAAGAGATCGCCTGATAAATCCCTGTCTCAAAATCTGTTCGAAAATACCCGATCATCACTCTATCTAATAGTAATATCAATGTGCTGAAGGTGCCTGATAAGGCCATTGGAATTGAATATGCCAGCAATTTGCGATTGAAAATACGGAGAGGCATCTTCCACAAAAACAAATCAGGGATCAACCGTTTCAGGAAAAATACAGCAAGCCCAGCAGAAAAGACAAAAGAAAGGCAGGAAGCAAGAATTGCTCCGTTGATGCCCAGTCCCAACAAATAAAACAGCAATATCATAATCAAGTTGATGGAAGGCTGTGAAATTTCCTCAGATAATATTGCAAATTTCACATTCCGTGAAATGCTTGTTGCAGCAGCAGCAACAAGCAGTAGCGTGGCAAATGGAATTGCAATGGAGATAAGTTGAAAGACCCCCATCAATCCGGGTTTATCAAATACTTTTTCCAATGTGGGCGCAAGGAAGAACAAAATCACCGCAATGCAAATACTGGACAACAGTGACAGTAACAAGGATTGAAAAACTGTTGTTTTTAGCGCTACTTCTTCTTCCCCATTTTCATAATGGTGAGAGGCAAAACGAATGACACCTTTATCCAGGCCCAGCGGCGAAAATAGAGTAATGATCCGCAAACTATTCCACCCAAGAGAATAGATGCCCAACCCCGCTGGACCAAGAATGCGCGCCAATATCACCTGCCCCACCAAATGCAGACCTCGGCCAGTGATTTTGCCAATCAGAGCAAATCCTGCACCCTTTGCTAATGTTGATAAATCTTTTCGCTCAGTAGCATTCACATTTATTACCTAACTCGAAATAGTTTTTTATTCCCCAGACGCGAAATCTGGAATGAGGGAAAATAATTCTTCCATCAATTCATCCGCCCGCTCTTCATCTCCACTCTCGCGATACCATATCGCCACCTGATCCAGTCGCACGCCCCATCCATCGGGCAACACGATCATTGTCATTTGGGAACAACTTCCATCACCATTGCCGGGCGTCGGAAAACAAGCTGGTCATACATCAACGTACCAAAACTGCCATAGCCATAGATACCCTGCTGCATGAACTGGTGAACGATATCATCTCCGGTCTCTCGCAGCCCACCGAAATCGCCTTTGCTTGCTGCCAGTTCTGCTTCAAACCATCGTAGAAGTAGTCTTTCTTCTGCCTTAACAGTATAAGCAGATCGCGCATAATGAATTACCTTCTGCGCTTCCTCCAGCATATTCGCTTCCAGATAAAAGGGGATGACATCCAGATAGGATGATACCCGATCGGGTTGTGCAGCAAGCCTATCTTCCGCATCGGACAAGGATTCTGGTCCTTCATCAGGCAGTATCAACGTATTATGAAACTCCTCCCGGAAACTTGTTTCCCGCCAGAAATACGCCTCCCGCCACAAAGGCTTTAACTCGATGGCAGTCTGGTACGCTTCTCCTGCCATCGTTTCATCTCCCATCAATTCATAGATAACGCCGCGATTGAGCTGGTACAAACCGCTTTTCGGGGCGGCTGCAACCGCCTTTTCCATTGCGTCTGCCGCACCGGAAAGATCTCCATTCTCGCGATACAGCACACCCAGGTTAGCATAATTCAGTCCCCAATAAGAATCCATTTCAACTGCCATTTCAAAATTCATTATCGCAGATTGCAGCATCGCCGCATCCCCATCCTCTGCCAGCTTGCTCTCTACCAGCCCGGATTGTTGATAGGTGGTTGCCAGCCCTGGATCATGTGCTGCGGCTTCCTGAAAGTACATCCGCGCCTCTTGCCAATCGCCAGAATTTCCGGCAATCGTCCCCTCATGCATGGGCTTTTCCATCCACAAGTTAAACATCCCCGCTAGGACAATTGCCCCCAACACCCAGGAAAATACTTATTCGGCGCGTTTTCCCTTCTGTTGAATTTCCGCTTCCAACCCCCAGCACCACTGCCAGCACCCAGGCGACCGTGGGAATGGTGTGGTGGACACTATCCGCCATCCCATGCACAAGAAAAGCCGCCAGTGCACCTAGCGCAGCCATAGCAGCGGCCCGTTCCAAGCCTTCTCGGTTGCCGAAGCCGCTATACAAACCAAATACAAGACATACGATCATCACAACAAATGCGGCCAAACCGAGTCACGCCGCTCCCGCTGAGCAAATCCAGATAGATATTGTGCGCGAAAAGATACATTGGCGAAGGTGGCATGGAATTTTGCTGCATATAGAAACTGATATAGGTGTAGGGTCCGCTGCCAATGATCGGCGATTTAATGAAAGCCTGCCAGGCAGGGCTCCACAAAAACGAGCGGGAATCACCCAGTGCAGCATGTGTTGGCTGCTTCGATTGCTGAATGAAAACCCAGGCGAAAACCAGCAGCATAGTGATCATTCCAATCACCATCAGGACCGTAACCATCCTGTGTTGCCGCAGCCACTTGAATACGTGCTTCCGTTTCTGCGGAAATGCCAGACCCGCCAGCAGCAGCATGCTGCCCAGGCCAGCCGCCGTCCCCAGCCAGCCGCCGCGCGATGAGGTCAGGTAGATCAATCCCAAAGCGGATAACGACCAAACAACCAGCAGCAGTTTTCCACCCTTTGATTTGGTGAAGAAGGAAAATGCAACTGACATCATCACCAGCAAATTCAGAAATACAGCCAGAAAATTTGGGGCTGGCAGCCGGTAGGAGATTTCGGGAATAATTATTCCTGTTGAGGCATACCAGTGCTGATACCAGACAAAGGCTTCCCGCCAGGTAAAGAGCATCACAATGCCCCCCACAACAAGCAGTGCTTTGACCCACAGATCAATGCCCCACCCCCTGGAAACCATATCCGACGTGATCAGGAACAGAAACAGCGCCGTCCCCAGCAGCCATACTTCAGTAATTGATCTGCGCGGGTCAATTGAGAAAAAAGTCGCGATTATCAATACCCCCAAAAAGATCACAATGGGAATCTCTTTCCGAATGGATACTGTCTGTCCATAGATGAGCCACAGCACTTCGAATATCAGGAAAAGAATAATCGTGATCATAAAAATCGTATAGTTCACCAGCCCATTATGCGTACTGGCAATCAGGTAAAAATAACTTAACAGGAGAATTAACGCCGATTCGCGCAGCAAATAGCGCCAGTTCATCGACTTTATCGCATTCTTCATATAATCCGTCTCCTCACTGCTGCATCAGCAATCCGGCACCAGCGGCATCGCCTCAACTGCGCCGCCGTGCACAGCATGCTGCCAGGTTTGCCAGGCTATGCTTGCCTGCTGGCACATGCCCTCCTCCTGATACATCGTGTATAGCTTTTCCAATGCTTCAAATTGACCATAATCACGATCAAGCTGTACGTATCCCGGCACAAAATCATCCGTTATGCCTTGCCGCCGGTTCAACCACACTGTATATGTCAACATGAATTGATGAGGACTATTCAACACAGGCTGCTGCACTGCTTGAGCCACCTCTTCATAAGCCTTGATCGCAGCCGATCGATCGCCCTTTGCTTCGGCCAACATGCCGCGGGTGGTCTGTACAGCGAGACCTGGTTCACCTGCCCATCCGGCTGAATACCAAATGCAGTTCTGCCTCAGCATATTTCCCGGCAGCGATCGCCTCACGGGCCTTATTCCAGTGGTTTTCGCCCCTATCGCTTTCTTCCTGCTGCCCTCCCCATGCTGACAGAGCTTCTTTTCGAAATGCCGTAAGCTGCCAGAATGGATGTCCTGCCCAATCCGGCTGCACTTCCAGTGTTTTCACATACGCCGAAACAGCCTGTTCCTGAAAACCCTCTTGCTCATAAAACCATCCCAGATTCAGTAAATAGCTCGCTTCATTAGGTGACAAAGCAATGGCATGCTGCATATTCGGAATTGCCTTGTCATGAAAACGCACCGTTTGCCAATCCGACACGGCCATATTCGCCCAAACCAATGAAACATCAGGCTCAATCTCTACACTCCGTTCAAATGCCCGATGAGCATTTATCAATAACATCTCATCTTTTTCAAAAGCACCGCATTCTGCCGAAGCGAAACCAGCCTGGGTGGCAAAAAAGGACAGGTTGGGGTCGCGCTCCATGCTTTCATCAAACAGTGGCGCAGCGGACAAACAATCCCCGGCTTGCATGGCAGCATATCCTTTGTCCATTGGTGCGTATGCCCACAAAGCCCAGCCAGCACCGATTGCCAGCATCAAACCTGGAAGCATGATGAAATTATGACTGACCTGAGGCCAGCGTTTTAGCGGTGTTCCAGGGATACTGACAAAATATGCCAGCAGCAAGATCAACGAAGCCATCACAACCGCAACCCCGGTCTGGTCATCCACTACCATTTGGATGCTCCAGGCTGCAACACCGGACATCACAGCCACCCCAACCCATCGATTGTCTTCCTTTATCAAACGAAAACGCTTCCAGAACCAGCGCAGGTTCTCCACCAGCAGGGCGACTAATGCCACTCCGCCAATCACCCCAAATTCAGCCAGAATTTGGATTGGAAGGCTATGCGCATGCAGTGCCCAAAATCCAGGCGGTATGCTGTCTGCTGCGCGCAGATATCCAAACCCGAACTGCCCCGGCCCCACACCAAATGTTGGATTTGCCAAAAATATCTGGAAGGCATTTCCCCATATTTCGCTGCGCCCACCAAAAACACTCGTGCCGTGCGAAGGATGTTGTGCAAATCTTGTGATTGCCAAAAATCCCAATATTCCCAGGGCAACAATTGCAAACAACCCGAGAAGGGCTGTTGTCGTTTTACCACCTGAACCCAATGCCCGCCATTTTTGTAATGGATTTTGCTTCCACAACCAGAACAAGGACAAAATCCCAACCCAGGCTGCTATCCCCAACCAGCCGCCCCTGGAGGACGAAAACGGGATGACAACCAGATATGCCAGCAACCAGAAGGACAATAACACCCGTTGCAGGATCTTCTTCCTGCGGAGCAATAGCATAAACGCCAGCGGCGCGCACAAGTTAGCAAACCCCATCAGCGCGTTTGAATGGCCTACCAGACTGATCAAACGGTATGGATACGGCGGCATCACCTGCGGTGAACCAACTGCATCCCACCATTGTGAATATACAACGTAAGTTTCCAATGCGGCCATCATGAGAACAATACCACTGGCCGTTAATAAACCAGCCATAACCCCATCGCGATCCAATCCAACTTCCACCACATCAGCCAGAATATAAAACAGGAGGAAATAGCCGATCAACAAAGATATTCTGGACAATCCCTGACGAGGATCTGCAGAAAGGATCCATGCGCCGAACAAAGCCAGTAAAGTCAGTGCATACACCCACTCCAGATCCGTCCGCACCAGATACGCTCTGGAAACTTTCCCGCGCCACACAAAATAGACCACAGCAACAAGAATTGCCAATACCAGACCGGTCATCTTCATCCCTGACGAAGTCCCCCATGCATTCCCGTCCACGATCATCACCATCAACAAACCTGCCACAATGAGGAAACAGGTAAGCCAAAAACCGATCGGTTGTTTCTTGTGATCCTGCATTAAACCTCCTGCAACAGTGTTAAACATCAGGAATAATATCCATTATACGTCAAGCAATCTTTAAAGAGACGAAATCTATGAAATAATCTGAAGGCAAAGGCCCCAGGCAAATGTTTCGTTTCCTGCAACGGTACAACCTCATCTCCCTGGCACAAATCCCTGTCGTTCTATACTATAATGAACACAATTAAAATGAACAGGAAGTCTTGAGGAAAAAATCCAGTTATGAAACAACTTTTACAAAATATGCGTGACGGAAAAACTGCCGTCGCAGACGTCCCTGATCCCCTGCCCCAACCTGGTACAGCATTGGTGCGCACCGCCGCTTCGCTCGTCTCTGCAGGCACGGAACGTATGGTAGTTGAATTTGCTGAAAAGAATCTGGTTGGCAAAGCGCAATCTCGTCCTGACCTGGTGCGCCAGGTGATGGACAAAGCCCGCCGTGAAGGCATCCTGCCCACCATCCAGGCTGCATTCAACCGCCTGGACCAGCCCATGAGTCTCGGCTATTCTTCTGCTGGCACCATCGTCGCCCTCGGCGAGGGGATGCAGGGCTTTGCGGTCGGTGACCGCGTAGCCTGTGCCGGCGCCGGCCATGCCGTGCATGCCGAGCTTGCCGTCGTGCCGCGCAACCTGATCTACAAAATACCGGATAATGTTGACTTTGAATCTGCCTCTTTCGCTACCCTCGGCGCAATCGCCCTGCAGGGCTTTCGCCTTGCCCAGCCACAGGTGGGTGAACGCGTTGCCATCATCGGTCTCGGCCTGCTTGGTCTGCTCTCGGTGGGCATCGCCCGTGCTGCCGGCTGCGAAGTCTTCGGCATTGACCTTGACCCCAAGCGCGTCGCACTCGGCAAGGAATTTGGCGCCACCGCCTGTTTGCGCAAAGATGCCGAAGCCGCTGGTTCCGCCTTCACCCAGGGCAAGGGCTTTGATGTCGTCCTCATTTGCGCCGACACCAAATCCAATGACCCGGTCGCTCTGGCCGGTGCGCTGGCCCGCGAACACGGCCAGGTCGTGGCCGTGGGCGCTGTCGGCATGGACATCCCCCGCAAGATCTATTACACCAAGGAACTCAGTTTCCATGTTTCCCGCTCCTATGGCCCGGGCCGCTATGATCCCGCCTATGAAGAAAAAGGCCAGGATTACCCCTTTGCTTATGTGCGCTGGACGGAAGGCCGCAATATCGAAGCCATCCTCGCCATGCTCGGCAAGGGAGACTTGAACGTCGCTCCCATCATCACCCACCGCTATGATATTCAGGACGCGCCCCTGGCATATGACCTCATCACTGGCAAAATCGAAGAACCTTTCCTCGGCGTCGTTTTAACCTATCCCAAAGCAGGAGACCAGAAGCCCGCCCAGCGAGTCTACCCCAATGAATATACACCCGCTGATAAGCCTTCCGGCACAACAGGTGCCGGTGTCCTGGGCGCAGGCATTTACGCCAAAGCCACCTTCCTGCCCGCAGCCAAACGCGTGGGCGGCATCCCGCTGGTGGGAATTGCTTCCGCCTCCGGCTTGAACGCCCGCCACGCCGCAAAAAAATTTGGCTTCCAATATGCCACCGCCGACGAAAACGAGATCCTTTCCGCTGAGGACATCAGTCATGTTGCCATTCTCACCCGGCATAATGACCACGCCCGTCAGGTGATCACTGCCCTGAACAATGGCAAGCATGTCTACTGCGAGAAACCCCTGGCACTAAATGCCGCTCAACTGGATGAAATTGATGCCGCATTGCAGGCTGAGAACGCCCCCATGCTCATGGTCGGCTTCAACCGCCGCTTTGCCCCTCTGGCTGTGGAACTCAAGAAATTCATTGCTGCATCCAATGAACCACTCGCCATGCATTACCGCGTCAATGCCGGTTTCCTGCCGGAAACCCACTGGCTGCACGACCCCGAAATCGGCGGCGGGCGCATCATCGGCGAAGGCTGCCATTTCATCGACTTTCTCACCTTCCTGGTTGGCGCACCGCCTTCCTCCGTTAATATGACCGCCCTGCCCGATGGCGGCCGCTACCAGCAGGATAACGCCATCCTGACCCTCACCTATCCCGATGGCTCCATCGGCACCATCCATTACCTCGCCAACGGTGACAAAGCCTTTCCTAAAGAACAGGTAGACATCTTCACTGCCGGCCGCGTGGCTGTCCTGGATGACTTCCGCCAGTTGGAAATGGTACACAACGGCCGCCGCACTGTGCTGCGATCGCGTTTCAAGCAGGACAAAGGCCACGCCGCAAGCTGGCAGGCTTTCCTCACCGCCACCCGCGATGGCAAACCCGCTCCCATCCCCTACAAGGACCTGTGGGGTGTTACCATCGCCTCTTTTGCCGCCCTCGAATCCCTGAAAACCGGACAAACGGTGGATTTGGTCTGATTAAAATGCTTTCCTGGCATATTGATTAATACATTCGTAATCAATTCAACCAATCATTCATCCAGTCTATGATTTGATCGCGTGATCCAAAGAAATTGGATTCACACCTTTCAGTGAGAACAAACAATAAAAAAATGAACCGTTTGCAAATTGCCATCAAAGCCGCTGCCCAACTCGGACCGCAAAAGACCGTCCTCTTCGCGTGCTACCAGCTCGGGTTAAAAAGTGGTTTGATCAAACTGCTCACGCCATCAAATCAACCCTCCCCAAAAGCAGATTGGTTGATCTCATCTGATATCTTTCCACTTTCCATCCCGGATACCACCTGGTTCGATGGTTCTCCCAACAGATTGTTGGAAGAAGCAAACACCATCCTTGATGGGCAATTCCATCGCTTTGGCGCAGAAGAAACCTCACCTATCAACCTTTCGCCCCCGACACCCCTCACCCACTGGACACAAACCAACGACAATCCCGGATCCGGAGAAGACATCAAATTCATCTGGGAACCTGCCCGGTTTGGCTGGGTCTTCCCCCTCGGGCGCGCGTATCTCCTGCATCATGATGACAAATTCGCCACCGCCTTCTGGCAGCAGGCCGAAACCTTCTGGGCTGCCAATCCCCCCAACCTCGGCCCCAACTGGGCTTCCGGTCAGGAAGTTGCCCTGCGCATCCTGGCCTTTACCTTTGCCCTGCAAGTCTTTGATGATTCCCAAAGCAGCACCCCTGCCCGTCGCCAACGCCTGCTGGCCTCGATCATTGAACACGCGCAACGCATCCCGCCTACCATTCTTTACGCCCGAGCCCAGAACAACAACCACCTCATCACCGAAGCCGTCGGACTGTACACTGCTGGCTGCCTCCTGCCGAACCATCCCCAGGCCGCGCGCTGGCGCAGACTTGGATGGCGCTGGTTCACCTGGGCCTGCCTGAACCAGATCACACAATGACGGCACCTACGTGCAGCAGTCGATGAATTACCACCGCCTGATGCTCCAGGCTGCCCTGTGGATGAACGCTCAGTCGCGGAAGGTGAACCAACCCCTGCCGGAGTCTGTCAACAAGCGTTTGGCGGCTGCGACACAATTGGCTATACGCATATTTCGACCAAATTTCTGGCCGTGCCCCCAACCTGGGGCATAACGACGGAGCGCACATCCTGCCGCTGGCATCAGGTGAATTTCGACGATTACCGCCCCACCATCCAGGCTGCCGCATGCGCCTTCCTCGGCGGGCCACTGCTGCCGCCTGGCCCTTGGGATGAGACCACACTATGGATCGGATTGAACCCGTATGTTAAAAGCTTGCCACGGCTCACCCCTACCCCAACTGTGCTGCGGCTGGACGATGCTGCAAACCAACTCCTGGGGCAGCGTACGCGCGGTGAAATATCAAGACCGTCCGGCACAGGCCGACCAGCTACACGTTGAACTGTGGTGGCAGGGCATCAACATCGCCTGTGACCCCGGCACATACCGCTACACTGCCCCCCCGCCATGGAACAACGGGCTGGCGCGCACAGGGGTGCATAACACAGTCATGGTTGACGGCCAGGAGCAAATGATCCGCGCCGGGCGTTTCCTGTGGCTGGACTGGGCACAGGCCGAGAAGTCTTTCCACAAGATGTATCCGCACGTCCATCACCGCCCAACATGATGGGTATCAGCTTTTGGGATCATTCCACCGCCGCAGCCTGACCTGCATCCCTTCAAAGGCTGGCTGGTCAAGGATGAAATCCTTCCGTCCAGCCAGGGATACACAATCCCCGCATGAATTCACCCTACACTGGCTGCTGCCGGACCTGCCATGGCAATACGAAGAGACAATCTGATATGTGAAACAGATGCATGGGAAGGCAGCCTTCAAATCAGTGCATTCTCTGGTGAAGAGCAGCTCTCCTCAATCCTCTTCAGATCATCCGCGCTGGCGAAGTCATTTACGGCCCACCTACCGACCTCCCCACCCATGGCTGGATTTCTCCTACCTACGGCACCAAAATCCTGGCGCTGTCATTCTTGCCAGTGCTCAAAAGTACTTTACCCGTCCAATCTGTGCTCTCAATGGCTTTTTTATCCAAATAAGCACAGCCCGCAATCCAATGTTAATCAGCAGTTAACCTAATTATTCCTCTGTTAAGGTAAAATCGTTCCTATGCACATCCTTATCATCCACCAAGCCTTTGCAGATCTGAACGAGGCGGGCGGTACCCGCCACTATGAAATGGCGCGTTTTTTAGTTCAACGCGGACATACCGTTACCATCATCGCCAGCCCGATCAGTTACATCACTGGGCAGTCCAAGCAGGAAAGAATTGCCTGGCTAACCGAGCAGCACCCAGAACCAGGCATCACAGTGCTGCGCTCCTACGCCTACCCGGCGCTGCATCGCAGCTTCTTCCATCGCCTGGTCAACTTCTTCAGCTTCATGTTCTCCTCTTTCATCACCGGACTGCGCGTCAAGAAAGTGGATGTCGTCTGGGGAACCTGCCCCCCCATCTTCCAGGGTGTTACTGCCTGGCTGGTTGCTCGTCTGAAAGGCATCCCATTCCTCTTCGAAGTGCGCGACCTGTGGCCCAAATTTGCCATTGCAGTCGGCGTTTTGAAAAATCCCATCATCATCGGCATGTCCGAATGGCTGGAGAAATTTCTTTATCGCCGGGCAGATCGTCTGATCGTCAATTCTCCCGGCTACATTGAACACGTAGCCGAGCGCGGCGGCAAGCATGTCACCCTCATCCCCAACGGTGCAGACCCCGTCATGTTTGATACCTCAGCCAACAGTTCGGATATCCGTCATAGCCTGAAACTTCAAGACAAGTATATTGTCCTGTATGCCGGAGCGCATGGTCTTTCCAACGATCTGGGTGTTGTCCTGCAAGCTGCAAAAAAACTGGAAACCGAGCCCTTGATCCATTTTATCCTCGTTGGTGGCGGAAAAGATAAACCCGCCCTCATGCAGCAAGCAGAAGAAATGAACCTCGCCAATCTGACCTTTCTACCTGCCTGTTCCAAAACCGAAATGCCCGCCCTGATTGGCGCCTCAGATGCCTGCATTGCCATTCTCAAACCCATTGAAGCCTTTAAAACCACTTATCCCAACAAGGTATTTGATTACATGGCTGCCGGACGCCCCGTGATCCTGGCAATTGATGGCGTCATTCGTGAAGTGGTAGAAAAAGCGGAAGCCGGGGTATTCGTTCCTCCGGGCAACCCCGACGCTCTCGCATTTGCTATAATGGATATGGCTTCTCATCGTGAACGCGGCCAAAAAATGGGATTTGCCGGTGGCCAATATGTTGAAAAACATTTCAATCGTGCCGACAGCGCAGCACAGCTTGCTGCCCTCCTCGAAGAAATGGATCAAAAACCATGCCTGAAAAAATTCTTGTCGTTGATGACGAACCCACCATCAGAGAAACCGTCGCCTATAACCTTGAAAATGCCGGCTATGATGTGATCGCTGCCGCCGATGGCCCCGCCGCATTGGAAGCTGCCCGCACGCAGTCACCCGACCTTGTCATCCTCGACATCATGCTGCCTGGCATGGACGGTTTTGAAGTCTGCCGCATCCTGCGAAAGGAAATGACCACTCCCGTACTGATGCTCACTGCACGCGATGATGAAATCGACCGGGTTGTCGGCCTTGAAGTCGGCGCCGATGATTACCTTACCAAGCCATTCAGCATGCGGGAATTATTGGCCCGTGTAAAAGCCATGCTCCGCCGCGTGCGCCTTATCCGCGAAGAGATTGACAGCGAAGGCAACCTGCCAGCAAAGAAGATCATCAGCTTTGATGATCTGGTCATCAACCTGGACAGGCACGAGATCAGCCTGAAAGGCGAACCGCTGGCCCTGAAACCCAAAGAATATGAACTGTTGGTTTTCCTGGCTCAACACCGCGGCAATGTCCTAAGCCGCGAGAACATTCTCGAAACCGTCTGGGGATGGGAATATATTGGTGACAGCCGCACAGTAGATGTCCATATCCGCTGGCTGCGGGAAAAAGTTGAAGCAAACCCCGCTTCCCCCACGCGCATCATCACCATCCGCGGGGTGGGCTATCGCTTTGAAGGGTAGTCTATGTTTTCCAGAGGCAGCTCCCGCTGGCGCATTGCAATTCCCTTTATTACCCTCAATCTGATCGTCCTGCTTGGTCTGGCATTATTTATTTCCAATTACGTTGAAGAAAAAAATACCGAGCGCCTCAAACAACAACTTTCAACCGATGCCCGGTTGATTAAGGAAGTTGTCCTTCCCAATTGGCTGCCGCCAAACCCCAATCCAATCTTGATCCCCTTGTGAATATTATTACCAATTGCTGGGGAAAAAAATCACCCTCATCGCTGCCGATGGCGCCGTTCTGGGTCATTCTGGCAGCGATACTCTCAAATCAGAAAATTTCCAAAATCGGCCTGAAATTCAGCAAGCACTGGTAAATGGTCTTGGTGACCACATCTTTGTCAACTCCCTCGCTGGCGAAAGCTTCCTCTATGTGCTATCAAAGCCGAAACCGATGAGGCCGTAGTAGGATATGTTCACCTCACCATGCCCCTGGCTGATGTGCAGTCCAACCAGCGCAATATCCGCAACTTTATCCTCACCGCCACTTTCTTCACCATTATCATCACTGCCTTGCTGGCATTGCTCATCGCCGACCGCTCCATGAAGCCGGTAAAGGAATTGACCAAAATCGTTGACCGCATGGCTGAAGGCGACCTGTCTGCGCGCCTGTTCCCCTCTACACGGGATGAGGTAGCGCAATTGAACCACAGCTTTTAACAATATGGCAGAACAATTGCAGGACAAAATTGATGCCCTGACCACCGAACAGGAACGCGTTAACGTCATTCTGGATCACATGGCTGATGGCATCATGATCGTGGAAAATGACGGGACAAGTCGAAATGATCAATCCTGCCGCGATCCGATTGCTGGGCACCAGTGCAGAAAAAGCAACCCGGCACACCTTTGCCGAAGTCGTCCGCCAGCACCAGATGATCGAACTCTGGCAGGCGGCGCAAAGGGAAAAAGACCAGACCCGTGAGCATGTGCGTTTGATTGAGACCAGCCGGAAAGAAGGCCGTATTTTGCAGGTCATCATCACCCCGATGACCACCGCCCCTTCCAGCAAACTCGTCATCCTTCAGGATCTTACCCGCATCCGCCGCCTGGAAACCATCCGGCGCGATTTCATTAGCAATATCTCTCACGATCTTCGCACTCCGCTGGCGTCGCTCAACCTGCTGGTAGAAACCCTGCAAAACGGGGCATTAAATGATCCTCCTGCCGCCAATCGCTTCCTCAACTCCATGGAGCAGGAAGTCTCCGTGATGACTCAATTGGTCTCGGAGCTGTTGAACTTTCCCGCATTGAATCGGGCCAGGTGCCGCTGAAGATCAAACCTGTACATGTCAGCGAGGAACTGGTCGCTCCTCCGGTGGAACGCCTGACCGCGCAGGCTGACCGCAATGGGATTGCCCTGCTTACCGAATTGCCTGATGACCTACCCGAGGTGCTTGCCGACGCAGAACGCATCCAGCAAGTCGTAACCAACTTGCTGCACAACGCCATCAAATTCACCCCGCCCGGTGGCAATATTCGAATTTTCGCCTATCCACAGGACAGTGAAGTCGTCATCGCCTTCAAAGACTCCGGCGTGGGCATTCCCCCGGAAGATGCCAAACGAATTTTTGAACGATTTTACAAGACAGATCGTGCCCGGTCCAAAAGCGGCATGGGGCTCGGGCTTGCCATCGTCAAACACCTTGTGCTGGCACACGGTGGATCCATCTGGCTGGAAAGCCAGCCCGGCCAGGGCAGCACCTTCTTCTTCTCTCTGCCGATACCATCTCCCGAAAACAATAACCGGTAAATAAAAAAACAGTTAGGTAACCCCCAAAGGGGCATCCATTGACCCAAATTTCCTTTTTTTCAGAAGTGGTCCGATTATTCTACAGGGATATCAACGTATCCAACTCCCCCCTGGACTCAAGGGTAATCTGCTGCCAGGTTCAATCGGCAAATTGATGTATGCAACAGCAGCCTTCGGGAACCGCAGCACAGTCCCGGTCAATGTCTGCACAAATTCGCGCAACCCGGGTTATGCCCTACCAGCATCACACAACCCAGTTCATTCGGCACCGCTTGCAATACGTCAATAAATGCCTGCGGCTCTGCCAAATAGAGGGTATCCAATTCGACAATTTCCGCTGGTGCAAAAAGCCTCCTTGAAACCTCTTTTGCAGTTTCGCTCGCTCGGCGCGCAGAAGAAGCAAGATTCTTTGCGGCAAAACAGCAAATTGCCCGATCACTTTGCCTGTTTTCCTGGCTGCTTTTCTACCTTTTCTGTTAATGGACGTTGCGCATCGTGTTGGTTATTTTCTCTGGCTTCCGGGTTTGAATGACGCATTAAAATCAATGTCTTCATTCGCCACTTCCTCCATAACGACCAATATCTCAACTGATAATCCAGTCTTCAGTATTCTAAATTCTGCATTTCTCAATTATAGAAGAGCCAACTCCTGTATTCTGTTAAGAATTGTTTAACAAGTCGTTTCCAATTTACCGAATCCACCAATTTGGGCAGAAAATCCCTCCCAAATTTTGATTGGCCTTTTTGGAACAATAACAAATTGTTAACCTCGTTTTGAACAGGCGTTAAGTTGCGAATGATAACATCAGATCGTTGTACAAGTGCTCGCACAAAACTATTTTCTCGAAAAATAAGGAGTTAAAAAATGCGTCGTTTGTTGTTTGTAGTTATTTATCATGACCACCTTATTGATGGCTTCCTGTGCCCCGGCCGAAGCCCCGGTTGTCGAAGAAGCACCGGCTGCCCCTGCTTCATCCGCTTCCACCGAAATTTCCGTTGCCGGTTCCACCACTGTTCAGCCTCTGGCCGAGCTTTTTTCCGAAGCCTTTGGCGCAGCCAATCCTGATGTCATCATTGATGTGCAGGGCGGCGGCTCCAGCGTTGGTGTAAAGGCTGCTGGCCAGGACACCTCCGACATTGGTATGGCTTCCCGAGAGATCAAAAACTCAGAGATGGAAGAGTTCACCAATCTGGTCATCTACACCATCGCCCGTGATGGTATCGCGATGGTTGTGAACGCTGATGTTTCCGTTGATGACATGAGCCTGGAAGATGCCCGCGCTATCTTCGCCGGTGAAATCACGAATTGGAGTGAAGTTGGTGGCGCCAATGTACCGATCATTGTTGTCTCACGTGAAGAAGGTTCCGGCACACGCGGTGCGTTTGAAGAATTGGTCATGGATGAAGCTCTCATTTCCGAAAACGCCATCCTGCAGCCCTCCAATGGCGCAGTCCGCACCACTGTCTCCACCACCCCCGCTTCCATCGGTTACATTTCCTTCGGATACCTCGATGACACCACCAAGCCTGTTATGATCGCTGGTGTTGCTCCGACAGAAGAAAACGCTGCCAACGGTTCCTACTCGGTTGTTCGCCCCCTTGAACATGCTGACAAACGGCGAGCCTGAAGGTGTTGTGGCAGATTTCATCGACTTCATCTTCAGCGAAGCTGGACAGGCAATCGTTGCTTCAGAAGGCTACTTGCCCGTAAAATAATCACTTCAATCGGGAGATACTAGTCTTCCAGTATAAAGTGGAACAGGACTCGGCGTCCCCTCAAGCTGGAGGGGGGACGCCAAAATGCTGAAACCCGGCTTTTCTCAATATTGGAGCAAACATGGAAACCAGACGAGTCGTAGATCGAGGGGTGCAGTACATCCTCTTTATCAGTGCAATGGTCTCGCTTGTGATTGTATTTCTAATTGCCTTGTTCATTTTTCGTGAAGGCCTCGAAGCTTTCAATACCGTTGGGGTAAAAACCCTATTATTGGGGAAAGTGTGGCGCCCGGGGCAAGATCAATACGGCATTCTCGCCATGATCCTGGGATCCGTTCTTGTGACGATTGGTGCGATTGCGCTTGGGGTGCCATTGGCTGTTGGCGGCGCCATCTTCCTGGCAGAGATCGCCCCTGAAAAAGTTCAGGCAATTGTACGTCCCGCCATCCAGCTGCTGGCAGGCATTCCCTCCGTTGTGTATGGTCTTTTCGGGATGGTCGTGATCGTCCCATTGGTTCGGAAGATTCCGGTGCCTGGCAACTCCGGCTTTGGTTTGCTGGCTGCCGCCATTGTTCTGGCAGTCATGATTCTTCCAACCATTGCAAGCATCGCCGAAGATGCCATCCGCGCCGTTCCCCAAAGTTACCGCTCAGGCTCATTGGCCCTGGGCGCAACCCACTGGCAGACAATCGTGAAAGTCATTCTTCCTGCCGCCCGCTCAGGCATTATTGCCGCCATCATCCTGGGTGTTGGCCGCGCACTAGGAGAAACCATGGCCATGATCATGGTCATTGGCAACTCGGTTGTCATGCCCAGCCCAATGACAGACAATCCCATAACACTTTTCTTGCGGCAGGCACGCACCCTTACCGGTAATATCGCCGTCGAGATCAGTTACGCCACCGGTGTACATGAGAGTACCCTCTTCGCCACCGGTGTGATCTTGTTCGTTTTGATCATGCTGGTCAATATTTCCGCGCAATTCATCATGCGCGAACGTCAAACCAGTCATTAATCACACAAGGAACCAGCATGAGCGAAAACAAAACGATTGAATTATTACGAACGAATATCATGATAGACAAAAAATCAAGCCTGAGTCTGCGGCACGCCACTCAGAAATTCTTCTTCACCATCCTCTGGATGGGCGGAATTATCACGATTTTAATCCTCCTGGCCGTAGTTGGTTACGTGATCATCCAGGGGCTCAAATCGATCAACTTGGAATTTCTCATCACCCAGCCACGCGGCGGCCTTTCTGGAGAGGGCGGTATCTCAACGACAATTGTAACCACCCTGTATCTGGTAATCCTGACCATTTCTATTGCTACACCCTTGGGCGTCGGCGCGGCTATCTTCCTGGTCGAATACGCCGGTGACAATAGCATTTCCTCAAAATTCCTCAGCGGGCTGATCAGTCTAGCCCATTTTGGCGTGGAAACTCTTGCTGGCATTCCTTCGATCATATTCGGCCTATTTGGGTATGCATTGTTTGTTGCCACCCTCAAATTTGGCTTCTCATTGCTTTCGGCATCATTGGCTGGCGCCTGTCTGGTACTGCCTGTCATTATCCGCACTACCGAAGAAGCCCTTTTAACTGTCCCGGACAGTTATCGCCAGGGCAGCCTTGCACTGGGAGCGACAAAATGGCAGACAATCCAGCAAGTTATCCTGCCCGCTTCCCTGCCTGGCATCATCACGGGTATAATCCTGAGCGTAGGACGTGTGGTCAGCGAAACCGCAGTATTTTATGTTACCCTGGGCGGCAGCTATCGCATGCCAACATCGATCATGTCCAGCGGCCGTACAATGGCGCTGCATTTATATTACCTGGCAATGGATACACGAGCCTTTGAAAAAGCAATGGGCACCGGCGCCATCCTGATTGTCAGCATTATTCTGATCAACCTTGTGATCAATTTCTTGTCCCGCCGACTGACGGCCGGGTTACGGGGTACGCAATGAACAATACAAAACTGGAAACGAAAAACTACAGCATGAACTATGGCAGCTTTCGCGCCCTTGAAGACATCAATATGCAAATCCCTGAAAAACAGGTAACTGCCCTGATTGGCCCCTCTGGCTGCGGAAAAAGCACCTTCTTGCGCACTTTCAATCGCATGAATGATCTCATTCCTGGCGTCTGGGTAGAAGGAGAAGTAACCCTGGATGAGGAAGATATTTTCAAAATGGACGTGGTCAACCTCCGCCAGCGCGTTGGCATGGTTTTCCAAAAACCTAACCCATTTCCAAAATCGATTTTTGACAATGTTGCCTATGGCCCACGCGCCAATGGTCTCAAAGATCGCACCCAGCTTGCCGAGCTTGTCGAAAACAGTTTGCGCGGCGCCGCCCTGTGGGACGAAGTCAAAGATGACCTCGATAAATCCGGACTGGCACTCTCTGGCGGCCAGCAGCAGCGCTTGTGTATCGCCCGCGCCCTGGCTGTTGAACCGTCAATCATCCTGATGGATGAACCCGCCTCTGCCCTGGACCCTATCGCCACCCTGCGCATCGAAGAGCTGATCCGTGAACTGAGGGAAAACTACACCATCGTCATCGTCACCCACAATATGCAGCAAGCTGCGCGTGTCTCTGACTTCACTGGTTTCTTCTATACCGGTGATAGTCGTACAGGCAAACTGGTAGAATTTGACGAGACGAGCAATATCTTTACCAATCCAGGCGACAAACGCACCGAAGACTATATTACCGGGAGATTTGGATAATAGGCCTCCCACAATCTGGATCGCGATTGAGACCGGGTGATCAGTCTCTGCGAGCGCATCATCTTCACTGTTACTGGCAAGCTGGAAGAGATAGACTGATTGGTATTTTAGGTTCAAAGTAGGTGGATGATTGTTCGATTAACCACATTCGGTGTAAAATGATTATCCAACGTTTGTACACATCGAAATTGATAATCACGATGAGGTGAAAAATGGCTCGAAGAACGCTCGACCAGCAAATACAAAACCTGAAAGATGAAATTCTCATCCTGGGCAGCATGGTTGAGGAAGCGACATTGAAATCTGTTGACTTTTGAAAAAACGCGACACGGATGCTGCCCGACAGATTTATGAGTATGATGCCAACATCAATGAACGCCGTTTCGCAATTGAAAACGGGATCCTTATCCTCATCGCCACGCAGCAGCCTATTGCCCGCGACCTGCGTCTGGTTGCCGCCATGCTGGAAGTCATCACCGAACTGGAACGCATGGGTGATTATGCCAAAGGGATTGCCAAAGTAACCCTGCGCCTTGGCACGACAGATTTCTCCATCCCCCACAGTGAAATCCAGCGCATGGCAGACCTCGCTATTGATATGCTCCACCGAGCATTAACGGCCTTCATCGATCAAAACGCAAATGCCGCTCGCCTCATCCCCCAGGATGATGACAAAGTTGATGCCCTCTATCTCCATATCTATCACCATCTGGTCAGCGAAATGATTGCCAACCCTGAAATGATTGATCAGGCCAACTTGCTCATCTGGACGATTCACAATCTGGAACGGCTGGCCGACCGCGTCATCAACATCTGCGAACGAACCATCTTCATCACCACCGGCGATATCTTTGAGATGGATAAGGAATACCGCCTTTTCGTTGATGATGAAGAAGAGGAAGATGAAGAGGAGGATGATTCTGATTTCATTTCTGATCATCCACCTGCCCCTGAAGTTCCTGCCTGACAGAAGCTTTCACAGGTAAGGGTCATTCCCCCGGTCTTAATGGCCGGGGTTTGCTTTTGGATTTTGTTCGCCATCCCCGGATTGCCATCAGCAGTATTGTCTAAACATTTCGTCAATTCTTCTGTATAATGGTTAACCTACACCTCAAATCCTCTACATTCATTCAGAATCAATAAATTTTCGCACCTTGCCTGGAGGAAAACTTGAAAGCAAAAACGGACAAGTCAATTTGCGCCTACGGTGCCGCGGCAATCCTGCAGCAGCTGGATAACCTTAAACAGGATTGGGAAGGCGTATACGCAGCATCAGAAGACATTGAATACGTGCATCGCATGCGCGTTGCCACACGTCGGTTTCGCAGCAACCTCTCCATCTTTGGAGGTTGTTTGCCAAAAAAAATCCACAGATCATGGGAAAAGGAAATTAGCCGTCTGACCAAAGCGCTCAGCAATGCCCGTGACCTGGACGTTCACATCGCCATGTTGACCGATTTTTCACAAACCCTGCCAGAACCTCAATACCATCCGGGCATCGGCAGACTTCTGCTACGTCTGCGTCAGGCAAGGGAACAGGTACAACCGCAAATCGAAAAAGAATTGAATCGCATAACGAAAAAAGGCACCCTGGATGAAATGGAGACCATGCTTTTGAAAATGGTTCCCTCTCAAACTGATACCCCCTCCCCTTATGCGCCCCGCCTGTACCAAACCGCCTTCAAATCCATCAACCGCTGCATGAACAATCTCCTCGTTTACGATGGGCGCATCCAGAATCCCAAAAACATCAAAGAGTTGCATGAAATGCGTTTGGAAGCAAAAAACCTTCGCTACACGATCGAAATTTTCCAGGACTTGTATGCAGACCGGCTGGAATCCCAACTTGCTGCCGCTCAGGATATGCAAAGTCAACTGGGGAGTATTCATGACAATGACATCTGGATCACCAGTCTTGACCAATTCCTCAAAGAAGAACGGAAACGCATTCTGGAATTTTATGGCAATGAGGGGCCCATTAACCTTCTAAAACCAGGGGTTGATTATCTGCGCAAAACGCTGCAAAAAAACAGAAACCGGCAGTACCGTCTTTTCATCCGGAAATGGGAAAAATGGAAAACGGATAACCTGTGGGGCAGCCTCTATCAGATCACCAAACTCCCTACCATCATCTACCAACCTGAACCGGAGGCAATACTAGACCCCAAAACAGAGGATGAAATATCCCCAACCGCCTCTGATGGCACACCGCCTGCGCTCGATCAACCGGCAGAAACCCAGGAGATCTCATGAAAATTGCCCTGATAGGAGACATCCACGCCAACCTGCCCGCCCTCCAGGCCGTCCTCGCCGACATCACTACCCAGGGCGTTGACGCCATTTGGAATGCAGGTGATTCAGTTGGTTATGGTCCATTCCCCAATGAAGTGCTCGATATGCTTCAGGAAAGAGACATCCTCTCCATTGTCGGCAATTATGACTTGAAGGCCCTCTCCATGCCCACTCGCAGCAACAAATGGCGGAAAAAGAAAAACCCGCTGAAATTGCTGGCTTTCCAATGGGCTTTTGACACCCTGACCCCGGCCAACCGAAACTACCTGCGCTCCTTGCCTGAGCAGCGCAGGTTGAAAGCGATGAAAAAAGACATCCTCCTCACCCATGCCAGCCCTGTGTCTAACAAAGAATTCGTCGGTTACAACACCTCAAAAAAACGCCTCAAGGAACTCGCCCTCGCTTCGGCAGCTGACATCGTCGTTTGCGGCCATTCCCACCAGGCCTTTGCGGGCAAAGCCAAAGGCGTCTGGTTCATCAATACTGGCAGTGTTGGGCGTCCTGACGATGGCAACCCCGAAGCTTGCTATGCCGTGCTTAATCTCGAGGAAGGATCCATATCCATCGAACACCACCGCGTAGGATACGACATCAAACGTACCATCGAAGCAATCCATGCCAACCACCTACCCCCCGAGTTCGCTGAAATGTTCACCCAGGGCCGCAACCTGAATGACGTATTAATCCAGTAAATCCCCGTTATTCTCCACCCTTCCTGATCACCATTTTGCAGGGTGTGTTAGCGTTCTTACCCCTCTCGTGCACAATGTCCGCAACGCACCATCCAGCAATCGCCAATTCAGTCTGTACAACTTCCAGATTTTTTCTTTTACCTTCCAATATGCGGTAGAATCACCCAGTACCATCGCCTGCCCACATCATCAACACAGGAGATATCCCTTGATCCAGAAAGCTGTCCAACGCATCACCGAAAATATCCAGAAAGTCATTATCGGTAAACCGGAAGTCATCCAGCACATGCTTGTCGCCGTCTTATGTGAAGGCCATGTTCTGCTGGAAGACGTCCCCGGCACCGGCAAAACCACCCTTGCACGCGCATTATCCCGCTCGCTGGGCTGTTCCTTCAATCGCATCCAGTTTACCCCCGACCTGCTGCCCTCTGATGTTACCGGCCTGAGCTGGTTCAACCAGAAAGTCCAGGAATTTGAATTCCGCCCCGGCCCGATTATGCACCAGATCGTGCTGGCAGACGAGATCAACCGCGCCACCCCGCGAACTCAGTCCGCCCTCCTGGAAGCCATGCAGGAGCGCCAGGTTACCTCCGACGGCGTCACCCGCCCGCTTCCTCGCCCCTTCATGGTGCTGGCCACCCAAAATCCCGTCGAGCTGGAAGGCACCTTTCCCCTTCCCGAAGCCCAGGTAGACCGCTTTTTGCTGCGCGTCGCCATCGGTTATCCCAATCAAACTGAAGAGAACAACATCCTCGAACGATTCAAACACAATGACCCGCTGGAAAACCTGCAAGCCGTTACTACCCCGGAAGAGATTAATGCTCTTCAGCAGGAACGCCGCAACGTCCGCATTGAAGACAGCGTACGCGACTACATCGTGCGCATTGCCCGCGCCACCCGCGAGAACAAGGACATCAGCCTCGGTGCCAGCCCGCGCGCATCTCTGGCCCTTTACCAATCTGCCCAGGCCTGGGCCGCCATTCATGGCCGCGACTTTGTCCTCCCCGATGACATCAAAGACATGGCTCCGGCTGTCCTCAGTCACCGTCTGATCATCTCCCCGCAGGCCCAACTGCGCGGCCGCACCGCCCCGGAACTGGTCAGCGACATCGTCGATTCTGTTCCTGTCCCGGTGAAGTCATAAATTGCGTATCGGCAGCGCTTTAGCCCTGCTCGCCATCCCTGTCATCCTCGGTGCCATGCTCAACCAGCCCTGGATGATCACCGTGGCAGTATCCATTGCCGCCTTGATGATTGCTGCCCATTTTTGGATGCAGCACGCCCTTGACCGCATCCACTTCCGACGCCGGTTTCATTACACCCGCGGCTTCCCGGGTGAAACCACCACCCTGCGCGTGGAAGTCGAGAACCGCAAGCTTTTGCCAGTTTCCTGGCTGAAGGCAACAGACAACTGGCCCAGGGCTGTACCCCCAGAAAGAACAGCGACCTTCAATACCTCCTCCGTGCCAAACCACGGGAACCTTACGAACATCTTCAACCTGCGCTGGCATGAAAAAATCAGCCGCACCTATAACATCACCTTCAAGGAACGCGGCGTCCATCAGGTTGGCCCCCTGCGCCTTGATTCAGGGGATTTATTCGGCATTTTTGAAACCACCAAAACCATTGAAACCCGCGATAAACTGACCGTATTTCCCGAATTCTCCCCCTCGAAGCCCTCAAACTCCAGGCTGATGACCCCTTCGGCAAGCAGCATGCCCGCCGCCCCCTGTTTGATGACCCTAACCAGCCCATGGGCATCCGCGCCTACCACCCGGAAGATGAATTCCGCCGGGTGCATTGGCCGGCCACCGCCCGCACCGGCAGTCTCCAGGTCAAGGTTTACCAACCCGTTACCGCCAAAATGATGGTCGTCTGCCTGAATGTCAGCACCCGCGAATCCATCTGGCTCGGCACCGAGCATGGGCTGTTGGAGCAGTTGATCAAGGTCAGCGCCACCCTTGCCTATCACGGGGTGGAGGATGGCTATAGTGTCGGGCTGCTCTCCAATGGCTGCCTGATGCATTCCGACCAGCCCTTCCGCATCCCGCCCAACCGCGCGCCTGGCCAGCTGGGTCTGCTGCTCGAATCCCTGGCTGCAGTCACGCCCTACGTCACCGTGCCTTTTGCCCAATATCTGTTGAATGCCATGCCGCAGCTGCCCTACGGCGCCACCCTGGTCATCGTCACCGCTTTTGTCAATCAGGAACTCACCGAGACCCTCCTGCGCCTCAAGCGCTACCGCGCTCACACCACCCTCATCTCGCTCGACAACAACCCGCCGCCTGAACTACCCGACGTGCGTATCATTCACCTGCCCTTTTCTGGGGACGAAGTATGACAGCGAATCCTTCCTCCACCCTGTCTGAGGCTTCTGCCAAACCACCATTCAGCTTTTGGGCAGAGTTCCCCGGTATCGCAGTAATGATCATCAATGCCCTCTGGATTGGCGAATGGTATCAGATCGCTGTACGCTCAACTATTCAAACCGGCTGGATCATCCTCCTCCTCGCAATCCTCATGCTTGGCAGCACTTATCTGGCACGGCTCTTCAATTCATTGCAGGAAAAGCCCCTCCTCCAACGAGGGCTATATCTTTTCTGGGTCTTCGCCTGCCTGTTGTTCAGCCTGAACATGATCTTCTTCACCGAGGGATTCTTTGGCCCTGGACGCCTCATCCAGCAGACCTTCCAAACCTTCTTCAATAACCAGCGCAATGTGCCGGAATTCGGCATCTCTTCATCTTCCTCTTTGCCATCCTGCGCAGCATCCTCCTCGCCCGCAATCCGGTCACCCGTGATCAGGTCAGCAAAGCTTTCCGTACTGGCGTCATCATGCTCCTCCTCTCCGGCTTCTCCTTTGGCGGCGATATTCCCATCAGTATCCTGCCCATATTTTATGGTCTGCTGTTCACCGGCCTGCTTGGCTTGTCCGTATCCCATTTTGTCGATCTGGCCGAAAGCAGCGGCGGTCGCCTGCCTACCTACGGCAGCCAATGGGTGCTCGGCATCCTCATTGCCTCGCTTGGTTTCGTCCTCTTCGCTGCCATTGCTGGCTGGCTGATTGATGAAACCATCGCCGCCCTCCTGGCCCAGGCCGCCCTGGCCGCCTTCATGGTCTTTTCTGTCCTCATCATGCTCATCCTCTCCCCCATCCTGGCCGTCATTCTGGAAGTTAGCAACCGTATCGGTAAGGCCCTCTTTGCAAACAACCCGGATATCCTGGAGCAGGTTACCTCCCAGCAAGGCCTCGAAGGCTTGCGCGAAACCAGTGAAGAAAACATCTATCTGATGACCAGTTTTTTTGAAAACAGCAAAGGCATCATCATGCTCATCATCCTGGGGAGCATTGCTCTCATCACCGTCATCCTCGTCCGCTGGAAACCCTGGCAGCGCCGCCTGCGTGAAGAAGAAGGCATTTCCAGCACTGCCTCCCGAACCGCCCGCTCGGCAAATAAGGAGGAAAAAAATCGCCCTGACCTGCTGGCAAATTTGCGCAGCAGGCTGGCCGCCGCCCGCATCCGCGATGTCTACCGCCGCCTGATGCGCCTTTGCGAGCGTCTGAAAACCCCTCGCCCGCCAGCAATTACCCCCCTCGAATTTTTGCCGCAAATGGAAGACCTCTTCCCCGAATGCGCTGACGAACTGCAACAGATCACCCACGCCTATCTAAAGTCCGCTATGGGGAACTTCCCGAAAGCAGTGAAGAAGTTGCTGCTGTTCACCGAAGCGTGGGGAAATCAGGAAAGCCGGTCATCAGCAGCGGAAAAACCAACCATAGACCTGTTGGAAAGGAATCCCCCATGCCCGATACTGAAAATCCCGTCTGCTCATCCTGTGGACTTCCGGCGACCCCCTCACCGCCCGCGACATGGTGCTGCTTTACACTGCCAACGCCATGAAGCATAACTGGTGGTCGCAAGTAACCCTGCTCGTTTGGGGCGCAGCTGATTCCCTCATCGCCGAAGATAACGAAATACAGGTAGAACTCCGCCGCGCAATTGAGGCCGGCGTGCGCGTCATCGCCTGCAAGCACTGCGCTGAAGAGCAAAATGTCGCGCCATCCTGCAGCGCCTCGGCGTTGAAGTCTTCTACACCGGCGAATTCCTCACCGAATGGCTCAAATCCGGCAGCAAAGTATTGAGTATTTAAAAAAATAAGGGACAGGCTTCTGGCCTGTCCCTTTTGACTATATGACTACACGCAGTTTTGGCTATCCTAGTTCCCTGCGTACCCCTTTAAACCGGGTAATATACTTTGCCCCCTTCATATACAAATCCAGGCGGATGTTCTCATTTGGCGCGTGGATCTGTGCATCCGGGTAACCCACTCCTGCCATCACGATCGGCACATCCAGCAGCTCAATGAAGATCGAATTCGGGCCTGACCCGCCGGCCATGGGAATGATTTGCGCGGATTTGCCGTAACTTCTTCCGCCATCCAAACCGCCAACTGCACAAAGGGCTCACCCGGGTCTGTACGTCCAGGCCCTTCCCGCCCATGAACTTGATCTGTACATCAGTAAAGCCTTGCTTATCCAGATGGGCACGCAGTTTTTCCAGCACCTCCTGCGGTGTCTGGTTTGGCACCAGGCGGAAATCCACCTTCGCGCTGGCCTTTGCCGGCAGCACCGTTTTTGATCCTGGTCCCTGATAACCGGATGTCAGCCCGCATATTGTGCAGGTTGGTTTAAAGACCTGCGCCATCCGCAATGCTCACACCGTCCTTATACTCCTCAAGAAAGTCCACCATCCCGTAACGCTGCTTGTACTCCTCCGCCGGATCTGGCAACGCCGCCATAAAGGCCAGCATCCCGCTCTGTAGGCGGCACTATATGCTCATAAAACCCGGGAATCTGGATTTCTTCCTTCTCGTTCTTCAAAGTGCTCAAAGCCCACACCAGCCGCCAGGCTGCGTTATGAAATATCGAACCGCCCAGACCGGAATGAATGTCCTGCGTGGCTGTTTCAACACTCAATTCAACATAACAAATGCCGCGCATGCCAAGATACTGCACGGGTTCTTCCTTGCTGTTGACGCCGCCCCCTTCCCAAACACAGACATCGGCAGCCAGCTTCTCACGCTGTGCTTCCACTACCTCCTCAGATGCACACTGCCCTGTTTCTTCTTCGCCTTCCAGCAGGAATTTGACATTGCAAGGCAGCTCGCCGTCCGCATCCAAAATCGCATCAATGGCAAATAAACGGCTGACAAAAGGTCCTTTGTCATCATCCACCCCACGGGCAAATAACTTCCCCTCACGGATATCCGGCTTATACGGCGACGTTACCCACAGATCCAGCGGATCGGGCGGCTGCACATCATAGTGATTATAGAATATTAGAGTTTTGTCTTCCGCCGGCCCTTCGCTCGGCATATATCGCCGGCGCGCCGCCTGTCTCCAGAAGCTCCACTGTGAAGTCGCGTTTCTCCAGCATCTCAACGACTTTCGCAGCGCATTTCTCAATGCCCTCCCCAGTCGCTGAAACACTGGGAATTGAACATAAACTGCATAACTCATCAACTGAACGCAGGAAATGCTTCTCCAGGTATTGGTATCGCCTGATACTCTGAGATGATTTCTCCCCAAAACTGTCTAATGTGGAATCCCCAATAAATCAAATACGGTCGCACCGGTGTACGCAAATACCAGCATTTTCAATACCTTTCCAATCCAGCACAGATCAAAAATCGTCGTACCGTCATGCCCAAAGCTCCGGCTGTGATCCCTGCCAGGTCAAACGCAGGATTCGGAAGAAAAGCCAGCACAAGGATGACCCCATCCCCATAGCGGGCAAACAACGCTTCGTACCGCGCATGTTTGTCTACGCGTTCCAGCATTGCCCGCCCGCCGCTGTACCCGGCAAAATACCCTAGAGCTCGCCGAATGCCGCTCCGTTCCAGCCGCAATCGACACCCAGAAAGGGTTCAACACCGCCCCGAAAGCCGAGGTCACCACCACGCCAGGCAATGGCAGAATCACCGTGGCATTCGCCAGCAAATTGAGGAGGAAAATTCCAGGATAGCCGTAGCGCCCCAATTGCTGGATACGCCCCCCCATCCACAGGATCAACACGGTCCCCCCGATCACCAAAATCAAGATCAACGGTCTCGCCCAGGCCGCTGGCGAGCTACATTCCTCCCCCGTCCGCTTTGCATTATCCGACTGAGTTTTTAGCTGACTGATCAGGGTTTTCGCCCCCGGGAGGTTCAATTTTGATCTCATGCTGCTCCCTAGCGCAGCAAATTTTCAATTCGCGCCGTTACCATATCCAATGCCACTTCATTCCGTCCGCCTTCAGGTATGATCACATCGGCATAACGTTTCAACGGATCAACGAATTCAAGATGCATGGGACGCACCGTGCTCAAATACTGCTGAACGACAGCTTCCGTTGTTCGTCCGCGCTCTTCAATATCCGTTTCAAACGCCGGATAAATCGAATATC
Source organism: uncultured Chloroflexia bacterium (assembly GCA_963753895.1). Classification (GTDB taxonomy): domain Bacteria; phylum Chloroflexota; class Anaerolineae; order Anaerolineales; family Anaerolineaceae; genus SMBSF63. The sequence goes on along the minus strand of CAVWEE010000028.1, from coordinate 5,284 downwards.
TGCATCCGTATCAACGAAGATTTTCACATCAAAAAGTTTACGTAACTCTGGCACCGCCAGAATTAAAATTCCCTCAACCAGGATCACCCGATGCGGCGTCACTTCAACGGTTTCACCGGTTCGCGAGTGGGTGGTGAAATCATACAGCGGGACATTTACCGGTTGGAAACTCTTTAACTGCTGAATATGCTCAACCAGCAGTTCCGTTTCCAGTGAATCCGGGTGGTCAAAATTGACCACGGAGCGTTGCGCAGGGGCGAGCCCGGTCAGTTCACGATAATATAAATCGTGCTGCAGATAGGCGATCCGATGCGGGCCAACGCGCTGCAAAATCACATTTGCAACTGTCGTTTTGCCGGAGCCTGATCCACCGGCAATGGCAATTACAAGAGGAGGCTGAGCTGGTGTCGTCATCATATTGAAATTATACCCCAGCGAGAATTATTTCCCCTGATTTTCTATTGTCGGTTTGTCTCCGTCTCCCCTCACCGCCACGGAACAGGATTGATCCCCAGTTCCCGGTTATCCGCGATAGTGATAAAGGCATAGGAAGATTCCCCATTGGCAATATGTGGCATGGCCTCATCCAGTTCTGCTTTGCCAAAATCCACCGCTTCGGTGAAAGAAGCCTGCCCAATCATTGTCGTTTCCACCACATAATAATTGGCATTCACAGCATCCATGCGCACTGCCAAAAACGCATGGCCGGGCACAAGGATGATCGCTGGTTCCATGTCCAGTGCTTCAACTGCTGCCGCATACAGCATGGTCAGCTCGATGCAATTCCCGCTGTGCTGTTCCAGCACCTCGCTTGGCAAACGGATGCGCTGCACATCCCCGGGGGCAAAAGACACCCATGTGCTGATGTACGTCAAATCGTAGCTTTGGACTCCGCCTCCCAGATCGCCTCCAGCCGTTCCACACAGCCCCATTCTCATCATTTTCTACCCCGCCATACGCGCTGGTCATCAACTCCCCGGGATGATAATCAGCAGCGTGCCGCAGCAGTTCCTCCACCGCCGGATCATGCGGCGTTACCATCACCGAAAACAGCTCATACACCTCATGCTCATCAAAGCCAGATATGGAGAGAGGAAAATCCCGCCGCGAATAAATCACGATCTCGCTGGTATCGTCAGTCACTACGCGTTCCTCGCCTTCATCAAGGAAATACACCTGCACGCGGTACGATCCTGGCTGCTGAGCATTCAGCTTGTCCACCGCCTCAGGGTTCAGCCGCGGATTCTGGCGCACCTCCACCGTCTCCCCGCGCCAACCAGCACGGTGTCCACTGCCTCAGTGGTGTACTCCTGGATCTCGCTGACCACTTTTACCCTGGCATCCTCTGTCCCTTCATTGGTAATCTGCATCACCAGGAAATCGTCCAGCACACTTCCGTACAAATGATATATCACCGTCACCATTTCGGATGTGTACGCGTACGATACAGAAATGAAATCGGCAGTCGTCGAGTACACCGGCTCCTCAATTGACGGGCTGTCTTCTCCTCCCCCAGAATGGAAGGCGCCCCACAAGCCACGCTCAGCAACAAGATTACTAATACAACGGAAACTCGCACACGCATCAATTGAGCAGCCACCATCCACCTCCCGCTTCTATCAGCAAACATTGTCCATACAAGCATTATACAAAAACAACCCCCTGCCCTGCAACGCCCATTAATTTCGCCATCACCCCGGCCGGGTCCATGAAAATCCGCCTGAAAAGGTAAAAATCGCAAAACCGGGGGGATTTCCCCAAAATTGAGAATTGCGTTAATAATCCTGCGAATGCTGGAAATTCGCCTGGTTTGCTGTATAATCAGGTATAGAGGGTTTAACCGAACGCTCGTTGAAATGGCTCAAGAAGAGCTAACGTATACATTTTCGAAATATTAGAACAGGAGTATAAGATGGAATTCGAAGGATATTGCGTCAAGTGTCGTGAAAAACGCACCATCAAGGATGGCAAAGAAGAAACCAGTGCAAAGGGCCGCAGGATGGCCAAGGGGACTTGCCCAACATGCGGTACCAAAGTCACCCGTTTCCTGCCCAGCAAGAAAGCGGAATAATTCCCGTTCTGGAATCAATTAAAAAAACATCCCTGGAGAAATTTCTCCAGGGATGTTTGCTATCGAACACCTGTCGACAGTCTATTCCACAATCTCGCTCAGGAAGCTCTTCCCGATCATCGGCGGTGTTACGCCTAGACCCGTCAGCGATCGTAGCTGCCACATCCGCAAACGTTTCGCGGATGCCGAGGTCCACACTGTGTTTTACCTTAGGTCCAAACACAAGCAGCGGAATGTACTCGCGCGAATGATCGGTGCTCTTCGTGGTGGGGTCCACCCCATGGTCGGCCACGATCATCCCGATATCGCCGTCTTTCATGGCTGCCTGCAAGGTGGGAAGGAAGGCATCAAATTCTTCCAGCTTGTCCGCATAGCCGCGGGCATCGTTGCGGTGGCCGTATGTCATATCAAATTCCACCAGATTGGCAAATACCATTCCCTCAAAATCTTCGTGCAGAAAGTCGACCATCGCCTGCGCACTTTCGATGTTGAATACCGAATGGTGTGTATCACTGATACCGCGGTGACCAAACAGATCGTCGATCTTACCCGTAGCATACACCTTGTAGCCGGCTTTGATCAGCGTATCCATCATCGTATCATGCTCCGACAGCAGCGGATAGTCATGGCGGCGCTTGGTGCGCGTGAAGCTCTCGGCATCCGCGCCGATGAAAGGACGTGCGATCACCCGACCAACCGCATGCTTGCCTTGCAGCATCTTACGGGAAATAGCGCACAGCTGGTACAACTTTTCTATTGAAATCATCTCTTCATGTGCTGCGATCTGGAAGACCGAATCGGCCGAAGTGTAAACGATCGGCTTACCGCTGCGCATATGTTCTTCGCCCAGTTCCTTGATGATCTCCGTGCCCGAGGCGGGTTTGTTACCCAGCACGTCCAGCCCTGTCAGGCGCGTGAACTCATCCAGCACCTCCGGCGGGAAACCATCCGGGTAAGTGGGAAATGGTGTGGCACCTCAATCCCCATCAGTTCCCAATGGCCGGTGACTGAGTCCTTGCCTTTGGATATCTCCACACATTTACCATACGCCCCCTGGTCTCTTCACGTGCTGGCACACCTTCAATCGGGGTAATATTCCCCAACCCGATCTCGCCCATATTGGGACAATCCAACCCGCCAACAACGCGGGCTGTGTTTGATAATGAGTTACTGCCTACATCGCCATAGGCCTCAGCATCGGGCAGCTCGCCCGCGCCAACGCCGTCCAGAACGATCACTGCAAAACGTTTAATCTTCATAATCTATCCTGTTCTCCTGTGAATATCAGGGAAAATGATTATACCGCTATTCTGCGAATTTTTTTTACCTCGCAAAACCCCCCCCTTGAACCATCCACGTTAAATTGTTACTATTAGTCAATCATCATTGTCTCAATATCCTTCAAATCTCCCCCGCCCAGGCATCTCAATTGACAAAACGACCAAACCCTTGCTAAGGAGGTCTCAATGCCCGTATCAAAATCTGAAACTATCCTGCGTGAACTGCTGGAACCAGCAGGGATCGAAATCAATGGCTCCGATCCCTGGGATATGCAGGTACATGACAAGCGTTTCTACGACCGCGTCTTTCGGGAAGTAACCCTCGGGATGGGCGAATCCTACATGGATGGCTGGTGGGACTGTGAGGCCATTGATGAATTGATCTGCCGCGGCTTGAAAGCAAAAGTCGACAGCCACATCAAAGGCAACCTGGGCTTCCTGTTCTTCATCCTCAAAACAAAACTATTCAACTTGCAATCCGTAGCCAGGGCCTTCAGGTTGGCGAAGAGCATTATGACCTGGGGAATGATCTCTACACCGCCATGCTGGATAAACGCCTGAATTACACCTGTGCGTACTGGAAAAACGCCAAGAACCTGGATGAGGCACAGGAAGCCAAACTGGAACTGGTATGCCAGAAGATCGGCATCAAACCCGGTATGCGCATTTTGGAACTGGGTTGCGGATGGGGCAGTTTTGCCAAATATGCCGCCGAAAAACACGGCGCGCATATCCTGGGTGTGACCGTTTCGAAAGAGCAGGTGGCCCTGGGGAATGAACTCTGCAAAGGCCTGCCGGTTGAACTGCGCCTGCAGGATTACCGCGAAGTGCAAGGCACATTCGATGCGGTCATCTCCATTGGCGTGATGGAGCATGTCGGTTACAAGAACTACCGCACCTATATGGAAGTCGTCGACCGCTGCTGAAAGAAGACGGGATCGCCTTTATCCATACCATCGGCTCCAATCAAGCAGCACAGCAGCAACCCCTGGACGAATAAATACATCTTCCCCAACGGTATGCTGCCATCAATCTCCCAGCTCGGAGCTGCGATGGAAGGAATATTTGTGATGGAAGACTGGCACAATTTCGGCCCGGACTATGACCCCACGCTGATGGCCTGGCATGCCAATTTTGAGAAAGCCTGGCCGGAGCTGAAACACAAATACTCCGAGCGTTTCTACCGCATGTGGCGCTATTACCTGCTCAGCAGCGCGGGCGGCTTCCGCTCCCGGTTCAGCAGTTGTGGCAAATCGTGATGACCCGCCCCGGCACCCAACAGCCGGACTGCCGGAAGAGTTGAGCATGAAAAAAACCACTGTCTTCATCGTCGGCGCCGGACCGGCCGGCTCTACCTGCGCCAGCCGGTTGAAACAGGCTGGAGTGGATTTCATCCTCCTCGACCAGCACCCTTTTCCGCGGCCAAATCCTGCGCCGGTTGGATCACCCCCCAAGCCTTGACCAACATCGGTTTCGACATCAAGCAATATCCCTACAGCTTTACCGCTTTCAGCAAATTTGTCATCTCGCTGCGCGGTCTGCAGTTCAGCTTGCCAACCCGTCAATATGCCATCCGGCGGGTGGAATTTGACCACTGGCTGATCCACGGGCCGGCCTGACGTGTTGAACAGCATACTGTGAAACACATCCACCAAACAGACGATGGATATGAGATCGACAACAATTACGCATGCCAATATCTGGTCGGCGCAGGTGGCACCTACTGCCCGGTCTACCGCAGCCTGTTCCGCGAAACATCCCCCGAGCAAAAGACACAATGATCGTTGCCCTGGAAGAAGAATTTGATTACCCTTACACCGACCCCGTGCCGGTTGTGGTTTATGGAAAACACACTGCCCGGCTATGCCTGGTATGTGCCCAAAGCGAACGGATTCTCAATGTCGGCATCGGCGCAAAAACGGAGAAACTGAAA
>CAVWEE010000027.1:0-11406 GCA_963753895.1 uncultured Chloroflexia bacterium | reverse complement strand
TCGTTATGCTAGAGGTTCCAGATCAGTGCACTAACGGTACTGCTTTTGAAACAACTGCTAACGGGACACTTAATTTAACATACAATTAACAATTTGTCAAATGTTTTTTGAATAGCTCGATTTGTCACAAAGTTGGTAGGCGAATTTCGGGAATTGATCAACAGACACACTTCTCCCACTTCTTGAATAAAGTCAGTTCAAATTGGCACTGGCTACCAGCAAGCCATTGAACATCCCAGCCTCTGTTTTGTAGCCCCTGGTCGTCCTGGCGCGCATCTTCATCCGGCCAATCGCCTGTTCAGTCAAGTTATTCGTCCAGGGAATCCCTGGATCATGGAAAAACGCAGTGTATCTCTCCCATCTTTCACTCAATCTGATCAGCAAATGACGCAGTTCATCCACCGCAGTCCGTTCCTGACCCTGTTTGAGATCACCAGGTAGTTGTTTGTACAGTTCCAACAACTGCCTATCGCCATCTAGTGGCAGATCCTCCATGATCACCTTGATCCGGTCGATCATCCACAGCCATTCTTCAGGCAGTCTTTGCCCCAGCTCCCAGCAAGCCTTCCCCACCCAGCGGCGTACATGAAACTGGCATACCTGGTGACCCAACCCCAATTGTCAGTGATCCTCCGATACATCCCCAGATCATCGGTCACGATCGCACCAATATTATGTTCCTGCTTCAGCCGTTTCAGCCATCTCGTCACCGCTGCCATGTCCTTCTCGTCGATCACCCCGATCGCCAGTGGCTCCCCATTCCCCATATCCACCGCCACCATCACCCCTTTCCCATTCAGCCAGGCACCATCCACGCCCACCACCCTGACAGGCTGCCAGCGCTTCTCCCTCCTGATCTGCTCTGCCCCTGCCTGCACGTCCCGCCAACTTCTCATCCGGCTCAAACTCACCCCAAATGCTGACAGGATCGCCTCTACCCCTCGATGGCTCAACCCAAATGACCAGCAGATCACCGCCAGCTGTTTCATCCGCTCACTCTGTTGCGCATGACTGATCCCTTTTGGATAATGCCGAAATGTCCGTCCGCAGCTTGTGCATTGGTACCGGAATACCTTCACCGTTCTGATCTTCGTGTCTTTGATTTCCCTTCTGTTTTCCCCCCATCGTTGGAATGTTTCCCCTTCGCAATGTGGGCATTTTTTCGGCCGTTCTGTTTTGTTTCGTTTTACTTTGGCAAGTTGCAGTACAATCATATTGAAAGCCCTTTTTTCTGTGGTCTTGATCAACTACATCTTACAAGAAGCTTCTTTCTTTTTCAAACCCCACCATTTTTGTGACAGTCACTAGAAACTCGCGTCTTGTTTGATTGCTCATTCTATCCACCAACTCGCCTGTTTATTGGCTGCGCCGCACGCGGGAAACGGTGCGCGAAACGATATCTTCGCGTAAAGCGACCAGCTCAGGGTACTCGTAAAAGAAAAGCACCTTTTGCTCGGCGATCGTGTCCCCATCCGGGCGGGGATTGAGCACAAAATGCGCCCAGGATTCGGCGATATCCTCTTCCGGGTTGGTGGCAGCGTAATCGGTGACGAACTGGTCCTGATATTTTGCATAGAAATCATCCAGGGCGTTGTAATAGGCATTGTCGTTCTGAATGGTGTCGATCTCCAGATACTCATCCATCAGCCCTCCCCAGAATTGATCAACAAAAATGCTCAAATAAGATTGGACCTGGGTGCACCCTTCCTGGTTTTGATAGCTGCTGCAAGATGCCTCCCCTGCAGTGATCTGTTCGGAATTGAGGGTCAGTACATGCCCATATTCATGGATCAGGGTCATGGTCAGGTCCTGCACATCCTTTGTGTCGGCAATGTCCAAAGCCAGACGCCATTGCTTCAGATCATCGGCCATGGGCTCCACATAGGCCAGGGTTTCATCCTCGCCGTCGGTGAACACCATGAATTGCACGATCTGCGCGCGGTCATCGGCAGGGATCAGGCTGGTGAAATATGCCCAGGCGGACTCCTGGCTGTCAATATCCTTCTGCACCGCGATCAAATCATCACTGACTTCAGCATACACCGGGTCCAGTAAGGTATCACCACTGACAGAATACGTCACCAGCACATTCCCATCCCCAAGCCCTTCATCCTGCAGTGAGAAAGAATTGATCACCCCGCCCAGCGCATCCAGCAAACTCACCGACTCAAACTCAACATCCTCACCGTTATAAATACACTGCTCCAGCTCGGCGTCGTAGGTCTCATCCTCAAAACAATCTTCGGGGGCATCCTTCCACATATTGTCCAGCAGACTCAGGAAACCGCCATCATCATCCAGATCATCCAGGTAAACGCACTCTTCCCACTCGGCATCATAAACCATATCCGCGGGGCAGTCGCCATCGCCTTCCACCAGATCGGTTTCGACATACTCGTCTTCTTCCCAGCCTTCTTCGTCCGCATACATGCCGTCGTCAATACCGCATCCGGCCAAAGCCAGAAGTACCATCAACAACAATACAATTTTTAAACCTGCGCGGTGAAATTTCATAATTCTCCTCTAACCCTGATATTTTTTTGCTCTTTTGCTAAATAAAATAATAAGGAAGGGTAGTAACCCTCCCTTATCAAAAATCCCTCTACAGATAAATTTTACAATATCGTTTTCCCCAGCACATTACAATCAGCTTACATCGACAATTTTCGCCAGACGTTCGATAGACTGCGTGATGAATGTATCGTCCTCAACGGTCAGTTTGATGGCCCCCGTCGGGCAAACGTCCACACAGTTACCGCAGGTGCGGCAGGCGTCGGTGATGAAAGCATGCCCGTCGCGCATCTCAATCGCGTCCACAAAACACACATGGTCCATGCAGTCCCCGCAGCCCACACATTCCTCTTCTTCTACGTGCACCCGCACGCCGGGCATAGGGGTGATCTTCTTGCTGATGGTCACATCCAGGTTCGGCAGGGTCTTGTACAGGCAGCAGCACGGACAGCAATTGCAGACCGTCATCAGCTTGTAACCCGGGCCGATGCCCATCCACATTGTATCGATCTTGTTGCGCCCGATGAGATGCACCAGTCCCGCCTCGCGGCATTTCTTGAGATGGGCTTTGGCTTCTTCTTTGGTGGCTTTGTGCCCCAGTTTGGGGTTGATCTTGTTGACCGCTTCCCCCATGAACAGACAGCCCAGGTCCTGCGGATAATCCTGGCAGTTGTCTGCCGTGCGGCACAGGCAAGTATCCATCAGGAAGAGGTCGCCGGCCTGGTCGATGAAATGGTCGATCACCTGAGAAGGCAATACCAGCCCTTCTTCATCAGCAATCTCCTCATTGACCGGGATGAGATTATCCTTGGGGAGATAGATAATATCATCCTCATCAAAGAGCGTCTTATCAACAATTGTTCTGACCAATGGGGATTTTTTTGTCAGGTCGGAAAGCCAGAAGCGATCCGGGAAAAAATGCTTGATGATATTTACAAACCAGATTGGCGTACTCACTGCCCCTCCACCTTTAACATACCTATAATAGAATTCTGTCGCGAGATCGAAAACAACGAAATAATTATAATCCCAAATTCTGTACTTCTGTTCAGAAACAGACGGGAGTTCAGGGCTGAAAGGGATTTGTAAATTGGTGAAACAGGGATCAGTCCAATCAGGGATCAGGAAAAGCAAGTCAACAAATACCTCCCTTGAATTGCGCCAGCAATTCGGGGGAGGCAGGAGGGGGTGTTTTATTTGCGGCTTCGAGAAGCGGACTTTGCGTGAGATTATCGTTATCTCACTCCACCAGCGCCAGGTTGATCGCCTCGCGCAGGGAGCGCGCCTCAACCACCTCGATCCCCTTCGGCCAGGCCCCGCTGCGGCGCACACGGCGCGGGACGATGGCCCGCTTGAAGCCCAGCTTGGCCGCTTCACGCAGGCGGGCGTCCATCTGCCCCACCCAGCGCAGTTCGCCGGACAGGCCCACCTCGCCGATCAGGGCGGTATCGGCCCGCACGGGCACGTCCTTCATCGAGGAGGTGATCGCCGCAGCCACGGCCAGGTCGGATGCCGGCTCGGACACCCGCAGCCCGCCGACCACATTGACGAAGATATCCTGTTCCCCCAGGCGCAGCTTGAGCCGCCGCGTGAGCACCGCCGTGATCAACAGCAGGCGGTTGAACTCCACCCCGTTGGGCGTGCGGCGCGGGTTGCCGTAGCTGGTCGGGCTGGTGAGCCCCTGCATTTCCACCAGCAGCGGGCGGGTGCCCTCCATCGTCACGGCGATAGCCGAGCCCGGCGCGCTGACCATGCGCTCCGCCAGGAACGCCTCCGACGGGTTGGGCACTTCGACCATGCCCTTCTCCTGCATCTCAAACACGCCCACCTCGGAGGTGGCCCCGAAGCGGTTCTTGACCGAGCGCAGCAAGCGGAAGAACTGGTAGCGCTCGCCTTCCAGATAGAGCACCGTGTCGACGATATGCTCCAGCACCCGCGGCCCGGCGATGTTGCCATCTTTGGTGACATGCCCGATGACGAACACCGCGATCCCGCTGGACTTGGCCAGCTCGCGCAGGCGGGCAGCACTCTCGCGCACCTGGCTGACCGACCCGGCCGAGGATTCCATCTCGGGGCGGTACACGGTCTGGATCGAAGTCGATCACCAGCAGGCGCGGGGAAGTCTCGCGTACATGCTCGAAGATGACATCCAGGTTGGTCTCGGTCACCAGGAAAAGCTGATCCGGCAGCGGGCCTGGCTTGCCGTCTGCGGTGCGGGTCAGGCGGGCGGCGCGCATCTTGATCTGCTGCTCGGATTCCTCACCGGAGACGTACAGCACGCGCCCCTGTGTTGGCCATTTCCATTGTCACTTGCAGCATGAGGGTCGACTTGCCGATGCCCGGGTCGCCGCCAATCAGGACGATCGAGCCCGGCACGATCCCGCCGCCCAGCACGCGCGAAAACTCGCTGATCGACAGGGGCAGGCGCTCTTCCGCATTGCCTTCCATGTCGGCGATGCGCCGCGGCTGCGAGCGGCCGCTGAGACCGCGGCGTGTTTCGTGCTCACCTTGCCCGGTTCCGGCGCCATCATCTCCTCGACCATGCTGTCCCACGCCCCGCAGGACGGGCAGCGCCCAATCTGCTGGGGGTAGGTTCGTCCACATTCCTGACACACAAAATGGGTATGGGTTTTTGCCATGGTCGCGCTCCTGATAATGGAAAATATGTTCGATAAACTGGGGTAATTATAGCGCAAAATATTACATACAGGGACGTTGCCCCCTACGCACTTACGTATCCAGGGAAATTAAGTGCCGCAATACAAACAGTTCTCTTTTCGTCCAGCGTGGGCACTCCCCGCCGGCAACCAGGCGCGCATTGTTATCGATCGCCTCATCGATGTTCACCCACACCGGCGTGAACTGGAGCCGCTCCTCATAATCGTCCAGCACCTGCGGCAGGAAAGCCACGCCCGGCATCCACCTCGCAGGCATAATAATCCGAGATCATCTTGAAAAGCTCATAGTCTGCTTCCACCGGGCGGTCATATTCCGCCACAGACCCCAGATAGCGTGGGGCGGAAATGACCACCACGCCGCATTCCTCGCGCATCTCGCGTGCCAGGGCATCAACGGGATCTTCCTCCGGCTCCACGCCCCCTCCCGGGAATTTGTAATCCCCGTTGACCGGTGAATACACCATCAGGATCTTCCCATCCTGCCGCACAACCCCGCGCACCGCCCTCCTGAAGATCATTCTCCCGTCCAGATTCAGACCAGGGCTGCGCATGATCTCTGTCAATAAATTCATCAGCTGGCTCTCACCTCCGTTTTGTGATGCAGCATCCCTCTGATTATATGCGTAAATCGTCCTTCCGTTCTACAAAATGATTTGACTTTCACAGTCTTTGCATACAATGGTAAATGCACATACAGCTAACTTTAGAAATGTCAATAATGCCCTTCGCTATTCATCTATTCTTCGATCCAACCACAGAAACCACGATTAACCAAGTATGGAAAAACCTGGCTGAAACTGGAAATCGCCACATATCTTTATCAGTCAGCCAATCGTCCGCACATTACCCTCGCCATTTACCAAAAACTTGATCTGACAGCTTGTGAACAGCTTCTCCAATCCATCGCCGCAGAAAGTCCTTCTCTGCCAGTGAATTTCCAATATGTGGGCGTATTCCCTAAAACGGGGGCCGTTTTCGCAGGTCCAACTGTGACTAAAAACTTGCTTAGATCTACGCCACAGAATTCATGAAACAGTACAGCCCATAAGCGCTGAGCCCAATCCATATTATTTACCCGGTCAATGGATACCGCATTGTGGTCTAGCAATTGAACTAGCGCCGGAATTAATCAAACCAGCATTCGAGATCAGTCTGAAACTGCCCTTACCTCTGCTGGCAAGATCACAGAAATAGGTTGCGCTGAATAACCGCCAGTCAAACATCTATTTGGGTTTGAATTAGGCAGCGATTCGCACTAGGAGAAACCATCTCAGAGAAATTAAGCCGTATCATCCTCACCATCGAAGCCGTCCTGATCGTCCTGCCGATAACGGGAATGGGCGTATTTTCATCTGCCAGCCTGATAGAATTCTATATTTTGGCGCCAATCGATTCGCAATATCACTTTAGTCATTCTGGCATTGATCAGTACAACTGCCATCGTGAGCGGATGGCGTCTTCTCATTGCCTTCCTACGCGGTGGCGCGAGCAATCTACAAAACCAGCATATTGGCTGGTGGCTGGCATTGTTGGCAGGCATACTGGTTCTCATTGGTTCCCTGGTCTCCAATCTTCTTCCTGCCTCTTCAGAATATTCAGATATGTGGTGGTTCAGATTTGACGTTTGACCTTTTTATCTATGCCTCCCCTCTGCTCATTCCATTGATCCATCTTGCTCTGGAAAAATTCGTGCGAAAACCAACTCATGAAACTACCCCGGCGCACATCAGGAACTTCACACGTAAATCAATTCTCGTTACCAAAAATCAAAACCTGCCGCTTTCTTCTTCTTTTTTCTGGTGGGAGGGCTCTTATATCGTCACAATAAAAATCGCGGAAAACAATATCACGTACGCCTGGGTATTTGTTATTGCGATGCTGATTATGGGCTTACCCTGTCTGGTGGGCGGAGGTGATTCTGTATGGGCGCTACAAAAACGTTTTTGATTATGACCCAGCCTCCCTGTTTGGCCGGGAATCGATCGGGATAAAAATACGCAAATTCCTCCTGGCTTTTATCTATTTTGGCACCTGGGCGACCTTAGCCGGTACCTTTCTTTTGATTTGGTTGCAAATCGGGGTCGTTGAACACTTTGTGAAATAGCGTCGCAGAATGAGGCATGCAGAAACCACCCCACAAATACCTGCAATGCTATAATCACCCCCATGAGCGACGAAGCCAGACTGGACCACTACCTCACCACGTGGGAGCTTGCGGACCCGCAGCTTCTCACCCAGACCATGACCAGTGACATCTACACCGTCACCCATCATGCCGAAACCGTCATCTTCAAACTGCTGGCCCCCACCGAGACAGAAGAGCAGCGCGGCGCGTTGGCGCTGCGCTATTTTGATGGCCATGGGGCGGTGCGCCTCCTGCGGCATGACGACGGCGCGCACCTGCTGGAATACGCCGCCGGGGATGAACTGGTCACTCTGGTGGAGCGCGGTGAGGACGAAAACGCCACGCGCATCATCGCCCAGGTGATCCGGCAGCTTCACAGCGTCCCGCAGGATGCCCCGCGCAACGGCATGTTCACCCTGGAACGCTGGTTTCAAGCATTTGTTCACCAAAGGGGCAGCAGACAGGAAAGCAGGCGTTGAGTCGATCTATGTGCGCGGCGCCGCCCTTGCCGAACGCCTGCTGGCGGACCCGCGCGACGTGCGCGTGCTGCACGGCGATATCCACCACCGCAACATCCGCCAGTCAGCGCGCGGCTGGCTGGCCTTTGATCCCAAAGGCGTGGTCGGCGAGCGCACCTATGACTGCGCCAACACGCTGTGCAACCCGGCCATGACCGAACTCGTCCACAACGAAACCCGCCTGCTGACCAACGCCGCCATCCTCGCTGACGAGCTGGGCATTGACCTGCCGCGGGTGCTGGCCTTCACCTACGCGTATGCCTGCCTGAACGCGAGCTGGTGGTCACTGGAAAGCCGTGACGAAGAGATGGCGCAGTGGTCGCTCAAGGTTGCTGAAATCATCGAGCCGCACCTCCCCACGCGCATTATCTAACCCTGACAGGATCCTGTTTCCCTCTGCACATCAATCGATAAAAGGATTAACAACCAAAACACCTATCTTTGGTTAGGTTGCATTTTGTGCATTAAGCAATATACTTTCATCATCAGTCGAAACGGCATCTATTCGATAGCAGAGAAAACAGCCCATCAATATGAGATCAATGTGTCCAAGAGGTCAATGACGTAGTACCACGACGCAGATCATCAGGTGAATAAAATGGCAAATCATAAAATCAAAAAAATATCCACAAAATCATTTTTAAGAAAGGCGGCTCCGAGTTGTGCTGATCATACCTGCTGTTTTACTTGTTTGTGTACTTATTCTTGTGAGCATCCTGCTGCTCATAAGCCCCGGAAAACCGCAGCCCTTCGTGGATGAAAACGGCAGCCCGCTGGCGGGCAGCATTTCAGAGAAGGTGTTCATCAATATCAACGGCGTGGAACAGGGCATGTTCATCAAGAGCAAAGATGTAAGCCATCCCGTGCTGCTGTACCTTCATGGCGGGATGCCGGATTATTTCCTGACAGAGAAATACCCGACCGGCCTTGAAGATGATTTCACCGTTGTCTGGTGGGAGCAGCGCGGTTCAGGGATCTCCTACAGCGCCGACATCCCGCGGGAGACGATGACCCTGAGCAAATGATCTCCGACACAATGGCAGTGACGAATTACCTGCGCGAGCGTTTCGGGGTGGAAAAGATCTACCTGATGGGCCATTCGGGAGGTACCTTTATCGGCATCCAGGCGGCGGAGCAGGCGCCGGAGTTGTATTACGCCTACATTGGCGTGGCCCAGATGAAGGACCAGCTCAATCTGAAATACTGGCGTACGAGTATATGCTGGCGCAGTTCAAGGAAAACGGGAACACAAAAATGGCGCGGAAACTTGAGGCAGCGCCCGTCACGCTGGAGGGCGGCATCCCGGATGCCTACCGCCAGGTGCGTGACGTGGCCATGCACAGCCTGGGCATTGGCACCACCCGTGACATGGACTCGGTGATCACCGGCATATTCCTCCCCTCGCTGACCAGCCGCGACTACACCCTGATGGAAAAGCTCAACATGTGGCGCGGCAAATCGCAGTCCGGCATCAGCACCATGTGGGGTGAAATGATCGCCACGGACCTGTCCGAAAAAGTGCCGGAACTGGATATCCCCGTGTATTTCCTTGAAGGCGTATACGATTACACCTGCGCCTACACGGAGGCAAAAGCTTATTTTGAGGCATTGAAAGCGCCAGTGAAAGGTTTCTACACCTTTGAGCAGTCCGCCCACAGCCCCATATTTGAAGAACCCGAAAAAGCACAGCAAATTATGCGGCAGGACGTCCTGTCAGAAACGAACAGCCTGGCTGATGTAAAATAAATAACTCGTGGGGTGGGTTGCCAACCCACCCCACTACTACTCTCAACCTCCGTTCTATGATGCAGCATCCCTCTGATTATATGCGCGAATTGCCATCCCGCCCCTCAAACCCGTTTGACATTTCTCCCCATCGGCATACAATGGATATTAGAGTAAAGGCAGGGAAAATGAAAGCAAACCCAATCCCCACAGATACCATTCTCAAGACCAACCGCCTGGTACTGCGCTACCCCAGGCTGGACGATGCCGCGCACATCCTCGCTGTGGTGACCTCCCCGCAGTTCCCCGAGCAGCTGCCCCTCAAGGAGATGAGCGAGACTCAGCCAGATCGAGGGATGGCTCGACACGCCTGCAGGAAGCCTGGGCCGCGGGACGCGCCTACTCATGGATCGCGGAAGAGGCGCACATCGGCAACCTGGTGGGGCAAGTTACCCTGTCCTCAAGGAAGCACCCCACCTGTGGGCGCTGGCCTACTGGACCCACCCCGGCCAGTGGGGCAAAGGCTATACCACCGAAGCCGCGCGGCGCGTGCTGGCATTCGGCTTCGACCAGCTGGGGGCGCAAACGATCTGGGCCGCCGCCGGCCAGTGGAACACCGGCTCCTGCCGCGTGCTGGAAAAGCTCGGCATGCGCTATCTTGGCGATAACCCTGCGGGGTATTTTTCACAAGGCGAACCGATCCCTACGAGGGAGTATGAGATTGTGAAGGAAGAATTTTCGTAGGGACAGGCCAGGAGGCCTGTCCGCTTGGACGCAAGACAATAAAAAAGTAGTAGGGTGGGTTGCCAACCCACCCTATCCTAAAAAACTAGACGAAAGAAATATGAAATCTCCCATCAAACGGTTCTTCCTCCTCCTGACCATCCTTCTGGCTGCCTGCTCGGCCGGGAATGAGCTGGCCCCCACACCCGCGCCAACACGCACCGCCAGCCTTTCCACCAGCACACCAGTTCCCACAGACACAGACACCCCAACCCCCACAGCGACAAGGGTGACCAGAACCCCTAAACCCAGCCCCAGTCCCACCCCAACGCTGCCCGAGAACATCGCAAAACTATCTGATATGCTAACAGATTGCGGATATTACAAAGAATACTCCCCTGATCAAACATGGGCTGCGGGATATTCTTGCGGATATGATGAAACCTGGATTGTTAATTTTGAACAAACCAAGAAGTGGCGTATTTCCTACGGCGAATATTATGGGAAAAAAGCCAACAGCGCAGATGGAGTGATTGAACCCGTATTCTGGTCAACAGATGGAAAATACATCTATCTTTCAATTGGACGAGGCGGCTCTGGCCCCATATACTACGGATTTCAGTCTGGGGATTGCTGCGTCTTGAATTGGAAAATGGAAACATAATTGAATTGCTCCCTACTCGTTTTGAATCAGGTTATTATGATTTTTCGTTTTCGCCTGATGGCAATTACCTGGCCTATATCCTTCAATCAGCCGAACCTATGATACTGAATATTGTTGATCTGAAAACCGGAGAACATGTCAATTTTGGTGTCCTTAACAAATACAATCAGGCAGGCAATATCCTTTGGTCGCCAGACCAGCGCATGATCGTCTTCGAGCAAGCGATCATCGATTTATCTGGTGACGACCAACATTTATTCTCGGTGATCGCCGTAAATCTGGCAACTGGTTCCCGTCAGGTTCTCGTTTTGGACAGCCCTGTGCAAATGAGCCCCAACAGGTGGATTGATGAGAACAAAGTGGAATTAAATTGTGAAGATGGTGTTTGGCGAATTTTTGACCTTGAAGAGAATGTGTTGTACGAAAAATAGTTCGCAGGGTGGGTTGCCCCCTCTGCAACAA
>CAVWEE010000026.1:0-15378 GCA_963753895.1 uncultured Chloroflexia bacterium | reverse complement strand
AAAAATGTAGGCATCTCCTCACCTCTACCAAGTAATTGAAAACACTTCTTTCATTATATACGAAGGAGGAAAAAAATTAGAATATTGATCTCAACTCTTCAGTAGCATGAGGAACTGGACATTGCGATAAATCCAAACGATGAGACTTATTCATTTTCAACCAAAAGAGTTACCGCATTCTGAAAATTTTTCCCATCGTCATACAAGAATATACTGCAATTTTATATATATTACCAAATAATTACCGTACAATAATGACGGACACGAAAATTAATATACTCTCGGGCCGTCTGTTGTCATAATCCTCAAAAACTGAAGGAATGGCCAAAGCAAAAGACAATAGTAGCCCATTAATCTTTGGAAATTTTAGCCATTGCTTGTAGCAGAGTGATTTCCGCATTCATTCCAACACTCTTTCATAATAGTTTCACAACAGAATCAACAACCTCTTTCAAAAGTCGATCACACCCCAAGTTCGAAGTTCGTAAATCGCTGCAATCAAATTGAAGCGTAACCCAAATCGCTTACGACGATTGCGGTATCGTTCACTCAAAATACGAAAGACTTAAGCGAACCAATAACATTTTCAACCAATATCCGTTTTCTGGATAGAGCAACGATTCGCTGTCTTTTCTTCCGCGGTCAATGGATAATGTTTTGATTTCTTCCCCGGTGTTTGACTGTTCGCATGCAGTTTATCTAATCCTTGGTAACCTGCATCTGCCATTATAATCCGTCTACTATTTTGACCTCACTGTTTTTGAACATCCGAAAAATCATGGACACTGCCTTTGGCAAAGTACGTTGCGAGAATTTGGAGCTGTTTGTCGGTCTATGATTACCTGTTTTTTGGGTATGTCGCTTCTTTTTCGCCTGAGCTGTAGCTTCCTTTTTGCTTTTTTTTGGACGTTCAATTGGCTGTTCTGACACATCTACTACGATTACTTCAATGATCGTTTCGCTATCCTGGTACACTTTTTTGCCTGGCAGCGTGAATTCTCCTGAACTCGCCAATGCATCTTCCACTTTTTTGATTGTCCGACATACTGTCGCTTCACTCACTTCATACGTTTCTGCTATATGAAATTGCGTGCGATATTCTCGCCAGTACATCAACGTCATCAACAGTTGGTCTGCCAGGCTTAGTTTCGCTGGCCTGCCAAATTTTTTGCTTGCCGTTTTCACCACCTCTAGCATTTTTTACTTTTTTGATGCGTCATAATCCGGGGGAAACCGTCCACTGATTCCGGAGCATGTCGTCCACCGATTCCGGAGTATGCCGTCCACTGATTCCGGGGCAAATCGTCCACTTTTTTGATATCAGCCGGAAATGGTGGACGGCATCAGCCGGAATTCAGGAACAAAACTGGTCAGATCCAAAAAACTATGTCATGCTTGGCCTCTATAACAAACAAGGAGGCCACCATGGCACAAAGGATACTGACCGTGAGAAAAATCAAAGAAATCTTGCGCATGAAATGGGCGTTGGGGCTGAGCGACCGCCAGGTGTCGGCCAGTCTGAACATTGCTCACAGCACAGTAGGGGAATACCTCAAGCGGGCGGAGCAGGCGGGCCTTGACTGGGAACAAGCCCAGAGGTTGGGAGAGGCCGAACTGAAAGCCAGGCTGTTTCCGCCCAAGTCACCGGGGTCGAAGCAGCGCCCGGAACCCGACTGGAAGCAGATCAACAAAGAACTCAAGCAGAAGGGGGTGACCCGGATGCTGCTTTGGGAGGAATACCTGGCCGAGTATCCGGACGGGTATGGATACAGCCAGTTCTGCGAACGTTTTCGGCGCTGGGCAGAAGTGCAGGAAGCACCCACGATGCGCAAGCCGAAAAAGGCGGGAGAAGAGGCGGAAGTCGATTATTCAGGCCTGACCATGCCAATCAGCGACCCGCAAACCGGGGAAATCACCCAGGCAGAGATCTTTGTGGGCGTGCTGGGCGCCAGCGGGCTGATCTATGCCGAGGCGCAGGCCGATCAATCCAAGCCCAACTGGGTTCGGGGCCATGTGCGCATGTTCGAATTCTTCGGCGGCGTTCCCAGTATTTTGCGGCCGGATAATTTAAGAAGTGGGGTCAGCAAAGCCAGCTTCTATGAGCCTGATCTCAATCCAACCTATCATGAGCTGGCGATCCATTATGGCACCGCCGTGATCCCCGCCCGGGTGATGAAACCGAAGGACAAGGCCCTGGGCGAGAATGCCGTCCAGCAGGTCGGGCGCTGGGTGCTGGCGCCGCTGCGCAAACAGCGTTTCTTCAGCGTGGAAGAGCTCAACCGGGCGATGCGTCCCCGCCTGGACTGGCTCAACGACCGCCCGCTGACAGGCCAAACTCACTCACGACGCGAGCTGTTCGAGGAGATCGAGAAGGCTGCCCTGCAGCCGCTGCCCGACTATCCCTTTGAGTATCTCGAGGTCAAGCAGGCAAAAGTCCACCTCGACTATCATGTCAGCTTCGAGAAACACCACTACAGCGTCCCGTACCAATACACTCGCAAAACGGTGCTGGTCCGGGCCAGCGAGCGTCTGGTCGAGATTTATGCTGAGGGAAAACGGATCGCCTGCCACAAGCGCTGCCGCCACCGGGGATACAGCACCCAGAAAGAACATATGCCTGCCAACCACCGCTGGTATCTGGAATGGTCGCCTGAACGGTTCATCAAGTGGGGCCGCCAGATTGGCCCGCAGACCGAAGCCTTCATCCAGGCGACGCTGACATCCCGCCGCCATCCCGAGCAGGCCTATCGCTCCTGCCTGGGGATCCTCAAGCTGGCTGACAGTGCTTCTCCCCAATTGCTCGAAGCTGCCTGTGGCCTGGCACTGGCACACGATGCGTTTAGCTACAAGGCAGTCAAACGCCTGCTGGAAACAAAAAAGGATGTGCTCGAAGCAAGTTCATCGCCTGAACCAATCGCTCATGAGCACATCCGTGGTCAAAACTATTATAACTGAAATCGGAGGTCTTACCCCATGTCATCTATCTCAACCCGCCAAATCCTGCTCGACCAGCTGGCCGCCCTGCGCCTGTCTGCTTTTCGCCAGGCGCTCGAGGAACAGTTTGCCTCGCCGCACTATGACGAGCTGTCCTTTGAGGAACGCCTGGCCTTGCTGATCGAGCACGAGCATCTCCAGCGCCAGGACAACCGCCTGCGCCGCCGTCTCCGCCAGGCCCGCTTTCAACAGACCGCCATGGTTCAGGATATCGACTTCTCCGCCAAACGCGGACTACAGCGCCAGTTCGTACTCCAGCTAGCCAACAACACCTGGATCCACAAGGGCCTCAACTTGATCGTGATCGGTCCCACCGGTGCGGGAAAAACGTTTGTCTCCTGTGCGCTTGGACGTTCTGCGTGCGAGCACGATCTGACCGTCCGCTACTTCCGCCTGCCGCGCTTCTTCCAGGAAATCAAGGCCGCACAGCTGGAGGGCGAATATGCCCGCCTGATCAAAACGCTTTCCAAAATTGATCTGCTGATCCTGGATGATTGGCTACGTGACAGCCTCTCGCTGGCCGATGCCCAAGCCCTGCTCGATATTCTCGATGACCGTTATGGACGCAACGCCACGCTGGTGGCCACCCAATTTCCGATCGCCACATGGCACTCACGCATTCCGGATCCCACCGTCGCCGACGCAATCCTCGACCGGCTGGTCCACAATGCCCATCGACTGGAATTGCTCGGAGAATCGCAGAGAAAGCTCCGCGCCGAATCCATCATGGCGTCCACTTGATGTATAATCCAATGACCAGTTTTTGTTCCCGTCAGGGTGGACGGCATCAATCGGAATTACTGGATTCTTTCACCGGAATAATTTGAATTCCCCATCATATACCGAGTTATTAGATATATTCAATGTCTTTCCATTGCTGATTTGATAAAGATATATGTCAAAATCCACATCTGCGGTCCCCCGCCATGTAACATAATCCCCATAGATTTTGGGAACATAATTATGTTTTGTGTTTTCAGTAATCCGGGTAACTGTGCCGTTACTAATCTGGTACAGAAATATCTGATAGCCTCTATCTGTATTGCCACTCCACACCACATAGTCATTGCTGATGCGAGCAGAGCGATCATCTGCAGATGTGTTTGAAACCTGTATAGTCAAACCGTTGCTGTTGGCGCATTCACCAAAGTTGGTTAAGTTCTAATCCTGCATGCTGAAAGAAACCAAGGAGAATATCCGGTCGCTTTCGCAAACGAGAGAAACCTTTGTCCAGACTTGTTCGAATCTCTTTTTTTGAACCAAAGATGGCATTTTTCATCCGGCGCTTTACATTTCCATGACAATACTCTTCGGGGTTAAGCTCTGGTGCATAGGCTGGGAGATACTCGATCTGAATCTCTGGATGTTTCTCCAACCATGCTTTCACCAACAACGCTTTGTGGGTTCGTGATTGATCCCAAATCAAGATCATGGGTTTTCGAATATGGCGGCGAAAATGCTCCAATCCTTCCAGTAATTTCTCAGCATTAAATAGAGCCATCATAATGCCGCTTGTAGATCTTTCCAGAAATCGTCAAACCAGCCATACTTGATGTTTCCCTTCGATATCGACCATGCCGTTTCAGTTGAGGTGTTTGCCCTTTCGGTGCCCAGGTGAAACTCACTGGCTCCACGTAGGAAACCCCAAATTCATCCTCAAAAACGATCTCTGCGCCGAGCTGCTGTGCCTTTTTTTATCCTTGGCCAATCCTGTTGTAACCAAGCCAGGATCAATTCTTCGTCCCGCTCCAATGCACGAGGATCTGGTTTTTGTACGCTCCAACCCAGTTCTTTTAATAACCGGCTGATGTAGTTCTGATGATAGCAAACTCCAAACTCTTGTTGGATCACCTTCTTCACCCGTGCCTGGGTCCATTGTTCTGTTGGAAACCCCGCAGCCAGGGCTCCCTGTTTCAGCTTTTCTACCAAATGCTGCTGAGCTTCTTGATCCAATTTCGGCGGCCTGCCGGTTGCGGTCTGCATTTCCAATGCCTGCGGACCTTTTTCCGTTAGCTTTTTCTTCCACTTACTCACTGCCGCCTCGCTGACGCCTAGATACCGGGCTATTTGTACTTGCGTCATTTCGCCAGCTTCCAGTAATCGTACGCCTTCCGCTCGACAATCCGCCATTTGGCTTCGGGTTAGTTTCTAGGTTGCCATTTCATATCCTAATCTTAACCGATTTTTATGAATGTCAATAATTTGATACAAATAAATATTCCCATCTCCTTCTACATTACCTTCCCACACCACAAAATCCCCACTAATCTCGGGAAAGCCATCATATGCTGAATTTCTGGAAACTGAATCGTCGCACCAGTATCAATTTGATACAAATAAATCTCATCGTCCCCATCTACATTTCCATGCCATACCACGTGATTCTTGCCAAGTTTAGGATAAATATCATTTGCAGAGTTATTCGATACTTGCGTGGTTGTGCCGCTGCTAATCTTGTATAGATAAATCTCCTGGTCTCCATCCACATCACTATTAGCCACATATGTCCCCATCAATTTCGGAGGTTCCCAATCAACCGCAACAGCATTTGCTCATTCGTTCTGATGTTTCTCACAACAAGAAATCCCACCACTACCCCCCCCGCCGCGATAACCACCGCCCGCACATGACCACCAACGCCAGCGCCGCACAATGCAAAGACGATTCCTTCTTTGAGAATCCTTTCATCAATTCTCCACCCTACAACAACGCTGGCGCACGCTTTTCCTAATCCCGAATCCCTAATTGACTAATTGCAACCTTTTCCTAATTCACCGATCAACGGATTGACCGATTGACGCCCCCCTAACTCATCCACTTGCCGATCTCGGCCCAGGCATATTCCAGATGCGAGGCCAGCGGCGCACCGAGTTTCTTCTTCACCCGCAGATAAACGTACTCCATCAGGTCAAAGCCGCCGATCTCGTCCAGGCGCTTGCCGATCTCGCGGGCGCGCATGTGACGGCAATGACCGTTAAAAGGCGGGCCGGGGCGCTCGGAGAGAAAATCGTCCCGCTCGCCGATCTTGATCAACTCCGCCAGCAGCTTATCCACTTCGGCTTTGTTCTCCGAAGGAAACGGTTTATAGAATAAATTCTTCAACATGCTCTGCCCTCCTGTTCAATTTCTGTTCGTTCTTCATTCAGTTTAACATAAAATGGATTGATTTTCGCACCCTCCCGCAGTTTCTGGAAAACCACCGGAGAGGAACCATCCCTGTTCTGATTTCTACAAGCAGACAGCCGCTGTAAACCAATTCAAACCCAATCCCGCGGAGGCTCCTCCACCGCCATCCTCAATCTTCCCCAGGTTTCGTGATTTCCTCCCGATCATAAAAATGAAAACCCCATAAGAAAACTGCGTCTCCACGCCTGTCGTACGCCTCTGTATTTCGTATATCCTTGAATTTGTGCTATACTGGGATTGATGTACGAACATTCTTTCTGGTCTGATTGGGCACGATATTTGCAACGATGGGGACTGCGCAGACCGGCCGCTTTTTTGCTGGAATCTGCTCGCCCATTGACCGTCTTGCTCTCGCAAACCATCTATCTTGCACAACCTTTCATGCGTTCCGGTTTGCAGGAGGGAGAATGGGAAGCGCTTGCAGCGCTTCTGGAAAACCCGCAAGAAAGCCGTGATTTTGCTGCCTTCTTGCAGAAGGAGGATGAACTACATTGACCACCATTGACAAATTGCTCGGACTGGCGCTTGTTCTTCTGGCTGGTGTGACCATGTTCCTCCTGGCCCTGCCATCCACTTCCCTGCGCTTTTCCAAAAAGGCAAAAAAACGCCGCAAACAGGCCTTGCGCCCTCTGCCTGCTTTTCAAAAGCTGCGCCGGGCGATTGGTCTGGCGATCGAAGATGGTCAAGGTGTGCATCTTTCCCTCGGCAACGCGGACATCTTACAGGCAAATGCCGCCTCCGCTCTTTCCGGTCTAAGCACCCTGGAAAGACTGGCACAGTTGAGCATTGTCAGCGACAAGCCGCCCATCGTCACCAGCGGCAGCGGCAGTCTGGCCATCCTCAGCCAGGACACCCTGCAGGCTGCCTATCGCAGCGGCAGCGCCATGGCCCAGTACCAACCGGACCTCGGCCGCCTGGCAGGCCCCACCTCATTTTCCTATGTCGCCGGCACCATGCCGGTCATTCACCGCGAAAAAGTATATACCAATATCCTCATCGGCAATTACGGTCCCGAGATTGGCCTGCTGTGTGAAGCAGCTGACCGCGAAGGCACGTTCACTTTGGCGGCCAGCGACGCGCTGCCTGCCCAGGCGGTGTTGTATGCCACCGCCCAGGAACCATTGATCGGTGAAGAAATGTTTGCCATCCCGGCCTACCTGAAAGCCGGCAAATTCCATCTCACCAGCATCCAGGCACAGGACATGCTGCGCTGGGTTTTGATGATCACACTGGTGATTGGCGCTTTACTGAAACTGTTACAAACCTTATTGGGGATTTCAATCTTATGAGAGCACCCATAGCCACCGCCATTGCGATTTCCGTCGCGATCATCCTGCTGCTGGGCAGTTTCTTGCCCATTCCTTTGCTGCAGGACGTTCTCCAGCCTTACCTGTTAAGTTGTGCGGTCATCGTGGGCGGTGTGGCATCCCTGATCGGGATTTACAACCTGCTCTCCGTGCACATCAAGAAACTGGGTGCCCCAAAAGCTGGCAACCTGTACAGCCTGTTCCTGATCATCGCCTTCGTGGCAACTTTTGCCGCCGGGTTATGGTTCACCCCCAGCGATGCCAAATTCCAGCGTGTCGTCACCCATATTCAGGTACCTGTGGAAACCAGTCTGCTGGCCTTGCTGGCCATCAGCCTGACCTACACCAGTCTGCGCCTGCTGCAAAAGCGTAAAGATCGGATGGCGTGGATCTTCGTCATCAGCACCCTCGTTTTCCTGATCGCTACCGGCGGCTATCTCAGCATGCTGGGAGGGAATGGCAGCGGTGTTATTGCAAACTTTATTAATACGCTGCCCCTGGCTGGCGCGCGCGGCATTTTGCTGGGCGTTGGTCTGGGCAGTTTGACAACCGGCCTGCGTATCGTTTTCGGCGCAGACCGCCCCTATAGTGGATGATTATGCCAGATACCAAACGCTGCCCCATGTGTGGAAACGCAAACCCGGCTGACGCCGAGGTCTGCCCGCACTGCCAGGCACAGCTCAAACCCATTATCGGCGGCGCACAACCGCCCGAAGCCTCTCCTCCTCCTGCTGAAGGACGAGATGAGATGGATTGGCTGCGCAACCTGACTGGCGCTGACGAATCACCACCAGCCGAAGCCCCACCGGAAGATGACCAACCCGTTTTGGAAGATGATTCTTTCCTGCTGAACAGGATCAACCTGTCCAGCGTCACCCCCGCTGAGGAAGAGCCTGCCAAACAAGTGCCCGCTTTCTCGCTCCCTGAAGATCAGGAAGAAGAAGGCAACGCTGACTGGCTCCGCGTTCTGGAAAAATCCTCTGCCAGAAAAGAAAATGCTGCCCATACCCTGCCCGAAGAAGACAACCAGGATCTGGATGCCTGGCTGGAAAATCTCGGCAGTACCAGCACCCCGTCTGACGCGCCGCAGCCTGAAACACCCGTTCAACGAACCCCGCCCAAAAAACTGACAGACCGTCTGAAGGAAGAACGTCTGGCCCAGGAAGAGCCGGAGCAGGGCGACTGGATGAGTTCCCTGCGTGATGAGGTCCCCGGGTGGAGCTGAGCCGAAAGACGATCAAACCACAGATCCCGCATCGGTATTTACATCCAGCTCGGTGGACAGAACCGGCTCGTTGATGGGCTGGCTGGATGACGAGACCCCGTTCTCCGAAGACCTGAAGGCCGCAGAGAATGCAGATCTGCCAGACTGGCTGAATGAAGAAACGCCACAACAGGAATCAGCCGCCCCCATCCTGCCAGACCTGACCCTGGAAAATGACCAGCCTGCCCAGGCAGCTGACCTGCCGGACTGGCTGCAGGAGATGGCCCCCCCCGAAGCAGCGCAACAACCCGCGCCTGCCCCGGTTGAACCACTGGGCAGTGCAGATGATATGCCCTCCTGGCTGCAAGACGAAACTGAAGACACCGCCTCCGGCATGCTGGACTTCGCATCCGGCGATGAAGATGACATGGCGGATCTGTTGAGTGGTTTTGGAACGGAAGATCAACCCGCCGCGCCGGCCCCGTCAGATGCCTCCAATGATATCTTCTCTCTGCGTGCCGAAGAAAAAGAAAGCAGTCCTTTCCCCTTTGGCGGCGACCTTCCCATTGAAAAAGATGCTTCTTTTGAAGAAGATATCCTCATTGGAACGCCCACACCATCCAAAGACGCTGCCCCTGCCGAAGACAATTCTCTGCTAAAGAACATTCCCCTGGGGAATGGGGAAGACCTGCCCGATTGGCTGGCGGAAGACAGCCCTGCGGACACGTCCCCTGTGGATGAGCCCCTTGCAGCCGAAGCCCCGCCGGCAGCTGCTTCCCCCTTCACCGATGAACCCGCTTCCGGCAGGATCGACCCCTTTGACAGCAGCCTTCCCTTCGAGGAAGATACCGACCTGCCTGATTGGCTCACAAGCGAGCCGACCACAACAGAAGAAGCCAGCTCAGGAGAAGGATTACCTGCCGCTGAGGTTCCTGCTTTCAGCGCATCACCATTTTTGGACAATTTCCCCTCCGCGGACGAACCCTCCTTTGATGACGTCTCGCCTTTCGAGGACGAAACAGCCAAAGCAGACGGTGATCTCTTCGGTGATGCTGCCCCGCTTGCCAATCAGGAAGCTGCTCCCGCAGGAGATGAGCACCCCTTCGCCGCAGACAACTTGCCAGATTGGCTGGAATCGGAAGAAGCCAGCCAGATCATGCCCGAACAACCGGGGACTGGCGAAGCCGCTGAAAACCTGAGCCCGGCCCAGCTTCCCGGCTGGCTGGCCGCCATGCGACCAGTAAAATCCGTAGCCATCGAAAACGAAGGCGGCCTGAACGAACATATTGAAAAATCCGGCCCGCTGGCAGGCCTGCGCGGCGTGCTGCCTGTAGACAGACAGGCCATCAAATACCGCAAGCCGCCCGTATACTCGGTGAAATTAAAAGTGTCCGAAACCCAGGCCGCACATGCTGGCCTGATGGAAGACCTGCTCCAGCGGGAAAACAAACCCAGCGAAGCCAAACGCGTCGGCGCACAGGGGTCCAAACGCCTGATGCAGCTTGTCGTCGCCCTGGTGTTGATCGTTGTGCTGGTCCTCTTCCGCGGCGCGGGCAGCATTCCCGACATCCCCGGGACGGCCCTACCTCTCTCCGTTTGTGACCTCATTCTTTGACGAAGTTGAAGCGCTGCCCTCCGAAGCACCGGTGCTGCTGGCAGTAGATTATGAACCTGGCTATTCCGGCGAAATGAAAGCTGCTTCAAACGCCGCCATACAGCGCCTGATGAGCAAACAACAGCGCATTGCCCTCATCTCTACCGTGCCCGCAGGCCCTGCCCTGGCAGAAGACCTGCTGCTGCAAGCCTATCTCGGCCAGCAAGCCAGCGGCACAGACTATATGAACACCCATACCATCAATCTCGGCTACCTGCCGGGCGGGATCACCTCCCTGAAGGAATTTGCCCTGCGCCCCCAACAAGCCGCCCGCTATGGTCTCACCACGCAGTATGACGGCCTGATCCCCTGGGATCACCCCGCGCTGACTGGCGTCACAAAGCTAACAGATTTTGCCGCCGTGATCGTGATCACCGACAGCGTGGAATCAGGACGTGCCTGGGTAGAACAGGTGCAGCCTTCCCTGGGCAGCACCCCTATGCTGCTCATTTCCAGCGCACAGTCATCCCCGATCATGGAAGCCTATGTCCAATCCGGACAATTGAGCGGCATGATCGCCGGGCTTGGCGGCAGCGTATCGTATGAAAATCTCCTGCAGCAGCCAGGCACAGGCCAGTCCTACTGGATCGCTTTACAGGGCGGTCTGGCGGTCGTCGTCGCCCTGATCCTGGTCGGCATCCTCCTGGAATTGTTCGTCACCCTGGTTGCCAGCCGCAGAACGCAAAGCGAGGCCTGAGGATATGCAATCTTCCAGTCTCTTCTGGACATTCACCAGCTTTCTATTGACCCTGATGATCTTCAGCTATTTCTTCGGGGATAATCCGCTGTTCCGCATGGCCACCTATCTTTTTGTTGGCGTAACGGCAGGCTATGTGGCGGTGCTGATTGTCTACCAGGTGCTGCTGCCGCGCCTGATCTGGCCGCTGCTGCACGGCGGCACGGCAGAGCGGGCACTGGTCATCTTCCCCCTGATCCTCAGCCTCCTCCTGTTGACCAAACTCTCCCCAAAATTTGCCCAGCTTGGCAGCATTCCAATGGCGTATCTGGTCGGCGCCGGCGCGGCAGTCATCATCAGCGGCGCAGCCACCGGCACCATCGTTCACCAAACCCGGGCCGCTATCAACATGTTTGATATGCAGTCCGCCGCAGCCCAGGCCAATGGGGCAGTTTCGCAGCTCTTCACCGCTACCATCGTGCTGGTTGGCACGGTCAGCAGTCTGGCCTATTTCCATTTTTCTGCCAAACCCAGCGCAAAAGGTCCCGCCCAGCGCTCCAACTTGATGGAACTGCTGGCAAAGATCGGACAGGTTTTCATCGCCATCACCCTTGGCGCATTGTTTGCAGGCGTGTATGCCACGGCCATCACGGCATTGATCGAGCGTCTGGATTTCATCATGCAATTTTTGCAATCACTACCCGGATTGTTTTCTTAAGGACTATGGCTACTACAACGATTGATGCTGAATCCATTCTGGCAGTCGAAATCGGCTCCACCCAGACCCGGGCCGCGTTATTTGACGTGGTGGAAGGCGTGTACCATTTCATCGCCAGCGGCAGTGCGACCTCTACCGTAGACGCGCCCTTCCGCGATGCCGGCGAATGTGTCCATCTGGCGATCGAAGACCTGCAAACGGTCACCGGTCGGAAACTACTGGACAAAGACGCCCGTATCATTCTCCCCGGAAAATCGGATGGCTCCGGTGTCGACCGCATGGCCATGACCATCTCTGCCGGGCCTACCCTGCGCGTGATCAATGCCGGCCTGCTGGATGATGTTTCCCTGCAAAGCGGACAGAACTTGATCGCAACTGCTAAAGCCAGGGTCGTTGAAAACTTCGGGCTGTCCGACGCACGCTCCACCGATGAAAAAATTGACGCGATCATCAAAGCCGAACCAGACCTGATCATCCTCACTGGCGGCACACAGCAGGGCGCCAGCCGCTCTGTGTTGAAGATGGTCGAATTGATCATGATGTCTTGCCGCATTCTGCCCGAAACCACCCGCCCCGAAGTGATCTTCGCCGGGAACCGCGTGCTGGCCAAGCGCATCAAGGAAGTGTTGGGGAAATGGTTTTCCGTACACACAGCCCCGAATGTGCGCCCGCTCATCGACCTGGAAGACATCAGCCCTGCCGAAGCCGTACTGACCAATGTGGTCACCCGCATCCGCACCAACCAAATCGGCGGCCTGAGAGAACTGGGCAAAGCCTGTACCGCCCCCCTCACGCCCACCCCCCAGGCATTCGGACGGATTGTGCGCTTCCTGAGCGAAATTTACAACCCCAATAAAGGGGTCATGGGGATTGATATTGGCGCTTCATCGACAACCTTCAGTGTGGCTGTCGCCGGAGGGCTGAGCAATAAAGTTTACCCTGTCGGCCTGGGCAGCAGCATCAAGAATATCCTCGAATACTGCGAACCGGCCGATATTATCCAATGGATGGATATCCCGCTTAACGAAGAGAGCCTGGTCAGCTACCTGTGGCAGAAAAGCATCACACCCAGCAGCCAGCCCCTCGACCATACGGCCATGGCCATTGAACAGGCGGTTACCCGCATGATCCTGCGGCATGCCATGCAGGAAGTCAACGCCAAATGGCAGGAAAACTGGGAAGATGAAGTTTCCTTTGAACCGATCCTGGCGGGCGGGGCTGTGCTATGCAATGCCCCCACCCCGGCCCAGAGCCTGTTGATGCTCCTGGATGGCTTGCAGCCAGTTGGCATCAGCACCATCATTCTCGACCAGAACACCCTCACCGCCAGCCTGGGCACGATCGCGGCCTTCAACCCGATCCTGCCTGTGCAAGTGCTGGAGTCCGGCGCGTTCCTCAACCTGGGCACCGTCATCTGCCCCGTTACCAAAGCACGGTATGGCACACCGGTGCTCAACGTCCGTCTGGAACATGAAACCGGCCTCAAAGAGACCTTCACCATCAAACAGGGCAGCATTACCGCCCTGCCGCTGCGACTGGGCGAAACCGCCACCATTCAATTGGATGCCCTGCGCGGTACCGAGATCGACCCCAACGGCAAACGGGCCAATAAATTCAAGATCGTCGGCGGGGTCTGCGGGGCAGTCATTGATGCCCGTGGACGGCCCATCCAGCTTCCCAAAGAAGACGGACGACGACGCGACTTGTTCAAAAAATGGCAGAGTTCCCTGGAAAACCGCTAATCCTGCTTTCCTGGTATAGGACTTGCAACGAAAAGATCTGATATGACTATGTTAGCTCCTGTAACGCACATCGTACCCCTTACAAAAATCCGTCGGGCGCGCCTCCTGCCGACCAACGGCCGCGTGCTCGTTAAAGCGGCCAATCTGTGACGGCGTCTGATGTGGTCGCAGAAACAAGGCTGCAAAACAAGCATATTCTGGTCGATGTACAGCGCGACTTGAACCTGACCAGCGCGGCTGAAACCCGGGAAGTGATTGACCGCAAACTGGGTGAGCGTGTGCAGGAAGGCGATGTGATCGCCGAAACAGGAAAACTCTTCCGCCGTGTGGTGCGCGCACCCGCAAGCGGCGTGATCGTGATGATCAGCAACGGCCAGGTATTATTGGAAGCCGACCAACCTCCATTCCGCCTTAAGGCCGGGATGGACGGCGAAGTGATTGAAGTCCTGCCAGAGCAGGGCGTGCTGGTCGAGACCAACGGCGCGTTATTACAAGGCGTGTGGGGCAACAACAAGGTCAGCCAGGGTTTATTGATCAACCTGACCAAATCACCCGGCGATGAACTGGCCCCGTCCAAAATGGACGTGGGCATGCGCGGCGCTATCGGGTTCAGCGGCTGGTGCGGACGGCCTGAAGCACTGGATATTGCCGCCCAATTGCCTCTCAGGGGATTGATCCTCGGCTCCATCCTGCCCGATCTGATCCCGATGGCGGAAAAAATGGAATTCCCCATTATGGTGCTGGAAGGCTTTGGACAAATTGCGATCAACAATATTGCCTACGACCTGTTGAGCACCAATATCCAGCGCAACATCGCTCTCAACACCCACACCGTGGAACAGTTTCACCGGCGCCCGCCCTGAAGCGATCATTACCCTGCCCGCCCGGCAGAAAGCAGCCCGGAAATCGATATTTACAAAGCCGGTCAAACCATTCGGGTGCAATCTGCACCTTACTGCGGCCAAACCGGCATACTCTCTGACGTTCTTCCCGGTCTGACCACCCTGGACAACGGCTTGCGCACAAAAGCAGGCATTGTGCGGCTGGCAGACAATAAAGAAATCACTGTACCACTGGCAAATTTAGACGTACTGCAATAGAATTATCCTATACCCGGAGGAGATGCACTTATGAGCGACGATAATCTGTTTGATGATAGTTTGTTCGATGACTTCGAAGATGAGGAAGTTCCGCCATTCAAGTCAGATTATGAAGATGATCTGCTTGATATGGAAGATACCAGCGAAAAGAAACCCGGCGGTAATCGCACATTCATTGTGATTATTGGTATCATTTTCGCCTTCTTTGTGCTGATTGGCGGCGCCATCGCAGCCTATGTACTGCTGATTGCCCCGCAATCGCAAAGCAAGGCAGCCCAGGAAGCCGCCCTGATCAATGCCCAGAACACCGCCGCATCGGTGGCCGCCACTGAGCAATCCATGGTCATGCAGCTTGCTCTGACCCCCAGCGCCACCCTGCCGCCCACCGCCACCCTGGAAGAAGCCATTCCAAACACGCCCACCGCGGTGATGATCGTGGCAACGGACACCCCTGTGCCCACTGCGACGAAGAGATCACCGTAGAGGTTGGCGCAGCCGATTTCGACGCCCTCACGGCAACGGTCGCCTCCCTGCTGACCCTGGCCGCAGAAGGGAAAAACAGCCACGGCCACACCATCCGCCCTGCCCAATTCCGGCTTTGCCAGTGATGTTGGCCTGCCTGGCCTGCTTGGACTGGCCGCGCTGATGGTGGGAATCATATTCCTCGCACGGAGACTGCGCACGGCAGCTAACACTGCCAGATAACCCCAACCCCGCACCCTCCGGCGGAAATGCTGAAATGCAATCCCGGGCTGAATTCAGCCCGGGATTTTTCTTGCCTGCAAATCTCAATTACT
>CAVWEE010000025.1:0-93104 GCA_963753895.1 uncultured Chloroflexia bacterium | reverse complement strand
TGCCAACTGTTTCACTCTGCTGATTTTTCCGTTCATCTCGTCGGCGGTAATAAGCTGTCAATTCAGGAAAAGGTTCTTTGCCACCTCGCAATCGTCGCAGCGCTGCCTTTGCCTCGGCATTGCGGGCATCCAGTTCCAGCACCTTACCCAGACAAAACCGTACCCGCTCTACATCCTCAACGCATTTTGAAAGTCCCAGCCATGCAGCCGCGTTCTCTGGATCTTCTTTTACACAGGCCGCCAGGATCCGTTTGGCTTCCTCTGCATTGCCCAATCGCATGTATGAGACTGCTCGCTTTACCAGTTGGTCATTTTCAGAATTCTTCATTTCCCCAAACCCTCACCCCTTGCCGTAGTTATACACAATCAATAATTAAAACACATGGTTCAAAGTATAGGACAGAAAGAAAATCATGGCAATCCTACTATTCATCCTTCTGTTCACCGTTGCAACGTATATACCAGCAGATCATCCAACTGGGGATAACTGAAATGTGCCACTGAAATTTCCTATTTTGACGCCCGTTCCCAATCCTTCCACAAGACAAAGCGATCTCTCCCCCGGTAATTGGAGGAGAGATCGGAAATATCATACATTCTGCGCCAGGTCTAACCACTCACTATGGATGTGATTACTCCACTGTCACAGATTTTGCCAGATTCCGCGGCTGGTCAACATCCAACCCGCGCAATGATGCAATATGATAGGCCAGCATTTGTAGCGGCAGCACATTGATCACCGGACTGAGCAGCCACGGCGTCTCCGGGACCCAGAATACATAGTCCGATATTTCCATCGCCCGCTGGTCGCCGTCAGTAGCAATCACGGCCACTTTGCCGCCGCGCGCCTTCGCCTGCTCTACCTGGCTGATCATTTTCTCATGCCACAGGTCTTTCGTCGCCAGCGCTACGATCAACATCTCACGGTCGATCAACGCAATCGGCCCATGTTTCATTTCACCAGCCGGGTATCCCTCCGCGTGGATATACGAAATTTCCTTGAGTTTCAAAGCGCCTTCGTAAGCGATCGGCATATTCACCCCGCGCCCCAGATACAAAGCATTCTTCACGTCTTTCAGGTCGCGCGCAACCGACATAACATACGAATCGCGGTCCAAACAGCGTCCCACCAGGTCCGGCACCAGACGCAAATCGCCAACCAGCTTGCGGCGCTCTTGTTCATCAATGGTGCCGCGCAGCTCGCCCAGCAGCACCGCCATCATATACAAATCAACCAGTGGTGCAGTGAATGCCTTTGTCGATGCAACCCCAATCTCCGGTCCTGTCTGCATCGAGATGCACCCGTCAGCAATCCGCATCGCCTGCGACCCAATCGCGTTCACAATCGACCACAAAATTCCGCCGCGTTGGCGTGCCTCTTCCATCGCTGCCAGCGTATCAGCCGTCTCGCCGGACTGGCTGATCGCCAAGACCACCGTATCCTCATCGACAATTGGTTTACGATAGCGAAACTCTGAAGCGATATCCATCTCCACGGGAATCCGGGCAATATGCTCAATATAAAACTTACCGATCATACCAGCATACGAAGCTGTACCGCAGGCGGTGATATAGATCTTCTTGATTCGTTTTGCCAGCTCGGGCGTCAGGTTGAGTTCTGGCAGCGAAATTTTTCCCTCTTCAAAATCAACTCGTCCGGCCAGTGTATCCGTCAAGGATCGCACCTGCTCATGGATCTCCTTCTGCATAAAATGCCGGTATTGGCCTTTCTCTGCCGACACCGGATCCCATGAGATGCTTTGCGTTTCTGCCTGAATAGGTGTGCCATCCAGTTGGAATAGCCGTAACCCATCCCGCGTGATAACCGCCATCTGCTCCGATTCGAGAAATGCCACCTTTCGGGTATGTTCCAGAATTGCCGGCAAGTCCGAAGCGACAAACATCTCCCCCTCCCCAAACCCAATCGCAACGCCCCCCGCATTGCCAATCCGTGCAGCAACGATCTTGTCCGGTTCATTCGCAGACATAACCACGATGCCATGGGCACCTTCAATATGCGATAAGGTTTTCCGTACCGCTTCCGTGAGATCTTCGTCTGCTCTCAAATATCGCTCTATCAAATGGACAATTGTTTCTGAATCCGTTTCTGAGTTAAACTTCACACCTTCCCCAGCCAGTTCTTCTCGCAATTCAAGGAAGTTTTCCACAATCCCGTTATGTACTACCACAACCTCTTTCGTGGCACCCAGATGCGGGTGTGCATTCTGCTGGTTGGGCACACCATGTGTTGCCCACCGTGTATGCCCGATCCCAATCAGGCCAGATAACGGCTTTTCTGCCACCAAAGCCACCAGGTTTTCCAGCTTTCCGGCATCCCGTCGGATTTCAACAGCGCCATCCTGCAAAACAGCCAGCCCGGCGGAATCATACCCGCGGTACTCCAAACGTTTTAACCCGCTCAGGATAATCGGGGTTGCGTCTTTTTCTCCAATATAGCCTACGATGCCGCACATTTTCGCCTCCATGTGGACAGCACACCATACCACTCCATTGGGATCAAATTTGATGACCCTGGCGGCTGGTGCTGTCGTTACAATTCAGTTTTTCTAATTGGGAAAGGCGCAGACAGATACTTGATCCTGCCTGGAGGGCTTCCGCTGATCTCTCGATTTTCCCGAATAGGTATCTACTCGGTTAACCCTATTCTGCAATAGGGAACCCTCTTCCTCGTCAACCCCGACCTGAAAATACGGGGACCTTGCGCTTTCCTTTCCATTTCCACTATCAATCTACCTGTCTTATTCGCGCCGCCTTTCACTTTTGTCAACTCAAAATCCGTTGAACCCATTATAATCGAAAACAAGGAACTGGCATATCGCCCTGCCACACTGTTTGGCAGCGCATTACAAAAGAAAGACGCACAATTGGAAACCCAACTCTCTCAGGCAGTTATTGCTATCAAGGCCAAAGATTTCTCCTCCGCCCGAAACATCCTTGCTTCGATTCTTAGGCAGGATCCAAAGAACGAGCAAGCCTGGTTATTTCTCACCCTCTGCGTAGATGACCCACTGCAGAAACGAGATTGTCTGCGACAAGTGCTGGCTATCAACCCGCACAATGAGCACGCGCTGCGCGCCCAGGAAAAACTTTCGCCTGTTGAAAACCAGATCAAACCCTCTTCTCCCAAAACCCCGTTCTGTCATCTTCAACTTGTTTGATCTTTTTATAGGTCTGCTCTTCAAGCTCCCCATGCAGTTCTATATCGTCATCTTCGCTTTTTTCATCATCATTGGCGGGGTAGCCTACACAAGATTAAATACTGATTTCTTCGGCCTGACCTCACCTGACCTCGCTGGTTTGACTGTGATGAATCAATACCAGACAATCCAGGATGAGCAAGGGGCCAACTGGGAAGTTACCTATGAAAAATCGCGCGACTCCATTTTCCAGGGACATGTACGGCATGTCTCCGTCAACCGCATCAGCAAATTTCCCTTTGTGACCCACGACATCCTCATCACCACAGGCGACTATGCAGATTCTGAACTTGTCTACACCAATGTCACCAACCATCGTTTTTACTGGCAGTCCCTCAACGAAAACTACCCGCAAGGGACCATCAACCTCCTGCATGTCGTTCCGGAAAACGAAGATATCTATCAACAGCTCCTCAAAATCCGCAACGGTGATACCGTTACCATATCCGGCCGTGAAATCCTGCGCATTGATGCCTATGATTCGGAAGAAACGAACATCGGTTGGTGGAAAGACGATGGTTGCAACACTACCCTGGTCAAAGAAGTCATTCGGGACCGGTAATCAATGAAATCTTCCTTTCGCCTTGACATTTGGTCGGCACATCTTTAGAATGAAAGCAACAACTGAACAGGGAATCTCGGGGAAGAGACTGGCGTAACCCAGCACCGAAGGTGCAAACCTGCCATTTGCAAAGACAGGTGAATCTCTCAGGTAAAAAGGACCCCATTTTCCTTCAACCGCTGGAAAGTATTTGGACACTATGTCCAGGACACCGAAGGGGCAAACCTCACAATGAGGCGAATCTCTCAGGTTATCGACAGCGACACGCACCGGTTGCCCGGCGTGTGTCGCTTTGCTTTTTATTACCTACTGTTTTTAAGGAGAGCACCATGAATTTTCCCGCAGAATTGTATTATGGCACGACTGACGAATGGGTCCGCGTTGAAGGCGACGTTGCAGTTATCGGCGTAACGGACCGCGCGCAGGATCACTTGTCCGATGTTGTTTTCGTCGAAATGGTTGTCGCCGTGGACGATGAAGTCAGCAAAGATGATGTCGGCGTTACCATCGAATCCGTCAAAGCCGCTGCTGATGTGAACATCCCCGTATCCGGCACCGTTGTCGAAATTAACGAAGATCTCGCAGACGCCCCCGAAACCGTCAACTCAGACCCCTACGGCGACGCATGGATGCTCAAAATCAAGATGTCCGATCCTACAGAGCTGGAAGATATGCTCAGCGCAGATGACTACATAGCGCTCGAAGACTAATACAAAACAAGAAACCAAAAAGGATAACCACATGTTCACTCCCCACACGGAGAATGAACGCCAGGACATGCTGCGCACCATTGGTGCAGGCAGTCTGGATGATCTCTTCCAGGATGTCCCGGCGGAGTATCGCTATCCCCATCTGGATTTACCGCCAGCCATGACAGAAATGGAAGCGCTGGAGAATTTGAACTATCTCGCTGGGGCAAATGACACCACGCGTGAGCTTGCCTGTTTCCTGGGTGCAGGGGCATACAACCACTACATCCCTGCTGCAGTAGATAACCTTTTACAACGCGGGGAGTTTTATTCTGCCTACACCCCTTATCAACCCGAGATTTCACAGGGAACCCTTCAGGCCATCTTTGAATACCAGAGCCTGATCGCTGCCCTAACCGGCATGGACGTCAGCAACGCATCCCATTATGACGGCGCAACAGCTGCTGCTGAGGCCGGCGTGATGGCGCTCAACCAGTTCCGCTTCAAGCGGACAAAGATCATCGCTTCTCCCGCCGTTCATCCCCAATACCGTCAGGTGCTGCGCACTTACCTTAATGGCTATTCAAATGTGCAAATCGTTGGCGACGAAGCTGATGCAAACCCGACTGAAGATCCAAATACCCTGGCGGACTTATTGGATGATAACACCGCCTTGCTCCTGATACAGTACCCCGATTTCTTTGGGCGCATTTTTGACTATACGCAGTTAATCGAGAAGGCTCACGCTGTTGGCGCTCTCGTTGCAGTTGCAGTCAATCCCACCGCGCTTGCAATCCTCAAAGCACCAGGGGAGTTTGATGCTGACATCGTTGTCGGAGAAGGTCAACCGCTTGGTATTCCGCTTTCTTACGGCGGGCCATATCTCGGTCTCTTCGCCACCAAAAAAGAATATGTCCGCAAAATTGCAGGTCGCCTGGTTGGTGAAACTACCGATGCCGAAGGCCGCAAGGGCTATGTTCTCACCTTGACCGCCCGCGAACAGCACATCCGTCGGGATCGGGCCACGTCCAACATCTGCACCAATCAAGGTCTGATGATGCTCGCTTCCACCATTTACCTCAGCCTCCTTGGGAAACAAGGCTTTCGGCAGGTTGCCAACCTCTGTTACCAGAAAGCGCATTATGCCGCCCAGGAAATTGCGGCAATTCCAGGGTACAGCGTTGAAACCACGCAGCCATTTTTCCACGAATTCGTTGTCAAATGTCCAGCTCCGGTGGCTGAGATCAATCAGCACCTTTTGGATCACGGCGTTCTCGGCGGCTATGATCTTGGACAGGATTACCCCTCGCTCAAAAATCACATGCTGGTCACTGTTACCGAGATGAATCCAAAGCATGAGATTGACGTGCTTTGCCAAATTTTGAAGGAGGAAAGCCATGACTGAACCTACAATCTTCGAGCTTTCTTCTCCTGGCCGGCAGGGTGTCCGCTTCCCGGATGCAGACGTACCGGAAACAACCCTGCCCGAGCAATTCACACGAAAAGAACTCCCTCTGCCCGAAATGGCCGAGCTGGACGTTGTCCGCCATTTCACCCATATCTCCCAATTTAACTATGCCGTTGACATCGGGTACTATCCCTTGGGGTCATGCACAATGAAATACAACCCCAAAGCCAACGAAGCTGGCGCCCGTTTACCTGGCTTTGCCTTCACACACCCTTTGCAGCCTGTCGAGACCATCCAGGGAAATCTGGCACTCATGTATGGGCTGCAGGAATGGCTGAAAGAGATCGGCGGTTTTGCCGGCATCTCCATGCAGGCCGCAGCTGGCGCGCAGGGAGAAATGGTAGGCGTCAAAGTCATCGCTGCATATCACCAGGACAACGGTGACCCGCAGCGCGTGAAGATGCTCATCCCTGATTCAGCCCACGGCACAAACCCGGCCAGTTCAGCCATGAGTGGTTTTGAAATTGTTAAAATTCCGACAGACTGTGATGGAAATGTAGATATCGAAGCCGTCAAAGCTCACGCAGATGACAGCCTGGCCGGACTGATGATCACAAACCCCAACACCCTTGGTCTCTTTGAACAACAAATCGTTGAGGCAATCAAAATCGTGCACGATGCTGGCGGCCTGATTTACGGCGATGGTGCAAACATGAACGCCCTGCTTGGCATTGTCCGTCCCGGTGACCTGGGGATTGATGTCATGCACTACAACTTGCATAAGACATTTTCCACCCCGCATGGTGGCGGCGGACCGGGTTCAGGTCCAGTGGGTGTATCCGAAAAATTGATTGACTTTTTGCCTGGCCCCATCGCCACAATCGTCGAGGAAGGTACAGAAGAAGAAGCACCATTTTACGATCTTGTCACCCCTAAAAAATCGATTGGGCGGGTCAAATCCTTCTTCGGGCAATTTGGCATGTTTGTGCGCGCTTATAATTACATCAGTATGCTCGGGCCAAAGGGATTGAGGCAGGCAGGCGAATTTGCCGTCCTCAATGCCAATTACCTCCTTGCCAGGGTAAAAGGCTCCTACCACGTTCCTTATGATCGGATCTGTATGCACGAGTTTGTCGCTGAAGGCCGCTGGAAAGATGCCCCGGAAGTCAGTGCCCTGGATGTTGCCAAACGCCTGATTGATTACGGGTTCCATCCTCCGACCAACTATTTCCCCCTCATCGTCCATGAAGCCTTGATGATCGAGCCTACAGAGACCGAAAGCCAGCAAACGCTTGATAAATTTGCTGATGCTCTGATCAAAATCGCAGAAGAGGCACATACGAGCCCTGAATTACTCACCTCGGCTCCCCACAATACACCGGTTGGCCGCCTGGATGAAGTCAAAGCCGCGAAAGAATTGATCTTGAAAGACCGATCGCTGGAAAAATAGAATGCATCACACCGACCGTCCGATGGACGGTCGGTGTCGTTTTGCGCATATTAAGAATTTTAACCTTTCAAAAATGTTAAAGTTTATTAAAATATTTCAGTGCATAATAGATATGTAGGAAAAGTATAAAAATATTATGAAAGGAGGAAAAACATCATGAAGTGCTTTGCTGCAGAAAAGGGTCAAGGGCTTGTTGAATACGCGTTAATTTTAGTTTTGGTTGCGATTGTTGTAATTGTTATTCTTGCCCTGCTCGGCCCGGCAATAGGTGCAGTTTTCAGCAATGTTGTTAACACCGTCTGATTCTTCACTAGATTTGGATAATTGAACAGCGTCCCAGTAATCATACAGGGACGCTGTTCTCATTTTGCCTGGGCATACCAGGGAAGGATTATTTCTTCAATGCTCGCCACACTCGCTCAGGCGTCAATGGCAGATCATGGATCCACACACCAGTGGCGTTATGCACCGCGCTTACCAACGCCGGTGATATGCCATCCACCGAAAGTTCGGATACTGACTTGGCCCCAAAGGGTCCGCTTGGCTCATCCGTTTGCACAAACAGCACATCCGTCTGCGGCATTTCATCTGCTTTATACATGTGATAATCCTTAAATCTCGGATTCAACAGATTGCCTTCCTCATCATAGTAAGTATCTTCGCTATGAGCAAAGCCCAATGCCTGCGCCATGCCGCCTGCCACCTGCCCGGCACATGTCCGCGGGTTGATCACCCGTCCGCAGTCTACACACATCAACATCCGGTCAACGACAACCGCGCCTGTTTCCATATCCACCGTTGTTTCGACAAACGTCGCCGCTGTTGGCGGAGGACTTTCCAGGCTCATGTGAGAACCCGTTGCCATGATCTGGTGCTGGTCCATCTGATGCAAGCTGCTCAAGCCAACCTCACCCAGGGTAACAAACTCTCCATTCGGTGCAAACACCTTGCGATCTCGCAACTCCAGGGTTTCCGGATCGTCCACATCCAGCATCTTGGCCGCATGCACCTGGATCATCTTTTTCACCTTCATGGCTGCATTGAGTGCCGCGCCACCACTGATGTAAGTGGTGCTGGACGCATATGCCCCAACGTCGAAGGGTGTAAAGTCTGTATCGGAAGAATAAATGATCAAATCCTCCAACGGGATGCCTAACACCTCTGCAGCAATCTGCCCCAGGATGGTGTCAGAACCAGTGCCGATGTCCGTTGCACCAAGCGTCATATTGAAAGAGCCGTCATCATTCATCTTCAGCGTGCAGGCCCCCATATCCAGCCCGGCAATGCCGCTCCCATGTATCGCAATCGACATACCAATGCCTTTGCGGAAGCGACCTGTCTGGTTCTCATAGGCCGATCGTTTGGTATAGAAATCAGTCGCTTCAATCCCGGCAGCTACACAAGCGTCATGCCCGCTGGTATTCATCACCTGATCATAACCTTCGCGGCCTTCACCCATTTGCTTCGCCAGATGCATCGGCTCGCCGACCTTGATCCAGTTCTTGCGTTTGAGTTCCACCACGTCCACGCCCAGCTTCTCGGCGATCTCTTCCATCAGCACTTCAATCGCGTACATGCACTGCATTGAGCCATAACCACGGTATGCGCCAGCCGGAGCAGTGTTCGTGTAAACCACATCACACAGGAATCGTGCGTTTGGCGGGTTATACAAGGTCAAGCCCTTAAAGCCGCCGACCATCTGCACTGTCAAACCATGAGAACCATACGCGCCGGTATCCCCAACCAGATACAGATCCAAAGCATGCAACACATCACCCTTCATGCCAGCCTTGTAATGAATATTTTGAACATGTCGCGACCGTCCGCTGGTGAATTCCTGTTTACGCGTGAACTCAAGTTTCACAGGACGGCCAGTGCGAATGGTCAGCAAACTGCAAATATCTTCGGTGATCATTTCCTGTTTGCCGCCAAACCCGCCGCCAATCCGCGGCTTGATCACCCGGATGCGCTTCACCGGCAGGCCAATCAATGGTGCCACCATTCTACGAATGTGGAAAGGCACCTGCGTCGCCGTGCGGATCACCAAACGGTCATCCTCATCCCAATAGGTAATGCTGATATGCGATTCCATCTGCCCGTGCTGCTGTTTGGGCATCTTGAAATCTCCATCAACGATCAGATCACATTCCTTGAATGCCGCTTCAACATCCCCGGCATTCGCAGTAAGATGGTGAACGATATTGTGCTGGGCATCGTAAATACCTTCAGTGTCGTCTTCATCATGCACTACCGGCGCGCCGTCTTGCATCGCCTTAATGCCATCAACCACTGCCGGCAGGATCTCGTATTCCACGTCAATCAATCGCAAAGCCTTCATGGCGATCTCACGCGTGTCAGCTGCTACAGCAGCAACTCGGTCGCCGACGTGGCGCACCTTGGTGTCAAATACCACCTGATCATACGGCAGCGGTTGCGGATAACTCTGCCCGCCGGATGCATATTTGATCCGCTCCACATTTTTGTAAGTCAACACACAATGTACACCTTCCAACGCCTCTGCTTTACTGGTATCAATATTGCGAATGCGCGCATGTGCATGCGGACTGGTCAACAACGCCCCGAACAACATTCCTTCCGGCTTGATATCGTCGGTGAATGCCGGCTTGCCTTTCACCAGTTTAGGTCCATCCACCTTCAGTTCGGATTTACCCACAACCTGGGTCTTCGGCATATCTTTTGGTGTATACACCAAAGGTAACAATGCATCCTTCCCGGTTCCTTTTCTGTAAAATCCTTCGGGCAGCTTGATATTTGCCAAATCTTCCGGCAGGTCCAATTCGATCGGCGCATAATCACCGGGGTCTTCGCCACGCAGAACAGCGGCCGCGCGCTGCACACCTTCAATGATTTGCACATATCCCGTGCAACGGCACAACACCCCGCTCAATGCAGATCGAATTTCCTCATCTGTGGGATTCGGGATTCTGATCCAGAAACGCTTTTGCCGTCAATATTTGAGCAGGCGTGCAGAAACCGCACTGCGCAGCATCCGTCTCAATAAAAGCCTGCTGCAGCGGGTGCAATTCTCCATTCTGCGATAAGGATTCCAATGTATCCACTTCGCAGCCTTCCACCTTGCTGGCATCCATCAGGCAGCTTCGAACAGGCTTGCCGTTCAACAATACCGTGCACATTCCGCAATCGCCCTCACGACAACCGCTTTTCACACTATACAAATTGAGAGTGCGCAAGAAATCCAAAAGCGTTTGTTTTGATTTCGTTTCAATCGTTGTTTTCTTGCCGTTCAAAAAAAACGAGATCATTTTCGTGTCCTTTGTCATGGCTATTTTGCTCCTTTCAAACAAGCCTCAAGTGCCTGCCGCGTCAAAACGCCCGCCATAGCACGCCTGTACTCCACACTTCCCAGGTAATCTCCCTTTGGTTTCACTTCTTTTTCCACAGCGGCAGCTACCTGTGCCACATTCAATTCCGCAGCTTTCATACCCTTAAAATCCTGCAGCGATTCTGCCAGCCACTTCCGTCCGGACCATACGCCTGTCAATGCAACACAAACATCCTTGATGATGCCATCCTGAATATCAACTGAAGTCGTCACTGCTACGATTGGCTCCGACGTGGGTGAAACACCCAAACGCGCAGTCGCCGCACTTCTTACTTCTGATAAGCAAAAGCGCGGCCATTTTGCCCCGCTTTCCGCTCTTCTTCACATATTCTTTCATCAAGACCATACCGCCGTCATCAAGAAGAATCTGGGCATCCATGGCCAGCAAACCCAGGGTCATTTCCGGCAACAAACTGGGGGATGAAACAGCTTTTTCCACACTGGTCTCATTACGAACTTGCCATACCGCCGCATTTCCAATAACTTCCTTGAGGACAGCTGGGCAATCCACATTTTCATACAAGGCATCAACGGATACCTCAGGACCAACCTGCAATATGCCCTCGCTATTCTTCTGTATACCTGCCACTTTTCCCATAGCTTCATCTTCCTTTCGTTATTTGCACATGTGCTGCGCTATTCATAACCACACAATGACCTGCAGCGAATAACGCCCGTCGGTTGAATGAAATCTGTCCCCCAAATGCTATTGTTAAATCTGGT
The DNA here is from genome assembly GCA_963753895.1 of uncultured Chloroflexia bacterium. Taxonomy (GTDB): domain Bacteria; phylum Chloroflexota; class Anaerolineae; order Anaerolineales; family Anaerolineaceae; genus SMBSF63. The sequence continues at coordinate 81,690 of CAVWEE010000025.1, read as the reverse complement.
TCTATTCTACATCCTGATACTGTTCTCAACAAGGAAATCATGCGTCTGAACCTCTTTTTTATTGTATCATCATCCCTTCAGGGAATGAGCACATCGTTGACATCATGCCTTCCTGACACTGCACAGGAATCCTGCAAACGAGCCATATCGCCCATCCTGCATTGCCTTTTTCCAAAATCAATACTAAAATCAAAGCGAATTCAAATAAAAAAGGCGTGGCTTCTGACATGGACTGACTCTAACCGATTGCAATATCCCCGATGACTATATTGGAAAATTCACTCCATGATGCAAGGTATCGATGTATTTGGACCCAGATCAGGCAACACGAGCAAAACGCATACCGAAATCCTACAAATGCCCCGAATGTGGCGCCAATACCCAATTTGACGTTTCCGTCCGCCGGCATTATCTGCGAACATTGCGGATACACTGCCCTGTTAAAGCCAGGCTGGTTGGATTAACTGGATCACAGCATGAATTTACCCTCAAAACCCTGTCAACAGCCAACCAAGGCTGGGGAATTGAACGAAAACACATGCACTGTGAAAGCTGCGGCGCTGAATTTTCGATCTCGGAAGACTCAATATCCAGCACCTGCCCATTTTGTGCAGCCAACAAAGTGAATATCAACCCTGCTCCTGTAGATTTCCTTCGCCCGGAATATCTTATCCCCTTTAAAATATCGTCTGAAAATATCAAATTCTCGTCAATGATTGGCTGCGGAAAGGGTGGTTTCATCCATCTGATATGGCATCAAATGCAATTCTACAGAAAATTCACTGGCATATACCTGCCTTTTTGGATCTTTGATGCGAAAATCAATGCAAATTGGCGTGCCAATGTGAATACTTTTGACGAGGTTTACAGTTGAAGGAGAAAACAATGCTCAAGTTGAGATCAAGGATGGATCGGTAAGTGGTCAAACGCAGTTGGAAATCAATAACATCCCCCAACCCGGCACAAATAAAGCCAGCCACATCCTTTTGAAGAAACTAAAGCCCTTTCACTTCGAAGAACTGAAGCGTACTCACCAGACTATCTGGCAGGCTGGCAAGCACAGACATTATAATATTCCCCTTGAAGAATCCTGGACAATTGCAAAAGAAGAAATTCGCGGAGACTGCAAAATCGACGATCCGCCAGCAGATCAATGGTACCAAAATCCGGAATTTTTCAATGACGGCAAATTTCCCGAATGAAACCTGGCGCTATGTTCTCTTGCCAGTATATCTTTCCGCATACAAGTACAAAGGCCGCACCTTTCAGGTTATGGTAAATGGTCAAACCGGCGCCGTTGCCGGGCAAAAACCCGTTGTATGGGGAAAAGTCTGGCTTGCGATCGCCCTGTTCCTTGCACCAGGGATCGGTCTGGGCCTTCGGGTTTTCCCACGCCTGATGTCGGTCAACGTTAGCACCGGATATTTCTCCTGGAATTAGCACTGTTGGTGATTGGTGGCTTGATTGAGCCTGTCGCATTAGCTGAGGCGTGGGATTCGGAGAGCGCTTGATTTTGATATGGTACGCCATGTTGTCCGGCACATTTCCTGGTTTATTCGAGAAGTTCCAGCTTACAGCTTTGTCGTCAATATAGTGAGCTATACCACCGTTTCTTTCACCAATCTCTAACACCAATTGCATTTTCTTTCATTCAATAATAGAATCGATATGTACACAAGCAAACAAGGATGGTACTCATTATGGAAAATTTACAAATTGGAACATTCCTGAACATTTTCACCAGGTGCCATCACAGGTGGAAGGCATCACTGCGTTATGCTCCCAAACCTGTTCAAACACAGGAACACGCCCTGCGCACCTATCAATGCCCCAGTTGCGGCGCCAGCACCAAATTTGATGTCGCAGCGGCAGGCATCGCCTGTGAACACTGCGGCTATACCGCTGCAACGGACAGCGATACCGTTGGCCGTTCCGCCGACCAGCAGGAATTCACCCTTGCCGCCCTCTCTCTTGCGGAACAGGGCTGGGGCATCGAGCGCAAAATCCTGACCTGCGAAAATTGCGGTGCCGTGATCTCACTTCCGCAAGACATCCTCTCCAGCTCCTGCTCCTTTTGCGATTCCAACAAGGTCAACCTCAGCACCGCCGCCTAATGACATCTTGCGCCCCAAATTCCTCATTCCCTTTCAAAATCTCCCCGGACAAAACCCGTTCCCTTGCCCAGGCCTGGCTGGGAAAAGGCTGGTATCATCCCCCTGAGTTAGCTTCCAATTCCCTGATCCAAAAATTCAACGGCATTTATCTGCCTTACTGGACTTTTGATGCACATATCGATGCCTCCTGGCGTGCCCAGGTTGGCCATGAACGTACCGTCCGTGATAAAGACGGAACTCCCGCACTGTCATTGATTGGCGATGGGAAAAAGGCCAGGCCCATCTCAACATTGATGATATGCCCCACGCTGCCACCAGCAAGGTCAGCCACCACCTCCTCACCAAACTGCTGCCCTTCCGTTTCGAAGCCCTCACCGCCTACTCGCCCGATTTTCTCGCTGGTTGGCAGGCGCTCAATTTCAACATTTCCCTTCCGGATGCATGGGAAGAGGCCAAGCAGGCAATGCGCGAATTCTGCTCAGCAGGCATGCCGGTCACAGATCCGCTCCTCCCATGTCCGCAATTTCTCTATGACCGCCAATTTCAAGGACGAAGCCTGGCGCTACGTCCTTCTGCCCATTTATCTTGCTGTCTACAAGCATGAAGGCAAGGTTTTCCAGGTCATGGTAAACGGCCAAACAGGCACCGTCTCCGGCCAAAAACCGGTTGCCTGGTGGAAGATTTGGCTCGCCATCGGCGCAATGCTCACTCCTGGATTGGGTTTGGGGTTGATCGGTCTGCCTCTCTTGCTTTTGGGAGGTGCTGGGTCTGTATTCATCGGCCTGGGTTTCATCCTCCTGGTGTTTGGCGGCGTAGGATCCGTTTTCCTCTACAACAAAGCAGCTGATTCGGAGCGTGCCTGATGACATCACAACCCTGAACCGTAGAAATCACCCAGGATATGCAAACCATCTGGGGTCTCCCCCTTACAGCCATTGGCTGCGCTGCCTGCGGCCAAGCCCATCTGTTCGCCAAACGATCCCCGTACAAGCCTGCCCAAATTGCGGCAGCACATCGATGCAGCCCCAACCCGCCATGCTCCGCCAGGAACCGCCTGAACTTTATCTTCCCTTTTGCTGAAAACATAACAATCGCAAAACAAAACTATGATGAGTTCCACAAAAAAGTATGGCTTGCCCCGGATGATTTCACCGCACGATCACCTGCTCTCCCGCCTCACGCCTGTTTTCCTTCCCATGTGGCTCATTGACTGTACCGTAGAAGGTCACTGGAAAGCAGAAACAGGATTCAACTACCAGATCAAGAGCTCTCAGGAAGCTTTTCACAGCGGAGATTGGCACACAAAAGAGATCATCAAAACCCGGATTCGTTGGGAACCACGCATGGGTACGATAAAACGGACATACAACAATGTCAGCGTCCCCGCGTTTAGCGGCTACACGAAATTTATTGGCAAACTGGGCAAATTTCAACTGGATAAAGCCGTTCGTTACGACAGCCAAGCACTTCAAGACAGCCTTGTCCGCATTCCCGACCTCTCTCCTGAAAATGCCTGGCCTATTGCCAAAGACAATCTGAACAAAATTGCCCGCCATGACTGCGAAAAAGCGGTTGGCGCGGATCACATCAGAGAATTTTCCATCTATGGCCGAATACCACTGCTCCAAACTGGACACAGTTGCTCCTCCCCATCTACTTCACCTGGTATACAGACGAGGACAATAATCCTGTCCCCGTCTACATTCACGGACAGACAGGCGAAATTGTCGGAGCACGCTTCTCCTCACAGCGCAAAGGCTGGAAATGGGCTGGTATCTCCGCTTTGATCGCAGTAGGTCTATTCCTGCTTTCCTTGCTGAGTTTCGCCGGAACAGCCCTATTGCCCTTCCTTTCTGTTCTTGGCGTCCTCCTTGGGATATTCGCCTTCCTCGCTGGCGTGTTTGCTGTTTTTCCCGGCCATCTATCCCTGGCAGTGGAACCGCCAGCAACAGGATGAAATCATCGTAAAAACACCAAACAACGACGCAAATTAATCTCGAAAAGGTAGCCTGCATGCCCACTATCCCTGACCCATCATCCATTGCCCTGATTGCACTTATGACAGGCGTCCAGCTATGTTCTTCGCCGCCAAAGTCATCTACCCCAAAGTCCTCAGCCTCGAAGAAACCCGTCTCAGTGAAATTGAAAATGACCGGTATGACGAAACTGAATACAATCAGTGGCAGCGGGAAGAATTGACCATCTCCTCACCTTTTGGCTATGAACTCGCCTGCGCCTATTTTCCACTTGAAGGCGCACAGAAAACCGTTATCCTGTCCCACGGCATCACCTGGAGCCGCTATGGCTCGATCAAATACATGCCCATCTTCCGAAAACGCGGCTTTAATATCCTCATCTATGATCTTCGCAATCACGGCCTCAGTGGCGGAAAGACTACCACCTTTGGGCTCTATGAAAAATTTGACTCTGCAAATCCTCGTCGACTGGGCTTTCCAGCAGCTAGATGAAACCGGCATCGTCGGCACGCACGGTGAATCTTTGGGGGCCGCAACCACCCTGCAGCACGCCGCCATTGACAAGCGTATCAGTTTTGCTATTGCCGACTGCCCCTTCTCTGATCTCACTGAATTATTGAAATACCGCTTCAAAGAAGACTATCACCTTCCGGCTCTTCCCTTTGCCTTAACCTTGCCAGCGTCGTCATGTCAAGCTGCTTGCCAACATGCCATTCAAATCCGTCTCCCCCATCAGAGACATCCCCGACATCACCACCCCTATCTTCTGGATTCACGGGAAAGATGATGATTATATCCCTCCGAGGATGAGCCAATGCATGTTTGATGTTAAAATCAACGGCGTCCGCAAGATTTATCTTGCCCCAAATGCTGCCCACGCAAAATCACAGATCAACAATCCAGTCGAATACGACCACCAAATCGGTGCATTTCTTGAAGAAATCAACCTCGCCTGAATATCAAAAGAGAGCATATGAACGAAATCATTCAACGGACTATCAAAAAACTCAAAACAGGATTTACTGCCCTGCGCTCCGCATCGCCCGCTTCCTTCCTCATCCCTATATTGATTGCTTTCGCTGTCCTGCTCATCATTCGCCGCGCATGGGTCTGTGATGATGCCTATATCACCTTTCGCACCATCGACAATTTCTATCATGGATACCGCTTCACCTGGAACGTCACCGAGCGCGTACAGGTCTATACTCACCCACTTTGGATGCTTCTCCTCGCCGCAGCTGCATGGGTGTTCAATGATATTTATCTAACCGCTATGCTCTTCGCCATCCTGCTCACCCTTATTACCCTGATCATCCTCACCAGGAAACTAACCACTAATGAATTCAGCGGCGCCTTCATCCTGCTTATCCTCGCTCTTTCCAAAGCCTTTATCGATTTTTCAACTTCAGGTCTGGAAAACCCCCTTTCTCATTTTCTGGTCGTCTTTTTTTTCTGGCGTTTTTTTCAAATTCGATAGGGACTTAATATCCTTCTTTTGGCTTTCTTTTGTTGCCTCGCTTGCCATTCTCAACCGAATGGATACCGCAGTCGTCTACGCTCCCGCCCTCTTCTATGCCTTCTGGCAGGTGCGGGGCAAAAAAGCCCTGCTGTATCTTCTCATCAGCCAGCTCCCCTTCATTCTTTGGGAACTATTCGCCACCTTTTACTATGGATTCCCTTTCCCCAATACAGCCTATGCCAAATTAAATACCGGTCTCATTTCTGCCGACCTCATCCAGCAAGGCTTCCTCTATCTCCTTAACGCCATCCAGTACGACCCTGTCACACCCCTCATCATCGGCATCGGCATCCTGCTCGGGATATTCTCGTTCAATAAAAAGAATGTCTTGCTCGCCTTGGGTACGACGCTTTACTTGCTCTACGTGATCAAAATCGGCGGCGACTTCATGGAAGGCCGCTTCCTCACCCTTCCCCTGGTCTGTGCCGCTGTGATCTTCTCGCAGCTTGATTTCACAAAAATTTCAATTCCTGCTTATCTCACAGCCAGTGGCTTGTTGGTTTTATTGGCAGTTAATAGTCCCAATCCCACTATCCGCCTGAATGACTTCGGTCCACTCGATTCCGGCCCCATCCATATTGGCGAAAATGGCATCCTCAATGAACGTATGCTCTATTACGGCGGCACCGGACTGCTGAATGCTCGTCGCAATGACGAGCTCCCCAATTTTTACTGGGGCGTTGACGGCGAACGATCCCGTAACGAGCAAGCTCCCTTGATTGAGCGTCTCGGCATTGGCCTTTTTGGCTACTACGCCGGCCCGGACGTCTACATCCTTGACCGTCTTGCTCTTGCCGACCCCCTCCTCTCGCATTTGCCCATGCAACAAGATGTCGATTGGCGCATTGGTCATTATGAACGCATGCTGCCAGAAGGTTACAAGGAAACCCTCCAATTGGAGCAAAATGTAATTGAGGATCCTGATCTCGCTCTCTTCTATGACAAGATGTCCATCATCACCCGCGGCAGCCTCGCCAGCCCACAGCGTCTGATCGAAATCTGGAAAATGAACACCGGCCAATACGACCATTTGATTAACACCGACCGCTACAAATATCCAAATTTGAAACGGGTCAACCTTGCTGAAATCTCCACCCCCTTGCCCGGCGCAACTGCCTGCACCGCCGAAGGTCCCATCATAATGGATGACAGCGGCATTGAAATTTTGCTGCCTGTAGACAGCCACAGCGAATGGATGCACATCTCCCTCGATCACAATGACAAATACCGCATCTTCTATTACTACGGTGAAAAAGAACTCGCCATGCAAACCATCCCCACTGCCTGGCTCCCCGAACCAGGCGGGATATCCGTTCGCACCATCAGGATTCCCAATTCTGCCGTCCGGGGAGGCTACAATCGCATCCGCATCATCCCCCTCACCACGGAAGATCAATCCTTCTGCCTGGGGTATGTGACTTTTGTACCCTGATATCGCTGCTTATACAGCAAAGGAACATATCTGGCAGCGCACTTCTACACAGAGTTAACAGAATCAAAAAAGGCAGGGAAAACTCCCTGCCTTCCTCTGTCTGATTAACCTTGCTTCTTTTTAGTCCAATACGCGCGCCAACTCAATCAACTCAGGATCAAGAGCTTTCTTGTTTTTCACCACTTCTGTCAGCGGCGTTGAAGCGATTGAACCACCAATCCATCCAGTTAATACGCCATGTTCCCCACGAAGCAGCCGTTGCGCTGCTGACGCGCCGAGACGACTTGCAAGAATTCGATCATACGCGCTAGGATCACCACCGCGCTGCACGTGTCCCAGGGTAGTTGAGCGCAGCTTGAAACCAAGATCATCACGATTATTCTCGCAATAGGCTGCCAACTCAACAGCATCATGCTGCGCACCTTCTGCGACCACAATGATCGCGTGAGACTTTCCACGCTCGTATGCAGACTGGATAATGTGCACAACTTCTTCCGGCTTGGTTTCGTGTTCAGGAATCACAACAGCTTCAGCACCGCCGGCAATCCCTGTCATCAATGCCAGATAGCCGCAATCCCTTCCCATCACCTCGATCAGGAATGCGCGTTGATGAGAAGAAGCCGTCGTTTTCAGCCTGTCTACTGCTTCCAGAGCAATATTCAATGCTGTATCCACTCCAATCGTAATGTCAGACCCATATAGGTCATTATCAATTGTTGAGGCAACCCCCACAACCGGGAAACCCAGTTTGGAGATCTCGTTGGAACCTGTTTGAGAACCATTGCCGCCGATCACCACCAGGCCTTCAATCCCATTTTGATTTAGGGTACGCAAGCCTTTTTTCCGCCCTGCCTCTGTTTTAAACTCCAGGCAACGCGCGCTGCCCAATAATGTGCCGCCGCGCTGCATAATGCCGCCAACATCCCGCGCCCCCATCTGGAACAAATTGCCCGTTACCAACCCCTGATACCCATTCCGAACACCAAACACCTCGGCGCCGCCTTCAATCCCGGTACGAACAACGGCACGGATAGCCGCATTCATCCCTGGCGCATCGCCGCCACTTGTCAAAACTGCAATTCGTCGCATACTTCCTCCAAAAACATGTGCTAAATAAGTATTCAAAATAACGATTAGATTCTATCACACGCTGAGTGAATTTTATTCATTAACCCCCGGATATTTTTGTCGATATTTCTCATTTCCAGACTAATTAAACATGCAAACATATTACAGATCTATCCCGAAACCTTCCAATCCCTCCGACCCTGAAAAAACCGTATTTGCCAAAACACCTCCCTAGGGAATGGTAAAATAATCAAGGCTGGTGACTTTCCTTTCCAATACAAATTCTTGTCAAGGATTGAAATGAAAGAGTACCGAATCAAGCAACATCCCATTATCCCAGACCCCGAAATAAACCTGATATATTTCTACTGGCAAGAGCAAAAGCTTACTGCGTATCAAGGTGAAACCATAGCTTCTGCTCTTTTTTCACACCACATCCATACATTTGGACATCACCACAAAGACAGCAGCCCTCAGGGGCTGTTCTGTGCAAATGGGCAGTGTTCGCAATGCATGGTGCTTGCAGATGGCCAACCAGTGAAATCCTGCGTTGAGCTTGTCAGGAACGGGCAACACATCGAGCCTCTCGACGGGCTGCCAGTCCTTCCCCCTGCAACCCTGTCAAATCCCGCCTTGCCTATTCCCGTTCAAAATATCCCTGTACTCATAATCGGCGGCGGACCATCCGGTCTCTCTGCGGCCATTGAACTGGGCAAAAGGGATATTCCTGTCTTGCTGGTTGATGACAAACACCAGCTTGGCGGCAAGTTGGTGCTGCAAACGCACCGCTTCTTTGGTTCTTCGCGGGCAGTATATGCCGGCACTCGCGGGATTGATATCGCCGCAAAACTCCAGGCCGAACTCGAATCCTGTCCCTCTGTTAATGTCTGGACAAATTCAACCGCACTGGCCGTTTTCAGTGATCACAGGATTGGTGTGCTGAGGAACAGAGCCACCTACACATTCATCGCACCCCAGGTTATCCTTGTTGCTACCGGCGCCCGCGAGAAATTTCTCGCCTTCCCTGGCAACACCCTGCCCGGCGTCTTCGGTGCTGGCGCATTCCAGACCCTCGTCAACCGCGATTTGATCCGCCCTGCTGATTCACTATTCATTATCGGTGGAGGCAACGTCGGACTGATCGCCGGATACCACGCCTTTCAGGCAGGAATCCGTGTTGCCGGCCTGGTCGAAGCCCTGACGCAATGCGGCGGATACAAAGTTCACAAAGACAAGCTAGTGCGCCTGGGTGTTCCCATTTATACATCTCACACCATCCTTAGGGCAAACGGGCAAGATCATGTCAAATCAATCACCATTGCCAAAATTGACAACGCCTTCAATCCGCTCCCCGGCACTGAAAAAACCTTTAGCTGTGACAGTATCCTCATTGCTGTTGGGTTGGATCCAATCAACGAATTTTACAAAAAAGCCATTGAATTTAATCTCCCCGTGTTTGCCGCCGGAGATGCGGAAGAAATCGCAGAAGCCTCTGCCGCCATCTTCTCTGGCCGCATCAAAGGCATGGAAATCGCTCGCTTTCTCGGATATCACACTGACCCAATTCCTGCCGAATGGTTCGACAGCATGGATATCCTTAAATCCAAACCCGGCAAACTACACACCGAAACCATTCAAGCGTCTACCAAAACGGTCTATCCAGTCCTCCATTGCCATCAGGAGATCCCCTGCGACCCTTGCGCCAGCCTCTGTCCCAAAGGGCTCATTACGTTGCAAACGGATGACATTCGCTCTATCCCGCAATTCAACCCTGATCTGGGTGACTGCATCCACTGTGAAAAATGTGTGGCAGGCTGCCCCGGTCTGGCAATCACCCTCGTAGATTGCCGAAAGGACCCTCAAAATCCTGTTATCTCCCTGCCGATTGAATTCAACCTTGAAGAAATCGCCCCGCGCACAGAAGTACCTGCCGTTGATACGGAAGGACATGTTCTTGTAACCGCTCCAATTGTTAAGATCAAAACAAACCCGAAAAATGACCGGACAGCAATCTTGAAAATCCAGGTGCCAATTCACTTTGCACATCAAATCGCCGGGATTCGACTGCAAACTCCCCCTGCTCCAGAAGCATACCGCTCTCCACAGAACAGCCTCGCGGACGAAACCATCATCTGCCGATGTGAGCGGGTAACCGCCCGAGAAATCCGTAGTCTGATCCGCGCCGGGAGCCGCGACATCAACGAGATCAAAGCTCTCACCCGCGCCGGGATGGGCGCCTGCGGCGGGAATACCTGCACCCCCCTCATCCGCCGGCTCTTCCGAGAAGAAGGCGTTTCCAATGACGAACTGGTCGAACCAACCAACCGGCCTCTCGTTACGGAGGTGCCCATTAGCATCCTTGCAGGCGTCACAAAAGCAGGTCTAAATGAATAAATCCACGCCTCTCCATTTTGACGTCATCATTATTGGCGCTGGTTCTGTTGGCGTGCCGTTGGCTTTCAACCTGGGCAAATCCGGCTTGAAGATCCTCGTCCTCGATCAGGCGCACAGTATCGGGCAAGGTTCGAACAAAAAGGCCATTGGCGGTGTGCGTGCCACCCACTCCGACCCGGCCAAAATCAGCATTTGCCTTCGCAGTCTCGAGATCATGCGAAATTGGGAAGAGACTTATGGCGATGATATTGAATGGCATCAGGGTGGCTATTCGTTTGTCGCTTATCACCAGCAGGAAGAAACGCTTCTGATAAATCTGGTTGAAAAACAAAAACAAATGGGGCTCAATATCTCCTATCTGGACCAACAGCACCTCCTCAATGTCATCCCCGATCTCAACCCAAAGGAATTACTCGGCGGCACATATTCGCCAGAAGACGGCTACTGCTCTCCCTTGCGCTTTCTGCAAGCCTGTTACAAGCAGGCGCTTCGTCACAACGCGCAATTCCATTTCAACGAAAAAGCAACCGGCTTACTCATCGAGCACGGCAAAATTCTTGGTGTGCAAACGGATCGCTCTGTATACCACACCAGCACCGTCATCAATGCAGCCGGCGCCTGGGCAAATGAAGTCGCTAACCTGGCCGGAGTTACCATTCAGGTCCACCCTGACTCCCACGAAGCCGGCATCACTGAACCGGTTAGGAAGTTTCTGGAACCCATGATAGTCGATCTACGCCCGACCACAGGCTCATCAAATTTCTATTTTTGTCAGCACACGACCGGACAGATCATATTCTGCCTCACTCCCTCACCGGCCATCCAGGGCTTTGATGAACGTGAAACCAGCGAATTCATTCCCCTGGTTTCAAAACGCATGCTCGCATTAATGCCGCGACTGCAAAATATCCGCATACGACGCACCTGGCGCGGCCTGTATCCCATGACACCCGATGGATTTCCAATCGTTGGCTGGTGCAGAGAGGTGACCGGCCTTTTTTTCGCCGCCGGCATGTGCGGCCAGGGCTTGATGCTCGGGCCAGGGCTCGCAGAACTCATCACCCGCGCCATCCTTGATAAACCGTCTCATCAAGACGAAGAAATCCTCTCCTATTTCTCCCCCTACCGCAGTTTCAACACCCAGGAAAAATTGCAATAGCACTAGTCTCACTTAAAAACCATTGCAAACCCCGCGAGAGCCCAATCGTGGCGGTATAATACAGGTGTAATAGAAATTGATACAAAATGAGGCCAGAAGTGAGTTTTGAAAACCTGTTAAACAACCTGCCTGTCGAATATAGCGGTGCTGACCGTGAAATGATCACGCACGCATACGAATTTGCCAAACAGGCGCACGAAGGCCAAAAACGCGCTTCGGGCCAGCCCTACATCACCCATTGTGTCGCAGTCGCCAATATTCTTTCTGAACTTAATGTCCCCCCGGCTATCATCATCGCCGGCTTACTGCATGACACAGTCGAAGATACAGGCGTTACCCTGGAAGACCTTGCGGCAGAATTTGATGAAGATGTTGCCATCCTCGTGGATGGCGTCACCAAACTCTCCAACCTCCCCCAGGTTACCCGAGATGATCTCCACCAACAAGATGCTGAGGAAGACGATTCAGAGCAGCTTGAATTCAATACCCCTCCTGAAGATGACGAAGTTTATGCAGATAAAGGCTTGCGCAGCAGTCGGGCAGACCTGAAAAAGGAAACCCTGCGAAAAACCCTCATGGCAATGGGGGATGATGTCCGCATAGTGCTCATCAAACTGGCAGATCGCCTGCACAATATGCGCACCCTGGGTCATGTGCCAGAACACAAACAGAAAAGCATCGCTCAGGAAACCCTGGATATTTTTGCCCCGCTGGCAAACCGCCTGGGGATCTGGCGCATCAAATGGGAACTGGAAGACCTTTCCTTCCGCTATGTCCAGCCGGAAGACTTCAAGAAAATCGCAGGAAAACTCTCCGAACAACAGATTGGGCGGGAAGAAGAAGTCGACAACATCGTTGCCCGTCTCAAAACTGTGATGCAGGAATCCCAGATTGAAGCGGAGATCACCGGCCGGCCCAAACACATCTACTCGATCTATCGCAAGATGATCGAAAAAGATGAGCCATTTGAGATGGTACGTGACCTGCGTGCCGTGCGTCTCATCGTCAAAGATATTCCTACCTGCTATATGGCACTCGGCGTCATCCACACCCACTGGCGGCCAATTCCACGTGAATTTGACGATTATATTGCTGCTCCAAAAGACAATTTCTACCGCTCACTGCACACTGCGGTATTTTATGACGACAGCAAGCCTTTGGAAGTCCAGATCCGCACCCTGGAAATGCACCGGGACGCTGAATATGGTATCGCTGCCCACTGGCGCTATAAGGAAAAAGGCCAGCGCAATGAACTTTACGAACAGCGCATCAACTACTTTCGCAAGCTGATGGATTGGCGGCGGGATGTGGAAGACGCTGAAGAATTCGTCAATGGTATGAAGAGCGATGTTTTTGAAGACCGTGTCTATGCTTTCACTCCGCAAGGCGACATCATCGATCTGCCCGCTGGTTCCACCCCTATCGACTTTGCCTATCATGTCCACACTGAGATTGGCAACCGCTGCCGCGGGGCAAAGATCAACGGCAAACTTGTCAGCCTGGATTACATCCTCAAGACCGGCGACATGGTCGAGATCCTCACTGCCAAGCAAGGCGGCCCCAGCCGCGACTGGCTCAATACCAATCTCGGTCTGGTCAATACCCAGCGCGCACGCTCCAAGATCCGCCAGTGGTTCAAAAAACAGGATCGTGAACTCAACGTCACCACCGGCAAAATCCGCCCTGGAAAAAGAACTTTCCCGTCTGGATATGCGCGATGTCAATCTGGACAAACTTGCCCGGCGGTTTGAGTTGCGCGCAGCAGAAAACCTGTTTGCTGCGGTTGGCTGTGGTGACATTTCCATCAAGCGCATCATCAACAAACTCAGCGACCTTGAAGAAGAAAGCCAGCCATCCATTTCTGATATCGTAACCACCGCCAGCACCCAGCATGATAAAAATGCGGTCAGCGTACTTGGTCTGAAAGGTCTGCTCACCAATTTCGCCAGATGCTGCAACCCGTTGCCAGGCGATGAAATTGTTGGCTACATTACGCGCGGCCGCGGCGCAACCATCCACCGTCGCGACTGCCCCAATATTCTGCGCATGATCGATAAAGACCGTGAACGTATCGTCAAAGTGACCTGGGGTGAACCACAAAAAACCTTCCCCGTTTCCATGGAGATCAAGGCATATGACCGTCAGGGTCTCATGTGGGATGTTTACAACATTCTCAACACCGAAGGCATCAATATTACTGCGAACAACCAGAAAGTCGCCCACAATATCGTCACCATAAACATGACCCTTGAAGTGCGCGACATCTCACAGCTCTCGATGATCCTCACCCGCATCGAAAACCTGCCAAATGTTCTCGATGCCCACCGGCTAAAACCCGGATAAAAAAACCCTTCTGATCACTCAGAAGGGTTTTGGCTGGGGATGAAGGAGTCGAACCTCCACATACGAATTCAGAGTCCGCTGTCCTACCATTAGACGAATCCCCAACGGCTCAACGATTTTACCACGCTGATTTTAATTTGTCCAGTTTTACCAAAAATCAGGTAGTTTTCAAAATCTTGAATAGGATTTGCTAGCCTCCCAATCCTTGCAGCAAGGCAATCGCCTGTTTGATCCGTGCGACAGAAACCGCTTTCCCAACAATCTCCATGCTCTCGAACAACGGCGGACTAACCTGCTGCCCTGTGATAGCTACACGCAGTACGCCAAAAATTGACCCAGCTTTCCAGCCCAATTGCTCGACCAGGCTGCGCATTGGTTCTTCAACAGCTTCGACGTCAAACGATGGCAAACTCTCAATGATTTCTAGCGCGGCTTCCAAGACTTTTACCGATTTCGGCAGCAGTCAGTTTCTTGCCGATCAATTCCACTGGAACCGGAAGGACTTCATCCTTAAAAAAGAATTCCGCTTTTTCCACTGCCTCATCCAGCGTCTTCATTCGCTCCTGAAGCAGAGGGGCAATTTTTAATAATAAATCGTTTGAGGGATCATAGCCAGCTTTGATGAAAAAGGGTTTTATCCGTTTTGCCAGATCAGGAATGCTCAAGCTGCGAATATGCAAACCATTGAAATGGTCCAATTTGGAAAAATTAATCGCTGCCGGAGAAGGATTTACCTTTTCAAACGAGAATTTTTCGATTAGATCCTCCATCGTAAAGAACTCTGTATGGTCATCGTAACTCCAGCCCATCAATGCAATCCAGTTCACCACTGCTTCCGGCAAATATCCTAACTCCTCCAGATCTTTTACGAAAATGGAGTGGCCATCCTTCATCAAATCTCCAGCCTCGCGCTTGCTCATTTTACCCTTGCCGGACGGTTTCAAGAACACCGACAAATGTACAAATTGCGGCGATTCCCAGCCGAAAGCTTGATACAACAACCCATGCAACGGGAACGTCGGCAGCCATTCTGCACCGCGCACCACATGGGTGATCTTCATCAAGTGATCATCAACAATCGCCGCCAAATGATACAAGGCCAGTCCATCCGATTTGACCAAAATATAGTCGTCAATCCGCTGGTTCTCAACTGTTATGTCGCCGCGGCGCATATCATGCACGGTGGTCGATCCCTCACGCGGGGTCTTGAATCGAACGACATGCTTCTCTCCAGCCGCAATCCTGCGATCGGATTCTTCCAGAGGTATATCCCGGCAGGTGCCGTCATAATGCGCATCTTCCTTGCGTTTCTGTTGTGCTTCCCTCACCTCACGCAGCCGCTCGGGAGAGCAGAAACAATAGTAAGCGTGCCCTTCTTCCACAAGTTGGCGAGCATACCTGGCATACAATTCCTTACGTTCAGACTGGCGGTATGGGCCATACGGTCCGCCAACATCTGTACTCTCATCCCATTCCAGGCCCAGCCAGCGCAGGCTGCTCATCAATTCTTCTTCCGCGCCTTCCACAAACCGTTTCCTATCCGTGTCTTCGATCCGCAGGATGAACTCACCGCCTGTTTGCTTGGCAATCAAATAATCGTATAAAGCTGTTCTTCCACCCCCCAGATGCAAATGACCGGTTGGTGATGGGGCAAATCGCACCCGCGCTGCCTGTTTCGTCTCACTCATAATTATTGCTCCACATTAAAATTCCAATTCTTTGTGGCGTACAGCCACACTTTCTACCAATCCCAATCCCAAAGAAAGGGATACGATTGAACTGCCGCCATAACTGATAAACGGCAGCGTCAATCCCGTAACAGGGATCACGTTCAAATTCACACCTACATTAACCAGAGTCTGGAATAGCAGCAATACTCCAACGCCATAAGCAATCAATGCCCCATAGAGGTCACTTGCCATTCGCGCTGTTTTGAAACAGCGGTATATCACAAAACAAATCAGCGCCAGGATCAAGACCGTACCCACAAAACCAAATTCTGCCGACATAGCTGAGAAAATGAAGTCCGTGTGACGCACCTTCAAATAGCGTAATTGCACCTGTGTGCTATGCCCATATCCCTGTCCAAACCATCCCCCCGAGCCAATAGTGATCAAAGCTTGGTCCACATTGTAGGTGTCGCCATACCGTGCATTTGGATCAGGAAACAGGAAATTAATGATCCGCTGCTGCTGATATCCTTCCAAAAACGGGAACAGGGCAAACGGACCAACGATTCCAGCGCCGGCAAACCACCACAACGCTTTCAACGGCAAGCCGACTTAACCAGATCAGGGCAAACCATAACACAAACATTACGATCGACATACTCAAGTTCGGCTGCAAAAGGATCCAGACCACAAGCCCGCCAGTCAATAAAAGACTATTGGCAATCCAGCGCCAATCATGTGCCCGGCTCTGGTGTTGATGAAAATAATTTGCCAGCACAAGAATTATTGCAACCTTTGAAAGTTCCGAAGGCTGAATATTGATTAACCCGACTTCAATCCAGCGCACTGAACCGAAGGCAGTAGCCCCCAGTATAAACACCACTGCAAGCAGCAGGAACATGCCGATATATATAATATGGCTGATGGATGCCCAATAATGGTAATCGACCATCGAGAGGCCAATGATAACTGCTAATCCAATCAAATCAAATATTATCTGACGATTAACATCTCCTGACAACACCACATTTCCGGCGATGGCGGACCGGATCATCAACACCCCAAATACACACAGGAAGACGACACTCCCGAATAACCAGAAATCGAAGTGTCGCCAAAATTCACGTCTCATTTCAGATTATCCGACTTTTCGCCGGGTTGAGGATTTTATAGGAATATCCGCAACCAGACGCTGTTCTCTCCCGTCCTGGGTAACATCAATACGTACTGCTTCGGGGTCAATGGCAATGTAACGAGAGATGACTTCCATTAGCTCGTTTTTCATTTGATCCACTGCTTTTGGAGTTAAATCCGTGCGGTCATGGATAAGCACCAGTTTCAGGCGCTCTTTAGCCGCATTTGCACTTCTCCCACCCTTTTTTCGCCAGGCAGCCATGTCAATCTCCTCCTGAACGCAGTATATTCGACAAATTCTGGAAGAAACCCTTCTTTGCATCCAGATCAAGGTAAGGAACTTCCTGTCCCTTTTAACCGCAGCGCAACATTTCGAAATGCTTGCCCTGCCATCGTGTATGCTTCCATTACAACAGGCTGACCTCGATTTGTACTGACCACAACTGATTCATCTTCAGGCACAATCCCAAGCAATTCGATGGCCAACAATTCAACCACATCATCTGCTGTCAGCATATCGCCACGTTTCACCAGCTCGGTATTCAAACGGTTTATCACCAGCTTGGCGGGGCCTTTTTCTTCCGCCTCCACCAGACCAATGATCCGGTCCGCATCACGCACGGCCGATACTTCCGGGTTCGTGACGACCAGGATCACATCAGCTGGAGCAATTGAATTCCGAAAACCACGCTCAATCCCCGCAGGCGAGTCAATGATCACCCAATCAAACTCATCACGAAGCTGATCGCACAATCTCACCATGTCACTTGGTGTCACAGATGATTTATCTCGCGTCTGTGCTGCCGGGATCAAATACAGCTCATTCATCCGTTTGTCCCGGATCATCGCCTGCCGCAAACGGCATCGGCCTTCAATAACGTCCACCAGATCATAGACGATGCGGTTTTCCAAACCCATGACAACATCCAGATTTCGCAAACCGATATCTCCATCGATACAAACTACCTTATCGCCCAATTCGGCAAGCGCAAGCGCCAGATTGGCAGTCGTCGTCGTTTTGCCAACTCCGCCTTTTCCTGATGTGATGGTTATGATTGTCGCTGTCATTTTCCTCTCTCTCTTTGGTTCCATTCCTGGAATACGATCTGTCCACCCTAAATCACTGCGATCTCAGGCAGAATATGCTTCTTTTTGTCTGGCTTCAAAGGCATGCCGCCAATCACATCGTCAATCCGCAACTGTTTTGGCGCCATCTCCAATGCACAGATCACCGCTGTCTTGTCGCCATTAACACCGGCATGTACCGCCCCGCGCAGCCGCCCCCACACAACTACATTGCCGCCTGCGCTGATCTCAGCACCAGGATTTACATCGCCAATCACGATCACATGGCCTTCAGATGAGATTTTGAAACCAGACCGCAAGGTGCGTTTCACCAGCATTGCATTATCACCGGATAAGGAAGTGCTTGCGCTTTGTGAACGAATCACTCGTTCAAGCTTTGGCTTTGAAATGCGTGTGGCCAGCCCCAACATTTGTGATGTACGCTCTGTTGTCGGGGAATTACTGATCACCGCCCATAGCGATACTCCGCCATCAGATAATTTGTCTCGCAGGATACCCAGTTCCGCCGCATGGAGAATATGATTTTCAACATCCAGGGCAACGCGGGCGCCCTGAAAAAATGCAGCGCGCTCTTCGATTTGCTTGAGCAGCTCTTCCTGCACAACAGGCCAATCTCCTTCGCCCAGGCTGATCAACAACCCGTCACGAATTCCCTTGATCTTGATTGAAATCTTCTTGTCTTGTACCACTTCACCATTTTGCATAGGGTCAATTTCCTGTCACAATTATAGCAGGATTATCTGTTTTAGCCTCAAATAATCCCCCGCCACAATCGTACTTTATTCTTCCGTAGCAGCAGTGGTATCAATTGCCTTCAGCTCAAAATACCCTTCCATGATCTGTCGCACGATCGGCCCAGCCAACTGTAGATCCTTCCTTCCCGTTATAAACAAACGCTAAAACCACAATTTCCGGATCATCAAAAGGTGCATATCCCACATACCAGGCATGGGCTGGCCAGTTACCAGGCTGGCACCGCCCTTTTTCCTGAGCGACATTGTCACAATATTCAGCGGTACCAGTTTTTCCCGCCGAAGGGATTGCCTCTCCAACAAACTCCTTGCTTGCAGTGCCGGAAGGCGTATCTGTCTTGCTAACCACCAAGCGCATCCCTTCCTACGCCAGTTCGATCACCCAAGGTTCCACCACCTTCTTTTCGCCCGTGGGAAAACTGTCCTCATCATACACGTTAATCAACGGATCTTTGGTAATATCCCACACCAGTTCAGGCTCAAATGGTTCAATCACATTGTTCTCTGAATCCAGAATTCGGTGAACCAGGGTTGGCCGCATGAATTTTCCATCATTTACCAGAATGGCAAATGATGTAATTACCTGCAGAGGGGTTGACAGAACATATCCCTGTCCCATCGAAGCAATATAGGTATCACCGGTGGACCAGTTTTCCCCAACATTGATACGTTTCCATGTTGGCTCTGGTACCAGACCATTCGACTTCACCAGGTAACTCAATCCCGGTAACCTCTCCATACCCCAAAGCGCGCGCATAATCCGCCATCAACCATACCCCCAATCCTTTAGGTACTTCACCTTGAAAACCACCGCTAACCTTGTAGAACCATACATCACACGAATAGGCGATTGCATGTACTGCATCCACCAGACCGTGCCCATAATCCTCCCAGCACACATAATCACGCGGCGTGCCGGGATCATTGGGTGTAAATTTTTGTGTGATCGTGATCTTTCCAGCTTCCGGGCAAAGCAATGTCTTTTTGTGGCGGCACACATTCCTTCATTCATCACGCCAATCCATGGTGCCAATTTATACACAGAACCCGGTGGGTGCTCTGCAGAAATTGCGTGGTTCAATAATGGCTTTTTAAGATCACGAGTCAACTGTTCATAGTAATATGCCGGAATCACCCGTGCAAATCGGTTATTCTCATAAGTGGGATAAGAAACCATCGACAAAATTTCGCCAGTTTTGGGGTTCATCGCAATGGCCACAGCTGAACTCATTTCTTCAGACCCCAGCCAGGCATTCCAGCCATTCAATTCCTTTTTCACAATATTCTTGGACAAAGCCTGCAGGCGAGTGTCAATAGTTAATTCAATATTATTCCCTGATACGGGATCAATTGGCGTTTCCAGGTCGCGCAGTTCCTGCCCGGCAACATCTACCTCAACGACACGCAGACCATTGCTACCACCCAATTCCTCCTGTAAGTGAAAATTCTACCCCTGCATAACCTACTTTGTCGCGGTTGGGCACAAAGCTCAAATCACGGTATTCCTCTTCCAGGGCAGCAGGAATTGGCCCCAAAAAACCAATGATCTCAGAAGTTAATTCGCCCGTCGGATAATCCCGTACAGACTCCACCTCAACCGAAACGCCCGGCCAGTCACTGGCTTTTTCACGCACCCGCATTGCCACTTCCTGGCTGACATCACAGCTCACCGGTACGCCAGTATAGGGCGCATTCGAAT
This sequence comes from uncultured Chloroflexia bacterium, assembly GCA_963753895.1. Classification (GTDB taxonomy): domain Bacteria; phylum Chloroflexota; class Anaerolineae; order Anaerolineales; family Anaerolineaceae; genus SMBSF63. The sequence continues at coordinate 61,344 of CAVWEE010000025.1, read as the reverse complement.
CCTGAATAAGGACAATCTGGGTAATGCCCAGTTCATTGTCGCAATGGCTTAAAAAGACGGGCATCTTCATCTGTCAGCTCTCCAGTGCTCACTGGCATACCAAGCAAAGGGGATAATTCGCGATAGATATTTTGAATTGCGCCCTCGTCAAGGGGCAGCAAGGCAGGCGTCACCACCACATTAAACGAAGCAACATTCCGCGCCAGCACAAAACCATTCCGGTCATAGATCACACCGCGCTGTGTTGGAATATTGATCTCTGTGATCCGGTTCTCATCTGCCCGTGCTATATAGTCTGCGCCATCTATGATCTGTAATTGAAACAAATTCGCCATATAATACAACAAAACAGCCGCAGCTAAACCAATCACAAATGTCAGCCGCCAACCTTGAAAATTCTGATGTATCCTGTGTTCTTCGTTCATGATTCTTCCTCTAACGGGTAAACCCAATCCGCAAAATCAGTAAAAATATAATGGATAGGGAGTGAAACCATCAAATTCATCAATATCGTCGGCAATACGATCTGTGAAACAGCCACCTCTAAACTAAACCTGCCGACATCAAAAGTCAGATTAAGGATCCCGATCGCTGCCATGATCAGGGTCCCGATCAGTGTGGTTATAAACATCGCCAGCAGCGGCGCCTGCCACACCCGCCTCTGCAAATATCGTGCAAAGCCAGTGATTGCAATATATCCGATCAAAACCGCCACAAAAGGCAGTGCCGAAACAAACCCAACCAGCACACCAGCCATGATCCCCCACAGCCAGCCGGTTTTCACCCTGCCATTGAGCGCCCACGCAATCACCGCCACCAGCACAACATCCGGTGTGCCGCGAAGCAGCGTCAAATTGCTGAAAATGCCAATTTGCATCATCAACAATATTAACACAGCAGGAATTGCAATTATCTTATCCATAATAATATTACGGGGCAGGTGTTGGAATCAGGGGTTCGATATCAACCGGGCGGAAATTTGCGATCACCAGCACAGCGCGCAAAGAGGTGAAGTCCACCGCTGGCTGCACAGAAGCAGTCTGGAATAAATCCGTCTCCCGTTTGCGGACACTGACCAACTGTCCCACCATCACATCCGCGGGATAATTGGCACCGAGGCCAGAGGATAACACTAGATCGCCTTGCTGCAGGATCACATCTTGCGCAATCATCTCAAGTGTCAAATCGCCGGTAATTGAGCCGGAAAGCAGCGCATCCGTCTGCGAATTTATCAAACGTACATTCACAGCCGCATTCGTATCCGTGATCAACTGTACGCGGGCTGCACCCGCAGTAACAGCATCAATGCGCCCCACCAGCCCCTGATCGGTCACAACCGGCATGCCATGCCGGATGCCGTCGTCAGAACCGTGGTCTATGATCACATAATGCAGGAACGGGCTGGGATCCCTTCCCACAACCGCCGCGGCAATATACTCATTGTCAGGCCGCTCACGGGCAAAGTCCAGCAAAGCATACAACAATTGCGCTTCGCTAAGCTGTTGCTGTAATTGTACGACCTGTGATTGGAGTTGGGATGCCTGGCTCTCCAGCTCAAGATTGCGTTGACGCAGACTAGCCACATCACGCGGCACAGTCATAAAATCATACACAGCCAGGTAGCGGCTGGTGATCCAGCGCTGTACGCTGACCAAAGGGTCAAGCGTTGTGCGCACCACGGATCCCAAATACCCGCTTGCGGCAAGGAATAAAATACCAACGGCAACGAGCAGCAGCAAACCTGTCTGCCAATTGCGAGGTGATCGAATTTTCATATCAGTGCACAGTGATAAACGGAAACAACCTCAAATGATTTGATGGAGATGCGTAGATCATAATCCTTTTCTCCGATCCAGCGAAACAAAATAATCTTTATAATGTTCGAGGTCTTCCAGAACCATACCTGCCCCGCGCGCCACACACGTCATAGGGTCTTCTGCAACCCAGACGCGCAAATTCAGGTCGTCCGATAATCTTTCAGCCAATCCCAGCAGCTGCGAACCGCCGCCCGCCAGACAAATGCCAGAATCAATCAGGTCAGACACAATTTCCGGCGGGGCTTCATCCATCGCATCCTTGATCGTTTCCACGATCACCTGCACAGAACCCGAAACAGCCTCGCGGATCTCCACACTGGATACTTCAACCGCGTCCGGCAGCCCAGTCACCAGATTGCGCGCCACGCGCCACCATTGTTTTCTCAGTTGGCAAAGGATACGCCGAACCGATCGTCATCTTGATCTGTTCCGCCATCCGTTCGCCAATCAGCAAATTATATTTATTTCGGATATATGACAGAATATCCTGATCCAGCTCATCACCAGCTACACGCAGTGAACGCGATACAACGATCCCACCCATCGACATAACTGCCACTTCCGTGGTTCCGCCGCCAATATCTACGATCATCGTACCCCGCACCTCGGAAATGGGCAGTCCCGCTCCCAGTGCAGAGGCGCGTGGCTCTTCAATCAGGTACGCCTCGCGGGCACCCGCAGCCATCGCCGCATCAAAGACCGCCCGTCTTTCCACTTCAGTTGCGCCAGAAGGGATACCGACCACAACGCGCGGCTTTGGCATGGGTACGATTGTCTGCTGATGCGCTTTAACAATAAAATACTCGAGCATTGCTTTGGTGATCTCAAATTCAGAGATGACACCATCCCGCAATGGTCGTATTGCAATAATGTTGGCAGGCGTACGGCCCACCATCTCTTTGGCCTGTGCGCCAATCCTGATGGGGGTCCGTGACTGCTTCTCAATCGCAACCCATGAAGGTTCATTGATCACAATCCCTTTCCCTCGCACATTCACCAGGGTATTCGCAGTACCCAGATCAATGCCGATATCCAGAGAAAAAAGGCCAAGCAGCCAGTTGAAAGGGTTGAATGCCAGAGTGTTCTCCTATGTCTGCCCGGGATTTAAATACGGGCAAATTCCGCCGAATTATACCATCAAGCGGGAAAATCATCCCCACGCATAATATTATACACAGGAAATGAGTTTTATTAAACGACTTTAATAGAAAACGATAAAACTGAATTTCTCTCTTATTGCTTAACGCGGGGATAAACAATCACCCAGGGAAAGTCAGAAACTTTTAATCTGTTTTTTTCGCACTGTTGAGCTTTTAGCGGAATATTGGTATAATCGCTTCATTGCCCAAGCGGGCGTCGCCAAGTGGTAAGGCATTAGCTTCCCAAGCTAACATTCGCCGGTTCGAATCCGGTCGCCCGCTCCATAAAAGCCCCCCTTGCCAAAGGGGGGTATCGCTTTAGCGACGGGCGTAGTCCTCTGCAAGAGGGAAATTAACCGTCACGACAAACCCTTTCGAGATACTATATTTGAATAGCGAAGTTGTTTTCCTTATCAGCCCCATTATTATGGATATTGGTTTCCTTCAAACATTATTTAACCAACTTTGAGATCGCCCTGAACTCTGCCGTACCAGCCGAGCCCAGCATTTTGAACAGCATCGATTCCACCGGCTCGACCACGCAGCCTGCCTGGCGCATCTCATCCAGCGCAAACTGCCAATTCACAACCTCACGGCTGCACACCGCATCCCCCGCCACAAAGACCCGATATCCCTGATCCAGCAGGTCCAATGCCGTCTGCAGTACGCACACATGCGTTTCCTGCCCGCACAGGATCACTGTCTTGCGCTGATACCCTTTCAGTGCTGCCATAAACGCCGGTTCACCACAGCAACTAAACGACATCTTGCTGATCTTCTGGATGCCTGCCTTTATGACCCTTTCTTCTATCGCAGTGACTGTGCACCCCAGTCCTTTCGGATACTGCTCCGTAACGATTACCGGCAAGTCCAGCACTTCCGTAGCATCCACCAACATCGCCGCCTTGTGGATCATTGACCCCACAACATCCTCTGGCATTGCTGTCGAAAGCCGCTCCTGAACATCGATCACCACCAGGATCGCATCCCTTGTATCAATCTTAAATTTGCTTGTCATTTTTCTTCCTTCTCACCCGAAATGTCATTTTAAATTACGTATTCATTATAAAACATTAGCTTCCTTAACATCCCCCGCATGGTAAAATTGAGGAAAATTTAATCGAGGGAAAAATCATGACCATCTCAAATACCTTGCAGGAAAAAGCTATTAACGCCATCCGTTTTTTGTCAGCGGATGCAGTCGAACAAGCCAACTCCGGTCACCCCGGACTTCCCATGGGCACCGCTGCCATGGCCTACACTATCTGGATGAAGCACATGCGTTTCAATCCAGTCAACCCGGACTGGAGCAACCGCGACCGTTTCATCCTCTCCGGCGGGCACGGCTCCGCTATGCTTTACAGCCTGCTCTACCTGACTGGCTTTGATCTCCCCCTCGAAGAAGTCAAGAACTTCCGTCAATGGGGCAGTCTCACCCCCGGTCACCCTGAATATGGTTGGACAGTTGGCGTGGAAACCACCACCGGGCCACTCGGCCAGGGTCTCGCCAATGGTGTCGGCATGGCCATCGCCGAAGCCCATCTGGCCTCACAGTTCAACAAAGCCGGACATGACATCATCGACCATTACACCTATGCCATCGTCACCGACGGTGATCTGATGGAAGGTGTCGCCTCCGAAGCCGCCTCCCTCGCCGGGCATCTCAAACTTGGCAAACTCATTTACCTTTATGACGACAACCGCATTTCTATTGACGGCTCCACGGACATCGCATTCACCGAAGACCGCGCTGCCCGCTTTGAAGCCTACGGCTGGCACGTGCAGAAAGTCGCCGATGGCAATGATGTTGCCGCGATTGATGCCGCCATCCGGGCCGCCAAACAGGATGATCGCCCTTCGCTGATTGTCTGCCGCACTCATATCGGTTATGGTCTGCCTACTCGCCAGGACACACCCGCTGCCCACGGTTCACCTCCAGGAGAAGAAGAACTCAATGGCGCAAAAGAAAAATTGGGGTGGCCTGTTGAGCCCCGCTTCTTCGTGCCTGATGATGTCCTCGCTCATTTCCGCTCGGCAGTCGAACGCGGCACACAGCAGGAAGCAGAATGGAACAAGGCGTTCGACGCTTACAAAGCCGCCTTTCCCGCAGCCGCCAGCCAGATGGAAAGCCAGCTTGCTGGTGAACTGCCCGCAGGCTGGGACAAAGACCTGCCAGTCTTCCCCGCTGACCCCAAGGGTGCCGCGACACGAAAATCTTCCGGGGCTGTGATCAATGCACTGGCTGGCAACCTCCCTGCTTTGATGGGCGGCTCAGCTGATTTGGCCCCTTCCAACAATACACTTATCAAGAATAGTATCGACTTCCAGGCTGGAACGCCTGAAGGCCGCAACATGCGCTTCGGAGTCCGCGAGCACGCGATGGGCGCCATCATCAACGGCATGGCCTATCACAAAGGTCTCATCCCTTACGGCGCCACATTCATGGTCTTCACCGATTACGTTCGCCCCGCCATGCGCCTCGCTGCCCTGTCGCATTTGCCAACCATCTGGGTGATGACCCACGACAGCATCTTCCTCGGCGAAGATGGCCCCACGCACCAGCCGGTAGAACACCTGGCAGCTATGCGTGCCATCCCCAACCTGAACGTCATCCGCCCTGCAGATGCCAACGAAACAGTCGAGGCATGGAAAATTGCCATCGAAAGCAAATCTACCCCCACCATGCTCGCGCTCTCCCGCCAGAATGTTCCCAACCTGGATCGCGAGGTTTATGCCTCGGCAAACGGGCTCAAAAAAGGCGCGTATGTACTCAAAGACTTTGGCGCTGGCGCACCGGATATCATCCTCATGGCCTCTGGCTCCGAAGTGGCACTCATTACCGCCGCTGGTGAAGCACTGGCCGCCGATGGTATTAATGTCCGTGTCGTCTCCTTCCCCTGCTGGGCACTTTTCTCCGCCCAGGACGAAGTCTACCGGGAAAGCGTCCTCCCCAAGGCCGTCACCAAACGCCTGGCCGTTGAAGCAGGTGTTTCCTTTGGTTGGGAACGCTGGGTTGGCCTTTCCGGTGCAGTTATCGGCATTGAGCGCTTTGGCGCATCCGCCCCTGCCAAAATCCTTGCAAAAGAATTTGGGTTTACTCCTGAAAACGTGATCGCCCAGGCCAAAGCACTTTTGGCTGACTGACCACGAAAGGATTTGATGATGAAAATCGTTGTCGCTTGTGACCACGGGGGCTTTCCCCTGCGTGAAGCAGTTTTTGAAGCCATTGCTGAAACAGGGAACGAGGCCATCGACCTTGGCATCACAGAATATGAAAGTGTCGACTTTCCCGATTTTGCCGAAAAAGCCGCCAAAGTTCTCAACGCAGGCGAAGCGGATCGCGCTGTATTGATGTGCGGCTCCGGTCTCGGTATCAGCATCGCCGCCAACAAGATCAAAGGCATCCTCGCTGGTGTCTGCCACGACACCTATTCTGCCCACCAGGGTGTCGAACATGACGAAATGAACGCGCTCTGTATGGGAGGGCTTGTCGTGGGTAAGGCGCTGGCCAAAGACATCGTGATTGCCTTTCTCAATGCAGAACCGGACGGAGTAGAAAGTCACGTCCGCCGTGTGAAGAAAATAAAAATTCTCGAAGATCAATTCGAATAAGCATCAGTTGACTGTCAAAGGGATGAGCTGAATGCTCATCCCTTTTTTATAAGCCAGTAAGAAAGCATTATTTGCAATTGTCAAAATAATATAGAGAAGGATAGAAATCATGACAAATCCTGTTCACGAATTACACGCACTGAGCCAATCCATCTGGTACGACAACATTGAAAGAAAGCTCCTCCAGAATGGCGCATTGGCAGCCATGATCAACGATGGTCTCATCCGCGGCATCACCTCAAACCCAAGCATTTTCAAGAAAGCGATTGCAAGTTCCAGTGATTATGATGAAGCATTAAAGCCCATGGCCTGGAGCGGTCTTGACTCAGAGAATATTTTCTTCGAGTTAGCCATTGAAGACATCCGCGCTGCCACAGACTTGTTCGCTCCCCTTTATGAAGAAACCAGGGGAGGAGACGGCTACGTTAGCCTGGAGGTTTCCCCCTTTCTTGCCCACGACACCGAAGCCACCATCAATCAGGCTAAATGGCTGTGGGAAAAGGTCAACCGCCCCAACCTGATGATTAAGATTCCGGCCACCATCGCCGGCCTTCCTGCCATCACCGCCGCCATTGCCGCCGGTATCAACGTCAACGTCACCCTCATTTTTTCTATCGAGCGCTACGCTGCCGTGATTGATGCCTACATGGCCGGGCTGGAACAACGCCTCGCTGCCAACCTCCCTATTGATCAGATAGCCTCAGTTGCTTCTTTCTTCGTCTCGCGCCTGGATTCAAAAATTGACAAAGCCCTCGTGGCCCTTGGCACAGATGCTGCCAGCAGCCTGATGGGAAAAGTAGCGCTGGCTAATTCACGTCTTGCCTATGTGCTTTACGAAGAGAAATTCGGCACAGTCCGCTTCAAAGACCTCGTCGCAAAAGGTGCGCGCGCCCAGCGCCCGCTGTGGGCTTCCACTGGCACCAAGAACCCAGACTACAGCGACGTCCTCTATGTCGATGAACTGATAGCCCCTGACACGGTCAACACCGTTCCCCCACATACCCTTGAAAACTTCCGTGATCATGGCAAAGCCTCGCTCTCCTTACAGGGGCACGAAGACGAATCCCGTTACATCCTCGAAAAATTGGCTGCCCTTGGAATCTCCCTGGACCAGGCAACTATGGAACTCGAAGAAGCCGGCGTCAAATCCTTTGCAGACGCCTTCACAGATCTGCTCAACACCATCCAGGACCGCGTCAAAAAGGCCCAGGCAGAACTTGGCCCTCTGGCTAAACACATCCCCGCTCGAGTCAAAGCCCTCACAGAAGCGGATACTGTCCAACGCATGTTCGCCCATGATCCGTCTTTGTGGACAGATGACCCTGACGGTCAAGCCGAGATCGTCAAACGCCTCGGTTGGCTGACCGCTCCCACAGACAGTCTCCATCTCATCCCGCAGGTTAACGAACTCCTCGCCGTCTGCCAAAACGATGACTATACGAATGTTTTGTTGCTCGGCATGGGCGGTTCTTCCCTTGCTCCCGAAGTTATGTCAGAAGTCGTTTGGTGCGCAGTCTGCCAATGGAAAACCCGGCCTCGCCCTAAATATCCTTGATTCCACCGACCCTGCCCAGGTCAAAGCCGCCCTCGAAAGCACGGAAATTGCCAAAACCCTGTACGTCGTCGCCAGCAAAAGCGGCTCAACCAGCGAAGTCATGGCCTTCTATGATTTCTTCTGGGCGCGGGCCAATCAGGCATTGGGAGACTCTGCACCACGGCATTTTGTCGCTATCACAGATCCTGGTTCAAAACTCGCTGCCATTGCTGAAGAACGAAATTTCCGCAAAGTCATATTGGCTGACCCCACCATCGGTGGACGTTATTCTGTGCTGATTGCCTTTGGTGTTACTGCCGCCGCTCTCATGGGGATAGACGTAGCCGACTTTCTCAACCGCGCAAACAGGATGGCCTCTCTCTGCCAGCCGGAAATCGCTCCTGAACGTAATCCCGGCCTCGTCCTGGGCGCTATCATTGGCGAAGCTGCGCTACGTGGCCGCGATAAACTCACCATCCTCACCGACCCGGAACTGCGCTCTGTAGGCTCCTGGTTGGAACAGCTCATCGCCGAAAGCTCCGGAAAACAAGGGAAAGGCATCGTTCCGGTTGATATTGAACCCCCGGCCAAAGAAAATGAATATAGTTCTGACCGCTTGTTTGTCTACATCAATACATCCAACACTTTGGGTGACTTCACTGCTGCATTGCAAAAAGCTGGCCAACCCGTTTTGGACATCCGCATGGCAGAAACCGCTGACCTGAGTGCTGAATTCTTCCGTTGGGAATTTGCCACCGCTGTGGCCTGCGCTATCCTCGGTGTAAATGCCTTTGACCAGCCTGACGTGCAGGACAACAAGATCCGCACCAAGAATAAAACCGAAGAATACAGACAAACACAGGCATTTGATGAAGGCACACCCATTTGGGAAAACGAAGCCGGAAAAGTATTCAGCGACAAAATCCCCCACATCGAAGATGCCTGGTCACTATCGGATGTAATTGACATCTTCCTCAAACAGACCAACCCCGGAGATTACGTCGCCATCAACGCCTATCTGCCGCGCAACGAGGAAACCTTGACAGCCTTGCAAAATTTCCGTGCCGACGTACAGAAGCACACCGGTCTTGCAACCACCCTTGGCTTTGGGCCGCGTTTCCTGCACTCCACCGGCCAATTACATAAAGGCGGACCGAACAACGGCGTATTCATTCAACTCACTGCTGATCCTGCCGAAGACCTAGATATTCCCAACCAGGGCATCACCTTCGGCGTCATGGAACGCGCCCAGGCCCTCGGCGACCTGGAAGCCCTCCTCGCCCGACAGCGCCGCGCCATCCGTGTCCACCTACTTGATGCGCGCATCGAGGACCTGCACTAAGTATTCACTGAATTGGAAAATCAAATCATCACGGAGAGGCATAAGGCTTGCGCCCACCAGGCAAATCACCAAGCGATATTTTCACAGGAAATCCTGCAACCAAAAAAGCTGGCTCGATTATGAGCCAGCTTTTTCTATTACTAATCCAGTTGAAGGTCTTACATCCCCTGTGCCAGCGCCAAAGCCCCAAACACCCCGGCCCGGTTTCCCAACCCTGGCGGCACAATATACGCATCAATATTTTCCAGGATCGCCGGTGATTGAACGTATCCATTCAGCGAAACCCTCACCTTCTCCCGAACCATCGGGAACAAATGTTCCTGCTGCATTACCCCGCCTCCCAGAATAATCCGCTGCGGGGATAGTGCCGTGATAAATGTATGCAGTGCTTGAGCAATGTATTCCGCCTCCAGATCCCATGCCGGATGATCTGCTTCCAGCGTCTCGGCTGGCTGCCCCCAGCGCGCTTTGATCGCCGGACCGCTGCACATGCCTTCAAAACAGTTCCCGTGGAACGGGCAATATCCCTCAAACGAGTCTTATATCCACATTTTGCGCCATCAATATATGCCCCATCTCGGGGTGCACCAATCCGTGGAGAGGTTTTCCATTCACCACTGCCCCGCCACCCACACCTGTGCCAATCGTGAAATACACAAAATTATCCAACCCCTGGGCAGCACCCCATTTCCCCTCACCAACTGCAGCACCATTCACATCCGTATCAAAAGCCACAGGTACCTGCAGCGCGTTTTCCATTCGTGAGACGACATCCGTATTTGCCCAACCGGGCTTTGGCGTGTAGAAGTTATGTACCCATATGTCGGCAATTCCCTGTCCAGATCAACCGGACCAAAACAGGCAACCCCAATCGCCTCGAGCCTTCTCATCATTATTCTTCATGTAATTTGCAAAGAATTTAATCGTCCGTGATAAAGTTTCCTCCGGCGTTGTCGTTGGAAAACGCACCTCCTCCCTAATATCCCCCGGACCGCCTGCCACGACACACACAAACTTTGTTCCACCAGCCTCAACACCACCATACAAACTCATCATCGCACCTCATTTTCCATCTTTCTGGTTTGTTGTCTTAATCTGTTTCCATTTTACACCAACACGCTGGCAGCGAGATACCAAAACAGCAGTTCAGCCTTCACCCTGATCCCGGATTGACTGATTCCCGGATCCCGTCCTCACAGTATAATCACATCATTCAAAATCTACCCTGGATACTAATAGCCATGCCCAACCAACATCAATACCACATCCACCAATGTCAGAATACAACCTGCCGTCTACGTTTCCCAAAACCGGAGAACGCCCAAGTTCTTCTATCCTGCCCCGTGTGTGGCAGCTCCCCTTTCCCTTGTCGAAGAATCCTACGCCAATCGCAAACCGGATTCCGCAGATCAAACTGGCAATTCCCTCTCACATTTCCGTTGCCCTCGATAACCTGCGCAGCGCATATAATGTCGGCGCCATCTTCCGCACAGCAGATGCTGTTGGCATCAACCATATCCACCTCTACGGCATCACCCCGACACCACGGAAAACCCCAAAATACAAAAAACCTCCCTCAGCGCAGAATTTGCCGTTCCCTGGACGCACCACAAAAACAGCCTTGACCATCTCCAAACATATCAAAAACAGAATACCAGATCGGGCCGTTGAAGGCGGGCAAACCGCCTCTCAATTTTTGACCTGCCCGCCCTGCAAACCAACCGCCCCATCCTCCTTGTCTTCGGCAGCGAATATGCCGGCATTGACCCGGCCATCCTTCGCCTTGCAGACCAGACAATTTTCATCCCCATGATCGGATTCAAACGCTCGCTGAATGTCTCCTCAGCCTTTGCCATCGTCTCCTACACCCTCCGCTTCAACCTGAATTGACGGGCTAGTTTTTCCTCCTTAATCCGTTATTCACTGTTTTCCTGATCCTTTTCAGTCATTTCATTTGAACTTCAAATCGCTTTCCGATATACTTGACCTAGATAATAATAACTCATTTTCGGAGGCGCAAGTGACGAAATATATCGCTGCAATTGACCAGGGAACCACCAGCACACGCTGCATGATCTTTGACCATGCTGGTCTGGTGATCTCCATTGACCAAAAAGAACATGAGCAAATCTATCCCCGCCCCGGATGGGTAGAACATAATCCGCTGGAGATATGGGAAAGCACCCAGGAAGTCGTCCAGGGAGCCTTATTAAAAGCCAAGCTTGCACCGGAAAATCTCGCCGCAGTCGGTATCACCGACCAGCGTGAAACGACGCTGGTCTGGAACAAACTACACTGGAAAACCCTATTACAACGCCATCGTCTGGCAGGACACCCGCACAGACACCATTTGCAACCAGCTCGCCGAGGACGGCGGCCAGGATCGGTTCAGAAGCAAAACCGGTCTGCCACTCGCCACCTATTTCTCCGGCCCCAAGATCAAGTGGATGCTCGACAACGTCCCCGGCCTTCGTCAGGATGCCGAAAAAGGCGAAGCCATTTTCGGCAACATTGACACCTGGCTTATCTGGAATATGACCGGCGGCGTGAATGGCGGAAAACACGTTACGGATGTTTCCAATGCCTCCCGCACCCTGCTGATGAATCTGAAAACCCTCGCCTGGGACCAGGAAATTTTGGGCATCCTGGATATCCCTATCGCTATGCTCCCCGAAATCCGCTCATCATCTGAAGTATACGGCACTGCCCGCCCGCCCCTCAAAGGCGTGCCAGTTGCCGGTGACCTCGGCGACCAGCAAGCAGCCCTCTTCGGTCAGGCTTGCTTTGACCCTGGCGACACAAAAAACACCTATGGCACGGGTTGCTTCCTTCTGATGAACACTGGCCCAAACATCATCTCCAGCAAAAGCGGCCTTCTCACCACTGTGGGGTATAAGCTGGGGGATGCCCCCGCCATGTATTGCCTGGAAGGCTCTATCGCCATTGCAGGCGCGCTGGTACAATGGCTGCGTGACAACCTCAAGACTCATCAACAACTCCGCCGAGATTGAAACCCTCGCCGGCTCGGTAGCTGACAACGGCGGCATCTTCTTCGTGCCGGCCTTCTCCGGCTTGTTTGCCCCATATTGGCGCAGTGATGCCCGGGGGGCGATCGTGGGTATGACCCGATATATCACCAGCGGACACATCGCCCGCGCTGCACTTGAAGCCACTGCATTTCAGGCGCGCGAAGTCGTTGAAGCTATGGAGAAGAACTCCGGCGTCGCCCTTTCCAGCCTGAAGGTAGACGGCGGGATGACAGGCAACAACCTGCTCATGCAATTCCAGGCAGACATCCTCAACGCTTCTGTGGTGCGTCCCCGTGTGGCAGAAACCACTTCCCTGGGAGCAGCCTATGCCGCCGGACTCGCTGTTGGTTTTTGGCAAAACCTGAATGAACTTCGGGAAAACTGGGCGCAGGGAAATAGCTGGACTCCGCAAATGGATGAAGACAAACGCGCATCAATGTATGCAGGCTGGAAAAAAGCTGTCACCCGCACCTTTGACTGGGCAGAATACGCAATTCATAACAATTCCCCCTCTCCCGCTCTCGGCAGAGGGGGGAATTGTATTAGCCAATAATTTTCTGATTCCCCGGGTGCCTGATCCCCAATGCAAAAATTGCCAAATTATTCTCAAAATAAACCTCCCATTCCCTATCTTTCTTGGTATAATTGACCGCTGTGCTGCAAAGAGGCAGCAAAAAAATCAGGGCATTGGCCCGCTACTCATAATAGAGCGAAGGTAATCTGCCAGGCAGGTGAGAGGCGCTCGAAGGATGGAATTGATGGACAAGATTTTGATTCAAGCCGAGAAACGAAAAGTTACCGGCAAAAAAGTTGGCGCACTGCGCCGCCAGGGTAAACTTCCCGGCGTCATGTATGGCCGCCACATTGAGCCGCTGCCGATTCTGATGGATCTGCGCGAAGCAAGCAAGGCCCTCTTCAAACTGAGTGCTTCCAGCATCGTCACAATCGAAATGGATGGCGAAGAATTTCCCGCACTGGTTCGTGAAAAACAGCGCGACTATATCAAAAATATTCTCGAACACGTTGACTTCCAGGTCGTCTCCATGAAAGAGAAGATTCGCACCTTGGTCACCGTAGAGTTGATTGGTACGCCCCCCGCAGTCAAAAATTTCAACGGTGTTGTTGTGCAAAACCTCAACCAGATTGAAGTCGAGGCGCTGCCTAATGACTTGCCCGATCGCCTCGAGCTGAACGTGGATACACTGGAAGAAATCGGTTCCTCACTGTTGGTGAGTGATCTTGAAGTCTCCGACGAAGTTACCATCCTCAGCACCCTTGACGAAACCGTTGTGGTTATCACCGGTGCCGCTCAGGAAATCGAGGAAGAGGAAGAAGAAGAAGATATCGACGAATTCGGCGAAGGAGAGCAAGAACCCGAGATCAGCGAACAGCGCGGCAAGCAAGAAGAAGAGGAAGAATAATCCTCCCCCTTTCGTTATGCAACTACAAACCGCCCCGACAAATTCGGGGCGGTTTCTTATTTTTTGTATAGTCTCACCAGCAAGCCCAATTAGTGCAGAGCATCCTCTTCAATCAAGCCTAGCAATTCCAGCAACTGCACCGTCATTCGTGCCGTTGCCCCCCACAGAATTTCTCCATCATAGGGTTGGTAATAGATCACATCATAAATTTGCCCATCAATAGCCTCATACGGCTGCATCTCACGATGACGATCATCTGCAAGCCACTCCAGGGGAATTGTAAATACTCGGCTCACTTCATTTTTCGACAATCTTACGTCAAAAGGCTTAGTGATTCTGCCAACAATTGGCCTGATTAGATAATTGCTCACCGATGGCATATCGCTCCAGCGTTCCCAAAATTCGCACAGCTTCAGCGGGCAAAAGTCCGATTTCTTCGTATGTTTCTCTCAATGCAGTCTGCACCAGGCTGTCATCTCCAGGTTCAAAGGCCCCGCCCGGAAAAGACACCTGCCCTTTATGATGTGGTACCTGCTCCGTACGCCTGGTGTACAACAATGCCCATTCTCCGTTCTGGCACACCAGCGGCACGAGTACAGCAGCACTGCGCCGCTTCTCAAAACACATCTGCTTGCGATTTGGAGATCATTCCGCACAGCCAAACGCCGAATAATCTCCGCTCTCCGGGATCATCCGTCCATTGCAACGCGCTGTATCGATTGATCCATTTTCAAATCCCTGCCACATCACCAAAACCTGCCTTAGCTTGTTTTTATGAGTATTATACTCTTTTATATCGTATAATTATACAATATATACGCCCCATTGACATCCGCACCAAAATTTGTAAAAATGTATGCAATCATTTGCAGTCGATGCATGATCAGGAGGTAAACAAATGACAGAAGCAATCACCGGAACGGTAAAATGGTTCAATTCAGCCAAAGGATACGGGTTTATTTCCCGTGAAGATGGACCGGACGTATTTGTCCACTATTCCGCCATTGAAATCAAATGGGGAATTCCGCAATCTAACCGAAGGCCAGCAAGTAGAATTTGCGATCACCCAGGGGCCGAAAGGACTTCAGGCCACAACGGTCCGCATCTTGCCATGACCTACATCCTACATGCAGTCACTTGCTCATCCTTCTTCAGTGCTGACCTGGCTCAACCAGTGCCCCAGAAACAGGACCAGAATTGCACCAAACAAATCAAAACCGACCAGCAAGGACCCAACCATCAGGAAATCAATTTCCATTGATGTTCCCAGGATTTGCGCCCCCCAAAAACCGATCCAACTCAATAATCAAATACAGTACAATTTTGCCAATATTTTCCGCCCTTCCATAAGTGGAAAGCAAAACCCAGCAAGCTGCTCAACACAAAACCCAAAAAATATGATGCAATTGTCATTGTCTGACCCCTGTTGCTATTTTCTGCCTGCAAGTTGAATGATGCCGCCGCCCAATACTTCCTCGCCCTGGTAAAACACCGCCACCTGCCCGGGGGTAATATCGGCTTGCGCGGTTTCAAGTTGAACATGTACTTGCCCGCTCGCCATTATATGAAGCTGACCCCATACCAGCGGTGCCCGGTAGCGGATTTTCACCTGCGCCCGTACCATCTTCCATGCTGGATCCCCCTGGATCCAGTTCACTTTCCCTGCCACGAAGCTGGTCTTTCCCAGGGCTGCTTTTTCTGCCACGACCAATTGATTGGAAGCAATATCCTTCTTCACCACATACACCGGTTCGGGAGTTGAAATGCCCAGGCCTTTTCGCTGTCCAATCGTATAAAATGGCAGCCCTTGATGCTCACCAAGCACTTCTCCTGACTGGTTGACAATCTCCCCGGACTGGATCGCATCCGGTGCGTTTGCCCTGATAAAACGTCGATAATCGCCGCCAGGCAAGAAACAGAGATCCTGGCTGTCCGATCGCTCGGCAACCTCCAGTCCAAACCGCCGCGCAATCGCGCGTATCTCTGTTTTTGAATATCCGCCAATCGGCAGCATGGTCTGCGAAAGTTCACGCTGTCTCAAGAAACGCCAGCATATAAGCCTGATCCTTGCTTTCATCACTGCCTCGAAGCAAATGCACAGCGCCCGCATCATCTTTCTCCAACCTTGCGTAATGCCCAGTCGCCACGTAATCAATTCTGTGTCGCGTAGTATAGGAAAGCATCGCCTCCCACTTTACTGTGCGGTTACAGCCCACACAGGGGCTTGGTGTGACACCTTTCAGGTAATCCGCTACAAATGACTGCACCACGTGGGCATGAAAATAATCGCGTGCGTCAACCGCCTCAAAGGGAATCCCAAGTTGAACAGCGACTTTTCGGGCCTGTTCAACCGCTTCAGATTTTACTGAAGCGCCCTGGCCTTCCTGCCACAACTGCAGTGAAACGCCACGCACATCAAATCCCTGATCTAGCAAAATAGCAGCAGCGGTCGAACTATCCACCCCTCCGCTCATAGCGATTGCAACACTGGACATAGAACCTTCCTTTTACGAACCAATTTGAGCCATTATAGCACGCCTGCCTGAATAAACTTGATCATTTTCTATCACTCCATCATCACCATATTTATCTCATTTTCCAAAATTTAAGGCAAGCCAGACAAGGGGCTACCTGATATAATAGCCTCATCACTCATACCTATCATTTGCTGGAGGGATCATGACATACAAAATTAAATTTGGTACAGATGGCTGGCGTGCACAAATCGCCGCTGGTTATACATTCGACAACGTCCGCCGCTGCGCCCAGGGCTTCGCAAACTATCTATCTCGAGCAGGGCAAAGCCGGCGAATCCATCGTCGTAGGCTATGATAAACGCTTCGCTTCAGAATATTTTGCTCAGGCAGCAGCAGAAGTGATGGTTGGCAACGGCTTCCGCGTCTTCCTTACTGATGGCGCGACCCCCACCCCTGTCATCTCATTCGCCGTCCCCCAGCAAGGCGCGGTAGGCGGCATCAATATCACTGCCTCACACAACCCGCCCACTGACAACGGCTTCAAAGTACGTGACGAAAACGGCGGCGCAATCCCACCCGACGACCTCAAAAAAATCGAACAACCTCATCCCCGACGACCTTGCTGATGTTAAAACGCATGCCCGCTGAAGAAGCATTTGAGAAAAGTCTTCATCACCCTCTTCAACGCCAAGCCGGCCTATATGGACAGCCTCAGAGACAAAGTAGATTTTCAATCCATCCGAGATGCCGGCTTGAAAATTGTTGTCGACCCTATGTGGGGCAATGGCGCTGGTTGGTTCGAAGAAATCATCGGCGGCGGAAAAACCGAGATTATCGAAATTCATAACACCCGCAACCCCCTTTTCCCGGAAATGAAGCGCCCTGAACCCATCCAGCCCAACATCGATGTTGGCCTGCAAACCACTGTGGACGAGAACGCCGATGTCCTCCTCATTATGGATGGCGACGCTGACCGCTGCGGCATGGGTGATGAAAATGGTGTATTCATCAACCAGCTTCAGGTCTACGCACTCCTCGCCTATTACTTCCTTGAGATCCGCAAGGAACGCGGCACCATCGTCAAGACACTCTCCACCACCAGCATGTTAAACATCCTCGGTGAAACTTTATGACGTTCCCGTGGTCGAAACCGGTGTTGGCTTCAAATACGTCGCGCCCAAGATGATGGAAACTAATGCTATGATCGGCGGTGAAGAATCCGGCGGCTACGCCTTCCGCAACCATGTTCCCGAACGTGATGGCATCCTTGGCGGGCTTTTCTTCCTCGATCTGATGGTGCGCACCGGCAAGAAACCCTCTGAACTGCTCAAAATCCTCTTCGACAAAGTCGGCGCTCATTTCTATGACCGCGTTGACACCCGCTTCACGGGTGACAAACAGGCAAAGATTGATGGCATCCTCACCGCCAATCCCGAAACTGTGGGCGGCCTGAAAGTTACTAGCCTCGACACAACCGATGGCTTCAAATTCAATCTCGAAGATGGCGGCTGGCTGCTCATTCGGTTCTCTGGCACCGAACCAGTCATCCGCGTCTACTGTGAAACCAAACACGAAGACTGTGTCCAGGCCATTCTGAAAGACGGCCTGCGCATCGCCGGGATTGAATGACCGCTGCACTGACAGATACGCACTGCCACCTTTATTTCCGGGATTATAACGAAGACCTGGAAGAGGTACTAAATCGAGCCTGGGACCAGGGTGTTCAACGCATCCTCGTTCCAGGCATCGATCTTGACACCAGCCGTCAGGCGGTTGCTTTGGCAGACAGTCATCCCAACCTATACGCCGCTGTTGGGGTGCATCCCAATGACTTCCTCACCTGGGATAAATCCACAGCAGAACAGTTACGGGAACTAGCCGCGCATCCCAAAACCCTCGCCATTGGTGAAATCGGATTGGACTTCTACCGCGACCGTGCCCCAAAAACACACCAGATTGAAGTGTTTGAAGCCCAGCTTGCTCTCGCAGCAGAATGTCAGTTGCCTGTGGTCATCCATAACCGCCAGGCGATTGAGAACACCTGGCCCATTCTGGAAACCTGGCAGAAGCAGTTAGTCGAAGCCAATTCCCCACTTGCCCTGCGTCCCGGTGTTCTGCACTCATTTGACGAATCATTCTTGTGGGCAGAAAAAGCCATCAAAAATAATTTTTACATCGGAATTTCCGGTCCAGTGACCTTCCGGAAGGCGGCAGAAAAACATGAACTGGTACAGCTTACGCCGCTAAACTAGCTGCTCATTGAAACCGATGCGCCATTTCTCACCCCGCATCCCTTCCGCGGTCGGCGCAATGAACCAGGGTATACCATTGTATATCGCGGAGAAAATTGCCGAGTTGAAAAACATCACGGTGGATGAAATTATGCAACAAACCTACGCAAATGCAACCACACTGTTTGGTTGGCTGGCTTAAAACAAAAAAATACCGCTCCAAAGAGCGGTATGGAGTGCGCTGGGAGGGAATCGAACCCTCACGCCTTTCGGCACGTGGCCCTCAACCACGCCTGTCTGCCAGTTCCAGCACCAGCGCAAACACAACATGGCAATTATAATCGGCTATGCATGATTGTCAAGTGTTCATTTGATTTTATCTATTTTTTAACAAAAGCAAGGAGGAAACATGGCGATCGTACTCGATGCGATGGGAAGTGACAAGTACCCTGATCCTGAAATTCAGGCTGCAGTGGACGCTGCCCGTATCATTAAAGACGAGGTCATCCTCGTCGGTCACGAAGACCAGTTGAAAGACAAACTGGCGCAGCATCAATACAGACAACCAGCCCGTGCGCATTGTCCACGCACCGGATGTGCTCGAAATGCATGACAAACCGGTGGCTGCTGCGCGAAAGAAACCGCTCAACTCTATGGCGGTAGGCATGAACCTCGTCAAAACCGGCGAAGCCCAGGCTTTCGTCACCGCAGGCAACACTGGCGGAGCCATGTTCAATGGCTTGCGCACCCTGGGACGCATCAAAGGTGTTCAGCGCCCTGGACTGACCACCATCTTCCCGGTCAAAACTGGCCTTGCTGTCGTCCTCGACATTGGCGCCAATGCCGATTGCCGTCCGGATTTTTTAGTACAGTTTGCCATCATGGGCAGCGTCTACGCTGAAAAAGCATTGGGAAAACCTAATCCCGCTATTGGTTTACTCTCCAATGGTGAAGAAGAAGGCAAAGGCAACCAGCTAACCAAAGATACCTACCCCCTCTTGCAAAACAGCGGTATCAATTTTATTGGCAACGTGGAGCCAAAAGAGTTTGTCGCTGGAAAAGTAGATGTCCTTATTTCAGATGGTTTCTCCGGCAATGTCCTGATCAAAACCAGCGAAGCCGTTGCCGGCCTGCTCCTCAACATTCTCAAAGAATCCCTGATGAGTTCGCCCATCACCAAACTCGGCGCTCTACTCGCAAAACCCGCCTTCAACAAAGTCAAACAGATCATGAATCCCGGTGACATCGGTGCAGCTCCCCTCCTCGGCATTGACGGCCTCCTCTTTGTCGGGCATGGCAGTTCGGATGCCCACGCCCTCACCAGCGCCGTTGTGCGCGCCCACGAAGCCGTACAGGCAGATTTACTTGGCGCAATTCGCAATGCCATCCAAACTCGTCTCACCGAAACCAACGACTAAACAAGGAATTCTCATGCAAATCATTATCAACAATAAAATCATCAACCGAAAAACCCGAATTGGCCAAATTACAACCCTGGCTGGTCTTGGTGTGCTTGCCGTCGGTTTTGTTCTGTCACTGAAACCAGAGAACACGAACCTTGCCTTCGGTGCCCTCATTGCCGGCTTTGTCCTCACCCAGATCGCAGTCTACCACGGCAACCGCTGGGGCAAATCGCCTCGAGAGGATGAACTTGTAGCTAAGGGCCTAAAGGGACTGGGCAAACAAAACACCCTCTACACTTTCACTTCACCTGTGCCATACCTCGCTGTCGGTCCAATGGGTGTCTGGATCATCATTCCCTATTTTCACGAAGGAACGATTACATACAATGAAAAACAAGGCCGCTGGCGCCAAAAAAGCAGGAACTGGTACATGCGGCTCTTTGGCCAGGCTGGACTCGGCCGCCCTGATCAGGATTTGATTAGCCAGCGCACCAAACTGGAACGCTATTTCAAAAAAAATCTACCTGATAATCTTCAGCCGGAAGTCAATGTTGCGCTCGTCTTCACGGCCAAAGATGTGAAAATCGATGCACCGGGTGCCCCTGTGCCCACATATGCTCTGGATAAAATAAAGAACTATCTCCGCGCACTACCCAAAGACAACCCTGCTGATCCTGAGATCATCGCTGCTGTCAAGGAACTCTTCCCCAAAGATTCCATTTCTTGATAATTACGTAAAGCAAAACCAGGGACAGACATCTCATCTGTCCCTGGTGTATTTAATTTCCGTCACTCAAATTGGATTTTATACGATCTTCCCACAATAATTCCTGCGGGAAGGGTATTCCTGATCCCAGATCCCTAATCCCGTTTTTTTGAATACTTGGTATATTTCGATTTGCGTGGTGCGGCCTTTGCAGCACTGGCGCTCTTCAATTCAGCCACCTCTTTATCCGTCAGGAAACGCCACTCACCCAACTTCAAATCTCCCAATTCAAGAGAAGAGATCCGCGTTCTAATGATCCGGGAGACGGGTAGGCCAATCTGTGCCCCCACCTCGCGAATCTGACGTTTTTTGCCCTCACGCAGAATGATCCGCAGCCAGGCGCCTTTTGCTGACAGTCGATCCACTTCTACCCGCGCTGGCAGTGTACGGACGCCATCATCCATCACAATGCCACGGCGCCAGCCGGCGAGTTGCTTGGAGTCAGGCTTCTTTGCTACTAATACGCGGTACTCTTTATCATGGCGGTAACGAGGATGGGTCAAATGATTGGCCAGATCACCATCATTTGTCAGCAGGATCAATCCTTCACTGTCATAATCAAGCCGGCCAACGCAGAACAGGTGCCCGGGCACAGGAACCATTTCCCGTACAGTCGCCCGTTTCTCATATTCATCCTGATCCGAAAGCACACCGCGTGGTTTGTGAACAGCGACATAAATCTTGTCGGTTTCCACCTTGTCAAGCTGTCTGCCATCCACAACGATCTTGTCGCGCAGCATGTCAGCCTTCATCCCCAGGGTGGCAAGTTTTCCATTTACTTCAACACGACCATCGGCAATGATTGTCTCGCAAAAACGCCGGGAACCGTATCCCTGTTTCGCTAAAATCTTTTGTAATCGTTCTTCCATTACTCATCCATTCCAATAGAATGCGCGATCAGCGCAGCTATCATATACAATCAATCCTTCAACAATCCGTTATCCGCTTCCTCTTCCTCTTCAGGCAGCGCAAACGGGGGCAGATCATCCAAAGCGGCCAGCCCGAAGTATTGCAGAAAGTCCGGGGTTACCCCATACAAAATAGGGCGTCCGGGGCCTTCTGTCCGTCCCATTTCCTGTATTAACCCCTTGCTCAAGAGACTGCGCAGCACACCATCACTGTTGACACCGCGGATAGCATCGATCCCCGGTCTCGTCACCGGTTGGTTATAAGCCACAATCGCAAGTGCCTCAAGCGCAGCCCGGCTCAAAGTTGATGTCGATTCCAGCCCGAGGAAATGCTCAACAAGCTGTGAATATTCCGGCGCTGTGGTCAACTGGACCTTTCCGCCAAAACGCTGTACGCGCAGGCCGCGTCCATCGGCAAAACTTGCGCTCAGTTTTTCCAGTTCTTTCTCAACCTTATTGGGTGTGCAACCCAATGCTTCAGCCAGATAACCTGGCGAAACCGGACCAGCAGCGACAAAAAGAAGCGCTTCCAGCGCAGGTTGCAATTCAAGGGCTTCTGAATTCGGTGTTTGTTCACTCATGCTATAATTGACCTGTTTGCTTCACATCCTAAAATTAATAACGAGGGCTTTTCTTTTATGAAAAAACGATCTTCGTTTTATAAAATTTCAATTCTGGTCTTACTGGTACTTGCAAGCATTTCATGCAATTTAGGTGCTGTTCTTAACCCGGACCCAACACCTTCCCCTGTCGCCGTTCAGCCTCCTCCGCCTGCAAACAACAACGGTCCAGCTTTCTCTTACACACTCACTGAGAGTCAGATGAACGAGTATGCAACGGTTGCCTTACAGGAAAATCCGGATTCGTTCTTCAAGGATATCGTCATTACCCTCCCTGAAGGTTTGATCGAAATCACTGGCCGGTTTGAACAGCCGCCCATCAAAGCGCAGCTTCATCTCATCGCCAGACCTTATACAGACGGAAGCGGCAATCTCAAAATCGAAGTGATCGAAGCCGATCTGGGGCCAATCCCCGTAGGGCAGGAAATGCTGATAACCATATCATCCTATGTCGAAGAAATCCTGGCATCTTCAATGGAACCAGTGAGTGGGGACTATCGAATCGATTCCGTTCTCATCACCGGTCGTGTGCTCACCATTACCGGCCAGCAACGCTAAACCATATCTGGCGAACAATACGTGATTATACCCGATAAAGTAAAAAATGCTTGTAACATGAAAAATTTAACAGCGCAAACATCAAAAACACATCATCAAGTCCGCCCTCTGGTTCGAACAAGCCTGATTTTCCTGCTCTTGTTCGTCTTGTCTGCCTGCATGCCGCTTCCCCAGGGAACAGATGGAAATATCATCACAATCCAGATCGAGGCGGATGGAACCACAATATCAGCAAATATCCCTTCTGGCACAACCGTTCAGGCGGCCCTGGAACAGGCTGGCATCACAGTCAACAGCCTTGATCGCATCACTCCGCCCTCCCAAACCCTGCTAACCAAACCAACCAATGTAGTTATCATACGGGTTACCGAGCGATTTGAAATTGAAGAGCAGATCATCCCTTTCCAGCGACAGACTGTACGAAATGAATCCCTGCCCGAAGGTCAAACCCTGCTCATCCAGCCCGGCATCAACGGTATCCAGCAAATCACATATCGCATTGTCGAAGAAGACGGCGTGGAAACCGCTAACGCGATCTTCAAATCTGTCAGCCTTTCCGATCCGCTGCCCGAGATCATTATGGTCGGTGTTCAAACCCCGTTTACTGCCATCCCCATTTCAGGCACGCTGGCATATCTTACCGCAGGTAATGCCTGGATCATGGAAGGTACGACCGGCGAGCGGCGCCCTTTGATCACCACCGGCGACCTGGATGGACGTGTCTTCTCACTCTCCCCTGATGGTCAATGGCTGCTCTACACCCGCGGCGCTGATGAAGGCGATGACTACATCAACGACTTGTGGGCGCTGGAGGTCAATCGCGATCCTCTCAAACCCATCTACATGCGTGTGGACAACGTCATCCATTTTGCAGATTGGATTCCGGGGTCATCCAGCCTCAAAGTTGCCTACTCAACTGTTGAACCACGTGAGATTGCGCCCGGCTGGCAAGCAAACAACGACCTGCAAACCATCACTATCAACCCCAATGGCATCGTCCTCAACCAGCGCGAAATCATTGAGGCCAACTCCGGCGGTATCTACGGCTGGTGGGGCACCAATTTTTCCTGGTCCAGCGATGGTGAATACCTTGCTTTCACCCGCCCGGACAGTATCGGCGTGGTCGATCTGGAAAATGGCGAATTCATCGACTTGATCGATCTGATTCCCTTGCAAACCCGCAGCGATTGGGCATGGGTGCCCGGCCTCGGCTGGTCACCAGACAGCGCGGTGCTGTATACCGTCAACCACGTCCCCATGTCGGGCCTCTCTTCCAACGAGATGTCCCCTCTCTTCGACCTCACCGCCATCACACTTGATGAAAGCCTGGAAATTCCCCTTGCTCCCCAAAGTGGCATGTTCGCCTACCCGGTTCCATCCCCAAAACTGGATGGCAACCGTTTTTTGATAGCCTACCTGCAAGCCATCTTCCCCGAGCAAAGCGAAACCAGTCGCTATCGGCTTATGCTGATGGATCGTGACGGCTCCAATCGACAGAACATCTTCCCGCCGGAAGGTGCACCAGGGCTTGAACCCCAATCGATTGTCTGGAGCAAATCTTTTGAAGAAGGGACTACCCCATGGCTCGCTCTGATCTACCAGGGCAACCTGTGGCTTGTTGACCCCGTGACAAATCAGGCCAAACAAATCACAGGAGATGGATCCATTGGTAGAATTGACTGGAAGTAATTGTATAATTCATTTAAGCACACAATCAAAATAAACGAGGTATTTTAATGAGAATTTTGATCTCTGGCGCAGCAGGATTTTTGGGGTCCCACCTCTGTGAGCGTCTGTTAAACGAAGGCCACAGCGTAATCGGCATGGACAACTTCATCACCGGCAATCCCGAAAACCTGGCGCATCTGGCGAACAACCAGAATTTTTCTTTCATTCGTCACGATGTCGCCAACTTCATCTTCGTGCCCGGCAAAATCGATGCAGTCATGCATTTTGCCTCTCCAGCCAGCCCGAACCCCGCATCACCTTATGGCTACACGAATTTACCTATCCAAACCATGAAAGCCGGGGCATTAGGTACCCATAACACCCTCGGTGTTGCCCGCGCTCATGATGCCCGCTACCTGCTGGCCTCCACCAGTGAGATCTACGGCGATCCACTGGAGCACCCCCAGAACGAATCGTACTGGGGTCACGCAGACCCCATCGGGGTCCGTTCCGTCTACGATGAAGCCAAACGCTTTGCCGAAGCCCTCACCATGGCCTATCATCGTTATCACGGCATCAACACGCACATCGTACGCATTTTCAATACCTATGGTCCCCGCATGCGTCTTGACGATGGCCGTGTGGTACCGAACTTCATCCAGCAAGCTTTGCGCGGAGAACCGCTGACCATTTTCGGCGATGGCTTACAGACCCGCAGTTTCTGCTATGTCAGTGATCTGATCGAAGGCATTTATCGCCTGCTACTGTCCGAAGAACACGATCCGGTTAATATCGGCAATCCTCAGGAAACCAGTATTCTGGACTTTGCCACACCATCAACAGGATCACCGACAATCCTGCCGATGTTATCTTCAAGCCCGCCAAGCGCCTTGGAGACGACCCCCAGCGCCGCCAGCCCGAGATCACCCGCGCCCGGACAATTCTCGATTGGGAGCCAAAAGTCTCTCTGGAGGAAGGCATCCGCGCCACCATCCCCTATTTCCGTCAGAAATTAGGACTGGACTGATATGATCCTGACTGATAAAAAAGAACGCACCCGCTTCCTGCGGTTTGCGGTCGTTGGCGCCATTGGCGCGGTGGTCGATTTTGGCATCCTCAACCTGCTTCTTGCCCTCGGTGCTTCCTACCTCATCTCCGCAACGGTTTCTTTCATTGCCGCCGTATTGAACAACTTCACCTGGAACCGCTTATTGGACCTATCCTGATTCCCGCTCAAAGCCGATCTCACAGCAGCTCACCCAGTTTGCTGTGATCAATGTCATCGGCATTGGTATCCGCATCCCATTGTTGGCTGTTCTGGAAAAATTCCTGATCAATCAGGCCACCATATTTTCATCCCCGATGGGTTTTGGTTTTTCAGTGCTGAAAAACTCGCCCAAAACCTCGGCCTGGCAATCGCCATCCTGGTTGTCATGCTCTGGAATTTCTTCGCCAACCGCCTTTGGACATATAACGACGTTGACAAAGAAAAAATTCTGTCGTAAAGGCGGATGGTGTTCGCCCAAGCTCTCATCAGCCGGGCTGTCGAGTTCCAAGAAATCGTCAATCTGGCAGCATCAACAAATAGAAATCGCTCAAATGATGCGCCCTTGTAGACAAAAAAGAGTGACCCGAAATGAACACAAAGAACGAACTTTCCATAATTGGCCCGGACGATGAACGCTACCGCTCGGACCCAGACAAGCCCACATCCGCCTGTGGGTGTTCGTTCATTGCAGGAGTTGATCGAACGCGCCACCCATTTTGCCATCAGCACCCCCACCACCGCAGATGACTCCGGTGTCGCCGAAGTCCACGCTTTCCCATTTCTCGGCATTGTCAGCCAGGACGATATGAAACTCGCCCTCCTGCTCAATATGATCAACCCCATCGTTGGCGGGGTTCTCCTCATTGGCCCGCGCGGCACAGGCAAAACCACGGCCGCCCGCAGTCTGCTCGACCTTCTCCCGGATGTTGAACGCTCCCTCTGTCAATATGGTTGCCTGCCCCGCGATATCGAAACCGGCGGCATAGACGCCGTTTGTCCTGATTGTGCCCGCAAATACGGCGAAGACAAACCCATCTCGCAAACTGAACGTGCCCACCTCGTGGAACTGCCCCTCAACGCCCGCCTGGAAGACGTCGTCGGCGGCATGGACGACCGCGCCACCATTCACCATCGATCTGCGCATCAAACGCGGCATTCTCGCCCAGGCCGACAAAAATATCCTCTACGTCGACGAAGTCAACCTCCTGCCAGACGAGATCGTCGACGCCATCCTGGATGCGGCAGCCATGGGCAGCTATACCGTGCGTCGCGGCCCTATGTCAGCCACCTACCGCGCCAACTTCACCCTGGTCGGTTCCATGAACCCTGAAGAAGGCAACCTGCGCCCACAGATTCTGGATCGGTTTGGACTTCGCGTCATCGTCCGCGGACTGGATACCCCACAAGACCGCCAAACTGCCTATCAGCGGGCCGTTTCCTTCCGCAGCAATCCCCTTTCCCTCATCAATCAGTATCGGGAAGCCACCGGACAATTGAGAGACGAGATCATCTTTGCCCGCAAACGGCTGTCAAAAGTATCCATTCCCGGATAATCTTTTCAACATTGGTCTCAACCTTATCCACGATCTCGGAATCGACTCCCTGCGGGCAGAGATCACCCTTTTCGAATCCGCGCGTGCCCACGCCGCCGCAGATGACAGGGACACTGTTACACTTGAAGACCTGCAAAGAGTGGCCCCTCTGGCGCTCCGCCTGCGAAAATCCCCCTTTATCGAAAATTACCTGGATGACAGGATCACCGAAGACAAAACTGTGACAGAAGCCCTGCAAGCCGTTCTCAACAATTCCAGCAAGGAAACAAATAATGCCCACTCCGCGCATCATCGCTGGCACCGCCCGCGGCTTGCGGTTACAAGACGTTCCCGGAAACGTTACCCGCCCGATCACCGACCGGGTCAAAGAAGCCCTCTACAACATCCTTGGCAGTGATATTCAGGATGCCGCCATGCTGGACCTGTTTGGCGGCACAGGCAGTGTTGGCATCGAAGCCCTCAGCCGAGGCGCCAGCTTTGTTCGATTTTGTGACAAAGACCGCGGCGCCTATGCCACCATCCAGAAAAACCTCAAACACACCCGCCTGACCCACCTGGCAGAAGTACGCAATATGGATGCTTACAACCTCCTTCGCTTGCCCCCCGATCGCCAGTTTGAATATATCTACATCGCGCCCCCGCAGTACAAACAAATGTGGATCGACGCGCTCAAAGAACTGGATAAAAACCCTGGCTGGATGTCAGAAGACGCATGGGTCATTGTGCAAATCCACCCGGTTGAATTTGAAGAAAATCTTGAATTTGAAACCTTCACTGAATTCGAACAACGCCGCTATGGCTCCACACTGCTCATTTTCTACGAGCGCAATTTACCAAAAAATAACAACGCCAACCTGAAAAGCGAATAAATTGTATTGACGACTTTAGTTGTCATAATCCCCTGTGAACTCAGACTTTGACGAGCAAATTCCCCACTTTTAACTTGATCTTTTCTGTCATCCGCAACCCAGAGAACGATAGGAGTTGCAGGGCGTGGTCGTTGTTTCCCCTGCGGGCTCGCTGCAATTTTCGGGTATTCTATCCGACCGCATCAGGTGTTTGGGAGTGACCTAGATTGGTGTATTTAAAATTGTCCCAAAACAAGGTTCGGCGTACTGATCACCTCACGATCCTCACCCTGATTTTATCTTCTTCATCATAGTCAGAATATGCCGAAAACGGACTGTCTCCCCGGTTTTTTTTCAATGCCGCAGGCAACAGTACGCTCAGATCATCTACCACTGGCAAGGATCCCAGTTCCGCGGTTCGGCACCAGCGCAGCATACCTTCTTCCGATGCGCGAACGGCTCCATCCTCATACTCTCCTCGAAAAACGAAAATACACACCCCGACATCATCGCTGGCATTCACGATCACCGTCCCTGCCAGCCACATCCCTCACAATTAGCCCGGTCTCCTCTTCCAGTTCTCGCCTTGCCGCCGAGAGCACATCCTCTCCCCGCTCCACATGCCCCCCTACGCCATTGTATCGATTTGCCCACAATCGTTTTGTCGGCGACCCCTTGAGCAACAGCACCTCGTCTCCTCTGGTCAGGAAGACCAATGTTCTCGGGACAATTGATATCGACTGACTATTCACCACTCCTTGATCACTTTTTCGCATCATTCCCTCGTCTGGGGTTAAGAAAATCGCTGCCTGGACTTGCATCCAGACAGCGCTATTTACCTTCAAAACAGACGGCGATTTACCCCAGCATTTTGCGAACATCTTCCAATGATCCGGCGCTGCCCAGTTTCTCATTTTTGGCAGCAATGAACTTTGGCATATTCAGCCATGAACACCTTTCCGGGCGGGCGCATATCAAAGTTTTCAGGATGCTCCAGGAAATACTCGCGGTGAACGCGAGTCCAAACCAGGCGACCATCGGTATCAATATTGACTTTGGTCACGCCCAATGTTGCTGCCTTCTCTGAACTGGTCAGCATCCACACCACGTGCACCGGCGAGCTTGCCGCCAGCGGCATTGATCCGCGCGACTTCGTCCTGCGGAACAGAGCTGGAACCGTGCATCACCAGCGGGAAACCAGGCAGTTCTTTCTGGATATCGCTCAGCACGTCAAAATGCAGAGACTGGGAACCGGAGAACTTGAAAGCCCCATGGCTGGTGCCAATGGCAACTGCAAGGGAGTCACACCCGGAGCGTTCAACAAATTCGCGGGCCTGCTTCGGGTCGGTCAATTTGGCATCAGCCTCGTCAACCTTCACATGCTCTTCCACGCCGCCAAGCTGTCCCAGTTCGGCTTCAACAACAATGCCCTTTGCATGCGCAGCGTCGACAACCCGCTTGGTAATGGCAATATTCTCATCAAATGGTGCATGACTGGCATCAATCATCACCGAACTGTAGAAACCACTTTCAATGCAGTCATAGCAAGATTCCTCGTCACCGTGGTCAAGATGAACCGCGAAAATCGCATCAGGGAACACCTGGTCAGCGCCGCGGATCAGACCCTCCAGCATCAGTTTATGGGTATAACTTCGCGCACCCTTACTGATCTGGATGATGAACGGGGCCTGGCTGTCCAGGTTTCCCTGAAAAAGCCCCATGGCCTGTTCCAGATTATTGATGTTATACGCACCCAGCGCATATTTCCCATATGCTGCCTTAAACAGCTCTTTTGTTGTAACAATCATACTGCACTCCTTAATTTGTTATAAACTGTGGGATCCATGTCCCTCAGACTAGCTCAGGAACATCGGTACGCCGAGGAAATCACGCACCTTCGGACGATAATTTTCGATATCGTAATAGGCTTGAATGTCTACCCGTTTCAAACCAGCAGTGATCATATCGATCGGCACGGTGGTGTACTTGCCGCCATGCAAAGCAACCATCTTGCCAGTCTCATTGCGGCGGATCAATTGAACTGCCAGATGACCAAAGGACATCGCCACCATGCGATCCAAAGAATCCGGAGCACCAGACCGCATCAAATAGCCAAGCTGTTGGTACATGATACCTGCACCGGTGCGGCGCTTGATTTCCTGGGCAGACCATATCGCCAATACCGCCCAATTTGCGATGCCCGTAAGCATCAGCTTCGCCTGTTTCAATGATCTCTCCGCCCTTCAAGGTCGCCCCTTCCGAAATCGTCATGATCGCATAATTAGAAGGATTATTCCGGCGGTCTTCGATCAGAATATTCAGCTAATTGCTCCATGTCAAACGGCACTTCAGAAATGATCGCCCGATCCACATATGCCAGATAGGCGCTGATCAGACTGGTTTCACCAGAATTGCGGCCGAATAGCTCCACCACACCAATCCGCTCATGGGAACCCGACAGAAGTACGCATATTGGTAATAAATTCCACACTCCGTGTTACCGCCGTAGAAAAACCAATGCAATAATCCGTACCGAACACATCGTTGTCCATCGTTTTCGGAATCGCAACTGCCGGATACCCTTCTTTATGCAAACGGGCCGAATAGCTTAAGGTGTCATCACCGCCGATTGTAACCAAAACATCAATCCCCAGATGCTCCAAGAACCTTGATCGACATGATCCGTGTAATCCATTGTTGCCGGTTTCTTTATTCAATGTGCCAAGTTTAGAATTCTTCAGGAAATCAGGAACCTGCGTCCGGTGATACTTTCCCGGGATTAGTGCGGGAAGTATGCAAAAATGTGCCGCCTGTGCGGTCAATCTTGCGAACTTCTTCCGTAGTCAATTCACGAATGTAATAATCATGTGTTGAAGGTTCATCCAGATTGTAGTTCAATAACCCGCCCCAGCCGCGTCGAATACCGATCACCCGGTAACCTTCTTCAAAAGCACTCATCGCGACAGCTTTCATCGCAGGGTTCAAACCCGGCACATCACCACCACCAGTCAACAATGCAATCGTTTTCTTGCTCACAAACTCCTCCTATAAGATAATGAGATCATAATGTAATGTATCGCGCAGAGGCTTCCAGCGCTGGCACCTGGAAACTGATCCGGCTGCCTTTTCCGGGTGCTGAGTCAATTTCAATATTACCACCCAGCATATCCACCCGCTCACGAATAAGCTTCAAACCAAGATTATCCGCATCGTTCACCGTCGCCGGGTTGAACCCCTTCCCATTGTCGCTGATCGATACTTTCACCATTTTGTCATCCAGCACCAGTTCAACAGTGATCTCAATTTTCACCGGATGATCTTTATTATGGTTGACTGAATTCCCCATCATTTCCTGCATGGCACGGAATACCATCGCCTCAAGATAAGGCTCCAGTCGCCGTTCCTGCCCCTTGATGGAAACATTCACATCCACGCTGTGCTGCTCCCGGAAAGTCTCAATATACCGCTGCACCGTTGGGAACAATCCCAAATCGTCCAGCATCATCGGGCGCAGTTCCTGAATGAATCCGCGTACTTCCTGGAAAGTCGCCATTGCCTCTTTCTTCAGCTTGCCAAGTTCGTCTTTTGCTTTTTCCGCGATCAATATCAAAATAGCGCACAGCAATATCCGTGCGAATAAAGAAATTGGACAAGGTCTGTGCCGGGCCATCATGCATCAGACGAGACAATCGCTGGCGCTCAGCTTCCTGTGCATTGATCACCATTTCAAGCACTGCTGCACCGCCGCTGCCTACTGCTGATGCTCCCTGCCCTTCGGCAAACACATTTTTCTGGATCCGTTCAATCATTTCCACATAGCGCTGCAATCCCGCCTGGTCGCTCGTCAACTTTTCAAGCTGGCTGCGCATCACCAGCAAGCGCTGTTGCGCTTCCAATGCAGCATCATAAGCCGCACGAATATCTTCGCGCGGCATGGATTCGTATTGGCTCTGCACCTGCTGCAAGTGCCCGGTGATCACCGAGTTGCGCTGGGTCAATTTTGACATTTCAGCCTGGCTTTGTTCCAGCATCAGGCTGACTTCTTTCAAAGAACGCCTGGAATCTTCCAGGTCGTCACTGATTTCCTGTTGGACTTTTTCCCACGTTTTTTCTGATAGATTGGGCATCCTCTGACATGAGATAAATCTCTCCTTTGAATGCAAAATAAAATACCCGAAATAAACCAGTTATACAACCAGCCAATCTAGAGAAGTATAGCACAGAGTGGTCTATACAGGCAATAAATTTTGCTCGGCGCACGAACATTTAGACACAGTAAACCGTCACTTTCCCCACTCATACAC
This sequence comes from uncultured Chloroflexia bacterium, assembly GCA_963753895.1. Lineage (GTDB taxonomy): Bacteria > Chloroflexota > Anaerolineae > Anaerolineales > Anaerolineaceae > SMBSF63. The sequence goes on along the minus strand of CAVWEE010000025.1, from coordinate 29,066 downwards.
ACACATGTTTTCACCCCCAACAGAGCGGTGCATAGATCCCCATCTGTCTTAAATAGCAATTGGCCTCTTTGTGGAAATGAACATACCAACCCGGGAAAGTCATCAAATAATCACACCCGCTTTATCAAGATGTACTGCCAACCGGTACTCATCTCGAATAAAGGGAATCACATCCGGCGAGATTAACCCGGCCAGGTCCAGCACATCCCGCTCCCCATAATATCCCAGCGCTCCGATATCATGCGCTGCGATCAACGCATCATCAGGTGTATTGCCTGCGATCCATTTCGCCGCCGATACCATTTCCGTGTTGATGATCGCCACGTCCAGCGCATACGCCTGCGTAGCCCCGATCAACAGAAATGCTGCCAACACGACCACCAGCGTAATTCCCCAGACTTTTTTCAACAAAGCCAAAATCTGCTTATTGTGCATATCCATTCCGCCAGATGTCGGCAGTCCCCATCAGCCCCAGAACAAAGAAAACGGGCATGGCAGGCATCAAATACCGTCCATGCTGGTAATCAACCGGCAAACGCATTGCATAGATCAATGTATACCCAACCACCACAAGCCCGCAGATTGAATCACCCAATTCCTCTCGGATACAGACCGCCATAAGTACCCACATAAAACCCGGCACCAGCAGTACGCCCGCCCCAACCATCGGCAGCTTCGCCAACAGGAAAAATCGCGACAGGATTGGCGCTTCCAGCCGAATCGCATATTCAGCCTGTTTGGCAAAAAATGTATTCGGCCACCAGGACCCAGCCAGAAAATGATTGAATACCAGATAGGGCAAAAACCCCAGCAAAAATCCACCAAACGCCAGCCCGATGGCGCGCAGCTTTTTCGTGGTACTCTCCTCAGAAAAAAACGCCACATACGCAATCGGTCCCAGCAAGGTCAACCCATCAGGGCGCAGCCACACGATCAACCCAGCCAGCAAGCCCTTAATCAGCCAGTCCCCCACCTTTTTCCGCAAGCTGCCAGAAAACGAACAGGATCGCTGCCGCATACAGGATCGTCTCCATCCCGGAAGCTGCCGCCCACACCAGATGCCACTCAAAAGCCAGGAACAGGCCAGCCATGGGAATTTTGCCCATCAGCAATATTGCCATATTTCTCAAACCATTTCTCGCCAAACCATGCCACACCCAGCAATCCCAGCCCGCCCAGCAGCATCGTCCACACAAAACCATTCTGGCCTGACCAGATAAGCCGGTGCGATCAACGCCGACCACAACGGCGCTGTCGAACCACCCGAAGGCAACCGGGAATAAAAGACCACTCGCCATACTGTGCCAGATTACGCGCATAAGTCTGATGGATCCAGGCATCATCCAGCGGATATCCTGTCCCCGACAGAAAACGCTGGCAAGATGTATAGCTGCTCAATCGCCAGAAATACACTCCCAGCAGAATCAATAGTTTTGCGTCTGAGAATATCGTCATCGTCCATCCACATCATTCCGGTAAATTCAATACAGCCGCATCTTCCATCGCAGACAGAGTACCGCAGTCCAGCCAGATCACCCGGGTTTTCATACAACGCATTCAAGCCATCCACATGATCTGCTTCCAGGATCGAGGTATCGTGCCCCATACCGCTGCGCTGCCAGCCAGGCCGTTTCAGGCCCGCCATCTGGCGTCACAATTGCCGCACGTCCCGTGGCGGCATACAAGCCCGCCGGATTATTGATCATCACAATATCGATCTTGCTGGGCGCCTTGTTCATCCAATTAGTCTGCATAACGGTATTGTCTGATCCCAGGCCTCTTGCCAGACAGGGTAACGAAGATCTCCGCCTATAACCCTCTGAGAAAACAGAAAACCTGTCAACAAAACACTTAGCAGTACAAGGCCAGCGCCAAACACACGCCCGGCCAGTTTTTTGTCCCAGTTTCGCTTACTGCTTCCCCAATTCACAAAAACATCCAGTCCAAATGGCACACTCGCCCACAGCAGCGGTTGCAACGCCGCACCGGAATGAAAAAAACCGCCTCGCGCACCTGAATACGGGAACACAAAACTCATCACACCCAGGATCGCCAGCCACAATCCCGCTCCCGGCACGACCCGCCTGTTTCGGCGTAAATGCCATAACCCGGCAATCATCAACGGCAGCAGGAAAACGATCCCTGCACTGCCAACGCCGTCTGTAAATTCGACCACAATGCTGCCAGGCGATCTTTGAAGATCATTCCCCAACCCGAAGCAAGCCAGGTTGACGAATTCAGTTGATCCGCCGGATAACGGAAGATTTCATTGTAATTGCGCAGCCAGAAGCTCCGCGACCCGCCCGGCGGCATCAACCCGCCGAATGCCTGCAAATTGCGCAGGAACCACGGCCCCATCACCAGTAAATATCCCGCCGCCATACAGCCAATAACAGCCAGCGTTGCTCCCGACGGGTGACTTTCGTTTGACACGATACAGCCACATCAGCCCAACAAGCCCGCACCAAGCCATAAGAACCCATCCGCACGGGTCAGGTGCATCAAACCCGCCGACAATCCAGGGATCAAAAAGAAATATGGTTTTGTCTCTTCACTGTCTGATTTTCCAAACAACTGTCAGGAAGAACACACTCCCCAACACCATCACCAGCGTGAACCCTTCAGTCAGCGTGGTATAGATCAAATAAAACCCGGAGAACAGGCCCAAGAATCCCGCAAGGGTTGCCCCGCGTCTATCCTGCCCCAATCGTTGCGCCAGCATTGCCGTCAAAGGCGGGATCAATCCCGACAACAGGATAAAGAAAAACCGCCCGGCAAAAAAACTGCCCCGCCTGGAACAAAACCATCCCCGCTGCGGCAACCAGGGAGGGCAGCGGCATCCAGTACGCATGCGATGGATGCGGCAAACCAGACCGGATCATCCAGATAATTCCACAGGATCATCTCGCTGAAACCTTCCCCCTGGAACAATCGCAGCCCGCCGCTGAAATAATACTCCGCATCCGTATACCCCGGCGCGCGCTGCACCAAACTCACCCCCAGGGCCAACACCAGTCCCAGTGCATAAAGAAGAACGTAATCCTGTTTGCGCAGTTTAGTTTTCAAAACGATACACCTCAAGGTCGTTGAAAACCGTCACATCCGTCTGGTGGTAATGCTCCACAAGCCATGCAAGCTGCGGGTGATGCATCCCTTGCAATTCTTCGTACTCCTCAATCGCCTGCGCAAAAACTACAAAATACACTCGATCTGCCCCTTCTGCTGCCTGGGCAATATCCGACAGATGGAAATAACTGCATTGCCTCTTGCGAGGCATACGCCAGCGTATCGTTATGGGAACCAGCTTCATCTGCAATAAATTCCTGCTCAATATCCGGCGCATACACCAGAAACGGGAAACGAGCTCAACTTATTATCATGGATCAATCGGTCTCCCGGCTGCATTTCTTTTCCAGCATCGCCACCGCCTCAGCAAAAGGAGAACGTGGGAACTGCCGGAAGGTTTGCTGGTACGGCAGAGAGATCAGGCTGGCGGCAACAAAACTCCCCATGATGAACATCCCAATCTTCTTTTCCCATCCCTGTGCAATCACATGGCCCGCCAGACCGGCATACATGAACCCGAAAATGAGAAACCCGCGCGGCACAAATACCGGCCGCATCAGATAGGACAATACAAACAACAAAACTGGCGGCGTCAACCCCATCACTATCAGGAAGAGAACATTTTCCCTTTTTCCTTTCACCCGCACCAGTTCCAGGCTGACAATCACCAAAATATACAGGCTGAGCACCAGTGCAATCACAAACCACACACCCGGCAGCGGCAGGCTGGCTGTGAACAATACCAACGCCTGTAAAACTTCTACCAAACCGGGTCGCGGCGTCCAGAACGCTCCCTGGATCTTCTCTATCTGGCCGGGAACCATTAGCAGCCACGGCGCTGCCAGAAGGGCAATCGCCGCTTGTGCGATACACAGCGGTAATAACAGCCGCCATTTGCGCTTCACCAGCAAAAAGATATTTGGCGCAATGAGGATGAATCCCGCCAGGTTATGACAATACATCGCCAGCGCACCACTCACCGCCAGTCCCAGCCCAAAACCACCGGGAAATTTCCTTTCCAGCCGGAATGAGATCATCCATATCTTGGCAAAGAACCACAGATACGCCATCTGCCAGAAAGGCCAGCAGCGCATACATGCGCAAATCCTGTGCGTGATAAATCTGGATCGGCGAAATTGCCGCGAGAAAAACCGCCCACAAGGCAGAGCGTGTTCCCAGCAGATTGGACACCAGGCTGTACAGCAAGACAATGGATCCCATGTTCAGACCCACGCTTAACAACCGCAGCCACCAAATATTCCCACTGACCATCATCCAGAAATGCAGCAAAAAATAATACAACGGCGGCATCGTATCTGCCGCGGTTCCGACACGATCTCCCCCAGGCTTCGTTCAGAAACAGAATACTGAAGGCATCATCATATTGGATACTGCGGCTGTTCAACAGCAAAACACGCAGCAGCAACCCCAGCCCCAGGATGCCATACAGATATTTTCGTTCCGTGTTTTTCATTTTGAAAGCAATCCGCCGGAAATTTCGGTGGTGTACCAGGTATTTGACGGACGCACCGCCCACCAGCGTACCCAATACAGCATCAACAACTCAAATGCCGGCAGCGGGAAAAACATGATCGGGTTCTGAATAGGCTGATCTCCGTATGTCACAGTCTGCAGGAACAATACCCACAGACCGACAAACAACAGCAGCATGCTCCCTAATACCATCCAGTCCCCGCAGGTCGCCAGCGCTCCTCAAACATGGCAAAGATCAACACCAATGCCGGGAAATGTCACAATGTAATTTCCAGGGTCAGTTTGGATCCCCACCCACTGCGCCGCAGCCAGCGTAAAACAAAACACCCACAGCAAATGCCGGTATTCCGCTTTGCGTGTACTTAATACCCATTCCACCAACAACAGCAGGATCACAACCCCGGTGATCGCCCAGACCAATGCGCTCGCCGATCCCCGGCAACCACGTTCCCAGCGCGGATCCCGGCGTCCCTGGCGGGTTATACCCGGGGTAAGCAACCACTTCCACAAAATTCTGCCAGATCCAGTCCGGGACCAGCAATGCGGCACTTGCGCTCAACAACACCATCGTCCCCAGAAACCAGGCAATGAATTTCCAGCGGCGCTGGCGCAATCCCCAGTACAGGAAGAACAGCACCACCACCAGCACCACCTGTGGCTTGATCGTGGAAAATGCCAGCAGCACACCCGCCAGCTCATCCCCGCCAGAACGGATGGACAGCATCGCTCCTGCCACAAACAACGCGATCAGGATCACCGCATTGCCGTTGATCAATGGCCGCAAAGCGTGATACCAGAAAATGGTAAACACCAGAAAGAATGCCAGGGTCAGCAGCTTTGGCTTCCAGTCAACCAAACGCATACTTACTACCGAAAGCAATACCAGCGCGATTTCCAGCACCGTCATCCACAAAGCACGCGCCAGAATATAATCTTTGAACAAGGCAAATGGCAGAAACATCAACACAGAATACAATGGATAAGCCACCCGCAGTTCATGTTCCCCCTCTTGCGCAGGTCGACCATATGCCATCGTTTGAATACGAATGGCTGTTTCATCACTGTATGGGCTGATCCCTTCAGTGATCAACGTCCGCGTCCCCACCCAATGCACCAGAAAATCATTGCCGCCGGGATTGGTGGACGCGTATTGATAATTCGACCAGGTGAGTACGCCAAACAGCAGCAGCCCCACCACGATCGCCAATATCCATCTGATAAGCAGTTTTCGACGGGATTTCAAAAGCATCTCCTCGTGTTAACATTGATTACAAAATCACTCACCAAAACAAATATCTGCAGTGTGAAAAATGTTTTGATTTTCTTTGCGACTTTGTGGCTTTGCCTGAGATAATTTTTCTGGTTCCATTATAATTCAAGCACCGATGAAAATGCGACTCGCTCTGTCTCAGATGCAAATACTCCCTGGAAACCTGCCTGGCAATCTCAAAAATGCCGAGGGAATGATCACGGCCGCCGCTGCCCAAAACGCGGAACTCGTCCTCCTGCCAGAGACTTGGTCCACGGGCTATGACCTTTCCCATGCCGCCGAGCATGCCGCAGCCAATCAGGAAATTACTCAAACCGTCTCGGATCTCGCCCGCAAACACCACATCTGGATCGGCGGCTCGCTGCTCGAAACAATCAATGGGAAAATCTTCAACACCTTTTCCCTCATTGACCCGCAGGGCAATCGCCGTGCCAGCTACAAGAAAATCCACCTCTTTAAACTCATGGAGGAAGATCGTTGGCTGAATGCCGGCAACAACCCGGCCATCACCCGGCTCCCCTGTGGAAACACCGGTCTCGCCATTTGCTATGACCTGCGCTTCCCCGAGCTTTTCCGTCATTACGCCATGCATGACGCACGTCTGATTCTCATCTCTGCCGAATGGCCGCTGGTCAGGATAGACCATTGGCGCACACTTCTGCGTGCTCGTGCCATCGAAAATCAACTCTTCATCGCTGCCGTCAACGCCGTTGCCGATTCTGATGGGACAGTCATGGGCGGTCACAGCATGGTTATTGATCCCTGGGGTGATATCGTCGCAGAAGGTTCACCCAACGAAGAGCATCTCATCATCGCCGAACTGGACTTTGATCTCGTTGACCAGGTCCGTCAAACCATCCCTGCCCTTACCGACCGCCGCCCAGAGGTTTACTGATCCGATTTTCCTCCCCTGAATTCTTTGATTTTGGGAGAGGTGTCGCGAAGCGGCGGAGGGGGTGATTCCCTCATCACCTCAAAAAACTGAAAGACCACCAGCAGCAAGATCAACGTGCGCAGCAAAACCGTCACCGGCAAATAATGGAACCATCCCCGTGAAAGGATGACCGGCCATTCCAGCAAATTCACCAATATGAACACCAACGATCCCATCAACGCCATCGTCTTTGGAAACACCAGCAGCATCAGCGGCACCAAAAACAACAGCCATTGCGGGCTCCAACCGCTTGACCACAAAAAGAGCAGTGAAAAAGTCCAGCCCAGGGTGCTTACCTTCGTTTCGGGAGAATCATTTTTCGTTTTCATCAACCCCCACAAACCCACGCCACCAAAAACGAGCAGTGTCAGCCACGTCGGAATCCGTGCCGGGTTCCCCTGCCCCTCGGATAACAATCCCGCATCCAACCGCAGCTCCACCGGTCCAAAATTCCCTGTGCGATAATTCCCGTCAATCAAAGCCCACACCGTCTCCCATGACCCTTTGGAAAATTGAGAAAGCAGCGAAGCCTGAGTGAAATCCGGCGAAAGCAGCCATAGTGCCCCATACCCAACAACTGCCACCCCGGCCACGATCACCCCAATTTTAACGATCCGCTTCACGGGCTGCCGCCACAGGATCACCAATCCCAACACATGGGAACAACTTCACCAGCACCCCGGCACCTAGCGCAACCCCGGCAAAAATGTCTCTGCCTTCTAACAGCAAATCCACCCCCAACAGCATACAGAACACCGCCAGCGGGTCAAAATACCACCAGCCATATACCAGCATCACTAAATATGCAAAATACGTCCACGTCCGCCAAAACTGCGGCTGTGGATCTATTCTCTTCCGAATGCGCATGAACAGCCACAAATTTCCCACATCTGCCACACTGAATAAAACCACCAGCAATGTACTGAAAACGTGTTGCTGTCCATTGGCTACACGAAATATCAGCTCGCTCAGGAAGGGAAATACCGGTGGGAACTCAACCCAATGATCAAAATACGGCCACCCTGGCAGGGCTGCCAATTCAAAGAAATGATAACTGTCCCCAAGTCCCCACAAGCCACTTTCCGACTGAGTCATGAGCATCATCAGCCGCGCGGCAACCAGCAGCACCAGTGGCAATGCTGCATCACTGATCTTCAATTCACCGGCTGAGAAGGATCGCTTTTTCATCACGATATTCCACCTCCCATCCACTTCCATCAACTGGCTCGACCACCGGCCGTCAGGCTGCAACGAGCACCGCTTCGATCTGCCAGCTTTCCAAATCTCTCCTGCCATCCCTCGCCCCCCTGCACCATATTCAGCCACTGGACCAGCACCTCATCCCCATACAAGTCCGTTCGCCCATCCACAAAAACCGGTGTTTTCTGGAAAACCAATCCAGATAACCACCCCAGTTGTATTCATTCAACATATTGCCCTGTACATCATGTCGCTTCGATCCACGTCACCGCCTGCACAGGATACACCTGCTCCAGATATCCATCCACAAGGACCGGATGGCTGACGCCAACCACTTTTCCGGCGGCAATCAAACCGAATAACCCAATCACCATCAAATTCATCGCTCGCTGAACTTTTGAAGTATTGACCACTTCTTTTGTCTGCCGCGATTCCACAAACATCATGATCTTTTCCGGCAATCTGACCCGCTTCGCCACTGCTGAAACGCCGCCCACAAATGCCGCGACAACACCGGCAGTGAAACCAGTGCAAATGGCCCGAAATTACGCCGCGCAATGATATGCCATCATCCCGAAGCCAGTCACTGCCACAATATCCGTGCCATCCAGTTTTTGGTCAGAAAGCCCCACGGCGATGAACAAAGAAAACTCATCCAAAGCAAAGGCTGCTGGGCCAGCTCATGGAAATTCGGTGATGCCCATTCCGCGATCAAGGATTGCAACACCTGCACCCCCACTGTCTGAAACGGGATCCGCCACATATTCAATCCATTTGGGTTGATCAATACCACCAGCCCGCTGCCCGCTGTCCACGCCAGCAATTCACCAGCCGCTTCCAGCATATGACTTCTTTTCCATTATTGCCCAGTATATGATTTAATACTTCTCCGGCCAGCATGCTGCCCAAACACAAAAAGCCCAGCACATACCCCCCATGCAGATTGGACCAGACCATCATCAACAGCGGCAATACCCACAAGCGATTGATCCCCCGCCGCTTGTATAAAAACAACACAGTAACTCACCACAGCCAGCATCAGCAGCGAGACCGTTTGCGGACGCGGCGACCATACCGGCGCGGAAACGATCCCCGCAAAGATCAGCAGAAAAGCCTTCAAAATAGAAGGTCCCTCCATTTGCAGCAAAACAAACAAAAGGCTGCCCACTGCAAGAATCGCTACGCCGATCGTCAGACCGTAATAGCCCATCCAGGCAAACAATGCCGCCATCCCCACCTGTGATAACCAGCTGTGATTGATCCAGGCCTCCCCCGTCCGCGTGAAAGAGAAAGTATCTACCAGCAGCGGCGCTCTTTGCTGGATCGTCTCCTGCCCGGCGCGCAAATGCCACCACATGTCCCCATCCATCGGCGTCCGAGCTGCCATAATGAACACCAGCAGCACCGCCATCATATAAATAAACCGGTCAGCATCGCTGATCTTCAACACCCGATGATCCTTATTCAATAATTTCGCCACAATCATCCTTATATTATATTGCCGCAACAACTTCAATACGTTGTCATGTGTGCGACTGCCACAGTGCATAATTCAACACGCCCCTGCCATAAAAACATTGTTTACCTTGATGGGGACTGTTCGGAAAATGGGGGCGCTTACATAAATATCCTCTCACGGCGTATCCATCCCCAGCCCCATCTCTGCAGGCCGAATATCCCTGGAAAGCCGCATAAAATACCTGGTAATCGCCAATCACCTTTTCCTGCCAGCTCACACCCGCCGCTTCAAATTCGCTGCGCAAATACTCATTCAATACCGGATGATTGGTCGTAATATACGCCACCTTCTCACTGTTTGCCACCATATCCCGATAAGGCGCATATCTGTCATCCCGGGTAGTGAAACGCATGTCTTCATGATACGGCAGCGCAGGAACGAAAATCACCTCCTCCTGCGACAAAAATGCTGTCGGATACGCCACCCAGTAATTACTGTAACCGCGCGTTTCCCCTTCTGCCTACAGGAAATCGATCAATTCATCATTGTAATGATGGTCCACCACCGCCACCGCATCAAACTGCGTCGTGATTCCCGGCGGATAGCGCAGCGCACATTGCAGCGTACCCCATAGATGGAATACCAGCACGAATGTCACAGCCATTACCTGCCACTTCGTCTTCGTCAACAGCCGCTGGATGGCATCCGCCGCCGCAATCACCAGCACCATATACAATGGCAAAAAATATCTGCCGGAAGGGTCTACCCCAAACGGCGTGAACACAAATCCAGCCACCACGCTTATGCCCACCCCCGTCAATATCCACTTCTTCCAGCGCGAGCCTTCCTCCGGCTTCCATCGCCAGAACCAGGCATATACCACTGCCGCCCCAGAAAACAAGAATCACGGGCATCATCGGCAGCCCCAGCCAGCGCACCCCCCACGGCGGGCGGAAGCCCAAACAACGCCGTTAATCCCAATAACAAAAAATTAAACAAATGCTGTCCGGTCTGTATGATCCACGGTGTTTTTTCTACTGCCACCGCAGTACCGAACAACTCTCCCATCAGGATCGCATGGACCGGTCTGAATGGCATAGATCAACCACGGAGAAGCGCCAAGGCCAATCCCTGCCGTCGCGGCCAACACAAGGAAAGTCTTTTGCCCGCCGCTGAACTTGTCGCGAAACCGCCAGAAGATTGCCCACAGCATCACCGCTCCGGCCGGGAGCGAATACACAAGGCTCAACCCATTTGCCCACAACCCACAACCTGCAATCCCCCCCCACAACAAAGCCAGAGCAACCGTCTTTGCATCCAGCCCTTTTTCAGGCAGCCCATCCGCCCTCCGGATCAAAACAATCCCGAAGTCCAAGCACCAGATTCCCCAACAGCAGCGCCTCGTTATAACCGCCCAATGTGGCGGTCGTGTAAAGGGTAACATTCACCGTTGGCATCGCGAGAAAACAGGCTGCGATCAAACCATGTTTCCATCCGCCAAAGATCAGTTTCGCCACCCAGGCCGTCGTCAGCATCACGAAACCGAACAACACGGTCTGCACCAACCGGATCACCCACACTTGTTGGCCGAACAATGCAAACCCGCCTGCCACCATGAAGGCATCCAGGCTGCCCATATAAACCTGTCCATAAAAAAATACAGGCAGCTCGCCCTGCAAAATATGGCGCGCCATCAGGGCAACGATCGCCTCATCTGAATTAAAAGGGATCACATTGGCAAACTGCAAGCCAAGTTTCAGGCTTGCTGATACAATAAATATCAACACGCCATAAAAGAAATTTCTGCGTTGAGATGATGTCATAACATTTTCCCGCCAATCGTTTTGGGATAATTGTATCCACAAAATACCGCATTTACAACCGGATAAGAGATGAAACTGATTTCCAGTCTTTCCGCCAACCAAAAAAACACCCTCGTCCTTATCACCGTTCTGGTCTTGCTCACCGTTTTCTACATGAGCAGTATTTCTGACGTTCCCTTTCATCCCGACGAAAGCACCTATATCTTCATGTCAGACGACCTCGAAATCATGTTTACGGATCTCAATTCCCTTTTTTGGCAGCCCGGGCAGGATGATACTCTCCGTCAGCACTATCGAAAACTGGATCCGCCCACCTCGCGCACAATCATTGGCATTGGCCGCATCCTGACCGCCCAGCCATCCCTCCCCGCCGATTGGGATTGGTCTCTCACCTGGCAGGAAAACCAGCAGGCAGGCGCACTTCCCACCCCAGGTTTGCTCACTATCAGCCGCATCAGCATCGCTATTTTTTATCCCCTCAGCCTGTTGTTTTTCTATTTTTCCATCAACGAGACAACAGATCGCCTGACTGCCTGGCTCGCCATGCTCTTCCTGGCCGGGAACATGCTGGTGCTCCTGCATACCCGTCGGGCAATGACAGAAAGCTTCATGCTGTTTACCGTCATTCTTTCTCTCTATTTCCTGGTTCATTTTCGTGAAAAACCCTGGCTCTCAGCCATTCCAGTCACGCTTGCCTTGAATGCCAAACTCTCCGCTGCGCCTTTTGCAGCAGTAGGCGGTCTTGTTATCATCCTGATCGCTGTCAAGAATAAATGGGCGATAAAAAAATGGTGTGGACAGCTTGCTGCCTATGGACTGATTATCCTCGTTCTCTCTTTCCTTCTAAACCCTTTCCTGTGGGCACATCCCATCCCTGCCGCCCAATCTGCTTGGGAATCCCGTCTGGAACTCACCGATCGCCAGGTCGCTACAGTTGCCGAGGTCAGCCCGGACCAGGTACTCGACAGCGCCCCCAAACGGATCGGTAACCTGATCGCCCATCCTATTCTTTACCCCGCCTGCCATCGCAGACGTAGCCAACTATCTGGACGAAACCGCCCAATCCGCAGAATCCTATCTTTCCCAACCGTTGAACATCTCTGGGGCGCGGCCTGATCGGTGGCAGTCTAGCTTTGATCTTATCTCTCGTTGGATTTCTTTTCTCGGCGATGGACCTCCTCCGCTCCAAATCGCTGCCCTTGCTCATCCTTTTCCTGGCAGGGCTGGCCCAGATAGCCGCCATCCTGCTCCTCGTTCCCCTGCCATTCCAGCGCTATATTCTCCCGGCTGTGCCTTTCGCTTGCTTCTGGCTGGCCTATGGCATTGCCAAATTTGTCACCGGCATTGCCCTGGCGATTAAACAAAACCGTTCCATGCCACAAACGCAGCATGGAACATAAAAATTCAACAATTGATTAGATTATTCACTCTCCTAGAGAGTTACCAGCCTAAATTTCGCGGCCGTATACCCTGTACGTCTTGAAGGGTTCAGCGCCCAATGCGGCCATATCCCGCCGCATCTGAACAGCCGTATCCGCAATCTGGATCATCTCGGCGTGTTCATATCCATAATCCTTGATCGTCTTCTCAATTTCTGAATACAACAAAGCATTGCCGCCCCGGCCATAATATTCCGGCAAGACAGCCGCACCATTGAGAGCCACTGACTTCGCCCGCTTCAGTCCGAACAACAGGTCCAGCAGCGCCCAGGGCGTCAATCGTCCCTTTCGCACGTTGCAATTGAGGAGTCAGATCGGGGAAAGCCAGGATAAATCCGATGATCCGCTCCTTTTTCATAATGAATTTACCAATCGCGGATCAATAACGGCTATCAGGGAATCCAGTAAAAACTTGATTTCCTTTTTACTCAGAGGATAATATTCCCAATTATTGATGAAAGTAGAATTGTAAAGATCACCAAACTGCTGGAGATACGTCTTGAACTCACGCTTTGAAGTGAAATCCTTCATTGTCATGTACTCGCGTTCCTGTACACGCCTGGCAACCTCTGCCGCCTTTTCAGTGAGAGCTCATTTTCTCTTTGATCCAGGTGGAAGGAGATGAAATCAACTTCTTTCACAAATCCCGCGCCTTCCAGCAATTCAGGATAATAATCAAAATTGTATGGCACCATGGTCATCATCTGTCGATGTTGAAAACCCTCAATCAAGATACCATAGCCATCAAAAGAACAAAATCCTTTTGGTCCTACCACCCGATCCAGCCCGCGTTTGCGTGCCCACTCAAATCCCGCCTCGAATAACGCGTTTGCCACTTCCTGATCGTTCACACAGTCAAACAGCGTGAACTGCGCCTGATTCTTGTTGTGATATTTGTTGAAACGGCTTGTGCTCAAAAACAGCCATCTGACCAACTGTTTTTCCGTCCCGTTCAGCCACCAGGAAATCAGCATCGGACCGTTCATATAGCGGATGCTTGTCCCTGTCCAGCATCACCCGGACGTCACTGCGAAAAGGCGGCACCCACTGCGGGCAATCTGCATACAGCGAGAAAGGAAATTCTACAAATCGGTTTACTTGCTCTTTTGAAGTGGTATCGATCAAATGAACATTTATCATGGCATATGCTCCTTGAAAAATATGAATATAGGAATAATAACTGCATCAGAAAGTATACACGATTTGGCCGAATCATTTTCCGCCAGATTTCAATTTTCTATATATGCTACAATTATCAATACTAATTTATGATATTTATCCATTTATTATGGAGCAAAACCAATGCCTAATCAACTGAGCAATGAAACCTCACCCTATCTTCTTCAACATGCCGAAAATCCGGTAGACTTGGCAGCCCTGGAATGATGCCGCCCTGGAAACTGCAAAAGCCCAAAACAAACCCATTTTCCTCAGCATCGGGTATGCAGCCTGCCATTGGTGCCATGTCATGGCGCATGAATCTTTTGAAGACCCAAAAATCGCAGAAATCATCAATTCCTATTTCATTCCGATCAAAGTTGATCGGGAAGAACGCCCGGACCTGGATTCGATTTACATGACCGCCGTCGTCGCCATGACCGGTCATGGCGGATGGCCCATGAGTGTTTTCCTGACCCCTGATGGCGAACCATTTCTATGGCGGCACTTATTTTCCACCCACCCCTCGCCACGGCCTGCCCTCATTCCGCGAAGTACTGATCAGCGTTGCCGAAGCATGGGCAAGCAACAAGACACAGATTCAGCATTCAGCCAAGACATTGACAGAGCACATTCAACAAAACCAGTCCTGGACAGCCTCTGTCGGTACACTGCTTGAAAACGAAAAATTACAAGACGCGGCAGACATATTAATCAACAATGTCGACCAGCAAAATGGCGGCTGGGGATCTGCCCCGAAATTCCCCGCGCCAATGATCCTCGACTTCCTTCTTTTGATTCATGCACACAACAACAACGGCGGCATTGAAAATCAGAATGCCCTCAACGCCGCCACCTACACCTTGCACCAAATGCAAAAAGGCGGCATTTACGATGTTGTCGGCGGTGGATTTCACCGATATGCGACAGATCACGCCTGGCTAATCCCCCATTTTGAAAAAATGCTGTATGACAATGCCCAGCTTGCAGGCACCTATTTGCATGCGTATCTTGATTACGGGAGAACAATCCTTTCGGCAGAACATGTGAAGAAACCCTTGATTTTCTCATCCGGGAAATGCGCCATCCTGAAGGCGGCTTCTTCAGCAGCCTGGACGCGGATTCAGAAGGTCAGGAAGGAAAATTCTATCTCTGGTCACCAGAAGAAATTCATACCGCTTTATCAGAACATCCCGCTCTTGAAGACCTCGTACTCTCCACTTACCCTGTCACCGCATCCGGAAATTTTGAAGGGCAAACCATTCTGCGCAGAACATTAAGATCTGGATGAAATCGCGCGAAGATGCAACAATTGCCGCTCGATGAATTGCTCGAGCAACTGGATACAGCCCATACGTCTTCTGCGTAAATATCGTATCCAGCAGAATACGTCCAGGCACAGATGACAAAATCCTCACCTCCTGGAACGCCCTCACCCTGCGCGCTTTTGCAGAAGCCGCCCGCTATCTGCACCGCCAGGATTATCTCGAAATCGCAGAAAAAAATGCCGAATTCCTGCTCGCTGCAGTATACACCCCAGGGCAGCTAAAACGTTCCTGGCGTGAAGGGAAAGCCACACCAGGACGCATTTCTGGAAGATTATGCGGCATTGATCGTAGCCTGCTCTCGCTTATATCAATCCTCACCCAAATTTGAAGTGGTATCATGCTGCACTGGATCTCACCCAGGAAATGATCGACGCCTATCAGTCCCCGGACGGGAGTTTTTACACCACCGCCACGACCAGCAAGATATCATCTTCCGTCCCAAAGAGATTCAGGACAATGTAACCCCTTCCGGCAATGCTCTGGCGGCACAGGCATTGGCACTTCTCTCCGTCTATACAAGCCGTGAAGACTGGCAGCAAATCTCCGATAACTTGCTTTCCTCCGCGCAGGAATATCAGCTTGCAATATCCATCCAGTTTTGCCTATTGGCTGCAACTTCTTGATTTTGCGACGCAGCCAGGCAGATCAGGTTGCCCTCCTTCTGCCAGAAGGTGAGTCACCTCCCGCCTGGATCGAAGAAACCCTATGGGCAAAGTATCGCCCGGATCTGCTCTATGCCCAGTCACCTATACCGCCTGCATCAACCATCCCCAGCTCTGCTTCAATTCCGTCCGCTGGAACACAACGCACCTACCATTTACCTTTGCCGGGGCACAACCTGCCTGCCAGCAATCACCACCAAAACAGCCTTTCAAGAACAATCTTCACCAAATTTGAATTACATTTTGACGCATCACCAGATAAGAAAGTATAATGAGGGACATTACTGGAGGTGCACATGGAAAAATTTATCATCGAAGGTGGACACCCGTTAAAAGGTGAAGTAACCCCATCGGGAAACAAGAACGCTGCGTCTGCCGCTTCTTGCAGCCTGCCTGTTGTCCGATGAACCCATCACCCTGCACAATGTTCCTCAAATTCTGGATGTAAAATCCATGCGTTCCCTGATCGCAAGCCTCGGCGTTATCATTGACGGATCTCGATCAACACACATGGCGCATTCACTCCAAAAACATCCAGCCTGGAAAACTTGACCCGGATTTATGCCGCAAGATCCGCGCATCCATCCTCCTCGCAGGCCCGCTCACCGCCCGCTGTGGAGAGCTACATTTGCCGCCCCCTGGTGGTGATGTCATTGGCCGGCGTCGTGTGGATACCCACATCCTCGCCCTTGAAAAACTAGGCGCACAGGTCAACTATGACAACCGTCTCTTCAATTTCTGCTCCGATGGTCTGCATGGCGCAGATATCCTGCTGGATGAAGCCAGCGTGACCGCAACTGAAAACGCCATCATGGCTGCCGTTACCGCCAAAGGCAATTCGATCCTCCGCAATGCCGCCTCTGAGCCGCATATTCAGGACCTGTGTCTCTTCCTCAACCATCTCGGCGCAAAGATAGAGCATATCGGCTCGAACACCCTCCACATTCAGGGCGTGCCCAAACTGCATGGCGGTGAATTCACCATCGGCCCCGATTATCTGGAAGTCGTCAGTTTTATCGGCGCCGCGGCAGTCACCAAAGGCGAGATCCGCATCCGCAATGCCGGCCCACAGCATCTGAACATGGTGCGCATGGTACTCAGTCGATTGGGTGTTGATATCCTCGTCGATGGCGAAGACATCATCGTCCCCGCAGACCAGCGCCTGGAAGTTGAACCCGACCTCGGCGATGTCATCCCCGAGATCAGTGTCATGCCCTGGCCGGCATTCCCCACCGATTGATGAGCATCGCCATCGTCATTGCCACCCAATCCAAAGGTACCGTCCTCTTCCACGACTGGATGTACCCCAGCCGCATGTTCTTCACCGACAAACTGGCTGGTATGGGCGCAAAGATCGTCCTCTGCGACCCGCATCGCTGCATTGTGCAAGGCCCCAGCAGCCTCCTCGGCGAAAACATGGACAGCCCGGATATTCGTGCCGGCATGGCCCTTTTGCTCGCTGCGCTCTCCGCCAAAGGCGAATCCACCATCCGCAATATTGGCCAGATCGACCGCGGGTATGAAAACGTGGAACAAAAACTTGCTCAACTGGGCGCACACATCCAACGAAAATAACTTCCCCGCCAATATAAAAAATAAACAGGGACAGGCCATGACCGCCTGTCCCTGATTATTATTAAACTCAATCGCATTGCTTCACGATATACGCAAGAGCAAATTGTTATCGTCTATGCATTTTCCTCAACTGTTGCCAGAAAATCATCCACCATCCGGCGCAGCATGCCTTCCGGCAAAGCGCCAGTCTGGCGATGCACCACATTCCCACCGCTGATAAATAACATGGTCGGGATACCCTGCACATTATAATCTCTTGCCCACTTTGCATCCTTATCGGTGTCAACCTTTGCCACAATCAACTTCCCGGCATATTCTTCAGCAAATTTCTTCAAAGTCGGTGCAATCATCCGGCAAGGCCCGCACCACTCTGCCCAAAAATCAACAATAACTGGCAATTCCGACTTCAATACCTTCTCTTCAAATTCAGCATCTGATACTGCAATAGGTTCTGTCAACATGGTTACAATCTCCTCATTTTTCTTTTACGAATAATCATTTGATAGCAATCTGCTCATCAACAAAACACATTTTACCACAATATACATTATATTTATATAAGAAATCAATCTATCCTGGTCGATCAACCGCTATTCCTCTTCTGATTTTCTGCGATAATCCACAAAGCGGTATCCCACACCGCGCTCGGTGAGGATATACTTCGGATTGGAGGAATCCTCCTCCAGTTTCTGACGCAAATAATTCACGTACAAACGCACATAATGCGGCTCATCCCGATACTCATACCCCCACACTTTGGACAGGATCTGATCATATGTCATGACCCAGCCTGCATTTTGCACCAGATGATACAGCAACCGGTACTCAGTCGGGCGCAGCTTGACCAACTCCCCATTCACCCACACCTCTCGCCGGCCAAAGTCCAGCTTCAACCGCTCATCCACCACAATCACATCATGTGTGCTGGCCGGGCTGGCAATTTCCGTGCGCCGCAATACCGCCTTCACCCGGCTCACAAGTTCCCGCGGAGAAAACGGCTTCGTGATGTAGTCATCCGCCCCCAGCTCAAGCCCCTGCACTCGATCATCTTCTTCCCCTTTGGCCGTCAACATGATCACCGGAACCGTGCTCACTTCCCGCACAGTCTTCAGTATCTCAAACCCATCAATGTCCGGCAGCATCACATCCAGTAAAACCAGATCTGGCATCTTGTCCCGGATCAGATTGATCGCCTGCATCCCTTTGTATGCTTCCAAAACCTGAAATCCGTCATACTCCAGATTTAATCGGATAAAACGCGCCATCCGCTCTTCATCATCCACCACCAGAATGACACGATTAGCAAATGAGTTCTTCGGCCATCTTATTTCTCCCGAACAAAGGAAATAATTTCCTCTTCATCCCCAGTCGGCAGGAACTCAATGAAATTCACCCGTTCCAGCGGCCAAACAACATAATTCGCACGCTGGTCCATATAATCCAGTTCTTTTCCATCCGTACGGGTTGGATTGCGAACTCCGACCATCGTATCTGAAAATTTTCGGCAAGTTCATCCACTTCACCAATTACAGCAGGTTCATTTTGAATATGCAAAATAATTTGTGGCATAGTTATTAATCCTTATCCTGTCTATACATCAAATAATACTTCAAATTCCAGCTTTCCCAAAGCAACAATGTCGCCATGGTGCACGTATTGTTTCTTCATGTCCCTGGATTGGCAAGCTGTTCAAACAAGTTCCATTGGAAGATCCCAGGTCCATGATCGAAACAGCTGTAGGCGTCACTTTCAATACCGCATGCAATCGGGAAACACCTAACGCAGTGAGCATCATAAACGCCCAGATCCACATCCGGCAAGATCAACTGCCCTTTCACGCCCTCTCCCAACAGTAAACTCTTTGTGTCCATCAAGCTCCAACAGCGTCCCATCCACAAGGACTCTGAGGAAGATTTTTTCTCCCGGGCCAATTCGGGTACTCACCCGCCGCTTCTGGGTAAAAGCCATCATCGCCCAACTTGTCGCTGCTGATAATATCCGTCGCACCCACTTTAAACGGATGCTCCGTAACTACCAGTTGTGTGGCGCACTCTGAACAAAACAATGCCCCGGCAAATTCTTGATGATGACAATTTGGACAGATGATCATCTCTTCGTCTCTCCTTCATCCTCAGGCAGCATCAATGCGCGCGTTCCATATTTCAAATTTTTCTCACCATATTTGCTGAATTCACCATTCTGTCGGATTGATTCAGCCTCCTTCAACACAGTTCGCGCCAGATCATTATTCCCCTGCGACAGCAAATGCGTTGCCAGATTTTGAAGATAACGCGTTGCTTCAGCAACATTTCGGTCCAGCAGGGCAGAATGTGCCTTTGCCTGCAACCGATACAGCGTCAAGCGCGAGACCGCCCTCATCATCTTGTCAGGCGGAGGCGCTTCACTTGGTGCATCCGCATACGTCCTAAACATCTGACACGGCAATCTTATCAATTTCTCGCCACCGCTCAACTTCATCGAAATTTCGCCGTTAGCCAGGTCGACCCGGTTCTTCTCCTCTCCCTGTGGAGGGACAAGAAATTCAAACAGCAGCACCTGCTCCTGGTCATACTCAAGGTTCCCAAGTGAGATAGGACTTTCTATTGACATCGGCGCAGAATCAGGCGAAAGGCGGAATACTGTCCCGATCGTGACATCTTCAGGCTTCGTAAATGAGAACTTTCATTTGCTGGGCATATACTGATTCCAGCGCATTCAATTGGCGATCCAGAATCTGTTGCAAATCCTCTGGTGTATTGATATATTGAGCACATCCACCGCTGATGCTTGTCAGGCGGTCCAGGAATCTGTCATTCCACTCATTGCCGATCCCCATCGCCTGAATAACAATCCCTTCCTGCGCAGCCTGCCGCGCCATCGAATAACAGGAAGACTCATCCCCATAGGTATGCCCATCTGTCAGCAGCATCAAATACCGGCTTTCCGCCTTCCTGATAGACTGCGACAGCATTTGATACCCGCGGATCAAACCCTGGAAAATTTCCGTTCCCGCCATCAGCGGAAAGACCCAATATCGATTTCTTCAACGAAGGTAGATTTGCTGCTGTTGTAGAGGGAATCACCACCTCGGCGCGATCATTAAAAGTGATCAAACTGAACACGTCATCAGCCGTTAACCGGTCAAAAATATTCAGGATATTCCGCTTCACAATCTCAAGGCGATTCTCCTTCATCGAAGTTGAACGGTCAACCACGAGACAGATATTCGCTGGAGTACGTTGTATAATCCTTTGAATTGGTTTTACAGCGGATCGTTACCATCGCATAAACGCGCTGCGGCTCATCAAGCCGCACCAGCGTTTCGCTGCTGTATATCGTGTCCACCTCAACCATGATTTTCTCTTCGTCTCGTTCCAGGCTGGCATCATACATCTGGCGCTTCACCGGATCGGACAGAACTTCATATGCCCCTTGAATACGAAGAAATTCTTCCTGCGCTTCCGGGCCAGGATTCATATCAGGACCATAACCCGCGTGTCGCAATTAGCAAACGCATCACGGATTTCATCCATCGTTGCGTCTTTGGTGATCCCAAGAGTGCGATAATGGTCGCACATGCAGTATCTCCCGCCTAATCGAGGTATTGAACCAAGAATAACAGTGATGTTATCTGGTCCACCCGCATCATTTGCCGCAGCAGTCAATTGTTGACAGGCATCAGGCAAAGATGGAGAATTCATAATGATCCGTCGCATTTCTTCTTCCGGGACAACCCCCCAAAGCCCATCACTGCAAATCATTAAATGACCTGGGCGCGGAAAAGTCTGAATATCCAGATCGGGTTCAAACGGTTCTGACTGCCCCAAAGCACGGTAAAGCACATTTCGCTGCGGGTGAACCGCTGCCTCTTCTTCTGTGATCTGTCCCAGCTCAATCAATCGCCCAACAAGTGAATGGTCTTTGGTCACGGCCTGCATAGCTGCCATCGCCTTTGATCAAATATGCCCGGCTGTCGCCAACATGGGCCAGTGTGATCCGCTCCCCCAAAACCAGTGCCACGGTCAATGTCGTCCCGCCTCCAGGAGCCAGTTTCACCACCGATTGCTGTGCTTTGCGCACGCCCTCATCCATGATCTCATGCAAACTATCGATCGGCGATCTTGTCAGGCGAAATCACGCGCTGGTAAACCTCTTTTACAAGATGATTCAGCCATTGTGCGGGCGGCAACACTGCTGGCAATCTCACCATGCTGGTGCCCGCCCATCCCGTCAGCGACAATGAAAATACCAAAAGGCAGATCCAGTTCACCATCAGATAATACCGAATGCATGCAAAACAACGAATCTTCATTATGATCGCGTTGTTTTCCCACAGATTGCCCGGTGCCAACCACCAATTGGT
Organism: uncultured Chloroflexia bacterium; assembly: GCA_963753895.1. Taxonomy (GTDB): domain Bacteria; phylum Chloroflexota; class Anaerolineae; order Anaerolineales; family Anaerolineaceae; genus SMBSF63. The sequence continues at coordinate 7,295 of CAVWEE010000025.1, read as the reverse complement.
GTGGAGCGTAATGCGTCACTGTGCGCTCAAATCTCCGAAGATGTTCCCGCGAGAGCGGCGTAGTCTTCACATCCAGAGATGTGCCTGACCGTTTTTGAAACAAATTTTTGATGAAGGTGAACACGAACCTACCTCCTTGAAGCAAATTGCTCCAGGCTGTCAAACAGGCAAGGCATAAAAACGCCGGTCTGTTGAACCAATATATAAGAATATCCTTCTCAATCCACGGGGTGCTGGTAATCGCACCCTGGGTTAAATACTTCCACTGTAATCGTCCTGTTTTCTGATCCAGACAGTACAAAGCCTGATCCGCCGCACCACAAAACACTTCACCGTTATAAATAACCGGAGAACCACTTACCTGATCATCCGCAGCAAACCGCCACACTTCTTTACCGCGTCGATCTTCAACACAGTAAATATTCCCGTCAGCTGAACCAAAATAAATCCGGTCGTCCGATTTCGCCGGTGTAGAAACAGATCCCTTACTCATTCTGAATTTCCAGATCCCCCAGCCTGATTTTGCATCAAGCGCATACAGGATCCCGTCACGGGAAGTGAAATACACCACTTTATCAACCACAATTGGAGAACTGGTCACAGAACGTCTTGCATTATATCGCCAGCGTACCCCGCCACTAAAATTGGCGCAAACCACTTCTCCGCTTTCAGACCCCAGATAAATAAAATCTTTGGTGATGAAAGGCGTGGAACGAACTGGTTCCCCCATATCCACCCGCCAGGTGCGGCGTGTGGAATTAATATTCACTGCATGCAGATAGCCATCATCAGAAGCAACAAACACATGCCCCTGTGCAATCCGCGCCGAACCCCGGATGGGCCCTTCAGTTTTATACTCCCAGAACAATCGGCCATTGCGGATCGAGATCGCGTATAATTTCTCATCCTCAGAGCCAAAGAACACCACACCATTATGCACCACTGGCTGGCCGGAAATCGCACCTTCGGTAGCAAACTTCCACAGGAACTGTCCGTCATCAGCCCGCAGCGCATAAAGATTGTTATCATAACACCCCACAAAAACAACCCCGTTATGCACCAGTGCCGATCCACGAATCTCATCCTCACATTCAAATGTCCATACAGGTTCAATTTCCTGTGGTTGAGCTGAGTTATCCCATATTGTTGTGGAATTGAGAATCCCGGTTTTCTTTGCCGCCATCAGCAGCGCTTCTTTCATCGCTTGCGCTGTCGGGAAACGATCTTTTGGATCGTATTGCAAAGCAGTGTTGATCACCGCCTCCACTTCCGGTGTAACCAGTGGATTCAGCTTTCGGATCGGCCGTTCAGAAAATGTGAACGGGGCCTCCAGACGCGGGTCATGCTTGGTCAACAAATGGTGCAGCGTTGCCCCCATGGAATAAATATCCGCCAGAGGGGTTGCCTCGCCACGATACTGCTCCGGCGGAGAATACCCCTCCGTACCAATCATCGTCCCTTTTTGCCCAGCCCGAAATGTTTTTGCAATGCCAAAGTCAATCAGAAAAATATGTTTCTGATTATCGATCATTACATTCGATGGTTTCATATCCCGGAAAATGATCGGGTCAGGCTGATAAGTATGCAAATATTGCAGCACATCACACAACTCGATCGCCCAGGCAACAACCTGAGCTTCATCAATAAAACCTTTGGAATCCTGTAAATATTCTTCCAGGTCTTTGCCCTGAATATATTCAAGAACCAGGTACGATCGCTGTTCATGGGTAAAATAGTCAAAAATCTGCGGAATAGAGGGATGAGACAAAGTCACCAGAATATTGGCTTCCCGTTCAAAATTGCGCACAATCGTTTGGCGCACCAATGGATCAGGAGCCGAGTTGATCATCTCCTTCACCGCTACCAATTTCTCTGCAGTCGGGAAATGCAAATCTTTGGCAAGATATACAGATCCCATCCCCCCAATACCAATCACTTCCTGAATCGAATAACGATTAGAAAGGACAGTCCCTGGCTGTAATTGTGTTGCAGGAGCTAATTCTCCTTCCAGCCCTTGAGTAATATTTTCGTGTCCAGTTTTCCCTCCGTCATTAATCCATCAATAATGATGCCCTTACCTGAACTTTACAAATTTATACACCGGATTAACATGGTTAAATTATAAACATCATCCTGTTCATTTGCAACCTTAGACAAGCCCCAGATTATTAACCTTTAGACATGCTACTCGTCGTCAAACAGCATTTGTGTCAAAAGCTAATTCTGTAATGTCATCAACACAGGAACGATTCTCCCCTGCAATTTCTACTTCTGATCTAGGAACCAACGCTACTGTCTTGCCTTGTGAATTCGATACTGGACGAATCCCATCCCTTATAATAAAATCAAATCGTTCATCGATAACAATCAAATTCCTCTTTGTAAACACCGTTGCTTTGCAGTCAGCACCTGAAATAAAATTACGCCGGCAAGGCGGATCCTTCAAATAAATTCAATTCTGACCACCGATCTCCGGTGTTACAGGAAAATAAGGAGATACAAATGGCAAAAGCAAAAGTCGCTGTCCTGCGCACAAAACCTGAAACCGTCCTGGAAGACTATCAGCGCCTGTGCGAACTGGCTGGCATTCAGCAGTCCCTTGACAGCTCATCAACAACGATTATCAAAGACAATATCAGTTGGCATCTTTTGTACCCCAGCTCAAATACAACCCCCTGGCAATTAGAAGGGACGATCCTTGGGTTGAAAAATGCTGGCCACAATGACCTCGTCGATGTCCACAACAAAACCGTTGTAACTATTGCTGATCTTGGAGATAAGTATAACAAATTTGGCCCCGTTCTGGAGAAATACGATATCCCCAAGAAATACAACTTCAAACCAGAAGATATGTCCTGGGTCGAATACAAACCAAAAGCAAAAATGGCCGTGCTGGACCAGATTTTCCCCGATGGCATTTATATTCCTGATTTCTTCATGGGCAAGAACATCGTTCACCTGCCGACCGTCAAAACCCACAGCTACACGACTACTACCGGCGCCCTGAAAAATGCCTTCGGCGGTCTGCTCAACACCAACCGGCACTACACCCACACCTGGATCCACGACACCATTGTCGACCTCCTTGCCATCCAGAAAGAGATCCACACCGGTCTCTTCTGCACCATGGACGGCACCACTGCTGGCAGCGGCCCCGGCCCGCGCACCCTCATTCCCCATCAGAAGGATGTCATCCTCGCCTCCAATGACATGGTCGCCATCGATGCCGTCGCCGCAAAAATGATGGGCTTTGACCCCATGAGCATGCACTATATCAACCACGCCACCCAAAGAGGCCTCGGCCAGGGCGACCCGCGTGAGATCGAGATCGTCGGCATGCCGGAAGTCGCCGAAGAAAACTGGGGTTTCAAAGTCGGCGTCAACCTCGGCACAGGCACAGGCATGCTCCTCTGGCGCTCGCCGCTGCGCATCTTCCAAAAACTCCTCTTCCACACCCCGCTGGTCAATCTCTTCATCTTCGCCAGCGAATATTATCACGACCATTTCTGGTATCCGACCAAAGGCAAAAAAGTTGTCGAAGAATGGAAACAAACCAGTCCCTGGGGCGCGCTTTTCGAACAATACCCCGAATAACAAACACAAAAATCCCTCGAAATTTCGAGGGATTTTTTCTTTCTGCCCCGCACACGTAAATATATATATCAGCTTGCCATTCCGCGGTAAACCAATGAGCCGATTGATCCACCTTGCTAAAGGGGGATGCCGCGAAGCGGCGGGGTGATTGACCTGTTGCGTCAATCACCTCATGGTCGGGAATCCATCCCCACCCTATTCCACTCTCTGTAAATATGATGCAACTGCCCACCCTCTGCGATCATTCACTGTATCTGAAATCAGGTACCACCATACAAATCCGTCTTCTTCCACTGGTCCACCTTCAACCCGGAATACCTCCTGATCGCTGGCGACAAACTGAATATTCGCATCAATTCCCGGCTCTGCCCTAAAACGCAGCCCTGCCCCGCCAGTATCAAAAATCTCAACCATCATCCCGAACCCGATCCCATCCAGCATATTCTCATCTACAGAAGGTGTGGCAGTCACTTCTGATACTGGCGTGAATGTCGGTGCCGGCAAGCGTGTCACAACTGCCTTCGCAGCAACATCAGCGCCCGTTGGTGAGGGCGTCAAAACCCAAACGATTATAAAGATCAATCCGCAAATCAAAACAGCAAATAGCACTGCCCCCACCCCCACCCAGGCATTCCACATCTGCTTGATCTTCCCAATTAGCTTTTCGACATACTCATTCATAGCACCAATTATATCCCAGCCCATACCTTTAGCGGTTCACACCCATCACTCATTCACGCCCGCTGGGTTAAAACAGCGCCCGCTAATCCGTGATCCTGCTTTTAAGGTTATAATCGTCACAAATATGGAGAACAACCAAAACCAACCAGCCATCCTTGGCGATCGCTATATCCTGAAAAACACGCTCGGAACGGGCGGCATGGCCGTCGTATACCAGGGCTATGACACCGCGCTGGACCGCACTGTTGCAATCAAAATACTGCGCAAAGACTACTCCGAAAACCAGGAGGTCCAGGCACTCTTCCGCCAGGAAGCAAAATCAGCCGCCAACCTCACTCATCCCAATATCATCACCATCCACGATTTTGGTTTCGATGAGGACCGGATTTTTATCATCATGGAATACGTTCCCGGTCCCGATTTAAAAACCGTCATCCGCCAACGCGCTGATGAAGGCCGTGTCTTTTCCATTGATGAAACAGTCTCCCTCATCACCCAGGCCTGCGCCGGAATAGGCTATGCGCATAGAGCTGGCGTCGTCCATTGCGACGTCAAACCCCAAAACTTGATTGTTACCGCTGAAAATCGTCTCAAAGTGGCTGATTTTGGCATTGCCAGATTATTATCCACCATCCAACCTGACGAGCATAATGAATTCGTGTGGGGTTCTCCGCTTTATATGTCCCCCGAACAAGCCTCTGGCAAAGCCCCCGTTCCCGCCTCCGATGTCTACTCTCTCGGTATCATCATGTACGAAATGCTCACCGGGCGCCTTCCGTTTCACTCCGACAATATCGAAGACCTCGTCGAAGCGCACAAAACCGTTATTCCTGTGCACCCGCGGGCCTACAACCGTGAAATTCCCCAGGAGTTGGAAAAGATCATCCTCAAAGTCCTTTCCAAAGAGCCAGCCTCCCGATACCGCATGGGGGATCAATTTGGCCGCATCCTGCAAAACTTCTCCGAACATCAGTCCGCTGCCAGGAATATCCAGCAAAACCAACCTCACACCCCTGTAAATCCTGCCGTCCAACCCCAGCCCTCTGCTGTAAGCCTGGAGTCAATCCCGCTATCCCCCTCCACCGCAGACCCGGAAGAACAACCCGAACCAGTTGCCGCGGAAATTGACTGGGGAACGGCCGGGCTTGGTTTACTGGCTTTTGTCCTTGCCGCCGGGTTGATCCCTTTTTGGCTCTACATCTGGTTCGCACTGAATGCAGCACAACCCTAAACCACATATACAGGAAAACCACCTTATGAATGAATTCATCCTTTCCGGCTCTATCTTGTCCGCTGATTTTCGAAAACTGGAAGAAGAAATCAACACAGCCATTGCGGCAGGTATGGATTGGGTTCATGTTGACGTAATGGATGGTTCATTTGTCCCGAATATTTCGATGGGTCCTTTTATTGTCGAGACCTGCAAAAAGATCACGGATATTCCCATCAATGCCCACCTGATGATTGACGAACCGGAAAAGCATATTGCCGCATTCGCCAGCGCCGGCGCTCACAATATCACCATTCATATTGAAAATAACCCCAATGTATATCGCACCCTGGAAGCAATTCAATCGCTGGGCTGCTCCACTGGTATCACCCTCAACCCCGGAACCCCCGCTTGGGCGATCAAAGACGTCCTTCCCCTGGTAGATCTCGTCCTCATCATGTCGGTCAACCCTGGTTTCTCCGGGCAAAAATTCATCCCACGCACCGTCAAAAAAGTTGCCGAAGTCAAGGAAATGATCACCGCTATCGGCTCACATGCTGTCATTCAGGTGGATGGTGGGCTTAACGCCGAAACCCTGCCGGCCATCTATCAAGCCGGCGCCAGAAACATCGTTGCTGCTACGGCCGTCTTCAAATACCCCCAGGGCATCGCTGCCGGCATCAAAGCCTTGCGCGATTCAGTTGCCTGATCGTTTAAAATACAAAGGCCACGATTATCTCGTGGCCTTGTATTACGATTTTCAGAAACAGTTACTTGCTGCTTTTGACCATCGTCCGAATGCATCGTGTGCACAAAATTTTGCGCACTTTTTGACCGTTTTCATAAACGGAAACACGTTGCAGGTTTGGACGAAATTCACGATTGGTCGCCCGCATCGAGAAAGACCTGTTGTGTCCAAATTTCGTAGTTTTACCGCAGACTTCGCACTTTGCCATCGTATTATCCTTTCCTGAAATGATTAAGTGCTGTACAATAGCAAAAAAAATTTTCGGTTATAATGACAGCAACGCAGTAGTATACCATAAATCAATGAGAATTGATACTATCAAAAGAGAAAAAATATAAAAATGAAAGACGACAAGAACCCTCTGGGAAACATCTATATTTCTCACCGTGCAATTGCTACCATTGCCTACCAATCCGCCCTCAAATCATATGGCGTTGTCGGCCTGGCAGCAAAGAATTTTACTGAAGGTTTAACCCAGTCGATCGTGAAGGACCCTGCTCTGGGTGTGAAAATTAATTTTAACGGTAATGCCGTAAAGATTGAAATGTTTATCATTGTTGAATATGGCACCCGTGTTAAATCAGTTGCCGCCAGTGTCGCCAACAGCGTGCGTTATCAAATTGAAAAAGCGCTTGGTCTCCCCGTCAGCGAAATTAATGTCCACGTGCGCGGTTTGCGCATCAGCAACCCCGATTAAGCAATTCTTTTTGCACTTATCTTTGGTTTTATTTTAGGAGCGTCATGAGCAATGGTTAACCCAACCTGTCACCAAGTTGGATGGACAGGGCCTGAAAAACTTAATTGAAGCAGGCCTGACATGGCTAAAACCAACCAACAAATGGTTAATGCCTTAAATGTATTCCCTGTGCCCGATGGCGACACCGGCACCAATATGCTGCTCACCATGCAGGCAGCATACGATGAAATTGCCACCTCAGGCGAAAAGAACATCGGCAAAATGGCGCAGGCAGTTGCCCGCGGCGCATTGATCGGCGCGCGCGGAAATTCAGGTGTCATCCTTTTTTCCCAACTCTGGCGCGGCTTTGCCCGTGAATGCGACAG
>CAVWEE010000024.1:0-36799 GCA_963753895.1 uncultured Chloroflexia bacterium | reverse complement strand
TCGAATAACACCAAAACTCATCTCCATATGTGTGACCATCAGTCAGCAACATCAAATACCGGCTTTCCGCCTTCCTGATGGACTGCGGACAGCATTTGATAACCGCGGATCAAACCCTGGAATATTTCCGTACCCGCCCTCAGCAGTTAATCCTAGTATTGATTTTTTCAGAGAGGGAAGATTGGCTGCCGTTGTGGATGGGATCACAACCTCGGCCCGATCATTAAGAGTGATCAAACTAAACACATCGTCTGCCGTCAATCGGTCAAAAATATTCAGAATATTCCGTTTCACGATCTCAAGCCGATTTTCCTTCATTGAAGTAGATCGATCAACCACCAGACAGATATTGGCAGGAGTACGCGTATACTGCTTCCGAATTGGTTCTGCAGCGGATTGTCACCATCGCATATACGCGCTGCGGCTCATCAAGCCGCACCAGCGTTTCGTTGCTGTATATTGTATCCACCTCGACCAAAACCTGCTCGTCTTCACGTTCCTGGCTGGCATCATACATCTGACGTTTTACCGGATCGGACAAAACGTCATATGCCTCTTGAACAAGCAGAAATTCTTCCTGAGCAGCCTGGTCAGGATTGTTGTCAGGTCGATACTCCGTGTCGCATCAGAATACGCGTCACGGATTTCGTCCCGCGTTGCTTCTTTAGTTATTCCTAGCGTGCGATAATGGTCGCACATGCAGTCGCTCCCGCCTAGTCGAGATATTGGACGAAGATAACACTTATGTTATCTCGTCCACCCGCATCATTCGCGGCAGCAGTTAATTGTTGACAGGCATCGGGTAAAGACGGAGAATTGAGAATGATTAGTCGCATTTCTTTTTCCGGGACAACACCCAAAGCCCATCGCTGCAGATCATTAAATGTCCTGGACGCGGAAAAGTCTGAATATCCAGATCGGGTTCAAACGGCTCCGACTGCCCCAGAGCTCGGTAAAGCACGTTTCGCTGCGGATGAACTGCTGCTTCTTCTTCCGTGATCTGCCCCAGCTCAATCAACCGCCCAACAAGGGAATGATCTTTGGTCACCGCCTGCAGCGCGCCATCACCTTTGATCAAATATGCCCGGCTGTCGCCAACGTGGGCCAGTGTGATCCGCTCTCCCAGGACTAGTGCCACGGTTAATGTTGTCCCGCCTCCGGGGGCCAGTTTCACCACCGATTGCTGGCTTTGCGCACGCCCTCATCCATGATCTCATGCAGACTATCAATCGCCGATTTGTCAGGCGAAATCACATGCTGATACACCTCATTTACCAGATATCAGCCATCGTGCGAGCCGCCACACTGCTGGCAATCTCACCATGCTGATGTCCGCCCATCCCGTCAGCAACGATGAAAACACCAAAAGGAAGGTCCAGTTCACCGTCTGATAATACCGAATGCATGCAAAACGTTAAATCTTCATTATGGTCGCGCTGTTTTCCCACAGACTGCCCAATGCCAACCACCAATTGGTGTGGGGCATATTGCGTAACGGGCGCTCAAATCTCCGAAGATGTTCCCGCGACAGCGGCGTAGTCTTTACATCCAGAGATGTACCTGATTTTTTTGAAATAATTTCTTTATGAAGGTGAACACGAACCTACCTCCTTGAAGCAAATTGCTCCAGGTTGTCAAACAGGCAAGGCATAAAAACGCCGGTCTGTTGAACCAATATATAAGATATCTTTCTCAATCCACGGGGTGCTGGTAATCACACCCTGGGTTAGGTATTTCCACTGCAATCTTCCCGTTTTCTGATCCAGACAGTACAAAGCATGATCCGCTGCCCCGCAAAACACTTCGCCATTATAAATAACCGGTGAACCGCTTACCTGATCTTCGGCTGCAAACCGCCACACTTCTTTACCACGCCGATCTTCAATACAGTAAATATTACCGTCAGCAGAACCAAAATAAATTCGGTCTTCCGATTTCGCTGGCGTAGAAACCGAGCCCTTGCTCATTCTGAATTTCCAGATCCCCCATCCCGATTTAGCATCCAAAGCATACAGTATCCCGTCACGGGAAGTAACATACACGACTTTATCCACTACAATAGGCGAACTTGTCACAGAACGCCTTGCATTATACCGCCATCGTACCCCGCCGCTGAAATTGACACAAGCCACTTCGCCGCTCTCAGATCCCAGATAGATAAAATCGTTGGTAATGAACGGCGTCGAACGCACCGGCTCTGCCATGTCCACCCGCCAGGTACGGCGCGTGGAATTAATATTCACCGCATGCAGATAACCATCATCAGACGCAACAAACACATGTCCCTGTGCAATCCGGGCCGAACCCCGAATGGCCCCTTCAGTTTTGTACTCCCAAAACAAACGCCCATTGCGGATCGAGATCGCGTATAATTTTTCATCTTCCGAACCAAAGAACACAACACCATTATGCACCACTGGCTGTCCCGAAATTGCACCTTCGGAAGCAAATTTCCACAGGAACTGCCCGTCATCAGCCCGCAGCGCATACAAATTGTTGTCGTAACACCCCACAAAAACAACCCCATTATGCACGATCGCAGATCCGCGAATCTCATCCTCGCATTCAAATGTCCATACAGGTTCAATTTCCTGAGGCTGAGCCGAGCTATCCCATATTTTTGTTGATTAAGTATCCCGGTCTTTTTTGCCGCCATCAGCAGCGCTTCTTTCATCGCTTGCGCTGTTGGGAAACGATCCTTGTGGATCATATTGCAAAGCAGTATTGATCACCGCCTCAACTTCTGGTGTCACCAGCGGATTGAGCTTTCGGATCGGCCGTTCTGAAAATGTGAACGGGGCCTCCAGACGCGGGTCATGTTTGGTCAGCAAGTGATGCAGCGTCGCGCCCATCGAGTAAATATCAGCCAGTGGGGTTGCCTCACCACGATACTGCTCCGGCGGAGAATAGCCCTCCGTACCAATCATCGTCCCTTTTTGACCAGCGCGAAAAGTTTTTGCAATCCCAAAGTCGATTAGAAAAATATGCTTCTGATTATCGATCATTACATTTGACGGCTTCATATCGCGGAAAATGATGGGGTCTGGCTGATAGGTATGCAAATATTGCAGCACATCACACAACTCGATTGCCCAGGCAACAACCTGAGCTTCATCAATAAAACCTTTGGAATCCTGTAAATATTCTTCGAGATCTTTGCCCTGAATATACTCAAGAACCAGATAAGACCGTTGCTCATGGGTAAAATAATCAAAAATTTGTGGAATAGAGGGATGAGACAAAGTAACGAGAATATTCGCTTCCCGTTCGAAATTGCGTACGATCGTCTGACGCACCAATGGATCGGGCGCCGAGTTGATCATCTCTTTCACAGCAACCAATTTTTCGGCAGTAGGGAAATGTAAATCTTTGGCAAGATATACCGATCCCATCCCCCCAAGACCAATCACTTCCTGAATCGAATAGCGATTCGAAAGAACAGTCCCGGGTTGTAATTGTGCTACAGGACCTAACATTATCTTCCATCTCTTGACGAATATCTTGCGTATCCAGTTTTCCCTCCGTCATTAATCGATCAAGCTAATGATGCCCTTACCTGAACTTTACAAATAGTACACCAGATTAACATTGTTAAATTATAAACAGCATCCCGTTCAATTGCAACCTAACCAGACAAGCCCCTGGATCCTGTTAACCTGTAGACATGCTACTCGATGATCAAACAGAATACCTGTCTCCAATTGCTGATTTTGTACTGCCATCAACACACCGACCGATTTTTCGCCCTGTTATTTTCTCTTTGATCCAGGAACTCAACGCAACGGTCTTGCCTCGAAAAGAATTCGATACTGGACGAATCCCCACCCTTATTATAAAATCAAATCGTACATCGATTACAATTCAAATCTTTGAAGGTACAATCAGCCCTAAAATATATTCACGTTCAATCAAAGCTGTACCCTTCATATACATTCCCTTCTTGCCGCCGATCTCGGTGATACAGGAAAATCAGGAGAAACGAATGGCAAAAGCAAAAGTTGCTGTCCTGCGCACAAAGCCCGAAACCGTCCTTGACGACTATCAGCGTCTGTGCGAACTGGCTGGCATTCAGCAGTCCCTGGACAGCTCATCGACAACGATCATCAAAGACAATATCAGTTGGCATCTGCTCTACCCGAGTTCAAATACCACGCCCTGGCAACTGGAAGGCACGATCCTGGGCTTGAAAAATGCAGGCCTCAACGACCTCGTCGATGTACACAACAAAACCGTTGTCACCATCGCCGACCTCGGCGACAAGTATAACAAATTTGGCCCGGTTCTGGAGAAATACGACATCCCCAAGAAATACAACTTCAAGCCCGAAGATATGTCCTGGGTCGAATACAAACCGAAAGCAAAAATGGCCGTGCTGGATCAGATTTTCCCCGACGGCATCTACATCCCCGATTACTTCATGGGCAAAAACATCGTTCACCTGCCCACGGTCAAAACCCACAGCTACACGACCACAACCGGCGCAATGAAAAACGCCTTCGGCGGCCTGCTCAACATCAACCGGCACTACACCCACACCTGGATCCACGACACCATCGTCGACCTGCTGGCTATCCAGAAAGAAATCCACACCGGTCTCTTCTGCACCATGGACGGCACCACCGCGGGCAGCGGCCCCGGCCCGCGCACCCTGATCCCCCACCAGAAGGATGTGATCCTCGCCTCCAATGACATGGTCGCCATCGATGCCGTCGCCGCAAAAATGATGGGCTTTGACCCCATGAACATCCGGTACATCGACCACGCCACCGAGAGAGGCCTCGGCCAGGGTGACCCGCGCGAGATCGAGATCGTCGGCATGCCGGAAGTCGCCGAAGAAAGCTGGGGTTTCAAAGTCGGCGTCAACCTCGGCACAGGCACCGGCATGCTCCTCTGGCGCTCACCGCTGCGCATCTTCCAAAAACTCCTCTTCCACACCCCGCTGGTCAACCTCTTCATCTTCGCCAGCGAATATTATCACGATCATTTCTGGTACCCGACCAAAGGCAAAAAAGTTGTCGAGCAATGGAAACAAACCAGTCCCTGGGGCGCACTTTTCGAACAATACCCCGAATAACAAATACAAAATCCCTCGAGATTTCGAGGGATTTTCTTTCTTTCTGCCCCGCACACGTAAGTATCATGTCAGCTTGCCATCCCGCAGTAAAGCAGATGAGCCGATTTACCCACCTTGCCAAAAATGAGATGCCGCAAAACGGTGGGGGATTTGACCGTTGCGTCAATCATATCAATGTCGGAAATCCCTCCCTCATCCTATTCCACTCGACTGCAAATATGATGAAACTGCCCACCCTCTGCGATCACTTAACTCATCCGAAACCAGATACCACCATACAAACCCGTCTTCCTCCACCGGTCCACCTTCAACCCGGAATACTTCCTGATCTTTGGCAACAAATTGAATATCCGCATCAATTCCCGGCTCCGCCCGAAACGCAGCCCGGATCCACCTGTATCGAAAATCTCTACCGTCATCCCATAACCGATCCCATCCACAATATTCTCATCTACAGGTGGCGTGGAGGTCAGTCGATCACTGGCGTGAACGTCGGTGCCGGCAAGCGTGTCACCACTGCCTTCGCAGCAGCATCAGCGCCCGTCGGCGAGGGCGTCAACACCCACACGAACATAAAGACCAATCCGCATATCAAAACAGCAAATAGCACTGCCCCCACGCCTACCCAAGCATTCCAGGTCTGCTTGATCTTCCCAATTAGCTTTTCGACATATTCACCCATACACCAATTATATCCCAGCCCATACCTTTAGCGGTTCAACCCATCACTCATTCACGCCCGCTGGTTAAAACATCTCCCCTAATCCATGATCCTGCTTTTAAGGTTATAATCGACACAAGTATGGAAAACAACCTGAACCAACCAACCATCCTTGGCGATCGCTATCTCCTGAAAAACACCCTCGGAACAGGCGGCATGGCCGTTGTTTACCAGGGCTATGACACTGCGCTTGACCGCACTGTAGCTATCAAAATCCTGCGCAAAGACTACTCCGAAAACCAGGAAGTCCAGGCACTCTTCCGCCAGGAAGCAAAATCCGCCGCCAACCTCACCCATCCCAATATCATCACCATCCACGACTTTGGTTTTGATGAAGACCGTATCTTCATCATCATGGAATACGTTCCCGGTCCCGACCTGAAAACCATCATCCGCCAGCGCGCTGATGAAGGCCGCGTCTTTTCCGTTGAAGAAACCGTCTCCCTTATCACTCAGGCCTGCGCAGGAATAGGCTATGCGCATAGAGCTGGAGTTGTCCATTGTGACGTAAAACCCCAAAACCTGATTGTTACCGCTGAAAATCGTCTCAAAGTGGCCGATTTTGGCATTGCCAGATTATTATCCACCATCCAGCCTGACGAACACAACGAATTCGTGTGGGGTTCCCCGCTCTATATGTCTCCCGAACAAGCCTCCGGCAAAGCCCCCGTTCCCGCCTCCGATGTCTACTCCCTCGGCATCATCATGTACGAAATGCTCACCGGGCGCCTTCCGTTCCACTCTGACAATATCGAAGACCTAGTCGAAGCCCACAAAACCGTTATTCCTGTGCACCCGCGGGCCTATAATCGTGAAATTCCCCAGGAACTGGAAAAGATCATCCTCAAAGTTCTTTCCAAAGAACCCGCCTCCCGATATCGGATGGGGGATCAATTTGGCCGCATCCTGCAAAACTTCTCCGAACACCAGTCCGCTGCCAGGAATATCCAGCAAAACCAACCTCACACCCCGGTAAATCCTGCCGTCCAACCCCAGCCCTCTGCTGTAAGCCTGGAGTCAATCCCGCTATCCCCCTCCACCGCAGACCCGGAAGAACAACCCGAACCAGTAACCCCGGAAATTGATTGGGGAACTGCCGGGCTTGGTTTGCTGGCTTTTGTCCTCGCCGCCGGGTTAATTCCTTTTTGGCTCTACATCTGGTTCACACTGAATGCCGCCCAGCCCTAAACCATATATTCAGGAAAACCACCTTATGAATGAATTCATCCTTTCCGGCTCTATCTTGTCCGCGGATTTTCGAAAACTGGAAGAAGAAATCAACACAGCCATTGAAGCAGGTATGGATTGGGTTCATGTTGACGTCATGGATGGTTCATTTGTCCCGAATATCTCGATGGGTCCTTTTATTGTCGAGACCTGCAAAAAGATCACGGATATTCCCATCAATGCCCACCTGATGATTGACGAACCGGAAAAACATATTGCCGCATTCGCCAGCGCCGGCGCTGACAATATCACCATTCATATTGAAAATAACCCCAATGTATATCGCACCCTGGAAGCAATTCAATCGCTGGGCTGCTCCACCGGTATCACCCTCAACCCCGGCACCCCCGCTTGGGCGATCAAAGACGTCCTTCCCCTGGTTGATCTCGTCCTCATCATGTCCGTCAACCCTGGTTTCTCCGGGCAAAAATTCATCCCACGCACCGTCAAAAAAGTTGCTGAAGTCAAGGAAATGATCACCGCTATCGGCTCACATGCTGTCATTCAGGTGGATGGCGGGCTGAATGCCGAAACCCTGCCGGCCATCTATCAAGCCGGCGCCAGAAACATCGTTGCTGCTACGGCCGTCTTCAAATACCCCCAGGGCATCGCTGCCGGCATCAAAGCCTTGCGCGATTCAGTTGCCTGATCGTTTAAAATACAAAGGCCACGATTATCTCGTGGCCTTGTATTACGATTTTCAGAAACAGTTACTTGCTGCTTTTGACCATCGTCCGAATGCATCGCGTGCACAAAATTTTGCGCACTTTTTGTCCGTTTTCATAAACGGAAACACGTTGCAGGTTTGGACGGAATTCACGATTGGTCGCCCGCATCGAGAAAGACCTGTTATGTCCAAATTTCGTAGTTTTACCGCAGACTTCGCACTTTGCCATCGTATTATCCTTTCCTGAAATGATTAAGTGCTGTACAATAGCAAAAAAAATTTTCGGTTATAATGACAGCAACGCAGTAGTATACCATAAATCAATGAGAATTGATACTATCAAAAGAGAAAAAATATAAAAATGAAAGACGACAAGAACCCTCTGGGAAACATCTATATTTCTCACCGTGCAATTGCTACCATTGCCTACCAATCCGCCCTTAAATCATATGGCGTTGTCGGCCTGGCAGCAAAGAATTTTACTGAAGGTTTAGCCCAGTCGATCGTGAAGGACCCTGCTCTGGGTGTGAAAATTGATTTTAACGGTAATGCCATTAAGATTGAAATGTTTATCATTGTTGAATATGGCACCCGTGTTAAATCAGTTGCCGCCAGTGTAGCCAACAGCGTGCGTTATCAAATTGAAAAAGCGCTTGGTCTCCCTGTCAGCGAAATTAATGTCCACGTGCGCGGTTTGCGCATCAGCAACCCCGATTAAGCAATTCTTTTTGCACTTATCTTTGGTTTTATTTTAGGAGCGTCATGAGCAATGATTTAACCCAACCTGTCACCAAGTTGGATGGACAGGGCCTGAAAAACTTAATTGAAGCAGGCCTGACATGGCTAAAAACCAACCAACAAATCGTCAATGCCTTAAATGTATTCCCTGTGCCCGATGGCGACACCGGCACCAATATGCTGCTCACCATGCAGGCAGCATACGATGAAATTGCCACCTCAGGCGAAAAGAACATCGGCAAAATGGCGCAGGCAGTTGCCCGCGGCGCATTGATCGGCGCGCGCGGAAATTCAGGTGTCATCCTTTCCCAACTCTGGCGCGGCTTTGCCCGTGAATGCGACAGCCTGCCCGTGTTGGACTCAGACCTGCTGGTCAAGGCGCTTGCCGAAGCGCGCAATACCGCCTACAAAGGCGTCGTGCGCCCTGTTGAAGGCACCATCCTCACCGTTGGCAAGGACATCGCAGCCGCAGCTGAAGCCAACCAGGTCGCCGACCTGAAAGCAATGCTGGAACTCATCATTGCCGCTGCCGATGAATCCGTAGAATACACACCGGAGCTTCTCCCCATTCTCAAACAAGCCGGCGTAGTTGATTCGGGCGGCAAAGGCCTTTTCTTCATTCTGGAAGGGATGCAGCGATATATTAATGGCGAAAGTCTGGACACCGCGTTAATGTCGGTACAACCCCTAGCCTCAATGCTAATGGACGAAGCAATGGAAACCGTTGAGCCTGGACAAGATTATGAAGTCGTCGTAGACTTCCGCCCCACCAATGAACTAATCCTTGAAGAGTTTTACAACAGCCTCATGGATATGGGCACATCCATCCAGGTCGGTGAAGGGGATGGTATCTACCGCATGCACATCCACGTTCCCACAGATAACCGCTACTTACCCATCGATTACATCATGGGGATTGGCACGATTACCAAAGTCTACATTGAGAACCTCGTGGATCAAATGGAACAGATCGAGGAAGAGAAAAAACACCAGCTGAAGCTTGCCCCTGTAGAACCTGGAGAAATTGCAGTGGTAACAGTATCACCTGGTCCTGGCCTCTCTCGCATCTTTGCCAGCCTGGGTGTTGCCGCGATTGTCGAAGGCGGGCAAACCATGAACCCCAGCACCAAAGAGATCCTCGCAGCTTTCGAGAATTTACCCACAGACAAAGTCATCATCCTGCCCAATAACAAAAACATTATTATGGCTGCAGAAGCTGCCAGTTCAATGACAGTCAAGCAGGTCGCCGTTATTCGCTCCACTACCGTACCGCAAGGCCTCAGCGCCATGCTGCGCCTCATCCCTGATATGGATTTTGATACTATCGTGGAGGAAATGGATGAAGCCCTGGAAGATGTCGAAACCGGCGAAATCACTGTTGCTACCCGCTCGGTGACCATCAATGGCGTTGATGTTGCCAAAGGCGAGGTCATTGCCCTGCACAATGGCAAACTGATCCAGTCAACTTCCTCTCTTGAGGAGGCCTGCCTTGGTCTGCTTAATGAATGTGATACGGAAGATCGCGAACGGATTACTCTTTACTATGGCAACAATATTGCCAAAACAGATGTGAACCAGATCGTGGATCGCATTCGCTCGGCATACCCGTCCCATGAAATTGAATTACACGAAGGTGGTCAACCCCACTATCAATTTATTGTTGCTGTTGAATAAGCATGGATTCGATTTGCATCGTCACTGACAATTCTGCGCAGTTTGCAAATGCTTCTTTTCATGGACAATCAATTGTAAAAATCGTCCATCTGAAGCCATTTCTGCACAATAAGCTGCACAAAGGCAAGGAAAAACCACCCTTGAAAACCTGCCAGAATTTGTCAGTGACGATCTTGAACCCGCGGCTACTGGCGCCATCCGTTGAAGAATTCCGCCATCTCTTCTCTCGACTAGGGAAACAGTATAACGAGATCATTGGCATTTTCCTCTCCTCTCATCTCAGTGATTGCTGTCAAAATGCCCGCGAAGCGAATATGATCCTGCGCGGTGGGCCGAAAATTCAGATCATCAATTCCCAAACGACCTCCATTGGGCTGGGAAATATGGTTCAACAAGCCGCCGAAACCGTTTTCAATAACGGCAGCCTGACCGATGTGGAACGCGGATTTCGCAGCCTTTCCGCATCGCACCTATGTACTCTTCTGCACCCCCAATCTCTCGTATTTATGCAACAATGGGTTTATTGATCACGCGCAAGCCACAGTTGGAGAAATGACAGGCATCCTGCCGCTTTTCGCACTGGAAGAAGGGAAGATTAGCGCCGGTGGAGAAAAAACGAAATCCCAGACACATCACGACCCACTTCCAGGAATTCATTGATGAATTTGAGATCTTCAACCACATTGCCCTTGTGCAAAGCGACAAAGCAAACGGCAATGATGCCCGTTTGATCAGTGACCATGTTCGCGACGATTTCCCCAGCACCCCTTTCACCGAACATACGCTCAACCTGCCCCTTGCCACCCTGTTTGGTCCCGATGCCACCGCCCTGATCATCATTGAGGGAACGAATAACGGCTGAAAACTGACTCTCAATAGATTCCTGACTCGAAGATCGTTTGCCAATTTAGCAATCCACAATCCCAACTTGCGGTAAAATTACTTCATGCACTCTTCAATTCGAAAACTACAGAAATTTCTGCAACTTGAATCTGAACGCGGTTATGATAACCGCGCTGTTGTTGGTGGGCTGGACAAAATCCTCCCCGTATGGCTAAAAGAAGCGCTGGAAGACCAGCTCGAACAGCGGCTGATTGACTACGTCGCCGAGAAACTTCAAGACTATGCCGAGCAGGATACCCAGGGCCGGCGTGAAACCGTTCGCGACTTGCTGTCTGAACTAAAAGAACCGGGTATCCAGCAGCAGTCGCCCAAACCACAGCAGATCGTTCAACCAACTCCGACACAATCTACTCCGCCTGTCGAGACCCCTCAACCGGCAGAGAAAGAAACTGCCCTGCCGGTATCCGCAGAGCCAACACCTCCTGCTCCTGAGCCTAAGCCTGAGCCTGAGTCTGCGCCTGAACCAGTATCAGCCCCGCCGCCTGTTCCCACACCATCTCCAAAACCGCCTGCCTTCCCCGAATCCGAGCGGGTAGCGCTGAATGCCCCCCTCACCACGCTCAGCGGAATCGGCAACAATACGCCGAAAAATTCACCAAAATGGGCCTGAACTCGCTGATTGACCTGCTGTATTATTTCCCGCGCCGCTATGACGATTACAGCCAGCTCAAACCCATCAATCGGCTGGAATACGGTGACGAGTTGACAGTGCTCGCCACGGTGCAAAGCTCCTCCTCACGCAAGATAAACAATGGACGCATGAACATCACCGAAGTGGTGGTCAGTGACGGCACTGGTTTCCTGCGCCTCACATGGTTCAACCAGCCATGGATTGCCAAAAGCATGAAAACAGGGCTTGCAGCTTGTTCTCTCCGGCAAGATCGACATGTACCTCGGTCGTCTGGTAATGAACAATCCCGAATGGGAACCGATCGAGAAAGAGCACCTGCACACCAACCGCATCGTGCCCGTCTATCCCCTCACCGCAAAGATCACCCAGCGCTGGCTGCGCAAAACCATGCACCAGACCACCACTTTCTGGGCGCCTCGGGTTCGCGACTTCATGCCGGAACATATTCTGCATTCCGCCCGTCTGCTTGATCTGCCAAACGCGATTGCCCAGGTCCATTTCCCGGATTCGTTTGAGCAGCTCAAAGCCGCCCGCAACCGCCTATCCTTTGACGAAATTTTCCTCCTCCAGCTTGGTGTACTCAGCCAAAAAAGAAGCTGGATGGATGCTGCTGCGCGTATTTTTGAAGTCTCCGACGAATGGATCGCGCAGCGCACCAGCAAACTTCCCTTTGAACTTACTGGAGCCCAAAACCGTGCCATCACCGACCTGCGCACAGATATGCGCTCCGGGCAACCCATGAATCGGTTTCTGCAGGGAGATGTCGGATCAGGCAAAACGATTGTTGCCGCCATTGGTATGGCAATCGCCGCCGATACAAGGCGCACAATCTGCCATCATGGCCCCCACATCGATCCTGGCTGAACAACATTACCGCAAAATCACAGAGCTTCTCTCCGACCTCCTCAATCCTGGCGAAATCCGTCTCCTGATTGGCGATACACCTGAGGCAGAAAAACAGGAAATCCGTCAGAGGCCTCGAAGATGGCTCCATCAAAATCATCGTTGGCACCCATGCTCTGCTGGAAGACCCTGTGCAGTTCAAAGATCTTCATTTTGCCGTCATTGATGAGCAGCACCGTTTTGGTGTTGCCCAGCGCGCCAACCTGCGCGCCAAAGGCAACAACCTGCACTTGTTGGTGATGACGGCCACGCCCATCCCGCGCTCGCTCGCCCTCACCGTTTACGGTGATCTCGATCTGAGCATTATGGATGAAATGCCAGCTGGTCGCCAGCCCACCGAAACACGGGTACTCTACCCCAATGAACGGGAGCAGGCCTACCAGTTCATCCGGTCACAGGTAGAACAAGGTCACCAGGCTTTCATCATCTACCCTCTGGTAGAAGCTGAAAACGAGAAACAGGACGAACGCCAGGCCGCCGTTCAGGAATATGAACGATCTGAAAAACAATGTCTTCCCGCAATTCAAACTCGGGCTGATGCACGGTCGATTGAAACCTGCCGAAAAAGAAGCAGTCATGACTGCTTTCCGCAATCGGGAATTTGACATTCTGGTTTCAACTTCGGTTGTCGAAGTCGGTGTAGACATTCCCAATGCCACCAGCATGCTCATTGAAAGCGCCAATCGTTTTGGCCTTTCCCAGCTCCACCAGTTCCGCGGGCGTATTGGTCGCGGGGAAGCCAAGTCCTACTGTGTTCTTATTCCCGAGACCCCCAATGCCGTAGAAAATGAACGCCTGATGGCCATGGCAGAAACCAACGATGGGTTTGTCCTTGCTGAACGCGATCTGGAACAGCGCGGTCCCGGTCAATTCCTCGGCACCCGCCAATCTGGTTTTGCCGAATTGCAAATGGCAAGCCTTTCAGATATCCACCTGATTGAAAAGGCACGCACACACGCGCAGGAATTATTCAATAAGGACCCAAATCTGGAGCAGCCTGAACACCAGGAACTGCAAAAAATGATGAAACGGTTCTGGCCGGCAGGCGCAGGAGATGTAAGCTAATATGGTAAAAGCTGTTTTTCCCGGAACCTTTGATCCCATTCATTTCGGACATATCGACATTGCCACCCGGGCAGCCCGGCTTTTTGAAGAAGTGATCATTGCTGTCTATGACCGGCCCTTGAAAAACCTCCTTTTCTCACCCGAAGACCGCATGGCGCTGGTACGCCAGTCGTTTTCCTGTCATCCCAACATTAAAATCATGGGATATTCTGGACTGACGGTGGATTTTTGTCATAAAATAGATGCACAGGTAGTCGTCAGAGGATTACGCGTTTTCTCTGATTTCGAATATGAGTTTCGCATGGCGCTCGCCAACCATCGCCTCGCACCGGACGTTGAAGTCGTTGCCTTCATTACCAAGTGAAGAGCATTCTTTTCTTTCCTCTTCAACCGTGCGGGAAATTGCAGCCCTTGGCGGGAATGTCAGCAGCATGGTACCCAGGCATGTAGAATCTGCCCTGCAAAACCGCTTTAGAGAACTAGGCGAAGAACAGGAAATTGTTCCGCAAAATTCTTTGCTCGACTAACGCCCAGGCTATGGCCTGGTTCTTGCAACCCGTAAGGGTGAAATCATTTTGGAGGACGGTATGGATATTCTGCACCTTGTTGATCGTTTGGAAGAACTATTCAATGTAAGCCGATCCGTTCCCTTCACCCACAGCGTCATTGTGGATGAAGACCGTATGCTCGATATTATCGATCAAATGCGCGTCACCATCCCTGATGAGATTAAAAAGGCGCAGCAATTGCTCGCTCAGCGTGACCGCATGTTGGCACAGGCACAGGAAGAAGCCAACCGCACGCTGGCAATTGCACGGGAAAAAGGGGAAAAGATCATTGACCAGGACTCTGTCGTCGAAGCCGCCAAAGAGCGGGCAGCCGCGATTATTACGCAAGCCGAAAGAGAAAGCGATAATATCCGCAAAGACGCCGATTCCTACACCCTGCAAACCCTCGCTGACCTGGAACTGGAACTCGAAAGAGTCCTCGGCCAGGTACGCAATGGCGTCCGCGCCTTGCAGGACGAACTCAACAGGCCGCCTGTCGAGTGACCCTGGAATAGCACAAAACACAAAACCGCACCCATTTCTTCGCTGGGGGCGGTTTGTTTTATTGCTAATTCCTGACTGAGATAACGCGCCCTGCTATCACCTGGCGCGTTATTGGGTCTCACTCACTTTGCTGGTTTTCCCGTCGGATGCAGCGCCAGTTTCAGCACTTCATCAAATCTGCGTGACCGGTACAATCTTCATGTCGTCCTTCACTTTCTTCGGCACATCCACCAGATCCTTCAAATTGCGCTCCGGCAGGATCACCGTTTTCAAACCGGAGCGATGCGCCGCCAGCACTTTCTCCCGCACACCGCCAACTGGCAATCACCCGACCCTCGCAGCGTGATTTCACCTGACATACAAACATTTTGTATACCGGTCGTTTGGTGAACGCTGAAACCAATGCGGCTGGCAATGGTGATCCCCGCGCTTGGTCCATCCTTGGGTATCGCCCCTTCCGGTACGTGAATATGCACGTCCAGGCTTTCAAATTCATCAGGATCAAGACCCAACTCCCGCGCATGCGCTTTCAGATAAGACATACCTGCCTGTGCTGACTTCCTGCATCACTTCACCAATCTGCCCGGTGATCTGCAAATTTCCCTTTCCTTCCATGATCAGCACTTCCACCGGCATGATCTCGCCGCCATTCATCGTCCATGCAATCGCCGTGGCAACACCCACCTCATCCTGCCGCTCGGCTTCGGTCAGGAAGAATTCTGCCGGTCCAAGGAATTTTTCTACAGCAGGTGTACCGATCCGTGACGGGAAAGCCTTTCCTTCAGATTTCAACCGTGCCACCTTGCGACACAATCGTCCCAGTTCCCTTTCCAGATTACGTACACCCGCCTCATATGTATATTCACGGATCACCTTGCGAATGGCTGGTTCCTGGAATTTCAACTCGCCCAATTCCAAACCTGATTCTTCAATCTGCCGCGGGATCAGGAAACGGTTTGCGATTTCCAACTTCTCTTCCTCAATATACCCGGGGAAATCGATCACCTCCATCCGATCCAGCAATGCCGGCGGAATATCGGATACAGTATTTGCCGTCGTAACAAACATCACCTTTGAAAGGTCATACGCCAGTTCAAGATAATGATCCGAAAAAGCATTATTCTGTTCTGGGTCCAGCACCTCCAGCAGCGCCGCAGATGGATCGCCGCGGAAATCGGACCCCATCTTTTCAATTTCATCCAGCATGAACAGCGGGTTTACTGTCCCCGCATTTCGGATCGTCCGCAAGATACGCCCAGGCAATGCGCCGATATATGTCCTGCGGTGACCGCGGATCTCTGCCTCATCCCGCACACCGCCCAGAGACAGGCGCACAAATTTCCTCCCCAAAGCATCTGCAATCGAACGCCCCAGTGAAGTTTTTCCGGTACCAGGCGGCCCGACAAAACACAGGATCGGCTGGCGGTCTCGCTTGGGTTTTAAGCTCCGCACCGCGATGTATTCCAAAATTCTATCCTTTGCCTTTTGCAGTCCATAATGGTCCTGATCAAGAACTTTCCCTGCATTGGTCACATCCAGATTATCCTCTGTAGCTGTCGTCCACGGTAATTCCAGGATCCAGTCCAGATAACTTCGGATAATCCCCACTTCAGGCGCCATCGGTGGGATCTGCGACAGGCGTTCCAGTTCCTTAAATGCCTGTTTCCGCACATCTTCGGGGAATTCCCCTTTTTCAATCCTGGCCCGCAGATCATTGATATCTTTGCTCCACACATCCCCTTCGCCCAATTCATTCTGGATCACTTTCATCTGCTCGCGCAGATAATACTCACGCTGACTGCGATCCACCTCGCTCTGTACGCGGGTCTGGATATCCTCCTCCAGTTCCAGGATGTCAAGTTCCTGTGCCAGCAACCCGTTCACCAGCTTTAAACGCTTTTCCACACTGCTCTCCAGCAGCAAATTTTGACGATCGCGAAACGGCAATGATATCGCTGTAGCAACCATATCTGCCAGCCAGCCTGGTTCGGAGATGTTCAGCGAAAATAAATGTGCTTCTTCTGGCAGGCTCTGGTCGAGCTGCACACATCTTGAAAACAGATTGCGGGTTGTGCGCATCATTGCATCCATGTTGGCATCAACTTCCTCGGGGATCGAAATCACCCGCACCCGCACGCGATAAAATGGCTCCGTCTGTGTTACGGCCAATATTTCAACCCGCCTGCGCCCCTGCACCAGCGCCGAGTTATTGCCTTCAGGCAGGCTCAGCAAACGGCCAACCGCAACCTCGACACCCACATGAAGATAATCTTCTGGAATCGGATCTTCCTCTTCCGGATCAGACTGTACCATCGCCACAACGGTGTTGTAGTTATATTGCGCATCCTGAATGGCAAAAAGATTTGCTCCCGGAATGATAAATATCGGCGAGATCATATGTGGAAAAACCACAATATCCCGCAGCAGGATGGCGTTACATTCAAACACACCATCTGCATCTGCTTCGGCATTTTCGATACGATACAGCTCCTCCGTACGCTGATGCAGGGCATTCGCCATATCTTCCGGTGATTCTTGTTGACTAAACCAATCTTGTGACGGCATGATTTTCCTCAATTCTGAATGGGATGTTGCTGTTCCCAGATATCGCGTACGGCAGCCGCCACAAACAAGCTGCCCGCCGCGACAATTGCAAATTCCTCGCCGGCTGTGTTGAGCGCATAATAAACCGCATCCTCAACTGGCACAACCTTCCTGGCTGGGCAACCATATCGGTGCGCCAGATTTACCAACCTGTCCGCCTTCATTGCCCGCGGATGCACCGACTCTGTAGCCACTACCTGTTTCACCCGCGGCAACAACTCGGCAAACATTCCTTCCACATCCTTGTCCTCTGATGCCCCAAATATGAGGATCACCGGTTGACCGGGCAAATAATCATCAATGGCCTGCCGTAGTTTCAGGGCAGAATTGCGATTATGAGCAGAATCTACAATGAACAACGGAGCGCGGCGCAGCACTTCAAACCTGCCCGCCCAATACACAGTAGCGAAACCCTGTACAATATCAGCTTCCGAAATTGCCAGGCCTTCGGCTCTGGCAATTTGCAATGCAGAATACGCCGTGGCTGCATTTTCGATCTGGTGATGTCCCAGCAGCGGGATCGTCAAACGCAAAGGCTCCCAATCTTCCCGCCCTCCCGATTCGATGAATGAATCTACCAGTGGTTGATCTTCTTTCGGCCACACCAGCATCGACTGTCTGTCCAAAGTATGTGCCCACGGTGCAAATAGGTAATCGCGTCCAACAATTGTCAACGGGGCATCTCGTTCTGCCGCAATCCGTGTGACCACCAGTTGCGCTTCTTCCCGCTGCGGTGAAACCACGATCGGCCTGCCGGGTTTGATGATCCCTGCTTTTTCGGTGGCGATCTTGGCCAGCGTATCCCCCAATACATCTACATGATCCAGTGAAAGCGAAGTGATCACCGAGACCAGCGGCGACACCACATTCGTAGCATCCAGCCTGCCGCCCAAACCGACTTCAATCACCGCCACATCAGCATTTTCCTGAGCATAATACCAGAAACCCAGGGCTGTCGTGATCTCAAACGTGGTGATCTTCTCCACCTGATCAACGAAGGGTTTGATCTCTTCCACCATCTGGACCAATCGGTCATGTGAAATCGACACGCCATTGATCTGTATCCGCTCACAATAATCCGATAAATGCGGTGACGTATAAAAGCCAACCTGATATCCCGCGGCCTGCAAGGCACTCGCCATCATCGCCGAGGTAGAGCCTTTGCCCTTCGTACCTGCCACATGGATCACCTTGTACTGCAAATGCGGATCGCCCAGCAAATGCAGCAATTTGTGTACCCGGTCCAGGTTAAAATTTTTGGCAGCGTTGCGCATCTGCCGTGTCAGGCTGTAATCCACATAACTGTACAGATAATCCATCGCTGCCTGAAATTGTGGTTCCATTTCCATAAAAACATCTTCCTGTGTTTGGATTAACTACGCATGGGATTGTAACCTCCCCGCCATGATTGTGCAAGTTTTCTCCGTTTCGCAGCAATGAGTGTATCCCATAATTTGTCAGGTGTTGTCATGGCCGCTTCAAGTAACCGAACCATTTTTTGTTGTGCACGAAAATCAGGATCTTCCGATTCCCGATGAGAGACAAAACCTCACATACTATCGGCAGAAAGGTCCACCAATTGCATTACTTTTTCTCAAAATGCTGAATAATCCTTATAATATATGCAAGACAACCACCCACCAGCCAGGAAAAAACCCCATGTCCACCATCTCCATCGCCATCCTGACCCTCCACCTGTACATGCCGGAAAATCAATCCCTCAAACAAAAACGCGGGACGCTCAAACCCGTACTCGCCAAACTGCACCGCGATTTCAACCTCTCTGTTGCCGAAGTCGAACACCTCAACTCATGGAAAGAATCCCTTATCGCCTGCGCCATCGTCAGCAATGACGCCGTTCACAACCAACAAGTTCTGCAAAAAGCAGTTACCGCTATCGAATCTGCATTTCCCAATATCACTATTCTGGAAGAAGACATTGAATTCCTCTAAACTTACCCGTTTCACAAGGAGAACACCATGGATCTAAACCTTACAGAAAAAACCGCCCTTGTCACTGGCTCGAGCCGCGGGCTTGGCTTTGCCGTCGCACACACGCTCGCCAGTGAAGGCGCCAACGTCATCATCAACGGGCGCAATCCTGAAAATCTGGAAGCCGCCCGGCAGCGCATTGAACAAGAAACCGGCAGCAAAGCCGCCGCCATTACCGGCGATCTCGCCCTGCCCGCTATGCCAGCCGCGATCGTCAAACAGGCCGCAGACATTTGGGGCGGCCTGGATATCCTCGTAACCAATGCCGGCGGCCCGCCTCCCGGCAGCTTCGAATCCATGGACGATGATGCCTGGGATATGGCCATCCAGTTATCACTCATGGCTCACGTGCGTCTCATCCGTGCAGCCCTGCCCTACCTCAAAAAATCCAATGCTGCTTCCGTTCTCGCCATCACCTCATACTCTGTCAAGCAACCCATCCCCAAACTCGTCCTCTCCAACAGCGTCCGCTCGGCCACCATCGGCCTCATCAAAACCCTTGCCCTCGAAATTGGCGATCAGGGCATCCGGTTCAATGCCATCCTCCCTGGCTGGACGAATACCGAACGCGTCACCGAACTGCTCCAGGCTCGCGCAGCAGCCAACGACACCACCGTTCAGGAAGAACTTGACAAACAAATGCAGGACAGCCCCCTCGGACGCATGGCCACCCCGCAGGAATTTGCCAAAGCTGCCGTGTTCCTCGCCTCCCCCGCCGCCTCCTACATCACCGGCCACATGCTTACCGTTGACGGCGGTATGTACAAAGGAACTTTTTAACCGTTTCGAAACATAACTTGAATAGCGGACAACATTATAGTAACCCTGCGGTCAGTCGTCACAGCCTGTCTAATAAATCAAAACAGGTGCCAAAAAATTCGCCGCCCCATAACGCAGGGACAGATCTCTAACCTCTGTCCGCCTTAAACCCCTCCCGCTTATCTCAATTGACCCAAACCACCTCATAGTACACATCCCTCCTTCCCCCGCTTGTCGGGGGAAGGACAAAAGCCTGCTCATGCATCACCGTTGAACAAAACCAGGCGCTGCCGTATCATCTCCCGTTTCCCGATAATTCCCAAAATCGGGTAAAATTGGGCGGCATTACAATATTAATTTCCTCCCGGGACAACTACCGGGATTTGCTTTTCTTTCAATTCAGGAGTAATTATCGGTGTTAACCAACCAACAAATTTCGGATCGCCTTGAGCGCATCTTGCTTACCGTTCAAAAACCAGGCCGCTATGTCGGCGGTGAGATCAACCAGATCGTCAAAGACTGGGACGCGGTTGAAACCCGCATCGCCCTCGCCTTCCCGGATATTTACGATATCGGCCTTTCCAATCTCGGCCTGGCCATCTTCTACGAAGACCTCAATGCCCGCCCGGACGTACTGGCAGAACGCACCTATGCGCCCTGGACGGATATGGAAGCCGCCATGCGGGAGGCAGAAATCCCCCTCTACACCCTGGAAAGCAAGCATGCCCTCGCTGCATTTGACATCCTCGCCTTCACCCTGCCCTACGAATCCATCTACACCAATGCCCTCAACATGCTTGACCTGGCCGGGCTGCCCCTCTTCACCAAAGACCGGGATGAAAGCCACCCGTTGGTCATCGCTGGTGGCCATGCCTCCCTCAACCCCGAACCCATGCACGCCTTCATCGATGCTTTTGCAGTTGGCGAAGGGGAAGAGATCTTCGGGGAAATTGTTGATGTATATCAATCATGGAAAAAAAGCGGGCAGGATCGGACAGCCTTGCTTCATCAACTGGCTCAAATTCCCGGCATCTATGTTCCTTCATTCTACGAGACCACCTATAGCGAAGATGGCACCATCGATACCTTCACTTCCATCCATCCTGATGCCCCCGCAGCAATCCAGAAACGCGTCGTCGGCAAACTCCCCCCGCCGCCCACCCGGCCCATCGTACCCTCCATCAACACCGTCCAAAACCGGGTTGCCGTGGAGATCATGCGCGGCTGTGCCCGCGGCTGCCGTTTTTGTCACGCTGGCATGGTTAACCGCCCGGTGCGCGAACGTCCGGTTGAAGAGATTCTCAGCGCAATCACAGACTCATTGGAAAACAGTGGCTTTGAAGAAGTCGCCCTGCTCTCTCTTTCATCCTCTGACTACACGCATATTCTCGATCTGATCCGCCAGATCAGCGAACAATATCAGGACGAAAACCTGCGCATCTCTCTGCCTTCCTTACGCATCGAATCTCTTTCGATTGACCTCTTCGAAATGCTGCGCGGCCATGGTTCCGGCGGCTTCACCCTCGCCCCCGAGGCAGCTACCGAGCACATGCGCAACATCATCAATAAGCCCATCCAGACCCGGCAATTACTGGATGTCGCCGGCGAGATCTACTCCCGCGGCTGGACGACCATCAAGCTCTATTTCATGATCGGTCATCCCTCTGAAACCATGGAAGATGTCCACGCCATTGCCGATCTGTGCAAACAGGTCATTTCAGAAGGCCGTAAAGCCATGGGGCGTAAGTCAAAACTGAATGTCGGCGTCAGTACCTTTGTGCCCAAGCCGCATACTCCCTTCCAGTGGGTCTCCTGTGACACCACAGAGCAAATGCGAACCAAACAGCGATACTTGCGAGATGCGCTCAAAGTGCCTGGCATTAAATTCAACTGGTCAAATCCCGATGAAACCATCTTTGAAGCCATGCTCTCCCGCGGCGACCGGCGCACAGCAGATGCCATCTATACCGCCTGGCAGCACGGCGCGAAATTTGACTCCTGGCGTGAATATTTCAACCCCGAAACCTGGCAGGCCGCCTTTGCAGAACACGGTCTGACGAGCGAGTTCTTCACCAATCGTGAGCGCAGTCTGGACGAACACCTCCCCTGGGACCATATCCACACCGGTGTCCACAAATCTTTCCTGGCTGAAGAATATACCCGCAGCCAGACCGGTGCATTGACCTCCTACTGCCGTGAGCAGTGCCATGCCTGCGGTATCCTCCGTGATTTCCGCGATCTGCGCGCGCAAAACCCGGGGGACAACTGGAAATGCCCTGAAGTGCGTTCCATCGTAACAGACCAATCGGTATCCGTTCAGATCGAGGCCGCCCAATGATCAAAATCCGCATCACCTACACCAAAATGGGTTGGCTCAAATACACCAGTAATCTCGACGTTCAAAAACTTTGGGAACGAGCCATCCGTCGTGCCCGCCTGCCTCTGGCCTACAGCCAGGGCTATCACCCCAAACCAAAAATGAATCTTGCGGCGCCATTGCCCCTGGGATTTACCAGCAGTGCCGAACTGATTGACATCTGGTTCACCGAAGAAATCACTGCCGATGAGATCAAGGAACGCCTGACCGGCATGTTCCCGGCCGGCATCGAAATCCAGAAAGTCGAACAGGTTGAGCTTTCTGGTGCCTCCCTGCAATCCATCGTTGCCGCGGGCGATTACACGATCGAATTGCGCATCGACCTACCCACCGAATGACCTGGAAAATCGGGTAGCTGTTGTTCTCCAAAGCGAAACGCTCTTCCGCACGCGCCGCAACAAGCAATATGATCTGCGTCCCTTGATTCAGGACTTGCGCGTCATCGATTCCACACATCTTTCAGCCCGCCTGACCATGCTCCCCAAAGCCACCGGTCGCCCCGAAGAAGTCCTTCAAGCCATGCAAATCGACCCAAATGATGCCCGCATCGAGCGAACCGCCCTCATCCTTGCGGAGTAATGGAACCCTTCCCTGGATAACCAGGTTCCTGGTTACCTGACTGATGTATTTTCTAATTGACTTATTGTCTGATTGACGAATGACCCAATCCCCTCCCCATGCAATGTGCACCATACATTGCGCATTGCTCTTCCTCTCATGGTAAAATTGCGGAGCCTTGCAGACAAGGGAGCAAGCACAAATCGTTCCCGTAGTTCAATGGACAGAACATATGCCTCCGGAGCATAAGGTCCGAGTTCGAAGTCTCGGCGGGAACACTCAACACCACCCATCACCACAGCCGCAGATACTGGTCTGCGGTCTGGCATTTAACTGCCTGTTCGTATCCAGTTTTCGCATGGAGGAAATGATGGAACAAAACCCGCTATCCGGCCCACAGCGCATCATCACCATCGAGCGTCACATCCTGCAAACCCAGCGCCTTTATCCCGATGCCACTGGCCGTCTGACCAACCTGCTCTATGATCTTGCCCTGGCTGGCAAATACATCGCCAGCAAAACCACCCGTGCCGGATTAGCACAGATCCTCGGGCGCACCGGGCAAACCAATGTACAGGGTGAAAAAGTGGCAAAACTGGATGAACTTGCCGACCAGGTCATCTACGATCTCATGGATCATACTGGCCGCCTGGCCATCATGGCCTCCGAAGAACACGAAGATCCCATCCCCATCCCAGAGGAATACCCAACCGGGGACTATGTCCTCCTCTTTGATCCCCTTGATGGCTCCTCCAACATCGACTTCAACGTCAGCGTTGGCACCATCTTCGCCATTCACCACCGCAAAACGACCCAGGGCCGCGGCACGATCGAGGACATCCTCCAGCCCGGACGCACCATGGTCGCCGCCGGATATATCGTTTATGGCGCCAGCACCATGCTTGTCTATTCCACCGGTCACGGTGTGGATGGCTTCACCCTCGATCCAGACATCGGCGAATTCCTGCTCACCCACCCCAACATCAAAATTCCCGAACCGCCGCGCTATTTCAGCGCCAATCAGGGGTATCAATCGCTGTGGTCCAAAGCAAACATTGACTACACGCATTGGCTGCAAGGCATCGATTCGCCAGATCATGAAGCCCTCTCTGCCCGCTATGTTGGCTCCCTCGTCACCGACTTTCACCGCAACCTGCTTGCAGGCGGCGTATACTATTACCCCGCTGATCGCGATCACCCCAACGGCAAGCTGCGCCTGCTCTATGAAGCTGCCCCGCTGGCCTTCATCGCTGAGCAGGCGGGCGGCCTCGCCTCTGATGGTCATCGCCGCATCCTCGACATCCAGCCGCACGAAACCCACCAACGCACCCCACTCTACATTGGGAACACCAGCCTGGTGCAAAAAGCGGAAGCTTTCATCAACGCCTGAACCGGGCAATAAAGGACCTTCATGGGAGAACTCGCCGCATTTCTTGTCGCCGTCTGCTGGGCATTAACCAGCATCTTCTTCGCCACTGCCGGAAAAGAGGTTAGCTCTCTCGTCGTCAACCGCATGCGCCTGCTGTTTGCGACCGTGCTGTTGAGCGCTGCCCATCTTTTTCTCGCCGGTCAGATCTATCCCTGGCAAGCGTCACCAGACCGTTTCCTCTGGCTGGGGCTTTCCGGTCTCATCGGGCTTGTCCTGGGTGATGCATTCCTCTTCCAGGCCTTCGTGCAGATTGGCGCGCGAATCTCCATCCTCATCATGGCGGGGGTTCCCGTCATCAGCGCTCTTATCGCCTGGATCTTCCTCGGCGAAACCCTTACTCCGACCAATATCGCAGGCATCATCATTACCGTGGCCGGCATTGCGCTGGTAGTCTACGAGCACCAAAACGGGGATCAAGCAGAACGTCCCAAAGATCGCTCTGCCTACTTCCAGGGTGTTTTCTTCGCCTTCCTCGGTGCCGTTGGGCAAGCGGTGGGACTTGTCATGCAGAAAAAAGGCGGCGGAGGTATTTTCCTGCTATCTCCAGCGTACTGATCCGCGTCTCCATCGGCGCTCTCATCATGTGGAGTGTGGCTCTTCTCCAGAAGAAAGCAAAATTCACCCTGAAAACAACCTTTTCCAACCCAACGGGTCTGCGTTTCATCCTCCTTGGCACCCTCGTCGGCCCATTCGCCGGCATCTGGCTCTCTATGGTCGCCGTACAATCCGCTTATGTCGGTATCGCCTCCACCTTGATGGCCCTTACCCCCATCGTCATGCTCCCTATCTCGTTTTTCTTCTTCAAGGAGAAGATCAGCAAACTGGCCCTGTTCGGCACCTTCGTCTCCCTGTCGGCGTTGCCATTATCTTCCTCTTTGGTTAACATCTACATCCTGTCATTGTGAGAAGAGAAGTTAGTCGCTGACGCGGCATTGCACCCACTGCAATTCTATGCGGCTTCGCGCTACCGTGAAACTTCTAGTCCAGATTTCTCACTCATATATATTTCTTGCACAATCCAGACAATTTCTTAATAATTTGCCCTTATAATGGGTCAATAAACGGAAAATTGTGATTCATGGAGTAAGAAAATGTTTCTCGCAAATTATGGCCTGTATATACTATTCTCCCTGCCCGCCATCCTTCTCGGCATGTGGGCACAGATGCGCATCAAATCATCGTACAACAAATATTCCCGCGTGGCCACCAGTAGTGGTCTCACCGGCGCGCAAACCGCCCGCAGAATGCTGGACGCCAACGGACTCACCGCAGTCCACATCGAAGAAGTCGGCGGCACCCTCAGCGACCACTACGACCCGCGATCAAATACCCTCCGCCTCAGCCAGGGTGTCTACCGCTCGAACAGCATCGCTGCTGCCGGCGTAGCCGCACATGAAGTCGGCCACGCCTTGCAGGATCAGAACAACTACCTGCCCCTCATGCTTCGCAGCGCCATGGTTCCAACCGTGCGCATTGGCTCCCGTCTGGGTCCGATCGTCTTCATGGCCGGTCTCTTCCTCAGCTACCTCTCCTCAGCGGCAACCAGCTTCGGTTACAACATCGCGGTCTTTGGTCTGCTCCTCTTTGCCCTGACAGCAGTGTTCTCCATCATCACCCTGCCAGTTGAGCTGAACGCCTCGCGCCGTGCCAAAGCATGGCTTGCCTCCAGTGGCGGACTTCCCCGCGAGGAAGTCAAAGCCGTCGACAAAGTCCTCGACGCCGCAGCCCTCACCTACGTCGCCGCCGCCATCCAGTCCATCGGCACCCTGCTCTACTACGTCACCCTCCTCGGCCGCCGGCGCAGATAACCAAAACTCAAAACTCGATAACCCTGATTTTGCTACACCTAATTCACAAATATTCAACATATTCCCTCCCCATTTTGATTGAAAATGGGGAGGTTAGGGTGGGGTTATGCAGTTATAATCACTTCATGAAGACCTTCCCGCGTTTTGTCTTGGCAATGCTCTCACTCATCCCTTCCCCTCGCCGCCTGCGCACCCGCCCAAACCGTCACAATCTCACTGAAACACCCCCACCCATCTCCGCCTGCCCCTGCCCCCACCGATGGCTATACGAAGATTTGCTCCTCCTTGACCCCATTGATGCGCCCACTCCTGAATGATCCCGATCTTTTCGCTGTCTATTACCAATCCACAGCAAGATAATTGGGCACACTTTCGCCTTGACATATTTGGGAATGATTTCTCTGATTATCAAATCGTTCTCGATATCGCCGATTTAATCTGATGCATCATCAGCAGAACAGAACCTCCATGGTCGTTTGCTGATCATCACTAACAATAATGGAATCTGGCATGCTGCAGCCACACAATCCAACGATTCTTCAGCAGTACAATTTTCCAATACTCATTGACGAATATTCCAGAAACTCATTCTGTCATTGTTTCCTTTCCAGAGAAATATCTCATGAAGAAACAGCCAATGGTGATCTTGATCACCAAATCTTCGATTGAATTCGTTGATTCCGCGGCCGTGTTCTGGGATAATCCTCTCCTCCCAAAGCCCCCCTCCTCCTCGCCTTCTGGGACGCCCTCCCCGCCAACACCCCCGCCCAGCTCCTCCAACGCTGGGATGGCGCCCACACCGGCCCCTACGGCTCCCGCCACGGCCTCAAACACCTCCTCGCCGCTGTCGAGGAATATGAAGTCCCCGTAGCATTGCTCGACCTCAAAGACCCCACCAGTCTGTCCGGACTTGATCTGATCGATCAAATTGCCTACATCCAGCAGCTTGAAGAACAAGGGCTGCTCATCCTTCCTGAAACTGGCTTCACTGATCCCGAGATTCACCAATGAATTGGCAGCCATCAGCATGATTTCGCCATTACTTTCGGCTTTTCTCCATCCGACTGTTGCCTTCGGCACCTTCCCCGTAGATGACAACCTTCCAAATTACAACTTTTTCTTTGCTAACCTGGATGACTCAATCCCACATCATCTCCAATAATGATCATCAGATGCTCCCCCTTCCCTATTCCCCTTGGAATGACAATACAGCACAACAAGTGCTGGAAGTCAACCGCAGACGGCCTCACTCGAGACACCTGGCAAAAACTATTAGATGTGGCCCTTTCTCCTGATAAATCAGATATTCTCCCCTCGGTGGCTCCCTTATCACCAGCCCTTGGGGGACAGTTCCATCGCCCAAACCGCTTTCAAAGATCTAGCATCTCATCCCTGGATTGATGTCATTTCTCTGAATGACTAAAAACCCTTTCATCAATACAAGAACCCCTTTCCACTTCATGCGATGACTTGCTTTGCACACCACGTATCTCAAATCTCGATAGAATAAGCAATCTCATATCGTGAAAATTTTAATTAAATTAGTTCGCCCTCCTATTTTGGAACGGCATGGACTATGGCTGCCAATCTTTTAAAGCCAACAGGTTCCCGTGAACGGTTTCAACTTCAAATGAATTACTTTGATCATTTTACACACATATGGGTTGGCAACGTTTTAACAATCGAACGTTATCCTTTATCACGCTGTTCACTCGATTTTGACCTCGATAATATACCGGAATGCTATTTTTCTTCCAGCACATCCACCGCCACCTTCGAAATCGCAGACGCCAGCCTGATCACCGCATTCCACCTCAACGACACCGACATCACCCAATGGGTCGGCCCCACCTCCCAGATCGTCGTCGGCTTGAGCGATCCCCTCTTCTGGGACCTCGACGCTGGCACGCACAGTGACCCCTCCGTCATCCCCGGCAGCTTCATCCTCGACACCGCTGAACCTCTCACCTTTGAAGTCAGCGAGCTGGACGAAAAACACATCCGCTTCACCAGCACCGACGGCACTATCAGCAAAGACTACCATTTCACCGATGAAAGCCTGACCGTCACCATCGAGACCGACCAGCCCCTCAGCACCGACCTCGTCCTCGCCCTCGATCCCCAGCAGCGCTTCCAGCCCGGCTGGGCAGACATGTACAATATCTTCTCTCAAAGCCGATGATTCCTTCTGCTGGGGCGCTGAGGACGGCAAAGCCGTCTGCGTCTCATGGACCGGCGATCCCGAAGTCGAGATCAACACCTTCAAAGACAGCCTGGAAAGCCTCTCCCAGCCCCTTGATCCCAACAAGGTTTATCCCCCCGGCCACTTCCTGCCCATGTCCCTGGCTACCGTCACCTTCTCCACCGACAAAGACTTCACCGTCACCCTCAGTCGAATATGCCCAGCCATAATAATCCTCTGATTCCCAGTTACCCTGATCCCTAATTGACAAATTGCCTGATTGACTATCCCCTGTATTTGAGAATTTATTCACAAATCCATCCTTTTTATGTTAAAAGTAATAACAACGATATTTTCGTTTTCTTGGAGACCACATTCATGCCAAACCCTATTCCGGACATCGTTGTCAGCCGTTTGCCCGTATATTACAACACCCTGCAGGCTATGCAGGCAGAAGGCAAACAAACCACCTCTTCCAGGGAACTGGGAGAAAGGCTGGGTATTTCTGCTGCCCAGATCCGCAAAGACCTCTCTCAATTCGGTGAGTTTGGCAAACAGGGCACAGGCTATCTAATTCCATTTCTCCTCGATGAGCTGCAAAAAATTCTGAATATGGGACGCTCCTGGGATGTGGCTGTTGTCGGCGCAGGCAACCTCGGCAAAGCAATAGCCCATTACCACGGCTTTGCCCCCCAGGGGTTTAATATTAAACTGGTTTTTGACAGCAGCCCGGATATCATTGGTACAGATGTGGGAGACCAGAAAGTCCTGGATATCAAGGATCTCATCCCGTCCATCCAAAAAGCGGGGATCAAAATCGCCATGATGACCGTACCGGATTCAGCCGCCCAGGCGGTAGCAGAGGAATTGGTCAAAGCTGGCATTCAGGGCATCCTCAACTACTCCTCCACCCCGCTCAACCTGCCGGACCATGTTTTCCACCTGCGCCACAGCGACCCCGTCGCCCAGTTGCAGCACATCACCTACTACATTGGCAAATAATGCAATTCTTGCAACCAGAGAACCAAACGCCCCGCGGCTGCGGGGCGTTTCTCATTTATTGTTTCATCGTAAATTATGAATTCTAATTTATACATTATCTTTTACCGTTCCAGCGGACGGTACTTGATCCGGTGCGGTTGATCTGCATCAGCACCCAGCCGTTCTCGCCGATTTTCGGCATATTCCGAGTAGTTTCCTTCAAACCAGAATACGCTGCTGTCACCCTCAAAAGCCAGGATATGCGTTGCGATCCGGTCCAGGAACCAGCGGTCATGGCTGATCACGACCGCGCATCCGGCATAATTCTCCAGGCCATCTTCCAGCGCGCGCATCGTATTCACATCCAGATCATTCGTTGGCTCATCCAGCAGCAGCACGTTCGCCCCTTCCTTCAGGATCCGCGCCAGATGCACACGGTTCCGCTCACCGCCGGACAACAGCCCCACTTTTTTCTGCTGCAAAGCACCCGGAAAAATTAAACCGCGACACATACGCCCGCGAGTTGACTTCCCGATTGCCAAGCTGGATAAAATCCTGACCTTCCGAGATCATCTCCCAGATCGACTTCTCCGGGTCCAGCACGTCCCGGCTCTGGTCAACATACGCCAGCTTGACCGTCTCACCGACCCGAATTTCGCCCTCGTCCGGCGTCTCCTGCCCGGTGATCATGCGGAACAGGGTCGTCTTTCCAGCTCCATTTGGACCAATGATCCCCACGATCCCGCCTGCCGGAAGTTCAAAGCTCATCTCCTCTACCAGCAAACGGTCGCCATACCCTTTACGCACACCCTTTGCCTGGATCACGAGACCGCCCAAACGCGGTCCCGGTGGAATGAAAATCTCCAGATCTTTCGCCCGCTTCTCACTATCCTGATTAAGCATCTCCTCATACGCATTGATGCGCGCTTTGGACTTTGCCCGCCGGCCTTTAGGCGACATTCGGATCCATTCCAACTCTCGCTTCAAAGTGCGCTGGCGCTCACTCTCCGATTTTTCCTCATTTTGCAAACGCTTTTGTTTCTGTTCCAGCCATGAGGAATAATTCCCTTTCCACGGGATTCCTTCCCCGCGGTCCAGTTCCAGGATCCATCCGGCCACATTATCGAGGAAATAGCGGTCATGCGTCACCGCGATCACTGTGCCTTCATAGCGCTGTAAATGCTGCTCCAGCCAGGCTACCGTCTCCGCATCCAGATGGTTTGTCGGCTCATCCAGCAGCAGGATATCCGGTTTTCGCAGCAGCAAACGGCACAAAGCCACCCTGCGCCGCTCACCGCCGGAAAGCACCTTCACCGGTGTGTCACCAGGCGGGCAGCGCAGGGAATCCATTGCCATTTCCAGCCGCGCATCCAGGTCCCACACATTCTGGTGATCAATCTCGTCCTGCACCTTGCCCTGCTCCTCAATCAGCTTGTTCATCTCATCGTCTGACATCGGTTCGGCAAATTTCAGATTGAGCGCTTCATAGCGCGCCATCAGATCAATCAGGTCCTGCACGCCCTCCTCAACGGTCTCCCGCACGGTTTTCGCATCATCCAGCACAGGCTCCTGTTCCAGGAACCCAATCGTGAACCCTGGTGCAACCCACGTCTCCCCGTTAAATTCCTTGTCCACGCCTGCCAAAATCCGCAGCAGCGAGCTTTTCCCGGAGCCATTCAACCCGATCACCCCGATTTTTGCGCCATAGAAATAGGACAGGGAGATATCTTTCAAAATCGGTTTTTTATCATGAAATTTGCTCACGCGCATCATCGAGTAAATGATCTTGTTTACTTCGTTTGCCATATGCTTATACCTTTCCAAATGATCAATATTTTGATTCAATTTTACCAGTACCGCTATATAAATGCTTCACCTGTTTGTTGCGGTGCGGCACAGTGTGCATCCTCAAGTTCAGTGCTGGACAGTGTGAGTTCGTGAATGGGTTCCTCCCCAAAAAATGCTGTTTTTTTGGGAAGGCCAGGAGGGAGTGCTTTCCAAAACAATTCCAATACACCCCATCCCAAAAATTCCGCTGACTGCGTTATACTTACCCCTGCAAAAAAACCTCATATCACTCGAATTTTTCGAGCGAAATTGAAAAAGGACACCATGAAAAACATACTTGAGATCCATGACCTGAATGTTTCCGTTAACGGTCAAGAGATTTTACACCAGATCAACATGGAAGTGCCAGAAGGTGAAGTTCACGCCCTTTTTGGCCCCAATGGCAGCGGAAAAACCTCCCTGATGATGACCATTATGGGTTTCTCCGGTTACAAGATCACCTCCGGCAGGATCATCTTCGATGGCGAAGACGTCACCGACCTCGGACTGACCGAACGCGCCCGCCGCGGCATTGCGGTAGCCCAGCAGCGCCCCCCAACCATCAAAGGCGTCCGTCTGAGCCAGGTATTGGACTATGCCTATTCACAGGACCCTGCCACCGAACAGGAACTTAAAGAGCTGATCACCGCCAACAAACTGGATAAATTCCTCGATCGCGACATCAATGACGGTCTCTCTGGCGGCGAGATCCGCCGCGTCGAGCTGCTCCAGCTCCTTGCGACCAAACCAAAATTTGCGATGCTGGATGAACCCGATTCCGGCGTGGACGTTGAAGCCCTTGATTTGATCGGCGAAATGTCCAAACGCCTCTTTTCCGTTGACATCTGCCGCCCCGCTTCCCGCCGCTCCGGTCTCATCATTACCCATACCGGCCAAATCCTGGAAAGCGTCTATGCCGATAAAGCCCATGTGATGATGGAAGGCACCGTTGAAGGCTGCGGCAATGCCCAGATCGTTCTCGACACCATCTGTGACGCGGGATATACCCAATGCCTCACCTGCATCAAACGAAAGGTGCACCAATCATGACAGAAACCACATGGACTCCCTCAGGAGAGATTGAAATCAAGGATTTTGTCATCGACAGCGGCACATCCCAGCCCAGCCTGATTGCCCCCAATCAATTTTCCAAAATTGACGCCCGGGAACTGGCTGAAGTCGGCGTCCTCTTCGACAGCCCGCAGCGTGCCGGCACCTTCGTCGTACAGGATTTCCATACCGTCTGCTCCCAAACCCAGGCCGAGGGTCTGGAAGTATTGCCTATCGCCGAAGCCTTGAAAAAATACGACTGGCTGGCGGAAAAATACGCCTGGAAATTGATTGATCCCGACACCAACAAAATCACCCGTTTCTGCGCAGATCAGGAAGTCCCCCAGGGTTACTTTATCCGCGTTGAAGCCGGCGCCAAAGTGGAATTCCCCTACCAGGCCGCCCTGTACCAATCGCACGCCAACATTGCCCAGGCCATTCACAACATCGTCATCGTCGAAGATGATGCCGAACTGACCCTCATCACCGGCTGTGCCACCCAGCACGAAGTTACCAGCGGCGTGCACCTGGCCGTCAGCGAGCAGTTCATCGGCAAGCGCGCCCGCTTCACCAACACGATGGTACACAGTTGGGGACCGAAAGTCTCTGTTCGTCCGCATTCCGCCACTATCGTGGACGAAGACGGTATCTTTGAAAGCAACTACGTTTCCCTGCGTCCGGCTGCCGATATCCGCTCCAACCCAAAGACCTGGTTGAATGGTGACCGCGCATCCGCACGCTATTACAGCGTCATCCTCGGCTCTACCGGCTCGCATATCCTCAGCGGTGGCGAAGTTTACCTGAATGGGGAAGACACCAGCGCTGAACTTGCCCATCGTGCCATCTGCACCGGTGGTCAAATCTCCCAGACCGGTCTCCTCACCGGCAGCAACCGCTGCCGCGCCCACATTGACTGCTCCGGTATGATCCTCGACCCCGGCCAAAAGGGCTTCATCGAATCCACCCCCGGCATCCGCTCCCAGCATCCCGAAGCCATGATGAGCCACGAAGCCAGCATCGGCAAGATCGCCCCTGAACAGGTCGAATACCTCCAATCCCGCGGCATTGAAGAACGCGCAAGCCGTTTCCATGATCATCCGCGGCTTCCTCAACGCTGACATCGCCGGCCTCGGCGAAGAACTTGACGCCCGCATTGACCAGATCGCCGAAATGTCCGGCCACGGGGAATCCTAAATCTCGTTGTCGTTGTAGTGGCGAGGCATGGTTCGATGGAACTAAAGCGTCAGGGTGGAAGGGAATATTTCCTTCCACTCTTGCTTTATCGGGATAAAGAGCTACACGATTGATTAGTAAATTGGCGATCTTTTCACGTGTTTGAAAATCGGCTTTCTCCATTACGCGCTGGTATCGCTCGGACAGGTCACCCAGCATAGCAAGATTGATTTCTGGCTGTCCTGTGTTCTCCTGTTGACTCTGGAGCATCTTTTGACGTGCTTCTAACACCTTGCGTTGATTGGCAATCTTCTCTTTCTGGTTTCTGAGTTCATCAAGGCTGATTACTTCTTCCCGGTATGCATCCAGAATACGGGCTTCCTGCGCTGCCAGCTTGTCAAATTCTCTTTCTAACTTTTCCAGCTTTGCATTGGGGAGATCAGCATAACTTTGCTTTCTCTCTAATCGGCTTTCTACCTGTGCTTGCAGTTGTTCAGGATCATATAATAATTCTGTCAATCCCTGCCAAACAGCATTATCCAAATTCTTGTGTTCAGCAATTACCCTTTGATCGTCATGGGGCTTGGTTGTGAAGTTCTTGTTTCGCTTTGCTCCGCAGCTGTAATAGGCTTTCTTGTTACTCACATTTCCGGGCGCCATGCTGCCACACAAACCACAAATAACAAGACCTCGCAGCATGTACTGATTCTCTTTATTATTTCGCGGTGATGTTCTGGCGTTCTTTTTCAGCAAACGCTGTGCAGCTTCCCATTGTTCGCGCTCGATGATCTGCGGCACTGGAACACCAATCCATTCTTCTCGCGGTCTTTCTACCTTGCTGGATTTCCTGCGCTTGCGATACTTGTTAATCTTGGGGTGTTTCTGGGGTTCTACACTGCGGGTCTTATTCATGTATGCAATGCCGGTATAGGTTTCATTTTTCAAGATCGACATAAATCGCACTAGTTCCCCATTTGTTTACACTGGAACGGCTTGGGATGCCATCGGCCATTAATCGTTTTGCAATTGCTGATCCTGTCATTCCCTCATTCAGGGTATAGCAGATCAAATATCATTTTTGACAATCTCAACTTCCTACGGATTGATTGCATAGGTCGCTGGCTGCTGATTTGATTTTGTAACAAATGAATAACCATAGGGGGATTACTACCCATGACTTGACCGTTTCGGGTGGCATGAATTGTTCCCCGGCGGGTACGATCCAGGATCTTTTGTCGTTCATATTCCGCGATTGACTCCCTGCATTTGCAACATGAGCTTATCTTCGGGACTATCGCCAAATTGTTGATTGGTAAAGATCACTCTCGATACTGTGTTTCTTGAATTCTTCCAACAAGATAATTTGTAAGGCTTGCTTTCTGGCCAAACGATCCGGGGATAAAACAAGTATACCTTCAATGTTTCCCCCTGCGGCAATATCTCGACTTGATCCAAGCCAGGGCGATTTAGACCTGTTCCGCTGTACCCATTGTCAAGGATTTCTTCGACAATTTCAAGTTCTTGTTCTTTGGCATACTGTCGCAACAATTCCACTTGTGATTGAATTGTTCCGTCCTTGCTTGGCTTTCTGTGCTGACTCGTGCATACAAGATTGCGATTTTCATGATCGCCCCTTTCTGGTTGCCTGATTCTTGGTGCGGATTTTATCATAGGTTGATTCGAGCGGTAAAGGGCTGCGCCACGCGCGGACGTGAGGAGCACCGGGCGCAGCGCTGAAACGCGGATTACATTCTGAGCAAAGCGGCACGCGGGGAAGGCTCCACACCGCCTCCCCCTGAGGCGGTGTGGAATACACGCGCTGCCCGCTTGCGGTAGAGAAAAAAGAAGTAGTAGCAGACGTAGGGGCTGTGGGAAGTGTGGTCAACCCGGAGGGTTGTCCAAGCCCTGTGGAAAACATGTTTTCCACAGGGCGGCACTTTCCATAGCCCGGAAAACGGCGATTTGAGAGAAGTCCCCAAGACTATTAGTAGGGACTTTGAGACAGTAGGGAGTAAAAAAATATATAGAGACGTCATAGATTGATTTCCAAAGGTGGTAAGGGTTCTTCGTGATCTGTGAGGGTAAGTGGCAAACCAGCATCCACGATCTTTCTGAGTTTACGGTCTAAACTGCGCGGGTGCATCTCGGTATCTGCGATAATCTCTTTTTGGATTTGTCTAATTTAGAGATTAGCAGACCATAGTAATACATACCTGCAATATCTCCATGAGCATCACACAATGCTTTCAAGGCGGTATCGCGTGTAGCAATTGAATTACCCAGCAAGCGCAATTTGGCAAGGTCATTTTGCAATTGCACAACAACCAATTCTTTGGAAACATCCTGCAAGGTTGGCTTCTTGACATTCAGCAGCTTTTGAATATCTTTGGCTTTCATCATGGTGGTTTCCTGCCGCAAGATACCTGCTGCATCCTTGTATCCGCTTTCCCGCTCTTTGTTGTAGAACTTGGTGGTCTTGTGCTTGGCACGGAATTCTACCCCTTCATAGCGGTGGTGCTTGGTTCTCCTGTGGGGATATTCCAGATTGCCAATCGCTGCAACATAATCCCCAACGGCATCTTCTACCTGGTGGTTGTAGCACATATCAAGGCGGATCAATACCCCTTCGGTAAGGTCAAGGGCTGGCACATAGGGAACATCTTGCAAGCGTGCATTGCAGAATGTGATTGTCTCGTCAATGCTGGTTATCATCTCGTGGTTATTACCAAACATGAGTTTGGGCAAGGACAATTCAAGCGCCAAGAGCGCTTCGCCATTGTAGCCAATGGGGTAGTAAGTGAATTTGACCATCGCTGCATCCAACATGAAGTTGTAAATGAATTTCTGCTCTAAACTTACCTTCAGATTGTGTAACATTCCATGTCCAATGCGCTAATTGTTCTTCTGTGGGCATGATTCGGTATTTCACACGGATAGTGTCTAGCATGATTCACTCTCCGCATTGGCTTCCCCCTGTTGTTCGTTCTGGATGTCTTGCAGGATCAGGGCAAAGATAATATCCCATGCCTCTGCAAGCTGTTCTTCTGCCTCAGGGGATGGGCTGTACTCATATTCAAAGGTAAAATCGTTTAGTATATTTGCCATAAGAAAAATCCAGACCGAAATCTGGATTTAGAATAGCAAAGTGATACTTTAACTTGGGGACAGAATTTAGCTCCGTTTTTGTCCCCAACATCTTATCAAGCTGTTTTTCCAATCGTTGCAATCTCTTTTTCATAAGCTGATAATGCTTCTCTTTTGCAGCTTTATATTCCTTGGATCGAAAATCAGTTGGGAATTGAGAAGGGTTATTTTCTGCATAAATGTCAACCAGATAAGCTATTGGTTTTCCTTCCAATTTCATGCGCAAATACTCAGCAGTATTAGAATTCTCAGTGATATTA
>CAVWEE010000023.1:0-216529 GCA_963753895.1 uncultured Chloroflexia bacterium | reverse complement strand
GGCCCCGGCTGAGCCAATGAATAGCTCGATGAACAGGGCCAGAACGTAGATGATCATCACGGCGAACATT
Source organism: uncultured Chloroflexia bacterium (assembly GCA_963753895.1). Taxonomy (GTDB): domain Bacteria; phylum Chloroflexota; class Anaerolineae; order Anaerolineales; family Anaerolineaceae; genus SMBSF63. The sequence continues at coordinate 216,459 of CAVWEE010000023.1, read as the reverse complement.
GGACTGGCCGTGGAGAGGGGCTGGGAGGCGCCGTGCAGGATGGTGTCCATCACGCCGCCGGTGGTGACGATGAATTTGATGCTGCCGGCCATCATGATCAACGGGATGCCGGGGGCAATGCCGGTGATGCCTTCCAGCAGAGCCTTGCCGAGGGCTTTGCCGCGCGTGCCGGCCAGGATGCCAGCGCCCAGCCCGCCGAGGAAGAAGAATACACCGACCAGCGGCAGGGCGTAGTCTGAAAGGAAGGGGATGAAAGGGCTGCCGATGAGGGTGAGGATGATCAGGACGACAAAGCATAGAAACCAGATGGTGGCGCCGGTCAGTTTTTTGTCTTTCCCCTGCATGCTTTCAAGGTCAAACTGTTTGTACTTGGTGCGCTCGGCCTGGTCGGTTTCGTAGGTCAGGGAATCTTCCGGATTGCGGTCAATCTTTTTGGCGTAGCTGACGAGGAACCAGGCCAGGGCAGCGTAGACGACCAGGAAAATGGGAATGCGGAAGGCGAAGCCGGAGAAGGCCGGCAAGCCTGCCAGTTTTTGGGCAACGCCGATGGTGAAGGGGTTGGTCAGGGCGGCCGAAAAGCCCATATTGGTGGCGAGGATGCTCATCCCCAGACCAATGAGGGCATCCCAGCCGAGGTAGTAGGCGAGGGCGATCATCAGCGGGACGAGGGGCACGATTTCCTCAAAGATGCCGAAGAATGCGCCCATCAGCATGAAGAAAAAGGAGATGATCAGCAGAAGAAGGTATTTCCGGCTGCCAAATTTGTTGACCAGGCCGGAGAGGGCGGCGTTGAGGATGCCGCTTTTCTCCAGGACGGCAAAGGATGCACCGACGAGGAGGATGAAGACGATGATCACGATCAGGACGAGGCCATCCGGCCCGGCCAGGGCTTCAAAGGGGGCGGTCAACCAGCGCCAGACGGGGTAGTCTGGTCGGTCGATCAGGGTGAAACTGGCGGGATCGATCACCTCGCGCTCGTTCACAATCATGCGTTGATATTGACCAGCGGGAATGGTTCGCGTTAGAATGCCTGCAACGAGCATGAGCAATGCAAGAATGAGTATGGATTGGATGAATGCTTTTTTGTTGATCTGGGCGCCTGCTTTTGATTCCATGGGGTTCTCCTGAGGACTTGTTTTGTCCAGTGTACATCAAGTTGGATTGACACGCAAATGGAATGGGTTATGCGTACATAACAGGGCGATCTTCCTCGCTGGAGAGAGGATTGCCGGCCCTGCATCCGAAGGCTTGCACTGTCAACATATTTGGAGAAAAACATGCAAAATACAGCTCCTATCTGGCTGGAAATTGATCATGATGCGATTGCTCATAATACGCGTTATGTATCAGGGTTGATTAATGTGCCGCTGATGGCTGTGGTGAAAGCAAATGCCTATGGTCATGGCAGCGTAGCTGTGGCGCGCACTGTGCTGGCAGCAGGGGCGAGCTATTTGGCTGTAGCGCGGTTCAACGAGGCGATAGAACTGCGTGAAGCGGGGATCACTGCGCCTATTCTGGTTCTGGGTATGGTCATGCCGGAAGAAGTGGATGCTGCGCTCCAGCAATCAGTTTCTCATTGACCATGTATGGGAAAGAAGCTGCAGATATGTATGCGCAACGGGCAGCTGCCGCCAGCAAGACCGTGAATGTACATATGAAGATTGATACCGGTCTGGGACGGATGGGGGTGTTTGCAGAAGATTCTGCGGCCCTGGCGGAGCATGCCCGCTCGCTGGGTGGGATCAACATTGAAGGGATCTTTACTCATTTGTCACATGTGGAGGATGTGGAAAATGATCCGTTCACGCCGATTCCAGATTGACCGCCTGGAGGCTGCCGTGGCAAGCCTGGATGCAGTTGGCATCACAGCCGCAGTGGGTGCATTGCTCCAATTCAGCTTCGTTGATCTCCCATCCGCGCTCGCGCTATCAATCTTGTGCGTGCCGGGGCAATTTTGTTGGGGATCAATCCTTTTTACTATAAATCTTTTCCCGCTGAATTGCGGCGCGCGTTGACCTGGAAAACCCGCCTGGTTTCCTGCCGGCAGCTGCCGGAAGGTTGGGGAGTGGGGTATGCGGACGCTACCGCGCCAGGAAGGGCGAATGGGTGGGAACGCTGCCTTGGGATATGGGGATGGTTTCTTGCGTCTTCCTGGCAATGAAGTGCTGATCCGCGGCAAACGGGTGAAGATGATTGGAACAGAATGCCTGGATATGTGTATGGTGCATCTGGATGAGCCGCTGCCGTTGGGCGAGGAGGTGGTGGTGATTGGTCAGCAGGGGCATGAAGCGATCTAGATTGAAGACCTGGCTGCTCGTTGGAATATGACCTTTTCCAGCATTGTGTCCGGCGTTGCGCCGCGTGTTCCGCGGATTAGTGTTAAGGGTATAATAAATTGATCTCGGAAACAACGAGAGGAGGCGATTTTATGTTTAAAATAAATGCGAAGAACACGAATATTCTCAACCATTTTGATTTCTGTGGTGATCGTGAGTCTTATGGCGGCTTGTGGACCAAAAGAACCGCCAGTTGACCCGAATCTGGTTTATACCCAGGCGGCTGAAACGGTGGCGGTACAGATGGCCCAGACCCTGGCGGCTGTTCCAACGGCGACGGAAACACCGGAGCCAAGCCCGACACCGGATGTGCCCACGGCGACCGCAACGACGCTGGTGATCCCGACTTTCACCCCCAATGCGGGTGCGGCAACTGTGGCGGCGATTCCCACCTCCACCCAGATCGTTACCGGCGGCGGAGATAAAGCCATGTTTGCTTACAGCTCTCCTGCTGATGGCGCCACGTTGGCCCCGGGTGAAGTATTCCAACTGGCAATTGGCCTGCAAAATGTGGGGGGCACCACCTGGACCCAGGATTACAAACTGGTTTATTCTGGCGGCGTCCAGATTTCTGCAATGACATCGGTATCCCATGATCCTGCCGGAGGAGATAAAGTAACCATTCCGCCCGGTGAAAAAGCGGAGTTCATTCTTCTTGCCACCGCACCAACAGATGCCGGGGAATATAAGACAACCTATTTCTTTTATAATCCTGCCGGTGCTTTTGTTTATGAAGTGTTTTTCTTCTTTAAAGTGGAATAGACACACCTATTCATTACCATTCAAAGTGAGTTAATCAGCTATGACAGAACAAGAAAAAACGACAACATGGCTTGACCGTCCTCTTGCCTCCCTGCTGCCGCGCTGGAATGTGGAAACCCTGCTGGCGCTGTTGCTGATCGTGCTGGCTGTGGTCAGCCGGTTATATGATTTGGATGCCCGCGTGATGAGCCATGATGAGGTCAACCATGTTGTGCCTGCCTGGGAATTTTTTCGCGGAAATGGGTATCGTCATGATCCGGTGACCCACGGCCCCTTGCAGTTTCACATGCTGGCCGTTCTCCTATTTCATGTTTGGCGACAATGATTTCAGTTCACGCATCCCGGCGGCGGTGTGCAGCATTGCGGCGATTGTGTTTGTCCTGTTTGCTTATAGGCGCTATCTGGGTCGGGCGGGGGCTTTGATTGGCGGGCTGTTATTCACCATCTCGCCCTTTATGCTGTTCTATGGGCGGTATACCCGCAATGAGGGCATTCTTGAACTGCTCGGGGTGGTCACACTGTATGCTGTGCTGCGTTATCTGGACAAAGGAGATAAGTTTTCTCTCTTCCTGTTGACCGCTACAACAGCTTTAAATTTCACTTCGAAGGAAACGGCATATATCTATACTGCGCAGTTGTTGATCTTTATTTTTGCGCTGCTGTTACTAGACCTGGCAAAGACGAGCTGGAAAGATTCAGCCAAGCGGGATAAATTCCTGTTCCTGATGTTGATGGTTTTGCTGCTGGTGGGGCTGGCGGTGGGTTTTGCCGCCTGGCATGCTTCCCTGCCGGAAGTTGTCCCGGCAGAGACCTCGATGGATGCTGTCAATATTGAAGCCTCTTCCAGTTGGGCAGAATATGTGGCAATCGGCTGCCTTGGGCTGGCTTTTGTGACGGCGCTTTTCTCACTTGTTTTTCTGGTGGGAGGTCTGGGTTGGGAGAAGATCCGCGAGCAGCGTTCCTTTGACCTGTTGATCCTGCTGGGAACATTGGTACTGCCGCTGCTGGCAGCATTCCCGGCGAAGATGGTTGGCTGGAATCCGCTGGATTATTCGGCGACCGGCATGCTGAAAACCAGTATTTTCATCGTCATTTTTACCGCCATTGCTGCTGTGGTTGGAATGTGGTGGCGGCCCAAATTGTGGCTGAAAAATTTTGCTCTCTTCTACGGGATTTTTGCCGTATTCTATACCAGTTTCTTTACCCACGGCATGGGATTTTTCACCGGCCTGGTGGGGTCTCTGGGATACTGGCTCTCGCAGCAGTCTGTTGAGCGTGGCAGTCAGCCATTGTATTACTATGCGCTGGTGCAGCTCCCGGTGTATGAATACCTGGCAGCGCTGGGTACGATGCTGGCGGTATATTTTGGGATTCGTTTCAAGCGGTTCTCCACCTTTGCCGGGGACTCACCGGCCAGTGATGGGGCGGTTGAAGCAGCGAAGAGTTGAGGAAGGGCAGGAAAAATCGTATAAAGTGCCGACGCTGTCTTTGCTGGTGTATTGGTCAGTGATGAGTTTGATCGCTTACAGTTTCGCCGGTGAGCGCATGCCGTGGTTAACGGTGCATATCGCTTTGCCGTTGCTGCTGGCTGGCGCATGGGGATTAGGGTATCTGGTCGATAAGGCGCCGTGGAAGAAGATCGCCAATAAGCATGGTTTGATTGCGATGGCTTTGCTGCCGGTGATGGTAGTCACTTTCCTGATCACGGTGGGCAGTCTGATGGGTACAAATCCGCCTTTCCAGGGCAATACGCAGTTTGATCTGGAAACTACGGCGACTTTCCTGCTTTCATTGCTTGGGTTCCTGGGCAGCGGTGCGGGAATTGTATATCTTGTCTTGCAGGGAGGAGATGGCAGCAGCATCAATCGCGTAGAAGTTGTTGTTTATGTGGTGTTGATGCTGTGTCTGATCCTTGGTGCGGTGTTTGTGGACTCACTGGCGATGGTTTTCGTCAGCCTGGCGGTGCTAGTCTCGTTGGGGCAGTTCATCTATGTGATGATCCAGACGAAGACGTTTGCAATGGGCAGCAGTTTTGCTGCGCTGGTCTTCTTCCTGTTGTTGACCGGACTGACTGCGCGCACGGCATACACTGCCGCATTCATCAATTACGATAATGCCAAAGAGTATCTGGTATACGCCCATGCGGCCAGCGGTCCGAAAGAAGTATTGAAGCAGGTGGAAGAGATTTCGCGGCGGACGACGGGTGGTCTGGATGTGATGGTGGCATACGATAATGATGCTCTCTATCCGTACTGGTGGTATTTCCGCAACTATCCCAATCATCTCTGGTATCAGGCGAACCCGACCCGCGATTTGCAGAATTATCCGCTGATCGTGGCCGGAGAGTTGACTTCTTCAAAGCTCGAGCCGATAGTCAAGAACAATTATCTGGTGTTTGATTACATGCGCCTGTGGTGGCCAAACCAGGATTATTTTGATTTGAATTGGGACCGCATCAAGCCGTTGTTTACTGATCCAATGATGCGTGAGGCTGTTTTTGATATCTGGATGAATAGAGATTACACCCTGTATGCCCAGGTAATGGGCAAGACTGATCTGACCCTGGAAACCTGGCAGCCGAGCAGCCGGATGAAATTCTATATTCGCAAGGATGTGGTTTCGCAAATCTGGGACTACGGCGCAGCGCCGGTGGCAGGTCTGGCATTGGAAGCAGACCCATACGAGGAAGGATATATTCACAATTTGCCGCCTGATTTCAGTATTGAAGACCTGGCAGGTAATCCGGGTTCCATGCAGGCGCCGCGCGGCATGGACATTGCCGCTGATGGATCGATCTATGTGGCAGATTCGCGCAATCACCGCATCCAGCACTATCAACCGGATGGCACCTTGCTGAACAGTTGGGGCAGTTTTGCAGACCGTATGCAAGGGGATGCTCCTGGCGGCACATTCAATGAGCCGTGGGGTGTAGCAGTTGGGCCGGATGGTTCGGTGTATGTAGCCGACACCTGGAATCACCGTGTGCAGAAGTTCACCGCGGATGGTGAATTTGTTAACGCCTGGGGCGATTTTGGCCAGGCTGAGAATGAATATGCTTTCTGGGGCCCGCGTGATGTGGCTGTGGATAGCGAAGGCCGCGTGTTTGTGACCGACACCGGGAACAAGCGCATTGTGGTCTTTGATGAGAACGGCAAATTCCTGTCGAGTTTTGGCTCTGCCGGGCATGGAGCTGGGCTTCCTGGATGAACCGGTTGGAGTTGCTGTTGATAAAGATGGGAAAGTATATGTCGTTGATACCTGGAATCAGCGGGTGCAGGTATTTGCCGCAGACCCGACGATCGAAGACAGACTGGTTTTCCGCGCGATGATGGGCTTTGAAGTGGTTGGCTGGTACGGCCAGTCTCTGGAAAATAAACCCTATATTGATGTCAGCCCCGACGGGGGATGTGTTTGTGACCGACCCGGAATCTTACCGGGTGATCCAGTTTACCAATGATGGCCAGTATATGCGCTCATGGGGAACGTACAGTGCAGCAACGGATGGATTTGGTCTGGCTTCTGGGGTCGCTGTTGCTGATGATGGCCGGGTGTGGATCAGTGATGGCGGCAATAACCGCATCTTGCGGTTCACGATGCCCTGAGAGACTATCAATTAAAAATTAGAGAACCAGAGATCAGGAAAAAACTACTCTCCCGCAGATTACAAATCTGCGGGAGAGTTATGTGTAAGTTGAATTTTACCGGTGATATTATCGTGTCCCGGTCATCATCCTTGATGAAGATGCCCAGCATGAAGCTGACGATGCTGACGACGAGAGCGCCGAAGAAGGCGGGCCAGAAGCCGGCCACGGTGAAGCCAACGCCGAAGCGCGTGCCAATTTCACCGGCCAGGTAGAACAGCAGGGTATTAATCAGCAGGCCGCCGAATCCCAAGCGTCAGGATGATGAAGGGGCAGCCGACGACGTGCAGAATGGGTTTGAGGATGGCGTTGATCAGACCAAAGATGAGGGCCAGCCACAAGAAGGACAACCAGTTGCTGCTTTGCGGAATGATGCCGCTGACCAGGGCCACGGCGGCATATAATGCAATTGCATTGACGAGTAAGTTAAGAATAAATTTCTTCACAGCTTTTTCCTTTCAATAGAATGAATGATCTCTATCCATATATACGCAGAAAAGCATCCGGCGGTTGCGGATCACAGACGTTTTTCCATCCAGATGAGGGTGTTTTGCACGCTGCAACCGGCAGATTTAAAGGCATCAACTGCCACCCCATCGGGAAAGTTGATCACCAGTGGGCGGGATTTGTTCAATGCTTGCTTGCCGTCACCAGCAGACTGTAAATGGCTTCATCGTCAATTTGTGATCAGGTCAGTTGCCAGCCAGAGGTTGTCGGCGTACAGGCGGGTGGGTTCCCAGAAGAGGGCCGCGATCAATCTTTCGCCGCGGTATGCGCTCCAGTGGCGCACCTGTTTGCTGTTGGCAAAGTTGAGGAAACGCTGCAGGAGATTTGGCGAAAGGCGGCGGTGATTATACAGCAAATTCCAGTTCACCTCGGGCGGATAAATTTCTTTCAGCCATGTGGATTGCAGAGGCCAGTCACGGGATGGTCGATTGCTGACTTGTACATCAGGGTTGGCGGGCAAAATGCTGCCTTGCGCGGGTTCCAGTACCCAGGTGGTGCGGCGGGCGCGTTCTACAAAACCATGCGAGCAGTATAGGTGGTAGGCGATTGGGGTGTTGATCGCGCACTTGCAGGCAGGCCAGGTGAACTTTTTGGGATCGGATATGACGCAGGGCATGCAGGGTTAGTTCATTGCCGATTCCTTGTCCGCGATGGTCCGGGTGGACAGCCACATTGGCGATCAGATAGCGCCAGGATCCTTTGTAGAGAACGGGGATGAGGCTGATGTTGCCGATGATCTTGTGGTTTTCTTCCCATACATAGCCGAAAAGGGGATAGGTGGCCTGCTCACCAGGGCCGGGCAGCCAGCGTAAATGATCATTATTGCGTGCCGCGCGGCGGATGTTGCGCAGGTATGTGTGGCCGTCAGGGTCCATCTGGCTGCCAAAACACATCTCAATCAGATCGGCAGCCTCAAACAGGTCTCGGTGCACGTCCAGACGACGAATAGGGGAGGGGATTGCGCTGCTGATATCGGTCACAGTTCCTATTTTACCCGGTTTGAAGGCAACGGGGGGAATATCCTATGGTAATATTTTACATTCTCCTAAAAGCGGAAAGTTCTATCTGACAGAGGGAAAATTATTGGGAAAGAGGTTAAGCTTGAAAAACACGATGTTGTCAATAACTATTCTGATCCTGATTTCTGGCCTGGGTGCAGGGGGATGTGCACCAGAAACGGGTTTGATTGATGTGCAGGATTACTCGATTGCAGTTGAACATGGAGACACAGTTCGGTTTGTTATGCAAGAAGGCAAGGTGTTTTTTATCGGAAAGGCAGATGGTGATATTGAGATCAACGGCAAGGGTCCAGGACAGATCCAATATGAAGAGACGAACAGTGGTATCGAAATCACGGTTGAGAGCAAGAGGCGTTTTGGGGATGATCCAACCGATACCGGACTGGAAGTAAGAATCCCTGAGGGCGTGGTTTTGGAAATCTCCACTTATGGAGCAGATGTAACCGTGGAAAATATCAATGGACAGGTGAAGGCTGTTTCTGTTGCAGGAGATGTTTATGCTTATCGATTGGCTGGCGATATTTTCCTGAAATCAGGACGGGGGAATGTGCATGCAGAAGCGTGCGAGGGACGTATTCGCGTACTTGGTGAACATGGCGTATTGAGACTAATTGACCTTCATGGGAATATTGCGTCCGGTACGATCATGGGAACAGTAGATTTTACCGGTTCGATCGGTGAAGGGGATGAAGTGTTTTTGGAAACAGATCATGGACCTGTGTTGGTGACAATGACTGAACCGGTGAATATGCAAGTCAAAGCCTGGACAGCCAGCGGCGAGGTGGCATGCATGCTCGCGGGATTGGCGCAAACCGTGGATGGTTGCGCAGGATTGGTTGGCGAGGGGGCGCCGGGAACATTGACCGTAAAGACCGTTAGCGGGAAAATCTGGATGGAAAATGCCCCATAGTGCGAAGTTCCAGACAATTAATATCATACCGTCTGCAGACTGTTTGCAGGCGGTTTTTCTTTATACGTTCACAATGGTGAGATATTTGTCTGGAAATATTCATAAATGTATTGACTCTGCTTTCTGAATATGCTACAATGCACATTAGTGATGATTATAGTATGAATAATTCACAATGTGAGCTTGAATTATCCTGTCTGCCAAAATCTTTTCAAGTTGGGATCGACCATATGTTGAGTAACGGAAAAATGCGGGGTGTTTTTTATACCGCTCCAAATCGTTTGGCATTAAGGAAGTTCCGATTCCTGTTCCTGGGCCAGGGGAATTGCTGGTCAAGGTCATGGCGGCCACGACATGCGGAACGGATCTGAAAACTTATCAGACGGGGGCATCCCAAATTCCCCCCGCCTTTTCTGTTTGGGCATGAATTTGCTGGAGATATTGTTGAGGTTGGTGAGGGTGTGGAAGATTTCTCTCCCGGGATGCGGGTAACAGCCAATGTTTTTGCCCCCTGCGGAGAATGTTATTACTGCCAGCATGGACAGGATAATCTCTGTGAATCAGTGCATTACAATTTTGGCGCTTTTGCGGAATATATTGTCATTCCTCCCTCCATCGTCAAATCAAATACTTTCCAAATCCCGGATGATATGCCTTATGAGCATGCGGCTGTGCTGGAACCACTGGTATCTGTTGTACACAGTCAGCGCAGGCTTGCCATTCAGCCAGGAGAGACGGTCGCTGTGATTGGTGCAGGCGGGGCAATCAGTCTCTTCCATTTGCAACTGGCCTTGCTGGCTGGCGCTTCCGAGGTATGGGGGATTGGTCATAGCGATGCCCGTCTGGCTGTTTTCTCCAAGTCCGGGGCACGTAAGGTGATCAATAGCAAGAAAGAAGCGGCGGTGGAGAGGGTGAAGGAATGGACGGAAGGTCGGGGCGCAGATGTTGTGATTGAATGTGCCGGCACAAAAAGCGCCTGGGAAGATGCAGTGACGATGGTGCGCAAAGGCGGTCGGGTGTTGTGGTTTGGCGGCTTGCCTTCCGGGACTAATGTTGAACTGGATTCAGCCTGGATCCATTATGGAGAGATCACGTTACTGGGTGTGCATGGCGGCACAGTGGCGATGCGCAGGAAGCATATAGATTATTGGCGATCCGGTGAAGTTGATCCACGGCCGATGCTAAGCGGTGAATTCAGTTTGGAGTGCATTGAAGAAGCGTTTCAACAAATGATTGATGGCACGGCGATCAAACTGGTCATCCGGCCTTGATTGACAGATACAGTATTTGATAAAATCCATTATTGGTAAAAAAGATCATGATTAACGGTAGCTGCAATGGCTATTGGCAGTGATATTGTCTGTTGAAAAAAATAAAAATTTTGGAGGTTGATACAAATGGAAATGACCCCGCGGGAAAGAGTTATTGCGACACTCAATCATCAAGAACCAGACCGGGTGCCGATTTCACTGGGTGGATCTGCGAACCATCTTACCGAAGAAAGGTTTCTCCTGCTAAAAGAGCATTTTGGATTTCAGGAAATTCCCCGGCGGACTTTGGTCGGGTTTTATACGACCCCGGATTACAATCCTTTGCTGGATTGCCTGGGAACGGATATGCGTTTTATTCATATCCGCCCTCCTCAACAAAACTACATTGCCAACTCAATGGTCGGTGAGTTTACGCCTTTTGTGGATGAGTGGGGTTTGAAACATGAGCTTGTGTCAGGTTATTACAATATGGGTGGGGCACCACTGGCTGAAAATTTGAGTATTGAGAGCATTGAGAATTTCCCATGGCCCGACCCGTATGATCCTGCTCGATTGGTGGGTGTCAAAGAAGAAATTGAAAATCTTTATAACAATACGCCCTATGCGATCGTTGCACATCGGCCTGTATATGGCAACACCTGGGAGTTTGCCCGCTGGTTGGTAGGGATGGAAAATGCCCTGATGATGACCGCACTTGACAAGAAAATGTTTGATTATCTGATCGGCAAGATCAGTGAAGTGCTGGATGGGTTTTATGATGCGTTTCTGAGTGTCGTTGGTCCGTATATCGAAATGGTGGAATTAGCAGAAGATTTGGGCACGAATAATGGGCCCATGTTTGCCCCGCGGATTTACCAGAAATACATTAAACCGCGACACAAGAAAACGATTGAGATGATCAAACGGCATGCGCCGAGGGCAAAAGTGATGCTGCATTGTGATGGCGCAATCAAAAAGTTTATTCCGGATATCATTGATGCAGGTTTTGAAGTCTTGAATCCGATTGAAGCGCATTTGCCCGGCATGGATCCGAGAGAATTTAAAAGCAGAGTTTGGCAGCGAGTTGACCTTTATGGGCGGCGTGGATGTCAAGCAGGTACTGACGAAGGGCACCAAACAGGAAATCCGCGGCGAAATTCGGCGGCGGATCGAGGAGATGGGGGTGGGCGGCGGGTATATCCTGGCTCCTTCCCATAATTTTGGCAATGATATTCCATTGGAAAATATGCTGCTGTTCTTTGAAGCGGGGCAGGAGCTGGGTGTATATCCCTTATAGTCTGGAAAGTTGAGATTTAAGAATGATCCTTGAAAAATTGCGCGCCGAGGTGTTGAAAGCAGCACTGGATTTGAAGAAATATGGCCTGGTCTGGATGGCTGGGGGCACGGTTTGCGCCCGGGACGCAGACAGCGGGATGATCGTTGTCACCCCCAGCGGCCTGGCTTATGAAGATCTGACGCCGGCAGATATGGTTGTGACGGATGCTGATTTGAACGTGATCGATGGGAATCTGCGTCCTTCGGTGGCGTTGAACCTGTGGGTGAAGATCATGCAGTTGCGCCCCGAAATCCATGCGGTGGTGCATACCCACTCCCCGTATGCCACGTCTTTTTCAGTAGCCAACCAGCCTGTCCCGGTCGTTACGGAAACGATGGCGGACTGGTTTGGTCAGCCGGTGCGGGTGTCCAAATACTACCATGTTGAAGCACCAGAATTTCTGGAAGCGCCCATCGAGGCGTTGGCAGACGGTTTTGCTGTTTTACTGGGGCGGCATGGACCGATCACCATTGGAGAAACAATTGCTGATGCCATGGAACGAGCCGTTACGCTCGAAGAGTTGGCACAGATTTATGTGATGGCCAAAGTCCTGGGTACGCCAGAAGTGTTCAGTGATGAGGAAACAACGGCCTCTTATGAGTATTACACAAATCGTTATGGACAGCTCGACAGGTAGCCTGAGGAGAAGATTTTAATGAAAATAGATGAAGCTATTATCGTTTTAGATGTTGAAGCAAACAATACTGAGGAGTTGATCACCCTCCTTGCTGAAAAATTGCATGCAGCAGGTTACGTTGATGAGACTTACGGGCAGGCAACGATTGCCCGGGAACGGATCCATCCAACGGGTTTGCCGACAAAACCATTTCCCATTGCAATCCCGCATGCTGATGCAGAAGGTGTGATCACTTCGGCGCTGGCATTTGCTTCGATGAAGAAGCCGGTCATGTTTTGCAATATGGTGGAACCTGAAGAGGAATTGCCAGTAGAGCTGGTATTCATGATTGCGAATAATACCCCTGAAGAGCAGGTAAAGGTATTGCGAAAATTGGCTACTTTGTTTGGAGATCCTGAGAAGCTGGTGGAGTTGAAGGCTTTGACCCATTCAAAAAAGATTGTGGACTGGTTTGAAATTGAACTGGCACGCGAATCATAATGTTATTTTGATATGGGAAATCCACTGAAAGGAGGCAGCAAAAACGATTGCATAATCAGGCTCAAAGTCATACATTGTTTTGTTTAGGTTTGAGGAGGATAGAAAATGGGTAGATTAATCGTTGTGGCCTGTGGAGCTGGTATCAATACCTCCACGCTAGGTGAAGATATGATCCGGGAGCGTCTGGAAGCTGAAGGCAGAACAGACGTAGTTGTGAAGCGTGTTTTGATGGCAAATATTGAGAAATATGAAGACGAGATGGACATCATTGTATCTATGATGAAGGTCTATCGCGAATTCAAATGCCCCATTGTGAAGGGCTTACCTTTCCTGATTGGGACACGCGATGAACAAAAAGAGCTGCTTGATCATATTATGAAGTTGTTAGACGAGATGGATAATCAATAATCAATTTTTGAAACGAAGGAGAAAATCTGATGGAGTTTATTTCAACTGCTGTATCCTGGTTCCTCGGTTTGGGTTCCACTGTTATTGTACCGATTGTTCTCATCATCCTGGGTCTGTCATTCCGGGTTGATATCAAGAAAACAATCCGTGGTGCAATCACAACTGGTATTGGTCTGGCAGGCTTATTCCTGGTTGTGAACTTGATCATCGAAGCTCTTCAGCCGGCAGTTTCGGCTATGGCAACGAATATGGGATTGTCCCTGACATTGGTTGATGTCAACTGGGCAGATGCTGGCATCGCCTGGGGTTGGCCGGGTGTGGCAGGTGTTTTGCTGGTTACATTGCTCCTCAACGGGATCATGATCGCTTTGCGCCTGACCAAAACCCTGTGGGTCGATATCTGGAGCTACTGGCACGGTTCAGCTTTGGCCGGGTTTGCCTGGGCATTGACCGGGAGTGTAGTGTGGGGCGTCGTTGCCGGTGTTGTGTATTTGATCATCGGTGGTTTGATTGCTGACCATATGGCAAAAGATATTCAGGAATTCCACGAGATGCCTGGTATCAGCGTTCCCTGCGGCACGACAGCTCAGGCAGGTCTCTTTGGTAAATATTTTGTCAAAGTCCTGGACAAGATCCCTGGTATCAAAGACTGGGATGCTTCTCCCGAAGGTATTCGCAAGAAATTTGGCCTGATGGGTGAACCGGCTGTTTTAGGTGTAGTGCTGGGTATTCTGATCGGTATTGCTGCCGGCTACAATGTTCAGGGCATTTTGGGTCTGGGCATGCAGGTTGCGACGATGATGGTAGTGCTGCCCCGCATGGTTTCCCTCATTTCCGAAGGTTTGATCCCGATCACCCAGTCGATCGTCCAGTTCATGCGCGAACGCTTCAAGGATCGCGAGATTTATGTTGCCGTTGACTGCGCAGTTACCCTGGGACATCCCTCCGTGATGGCTTCCACTGTGATCCTCTTCCCCCTGGCTGTTTTACTGGCAGCAATCCTGCCTGGCAACAAATTGTTGCCAATCGCCAGCCTGGCAGTGATCCCCTTCTGGGTCGGATCTGTGGTTCCTTACACCAAGGGCAATGTGGTCAAGACCGTTATCATCATGGCTGTGTACATGATCCCGGTGCTGTATTTCGCCAGTATGGTTGCTCCTATTCAGACGGCCGCATATGCCAAGATGGGACAATTCGCTGCTGAAATTGAAGGCGGCGCAATGATGGGCAGCTTTGATATGGGTGGTGATCCGCTCGGATTTGTCATCCTCAACATTCTCAGGTTATTTGGATTTTCTGTCTAATCCAGGTTCTATCCTCTAAATTCCCTGCCGCAGACGTGCGGCAGGGAATTACGCATCATTTTTTCTGGCTATCATTCGTTGTTTAATAATGGTTTGAAAAGGTATACTAATTCTATGAAACGATTTCATGTGCGCGTGATCGGTGGAAACTGTGGGCATAAGATGATTGTGGTCGCGGATCACATTCAGGAAGTGCTGGCTCACTCCGGGTATGACTGCAAGGTGTCAACACAGAGCATCTGGGAGACGATGAGCATGCCACCAGCTGTGGATTTGATCTTGCAGCTTCTGCCTGCTTTCTCAGAAGATGAAGGCGAATGTCCGATACTATATATCAAACCGCTGCTGGCAGATCTGGATGATCCTGAAACATGGGAGAAAATTCTCGCAACCATCAAAATCCGTTATGAAGTAGAGATGTGTGTTTAATGGAGGCAAAGGGTTATCAGCCAGTTTACCTGGATTATTGCGCTACAACGCCACTATCGGCGGAGGTAATCGGCGCAATGATGCCAGCCCTTGAGAACGGGTTTGGTAATCCATCCAGCTTACATTCTTTTGGGCGGGAAGCGAAGGCTTCTGTTGATAAGGCCAGAACGCAGGTTGCGCAAAGAATTGACGCTGACACAACGGAAATTGTTTTTACCAGCGGGGCAACCGAAGCGGACAACTATGCGCTTCTTGGTGTGGCTGCTGCATTTGAGCATGAAAAAGGGCATATCATCACCAGCAGTATAGAACATCATGCTGTGCTGCATACGGCGAAATATTTAGAGAAAAACGGTTGGCGGGTCACTTATTTGCCAGTGAGTCAGGATGGCGTAATAGACCCGGCAGATGTTGCTGGCGCAATTCAGGATGACACCAAATTGATTTCCCTGATGATGGTGAACAATGAGGTAGGCACTATTCAGCCTGTCAAGGAAATCGGCGCAATTGCGAAGAAACACGGCATCCTTTTTCACACTGATGCCGTTCAGGCGTTGGGCTTGCTGCCAGTTTCAGTTGATGATCTTGGTGTGGATTTGCTGTCTCTTTCAGCTCACAAGATTTATGGGCCAAAAGGAAGCGGTGCCCTGTACATTCGGAAGGGAACGATGATCCAGCCGGTGTTTTGGGGCGGTCCTCAGGAGAAAACGCGCCGGGCAGGAACGGAAAACGTGCCGGGTATTGTTGGCCTGGGCGCAGCAGCAGCGGCGACAATTTTGAAAATGGAAAGTGAATTTGAGCGTCTGTCTGCATTGAAGGCGTATTTATTAGAGGGCATTCGCAGTCAGATGTCAGTTTTTCAGGTAAATGGGGCCATGGATCAAACCAGTCCGCATGTGGTTTCATTGACATTTCCCGGGGCAGATGGCGAGATGATGCTCTTCCTATTGAACAAGAACGGGCTGGCGGTTTCTATGGGTTCGGCATGTAATGCCAGAGAGACCTTGCCTTCTCATGTTTTGAAAGCAATGGGACTAACTCCTGCTTTGGCGGATGCAACCATTCGGGTTTCCTTTGGATATCCGACAACGCGAGATGATGTTAACAGGTTATTGGATGTTCTTCCTGGTGTAGTTGAACAATGCCGCAAGATACAGTAAAATCTTCAAGGCATATTTCAACATGTAGAGGATTATGGAAAACATAAAGTTATCTGGAAAAAGAGAAGACCTGCTTGCCTTTGTGGGTGAGCTATATTACCTGGAAGGGATGAACCAAACTGAAGTTGCGCGCGTTGTGGGGGTAACTCGCTCAATGGTTTCACGCATGCTGACCGAAGCGCGCTCAAAAGGTCTGGTCGAAATCAATGTACATCGTCCAGTCTCGCGTGATGGGGAAATGGAAAATGCGCTGAAGGAAAAATTTAATCTGAATGGTGCATGTGTGCTCTTACAGCTTTCTCATCACGATCCCCGGTTTCTCAATCGCCTGGGTGCCCTGGCAGCACAATCACTATCTGAATTATTGAAACCAGGATTGTTGATGGGGGTTGTTTGGGGAACCAGTGTGAGTGCAACAATTGATGCCTTGCAATGCATTGAAGAAATGAGAGATTATGGCGTCAATATTGTACAGTTGGTAGGCGCATTGGGGTCAAGAACCAGAGCGTATAATGGGTATGAAATGGTACGTCGTTCGGCGAAATTTCTGGGCGGCGAAGGGTATTTTATGAACGCTCCATTCTTTCTCAATAGTCTGGAGACAGTGCGGGCATTGATGGAAAACAAAAGCATCAGCGAAACTCTGCATAGGGCCCGTCAGTGTGATGTGGCGTTGCTGGGTGTGGGCAGCCCCTATCCAGAGTTTGCCAGTTTTTATCTGGCTGGTGATATGTCAAAATCAGAATTGGATGAGTTGATTGAAACCGGAGCGGTTGGTGGAATTTGTGGGCTGCACTTTGATGTGAATGGGGAAATTGTTGCCAAAGATTTTTCAAAACGCTCGGTGACAATTGGCGTTGACGATTTGATGAATATACCTGTGAGACTGGGAGTTTCCGGTGGGACGGCAAAAGTCAAACCGATATTGGGGGCATTACGCGGGGGATATATCACCCATTTGGTAACGGATACGATCACCGCCAGGCAGGTGATTGCCGAAGCCGGGTAGTTTTCCATTGAAGTTATTTCAGCCAGTGTTGATTATTGTCTGTTTGATGCTTTCAAGATGATTTCCAGTCTATAATACAATAGAAGTCTGGTAGTAAGTAATTTTTATATTCCTATTTTGTGAGGCGAATCAATCATGGAAAAAGTATCCTATCAGGGTTGGCAGAATTGCGTGCGGTTATCGAATGATGAAGTGGAACTGATTGCCCCGACTGAAATTGGGCCGCGGATTATCCGCTTTGGTTTCATTGGCGAAGAAAATGAATTTGTAGAAGTTCCGGATGATCTGGGCAAAACAGGGGACAGCTTTCATCGAGTTTATGGCGGTCACCGTTTATGGCATTCTCCTGAGAATGCAGCTCGCACCTATATTCCCGATAATGAGCCCCTGACGGTGGCTGAGTTGCCTGGAGGTGGTGTCCGTTTGACACAGGCTGTGGAAGCGGCGACGGGGATCCAGAAAGAGATTGATATTTCGCTGGCCAGTGACAAAAATGAAGTAACGGTTGTCCAACGCATGTATAACCGTGGTTTGTGGCCGGTGACTCTCGCGTTATGGAGCTTGTCGCAAATGGCACAAGGGGGGATGGGGATATTCCCGCTGCCTCCGCGGCATGATCATTCGGATATGAATTTGCTGCCTATCAGCCGTTTGACTTTATGGTCGTATACGGATATGAGTGATCCGCGCTGGTTATGGGGAAAACAGTATGTGTTGTTGCGGCAAGATCCGGATATGCCTGCTTTCCAGAAGCTGGGTTTTTCCAATGACGATGGTTGGATGGCATATGCCCGGGCGGGACATTTGTTTATTAAATTCATTTCTCCCATGGAACAGAAACCATATTCTGATCTGGGGGTGAACGTCGAGGCTTTCACGAATGATGATGTTTTGGAATTGGAGACATTGGGGACGATGCTGCCAATTGCCCCAGGTGAAAGCGCGGAGCTTGTCGAGCGATGGCTTCTGGTGAAAGGGATACGGGAAATTCACACCGAGGCGGATGTGGTACAGGAAGTTCTACCTTATATTTAGCGAAGCAGACACCCCACGAAAAAGTGGGGTGTTGATTTTATGGCATGAAAATTGCTTGTTTCATAAAGGCGGACTCTGATATGTTTCTAATATGGAATGGGAAGTTTTTTGCCGAGCGGATGCTATAATTTCTTTGTAGAATGGAAAATTTGTATAGATATATTTTTTCAGTGCCAACTGAAATGAGAACAGGACAAACCTTATGATGCGCTTTGACCGATTTACTGAGCGTGCTCAGGAGGCAGCCCAGAGAGCTGCCGAGATCATCCAACGATATGGACATAACCAGATTGATACCGAGCATTTTTTGCTGGCATTGATCGAGCAGCCACAGGGAGCAGTCCCCCAGATTCTGGAAATGCTCAATGTGAATGCTGAAATGCTGGCAGAGCGGCTGGATTATATTCTGAAGACCAGCCCGAAGGCCAGTATCTTTGGTGGTGGGGCCGGGCAGATTTTCATCACGCCGCGGGTGAAGCGGGTGATGGATATTGCCAATCAGGAAGCCAGCAAGCTCAATGATGAATATATTTCAACGGAGCATATGTTCCTGGCGATCCTGGCAGAACGCAATACACCTTCGGCACGATTGCTGGAAGGCGCCGGGCTGACCCGTGACCGTGTGTTTGATGCCATTCAGGACTTGCGCGGCGGCCAGCGCGTGACAGACCCGCAGGCAGAGAAACGCTACAAAACATTATCGAAATACTCCCGCGACCTGACCCAGCAAGCCAGAGAAGGTAAACTGGACCCGGTGATCGGGCGCGATGGAGAGATCCTGCGGGTGATCCAGGTGCTTTCACGGCGCAAGAAAAACAACCCGGTATTGATTGGTGAAGCCGGGGTGGGCAAGACGGCCATTCTGGAAGGCCTGGCGCAGAAGATCGCCAACAATGATGTCCCCGAGATTCTGATGGGACGCAGGGTGATTTCTCTTGACCTGGGTGCGATGATCGCTGGTTCGCGTTTCCGCGGTGAATTTGAAGAGCGGTTGAAAGCGGCGCTGGAAGAAGTGGAAAAATCAGACGGGGAGATCATTCTTTTCATTGATGAACTGCATACTGTGGTTGGAGCCGGGGCGGCACAAGGCGCGCTGGATGCATCCAATATGCTTAAGCCTGCATTGGCGCGCGGTGAGCTGCAATGTGTGGGGGCAACCACGCTGGATGAGTATCATAAGCATATTGAAAAAGACGCGGCACTGGAGCGGCGTTTTGCCCCTGTGTATGTGGAAGAGCCAACGGTAGAAGATACCATTGAGATGTTGAAAGGGCTGCGCGACCGCTATGAAGCCCATCATAAAGTGCATTTTGCGGATGAGGCGCTGGTTTCTGCTGCGCGGCTTTCGGCACAGTATGTGACTGACCGGCGGCTGCCTGACAAAGCGATTGACCTGATGGACGAAGCGGCCGCAAAACTGCGTGTTGCATTATATTCCTTGCCGCCTGACCTGAAGCAGATGAAGACGGAAATTGAGCGGTATCTGGCTGAAGAGGAACAGGCCGGCGTGGAACGGGATTATGAACGCGCTGCGTTGATGAAGACCGAACGCACCAAAATGGAAGAAGAATTCCACCAGAAGCGTGACGAATGGGAAGATGAGCACAAACTGGATGAAGTGGTTGAAGTGGATGATATTGCCCAGGTGGTGGCCCAGTGGACGGGCATTCCGGTTACCCAGATGATGGAAACCGAAGCCGAACGCTTGCTGAAGATGGAAGATAAACTGCATGAGAGCATCATTGGGCAGGAAGAAGCCATTCACGCGATTGCGGACGCTATCCGGCGCTCACGCTCCGGCTTGAAAGACCCCAGCCGCCCGATTGGTTCCTTTATCTTTATCGGACCGTCCGGTGTGGGCAAGACCGAATTGGCAAAGTCCCTGGCTGAGTTCATGTTTGGTGACCAGGATGCCCTGGTGCGTCTGGATATGAGCGAGTATCGCGAGCAGCATGCGGTGTCGCGGATGTTTGGCGCCCCTCCCGGATATGTTGGCTATGAAGAGGGCGGTCAGCTTACGGAAGCTGTGCGCCGTCGCCCGTATCGGGTGATCCTGTTTGATGAAATCGAAAAAGCGCACCCCGAAGTGTGGAATTCGCTGCTGCAAATCCTGGATGATGGCCGCCTGACGGATGGACAGGGACGGGTGGTCGATTTCCGTAATACGGTTTTGATCATGACCAGCAACCTGGGTACCGAGTTTGTGCGCAAAGGCGGCACGTTGGGCTTCCTGCAATCTGGCGAGGCCAGCCCGGAAGACCGCGAAGCAAACAAAAAGATCGAGAAGGCGCTTAAAGATACCTTCCGGCCAGAATTCCTGAACCGCGTGGATGAGACGATCATTTTCTCGCCGCTGAGCCTGGAGCAGATGGACGAGATTGTTGCCCTGCAAATGGGCGAGGTGCGAGACCGGCTGCATGAGCATGGTTTGGAAGTTGCCTTGAGTGAGCCGGCGCAGAAGTGGCTGGCCCGAGTGGGGTATGACTCAGACTTTGGCGCGCGCCCTCTGCGCAGGGCATTGCAGAAATTCCTGGAAAGCCCGCTGTCGATGGACATCCTTTCCGGTAAGTTTTCGCAACGGTGACAAAGTGGTTGTTGAATTGAATGAGGATGAAGACCAATTGGTTTTCAGCAAAGCCGATGTGAATGAAGAAGTTTGGTTGAATAACTGAAACATTGCATGTTGATGTTGCGCGGCAGGCGAGAGCCTGCCGCTTTTTTGTTCTCTCGGTATCCGGCAGGCTATGCGCATAGCCACCGCCGAGAGGCTGCCGGGTTAGCATATTTCTTGCAATGAATTATGGCACGGATACCATGCAGAGACAATTCGTTTGGGATATACTTAACTTATGCCTTCTGAACAAGAGCAGATCAACGAAGTATTAAAATCCATTTTTCCTTTTCGTTTGCTGAAAGATGAGCAGCTCGCGCTGGTGGCAGAACGCCTCCAGCCTGTTTCGCTGGAAAAGAACCTGTTCATCTTTAAGGAAGAAGAGGAAGCTGATTTTCTGTTCATTATCCTGCGGGGCAGGGTCAGCCTGACGCGTTATAACGATGATGAAGAGCGAGATGAGCTGTTTGCGATCCTGAAGACGGGGGATATTCTCGGTTTTGATATGCTCGATGAAGATGGCTTCTATTCTACTTCGGGCAAGTCAATCACCGGCGTGGTGTTGTTGAAAATAAGCAAGACCGACCTGGATGAGTTGGAAGAAGAGTTTATTGTGCTGGAAGGGGGATTGGATATCCTCTATGACAGCTATCACGCCATGCTGCGCGTGCCCCTCGAATGGCGGGATGCTGACGAGGCGGTCTATTATCTGGCGCGGCGTCATCCCGCATTTTTGCTGCTGAGATTTGTGCCGATGATCCTGTCCGGTGTGGTGGTGCTGCTGGTGATCCTGGCAATGTTTGCAACCGGGATGGGCGGCAATTTGCCGTTCCTGCTGACAGGACTGGCCGCAATCGTATACACCGGGTGGGCAATTATCAATTATCTGGAATGGGGGAATGATTACTCGATCATTACGGACCGGCGCCTGGTGTATCAGGAAAAAGTGATCATGATCTATGACAGCCGGCAGGAAGCGCCCCTGGACGCTATTCTATCGGTCAGCACAGACACCTCGCAGCTTGGGCGTATTTTTGGTTTTGGCGATGTGGTGGTGCGCACCTATACCGGCACGATCATTCTGCCGGATATTCCGCAGCCGGAGCTGGTGATGGCTTTGCTGGAAGGCGAATGGTTTCGTGCGAAAGCGGGTTATGTGCGTGCCGAGAAGATCACCCAGGTTGAGGCGATCATCCGTGAAAGATTGGGTATGGAACCGGATGAGGCGCCGGTGGAAGAAGAATTGCCAATCAAGAGCATCATCCAGCCGGGCAGGCTGCAAACCTTCTTTGCGAATATTTTCAAGCTCCGCCGCGAGGAAGGCGGTACGATCATTTATCGGACACATTGGGTACGGCTGGTGCAGCGTGCATGGATGCCATCTGCATTCATCCTTTTCATCCTGGTTTTGGTGATCCTGGCGTTGATTAGGAAAACTTGGGGGGATCAATCCGATTACCATGCTCACGTTTGGATTTGTAGCCAGCTTTTGCCTGGGTCTGTGGTGGCTGTATGAGTATATGGACTGGCGCAATGACGCTTATATCGTTTCCGATGAAAATCTGATCGATGTTAACAAACGTCCCCTTGGGCGGGAAGAAAAGCGTGCGGCGCCGGTTCGCAATGTGCAGAGTATTGAGTATGCCCGTTTGGGGGTTTTGGGTTTGATCCTGAATTATGGCACTGTGACTATCCGGGTAGGTGAAGCTGAACTGACTTTTGATTATGTCTTCAATCCTTCTGAAGTGCAGCAAGAGGTATTCAAGCGCCTTGCCAAACGGGATTATAGCCGCCGGCAGGCAGAGATCCAGGATGACCAGGCACGTCTGGCGGATTGGATTGAGGCATACCATCACATTATGCAGCAGGAACGGGGGGAAGGAAAAGCCATGGAAGAAGATGAAGATCAGGATTTGTCTTCCGAAGTGGAAAATCAGGGGTAAAATAGGGGAAAATACTGGTTTATTTTAATGTGAAAGAAGGACGAATATGGCAATACTTGACGTAAAAAAAATCCCCGATCCTGTGCTGCGGAAAGAAACCCAGCCGGTAGAAGAGTTTGACGAATCCCTGCAGCAACTGATTGATGATATGGTGGATACCATGCGGGACGAGCCAGGGGTTGGTCTGGCTGCAACGCAGGTCGGCATTTCCCGCAAGGTGATCGTGGTTGAGTTTGGTGACGAAAATGATCCAGAGAAACCGGAAAAGCTGTATGCGATGGTCAACCCTGAAATCGTAGCGATTTCGGAAGAAGTGGAGACGGGCATTGAAGGCTGTCTGTCCATCCCCGGCATGGTCGGCGAGGTGGAACGCCCGCTGGCTGTGGTGGTGAAGGGCAAGAATGCCAAAGGAAAGTCAATCAAGGTTAAAGCCCAGGGCTGGCTGGCCCGCATTTTCCAGCATGAGATCGATCATCTTAATGGGGTCTTGTTCACCGACCGCGCCACCCGCGTGTGGCAGCCGGCACCAGACGAAGAGGTCATTTCAGGGTAATGTTTCTTACCCATCTTTCGTTAACGAATTTTCGTGCTTTTACCCGCCTGGACATGGATGTGCCCCGGCGGATTTTGATGTTGGTAGGGGATAATGCGCAGGGGAAGACCAGTCTTCTGGAGGCGGTCTATTTTCTGGCGACGTTCACGTCGTTCCATGCACAAAACGACAGGCAGTTGATCCATTTTATGGCTCTGCATGAGCAGCCGGCAGTGACACGGCTGGTGGCAGACTATGAAAGGGATGGCCGTCAGCATAAGCTGGAAATTCGTCTGATCCTGGATTCTAACGGGAAGGGCGGCAGGCGGCTGCGCAAGGAGATCCTGGTGGACGGGGTGCGCCGCACGGGTCAGAAGGCGATTGGGGAATTCAACGCGGTCATTTATCTGCCCCAGATGACGCGCATTCTGGAAGATGGACCGGACCAGCGGCGGCGCTATATGAATATGGCCCTGACGCAGGTCGTGCCCGGGTATGCCCTGGCGTTGAGCAAATACAGCCACACCATCACCCAGCGCAACGCCTTGCTGAAATTGTTGGCAGAGCGCGGCGGGGATCGCGATCAACTCATGTATTGGGATGAATTGCTGGCGCGGTCCGGGGCGATGTTGATCAAGATCGCGAATTGATGCGATTGCCGAGATGGAAGCGGTTGCTGCGAAAATTCATTACCATTTGACCGGTGAACAGGAAGTGCTGCGTTTTGTTTACCAGCCGGCTTATGACCCTCTGCCCGCACCGGAGGACCAGTTTGCATTGCCCTTCACTACGCCCGCTGATCGCAGCGCGTACAGCAAGGACGATGTGCAAAATGGTTTCATGGAGAAGCTGAGCTGAACTGCGTGGGGAGGAAATCGCCCGCGGGGTCACAACGATCGGCCCGCATCGCGATGAGCTGCGATTTTTGGCAAATGGCATTGACCTGGGCAGTTATGGCTCGCGCGGTCAGGTGCGCACGGCTTTGCTGTCACTGAAACTGGCTGAAGTGGCCTGGATGCGGGAGAAAACGGGCACCTGGCCCGTGCTGCTGCTGGATGAGATCCTCGCGGAGCTGGATGCCAAACGACGGCAGGATTTGCTGGACTATCTGGCTGACAGCGAACAGACGATGATGACGACGACGGATGTAAACTTGTTTGCCCCGGCTTTTGTGGAGGCCAGCACGGTGTGGAAGATTGATGGGGGAAGAAGACTTGAGTTGAAATGGGGCAGTTTGATTTTTGTATTCATGATTAGAAAAAAACCGCACAGGTCAAACCTGTGCGGTTTTTTGCTCCAGTTTCTTCGTTTTTTTTACCCGTTGGATGCCTGGGGCAGCAAGGTTGCTTCGCGTTTTTTGATGAGGATTGCAGTGGCAATGATCCATAGCACAGAAGGAAAGATCAGATCATAAATTGCCAGTTTTTTGCCGGAAAGCGTGGGGGGGATCAGGATCAACTGGAGGCGGCGAGCGGGGCATGCATCAGCACGGTCACCAACAGGCTTTGGGTTTGTTGTACACCCAAACCATCAGCACACGGTAGGCTGGCAGGAATGAGAAGAGCAGCACGGGCAGGTAAACTGCCGGTGAGAGCTATCCGGCATCACTACCGCTGGGTGAGAAGGGCGGGTAATGCCATGCACCCCATAACAATCCCATGAGGAGACCGGAAGCCAGAAGGCTATAGCGCTGCCGCAGGCGGGGTAATACAAAACCAGTCCAGCCCAATTCCTCGAAGAAGCCCACTGCCAGACCCATAATGGTCCCTGTCACCAGCAATGAAACCTTGTTGTCCGCGGTGAAAATTGCTGGCAAGTATTCCGGTGAGGCCAGTGACAGTAGATACAGGATTGCGACCACTAAAAAGGGGACGATCAGCAGGGCGATCGCATACCAGCGGATGTTTACCCGCCACTTACCCATTCGGGAGAGAAGCGACCGGTAGCCAGCCCGGCCATCAACCAGCCTGATCATGATCAGTCCAGCTGCGCTGGGACCCACTAACATGCCACATACACCAGCGGGCCTGCAGATTGGATTTGCTCGGCTGTGAACGGGAAGCGAACAGAACCGACAATGAGGAAGATGCTGCCCCAGGTGATAATGAATGTCAGGGCTAATAGAGTAATGCAGCGGCGTTGAAAATCGATTTAATTGTTTTCATTAGATTTTCCTTTCCGTTGTCATCAATTTAGGGCGGCTTGCTGATCACTGAAACGAGGGTCAGGTTGAGATCGCGGATGCGCCGAAAACACCGTGCAGTGCTGCCTGGTCAGCGAGTTGTCCAGAAATCAGAGTTTCATTTTCATCCAGCTGGGTCAGCTCTAGACCTGCAAACCAGCAGACCACGGTGGATCGAAGTTCCTTCAACTTGATCTCATAATATTCTGGCATACCGCCCTCCTTTTCCAATTTCATCTCTAGTTTACGGCGCAACAGGAAAACCCGCATCTGACAAATGGGGTATTCAGGGTTTATTTTGGGGTTTATAGCTGTGGATTACGAAAGGATATCAAGCTCCCGGGCGCGTGCCACGGCCTCGGTGCGGTTGGCAACATCCAGTTTGCGGTAAATGTTGGATGTGTGGGCCTTAACTGTCCCGGGAGAAATAAATAATTCTTGAGAGATTTCCTTGTTGGTTTTTCCCATAGCGATGAGGTTGAGCACCTCGATCTCGCGAAGGGTTTATGGTTCGATCAAGGCATCCATAGACAAAGTTTGTTCTGAAACTAAGATTGATCAGATAGAAATTGGGCAACCAGATGACCGGCGTATGCTTTGAAATGGTTGTTTTCGGTAGTGGATTGCCACCGGGTAAGCAGCTCCTTCATGGGCTGACCTTCATCAAGTAAAATTCTCACATATCCTTCGGGTTCAGCCAGGGCGAGGGCATTTCCCGAAAAGGACAGCGCCTGCGCCAGATCTGCCTTCTTGTGCATGAGCACTGCTTGCAAAAGGAGGATTTGAATTGTCTTCCCTGTCTGCCGCCTTCCTGCGCAGAGGTTTGCAGTTTGATAAGATCCCCATGATTTCTTCAAATTCTCCATCGGCGAATTCTCGACCCGCGCCAGGGCTATGCAGGGGTAATTCATTTTCAAAGCAGATCCTGTTTTTTGATGCTGAACCATCAAAAGAACTGGCCCAACGGCTGACGGCATAATGGTCTTCCCGATTTATTTTCAGCATTATCCCGGCGCAATTTACGATATTGTGCGCTTCGGGAAAAACGCCACTGGATTGAATGATCTGTGCAGCTTTCTCAATGTTCTTTTTGGCGGCTGGACTGTTTCCCTGTGCTTGTTGAATTTGCGCATAGATGATATGCGCCATCGAGATGTCGTCTGCTTTGCTCCAGAAAGGGATCGATTTCAGCCCTTGCTCAATATGGATTTGGGCGGCTTCCAACTGGTTCCATTCATAAAGAATCTCCGCAAACCCCACATTTACAATGCTCATCGCTCCGCGATTCTGACCGTTGGAGCGTTGGATCCAGTCCTGTGCTTCACGGTAGAGGGCGTGTGATTTTTGCAGCTCTCCCTGGATGGCATATAACCTTGCCAGTACGCAGTATGCCCCGATGGTGGTATTCATCGCTCCGGTATTTTTTCCGATACGGATCGTTTCCTGCAGGGTCTGAACTGCGTTATCAAAATCTCCATTCAGGAAATATCCATATCCGAGCATGACGCCAATGCCACCCAGGAGGCCTTGATTGCTCGTTGGCGTTTTTTCCCTTGCTTCCAGACAGAGATGGATTGCCTGCTCGAATTCCCCTTGCATCGCGGTGATACGGCTTCTTACATAGGCCAGATATCCAAACATTGCCTGGATTTCTGGCGACGCAGGTTGTGCATTCAGACGTTTTTCTGCCTCGTTGAGTAATTGATCAGCTTCATGCAATTGCCCAAACCAGGCGCGGCTGTTAGCTTCATGGATGGCGAGTTTTGGCCGTTTGAAGATCAATTCCTGACCTAATTCACCAGTCCAGTAACGGATTGCGGATGAGTTCCCCGCTGGAATATTTCCATGTAATTCTGGTCAATCAATTCCTCAACCCATTGATCGTCCGGGATCAGGGAAGCGTGGTAGATGGCTGCAAAGGGCATACCGTTTTGTTGATGCCACACGGCAACACGGGAGTGCAGGGCTGCCAAGTCATCTTTCGAATGGGTTTGTTGCAATCGTGCGCGCAGCAAATCGGCAAAGAGATGATGATAGCGGTACCAGATGCGTTTGTCATCCAGAGCCAGCAGAAAGAGATTGGCCTGCTCCAGGCGAGCCAAGATTGATGCCGAGTTATTGTTCTCAGACAGGAGCGCATTACAGAGTGGCGCGGAGAGTTGTTTCAGGATGGAGGTTTGTAAAAGAAACCGCTGGATCTCGGGTGACTGGTTGGCGAGGACTTCTTCCAGCAGGTAATCGAGGATGTACCGGTTGGTGCCTGAAAAGTTCTTGATGAATCCGCGAACATCCTTGCGATCGCGGATGGAGAGGGCCGCCATTTGCAGACCGGCGACCCATCCTTCCGTTCGTTCCTCAAGCTGACTTACGGATTGCTCATCCAGGTGAAGTCCCATGATGTTGTTAAAAAATTGGGTTGTTTCGGATTTTGGCAAAACGCAGATCGGCAACACGCAGTTCTGTCAATTGGTTTGGGCACGCAGACGGGCCAGGGGAAATGGAGGGTCTTCGCGCGTGATCACAACGGTGTGGATCGGGGGCGGCACATTTTCAAGCCAAAAATTCATGGCGCCTGGCGGATTAGCAGAGTTTCTATCAACTTGGTAATCGTCGAGTACGAAAATGATCTTTTGCTCTGCTGTGTACAGGCTGCTGATCAAAGGGGTAAGGATGGTTTCGATGGGAGACAGATTTGGCGTATGCAACATTTCCAGGAGATTGTCTTCCAGGATAAGACTTGAATCTGCCAATCCTTGGGTATTGCTGAGAAAAAATAGGTCAAGAACAGCTTGAGATCATTGTCCCCTTCATCGAGGGAGAGCCAGGCAGCCTAAGGGTTTTCCGGGTGTTTCGTTGATCGGGCCCCGGTATTGTCTAATCCAGTCTGCAACCAGGTGGTTTTTCCAAAACCGGCAGGCGCAGAGATGAGGGTCAGGGGTTCGTGCAGGCCATTGTCTAACCGGTTAAAAGAGACGGGATCGGGGGACCAGGGTTGGTCGTGTTAGGGGCTTACATAGTTTGGCGGGGAGGAGCGTATCTGACATTCCTGATTTCCAGAGGGTATTGTTTCAGTCCATAATAGAATATTACACGATTTTATCGAAATGGATGAAAAATTTCGATGGAATAATTGTCAGTTATCTGGCAATCAGGGAAGGAATTACGGCATTGAACCATGATAGAATCACTTATCCCAATAAATCTATCAAAATTGGAAGGTGAAACTATGCCATCATCCATCAACCTTAATCAACAACTATTCCCAACAGGCGCATATAAAAGTGAACGGCAGCTATGTGACTGTTTTGGGGGAGCAATTCTATTGCATCGAGAACTATGACCAGATGCCCCCTTTCTTCATGAGTGTGGTGAGCAATTCAGATCATTGGATGTTTATTTCAAGCACCGGGGGTCTAACCGCAGGACGGAAAAACGCCGAATCTGCTATTTTCCCATATGAAACCGATGATAAGATCAGTGAAAATTACCAAAACACTGGCCCGCTTTCAATTTTCCTGGTTACGAGGGATGGATCCACTTCACTCTGGGAGCCGCTTTCTGATCGATATACCGGGATTTTCGATCTTGAGCGCAAAATATACAAAAATATCAGCGGAAATAAACTCATTTTCGAGGAAAGCAATGCTGACCTGGGATTGACCTTTCGCCAGACCTGGCAGACAAGTGACCGTTTTGGTTTTGTCCTGACCATGTGGCTGCACAACCAATCAGTCACCCGGCCCATATCAGACTGTTGTCTGGAGTTCAGAACATTTTACCTTTTGGTGTGACAACCCGCCTGCAATCCAGGTTGAGCAATTTACTGAATGCCTATAAACGCAGTGAACTGGACCCTGAGAGCGGCCTGGGGATTTTCAGCTTGAGTTCAACCATCACCGATCTGGCTGAGCCAAGCGAATCTCTAAAGGCAACCACTGTCTGGCAGGTTGGGCTTGATCAACCTGCTCATTTGCTTTCTACACAGCAAGTAAATGATTTTCGGAACGGCGCTGAGATCACCAACGAGGTGGATATTCGTGGCTTCCGCGGAGCCTATCTGCTGAATAAGTCAATCACCCTTGACGGAGATGCACACACAGATTGGCGTCTCGTACTGGATGTTGAGCAAGATAGCGCCGACATCGCCGCAGCGAGTCAACATGCTCAAGCGCCCGGCAATTGAGATCAAAGCTGCGCTCGACACAGATATTTCCCTGGGAAGCAAGGACTTGAACGCGATCATCGCCTCCGCTGATGGTCTGCAAATCTCAGCCGATCAGCTCAGCAGCGCACATCATTATGCGAACGTGCTCTTCAACACCATGCGGGGTGGTATCTTTGCCAATAACTACCAGGTCGAAAAAACAGATTTGATTGACTTCTTGCACACCCGAAACCGCTCAGTTTTGGAAGAACAAAAAGCTTTCCTGGATCAATTGCCAGAAAAAATTAACCTTGAGGATCTAATCGCACATGCAAGCAGAAGTAAAGACCCCAATTTTGTCCGGCTGTGCTTTGAATACCTCCCACTGACTTTCAGCCGCCGCCATGGCGACCCCAGCCGCCCGTGGAACATATTCTCGATCAATCTAAAAAATCCGGATGGCAGCCAACGGCTGGATTACCAGGGCAATTGGCGTGATATTTTTCAGAACTGGGAAGCGCTGGCCTGTTCGTACCCAGAATATGTAGAGAGCATGATCACTACATTCGTCAATGCCGGAACGCCTGATGGATATAATCCCTATCGGGTTACGCGTGAAGGCGTTGAATGGGAAGTGCCTGAGCCGGATAATCCCTGGGCCAACATTGGATACTGGTCTGATCACCAGATTATCTATCTCGAGAAGTTGTTAGAAATTTCCTCCAGTTACCATCCAGGAAAATTGAGCGAACTGCTTACCAAACGGATATTCTGCTATGTCAATGTGCCTTATCGTCTGAAGAGAGTATTCCTCTCTGGTGGACGACCCTTACGAGACTATTGACTTTGATATTGACGACCACCACCAGATAGAAAAGGAGGTTGCCTCTTTCGGTAGTGATGGAAAGCTGATTCAGGGCCCTGATGGAGACATCTTCCATGTGACCTTGAACTGAAAAATTATTGGTCTTTCTTTTGGCCAAGCTGGTCAATTTCGTCCCTGAGGGCGGTATATGGATGAACACCCAGCGGCCTGAATGGAACGATGCCAACAATGCGCTGGTTGGAAAAGGTTTGTCAGTGGTTACCTTGGGCTACCTGCGCCGCTATGTTGTCTTTTGGCTATCTTTGCTGGAAGGGATTGAGGATACAAATCTGGAAGTTAGCCGGGAAGTCAAAACCCTTTTCGATACCATCCTTCCTGTATTATCCCAATTTTCCTCGAAATTGAGTTCTTCGTTCTCCAACCAGGAACGGCGTAATGTTATGGATATGTTAGGTCAGGCCGGAACCGATTACCGTTGGAAGATCTATCAGCAGGGCTTCTGCGGAGAGTTCGAGTCTATATCAGTTAGTAAGCTAATATCCTTCCTGAAGTTGACCTGCCAGTATATCGAGCACTCCCTGCAAGCAAATCAACGTGCGGATGGTTTGTTCCATGCCTACAATATTCTGAAGTTGGGGGAGAACACAGCAGAGATCGGCTATCTTGATGAAATGTTGGAAGGTCAGGTTTCAATCCTGTCTTCTGGGTTGCTCTCGCCACAGGAGGGGCTGATCTTGCTCCGGCACTTGCGAGAGAGTGCCCTATACCGCGCCGACCAGCATAGCTACATCCTCTATCCTGACCGGGAACTCTCTCCTTTTATTTTCAAGAACCGCCTGCCCCATGATCCAAACCCAGGCGATTGATCTGGTACGGGTATTGGTAACAATAACGAGCAAAGTTTGATCATTCAGGATGAGAACGGGGATTTCCACTTCAATGGCATCTTCCGCAACGCCGATGATGTCCGTCGGGCGTTGAACCACCTTGCGCAGCAGGAAACATATGCAGATCTGGTTGCGGCTGATGGAGAAAAGATCCTCGCCCTGTTTGAAGATATTTTCCAGCATGATTCTTTCACCGGTCGTTCGGGGACATTCTTTGCCTATGAAGGATTGGGCAGCATTTACTGGCATATGGTTTCCAAACTACTACTGGCAGCCCAGGAAAATTACCTGCTGGCGATTGAGCAAAAAGCAGAACCAGAAACTATCCAGGGCCTGGCCGAATGTTATTATGATATTCGAAAGGGGTTGGGGTTCAATAAACCCCCAGATGAATATGGCGCTTTCCCAACTGATCCTTACTCCCACACGCCCAAGGGACAGGGTGCCAAGCAACCAGGTATGACCGGGCAGGTGAAAGAGGAGATCTTGACCCGTCAAGTTGAGCTGGGCTTGTTCATAAAAAATGGGCAGATTATTTTGACCCCGTTTTATTACGGAAAGGATGA
This sequence comes from uncultured Chloroflexia bacterium, assembly GCA_963753895.1. Taxonomy (GTDB): domain Bacteria; phylum Chloroflexota; class Anaerolineae; order Anaerolineales; family Anaerolineaceae; genus SMBSF63. Next base: position 184,545 of record CAVWEE010000023.1, on the reverse strand, counting down.
ATTTCTCACTCAACCAGCCCTTTCGAGTATGTCGATCTCGATAGCATTCTCAGAGCATCGCATTACCGGCAGGTTCGCTGGCCTTCACTTTTTGCCAGACGCCGGTCATTTATCACACCGTGAGATATCGGGCTTGCAAGTTCATTTTTCAGATGGCACTGTGAAAGAAGTTTCAGACTCTCGCCTGGATTATGAAACCAGCCAGCATATTTTCAAGCGTGATGGGGAAATCTCGAAAATTATTGTATTTCTGGACCAGGCATAAAGAGGGCTTTGACGGGTTTATTTTTTATGACACGCAGCATCTGGTAAATATCCTATAGAAAGAGTGTGATATCACAGAGGGAATTTATTGAAATAGCTCACTGTCAATTTCATAACATCATCTATGTTGCCTGGTTCTAGCGCGAATTTCGGGAACCTGACGGATTTGGCCTTTTCATCAAAGTATATTCCGGTCTTATTCCCTATCTCATCTGCTGTTGCCAAATATGCATAGGTCTCTGCCATCTCCTCTGGCGCAAGAGCAGATTTACTTTTTAGTTCATATATTCTCTTCAGGAATACTGGCAAGCCTGGATATTTGTCTGTATTAACGCGTACTGCAGGTACGCGAATGCAATTTGCTGTGATATTCTCTCTCTCTGCCTTTTTCTGCAAGCCATAATGTAAATATGATTTGAGCAAGCTTGGATTGATAATAGGCATTTTCCACACTGAACGGCCTTGACCTGAATTCAGGATCTTCCAAGTCTACCTTGAGAAATGGTTTGGCGATCAGTCCTTTGGATGCTATGGTAAGTACACGTCCCTGGGAATCGTTCTTGAGAGCACCCCACAACAATTCGGTGAGAAGAACTGGCCCAAATGATTTGTTGCCCAAACACTCTCGATACCTTCGCTGGTGTCGATCCTCTCTTTTTGGGTGACATTGAATATAGCTGCGTTTAGAATGAGCACATCAAGGTGGCTGTATCTGGATAAAAACGCCTCTGAGAATTCCCGGATTGATGATTGCAGCGACATATCTACAATCATCAGTTCAACTGAGCTGCTCTCAGCCCTTTCTTTCACTTCGAGAAGCGCCGCTTCTCCTTTTTGGGGATTGCGGCAGGCTATGATCGTATGGTAACCCTGCCGCGCCATTTGAATTGCCGCGGCTTTACCGATTCCGGAATTTGCTCCGGTGATGATACATATTTTTTGTTCCATGATTTCCTCATTTGTTGTCATTGCTGCTTGCGTCGTTTCGTCAACTGTTTTGCATTTACCCGCTAAACCCAAACTTGATGAATTCGATGAGATTGTTTAAATGATCCAGATTGTCTTTTTGGGATTCTTCTGGATCGAAATAGATTTCATCGAAATGGTTGAAAAGAAATAGCACAGTCTGCTTGATGAATTCAAGAGAATAATGCATATTAAATTCACCATTTTGATATGCTTCTGAAAAGAGCGATTCAAACATTTCATCTTCTTTTTTGATCCATTGCTAATTGCTGGATCACTACCTCGTAAATATTATTCCCCTGCTCACTCGAAAAGCGTTTGCCAAGCTCATGATATTGTGGATATCGCTTCGCAAATTGAATGCCATACAATGCTTGTTGTTTGAATAAATCGAAGATGTTTGCCGAGGGGGCAGGTTCTGCTTGACCAGCCATTTCTTCCTGAATGAAGCGCCACTTGGTTTCGTTGGTTTGCTGCATTAACTGTATATACAGATCAGACTTGTCTTGAAAGTAATGATAGAAAGTGCCTTTACTTGTATTCGAGACTTTGATGATCGTGTTTATTGAGGCCTCGTCAAAAGAATTTTGAGAAAATTCTTTTAGAGCTGCCTGGAGGATATCCTTCTTTTTTTTGTTCATACTCAACCTTAGATAATCTATTTAGACCAATCGGTCTAGACCTGATGGTCTATAATAATTGATGCAGTTGTTTTTGTCAATAGATTTGGGGCATACATTCCGAGCTATGGAGATGGTGAGCATCAGGATGTATGCACTTTTTCTGAATACGGGATAAGATGCTCGAGAACGGGGTGAGACACAAGAACGATGGTCCGGGGATATGTGAATACAGATATTTTTTCCGATGGGAGGGATTAATCGGCAGCATTTGGGAAAATAATGCCTGCCATACTGTGATATCTTGGCGTGATATTATATAATTATTCTAGTCAGTGGATTTCTCAATTGGAAATTGTTCAGCGATACTCAAGGAGAATAATGAAGAAGGAAAAATTCCTCACTCGCCGCTGGAATTACATCATCACGTTGGGGCAGGGGCTGCCGACATTCGTGTTTGTGCTTTATGGTCTTGCCACTCCCTTTGGGGATACGAAAGCCGGCATGATCACGCTTTCCATACTTGGGGCATTGTTCTGACTGGTGCTTGAATATCATTCATCCGCGCGGTTCGCGTGGCTCTCCAAACAAACATCATATACGGAAAACAAGTCGAAACCAACCGGAATTGCATTGGTCATCCTTTGGGTTCATAATCTGGTATATTGGTTTTTCCTCATTCCGTTCTTTACCCCGATGTCTTATGACATGGGCTTTGCAATATATTCAGCGATTTTATTCTTCCGTTTTCTTGCCAATACATATATTAACCTGCAAGATCTTACCCCTGAGCAGTATTATGCATATCCCCTTCGAATTCCATGAGATTGTTAGGTGGAAAAACGTTGAATTATTACTTGGCACGGTTGATACACTAGATGAAAACTTTCAATAGATATAAGGAGCTGTAATGCAAGTATTAGGGATTGATATTGGCGGTTCAGGGATCAAAGGCGCACCGGTGGATACAGAAACCGGGGAGCTGCTTGCCGAACGTTATCGCATTCCCACGCCGCAGCCGTCGACGCCAGAGGCTGTTGCCGAGGTGATTGCCGAAATTGCCCGGCATTTTGACTGGAGAGGCCCCATTGGCTGCGGATTCCCTGCCGTAGTGCAGGGCGGGATCACTAAATCGGCAGCCAATGTCGATGAGGCATGGGTTGACGCAGATGCGGCCGGGTTGATCAGCAAAGTGACGGGCTGCCCAACGAGGGTGTTCAATGATGCCGATGTGGCCGGCCTGGCAGAGATGGCTTTTGGTGCCGGCAAGAACCGCAAGGGCGTGGTGTTGGTGATCACGATTGGCACTGGTCTGGGATCATCCCTATTCACCGACGGTGTGTTATTACCCAATACCGAACTGGGGCATATCGAATTCAACGGGCAAGATGCTGAATGGGCAGCCTCTGATGCAGCCCGCAAGCGCGAGGATTTGTCCTGGAAAAAATGGGGCAAGCGATTAAATGATTATCTGAATTATCTGCACAAATTGTTCTGGCCGGATCTGATCATCCTGGGTGGGGGAGCGAGCAAGAAGTTCGAGAAGTTCAGCGAGTATATGACTGTGCCAACGGAACTCGTTACTGCCGAGACGCTCAACGAGGCAGGGATCATCGGAGCTGCTTTGGCAGGGCAGCCGTAAAAAATTCCAGATTTTAGGAATAAACCGCTCATGTGAGAACTTGAGCGGTTTTGATTCTGATAAACGTGCTAATGTAGCGGCAATGATTTCCATCACAACCAAGTAGTGTTTCGATAAAGGAGAAGGTATTTTTGGGCTCTTCTTCACGCGTTGGATGGCATCATATTCGCAGATTTCTTTTTGGGATTTGGCTTGTAGAAAAACATAGAGCACCCATAGTGCGAAGTCTTCATATTCGTTTCCTTTGGTTCAAAATTGGAACCACTTGGTTTAAGATCGGAGCAAAAATGCCATTGGATTTCGCGGTGAATGTGAAATTGTGCCCGGTTTTTGACTTCTTCAGGAGCATGGTCTGGCGCAAAAGTGAGTTCAACTTGTGCCAGCAAGGGCAGGTCATTTCCTCCATCGCCCACAGCCACAGTCAGGATAGGGTCCAGGTGCAGGCCATCCATCAGGAGCTGATAGCCTTTCCCTTTGTTGATGCCAGGTGGGGTCAGTTCAAAAATGGTAGGCATTGAGAATGCGCCTTCCACTTCAAAGTGGGCATATCGATCCTTCACCGCGGCCAATGCATCCGGGTTCTCTGAATAGCACATTACCTTGCTGATGGGGATGACAACAGAATCAATGAAACCGATCTCTTCAAAATCAAAGTCGTAACGCTTGCAGGCAGAAATGCCAAATGAGGTAGGGGAGAAAAGATAATTCTTCTCCAATCCCATCAATAGAAAGGCAACCTCTGTTTCGATGGTTAGTTGTTCCATGACCTGGGATTGTATTAGGGGCTCGAAAGGTGTATATTTCACTATTTCCTGGTTAAAACCAAATACTGCGCTGCCGTTCATCAGGATCATAGGAAACGGTATTTTCTGATCTTTGAACAAACCGTTCTTTGCCAGGACTCGCTTTACGGAATCCAGTGTGCGGCCTGTGGCGGCTACTGGGATAAAATCTTTTTCTTCTTTTAAATAGTACAGATCTTCTGAGTGGATTTGTTCATTTTCATTTAGCAATGTGCCATCAAAATCAAAACAAAAAATCGGTTTCTGCCGCCGGTTGTTATGCATCAAAGCTCCTGTAATCATTTTGTCAGATTTATCCTATATTGCCTTATAGTCACCCCATAGCGATTCAATCACCGAAAATCCGCTCAAGGTCATCCATGAGCGGATAATATTTATAAATACGGGATTATAGCGGTTTCTTTGAAGGGATGCCTACACGGCGAGGGTATTGGGCAGGTGTGGCGGCGACTTTGTCAATCACGATCAGGTAGCGCTCTTCAACGACGCCGGGCAGGGTGAGCTGGTGGAGCTGACGCAGGTGACCCCCAAGCAGGCGGATGGCGTTTTCGGCTTTCTGGGCTTCCGCCGGGCCGGAGTGGCCTTTTTGCGCCAGCACGGCGCCTTTAATACGCACAAGGGGGACCAGGTATTCCGCCAGAATGGGCAAATTGGCAACGGCCCGGGCCACAGCCCAATCGTATTGCTCGCGGTGTTCCGGCATTTGCCCCAGTTCTTCAGCGCGCTGCTGGATGACGTTTACGTTCTCCAGCTTTAAGGGTGTCGACGATGTGCTGGCAGAAACGCACTTTTTTACCTACAAATTCGACCAGGGTAAGCTGCATGCCGGGCATGAGAATTTTGAGAGGGATGCCGGGGAACCCGCCGCCAGTGCCGACATCGATCAATCGTTTTGGAGGGGTATCGATCATTTTCAGGCAGGTGAGCGAATCCAGGAAATGCTTGACGCGGATGCCTTCCTCATCACGGATGGCGGTCAGGTTATGGCGCGCATTCCAGTCCATCAACTCGCGCTGATAAGTTTCAAATGCGGTGATCTGTGTTTGGGTGAGGGTGATCCCCAGCAGGGCTTTTACTTCACGGGAAAATTGTTCCATAGGTTTTTTATTATACCGCTTTCGATGGTTGATCGGGAAGTTTTTGGTGGGGATTAGTCCATTCGAGAAAGTATTTTATTGTCCCTCATACCTTACTGTTCCCATTATGTCAGCATCACCTCATTTTTCATGCTCCTGGTCAACGGGAAAATTTATCCCCTGAGAACATCCTGGGGTATACTTACAATTCGCGTTTGGATGAAACCGAGGGAGATGGCATGGCACGAGATATCCGGGCAGTGATCTGGGACATGGGCGGGGTGATTATCCGCGGGAGTGATCGTTCCTCTCGGGAGCAGTTAGCCGCGCGGTTGGGGATGGAGCGTACTGCGCTGGAAGACCTGGTGTTCAATTCAGAGGCTTCCCGTCTGTGTTTGTTGGGGAAGGTGACCGAGGCTGCGGCCTGGGAAAAAATGGGAGATGTGATTGGGCTGCAAGGGGAAGCACTGGTGCAGGCCCGGAAAGAATTCTTTTCCGGCAATCAACTGGACAGCGAGCTGGTGGCATTTATTGACTCGCTGCGGCAGCATTACAAGACAGGGCTGCTGAGCAATGCCTGGGCAGGAACGCGCCAGTCACTGGGGGATCAAGTTTGCTTTCCTGCATGTGTTTGATGTGAGTGTTTTTTCGGATGAGGTGGGAATGGTCAAGCCTGATCCTGCTTTTTACGACTGGATTTTAGAATCGTCTGGATGTGCTGCCTGAAGAGGCAGTTTTCATTGATGACAAACTGAAGAATATTGAAGCTGCACGCGCCTTGCGCATGGAAGGCATTCATTTTCAGACTCGCGAGCAGATGCTGCGGGATTTGCGGACATTGCTGCCTGAGTTCCCGGAAAGGGTGTAGTGTGGGGCAGGACAATTCTTGACGATGGTGCATTCCCGGCGATGAAATTGACTGCCCGGTTGGTGGTGGTAGCCGATACGCATGTACCAGACAGGGTATCGGAATTACCGCCGCATTTTCTGGATGATGTTGCGGCGTTGTCTCCAACGGCAATCCTGCATGCTGGTGATATCAGCACCCAGGTGGTGCTTGATCAACTTTCGATGTTGCACCGGTGATCGCCGTGAAAGGGAACAGGGATTTTTCCCTGTACAGGAAACTCCCGCTGATTACCAGTGCTGTCTTTGGTGGGGTGAAGGTGGGGATGACACATGGGCATGGCGGCTTCTGGCGGTATGTGCTTGACAAGTATCAATATATCACCCGGGGGTATGAATTCGCCATTTCACCAGCGGTATTTGATGAGTGTTCTGCCGGATGCAGAAGTCATTGTGTTTGGTCATACCCATGTGCCAGTGTGTGAAAGCCGTGGAAATCAATTGTTTTTCAACCCGGGCAGCCTGAGTGGCTCACAAGGATTTGAACCGGTTTATGGCATATTGGAAATTAATTCTGTAAGGGGAGGTCAAAGGCAGACATGAATATTCTATCAACGATTAAGAGAAAAGGACGAAATTGGGTGGAAATGTAGCAAAACGGGGAAAATTGCATTGACTGAATAAGGAAAGGTTGCTATAATGAATGTTTGTGCTTTCTGGCACCGATCAATTATGATTTGGCGAGCCAGTTGCTAATTTACTCGAATTATTTTACCACAGGAGAGTCCCATGGCGGATCTTGTGCCCACAAAGTCCTACGCACGAATTCCAGTTATTTATGAACTTCCCAAAATGATTGAAGTGCAGCTTGAATCATTTTTACGTTTGAAATCAGACAATCTTAGAGATCTTTTTGCTGAAATTTCCCCCATCGAATCTTACAACAAGGGAATGAAACTCTATTTCCCGAGCGACAAGCCTGAATCTGAGGGCTTGAAATATTGGTTTGGGGATCCCAAGTATTCGATTGAAGAATGTGTTGAACGTGATCTGACCTATGCCAGCCCGTTGTATGTTTCAGTTTTGCTGGCTGGGCCAGATATTCCCGAACCGATCAAACAGGATATTTTCCTGGGCGATTTCCCCGAGATGACCGAGAAGGGTACCTTCATTATTAATGGTACAGAGCGTGTTGTTGTTTCCCAGTTGATCCGTTCACCGGGTGTGTATTTTGAAGCACCGGTGGATCGCGCCACTGGCCGACCGTCTGGCGACTGCCAAGCTGATCCCTGATCGCGGCGCATGGATGGAATTTGAAACCCGCAAGAATGATTACATCATTCTGAAATTCAACCGAAAACGCACTGTGCCGATCACCATCTTCCTGCGCGCACTGGCTGTTGTAGATGATGGCCTGACCGATTCCCCGATCAAGACCGGTTCTGATGAAGAGATTCTGGCCTTGTTCCAGGATATTGACAATGACCCCGACCGCATGTTCATCCCGTCCAGTTTCAACCAGGAACCGGCATGGGATCTTACGAATGGTCAAACGGTTGCCGAAGCATCGCTGATTGAATTTTTCAAGCGCATGCGCCCTGGCGATCCTGCAACAATTGAAAACGCCAAGCAATTTCTCGAAGAGCAGATTTTTGATCAGCGCCATTATGACCTTGAAAGGGTTGGACGTTATAAGCTGAATCAGAAACTGGACCTGACAGCTCATATTCCGATCAACCACCGCACCATTACCAAATGGGATGTGGTTTATCTTGTGCGCCGCCTGATCATGATCAACAATGAGATGGAAGACAAGGATGATATCGACCATCTGGGCAACCGCCGTGTAAAGACAGTGGGTGAGTTGATCCAGAACAAGCTGCGTGTTGGTTTGCGCCGCATGGAGCGTGTGATCAAAGAACGTATGTCGATCCGCGATCAGGATCATGTTTCCCCGGTCAGTTTGATCAATATCCGCCCGGTGGTGGCTTCACTGCGTGAATTCTTTGGTTCCAGCCAGTTATCCCAGTTTATGGATCAGACCAATCCGCTGGCCGAGCTGCGTCACAAACGCACGCTTTCCGCGTTAGGGCCTGGTGGTCTGCGCCGTGAACGCGCTGGCTTTGATGTGCGTGATGTGCATCACTCTCACTATGGACGTATTTGCCCGATTGAAACACCGGAAGGTCCAAACATTGGTTTGATCGGCCGTCTGGCAACTTTTGCCCGTGTGAATGAGTATGGCTTCATTGAAACACCCTATCGACGTGTGGTGAAATCAATTTCTTCCAAGCATATTGAATTGGAAGGTTGTGTCCTGTTGCAGGATGTGGTTCACCCCAAGTCGGGTGATGTGATTGCTAAAGAGGGCACCCGCGTGGATGCCGATATGGCAAAGAAAATCAGCAAGTTCAAAATTGAAGACATGCTGTGAAGCCTTTTGTATCGATGGATCCCAATTTGATTGAGTATCTGTCGGCTGATGCTGAAGATAAATTTGTGATTGCTCAGGCAAATGCTGAATTGAACGAGTTTAATGAGTTTACTCACGAACGCATTTCCTGCCGTTATCACTCTGATTTTGTGACCCGCTCGCCGGAAAATATCAATTATATGGATGTGGCCCCGCATCAGGTTGTGGGTGTCAGCGCCTCGCTGATCCCGTTCCTGGAGCATGATGATGCCAACCGTGCGTTGATGGGCTCCAACATGAAGGCCCAGGCTGTTCCGCTGGTTCAGCCTGATATTCCCATGGTTTCCACCGGCATGGAAGCATTTGCAGCAATTGACTCCGGGCAGGTGATGGTGGCAGAAGAAGATGGCGATGTGGTCTCCGTTACCGGCCGCAAGATCGTGATCCGCAGCACAGAAGGCAAATTGCGCGAATATCAATTGCGCAAATACCAGCGCTCCAACCAGAGCACCTGTATCGACCAGCGCCCTGCCGTGGTAAAAGGACAGCGTGTACATCGTGGTGATGTGCTGGCAGATTCTTCCTCCACTGCTGATGGTAAGCTGGCTTTGGGTCAGAATGCTGTTGTGGCTTTCCTTTCCTGGGAGGGCGGCAACTTTGAGGATGCTATCCTGATCTCGGAACGGCTGGTGCAGGAAGATAAATTCACTTCCGTTCATATTGAAAAACATGAAGTCGAAGCCCGTGACACGAAATTGGGCCCTGAAGAAATTACCCGCGATATTCCCAATGTTGGTGAAGACGCGATCAAAGACCTCGACATTGACGGGATCATCCGGATCGGCGCTGAAGTTGGCCCGAACGACATTCTGGTCGGCAAGATCACGCCCAAGGGTGAGAAAGAACTGACCCCTGAAGAGCGTTTGCTGCGTGCCATTTTTGGTGAGAAATCCCGTGATGTGAAAGATACTTCTCTGCGTATGCCGCATGGTGAGCGTGGTAAAGTAGTGGATGTGAAAGTGTTCACCCGCGAAGATAACGCTGACCTTTCGGCTGGCGTGGATATGATGGTGCGTGTTTCTGTTGCCCAGCGGCGCAAGATCACCGCTGGCGACAAGATGGCTGGACGTCATGGTAACAAGGGTGTTGTTTCCCGGGTTGTGCCGGTCGAAGATATGCCGTTCCTGGAAGATGGTACGCCTGTTGATATTATCCTCAACCCGCTGGGTGTTCCTGGCCGTATGAATATCGGTCAGGTGCTGGAAGCCCATCTGGGTTGGGCCGCACTGCGGCTTGGTTTCCGCGCGGTTATGCCGGTGTTTGATGGCGCCAATGAGCACGAGATTGAAGCTGAACTGGCACAGAGCATGGATGATCGATCATGCCTGGGAGAAGCTGCTGAAAGCGCCTGGGAATGGATTGCACAGATTCGAGTATGAGCCTGAAGATTTGCGGGATGATGATGAAGTACGTTTGCTTTATATGGAGCAGTGGCTGGCAGATGGTGGTTATGATTTGCAGGACATCAAGGCAGATCGGCATTATGCCCGCCAGTCTGTGCTGGCACAGTGGCTGAAGGATCAGGGTTTCAACACAGAAGAGATCCTTGACTTTGAAGAATGTTCCTGCGCATGCACCACTCAAGCGTGAAATGGACAAGAAAGCAATCGAAACCTGTCTGTACCTGTGGTTGAAGGATAACGGCGTTGACGTAAGCAAGCTGGAAGGCGAAGCGATCCGTAAACGTGCTGAAACCTTTATGGCTGAAACCGGGATGCCGATGCCGATTCTTGGCAAGCTGCGCTTACGTGATGGCAAGACGGGCGAATTCTATGACAATCCGTTACCGTGGTGTGATGACGATGCTCAAGCTGCATCACCTTGTGGAAGATAAAGTGCATGCCCGTTCCACTGGCCCATACAGCCTTGTGACCCAGCAGCCGCTGGGTGGTAAGGCCCAATTTGGTGGTCAGCGCTTCGGTGAGATGGAAGTGTGGGCGCTGGAAGCTTATGGCGCTGCATACACCTTGCAGGAAATGTTGACGGTCAAATCCGATGATGTTCAGGGACGTGTGAACACCTATGAAGCGATTGTCAAAGGCGAGCCGATTGAAGAGCCAAGCCTCCCGGCCGCGTTCCGTGTGTTGGTGAAAGAACTGCAATCTCTTGGGTCTTTCCGTTGAAGCATTGATGGAATACTGGCGATACGATCAAGTTTGGTAAGGATGAAGATCGCGTACGCCCGCCCAAGATTGAGCACAGGTTTGCTGGGGGTTGGCGCAAACCTTGATAAATTGATGCCCTAGGAGAGATAGGTTTCCTTGACGCTCCATTGTGAGCGTGATATAATCCTTTCTCGTTGCCCAAATAGGGTTGGGTGATTTGTGCCTGGTCAATCATTAGGGTAAGGCCATCAAAGCTATGCGATGGCCTTGCTTGTTGAGAAATGGTTCAAATCTTATTGAGACGGAATTAAACCAAAAAAGTATTTTTTATTCGGAGGCAAGAAGTGCCAACCATCAACCAATTGATCCGCAAAGGTCGCAAGACCAAGAAAGCCAAAAGCAAGGCTCCCGCATTGCAGTACACCTACAATTCGCATGAAACAGCGACGTATTCGCCAGGCTGGCGGCGCGCCCCAGAAACGTGGTGTTTGTACTGTTGTGCGCACGATGACGCCTAAGAAAGCCGAATTCGGCTTTGCGCAAAATTGCTCGTGTTCGTTTGACCAACGGTATGGAAGTTACGGCCTACATTCCTGGTGAAGGACATTCACTGCAGGAGCACTCTGTTGTTATGGTGCGCGGCGGTCGTGTAAAAGATCTGCCTGGTGTGCGCTATCACATTGTTCGTGGAACCCTGGATGCAACCGGCGTTTCCGATCGTGCTCAGGGCCGTTCGAAATACGGTTCAAAGCGGCCAAAATAATTTGTCAATTAAGACGGAGAACGATAAATGCGAAGAACAAAACCAGAAAAAAGAGAAGTGATTCCGGATTTGCGCTATAACTCCATGACCGTTTCCATATTGGTCAACCGGATTATGAAGAATGGCAAGAAAAGCGCAGCCGTTCGGATGATGTATGATGCCATGGATATTCTCCATGAAAAGACCGACAAGGATGCGATTGGAAGTTTTGGAAACTGCACTCAAGAATGTTGGTCCGTTGATGGAAGTAAAGCCGCGGCGTGTTGGTGGCGCTACCTATCAGGTTCCGATGGAAGTTTCCACTTCCCGTCAGGGCAACTCTTGCCATGCGCTGGATCCTGGATGCTGCCCGCAATCGCACCGGCAAATCCTTTGCTGAATGTCTGGCCACTGAACTCCTTGATGCTGTATAATCAGCAGGGTACCGCAATGCGAAAGCGCGAAGAAGCCCATAAAATGGCAGAAGCCAACCGGGCATTTTCACACTATCGTGTTTAGATTTTGAAAGGTTAGCAAAAAGCAGGTTTTAAAATGACGCGCGAATATCCGTTAGTGCGGTATCGAAATATTGGCATTATTGCCCATATCGATGCCGGGAAGACGACCACAACCGAACGAATCCTTTTCTACACCGGTAAAACATACCGGATTGGTTCTGTTGACGATGGTACTACTGTTACGGATTGGATGGCGCAAGAGCGGGAACGGGGGATTACGATTGTATCAGCTGCGATTACCACAGCAGTGGAACGGCTATCAGATCAATGTTATTGATACCCCTGGTCATATCGACTTCACTGCCGAAGTACAGCGCTCATTGCGCGTACTGGATGGCGGTGTTGTTGTTTTTGATGGTACACAGGGTGTTGAACCACAAAGTGAAACCGTCTGGCGACAGGCAGATCGTTATCATGTTCCCCGCATTTGTTTCATTAACAAGATGGATCGGGTAGGGCCTCCTATGAGAATTCGATCGAGTCGATCATCTATCGATTGGGTGCTAACCCGATTGCTATGCAAATCCCTATTGGTGAAGAAGCTGATTTTAATGGTGTAATTGATCTGGTTGAACAGGAAGCAATTTTCTGGGAAGATGAACTTGGCACAGAGCCAGTTCGTCGTGAGATCCCGGCAGAATTGCAGGATCAGGCAGCATTCGATCGCAGTAATATGATCGAGAAAATTGCTGAAATTGATGATGAACTGCTTGAGAAATACCTGGAAGATCCAAGATAACATTTCCAAAGAAGATATTAAAGCTGCGCTGCGTCGTGCAGTGATCAGTAATAAATTGACGCCGGTATTTTGCGGTTCATCTTTGAAGAATAAAGGTGTGCAGGCAGTTCTGGATGCGGTTGTGGATTATTTGCCTTCGCCATTGGATGTCCCCGCTATTGTGGGTATTGATCCAAAAAGCGATGAAGAAGTGACGAGATTGCCAGAGGATGATGCAGCCGATGAGCGCGCTGGTTTTCAAGATTGTTACCGATCCGTATGTCGGCCGCCTGGCTTATTTCCGGGTATATTCCGGTGTGATGAACCAAGGCACGATGGTTTATAACCCTGTAAAGGGGAAGAAAGAACGCATCGGGCGTGTGTTGCGGATGTATGCAGACCGCCGAGAAGACATCGACAAAGTGTATGCAGGTGATATTGCTGCTATTCTGGGATTGAAACATACGTTTACTGGCGACACTTTGTGTGATGCCAACAAGCAAATCGTGCTGGAAAATATCACTTTCCCTGAACCTGTTATTTCTGTTGCGATTGAGCCAAAAACAACGGCTGACCAGGAAAAAATGGGCGAAGCGCTGCACAAATTGTCGCAGGAAGACCCCACTTTCCGCGTGCGCGTGGATGAGAACACTGGTCAGACGATCATTTCTGGTATGGGTGAGCTTCACCTGGATGTGCTGGTTGACCGCATGGTGCGTGAATTCAATGTGAAAGCCAATGTCGGCCGACCGCGTGTTTCTTATCGCGAGACGATCAGCCGCAAGGTTGAAAAAGTGGATTACCGCTATGTGAAGCAAAGCGGTGGCCGCGGTATGTATGCTCATGTTGTCTTGCAATTTGAACCGCTGGAACGCGGTGCGGGAATTGTGTTTGAAGACAAGGTAGTGGGTGGCTCTGTGCCGCGCAATTACATCCCTTCTGTTGAACGCGGTATTCGTGAAGCGTGCTGAAAGCGGTCCGTTGGCTGGTTATCCGGTTACGGATTTGCAGGTGTACATTGATTGACGGTTCTTTCCATGAAGTTGACTCGAATGAAATGGCTTTCAAACTGGCCGGGGCAATGGCTTTTCGGGAAGGTGTCGAAAAGGGTGCCACTGTTTTGCTGGAGCCGATCATGAAGGTTGATATCACAGTTCCAGACGATTATTTTGGTGATGTTCTGGGTCAGATCAGCTCACGGCGCGGCGAAATTCAGGGTACGGAAATGCGCACTGGTAACGCCCAGGCAGTGAGGGCAGTTGTTCCTTTGGCGGAAATGTTTGGGTATGCAACCGAGCTGCGCTCGATTACGCAAGGCCGCGGCGTTTTCACCATGGAATTTGAACATTATGCTCCTGTGTCTGACTGCTGTTGCAAAAAAGATTTTGAGTTAATCGGAATTGTAAAAATCAAACCTACTATTTTTCAGGAGATTTTATTATGGCAAAGCAGAAATTTGAACGAAACAAGCCGCATCTGAACGTGGGCACGATGGGACACATCGACCACGGGAAGACCACCCTCACGGCCGCAATCACCAAGTATTGTGGTTTCTTGGGAATGCTGACTTCAAGGCATACGATCAGATCGATAATGCCCCGGAAGAAAAAGCCCGCGGTATCACGATCAACATCGCGCATGTTGAATACGAAACCGAAGCACCGGCACTATGCCCATGTGGACATGCCCGGTCACCGTGACTACATCAAGAACATGATCACCGGCGCCGCCCAGGTTGACGGTGCAATTCTGGTTGTAGCAGCCCCCGATGGTCCCATGCCCCAGACCAAAGAGCACGTGCTCCTGGCCCGCCAGGTGGAAGTGCCCAACATCGTTGTTTATCTGAACAAGATCGACCAGATGAATGACCCCGAATTGTTGGAACTGGTTGAGATGGAACTGCGCGAAATGTTGACCGAGTACAAGTTCCCCGGCGATGAAATTCCGATCGTCCGCGGCTCCGCACTGGAAGCCCTGGAATGTGAATCGACCGACGTCAATGCGCCCGAATACGAGAGCATCAAAGAACTGTTGCGGGTCGTGGATGAGTACATCCCCACCCCCGAGCGCGAGATTGACAAGCCGTTCATGATGCCTGTTGAAGACGTGTTCTCGATCAAGGGCCGCGGCACCGTTGTGACCGGTCGTATCGATCGTGGCGAAATCCGCACCGGCGATCCAGTCGAGATCGTTGGTCTGCGCGAAAAGCCGATGAACTCGGTGTGCACGGGTGTGGAAATGTTCCACAAGACCCTGGACTACGGTATGGCAGGCGACAATGTTGGTTTGTTGCTGCGCGGTATCAACCGTGAAGATGTTGAGCGCGGTATGGTGATCTCCAAACCGAAGAGCATCACCCCCCACACGAAGTTCATGGGCGAGGTGTATGTGTTGAAGCGTGACGAAGGTGGACGCCACAAACCGTTCTTCACCGGCTATCGCCCGCAGTTCTTCATCCGCACCATGGATGTGACCGGCGTGATCGAATTGCCCGAAGGCGTTGAGATGGTTATGCCTGGTGACAACGTCAACCTGAAAGCAGAACTGATCGTTCCTGTTGCTCTCGAGCAAGGCTCCAAATTCGCTATCCGCGAAGGCGGCCTGACCGTTGGCGCTGGTGTGATCACCCAGATCCTGGAGTAAGGTGAAATAATCCAATGGCAAAACAACGAATTCGAATTCGCCTGAAGGCGTATGACCACCGTGTTCTTGATCAATCCGCCAAGCGGATTGTTGACACGGCAGAGCGCAGTGGCGCTCAGGTGGTTGGCCCCGTGCCGCTGCCTACCAAGATCGAGCGATTCACTGTCCGCCGATCCACATTCATTGATAAAGACTCTCACGAGCATTTTGAGATTCGCACCCACAATCGTTTGATTGATGTGATGGATCCCGAATTCAAAGACAATTGACATGCTGATGCGGTTGAATTTGCCCGCTGGCGTGGATATTGAAATCAAGATGTAGTGGTTTGCGCAACAACTCCGGGGAGGGGATTCGAGTTGAATCTTCTCCCCGGGGCTGGCATAATCAGCAAACCTGTGGTATCATAGTCAGGTTTGGCTGACGAAGCCAAATCAGGTGGTATAAGAGTGGTTTTGCAGGCGCACGAAAAAAAATCTTGTGTGGCCTCTGGATCACTGACTGTACTGCTGAGGGATGATGCAGCCCAGCCCAGGTTGACAGTCCCTTGAAGTCTAACTAATAAGGAGAAAATCGAGATGTTGAAAGGGCTTATTGGCAAGAAAATCGGAATGACCCAGATTTTCGATGAAGATGGTGCGGCTATCCCCATCACACTCATTGAAGCTGGGCCTTGCTATGTTACCCAGGTGCGCACGCAGGAACGTGATGGTTACGTTGCGGTGCAAATGGGTTTCAGCGAAGTTAAGCCAAAACGCTTAACCGGTGGAACACTCGGACATTTGAAGAAGAACGAGTTGCCCCCTCTGCGTTTCTTGCGCGAATTTCGTGTTAAGGATGCAGATGTTGCAGAAGGCGATGTGCTGAAAGCTGACGTGTTCGCTGTTGGCGAGCGTGTGGATGTGGTTGGCACAAGCAAAGGCCGCGGTTTCGCGGGTGCAGTGAAGCGGTATGGCTTTCGCGGTGGTCCGCAAACCCATGGTCAGTCAGATCGCCAGCGTGCTCCTGGTTCGCGTGGTTCCGGTACGACCCCAGGTCGTGTGTATAAAGGCGCTCGTGGTCCCGGCCACATGGGCAATGCTCGTGTGACTTCCCAGCATCTGAAAGTTGCACTGGTTGATGCAGAACGCAATCTGGTCGGTGTCCGTGGCGCAGTTCCTGGTCCGCGTGGCAGTGTGGTGTTGATCAAGGAGGCGCGGAAACAGTAGCAGACTTGTTCTGAGACTGGTTTCCCGACTTGCATAAAGGGAGCAAAGTTACGATGTTAGTAGATGTTGTCAACATGCAGGGTAAAAAGGTCAGCACGGTAGAACTGCCGGCAGATATCTTTGAAGCCCCAATTTCTGTGGATTTGATGCACCAGGCATTTGTGCGCCAGATGGCGAACGCAAGACTGGGCACCCACAAGACGAAAACCCGAGGTGAGGTTGCTGGCGGCGGTCGAAAACCGTGGCGCCAAAAAGGCACCGGCCGTGCGCGACAGGGTTCTATCCGGTCCGCACAGTGGGTTGGTGGTGGCAAAATTCATACGCCTCAGCCCCGCGATTATACGAAGGCGATGCCGCGCAAAATGCGCCGGGCAGCGCTGCGCTCCGGTTTGTCCTCAAAGGCAGCCGATATGAGCATTGTTATGGTGGAAGATATGGCATTGGAAGAACCCAAGACCCGCTTGATGGCAGAGGCATTGAATGCGCTTGTGCAGGATAACAGCGCGTTGTTGATCCTTCCTGAAAAAGAGGCATACGATGGCGTGATCCGCGCTACCCGTAACCTGCCTGATGCCAAAACTCTTTTGGCCAGTTATTTGAACATCCGCGACCTGCTTCAATATGACAAGCTGGTCATGCCCTTGTCGGCACTGGATGTCATTACAGAGAATTTTGGATAGGAGGAAAGAATGTCCACGATGTATGATATTCTCCGCCGACCGTTGGTGACTGAAAAAACCAACTACCAGCAAACTGTATTGCATCAATATGCATTTGAGGTGGACTCTCGCGCCACCAAAACGATGGTCAAAGACGCAGTGGAAAAGATCTTTGATGTTACGGTGCTGCGGGTGAATGTGACCAATGTTCCTGCCAAGCGCTCCCGCCGTGCGCGAAGCCGCAGGATGGCGTACGCAAGAGCGGTTACAAGAAAGCTATTGTTACCCTCGCACCAGAAGATCGCATTCCGTTCTTTGAAGGAGTTGAGTAAATGGCAGTGAAAGTTTATAAACCAACGACCCCTGGTCATCGCGGCATGACCAGCTATACTTTTGAAGAAATCACCAAGACCAAGCCTGAACGGTCTCTGATCATCATCAAAAAGAAGCATTCCGGTCGCAATGTGTATGGACGCATTACGGTTCGCCATCGGGGTGGTGGACACCGACGTTATATTCGTATTGTTGATTTCAAACGCAACAAGCGCGGCATTCCTGCCAAAGTGACAGCGATTGAATATGATCCGAACCGCACCGCCCGCCTGGCTTTGCTGGTTTATGCAGATGGCGAAAAACGCTATATCCTGGCGCCTGTGGGCTTGAAAGTTGGCGATAAGTTGATGGCTGGCCCCGATGCGGATATCCGCCCCGGAAACAGCCTGCCGATTTCCAGCATTCCTGTGGGAACGATCATTCATAATATTGAGTTGAAAGAAGGCCGCGGCGGCCAGATGGTGCGCTCTGCCGGTACCTCCGCTCAATTGCTGGCCAAAGAAGGCGATTATGCGCAGGTGCGCCTGCCTTCCGGTGAAGTTCGCCTGGTCCGCCAGGTGTGCTATGCAACCATTGGTCAGGTTGGCAATATCGATCATTCCAATATCAAACTGGGTAAAGCTGGCCGCAAGCGCCATATGGGCATCCGCCCGGCAGTGCGCGGTTCTGCGATGAGTCCGCGAGACCATCCCCATGGTGGTGGTGAAGGACGTTCACCGATTGGTATGCCCGGTCCGAAAACCCCGTGGGGTAAACCCACTCTGGGTTACAAGACCCGCCGTAATAAGTCAACCGATAAATATATTGTTCGCCGGCGCAAGTCGGGTGGCCGATAGTCGGTGTAGCGAGAGAAGGACGAAGATATGTCACGATCACTGAAGAAGGGGCCGTACGTATCCCCTAAGTTTTGAAAAAAATTGAGGCGATGAACGCAAGAGGTGAAAAGAAAGTGATCCGCTCCTGGAGCAGGGACAGTGTTATCTTCCCGCAAATGGTAGGACACACGATCGCCATTCACGATGGCCGCCGCCATGTTCCGATCTATATTACGGAAAACATGGTTGGACATCGTCTGGGTGAATTTGCACCCACCCGGTATTTCCGGGGTCATGTTGCTGAAAAATCGTCGAGGAGGTAGCAGATCATGGCACACGGATATTCGTGCAAAGTTGAGTTACTGTGGCGTTTCCGCCCAGAAGGCTCGCCTGGTGATCGACATGGTGCGTGGGAAACCTGCGGATGATGCAGTAAACATCCTGACGGTTTGCAACCCAGGGCGCTGCTACCCATGTGCACAAATTGCTGAAATCAGCAATTGCGAATGGCGAAGAGAATTTTGGTCTGAACCGGGAAGATCTGTATGTTTATAAGATCATGGCAGATGAAGCACCCACCCGCAAATGGCGGCGCTTTGGCGCCCGCGGGCGTTTCAAGCCGATTTTGCGCCGTTCGTCACACATCACGATCGTTTTGCGCGAGCGGGAAGGATAAGGAGTAATAATGGGTCGTAAAGTTCATCCAATAGGATTTCGTCTGAATATCAACAAGCCCTGGTTGGGCCGTTGGTTTGCAGAAGGTGATGATTATGTCAATCAGTTGCATCAGGATATTGCCATTCGAGACCTGGTGAGAAGCCAATCTGACCGTGCTGGTGTAAGCCAGATTGAGGTGGAGCGTTTCGCCGGTAAGGTGAAAGTGGTTGTTCACACTGCCAAACCTGGTATTTTGATTGGCCGCAAAGGCGAGAATGTCAAAAAGGTTCGCAAAGAACTGGAAACATTGACCGGAAAGCATATTGATCTGGAGATCAAAGAGATCAAAAATCCCGATCTGGATGCTTTCTTGGTGGCGGAAAATATCGCCGGTCAGCTCCAGCGCCGTGATCAGTTATCGCCGGGCGATGAAACGCTCCATCCAGCAGGCGCATGCGCCAAGGCGCCGAAGGCTGCAAAGTGATGGTTGCTGGCCGTCTGGGTGGTGCTGAAATGGCACGTACCGTATGGCTGCGTGAAGGCCGTGTGCCGCTGCAGACTCTGCGTGCTGACATTGATTTTGCTAAAACTGAAGCGTTGACCACTTATGGAAAGATTGGTATCAAGGTCTGGATTTATAAAGGTGAAGTTATGCCGCAGGCTGAAGAAAAGGTCCAATCTACCGAGGGTGTGTACGTCAGTGAGTAATTCTGCTCTGTCATGGCGACAGGGTAGATGATATGAGGTTGTTATTATGTTGATGCCAAAACGAGTAAAGTATCGAAAACAGATGCGTGGCCGAATGCGCGGCAAAGCATTGCGCGGCGCGGAAGTGTCGCTTTGGCGATTACGGTCTGCAGGCGCTGGAGCCTGGCTGGGTTTCAGCCCGACAGATCGAAGCAGCCCGCCGGGCACTGGTGCGTGTTATGAAGCCGCCGCGGCAAGCTGTGGATCCGCATTTTCCCTGACAAGCCGTATACCCACCGTGCTGCTGAAACCCGTATGGGTAAAGGTAAAGGCGCAGTTGAGTACTGGGTTGCTGTGGTCAAACCTGGCCGGATCATGTTGGAAATTGGTGGTCTGCCGGAAGATATCGCAATTGAAGCATTGCACCAGGCTTCCTACAAATTCTCTATCAGGACCAAGGTCGTTGCTCGTGTTGATCTGCAAGGAGATTATTCATGAAAATGGAAGAGATTCAGAGTTTTGTCCATCGGAAGAGCTTGAAACAAAATTGGCCGATACCCGCCAGGATTGATGAATCTTCGGTTTCAAACGGTGACGGGCCAGTTGACCGATACCAGTCGTTTGAAGGTTACCCGCCGCCAGATCGCCCGTATGGAAACAGTGTTACGCGAGCGCGAGTTGGAAATTCGCCAGGAAGGTGAGAAATAATGAACGGACGACGTCGTTTGACTGGTGTTGTTACAAGCAACAAGATGATGAAGACCGCTGTGGTGAAAATCACGCGTACATTTCGTCATCCGCTTTATGGAAAAGTTGTTCACGAGAGCAAACGTGTGAAAGCACATGATGAGCTTGGCCTGCATGATTGGTGACGAGGTGCGTATCGTTGAAGGCCGCCCGATGTCTGCCACCAAGCGCTGGGCTGTTGAAGAGATCCTGCGCCGTCATGTAGAGGCTCAGGAGGCCGGTGAGGGAGAGTAAGCCATGATTCAAAAAGAAGTCACGAATGAAAGTAGCTGACAACACCGGTGCACGAGAATTGCTGGTCATCCATGTGATGGGCGGCTCCAAGCGGCGCTATGGCCGCATTGGTGATGTATGTGTCTGCACGGTCAAATCAGCTACACCACAAGGCTCTGTCAAGAAGAGCGAAATTGTTAAGGCTGTTATTGTGCGAACCGCAAAAGAATGGCGCCGTGAAGATGGCTCTACGATTCGGTTCGATGATAATGCGGCTGTGATCCTGGATGCTGATGGACAAAACCCAAGAGGCACCCGTATTTTTGGCCCGGTTGCGCGCGAACTTCGTGAAAAAGGCTATATGAAGATCGTGTCTCTGGCTCCGGAAGTATTATAGACAGCCAGGGAATTGAGGAGAGTTATAAAATGAAACTCAAAATTCGCAAGGGGATACGGTAGAAGTGATCAGCGGCCGCTGCGAAGATAAAGGCAAGCGCGGCGAAGTGATCAGAGTGCTGGCCGAAGAAGGTCGAGTTGTCGTTCAGGGCGTGAACATGCGCACCAAGCATCAAGGTCAGGTTCAGTCTCAGGGTCGCACCGTGAATCCCGGCATCGTGAAACTGGAAATGCCTGTTGATATTTCCAACGTTATGCTGGTTTGCCAGAAATGTGGCAAGGCAACGCGGGTCAGCCTGTCTCGAGAAGAAGGAAAGGTGCTGCGGGTTTGCAAAAAGTGCGATGCACTGATTGACTAGCCCGGGCGGAAGATAGGTAGACAATGAATAGAATGAAAGAGATGTACCAGAAAGAAGTTGTGCCGTCCTTGATGAAGACGCTGGACCTGACCAATGTGATGCAGGCCCCGCGGATTGAAAAGGTAGTGTTGAATATCGGTCTGGGTGAGGCAAAGGATAACCCTAAAGCGTTGGAAGCTGCCACCGGCGATCTGCAAACGATCACTGGCCAGAAACCGATTGTGACCAAGGCAAAGAAAAGCATCGCCAACTTTAAATTGCGCGAAGGCAGTGAGATTGGTGCGAAGGTGACGCTGCGTGGTGATCGCATGTGGTCCTTCTTGGATCGTTTGATGAACATCGTGCTGCCCCGTGTGCGGGACTTCCGCGGCATTTCTCCGAATGCATTTGACGGACGTGGGAACTATACCCTTGGTTTGCGGGAACAATTGATCTTCCCGGAAATTGATTACGATTCGATTGATAAGGTTCGGGGTATGGAAGTTACGATTGTAACGACCGCGCAAACGGATGAGCAGGCACGGGCACTGTTGAAGATGCTTGGCATGCCTTTCAGGAAGGATTAATATGGCAAAGAAATGCATGACGTATCGTGAAGAACGACGACAGTACCCTAACCAGGTACGTAATCGATGCAAATTGTGTGGGCGACCGCGTGGCTATATTCGCCGCTTTGGACTGTGCCGCATTTGCTTCCGCGAGTTAGCTTTAAAGGGAGAAATCCCTGGCGTTAGAAAAGCGTCCTGGTAGACCGGAGGGTTTAGAATGAGTGTTAATGATCCGATTGCTGATATGTTAACCCGTATTCGCAATGGCCTGATGGCCGAAAAAGCGATGGTAGCAATGCCTACATCGAAAATCAAAGTTGAGATTGCCCGAATTCTGAAAGAAGAAGGGTTTGTCAAAAGCTATGATGTTGTTGATGGCGATCGCCCCTCGCAAAAAGTATTGCGTGTACGTTTGAAGTATGTTGGTGAGCGCCGCGAGCGCCAACCGGTGATCACTGGCCTTGTGCGAGTGAGCCGCCCTGGCCGCCGCATGTACTCACAGAAGACGGAAATTCCCTGGGTCCTTTCCGGGATGGGGATTGCTATCCTTACCACTCCCAAGGGTGTGATGACCGGCCAGCGAGCGCGACAGCTCGGTGTGGGCGGTGAGATCATCTGTAAAGTTTGGTGATCGACGGGAGCCAGGAGGTAGAATCGTGTCTCGTATAGGTCGTTTGCCGGTGGATATTCCGGCTGGCGTGGAAGTGAGCGTCTCGGATAACGAGGTGCAGGTCAAGGGCCCCAATGGTGCTATGCAGCGCCAGTTCCTCCCTGACGTTACCATCCGCAAAGATGGGAGCCAGGTGATTGTGGAACGCCACGATGACGCAGCTTTTTCACGCGCTATTCATGGAACAACACGGGCTGTTATCCAGAACATGGTGACCGGTGTCAGCACTGGTTTCAAGCGTGAACTGGAAATCCTCGGTGTCGGATACCGCGCCGAAATGAATGGCAAAGTACTTGTAATTAATGTTGGCTACTCCCACCCAGTGGAAGTAGATCCGCCCGAGGGAATTAGCTTTGATGCGAACCCCAAGACCCGCGAAATCATTGTCAGCGGTTATGACAAAGAGGTAGTTGGTCAGGTGGCGGCAGATATTCGGAAGATTCGCCCGCCGGAACCCTATAAAGGGAAAGGCATTCGTTATAAGGGTGAATACGTTCGCCGTAAAGCCGGTAAAGCCGGTAAGACAGCGTAGTAAGGGTAAGATACTATGGCAAGAAAACTCGTAGTGAAGCCAGACAGCGACGCCATGCACGTGTTCGCAAACATGTGAACGGCACCCCGGAACGCCCGCGGCTGTGCGTGTTCCGCAGTCTGGAAGAAATTTATGCCCAGGTGATTGACGATGAGGCTGGCCTGACTTTGGCTGCTGCATCCTCAATTGATCGTGAACTTCGTGGCAATGTTGGCGGGAAGACAAAAACCGAGCAAGCCGCAATGGTTGGCAAGCTGGTTGCTGAACGCGCCCTGAGCAAGGGTGTCACAGAAGTGGTCTTTGATCGCGGTGGTTATAAATTCATTGGCCGTGTAAAAACGCTGGCTGATAGTGCCCGCGAAACCGGCCTCAAGTTCTAGTGCGTGATAAAGGACCTGAATATGGATAATAGAAGAAGCCGATTTAAAGAGCAGACGGTTGAAGATCAGTATGATGAGCGCGTTATTGAGATCGCGCGTGTTGCCAAGGTTGTAAAAGGTGGCCGCCGCTTTCAATTCCGAGCGACTGTAGTCGTCGGCGATAATAACGGTAATGTTGGCATGGGTGTTGGCAAGGCAAATGCTGTGCCGGACGCCATGCGCAAGGCAACAGAGCGTGCTCGCAAGAGTATGGTCTCGGTTTCCAAAACGGGAACCACCATCCCCCATGAAGTTTTGGGTCGGGTGGCCGGTGCCAAAGTTCTGCTGAAGCCTGCTTCCCCTGGTACCGGTGTGATTGCCGGATCCAGCGTGCGTGCAGTGTTGGAAGCAGTTGGCATCCGCGACATCCTCACCAAGTCGATGGGCAGCGCCAATGTGCTGAATGTGGTCAAGGCAACGTTTGATGCTTTGAGCCAGTTGAAAACACCAGAAGAGGAAGCAGCCCGACGCGGTAAACCCGTGAAGGACCTGAAGCCTTACTGGGATCGGAGGGAGAATGCCTAAGAAAAAAGCTCCCAAACAGTTGAGTATTACGCTGGTTAAGAGCCCGATTGGCTACTCGATTCGCCAGAAGCGAACCGTGCGTGCCTTGGGCTTACGCAAGATCAACCAGACCGTGGTGCATAATGAATCCGATGTTATTCGGGGTATGATCGCGAAAATCAGTCACCTGGTTCGCGTGGAAGAGTAGGTGTTGGAATGAAATTGCATGAACTTACCCCCAATGAAGGGGCCACCAAGAAGAAGACCCGTGTGGGTCGTGGTTATGGCTCCGGCAAGGGCAAAACAAGCGGCCGCGGACAAAAAGGCCAGAACGCTCGTTCTGGTTCTGGCGGAAAGCTGTATCGCCAGGGCGGCAACTTGCCGTTCTTCCGCCGATTGCCGTTTATGCGTGGTGAAGGCTTCACTCCGATCAATCGGATTGAATACAATGAAGTCAATGTCTCAATGCTGACAGATCGTTTTTCAGCAGATGATGAAGTCACGCCGGAAACTTTGGCAAAAGCCAATTTGTTGAGCAAACCCAAAAATCAGTTGTTATTTTGGGTCACGGAGAGATTTCAGTTCCGTTGAAGGTAAAGGCTCATCGTGTCACCAAAGGCGCTCAGAGTAAAATCGAAGCTGCTGGCGGCACTGTTGAAATCATTGCCTGATTGACTGAATAGGAGGAGTCCCACGCATGAAGCGTTCAAGTTGGCGCTATCTCTGGAAGTCAGTTGATATTCGTAATAAACTGCTGATCACATTAGGTCTGCTGGTCATCTATCGCTTTGCAGCGAATATTCCCGTCCCCGGGATTGACCGCGAGATATTAGACGCATTATCCAGTAATACTGGCGCTGCCGGTAACCTGTTTAACCTTTTGGATCTGCTTTCCGGTGGTACGGTGTCCAGATTTCTCCATCCTTGCGATGGGTGTCTATCCATATATTACTGCCCAGATTATTTTGCAGCTTTTGGTGCCGATTATTCCGGCGCTGGAGCGCAAAATGCGGGAAAACCCGCGCGAAGCACAAAAATGGCAGGAAAAATGGACAGTTATTCTCACCATCCCGATGGCTTCGCTGTCGGCGATCGGGCAGATCAACATCTTCAATTCCATGATGGGCGGCGGTGTGTCTATTTTGAAAAACTTCGGTTTTCAGGCAGAGACCTTGCTTCCTACAGTCGCAGTATTGGCCAGCATGATTGCCGGTACGATGTTCGCGATCTGGATTGGTCAGTTGATTTCTGAGTATGGTATCCCCAATCAGGGTCTGTCGCTGATCATTTTCGCCGGTATTGTTTCCCGTATTCCCAGAATTTGCTGTCGATCTTGACTGATCAGCAAAATGGCTGGTGGTTGTTCCTGCTGACCCTGATGATCCTGGGGCTGACGATCTTTGCGATTGTGTTTGTGCAGCAGGGCCGCCGGCATGTGCCGGTGCTTTTCCCTGGCCGCCGTGTGGGCAACCGCATGTCGATGCCGGTGCGCAGCAGTCTGCCTTTGATGGTCAATATGGCTGGTATGATCCCGCTTATTTTTGCTCAATCGATCATGACTTTCCCTGCTATTGTGGCGAGTTATTTTCAAGGCCCGAATGTGAGTGAAGGCTCAAAAACTTTGCGCTGGGCGTTCAGAATGTGTTTGGCGGTGGCAATATCTGGTATTCGTTGATTTACTTCGTCATGGTGGTTGGTTTCACGTTCTTCTATACGGATGTGCTCTTCCAGCAGCAGACTTATGGCGATAACCTCAAGCGCCAGGGCGCGCAAATCCCTGGGGTTTCCCGCGGTGGTGCCAACCCAGCGTTATCTGAACAAGGTTCAGCGCCGCATTACCCTGCCGGGGGCATTGTTCCTGGGTTTGGTCGCAGTGCTGCCATATGTTTTGAGCCTGGCTTTGCCGGGTGCCACTTCCAGCGTTTTCCTGGTGTCTTCATCCGGTTTGCTGATTGTGGTTGGTGTGGTGCGTGATACGTTCAATATTATTGAAACTGAAATGAAACTGCATGGTATCGACGAGAATTGATCAAAGGCTAGTGAGTAGTCATGTATATAGTATTGCTTGGGCCTCCAGGGGCTGGTAAAGGTACACAGGCCTCGTTGATCTCAGAGAAGATGGGTCTTGTTCATGTTTCTTCGGGTGATATTTTCCGAGAGAATTTGAAGAATGATACCCCGCTGGGATTGGAAGCAAAAGGATATATGGAGCGTGGCGAGCTGGTGCCGGACGATCTGACGATCGCCATGGTGAAAGACCGGCTTGCCAAGCCTGATTGTCAGAAGGGTGCTTTGTTGGATGGTTTCCCGCGCACGCCAGCGCAGGCCGCAGCTTTGGCCGCGACGCTGAAAGAGTGGGATAAGGCAGTCGATCTCGTGCCGTATATTTCGGTTCCTGAACTGGAATTGATTGAACGCCTGAGCGGCCGCTGGACCAGCCAGACTGGGCGGGTTTATCATGTGAAGTACAACCCGCCGAAGGTTGCAGGGCGCTGTGATGTGGATGGTTCTCCCTTGTATCAACGGGAGGATGATAAACCTGAAACTGTCAAGAATCGGATCAAAGTCTATCTTCAGCAGACGACACCGCTTATCGACTACTACAAAGAGCAAGGGTTGCTGGTAGAAATTGATGGTACAAAGTCGATCGAAGAAGTGGGCATAGATCTTTTGGCAGCCATCGAATAAGGTTAAGTAGCAGGGTTTGTGATGTCCTGGGAACGGCAGATTAACATTAAGAGCGGCCATGAGTTGGAGATCATGCGCGCGGCAGGAAAGATCAATGCAGAAGCTTTAGCCGCTGCTGCAGCTATCATCCGGCCGGGCGTTACGACAGCTGACTTGAATGCCGCTGCTGAGGAAGTCCTCCGCAAATATGGCGTGTATTCGCCTTTCAAGAATTACCCGGGACCGTATCCTTATCCGGCCAGCACCACTGTGAGTGTGAATGAAGAGTTGGTGCATGGTATTCCTGACGCGAAGCGCAAGCTGCGCGAAGGAGATATTGTGTCGGTAGATTGCGGAACCGTGTATGAAGGGTTTGTGGCGGATTCTGCCTTTTCTGCTGGCGGTTGGCGAGGTTTCGCCAGCGACACAGAAACTGCTTGAAGTGACTGAACGGTCGCTTTATGCCGGCATCTTGAAGATGAAAGCAGGTAACACTGTGGGAGATGTGGGCGCTGCGGTGCAAAACACAGCAGAAGCACAGGGATATTACGTAACTCGGGAGTACACCGGGCACGGCGTAGGCCGTCAGATGCATGAGGGCCCCCAGGTACCCAATTATGGCACCCCTGGCCGCGGAATGAAACTGCGCGCCGGGATGACCATTGCTCTGGAGCCAATGATTTTGGTAGGAACTTCGGCGACAAGAGTGCTGCAAGACAAATGGACGGTGATTTCAGCGGACAAGTCGTTGACGGCACATTTTGAACACTCCGTGGCGATTACCAGGAATGGCCCCGTGATCTTGACCCTGCTGGAGAATGGCAGGGGACCGGCCCAGATTGGACCAGGACTGGTCTGATTGCTGGACAATTAAACCAGGTTCCGGTATAATTGGAACTTTGGTCTGAAAAGTAATTTTTGTAAGGAGATTAGCATGAAAGTTTCAGCGTCCATCAAAAAGCGCTGTTCCAAGTGCAAAATCGTGAAACGGCAAGGCAGGTTGTATGTGATCTGCCAAAATCCTAATCATAAGCAGCGACAGGGATAATAAATATGGCACGTATTGAAGGTATAGATCTTCCGCGTAATAAGCGCATTGATGTTGCTTTGACCTATATTTATGGCATTGGGCCACACAGGGCAAAGCAGATTATGGAAAGCGCAAAAGTAGCACCCGAAACCCGGGTGAAGGACTTAACGGAAACTGAAGTTGGCGCAATGCGCGAAATGATTTCCAGGTCTTTCACCGTTGAAGGTGATTTGCGCCGTGAAGTTCAGATGAATATTAAACGTCTGATTGAGATTGGTTGCTATCGTGGTCTGCGCCATCGCCGCAATTTGCCGGTGCATGGACAACGCACAAAGACCAACGCGCGCACCCGCAAAGGTCCCAAGAAAACTGTGGCCGGTCGTGGTCGCCGCCGTGGCGCCGCGAAGAAGTAGTCTTTTGCAGTAGCACAGCCTGGCTGGTTTCGGGTACCTTCCTTCACCCGCGGCTGACTGGTTGGGCAGGGCAGTACTGTTAGAGAAATCGAAGAATTAGCTGAAAGGTTTATAGCGAGGTATTATGGCACAAAATGTACGATCATCGCGTCGTGGCAGTTCCCGCAAGGTGAAACGTTCTCTGTCATCGGCACACGTTCATATTTACGTGACATTTAACAATACCATTGTGACCGTTACAGATGCGCAGGGTAACACCGTATGCTGGGCAAGTTCCGGTTCCGCTGGTTTCAAAGGCTCTCGCAAGAGCACGCCGTTTGCAGCCCGTCTGGCTGCCGAACAGGCAATGAAAACAGCTCAAACAATGGGTATTCAGGAAGTAGATGTGATCGTGAAAGGGCCTGGTCCCGGCCGCGAATCAGCCATCAGGGCGATTCAGGGTATGGGCATTAAAGTCCGCTCGATTTCGGATGTAACGCCGGTAGCGCATAATGGCTGCCGACCCCCGAAGAAACGCCGCGTATAGTGGAGAAGGAAGTATATGGCAAGATATATTGGGCCGGTGTGTAAACTATGCCGGCGAGAAGGTGAAAAACTGTTTTTGAAGGGCGAGCGCTGTTACACGGCCAAATGTGCATTTGACCGCCGCGCTTATGCTCCCGGTGAACATGGTCCTGCAAGTCAAATGCGCCGCCGTGGAAATCAGTCTGACTATTCCAAACAGTTGCGCGCAAAGCAGAAAGCCCGCCGCATTTATGGTGTGCTGGAACGTCAGTTCCGCCGCTATTTTGCAATGGCGCAGAAGCGAACCGGTCTGACCGGTTTGACCTTGCTGCAGACCCTGGAAAGTCGTCTTGACAATGTGGTGTACCGCATGGGTTATGCGGCCAGCCGCAATGAAGCTCGTCAGTTGGTGACCCACGGCCATTTTGTGGTCAACGGCCGCCGCACCGATGTGCCTTCGATGGTGATCAAACCTGGTGATGAATTGGCTGTTCGCGAAGGCTCTCGCCCGAAACCTTATTTCAAGGTGATGCGCGAATTGGCCGAGAAGCGCCAGTGTATAGCCTGGTTGGAACGCGATTTGAACAACTTGTCTGGAAAGATGCATCGCTTGCCCGAACGTGGCGAGATTGATGGCAATTTAGATGAACAGTTGATCGTTGAGTACTATTCCCGGTAATTCTAGTGTTTCCTGTGCGCGGTAGTACTGATGGTGCACGGGAGAAGGAATGAAACGTGACTGCTCTAAGTAATATGGTGACCCCAAAGGTCGAACGAGAAGCTGAAGCCCGAAATTACGGCAAGTTTGTAATTGGCCCTCTGGAAAGTGGTTATGGCATCACCCTGGGCAATGCCCTGCGGCGTGTTATGCTTTCCTCTCTGGAGGGAGCGGCAGTAACATCTGTGAGAATCTCGGATGTACTGCACGAGTTCAGTGATATTCCTGGCGTCCGCGAGGACGTAGTTCAGGTCATCCTGCAGATCAAGCAACTTCGGATGCTCCTGCATGATGTTGATAGTGCATATCTTCATCTGGAAGTTACCGGTGAGGGTGTGATCACGGCAGCGGATATTCAGATGCCGGGCGAGGTTGAGATTGTGAACCCTGACCTGTATTTGTTTACCGTTGATGACCCCAAAGCCCACATTGAATTTGATATGACTGTGGAACGCGGCCGGGGTTATTCGCCCGCCAATGAGCGTGTCGGCCGGCTTCCGATTGGCGATCTGCCGATCGATGCCATTTTTGGGCCGGTGAAACGTGTGAATTGGTCTGTGCGTTCTGCCCGTGTGGGACAGAGTACCAATTATGACCGTTTGATCCTCGAGGTCTGGACGGATGGTACCCGTACCCCTGAAAATTCATTGTCAACGGCTTCGATGATTTTGATCGAACACCTGCGCTACATCTCCGGCATCACCGAAGAAATGCTGATGGTTGTCCCCGAAGTTGAGGAAACCGGAAGCCATCTGACCAGTGAGGCCGCGGAAACGCCAATTGAGAACCTGGATCTTTCGGTTCGTGTGTTCAATTCACTCAAGCGGACTGGCATTACGACAGTCGGCAATGTGCTGGAGTTGTTGGAAAAAGGCGATGATGCCGTTATGTCCATTCGCAACTTTGGCGAAAAGAGCCTGGATGAATTGCGCGACAAGATGAAGGAGAAGGGATTCCTTCTGGACGAAGAAGATTCTGAAACGGAGAATGAGTAAAGATGCGGCATCGAGTATATGGCAAGCGACTTTCTCGCAGCAAAGATCAGCGCCGAGCGCTGCGCCGGACAATGATCCGCCAGCTCTTCAATAATGAGCGCATTCAGACCACCAAAGCCAAGGCAATTTCCATTCGTGGTGAAGCCGAACGCTTGATCACATTGGCCCGCAACAGTGCAAATGGCAGCGATGTGGACAAGATGAACGCCCGCCGTCTGGCAGCCAAAAAGTTGGGTGGAGCGCCTGAAGAGGTCAAAAAGCTGTTTGAAGAAATTGGTCCGCGTTATGCCGACCGCAATGGCGGCTATACACGCATGTTCAAGCTGGGACCGCGGCAGGGTGATTCCGCCGAAATGGTCGTTCTTGAACTGGTTGAAGAGTAAACCGTCCGGGGTTTAACCGGATTGGATGGCACGTTACCAAGTTATTTTAGCTTACGACGGCACAGATTTCCTGGGCTTTCAGCGTCAGGAACCGGAAACGCGTACCGTTCAGAGAGACACCGAAAACGCACTGCGCTGTTTGGGCTGGCAGGGTCACACGATCCTGGCTTCCGGCCGGACAGATACCGGGGTGCATGCTTCGGGGCAAGTGATTGCCTTCGATCTGGACTGGAAGCATCCGGTTGAGGCGCTGGAACGCGCACTGAACGCCAACCTGCCAGATGACATCGCCGTGAGCAGGGTGAGGGAAACGTCAGCGGATTTTCATCCGCGCTATGACGCCCGGTTTCGCACGTATGAGTATATGATTTACAGCGAACCGTACCGCAACCCGCTCCGCGATCGATATGCGTGGCACGTCTGGCCGCCCGTGGAACTGAACCTCCTGAAACAGGCAGCGGCATTATTGCCCGGCACACATGATTTTGTGATGATGGGGACGCCGCCGCCGAAGAAAGGGGGCAGTACGGTGCGGACGATTTACCAGGCAGAGTGGCAGCAGATACAGGCCGGCGGTATGCGGTTTGAGATTACAGCCAATGCTTTTCTTTATCACATGGTCAGGCGGCTGGTTTTTCTGACCGTGATGGTGGCTGCTGGCAGACTTGATCTGGAAGGACTATCAGATGGTTTGCAAGCCGTTCAGCCGCAAATCCCTGGTCTGGCTCCGCCACAGGGATTGGTGTTGAAGAAGGTGCGTTTCAAGGATGAAGTTGCCGTGACAAGCGAAGAATAATTTGAAGATTGTACAGAAGGTCATTGAGGCCTTGACTGTGAGTGGAGAAGATCGATGACAATGGAAAAAACCTATGTCATTAAGGGTAAAACAACCCCCAATTGGATCCTGGTAGACGCCAAGGATCAGAGTTTGGGCACGGCTGTCCACCCAGATTGCAAAATATATTCTGGGCAAACACAAGCCGACATTTACTCCTGGTGTGGATATGGGTGATGAGGTTGTGGTGATCAATGCATCGCAGCTTCGATTTGACCCCAGGCGTATGGAATCAAAGATGTACTATTGGCATACCGGATACCCTGGCGGGTTGAAGGAAATGACCTTGAAGACTATGCTGGAAAAGCACCCCGAGCGGGTTATCCGCAAAGCTGTGTGGGGCATGATCCCGCATACCAAGCTCGGTCGCAGCTTGATCAAGCGCTTACGGGTTTATCCTGGGAATGAGCACCCCCATGAAGCTCAAAACCCCCAGAAGATGGCATAAGGATTCTTAGGAGAGATTATGGCTCGATATTATGAGGGTGTTGGTCGTCGCAAGGAAAGTACTGCGCGCGTTCGTGTGATGGAAGGCTCCGGCCTGTTCACCGTGAATGGCAAGACGATGGAAGATTATTTCACACGTCTTGGTGACGCAAAAGCCATTCTGGATGTGTTGGAAGCTTATGGGCGCAATCGCTCGGCTTTTGACATCACCGTCCAGGTGAAGGGCGGCGGCGTGACCGGGCAGACAGACGCAGTGC
Organism: uncultured Chloroflexia bacterium; assembly: GCA_963753895.1. Taxonomy (GTDB): domain Bacteria; phylum Chloroflexota; class Anaerolineae; order Anaerolineales; family Anaerolineaceae; genus SMBSF63. The sequence goes on along the minus strand of CAVWEE010000023.1, from coordinate 152,133 downwards.
AGTTGGGTCTGGCTCGTGGTCTGGTGAAGTATGACCCGGAATGTGTTCCGGTTTTACGCAAGGGTGGGTTCATGACCCGTGACCCGCGCGTGAAGGAACGCAAGAAACCAGGTTTGAAGCGCGCCCGCAAGGCCCCGACTTACACCAAGCGTTAAATCGCTGTTTATGGCTGGTCTGCATGGGGTGTTTCTTACCTATGGGGGCGGCTAGAAATAGGCAACCAAACAATCAGGGGCTGTCTCAATTTCTTTTGGGACAGCTCTTTTGTTGTCCAGAAGTGATGGGTATCGCTGTCTTTTGGATGAGATGATACCCTTCTATTTTGCGGCAGTATGTTGAGTGAAATGGCAAACCAGTCAGTGTTTAATTGTCGACAGCCGCTGCAATGGATGTGAATGAATAATGATAAAATAATCGCATTCCCTGATTGCTGAAATTCTTGATCAGGTGCACCCTGACCTGACTGTTCCGGTGACGATTTTGCATGCTGCCGCGTGTGAGGGCAAACATGTGCCGCCATTTTCACCTGCTGCTCCGGCGTTGATCCTGGGGATAACGATGGAAGCCAACGACACAGATCCAATCCCTGCTGAGATGGGTTTTATGCTGAAGAGCAGGAGTTGAAGCTGATCTCGGGTTTTGACCAGCCGGAACTGTGTCTGGAAACGGTAACGGTATCATCGTTATCTGCGTGTGGCCGTTCTGGTGAAGCGGCATTGTATATCCCTGCGATTAGCACAGATGCCTCCTTTGATTCCTTTCAGGAAGTGATTGCCCATTTGCGGGCGCCTGATGGCTGCCCATGGGACCGCAAGCAGACCCATCTGTCTTTGCGCAGCGGCTTGCTTTCCGAGGTCTATGAAGTGCTGGACGCGCTGGACAGCGGGGATACGGCTTCTTTGCGTGAAGAGTTGGGGGACCTGCTGCTGCAAATCGTGATGCAGGCGCAGATTGCCCGCGAAACCGGCGAATTCCCGATGGTTGAGGTCGTGCAGGGGATCAGCCGCAAACTGGTGCATCGACACCCGCATGTATTTGGTACGGTGCAGGTGGACGGAGCCGAGAATGTCCTCGCCATGTGGGAGGAGATCAAGGCGGCGAACGGGAGCAGAATGGCGAAGCGCAGCAAAAAGGCATGCTGGATGGCGTCCCATTGTCCTATCCTGCCCTTGCGCAGGCATATGAGTATCAGGACAGGGTGTCACGGGTAGGGTTTGACTGGGACACGATTGAGGGCGTTTGGGACAAGGTATTTGAAGAATTGAAGGAATTGCAGGAAGCAAAAGACCAGCAGGAGCAAATTGCCGAGATGGGCGACATATTTTTCGCCCTGGTTAATCTGGCGCGCTGGCTGAAGGTAGATGCCGAGAGCGCACTGCGCGAGACAAACCAGCGCTTCCGCCGGCGTTTCCGTTTTGTGGAGGCTGGTGCCCGGGAAGAAGGCCGATCGCTGCAGGAGATGACCCTGGCTGAAATGGACGCGTATTGGGATGAAGCCAAGCGGATGGAAAAGCAGGATTAGCAACCAGAAAGTCTATTCGGGGAAAAGTGATAATATTGGTATAATACTGTTTGCATTTCTCAGAAAAGGGAAGATGGAAGTGAAACATGAATAAGAATGAACTTAATCGTATCTTATCGAAACATTTGATCTGGCTTGAACAGCAAGACCCGCGGTGAAGGTCAGGCGGAGTTGATTGGCGCGCATTTGCATGATGTTTGTCTGCAAGGCGCTACCCTGCGCAGGGCGATCCTCCGCCGGGCAGACTTATCCGGTGCGACCCTCAAGGGGGCCAATCTGAAACGATCCGATCTTTCAGAAGCAAATCTGACGGAAGCGGATATGGGAGAGGCAGACATCTGCCGCGCAGATTTATCCGAAGCCATTCTGGAAAAAGCAAAGATGGTGGGGACGAATTTCCGGCGTTCTGATCTGAGCGACACGATGATGGATGATGCTGACGCCAGCGAAGCGAACTTCTATCAGGCGGATTGCAGCGGGGCGCATCTGGAGCGTACATTGCTGGTACATTCGTACATGAAGGAAGCTGACTTGAGTGAGAGCTTTCTTGAGTATGCTGATTTGACCGGGGCCGATTTGTATAATGCCAATTTCCATGAAGCAGACTTGCGGTCTGCAAAGCTGGATGGGGCCAATATGATGAAAGGCAATTTCAGCCATGTGGATTTCACGGATGCTTCGCTGGAAGGGGTACATGCCAACGGCGCAGATTTTTATAAGGCCTGTTTATGCGGGGCCAATCTGCGGGGGGCAGACCTTTCCCGGGCGAATCTGTACAAGGCGCAGTTGGGAGATGCCGATCTCACGGGCGCGATCCTTGATGGGGCAGTTATGCCGGACGGGACCGTCAATGAGGGTAGTGAATCGACAGGATGAGGACTTTCCTGCTTTGGATTGCCAGAGGGGGTATTGCGGCGGCACTGATCATTATGATCGTATCAATATGGCCCACCAAGGTAATTGAGCACGCCCAGGAATTTGAACTAAACACACCAGAGGTCACACAAGCAACCATCCGTTTTCGCTCGCCAGAAAAGATGCTTCGCGGCGCGCGGGCGGATTTTTCTGTTTACCTGGACCTGGAATCTGTACCTGCGGTGGATGAGACTGTGCACCCGGTGATGGTGTACCGTTTGGAGTTGGATGGAGCGGAGATTGTACCGGAGGCGGTTTTCCAGATCCCGCTGGCTGGTGTGCAGCATCAGGAAGTGGAGTGGCGTGTGCGCCTTCCCCGAAGCGGCGATTTTGATGGCACGTGGTGGGTATATGTAGAATATGTCGGGACTGGGGGGCAAATCATCGACCAACAGGCTGTGTTTGCCCGACGTTTCACGACAACCAGCCAGGATATTTTTGGCATGTCAGTTAACACTGCCCGCTGGGCAGGTATAATTGTGCTGTTATTGGGTCTGGGGGGAGAAGTTTGGAATAGTCTTCACAGCAAGTAGGCAGGGGGGCGGAGCAGAAATTTCCTCATTGTTAACATCTTTTATTAAAATAACCCTTGACAGAGCGAATAAAAAGTTGTACCATATCACATGGTGGGAGCGCTCCCATTCGATACGGTCGATTATCCGATCCAAGGGCGTTTCCATTTCTCCAAATGATGATTTGGTTAAATATTGCGCTGCGAGCAGCAGTTTTACATGGATTTGGCAGGAAACGCTCTGATCGCGGCTTTTGCTGTGGATTGGATGTTGAGCTTCAACTGAATCTGAGGACTGCACTGTTGTCCCCGGAAATGCCGTACCCAAAAGAACAATGCAGGTTGGTGAGGACAAAACGTATGCAATATGGATATTTTGATGACACGAATCGCGAGTATGTGATCACCGACCCGAAGACGCCGGTGAAATGGATCAATTACATTGGCACGCTGTCTTTTGGTGGTTTTGTGGACCAGACCGGCGGTGCGTTGATCTGCAAGGGCGATCCGGCGCAGAACCGGATCACGAAATATCTTCCTCAACTGCCTGCCTCCAGTTTTAATGGAGAGACGTTGTTTGTGCGCATACACAAAGACAAGGATAGCGTCGTGTATGCGCCTTTCTTTGTCCCCACGCTGGATGATCTGGATGTGTACGAATGCCGGGTTGGGCTGGGGTACAGCAAATTTGTATCTGAGTACCAGGGTATCCGCACGGAAATTACTGTATTTGTTCCGTTAGGGCGGGCTTGTGAGGTGCGGGATATTCAGGTCACCAATGTCTCCAGCAAAGAGGTTGCAATTGATCTTGTGCCGGTGGTTGAATATACTCATCCCGATGCGCTCAAACAATTCACCAACGCGGACTGGGTGCCGCAGACCATGCAGAGCAGGGCCGTACAGGGAGACGATGGCAGGGTGATCCTCGCCCAGTATCCCTTCATGCTGCGGGATTTGACAATTAATTATTTTACTTCCAATTTCCCGGTTTCATCCTTTGAAACAGATCGGGCCAATTTCCTGGGGGAGAATGAGTACCATACCTGGCAAATGCCGCTGGCTTTAAAAGAAGCCGAACTGGGTAATTATGAAGCGCTGCGCGGGAATAACATCGCGGCATTAATGCACCACCTGGGGACGCTGGCGCCGGGCGAGACGAAGCGGGTTGTTACCCTGCTTGGCCAGGAAAAGGACCTCGCCTCTGCCAAATCAGTGATCAATGATTTCGCGGATCCACAGCAGGTGGACGCGGCGCTGTGTGAGATGGCTGATTATTGGGACGCGTATCTGAAAGTGATGCAGGTCAATACGCCCGATGCGGCGACGAACAGTATGTTGAATGTGTTCAATCCGCGCCAGTGCTATATCACTCGCAATTGGTCGCGTTATCTTTCGTTGTACCAGCTTGGACTGGGCGCGCGCGGTATTGGTTTCCGCGACAGTTCGCAAGATGTGATGGCAGTAGTAAGCCAGACGCCAGTGGAAGCCAGGCAGTTGATCGAAAAATTACTGCGTGTGCAGAAGGCGGATGGCAGTGCAATGCATCAGTTCAATCCGTTGACAATGGAGGCCAATGAGGGAGATTCACGGGAATACGAAAACCGACCGCATTATTACTGTGACGATCATCTATGGATCGTGCAGGCGGTAGCGGCGTATATAAAGGAAACTGGGGATTGGGGTTTTCTGGAGCAGGAAATTCCATTTTATAACCCGAAGGACCATGAGAACCCTGTTGAGTTTGGCTCGGTGCTGGAGCATTTGCAGCGCTCTGTGGCATACACGCACGGCGACCGCGGCCAGCATGAACTGCCATTGCTTGGTTTTGCGGATTGGAACGATACAATCAATTTGCCGACAGGCGCTGAGTCCGCGATTGCCGCGGCACTATACGGGCGAGCCTTGCAGGAATTGATTGCAATGGAACGGATGCTGGGCGATGAGGAAACTGCCATACAGCATGAAGCCTGGTATGCCGAGATGAAGTCAGTGTTCAACCGCGAAGCTTGGGACGGTGAATGGTTCATTAGTTATTTCGATGATCAGGGTGTGCCAATTGGCTCGCATATCAATGAGGCCGGCCAGGTGTATGCGTATGGTCAGGCATGGCCGGTACTCTCCGGCCTGGCTGATGGCGAGCGTGCCGAGAGCGCACTGCAAACGGTTTTTGAGCGACTGAACACGGAGAACGGCATCAAACTGAGTACCCCGGGATTCAACGGGTATAACCCGCAGAAGGGCGGCATAACGACATATCCGCCCGGAGCGAAAGAGAATGGCGGGATCTTCCTGCATGTTAATCCCTGGGTGATCATCGCCGAGACGATGATGGGGCATGGAGACAGGGCTTTCGCTTATTATCAGCAAATCAACCCGGCGGGGAAGAATGAATGCATTGAGCAATATGAGAGCGAACCGTACGTGTACCCGCAGAACATCCTCGGGGACGAACATCCACAGTTTGGGCTGGCGCGTAATTCATGGCTTTCCGGTACGGCTTCGTGGATGTACCAGGCTGCCACGCAATACATTCTTGGCATTCAACCCACTTATACCGGATTGCGGCTTGATCCCTGCATACCGACTGATTGGGATGGTTTTACGGTAAAACGCTGGTTCCGCGGGGCATTTTATGACATCCGGGTGAAAAACCCCGGACATGTCAGCCGCGGTGTACAACAGCTCATCATTGATGGGGTGGAAATATGCGGGAATGTTCTCCCGCTGGATAAGCCAGGGTACGCAACATATTGTTGAAGTTCGTTTGGGATAGTCATGTCTTGTCTTCAAATGCAGATATCTATTCAGCACACTATACAGGAGGGGTTATATGTCAAGGAAGATCATTACCGTAATTGCTGCATTGCTCGTTTCGGTCTTTGTTATGAGTGCTTGCCAGTCGGTTGTCTCTGCTCCGGCCGTTGAGGTTGTTGAGCCGACAGAACCTGTGCTTACTGAGCCTTTACAAGACCGTACGCCAGTGTACTGGTTCATTGGCCTCGGCGGCGGTTCCCAACCGGACCAGATCGTGCTGGAGGAGGAATTTGTTCGAAAATACAATGCTTCGCAAGACGAAATCCAATTGCTGCCGATCATTGTTGATAATACGTATGCACTTGACAACCTCAAAGCCCAGATGGAAATTGGCAATGCCATTGATATTGTGGGCCCCGTGGGTACTCTGGCCGTTCGGCTTTCCCTGGCGCGTTTCTGGATCTGGAACCGTTGATTGAATCTACGGGGTATGACACCAGTGATATTGACCCAGCATTTTTTGATTTCTACAAAGAAGAAGGGGCGCTGGTGGGATTGCCGTTCGCTATTTTCCCGGAAGCAGTTTTCTATAATAAGAGCGCTCTTTGATGCTGCTGGCCTGGCTTATCCTCCCCAGCAATACGGAGCACCCTATGTATGGGCTGACGGCACCCAGGAAGAATGGAATTTTGATACGCTTTCCAAAGTTGCCAGGTTGCTTACCCTGGATTCCCAGGGTAATAATGCCAGCCAGTCCTCAATTTAATGCAGATGCGATTGTGCAGTATGGGTATATGCCGCAGTGGACAGATAACCCGCGCGCGATTGGGACGCTGTTTGGCCCGTCTCTGCCGATGGGGGCAGCTGGTCATGCTGCGATTTCTGATAATTGGAAGGCAGCATGGACCTGGTACTATGACGGCATTTTCGGGGCGCAGCCATTCATTCCCGGACAGGCGGCGATTGATGATGATGATGTGCTGAACGAAAACCCATTCAGTTCCGGCAAGGTTGCGATGGCTACCACCCACCTGTGGTATACCTGCTGCATTGATACTGCCGCAGTGCCCAATTGGGATGTGGCTGTGATGCCGAGTTACAACGGGGTGGTGACATCCAAGATGCATGGCGATACCTTCGCGATCATGAAAACAAGCAAAACCCAGAAGCAGCTTTCAAGGTATATACCTATATGCTGGGCGAAGGCTCAGAAGAACTGTATGCCATTTATGGTGGGTTGCCGGCACGCACCAGCCAGCAGGAAGCTTTCTTCGCCGCATTGGATCAAAAATTTGCTCCCAACGCTGTTAACTGGCAGGTCTTTCTGGACAGCATTTCTTATATGGATATTCCCAATCACGAGGCGTATGTCCCCAATTTTTCCAAAGTGGCAGAGGCATTCCAGGCCTTGGGCAGTGATTTTCGAATTGACAATACCCTAAATCTGGATCGCCGGTTTAACCAGTTTTTGGCGGAGCTGAATGCAATTTACCAGGGAAGTGGGGAATAAACATTTTTGTTGCGCGTGATTCGGAAAAAACCAGGGTGCGCTGTGAGCGCACCCTGGTTTGTTGACACTCATTTTTCCCCCATGATATAATCATTCAGCATGGATGAGCCTCAAAAACACGCCAGGAAAGACCAATGACGGAAAGCCTGTTCAATGCCACAACGGCGGTTGTGCTTGGGCAGGTTGGTTTTTTGACGCTGGTCATCATCTTGGTTTCAGTGGCGATTGGTTTGTTTCTTGACCGGACATTTGAAACGCTGCCGTGGATGACCATCATTCTGGTTTTGGGGAGTATCCCTGTTTCACTGTTGATCACAGTGCGTACTGTAAAGCGTGTGCTTAACCGGCATGCAGTGCAACCAGAATCTGACGAGAGTACCATGACCCTGAATGAAGCACCGCAAAAGAAAAAGAAGAAAACTCACAAACTGGCCTGGATTTCCATTGGGGCAGTGGTGGTGTTGGGTTTCGTTTTTTCGTTGATGAACCCGCCAGTGCGGCCAGAGATCAAGCTGGCTGCGGAGCATCTTACCCACGAGCCCTTGTTTGGTAATGTGTATTTCACCAATACGATGGTCATGATGGTATTGGTGGATGTGGTGGTATTGTTGATCGCGTTTGCCATCCGGCGGATGGTGATGAATAATAAAGGCCATGTCCCCGAAGGCAGGATGGGGGCGATTGAAGCAATTTTTGAGTATATCTATGGGTTGACCGAAAAAACTGCGGGGAAGAAATGGGTGAAAACCAGTTTTTCCGTTTTTCGCAATCATCTTTTTGTTTGTGCTGGTTGCCAATTTGATGGAAATTATTCCTGGTATTGAAAGTATTGGGTCTCTTGGAGCCGAAGCTTGCCGGTGAAGGGCTGTATGCGCATGATCTGGGTTTTCTGAATTTGTATTTGCTGAGGCCCGTTCCGGCTGAGGAAGGATTATGGGTTTGTGCCTTTTACCCGAACATTGGCCACGGATATCAATTTCACGATGGGATTGGCCATTTTTGCCATGTTCAGTGTCCAGGTGATTGGAGTAAAGTCTTTGGGGATCGAATTATTTCTCGAAGTTTTTCACCATCAAACACTTTCGCAAGAAACCCTTTTTGGGGTTGATTGATTTGTTTGTTGGGTTTCTGGAGTTGATCTCTGAATTTGCAAAGATCATTTCGTTCACCTTTCGCTTGTTTGGCAATGTGTTTGCCGGCATGGTGATCCTGATTGTGATTGGTACGCTGGTGCCGATGCTGCCAGTGCAATCGGTTTTTCTGGTGCTGGAGTTGTTCTTTGGGACGATCCAGGCGCTGGTGTTTGGTATGTTGACCATGGTTTTCATGGCGATGGCTGTTCATTCTCATAGTAAGACAAAAGAAGAAACAGCAGGGGAAGCAGGGTAATCCCTTTGTCCGTTCAGCAAAGATCGGAGGATTGGAAGAAAATGGATATTGATTGGGTAACAATTAGCAAAATTGATCGCGGCGGCAATTGTGATGCTGCCCACCGCTGGGGCAGCGTTGGGCATTGGCTTGATGGGATATGCGGCTATGAATGGTATTTCCCGCAATCCCGAATCAAGTGCTGATATGCAGACATCATTGATCCTGGCGATTGCCTTTACAGAAGCCATTGCGATTTATTCGCTGGTTGTGGCACTGCTGATTTTGTTCGTGGCATAAAGGCTCGAAAGGAGTCCCGCTTGGAAAAACTGGGCATAAACCTGGGCTATTTGCTGGTTCAGATCATCAATTTCTCGGTCATTTTCCTGATCGTGCGCTTTCGCGATGGTCCTTTGATGGAGATGCTCGAGAAACGCCGCAGCAAGATCGAAAGAAGCATTGTTGAGGCTGATGAAGCGCTGGAAGAAGCCGAAAACGCGCGTGAAGAAGCGGCGCGAATTATTTCTGATGCGCAGGAAAAGGCCAATATCATCCTGCGTGAAACCAGTCAGCGTGCCGAAGAAGCCGGGCGTGAAATTCGCGCAGCTGCTTCTGCCGAGGCCGCCAAAGATCGTGACGCCACCATGCAGGAATTGGCTAGTGGAACGCGAAGAGATGCTGCACAAGATCCGCAGTCATGTTTCCGACCTTTCCATTGCGGCAGCCCGCAGGCTGATTGGTGATGCCCTGGTGCGGGATGAAACCTACCACCATTCGCTGCTCAAGGAGTTTTTCTCCGGTATCAAGGATGGCGAAGTGATTGCCTTTGAAGATAATGAGTTGGAAGGCGTGATGGATGTGGAAGTGGCTGAAGTGATCAGCGCGCTGCCTTTGACCGAGGAAGAGCAGGACCTGGTGCGCCAGAAGCTGCTGGACAATCTGCAAACCTGATCGATGTCAGTTTTCGGGTCGATCCGTCCATCCTGGGCGGGTTGATCGTGCGGGTGGGGGATCATATGCTGGATGGCTCAGTGAACCGGCAGTTGGAAGAATTGAGCCGAGGACTGAGCTAGAAATTTCGTATAGCCATACAGGTGATGCGTGATACCATTCGCTGAAAAGACTTTTTCACAATTGTTTGTTGACATTCCGATTGAAGTGCTTAATCCCGAGGCGCTGGCCGATGTGCCAGTGACCGGGATTGAAGCCGATTCAAGGAAGGTGCAGCCGGGGAATGTGTTCATCGCGGCGCAGGGTGGCAGCTTCGATGGGCACGCCTATATTGACTTCCGCGGTGGAGCAGGGGGCAGCCGCTGTGGTGGGCACGCGGGAGGACGTGGATTGTCCTGTTCCTTATGTGCGTGTGGCCGACAGCCGTTATGCGATGGCGCATCTGGCAGCGGCTTTTTATGGTTTCCCTGCGCGCCAGATGACGGTGATCGGCGTGACCGGCACCGATGGCAAAACCACGACTTGCAATATCCTCTTCCAAATTCTGAAACAGGCTGGTATCCGTGCGGGGATGATCTCCACGGTGAATGCAGTGATTGGTGATGAGGAGCTGGATACCGGCTTCCATGTCACCACGCCGGATTCCCCTGAGGTGCAGGGATACCTGGCGCGCATGCTGGCAGCAGGGCTGACGCATGTGGTGCTGGAGACGACGTCACACGGGCTGGCGCAGCACCGCGCGGCGGCCTGCGAGTTTGATGTGGCCGTGGTAACGAATATCACCCATGAGCATTTGGACTATCATGGCTCCTGGGAGAACTACCGCAATGCAAAGGCGATCCTGTTTGAGGAATTGGCGAAAACCCGAGAGAAGCCGCAGGGCAACCCACGACTGGCGGTGTTAAACAAGGACGAGCGCAGCTATGAATATCTGGCCGGGGTCTCGCCACGTTCTGTTTCCTACAGCCTGGAACCTGGTGCCGACCTGTGGGCGGATGATGTGTCGTTTTGACGCCGAGGGCGTTTCTTTCACCGTGAAATCAGATGGGGCCGATGTGCGGGTGCAGAGTCATCTGGCGGGCATCTATAATATCTCCAATTGCCTGGCGGCGATTGGCGCAACGGTGGTTGGGCTGGGCATTTCGCCGAGGCGGCCAGCGAAGGCATTGCAGCACTGCCTGGCGTGCCGGGGCGCATGGAGCGCATTGACATGGGGCAAGACTTCACCGCCATCGTGGACTTTGCCCATACGCCCAATGCGTTGGAGAAAGCATTGCAGGCAGCGCGTATGATGACGGATGGATGCGTGATCGCGGTGTTTGGCTCGGCCGGTCTGCGCGACCGCGAGAAACGCCGCATGATGGCGGAGGTCTCGGTGAGAATGGCTGATCTGACCATCCTGACGGCAGAAGACCCGCGTACAGAATCGCTGGATGATATTCTGGCCGAGATGGCGGAAGCTGCCCGCGAACAGGGCGGTCTTGAAGGAGTGGATTTCTGGTGTGTGCAGGACCGCGGGGAGGCGATCCGCAAAGCGATTGCCATGGCGGAGGCCGATGATCTGGTGATCGCCTGCGGCAAAGGCCATGAGCAGTCGATGTGCTTTGGTACCACAGAATACGCCTGGGACGACAGGACGGCCATGCGTGCTGCGCTGGCGGAGTATTTGGGGGTGGATGGGCCGGAGATGCCGTACCTGCCGACGCAGGATAGCGGTGTATTAATCATCGGATGAGAAAACTGAGGAACAATGTAGAATCGGGTGATGTAATATGAACTATCTGATTGAAAATTTCGGGCTCTCAGACTGCAATGCTCCTGGTCGGGGATACGACAAGAGATTGGCGATCTCAATAGCATTATGCGCGGCGAGAAATTTGACGGGGTTCCATTGATTTTTCGCACGGGGATGTAGACGCATTTCCACGAACACCTGGTGCTGTGGTAGCATGGAACAACGGCTTTATGAGAGGAGGAAGCAAGCGTATACTGAATATCGCGGTGCGGCCCAGATCAGCGAGGGATTGGCCGACCGCCTTGGCAATTTCACGGGGCGGCCAGTTTCTGCAGAAGCGAATTGATCCTTACGCCGGGAACGCAAGGCGCGCTGTTTTTGGCACTTGGGGCAACGGTTACTATTGGGACGAAATTGCTGTGGTTGAACCCGATTATTTTGCCAACCGCAAACTTGTCAGTTTCTTCGGTGGTGAAGTTGTACCCATTTCTCTGCGCTACCAGGGATCTCCGTCTGAAAATGGCCTGATCTCAATCGAATTGAAGCCGCATTTAAGACGGACGAAGGTCTTTGTTTTTTCGACGCCTAATAATCCGACAGGTCTCATATTTTCAAAGCGCTCAATTGAAACAATTTCAGCGCTTGCAGCAGATATGATGGATCTGATCGTGGATCAACTGTATTCCCGGCTGCTATACAGCGGTGAGGTTTTCACACATCTTTGCGCCTGTGAAATTCTGCCGGAAAATCTTATTACGATGGGCCATCGAAGATGGAGTTCTCAGCGGTTTCCGTCTTGGTGTTGCATTCGGTACATCAAATTTCATTGATCGAATGGAACGGCTTCAAGCGATCGTTTCTCTCCGCGCAGCAGGGTACAATCAAGCGGTTCTTGATACCTGGTTTCAGGAACCTTAAGGCTGGATGGAAAAGCGTGTTCGTGAACACGAAGCGATACGGGATGAATTAATTACGATTTTCAGAGGCCAAGTTTTCTGACAGCCACTCCTCAGCTGGAAGCTATCTTTTTCCACAATTGCCACCCCTTGATGTTGACCTACATACTTTTGTACGCTTGCTTCGACACCAGGCTAGTGTTACTGTTACGCCTGGAACAGAATTTGCTCCTGATACACTGATACATCCGTTAAACTTTTCGCAAGACGATGTGCAGCAGTAGCGGCAGTAAAGCGGATTGTAACAGATTTTGATCTTAGGAAATCAGTATCGAATTCTACACATGTCAACACTTGTAGGGGTGGTGAGCATGATCTTGGCAGCATGTGGACACGGATGAATTGGGATAATAATAGATGTTTGTTCAACCCTTGAAAAGGGACGATGGCTGAGCAAGTATTCAGCCAGCCGATAAGATTTCGGCTGACAGGATGTGAGTAATCCAACCTTTCTAATGGTAGGCAACAAAAAAACATCCCCGAGATTTCTCGGGGATGTTCTGATTCTTGCGGTTTCTAGTAGCGCTTGCCGCCGCCGGAGCGATTGCCACCGCTGCGGTTACCGCCGCGATTGCCGCCGCTGGGGCGCTTGCGCGGTTTGTCTTTTTCGCGGGCTTCTTCTGCTGTCCAGCCTTCCAGAACGGCCTGGCGGGAGAGGCGGATCTTGCCGGAGTGGTCGATGTCGGTGACCATGACGGTCAGTTCATCGCCAACCTGGGCAATGTCTTCCACGCTGTTGACGCGCTCGGAGTCGAGCTGGGAGATGTGAACCATGCCGTCGGTGCCGGGGAGGATTTCCACGAAGGCGCCGAAATCGGTGGTGCGGACGACTTTGCCGGTGTAGATGCGGCCCAGCTCTGCGGTTTCGGTGCAGGCCAGGATGCGTTCACGGGCGGCTGCTTCGGCGATGCCATCCGTGGCAGCGATGAAGACGGAGCCGTCTTCCTGAATGTCGATCTTGGCGCCGGTTTCTTCCTGGATGGCGCGGATGTTCTTGCCGCCTGGTCCAATCACCGCGCCGATCTTGGAGACCGGAATCTGAATGACGGTGATGCGCGGGGCATGGTCTTTCAGTTCAGGGTTGGGCTTGGAAATGTCTTCCATCATCTTGCCGAGGATGTGATCGCGTCCAGCCGCGGCCTGTTCAAGGGCTTCGGCCATGATCTCGGGGGTAATGCCCTTGATCTTGATGTCCATCTGCAGGGCGGTGATGCCTTTCTGGGTACCGGCAACTTTGAAGTCCATATCGCCGAGGTGATCTTCGAGGCCCTGGATGTCGGTCAGGATGACGTATTTGTCGCCTTCCTTGATCAGGCCCATGGCGATACCGGTCACGGGGGCCTTGATCGGCACACCGGCGTCCATCAGGGACAGGGTGGAACCGCACACGGAGGCCATGGAGGAAGAACCGTTTGAGGCGAGCACTTCCGAGACCAGGCGCATGGTGTAGGGGAATTCTTCTTCTGCAGGAATAACGGGCACGAGGGCGCGTTCTGCCAGATCACCATGACCGATGTCACGGCGGGAAGTACCACGCAGGGGTTTTACCTCACCGACGGAGAAGGGCGGGAAATTGTAATGGTGGATGTAGCGTTTCTTGTCGACAGGGGTCAGGTTGTCCAGTTCCTGTGCATCACGGGGGGTGCCCAGGGTGGTAAAGTTCAAAACCTGTGTTTCGCCACGGGTGAAGAGGCCGGAACCATGAGCACGCGGAATTGCGCCTACTTCACAGAAGATGGGGCGAACCTTGTCCACGTCGCGTCCGTCGGGGCGGATGTGCTTGTAGAGGATGCGGTCGCGCACAACCTGCTTGTAAACATCTTCGAAGGCTTTCTTGGCATCTTTTTCAGCAGTTTCTGATTCAGGATCCGCTTCAACGAATTCAGCGACAATGGTGTCACGCAGGGCATCCACTGCCTGGTAAAGTTCTGCTTTGGTGTTGGGCTGCGTCGAGGAGATCGTTGAGGGCTGTTTCGGCGCGGGCCTTCATTTTGGCCTTGAGGGCTTCATCGAGGCCGATCAGTTCAACTTCACGCTTTTCCTTGCCAAGCTCAGCAGCCATTTTGCGCTGTGCTTCCACGGAGGGCTGCAGGGCTTCCTGACCAAATGCGAGGGCTTTGACCATCACGTCTTCAGGAACTTCATTTGCACCGGCTTCGACCATCAGGATGGCGTCGGCAGAACCAGCGACCAATAGATCGAGGTCAGATTCTTCCATCTGGGCGTAGGTGGGGTTGGCAATGAATTCGCCATCGATACGGCCAACGCGGACTGCGCCAACGGGACCTTCCCAGGGGATATCGGAGATGGCCAATGCGCAGGATGCGGCATTGATGGCCAGGATATCGAGGGGATTTTCATCATCAGCAGAGAATGATTCCATGATGATCTGCACGCCATTGCGCATCCCGTAGGGGAAGAGCGGGCGAATGGGGCGGTCGGTCAGGCGGGCGGTGAGGATTGCATCGGCGCCAGGGCGGCCTTCGCGGCGGAAGAATGAACCGGGGATACGTCCACCGGCGTACATTCTCTCTTCATAATCCACAGTCAGCGGGAAGAAGTCAAGTCCTTCTCGGGGCTGTGAGGACATTGTGGCTGCTGCGAAAATAATCGAATCGCCGAGGCGAACGGTTACTGCGCCACCAGCCTGGCCGGCGTACTTGCCGGTTTCAAACGTGACGGTACGACCACCAACTGTGGCCGCAAATTGCTTTGCTTCTTTTTGCATTTTTCTATTCCCTTTTTTCAGGTCTATTTCCCCATCCTGTCAGGGACTGAAAACAGGGGAGGACAAATCCTCAACTCTTTTCAATTCCTGAATGGCGGGGCCGCTATATACTAACCGCAGGGAAAAAAAGAGTAGATGGAAAATTCCCATCTACTCTGTGTGGGCGAACCCTATTTCCTGCGGATATTCAATCGTTCAGTGATCATCCAAATACTTGTTGTAATCTTTGCGGCGCAAGTAGGCCAGCAAACGGCGGCGGCGGCCAACCAGCTTCAGCAAACCACGGCGAGAGGACTCATCGTGTTTGTTGATCTTGAGATGCTCGGTAAGCTGGAGAATGCGGGTGGTCAAAATGGCAACCTGCACTTCAGTCGAACCGGTGTCGGCGTCGCTTAATCGGTATTCTTCAATGATCTTGGTTTTTTCTTCTTTTGTTAAAGTCATGACAATCTGTCTCCTTCAGAGTTTTTTGGGACAGGTCTCCATGAGCGCAGCCGAAACCGCGGACAGGACCCAGTCAGCGAACAATATTATACCAGAGGTTTGATATTGGGGGAAGGACGGGTTTTATTCCCTTTCCTTGATCGCCTGGCGCAGACGGTCCTGTGTGTCGGCAGGGAAGGATGGCAGTGATTTGCGGATTAGCCGGATGAGGTCTTTGCTGGCGCTGATACTGAGGCTTTGCCGCAGGAAGTAGGCTGTTTCACTGGGACTTTTGCGGGCCAGGGCATGGATGATGTGCTGTGTTTCGGTCAGGTTGCGCGGTGAAAGGTTCTGCAAGGGCAGGCGCAGGAGGGTGAAAATTTCCGGCAAGTTCTCGAATTCCGGGGCTTGTACAAGCGGGAGGATCAGTTTCAAGCCCAGGATTTGGGTTTTGACGTCCGGGTCAGAGAGCCAGTCGGCGGCAAGTTTGTACAGGGTTTGTGGAGATTGAAGCCGCAGCCGGTCAGTGCCTTTGGTCAGCAGGGCTTTCATCAGGGGAGCGGGCTGAGAGGCAGTGCACCACTCGGTGATCCGGTTGGTGACTTGTTCCGCATGTTCGATGGGCAATTGCCCGAGAATATAGGCTGCCACCTGGCGCGGTTCGAGGTATGCATCCTGCCACAATTTGTCGGCGAGGATCAAGGCAGCAGCCGGGTTTTCCTGCACCAGAGGATACAAGGCCAGCTCCAACTGCTGGAGGAGGAGTTTGGGCGAGCGGTAAGTGGGCATGAGGACCATGTTGTGGGTAGTTTGCCCGGCGCGAAAGATGGGGTCTGCGTAGAAACCGAGCAGTTCATGCAGGCTCGCGTTGAAAAGCATCCGGCTGGGTGAACAGCCAGACAAGTTTGTTGATTTGTTCGCGGACGCGGTTGAGCTGGATAGCAGGCATGGTTAGTATCAGAATGGCGGGGTATTACTACCCCGCCATGAGATCGCACTTGAATTTGAATTAATACGCCTTGGCGAAATAGGCTTTTTCTTTGGCATCCTTGCCGCAGTAAACACATTTTCCTGTGCCGCCGGGCTGTTCAATGGGAATGCAGCGAATGGTGGCTTTGGTGTCTGCTTTGACGGCAGCTTCGCAGGCGGCATCACCGCACCACCAGGAGAAGGCCCAGCCATCCTGGACCACTTTCTTGCAAGGTGTCGTAATCATCCACATCATGGATGTGTTCATCACGGAAGGTAGTGGCGCGTTCCAGCAGGGCAGCCTGAATATCTTCCAGCAGTTCGCCGATTTGCGCGGGAAGGTTTTCCATGGGGAGGATCTTCTTGCCGGGTTTGCCAGGCTGGTCACGGCGGGAGGTCATCACGCTGCTCTTTTCGACATCACGCGGGCCGACTTCAATGCGCAGCGGAACGCCGCGCAATTCCCAATGGTTGTATTTGAAGCCCGGGGTGACCTCATCGCGGTCATCAATCTTGACGCGGAAATCACTCAACTCTTCGCCCAGTTTCTGCACGACAGGCATAACAGCGGCTTTCTGCTCAGGATTGCGATAGATGGGGACGATCACGATCTGGATGGGCGCCAGGCGCGGCGGGAAGATAAGCCCCTGGTCATCGCCGTGGGTCATAATGATCGCGCCGACAAAGCGGGTGGAAAGCCCCCAGGAAGTTGTCCAGGCATGCTGGAGCTGGTTGGTGTCATCGAGGAACTGAATATCAAAAGCTTTGGCGAAGTTCTGCCCCAGGTTATGCGAGGTGCCGGACTGGAGGGCTTTGGTGTCGCCCATCATGGCTTCGATGGTGTAGGAACGCACAGCACCGGCGAATTTCTCGGTGTCGCTCTTGCGGCCGGGAATAACGGGAACAGCGGCTTCATTGACGGCGAAGTCGGTGTAGACATCCAGAATGCGCAGGGTTTCTTCTTCGCCTTCTTCGGCGGTGGCATGGGCGGTGTGGCCTTCCTGCCAGAAGAATTCCATTGTGCGCAGGAAGAGGCGCGTGCGCATTTCCCAGCGCACGACGTTGGCCCACTGGTTGATCAGCACAGGCAGATCGCGGTAGGATTTGATCCATTTGGCATACATATAGCCGATCACGGTTTCGGAGGTGGGGCGCACCACGAGGGGTTCTTCCAGCTTCTGCCCGCCGCCGTGGGTGACCACAGCCAACTCCGGGGAGAAGCCTTCGACGTGTTCCTTTTCTTTTTCCATGAAAGACATGGGAATGAAGAGGGGGAAGGCGGCATTGACATGTCCGGTGGCTTTGAATCGCTTGTCGAGGGCATCGCGGATATTTTCCCACATTGCCCAGCCATAAGGGCGCACGACCATGCAGCCGCGCACCGGGCCGTAATCGGCCATTTCTGAGCGTAAAATGACCTGGTTATACCATTTGGAATAATCTTCGCTCCGTGAAACAAGTTTTTCTTCAGCCATTTCTTATACCTGCTTTTCAGTGATTGGGGTGATGTAAATATTTATTAATTATGCGTGATCAAACAGTGCGGTGATTGCCTGGGGAACATCCTCTGCAAACAACAGCATACTCGCTGCATTGGCATCCATATAATCGGATTGGGCTTCAAGGAAGGTGGTAAATACAGTTTCCCAATCTTTGCCGATCAACACCAGAGGCCGCCTGGGCAGTCCTTCGGTGATCATCCGATTCCAGAGCATGATGATCTCGGCCAGGGTGCCGGCACCGCCGGGCAGTGCGATGGCTGCCCCGTTACCGCCTTCTACCAGGGCGTTCAGGCGGTCATGGAGGGTGGGGTATTTCCATTCTTCCTGTACCCACTGGTTGGCTTTTGCCCCGCGGAAGTCTTCAAGTTCCTTGCAAGTGACACCGATCACGTGGGCGCCGGCTTCAGCCGCACCTTTCGATGCGCCTTCCATTGTGCCGGAATATCCGCCGGTGAGGACGGTGTGCCCTCGTTCCCCGAGAAGACGCCCCAGAAGGACGGAATCCTGGTAGAGCTGGCTGTCTTGTTTTGCTTTGGCGCTGCCAAATATGGCAATGTTCATGGATGTCCCTCAATGTGGTGTTGATGTTACATTAGTCTTTAAAGCCGAAATTTTCGATGAGCCAGTCGATCTTTTCCAGCTCTTTTGGTTTGCTTTCTTCAATTTTAAATCCGCTTCGGGTTTTTTCCAGCAAGGGATCAAATTCATTCCAGATCCCGGATACCGTGAGGAAAATTGCCTTTTCGCCATCATTTTCTTCGGGCAATTGAATAGCGATCTTATACACCTTTTCTGGTGGCAGGGAGCTTTTCCCGGCAAGCATGAGCCTTTGGCGTTGATGTCAATCAGGTACCCGAGATTTTCTCCGGATTCCAGGTCGATGACCTGAAGTAATACACGGGGTGTCTGCGTTTTAGTTCCCTTTTATCTGGCATCTTTATTTCCTGACTCAATTTTGGGGAAATTGAACCCAATAAGGCTTATCTAACAGGATGTGGCAATTATACCATTTTGGCTCTGGTCAATTTGTGAATTTGGGGTATGGAAGGACAAATGAATATTTGATTTCCAATGATGAAACCTGGCCAATGCAGGGCAATCTCGGCAGGAGAACGGTGACCGAGAACTGCGTGTAGCCGTTAGACGTGTCACTCCAATGTGTATAGCAGATAGACGTTGTCAAAATTGATCGGCGGACCAAATGAATTGAGGAAATTATCAAGTGCCTGCCATTCTTGTTGATCATATTGGACAGCGCTGGTCTCACGCATGAAATTCACACCGCTTTGATAAAGCAGGAAATGGGTAAAGCCTTCTGCTTGCCAGGCCGCTTTGATGGCTTCGTTATCCTGATATTGGTCCAGTCGCGCTTCCAGCGATCCATGATCTCATCCGGGGCGCAGCGCTCACCGCAGTAAAAACTGCGCGGTTCAAACAAGAGCAAGGTATGTTCATCGGCGGGCATCTGACGGATATGCTCCATCACGGGGTAATACCAGCCCAGAGTTCTGGGTCAGATAGGCGTCTTCACTTTGCAGACCGAGAACGGTTTGCAGGGCACCGCTTTTCAGCGTGTCAGTGGAAACGTGTATCAGGTTTAACACAAGTACCAGCAAAATCAAGGCCAGCATCAGGCGCTCCAGACGCACGGACGGCAGTTTGATATTTGCGAGGGCATCATATCCTGCAGCAGCCAGCACCACGAAGGCAGGGAACAATGCGAAATAGTAGCGTGTCTGGAGGAGGGGACCGCTCGCCTGGCTGCCAGCAACCAGATGATGATGCCTGCGATGGCAACGACAGCCGCGTTTTGCAGGGTAATGCGCTGGTCTTTTGTCCGCCTGTTTGACCCGATCCAGGCCAGTGCCCCAAGGGCCAGCAGGAGCGGCCCGATGGACATGCCGTAACCGGAGGATTTGTCAAATCCTTTATAGGTCGCGCGAAAAGGCAGGAAAACAATATCCTGCCAGTTGCCCCAGCGGGGTATGTTTTGGTAGGCATCCAGGCGGAGGGTGGTCATTGCGCCAGAGGGGAACAGGAGGGGATAAATGGGGTTGCCGGTGCTGAGCGTGTTTTTGATCAGCCAGGGGAAGAAAAGGACCAGGGCTGGAAGGCTTAGTGCGAGCATGTTGGGAATGAGCTTGCGCTTGGTTTGCCAGCAGTGCCAGGCAAGGGCGGCAGCCAGGGCAACTGCAACTACGCCAGCAGTGTATTTTGTGCCGACGGTAAACCCGATGAATGCTCCGCACAGGATCAGGGCGGAACGATTTTCGGTGCGCCGCCATATGATCCATACAAATCAGAGCATTGAAGCCAAAGAAGAGGCTGAACCATTCGACATACGCATGTGGTGGACAAGATGATGACGGAATAGCCGGAAAGCAGCGCGGCAACGCTCACCCAGGCGGCGGTTGGTGAGAACTGCTTGTGCAAATAGCCAAGCAATCCCAGTGCTGTCAGCAGGCTGGTCATCCAGCCGAGCAGTGCGGCGGCAGGAGCACCGGCCAGCGACATAAGCGGCAGGTAGAGTACTTCAACGATCTGCGGCATACCGGACATGAAAAGCCAGGGCAAGTAGGTGATTTGCCCGTTTTGCAGGTAGGTCTGCGGCATGACGAGATGAGAGACCAGCGAATCGAAATAGACTGGCGGGGCGAGGGTAATTGCGAGGGTAGATGCCATGAGCAATGACAGGATGCTAGCGATGATCTTTTCCACCGGTCGGGAAGCGTGCCAAACGGCAGGCAAAGTGGTCAGTCCCTTTCCCCATGCAACCATTTCCTTACGTAACAGGATGGCAAGCAGCAGGAGGATCGCCAACCACAGGTACCAGGGTGGAATGCCAATCAACGTACCGGTAATGAAGATACCCAGCCCGAGAATGCCCAGGCCAAGTCCGCTGGAAATTGCCATCATTGTCAGAGGGTGCAGATCCGGCTGCCATGAGATGCGTTTGAAGATAACATTGGCCGAGTCCGCCTGCCAGCGTCAATACGAGACAGCAGAGAAAAATGCGCCACAAAGCCATCGCAAGGCCCGAGGCGATGAGGATATCAAAAGGTTTGTGATTAACGAAATAACTGAGGATGATCGCAAGAAACCAAAGAAATCCGAGGATTCCCAGGATCAGGTTCTTGTATGACCGTGACTTCTTTTCCATATTTTCCCCGCGGATTATTTATGGTCTTTTTGGCGCTCTTCTTCAATAAAGATTTCTTCCAGGGCCTGCAATGCTGCCTGGGCTAAATCGCGTTGTTCGGAATGCCAGCCAACCTCGTTCAACATCCGGTTGAGATGGTCGAGTACGACCTGACGGTCGTGCTTGTCAAGAGGTTTATATGCTGCCAGTATTTTTTGTGGATCGCGGGAGAGCATATTGTCCCAGAATTTTGCAAGAAAGGCTTCATTTTGCGTGAACATAAGGTCACCTGCTGGTTGAAATTGAATAAAAAAAGCTGGAAGGGCAATCCCTTCCAGCTTTATTATACTTTCGTTTGGGTTCAAAAGAGGGGAATTATTCCTCTTCTTCTTCCTTCTTGGCAGCAGCGATGATGCCATCAGCGACGTGGGTGGGAACTGTTTCGTAGCGATCAAACTCCATGCTGAAAATGCCTCGGCCACCGGTCATCGAGCGAAGCTCGGTGGTGTAGCGCTGCATTTCAGCCAGCGGAACCTGAGCGGTGACAACGGAACGGCCTTTTTCAGTCTCCATGCCCTGTACACGGCCACGGCGGGAATTGAAATCGCCCATGATGTCGCCCATGTTTTCTTCGGGGACGGTCACACGCACGTTCATGATCGGCTCAAGCAGGATGGGGCCGGCTTCCCGGCAGGCCTGTTTGAAAGCACCGCGGCCAGCGATTTCGAAGGCAACCGGTTTGGAGTCCACAGGATGCTCTTTCCCATCATAGACAGAAACTTTGACGTTGTTGATCGGATAACCAGCCAGAATACCGTCTTTCATTGTGTTGCGAATACCTTTTTCGATGGCAGGCAGGTAGCTTTGGGAAATCGCACCGCCGAAGATGTCGTTGACAAATTCGAAGTCTTCCTTGCTGGGGGAAACACGCAAGGCAACTTCACCGAACTGGCCGGAACCGCCGGACTGTTTCTTGTGGCGGTAGCGGGCATCACCATTGCCGCGAATGGCTTCACGATACGGTACTTTGGGCAGATCAGTCTCCAGGCTGACCTGTAATTTGGTCTGGGCCCGGCGGATGGCAACATCGATGTGCTGATCACCCATGCCCTGCAGAACGGTCTGGCGGGTTTCCGGATCGTTCATCCAGGAAAGGGTCATGTCTTCTTCACAAAGGCGGGTGAGGGAAGGGCTGATCTTGGTGGAGTCAGCCTGAGTTTTGGGGTGAATGGCAACGCGATAGAGGGCGTTGGGATATTCAGGTTTGGGCAAGGAAAGGGGGTGCCCCTTGTCACACAGGGTATCGCCAGTGGCGGTGTCGTTGAGCTTGGGCACGGTGCCAATATCACCAGCATGGATGTTCTTGATGCTGATCATTTCTTTGCCGCGCGGAATGTAGATTGAACCAAGACGTTCTTCGGATTCTTTGGCCGAATTCCACAGACGGTTGTCGCTGGTGAGGAGACCGGACTGGACACGGAAGAAGGTTTGTTTGCCGACGAATGGGTCGGCGGTAGTTTTCCAAACATACATTGCCAGGGGGCCAGCATCTGAAGCGGTTAATTCTTCGGGACCAGCAGCACCTTCGACCTCAACTGCGGGCATATCAGCAGGGGAGGGGAGCAGGCCGATAATCGCGTCCAGCAAGGGGGCGATGCCAATTTCGGCTGCGCCGGCAGAAACAAAGACGGGAATGAAGGCACCTTCGAGGATGGCACTGCGCAGACCGGTTTGGATCTCGTCACCGCTCAGATCGCCAACTTCAAAGTATTTTTCCATCAGTTCATCTGCGCCTTCGGCGGCAGCTTCAACCAGTGCCATATGGCCGGCTTCTGCTTCCTCTTTGTATTCAGCAGGAATATCGACGACCTCTTTCCCATCGCCTTTGTAGGCTTTCATCGAAAGCAGGTCAATTACACCCATAAAGTCGTGCTTTTCGCCCCAGGGAAGCTGGACGGGAAGCAGACGCTTATCGGAGAAATTCTCGATGGTTGCCAGGGCTTTTTTGTAGTCCGCATTTTCACGGTTCATTTTGTTGATGACCACACAGCGGGGCATGTTGAATTGATCGCAGTAGTCCCAGGCGACTTCAGTGCCAACTTCCTTACCGGAAACAGCGTCAATGAGAACGAGCGCACTATCAGCAACGCGCAAGGCCGAGATCATTTCGCCGACGAAATCGGTATATCCCGGTGTGTCCAGGAGGTTGATCTTGGCATTTTTGTACTCAATCGGCAAAACAGAAGTGTAGACCGAAATACCACGGCGGTTTTCCTCTTCGTCAAAATCGGAAATGGTGGTCCCATCTTCGATCTTTCCAAGTCTGGTGGTTGCGCCAGAGAAATACAGGCAGGCTTCTGCCAGCATGGTTTTGCCAGCGCTGCTATGAGAAACTAATGCAACATTGCGGATTAAATCTGATGTGTACTCTTTCATTGAATAAGGATCCTTACGTTTATGAGATGGCAAATCTGTGTAAACCCAGAACTAATATTGTAAATTATGACGGCTATATTGTCAAAGATTTTTGGACTGAAACGCGTTATTATATGGAAGCAGGGAGAAAGTTTGTGAAGATTTCTGTCATTTGCGTCAGTTTGCATCGCAATTTAACCTGCTCCCTTTTGACGGAATCCCATTCTTCCCATATCATATAGGTAGAAGTAAATGTGGTATTTCTTGAAAGTGGAGGATGTATGCAAAACAGGCCGCGCAAGCTGATCATGGGGCTTGTTCTCATTCTTGCTACAGGATGCAGGATGTCCACACTGTTTCTGGACAGCGGTCTGCCGGAAGTATATCCGGCACTGGATGAACCGGCTGCCACCCTGGACGCGCAGCGCACGCAAACGATGGCGGCCAGACTGCCCACCGCACTGCCCGAAACTGCTACTCCGGAGATTGTGGAAGGGACTGAAACAGATGTGCCCTGCGCTTATGTTTGGGATACACAGCCTCTTCAGGAAGAGACCGCGTTGCTGCAGGTGGCTTTCAAGAATAATAGTTTGAGCCGGGCCGAGGTGTGGGCTGAGGCATATGGTGAGCGTTGTGTGAATGTTGACACCAAGAACACGGTTGGTGGGTTCCTGATCCTCCAGACGGATGTACATGTGCGCATGGCTGTTCTGGATATGGAAGACGAAGATGCGCTGGGCAGACTGCTGGTGCAGATCACGCGCACCGCTGAGCCGAGCTGCCAGAAGACTGCCTTCCCCGGCACCCAAAAGGGTTATGTGGGGGTTGAGTTTTCACAGGATGGGGAATTGCTGAATTTGTGGTATCTGCTGAGTGACTGGAGAGGAAGCTCTTGAAGACGGGCTGCGGGATGCGGCTTTCCTGAATGCCTTGCGATAAGGCTTAGTCCAGGGCTTTTTGCATGCGCCAGGCTGGTTCTTCCACGTCGTGCCATTCGCCTTCTTCATCCGGGAAAGACCAGCGGCCTGGTTCGTGGCTGATGATGTGATAACCATGCCGCTCGTAGAGGCGCTGTGCTTTAAGATTGGTCTTGGCAACATTGAGGGTGACGTAACGGAAAGCACCTTTGTGCAAATAGGTTTCGGCTTTTTCCAACATGATGTGAGCCGAGACCAGAGCCGCGAAATGGGGGCTTGATGCGGAAAGAATAGATGTGGGCGCGGTTGATGCCGTCCGCCAGTTCCAGACGATCAGAGATCAATTGCAGAAAAATCTGCCCGATGATGCCGGCGTCGGGGTGTTCGGCTACCCAGATGACAGCCCTGCCTGATTCTTGCGCCTGAAAAGAAATGGGCATATACCCTGCGCAGATGACGGTATTCGCCGTCCCATTCCAGGGCAGGCAGGTCGCTTTTGGTGATTTTGCGAATGATGACCCGGGAAAGCCAATCGGGGTCAGCAGTGATGTTGGGGGAATCGCAGCAGGTTTCCATCATCATGTTAATCCCACATCGCCAGCAATTGCGTTAACAATGCTTGTTCTTCCTCAGGGGAATGAATTGTCCCCATCCAGCCAGGCAGTGCGCAGGGCGGTCAGGATGCGCGCATACAGCGGGCCTGGCGGGATGTCCATGCCGCGCAGGGTGTCGCCGTTGGCAGCTGGGTGACATGTTTTGCCAGACACGCTTGTATTGCAGGAGCATCTCCCGCAGGCTTCATCTTCGGTGGTGATGGCCAGAAAGTACAGGGTGATATCCTGGGCGCTATCCAGCCGGTAGGTGATCTGGCTGACTGGCTTTCCTTTTAATGCGGGAATTTCCCTGGTAAGCTGGGCTGGTTTCGAGCAGCATTTTCAGCAAGGTTTTGGAGAAACGCAGGCGCTTGGCAATGCCTTTGATGGTCTGTGCTTTGTATTGGCTGAACCAGCACAGATAACCCAGGCAGACACGCCGGGAAGAACCGTTGATCTCATCCGGCAGATTCCATTCTTCCGCAGTGTGGCATTGACTAAAACTTTTTGCAGGCAAACGTCTTGTTCAGCTGACCAGCCCAGATCGGGATGGATGGCGGAAAGCAGGTGCAGGTCTTCCAGACGGGCCAGCATTTTTTGCGGTTCGGCTTCCGAGAGGATCAGGCCAAGTTCGTGCTCAAGACGCTGCCCGGTGATGGTGGCGAGCATTTCGTCGTGCTTCTTCGATCAGCTCCAGGGTGCGGGGTTCGATCTGGAAGCCAAAGCGCTGCTCAAAGCGTACGGCGCGCAGCATGCGGGTGGGATCATCGACAAAGGACAGGGAATGCAGTACGCGCACCAGCCCGCGCTCCAGGTCGTGGAGACCACCCCAATGGTCATACAGGTCGCCGTAATAGGCGCCATCGAGACGAAGAGCAAGGGTGTTGATGGTGAAATCACGGCGGTGCAGATCCAGTTTGATGCTGCTGCGTTCCACAGTGGGCAGGGCAGTGGGATAGTCATAAAATTCCGTGCGTGAACTGATGAAATCCAGACTGGCGGGCAGATCAGCGCTCTGGATCAGAACCGTATCGGAAGACAACTGTTTTGCCAGAGAGTCGCGGATGCTGTCAATGCTGCCATTTGGCTGTGCCGAAACGGTTGTGGCTGGTCATTTTGCCGCCAAAATCTGCGGCAATGGCTTCACAAAGTTCAATTGCATTGCCTTCAATGACGATATCGAAATCAAGGCTGGGGCGCTTGAGGATCAGATCGCGCACAAAACCGCCCACGATGTAGGCAGGGGCTTCCTGTTCATGTGCATAGCCAGCGATAGTTTTGATCAGGGCCAGGTGGGCAGCAGGCAGGGCTTTTTCCAGGTCAGCAGTCAGGTTCTGCTGCTCGCTGCGTGGGGCGCCTTCGCCGGTGATGATCTTGAGTACGTCAGTTCTGGTGACGATGCCAATGATGTTCCCGGAAGGGTTCGCTACAGGTATCTGCCCCCATCCGGTTTTTTGCATGACCCGCTGGAGGTGCTGCAGGGAATCCTGCGGGGATAACAGAAACTTCTCCTGCCTCCATCAGGCTGCCAGCAGTCAGCTCAAGTTTATGAGCCAGGGCGCGATCTACAGCACGGCGGGTGAGCAGTCCGATTACTTTCCCTCTTCTGACAACAGGATAGCCTTCATAGCCATAGCGCTGCATAATCTGCGCAGCTTCTTCGGCCGAGGTGTGCGGGGAAAGCACGGTGGGGCTGGTCGACATCAACTCGCTGACTGTAATGGGCGGCTGAAGTGGATTTGCTGATCACGGTTTGCAGGTCGCTGCACAGGGTTTCGAGGGAAAGTCCTTCCGCTTGTTGTTCTTCGCTGCGGATGAGGGCTGCGGCGGCGCGCTCATGCCCGCCGCCGCCAAAATGGGCGGCAATCTCGGCCACGTTGACCTGGTCGCTGGTCGAGCGGGCGACGATGCGTATGCCGGCAGCGGTTTGGACGACGAGGAAGATGGCATCAGGGGCAAGCAGGTCGCGCAGTTTGTGCGCCACACTGGAAATCTCGTCTGTCATCGTACTGGCATCTGCACAGGCGATAATGATTTGCTGCCCGTGCAATTGCAGGCTGTGTGTATTTTTCAGCAAATGGTCATAGAGGGTGGTCTGCTGGGGGGAGAGAGGCGAATTGAGAAAGCGGTTGGCGATGCGCAGGCTGGCGCCTTGTTCCAGCAGCTAGGCGACCGCTTTCACGTCCCGCGCTGTGGTGTGAACGTATGTCATTGAGCCGGTATCTTCATAGATGCCCAGCAGGAGCAAGGTAGCCTGGATGATGCTCAGTTCGAATGTGCGCGGACTGTATTTTCTCGACGAGGAGGGTAGTGCATGCTCCCACCTGTTCGATCTCAATTTTCCAGTCAGTGGGACGGTTGTGGCGCAGGTCATGGTGATCCAGTACGCGGATCTCGGTGGAGCGGGTCATGCCTTTGATGGTGTTCAGGGATTGAGTGTCCACCAGATAAGCGCGTTGAACTGGCTCTTTGTCCAAATTCTGACGGCGGACAAAGGGCAAGGCGCCGCGGTACTGCTTCAGGAAATCCTGGACATTGAGGTTCAGGCTGAGGGGCAGCACGGGCGTGGCGGATGGGTTGATGCAGATGAAAGCCAAGCATTGCGGCAATGGCATCAAAATCCGCCTGTTCATGGGTCAGGATCACTTCCATGTTTTTATTGTAATGCAAGAATGAGGGAATTAGGGATTGAGGACTTGTGGAAATGCAAATTGTCAGACAACCTGTTTGGGAGTATAATTGAGTTAATTGTCAGACAAATCAATCGCCATCAGAAATGATGGCGAAAATCATGTACATGCTCATGAAGGAAATTGAAATGGATAACAGAATTAAAACCTGTTGATTGGGTGGAAAATACGAAAGTGCTGAAAGGGACAGGTCAGTCCTTATGTGCGCCAGATGTTCCCAAAGGGAATCACAAAGGCCGCCCGCGATTTTCACCAGCAGATCCCTGGCTACAAGATGAGCCCGTTGAAGAACCTGCCCAGACTGGCTTCGATGCTGGGATTGGGCGGTATCTGGGTAAAGGATGAATCCAATCGACTGCGGTTGGGATCATTTAAAGTATTGGGCGGCTCGTTTGCCATTTACCAGGCGATTCGCGATCGTCTGGGTATGCTCGACCAGGAGATGACGTATGAAGAACTCACTTCTCCGGAAATAAAGGCCAAACTGGGTGACATCGTTTTTGCTGCCGCCACGGATGGCAATCATGGGCGGGGGGTTGCCTGGTCGGCAACCCAACTGGGATTCCGCTCGATCATTTATGTGCACAAGATGACATCTGAGTCGCGCATTGAGGCTATTCGCAGCAATGGCGCAGAAGTAGTGGTAGTGGATGGCAACTATGATGATGCCGTCCATCAGGTGACCGTGGACGCGCAGCAGAACGGCTGGCAGGTCGTTGCAGATACGTCCTGGGAAGGATACGAAGATATTCCGCGCTGGGTCATCCAGGGGTATTCAACCATGTTTGCCGAGACGCAGGAGCAGTTGGCTGCGCAGGGCTTGATTCGCCCGACACACTTGTTTGTGCAGGCCGGGGTTGGTTCTCTGGCAGCAGCCACGATCGGGTATTATGCCAATCTGTTTGGTTCAGAACGGCCTACATCGGTTGTCGTAGAACCAGAGCTGGCAGCATGCCTGTATCATTCTGCCAAAATTGCTGACGGCAAGCCACATAATATCGACGGTGATCTGGATACGATCATGGCCGGTCTGGCATGCGGGGAGCCCAATCCACAGGCGTGGGAGATTCTGCAAGATACAGCGGATGCTTTCCTGAAATGCCCGGATTATGTGGCAGCCAAGGGGATGCGGGTATATGGCGTACCCTTGGCCGGTGATCCTTTCATTGTTTCCGGTAAGTCCGGGGCGGTGACCCTGGGGGCATTGACTTTCATTATGCAATTGCCCGAATTGGCGCCGCTGCGTGACAAACTGGGGTTAGGGCCTGATTCACAGGTGTTGTTGATCAACTCGGAACGCAATACCGACCCTGATGATTTCCGGCGGGTGGTGTGGGAAGGCGGCAGCGCCGTTCCGCGGCAGTACCGCAAATTCCATTCCGGTCTGGGCAGGGATCCGATCACCCAGAAGTAAATAAACGAAATCAAATAAAAACCGGCTGCCCGAAAAGGGCAGCCGGTTTCTTTTATGCAGGGTAGCGTTCAGGGATTATTCTTCCTGTTCCTGCTCAGAATGGTCAGCAGGTGTCCATTTGCCAGTGATGTTGTCCAGCTCCTGTTTGAGGCTCTGGATGGCTTTGCTGATCTCGCTGTGTGCCTTTCTTTCAATTCGCCGGAATCGACGCGTTCTTTGAGGTCTTTGTATTCGGCTTTGATCTGCTGGCCGGTTTCGCCGGTGGTGATGTCATCGGCCAGTTGGCGGAAGGTGTCGGCCACCTCGTTCAATGCGCTGGTGATGTCCTCTTCTACTTCTTTGCGCTCTTCACTGTCCCAGGCAGATTTGAAGAAGTCGCCCAGGCTTTTGCCGAAGTCGCGGATCTCGTCACCCAGGCTGCCCTGAGGGGTGGTATTGGTTTCGTCTGACATTGGATTGCCTCCGGTTTGTGCTGCTAAATAGGATAACGACTGAAGTCGTTACTACAATTAAAGTTCTACCATATTAAGTATACGGAAATTCTGGCGTTTGGTTGCACACACCCTTATTTGAAACTTCTTGCACGGTGCTGCGTAGATTAAATATGATGTTCCGTGTTTGAATTTTGGGGTGTGGAACGGTATGATAGGAAGTAGCAGGAGGATGCTATGCGTAGATTATCTTCAGAGTTTCGGCGTCTGGTGCTGCGCAACCGGGCGGAGATGTATTTGTTGACGATGCTGGTTTGCTTTGGTTTGTCAGTGGCACTGACGCGTCTGTTCCTTGAGTTGAGCGGGTATCCGCAGCTTGGCAACAGCGAACTGCATATTGCTCATGTGTTGTGGGGCGGGCTTCTGCTTTTCGCGGGGGTGCTGGTGCTGCTGATGTTTGCCAATCCGTGGGCAGCCTATACAGGGGCTGTGCTGGGCGGGGCTGGCATGGGGCTGTTCATGGACGAGGTAGGGAAATTCATTACCCAGAGCAATGATTATTTCTATCCGTGGGCTGCACCGATCATTTATGCGTTCTTCCTGCTGACGGTGATGATCTACCTGCGGGTCAACCGCAGCCGGCCTGATGATCCTCGTTCGGCGATGTATCATGCGCTTGATCTCCTGTCCGAGATCCTTGACCGGGATCTGGATCCAGGTGAGAGGGCAGCGTTGCTGCGTCATCTGCGGGCAGCCCAGGCCGAAGAGGAGAACGAAGACCTGGTATTGCTGTCGCAGATATTGCTGGCATACGTTGAACGGGATGATATTCACCTGGCGCCGGAAAAACCAGACTTCTGGCAGCGGTGGGAGATGCGGGTGAAGAAATGGGAGGAACGGTATTTCAGCAAGGGACGCTTCAAATGGATGCTGCTTTTTGGTTTGGGGGCGTATGGCCGTCATTTCTTTTATTGAACTGGCTTTCGTGGTTGGTATACAGTATTTTCCAGAGGAGATTTCCGAGACATTGATTGATCTGGTGCTGGCAGGGCAGGTGAAAGGCGTCCAGGGGGTGCAGTGGTTTGCCGCATTTTCAGCATTGAGCGGCGGAATCGGGCTGATGTTTGTGATGGCAATTGTCTATGTGTGTATTGGGGAAAGAACGCACCGGGTTCAATTATGCTTATGCCGGTTTGCTGCTGGAGTTGACGGCGGCCAATTTGCTGGCTTTCTATTTCGACCAGTTTTCGACGATTTTCTTTGCGCTGACGCAGTTGATCCTGCTGGTGGCAATTGTCCGCTATCAGCAGAGATTCCTGACTTCAAGGTCACTGTTTCTATTCCGTCGTGAAAGTTCGGGTGATGGATGTTTGAGCAGTGCCGCAGGTATTTTGCACTGTCTTGATGGTCAATTCGTACAGGCTTCCTGCCTGCCAATCTGAATCCGTGGTGTCGATCGTGAGGGTGGCAGTATATGTTGCCGGGTTGTAGGTAACGCCGACGATGTCTACTTTTTTATTGCTGGTTTGATTATTGAATGCGTATTTATCCACCCGATCAACGCTTTGTCCGCCGGTATCCATCATTGGCTGATTATAGATAATTGTGATCGTGGTTGTGGTCATTGGAACATTGACTGCACCGTTTGCCGGATTGGTGCTGGCGACAAAACCATTGACCGGGTCAGGGGCTGTACAGGAGGGGGTGGTTGCGTTATCCAGGAAGGCGATATCCGATCTGGTTTCTCCGGAGGCCAGGGTAACAGGTACTTGATTGTCAGTTTGCTCCATTGGAATCTGCCGTGGAGGTATAGCCGGCGGGATCGGTTTCATGGACCAGATAGTCCCCTGCAAGGTAAATTGTTGAATGTAAATGATTCCACCTGGATCAGTAGTTGTGGTGGCCAGAGGTTACCGTATTTGTGCTCGTCGGTTGAATCTACACCGTCACCCCGGCGATACCCGGGTCTGGATCCAGCAGGTCGCCATCTCCATCACTATCTTCCCTGACCTGTCCTGAAATTGTCCCTAATGGGACGGGGATAACAACGGTGATCAGGGTGTTACTGTCCGTGTAAGTTGAATTGTTAATATTTGCCGGAGCCGGTTGCGGTGTTGGAAACCTGGCCTGCGCTGGATTCATGCTCCTGTGATGATGTGGGCAGTGTCAGCAGTGCAAATAGTAGAAACTGTTGGGGAAAGAGATGTAACCGGACAGGTCACTGGAATGGTAAAGGTAATATCTGTAACACTGATATTTGTCAGTGTCACATTGCCTGAATTGGTCACCATGAAGGCGAAATTCAGCCCATCACCAGAAGAAATGTCTCCACTACTGTCATTGTCATTGTAGGAATCCAGCGATTTACTGAATCGCTATGGCGGGGTTGGGGGCAGGCAGATCCACTGGGGTGACCAGGCTGTCACTGCTTGTGTAAAACGCACCATTGAATTGGGCAAATGCGGTAGCTGTGTTCGTCACTTCTCCGGCTGTTGATTCGGCTGAAGTCACTGTATGGGTCGCTGTGGCTGTGCAGTAAACAAATGTCCCCGGGTTTAATTTGCCCAGCGGGCAGGTAACCGTCAGGCCAAAGGTGTCGTCTGAAACGGACAGGTTGCCAAGCGTTACATTTCCTGTATTGGCTATTTTGAATTTGTACCAGAGGGCATCGCCTACTGTGATTGAGGTTGAGAAATCATTATCATCATAGGATGCCAGGTTTTTGGTGAGTTGAGATGGCAGGATTTTGGACATACGGCGGTGGTCAAAGCGGTTGATCTTTGTGTAACTTTTTCCAGCGTAGGCAGATAGTGCGGTGGAATTCATGGATACTGACCCGGCGTTGGCTTCTGACAGTGTGATATTGTGCAGGGTGTCTGCTGTGCAGGTCATGCTGGCCCCGGCTGCCAATGTTGCTGTTGGGCAGGTGATCGTGCTGCCAAAGGAGTTGTCGGTGAACAGAAACATTGCTCAGACAGTATCGCCGGTATTGGTCACAACGAATTGGTATTGCAGGGCATCATTGAATGTGATTGTTCCGGATGAATCATTATCCGCATAGCCTGAATACGCTGCTGCTCAGCGAAATGGCTGGTTCAGGTTCATCAGGAGCTTCTGTTGGGGCGGGAGGATTGATGATGTGCGGCGTTGGGGGAATTGACGTAGGGATAATTGGCGGAGGAAGGATTGCTGTTGGATTGGGGGTTGTGACCAAAGCGGTAGGGGCCGGCGAGCCAGTGGTGGAGAATGTTGGTAGTGGGTTGATTGGTGTGGCCGGGACAGGTGTATTGGGGACAGATAGGGTTCCGGTAGACTGGGCACGGGGGTGAGCAAGGAAGAGGACAGGGTACCAACGCGGATTGCGATTTCCGCCTCACTCACATTGTTATCCCGCATGACGTCCCGATAATGCCCAGACCGATGGCAGGAATCGTGGGCTTGTTACGATCGATTGTGTAATCTGCTTCCTTTACAGAATGCAGAGAAAAAGGCAATTCAGAGGTAGGGGAATTGTGCTGATCCATCCAGGCAAGAACGCGCAAATCAGAATGCCGAAGATTGAAAGCAAGAGAATAAGAAACGTGTAATCTCTCCGATTCTTGAAAGATCCTGAGTGCTTTCAGCTTTCTTGGCAGCTTCTGACCGCTCATCTTTCGCGTTACCCTTCACATTCCATGTTTGTCTCTTCGAAATAGTCTTGAAAACCTGGACAATTTCCGGGTCATAGATTATGCCAGCATTGATTGCCAGGATACTCATCGCATCTTTGCATGATAACTTTTTTGCGATAGGGACGGTCATTTGTCAGGGCATCCCAGGAATCCACCACGGCAAAAATCCGTGCAGCAAGGGGAATATCTTTCCCGGCCAGGCCATGCGGATATCCGCCTCCGTCCCAGTGTTCATGGTGGTAATATGGAATATCCAGAGCAGGCTTGAGGAATTTGATATCTTTCAGCATTTCATATGCGATAGACAGGATGCTGCTTCATTGATTTCCCATTCCTCGTCATTCAGAGGGCCAGGTTTGTGCAGTATATTGTCGGGAATCGCCATTTTCCCAAGGTCATGGATGATTGCGCCGCGTTTGATATGCACAAGTATCATCCCCCTGTATGTTGAGTCGTTTGGCCAGTTCTACTGATCAAATCCGCCACGCGTTTTGTATGCCCTTCCGTTTCTTTGTCGCGCAGTTCAAGTGCTTTTGACCAGCCTTCCAGCGATCGGTCATAGGCTTCCAGAATATCTGCACGGGATTCCTTTAAGCTGGCGATCATTTTATTGAAAGAATTGGCGAGAAGGGCAATCTCGTCGTTTGAATCTGCTTCCACCTGGACATCCAGATTTCCGTTGGCTACGGTTTGAGACGCGGCCACCAGTTTGGTCAGTGGCCGGGTAATTGTATTGGCCAAATTCAAGCCAATCATAATGACCAAAAACAGGGCCAGGGCAATGACAAAGGTGATCTGGATAGCGTGTAGCGGGACTTTGTTTGACGATGAAATTTTCCCGCAGGGACGCACCGATGATCCCCAGATCTCTGTCACCGCGCACTTCCCAGGGGCCAAGAATTTCATAGTAGCCCAAGATTGCTGATCGAGAAATTTCTCAATTTGCTGTGGTATTATCCTGCAATGAAAAAACAGCAGCGGCAGTTCTGGTGCCAGGGAGTCAGGGGGATAGGGGAAACTGCTGGCGAGTACTTTGCCATTATCTGGTATAGACGGTGACCTGGGCGAGCACTCTGGTCGTGCATGCGGATGACAAGCTTATCCAGCCGGGTGCCAACCATGATCACGCCTTGAAACTGGTTGGCTTCATCGAAAACAGGGCCGGCAACATAGAAATAATTCCCCCAGTCGGCTTCAACATAGCCTGAGAATTTATCCCCGAGCTGGTCTTCCTGATTGGTCAATACCTTGTTTACAAACTCCAGGTTTGTAAATGTTTCATTATTCCCACCGGTGGTATATGCATAATCTTCGATTGTGCTGCCTTCTTTGTGACGCATGGAGAGAACCAGATAACCATCTTTGTCGAGGAATTCAACCGCATCCGCCTGCTGGTTGATGGCGATCCCAAGGGCTGCATTTCTGAGTTCTTCTGGGTTGATGTTGGGATATGTGAAATGCAACGTTTTCAGAGTAGGTGATCAATCGCAGGGTTTCCAATAGATTTATCTTCTTCAACGACCATTAGCTCGGACGATAATTTGCCAACCTCGCCTAGCTGATTGTTAAATCGTTCTTCAACTGGTGTGGAAAATGATGTTGGATACCAGGAATGCAGCACTGATAGCAATCAAAACTGCCAGAAAAAAATAAGGGATGGTTATCTTGATCCGCAGCGGCAGCTTGTTATTAACAGGATTCAAGAAGGAGAAAATCGTTTGCAGACGATTACCCCGGGAAGGTTTTTTTTG
This sequence comes from uncultured Chloroflexia bacterium, assembly GCA_963753895.1. Lineage (GTDB taxonomy): Bacteria > Chloroflexota > Anaerolineae > Anaerolineales > Anaerolineaceae > SMBSF63. The sequence continues at coordinate 117,268 of CAVWEE010000023.1, read as the reverse complement.
GTGCTGAGGCTGTTTCTTTTTTCAAACACATGCCCCTCTCTTTGGATTGTTGCAATTCGTTTCTCAGATTACTGAATGTGGAATCAATGATAAACAGATTAAAGAAAGTTAATTGTACACCAATTTTAATCATACATGGTTTGAAATAATCCAATAAAAACAATGTAAATGCCAGAAATCAGTCTCATTGTTTGCTGGACATATCATTCCCTCCTCTACAATATCTACTATCCAGTATGAAAACATTATCATTTCTCAGGAGGGCTTATGCCAGCAAAGCAGCCGAAAAAGAAATCAGGACGAACCCTGTTTGCTCTGGGCTTGGGGTATTTAATTGACCAGGGAGAAGCGCAGGCGATGGGTGTACTTTCGCCTATCATTCAAAATGTGTGGGGGGTGAGTTTCGGCATGCTGGGGTTGATGACCACCCTGCGCAATATCACCCAGACGGTCAGCTCGCCATTTTGGGGTTATGCTGCCGACAAGTATTCTCGCAAAAAGGTGCTCATTTTTGGCACGGGCATCTGGGGAATCTGGACGATCCTGGTTGGGTTGATGCCCAATTTCAATGCGTTGCTGGTCATCCGCGCCATTTCCGGGCTTGGGTTGGGCTGTCTGATGCCGGCCACTTTCTCCTTGCTTGGCGATCATTTTCCGCAGGAGAAGCGCGGTTGGGCGCTGGGAGTGATCGGCTTTGTTGGGCTGATGGGAACGGTGCTGGGCGTTTTGGCGCTGGGCTTTGTCGCCACGCCCGAACTGTGGCGGTGGGGCTTTGTCGGCCTGGGCGTGTTCAGTATCCTTTCGGGTTTGATCATCTGGTGGCTGGTAGATGAACCCCCCCGCGGCGCTGCCGAGCCGGAACTGGCTGATCTGATCACACATGCGGACGAAGAACGTTATTCGATCAATTGGAAAGATGTGATTGGCACGCTGCGTATCCCCACCATCTGGGCGGCCATTTTGCAGGGCATCACCGGAACAATGCCGTGGGTGGTGATGGGTTTTTACTTTATCAACTGGATGGTGAGTGAGCTTGGGTTTATCAACGGGATCAGCTTCAGTGACCCGAAAGGCAGCGCGCCGTTGATCGTTTGCTGTGGTGGTTGTTGGGGCTGCGATTTCCAACTTCATGGGCGGCGTGATTGGCGACTGGGCAGAGAAGAAAAGCCCGAATTATGGCCGGACGATCATCGGTCAGATTTCGGTTTTTGCCGGTGTGCCGCTGTTCTATATCATTCTGACCAGAGCGCATGTAATGTCGTTTGGTGCGCTGGTGGGGTTGACCTTCCTGTCGGCATTATTGATTGGCTGGCCGGGCCGCGGTTCAAAAGAACCGATGATGCAGGCCGTGGTGCCGCCGGAGATGCGTTCCAGTGCTTATTCTGTGGTCAATTTCATTGAGGGCGGTTTGTCTGCTTTTGCGGGCTGTGATTGCCGGGGCATTGGCAGATAAAATGGGATTGACCAAGGCACTGCTATGGACGGTGCCTTTCCCGTGGCTGATCTGTACGATCGTGTTTTCGTTGTTCTATTTCACTTATCCGAAAGATGCTGCAAAAGTGCGAGAGCTGATGGCGGAGCGTCGTGAGGAATTGCTTGTGGTGCATCAGGGGGAGTAGAGAAAGGTGAGTACACAAACATCCCGCAGATTTCAAATTCTGCGGGATGTTTGCTTCGTTTATTCTCTACTGCCTTCCGGCATGAAGTCCGGAGGATTGTACATCACGGGGGATTTCCCATTTGGCTTTGCCGCCCAGGGCCAGTTGCGCGATGTCGCGCAGGGCGGCCTGGTCGGCGTTGGTATTGGTGAGGATGACGACGCCGTTCCCGCTTTCGGGATAGATGACGACCAGGGTGTTGAAATCAAAATGCACGCCGGTGTGCCAGAGCGAATCGCCTTGCTCGCTGTGCTGAATGCCAATGCCCAATCCCCAGGAGAGGTCGGGGTTGACCGCGATCTGTGGGGAGGTCATCTCGGCGGCGATGTCTTTCTGGCAGATGCTGGGGATCGCTGAGTTCAATCATTAACGCCGCCAGGTCAGGTGCGCTGGCCCACATTGATCCGGCTGCGCTGGGGAAACGGGTCTGGCTTTTGCGGCGTGGGGATCGTGGTCAGGCTGAATAACCCGAGGAGAAGGATCATGCACAGCATGAAGTAGCCGATATACACGATTTGCCTGCGGGGACTGGTCTGCCAGACAGGGGGCAAGTGTTTGCGGAATGTGTAACCGATGAACAGCAGCGCAGCCAGCAGTGCTTCAAAACTCAGGCCGGCGATTGCCATCAGGCGGCCCATTTTGGGAACATTCCAGTGATAGACATACCATAAACCGACCAAGGCAACGGTGGTCGCACCGATTGCTGCCAATATCCACATCACGGGCGGGCAGGCCCATTTTTTCTTCCAGATGCGCAGCAATACAACCATCACAGCCATCATGGCAGCAAAGAGAAAAACGGCGGGGGCCAGGACACGCACAACAGGGTAACTGGCCTGGACATGCCCGTTTGTCAGTTGGGGCTGGAGCAGCGCCGGGCTGGTGTAGCTGGTTGATGTCATCCCCAGCGGTGCAAGGGTGTATTCGCGGGCCAGATCTTCGAGGTCGCGATCAGATTTGTTTTGCATCACCCGTTGTACGCGCGCAAAGCCAAAGCCGGTGTAATAGAAACTTTCACCGGGCGGGGTGGCTTCTCCCTGGTTGAAAATACCTGCGCTGTGACTGAGCAGGTCACGCAGGGTAACCTGTTCATCATAAGCTGTTCCAGGGTTCCAGTTGGAGAGGGAGGTAGCGAGTAGACAGGTTCATCCAGCGAGAGCTGCCCTTCGTCCAGCATGTGCATGGCGGTATAGGCGGCCACTACTTTGCTCAGAGAGGCAACTTCAAAAACGGAATCTGCCTGCATGGGGGTACGGGTGAAGCGGTTGGCTACACCATATCCTTCTGCCCATACGGTGGTATTGTCCTGGATGAGGGCAATTGTCAGGCCGGGGATATTGCTCTGCGCCATGCGCTCGGGAATGTAGGCTTCCAGATCGGCGATGATCTGCTCGGTCGGATCGTCGCGTAGTACAGTGACGGGGGCGAGTGGCGCAGTGGCAGCCACACCAGCCGCGGGCTGGCAGGCGGCCAGCGTGAGAATTACAAGGGAGAAGAAAAACAGGACTTTGGTTTTCATTTGTCTTTTTGACGCAGGGTTGTGCCCTGGTCTTACAAGGGGGGGAAATGAAGGTATTGTATCCATTCTGGCGATTATATCAGGTGATGGAAGGCTGGGGAACTAACTGGTGGGTGATGGATACGGATTCATCCGGACCAGGTTTTGACAGGTATCGCGGTGTTTTGGGGAATGTTCGGAGGGAATTGATCAAGCTGTGACGAAAAATATAAAATTAGTTTTGGTGAAAAGCCAATGAAGCCAGGCATTGCTGAAAGCTACATCGATGTATAAAAATTGGCACAAAAAAGTCAAATATTGAATATTTTTTATACAATTTTCCAACACAATTTCATGTCAAGATTGTAAACTATGGTTCTTAAAGACCTTATTCAGGGAGGAAACGTCTGTTTAATGTTTTGTCCTCCAAATGTTTAGAGAGAAGAGGAGTATAAATATGGTTGCGACGTTTCTCACTAAAGAAGGATATCAGAAATTCCAGGAAGAACTGGATTGGCTGGTGAATGTTCGCCGCGAGGAAGTTGCCTTACGCTTGAGCGAGGCTGAAGGAAGCGATGAAGACGACACAGCAGAATATGATGCCGCCAAAGATGAACAGGGGATGGTAGAGGCACGGATCAAGAAGCTGGAAATGATGCTCGCATCGGCATTGATCCTTGATGAACAGCCAAAGCAATTGGATTGCATTGATGTGGGAAGTTTTGTTGTTGTCCAGGAGGAAGGCTTTGAGCCGGAAAACTATCGCCTGGTTGGCCCAGCAGAGGCGGACCCGATTAAGGGGAAGATTTCCTTTAAATCTCCATTAGGCACTGCTTTGATGGGGCGAAAAACCAGGGGACATTGTGAAGGTTAAAGCTCCCGATGGTGTTTTTTCTGTCAAAGTGATTTCCATATCCTGATCAATCGAAAATTAATCGAACAGGAAACCGCCCGGAAACGGGCGGTTTCCTCTTTTTATTGGGGATGCATGCAGACTGGCGGCAATGCAGGAAGGATTATCCAGGGAATTTTTGCTCGAGTTGTTTGCGATATGCGGCGATGTCCACATCAAACGCGCGCAGCCCCGCTGTTGATGGCAGCCTCGGCCACGGCGCTGGATTCCCATACGCACACGCGGGGGTCAAACGGTTTGGGGACGATGTAGCCGGTACCGAATTCAAGATGCTCGATGTTATACGCAGTCAGGATTTCAGCCGGCACGGGTTCTTTTGCGAGATCAGCCAGGGCTTGCGAAGCAGCGATCTTCATTTCGTTGTTGATCTCCCGGGCCTGCACATCCAGGGCACCGCGGAAGATGAAGGGAAAACCAAGTACATTGTTGACCTGGTTGGGATAATCCGAGCGGCCTGTGGCAACGATGGCGTCCGGCCGGGTGGCGCGGGCCAGGTCAAAGGAAATTTCCGGGTTGGGGTTCGCCATAGCAAAGACGATCGGGTTGTCTGCCATTTTCATCAGCATCTCGGGTTTGAGAATGTCGGCAACAGACAGGCCGATGAAGACATCGGCATCCTCGATGACGTTTGCCAGTGTGTCAGGATGGTCTCCCTGGGCGAAAGCTTCGCGTTCGGCGAACATTTCTTCCGGGCGGCCATGATAGATGAGACCGGCAATATCGCACATCCAGATATGCTCGCGGGGGATACCGAGGCGCAGCAGGTGGGTGGCGCAGGCGATGCCCGCAGCACCGGAGCCGGAGAAAACGACCTTGATCTGGTCAAGCTGCTTGCCGGTGATTTCCAGGGCGTTCAGCAGGGCCGCGCCGAGGATGATGGCTGTGCCGTGCTGGTCATCGTGGAATACGGGGATGTCCAGCCTGCGCTGTAGTTCCTGCTCAATGTAGAAACACTCCGGCGAGCGGATATCTTCGAGGTTGATGCCGCCAAAGGAGGGGGCCAGCACTTCGAGGATCTCGACGATCTGTTCAGGGTCTTTGCTGTTCATCTCCAGGTCGAAGACATCGATACCGGCGAATTTTTTGAACAGGACGCCTTTGCCTTCCATGACGGGTTTTGAGGCCAGGGCGCCGCGGTCACCGAGGCCGAGGATGGCCGTGCCATTGGAAGCCACACATACCAGATTGGCGCGGTTGGTGTAGCGCATGGCAAGCTGCGGGTCTTTCTCGATCTCGAGGACGGGGTAGGCCACACCGGGGGTGTAGGCCAGGGACAGGTCACGCTGGTCATTGAGCGGCTTGGAAGGGACAACGGAAGTCTTGCCGGGTACGCCGTTCAGGCAATGGTAGGCGAGGGCGTCTTCTTTGGTAATGGGTTTCATCGGGTTTCTCCACATAGGTTTTCTTCTATTGTATGTGATTTTTAGGATTCGTAAAGCGAAATGTTCGCTTGATTCGACGAAATTGCCGGGAAAACCCTTTGCAGTAATTGCGCAAAAACACGTATAATTGAGAATAAGTGAGCATAAAGCGAGCAAATATAAGGAGTGGCTGATGGCTGAAACAGTAGTCATATTATGATCTTGTTTTTCGACGGGATCCAGAAAATCGTTGATCAGGTCAGTGAGACCCAGGGTGATAAAGCTGGAAGCAGTGGCGGAAAAATGTTCAGATGCCATTGCGGCGGAGCGCTGGGTGCATACTTTTGGCGCAGGGCATTCGTCCATTCCAGGTATGGAAACCTTCCCACGGATCGGTTCCTTTGTGGGATTTCACCAGTTGAACGAATTAAATCTGAGTTTCAATGGACAGGTGGTGGGGGGCATGGCACAGCGCCAGTCTTCCTTCCTGGAGCGGGTGGAGGGCTATGCCGAAATCATCCTCGCCAATCATCGTTTTTCTCCTCAGGATGTTGCCATCCTCTTTTCCAATTCCGGGATCAATGAATTGATCGTGGATATGGCCTTGCTGCTGAAGGAAAAAGGTGTAACGGTGGTTGGTCTGACATCGATCGCCCACAGTATGAGCAACCAGCCGCGTCATTCCAGCGGCAAGCGCTTGAGCGAGGTAGTGGATATCAGTATTGATACCTGCTGCCCTGAAGGGCGATGCACTGGTGGATGTGCCTGGTCTGGATTACCGCGTAGCGGGCAGTTCGACGATCGTTTCCTGCATCATCATGAACGGGATTGTGGCGCAGACGGCAGGCTGCCTTGCAGCAGCGCGGGTACACTCCCACCATTTGGCCGAGCCATAACGTACACACCAGCCCGGAAGAATATGCTTTGATGGAAGCGCAGGAAGAGAAAGTCTACAAGGAATATTGGGAACGTCTGGCCCGTTCGTAGCGACTCATGTTAAAGGAAAAGCCGATGTTTCGTGAAGAGAGAATGAGCCAGTTGCTGGTACATCTGGAACAGGAAGGACAACTGCGGGTTGCAAATGCGGCCGGGTTGTTTGGCGTCAGCAAGTCTACCATCCGGCTGGATCTTCAGGAACTGGAAGAACGCGGCCTGGTGCAGCGTACCCATGGCGGGGCGATCCTGACCTCTGCCGCCCGAAACGGGACAATGAAATATCTGTCGTTGGGTCTGGAAGAGCGGCTGGTAGAAAACGGGGAAGCCAAGCGGGCCATTGGTCGGCTGGCTGCGGAATTGATCCACGATGATGAGACGATCATGATTGACGGCGGCAGCACCTCCCGCTATGTGGCGTTTCATTTGCGGTACAAAAAACGTCTGACGATCGTGACCCATATCGTGGATATTTACCCTGACCTGATCGGCATGGAAGGTGATTTTCGGGTGGTGTTCACCGGCGGAGAACTGGACCAGTCCAATATGATCCTGGTGGGCGAGGAATCCCCGATGATCGTTTCCCGGTATCGGGCCAGCAAGGCGGTGTTGGGTATTGACGGGATTTCCATCTCTTTGGGGCTGACCACTCAGGATGTGCATGCGCCTTTAAAGAAAGCGATGATGACCTACAGCGATCAGGTCATTATTGTGGCGGATTCGACCAAACTGGGGCGGGTATCGCTTGTCCCGGTGGCGATGCTGGATGAAATTGATTATCTGGTTACGGATGATGGGGCTGACCCCCATATGGTCAAAGAGATTGAGGGGTTGGGCGTGAAGGTATTGATCGCCCCGGTGAAGAAGTAATTCATGTTCATTATTTGTAGGGGCAAAGGAGATGACAATGGTTGAAAAATCGGAGATGAGTGGTAAAGAGTTGCTTTTTGCAGTGCTGCGGCATGAGAAAACGGATGATGTGCCCTGGGTCCCTTTTGCCGGTGTGCACGCGGGCAAACTGAAGGGCTATACAGCGCGGGAAGTGTTAACCGACAGTGACAAGCTGCTGGAGTCCCTGGTGGAAGTGAACAAACTCTACCGTCCGGACGGTCAGCCGGTGGTGTTTGACTTACAGGTGGAAGCCGAGATCCTTGGCTGTGACCTGCTGTGGGCCGAAGATGCCCCGCCATCGGTGTCGTCACATCCATTGGCCGCAAACATGGATATCCCGGATATGATCCCGACGGCTGCGGATGGGCGTTTGCCCATGATCCTGGATGTGATGCGGAAATTGAAAGCTGAAGTGGGAGAACACACCGCATTGTATGGACTGATCACCGGTCCGTTCACGCTGGCTTCGCATTTGCGCGGCACCGAGATCTTCATGGATACGATCGACAAGCGTGAGTATTTGATTGAATTGCTGGCCTATACCAGCAAGGTGGCCCAGGCAATGGCCCGTCTGTATGTGGAGGCGGGGATGGATGTGATCGCGGTGGTGGATCCGGTTATCTCACAGATCTCGCCGCGCATGTTCACGAAATTCATGCACGAACCTTTCAGCGATGTGTTTGACTGCATCCGCGCACAGGGTGCTTTTTCTGCTTTCTTTGTGTGCGGTGATGCCACCAAGAACATCGAACCGATGTGCAAGACTGGACCGGACTGCATTGCCGTAGACGAGAACATTGACATGGTCACGGCCAAGGCGGTCACCGACCAATACAATGTGGTGCTGGAAGGCAATATTCCATTGACCACGCGCATGTTGATGGGCACGCAACTGGATAACATGAAGTATGTGGTGGATCTGATGGACGCGCTGGATCATCACAACCTGATCATCTCACCAGGCTGCGATATGCCCTATGACACACCGGTGGAGAACGTGATCGGTACAGCAGAAGCGATCCGGGATGTGCACCGCGCGAAACACTTGCTGACCAATTATCATGCCGCCGAGATGGACCTGGATGCGGTTGAACTGCCGGATTATGCCAATCTTGCGAAACCGCTGGTGGAAGTGTTCACGCTTGATTCGGCGACCTGTGCGGCCTGCGGGTATATGCTGCAAGCAGCGGAACGCGCGGTAGCCGAGCTGGCCGGCGCGGCAGAGATGGTGGAGTACAAAATGACCAGCGCGGACAATGTGGCCCGAATGACGAAGATGAACATCCGCAACTTGCCCAGCATCTGTATCAATGGCGAGTTGAAATTCTCCTCATTGATCCCGAGCAACCGCGAATTGATCGAAGCGATCCGGGCTGCATCACAGGAGTAATGGGATGCGTATTCATCTGGTAGGCGGTTTTCTCGGCGCGGGTAAAACGACGGCCATTATTCAGGCGGCGCGGGCTTTGATGGCGCAGGGTGTGAAGGTGGGCGTGGTGACCAATGACAAAGGCAAACACCTGGTCGATACGGCTTTCTTCCGCTCGGCGGCGCTGCCCACAGCCGAGGTGGCCGGTGGCTGCTTCCGCTGCAATTTCGATGAACTGGAAAAGCGGATCAACCAGTTGAAAGAAGAAGCCCGGCCGGAGGTTATCTTTGCCGAGTCGGTGGGTTCCTGTGCCGATATGGCCGCGACCGTGCTGGAGCCGCTGCTGCGTCTGCAGGATGAGCAGGAAGACCCCACCAGTTTTTCGGTTTTTGTCGATGCCCGTTTGCTGCGTATGTGGCTGCTGGGGGTTGAATTGCCATTCAGCGATGAGGTGCAGTACATCTTTGAGAAGCAGATCGAGGAAGCCGGGTCTGCTGGTGATCAATAAGATGGACCTGCTTTCTGAAGAGGACCTGCAGGAAGTGGAGCGGCTGGCTGCTGAACGCTTCCCGCAGAAAGATTTGCTGCTGCAAAACTCGCTCCGTTCGAGATGGTGGACAGGGCTGGCTGAACTGGTTGAACAGCACGACTGGCGTTCACCGGAACTGCCTGAGACCGAGATCGACTATGATCGTTATGATGCCGGCGGGCGCCAGCTTGCCTGGCTGGATGAGCAGATCACGCATATGGGCGAATGATGCCATCGCGGCAGCGCAAGGAGATGATCAGAGACTCTGGTCACAGAATTGCAGGAAGAGGCGATACCGGTTGGTCATCTGAAATTCTTCCTGGACTGGGATGGCTGGCGATTGCAAATTGAGTTTCCCGACATTGGCAAGAGTCTGGCTGGCAGGCACAGCTTGATGGTGCTGCCGCGGGTAAGGTGGAGATGCTGGTCAATGGCCGCATTCAGGCTGCACCGGCAAAATTGAACCGCATGATTGCGGCCGCCCTGGACGAGATGGCAAAACAGCCGGCAGTCCTGTATGAGCGGGAAGAAAATGCGTATTTTCGCCCTCGTATCATACGGCGGCGTGAGATATAATTTATATTCCAATAGATAAAAGGAAGTTATTCAACGATTAAGGAGAGGAACTATGGAAGCAGTATTAGAGGCATTATACGAAGGAATCATGGATGGCGACATGGAGCTGGCCCAGGAAAAAGTTCAGGAAGCACTGGACGCAGGCATCGGCCCAGGACGTATTCTCAACGAAGGCATGATCGCAGCGATGGCAGAGGTTGGCCAGTTGTTTGAAGAAGGTGAGTATTTTGTGCCCGAGATGTTGATCGCGGCCCGCGCCATGCAGGGCGGTATGTCGATCCTCAAGCCTTTTTTGACCGAGGGCGATGTGCAGTGCTCCCGGCAAGGTTGTCATTGGCACAGTCAAGGGCGACCTGCATGACATTGGCAAGAACCTGGTAGCGATGATGCTGGAAGGCGCTGCCTTTGAGATCGTTGACCTGGGTACGGACGTCAGCGCGGATAAATTTGTGGAAGCAGTCAAGGAAAGCGGCGCAAATGTGGTTGCCATGTCAGCTTTGCTGACCACCACCATGCCCAATATGGAGAATACCATTGCGGCATTGAAGGAAGCCGGTCTGCGTGACAAGGTCAAGGTGATGGTGGGGGGCGCCCGCTGACCCAGGAATATGCGGAAAAAATCGGCGCTGATGGCTATGCCGCCGATGCCAACCAGGCCGTTGCCAGCGCGAAGGCATTGCTAGGCGTATAATCTCCACTGTAATTGACAGCCGGGGCTGATTTGCCACGGCCGTGATCTACAATGATCATTCGTGCTGCAGCGTTATCGTAAAATCGTTCTATGTCGATTGGCAAATGCGCTGCTTGATTTTCTGCTCTGGATGGCTTACAATCAGTCATTAACTTGTAATAACAAGACTTGATGCTTACGCGATTTGAGGGCGGGAGGTCAGATCAATGAAGGAATTGGACGAGAAAATTGATTTTGAGGGACATATTCCATTTTATTTACAATTAAAAGGTTTTTTGCAAAGGCGGATTGACGAGGGCATTTGGCAGCCAAATGAGATGCTGCCCAGTGAATCGCAGTTGTGCATGCCTATGGCATCAGCCGTACGGTGGTGCGCCAGGCACTGCGTGAGATGGAATATGAAGGCCAGATCTATCGCCGTAAGGGCAAGGGGACCTTTGTTGCCGAGCCGAAGATCTTGGAAAGCCTTGCCCAGCGGTTGACGGGCTTTCATCAGGATATGGCCGAACAGGGACTGCCTACCAGTGATGAGGTGCTGTGTCTTGATGTTGTGCCGGCGAACAGCAAGGTGGCAGGGTTCCTGAACCTGGACGCACGGGGGTGAAGGTGATCAAGATGCGCCGCCTGCGCCATGTGGAAGGGACGCCGATTGCTTTGGTGACGACCTATCTGCCGGTACATCTTTGCGAAAAAGTTCTTGAAGGGGATTTCCGCGACCAATCCCTGTACGTGTTTTTGGAGCGGGAATGCGGCCTGGTGATCGACCACGGGCGGCGTATGATTGAAGCTGTGGTGGCGAATGAAGAAGAAGCGAGGCTGATGCAGGTCAAGAAGGGGGCACCGATGGTGCTGCTGGACAGCATCAGTTACCTGGAAGATGGTACACCGGTGGAGTATTACCATGCTGTGCATCGGGGAGACCGCACGCGCTTCGAGATCGAGTTGGTGCGTTACCGTGAAAGCTGATAGCCTGGATGAGTGCCCTGGCAAAGCGGGGAGAGCAAATGCCGCCGTCGATTGAGGTCCGACAGAGCAAGAGGCTAGGGAATTCTTGATCGGTGGAGTTGTACGCGCGAACGCCCGGTTCTAAAACCCCGCTTTGAGCGGGGAGTCGTTGGCCCTTTCGGCAAGGGAGAAATAACGGCACTGTTCCGCTGTACGGCATTTCCTGATCATCTGATTGCTCCTAGTTTGTGATTGACGTTTCCTGATTGACCTCATCCCTAATGCCAAATCTATGATATACTAGGCAAGCTTTAAGATCGGTAAGAACTTTCTGGCCTGTAGTTAGCGTCAGAATAACCATTGGCTGCCCGAATTTTATGCTTCGGGCTTTTTTGTTGCCTACGGCGATTGTGTGAGCGCAAACCCTCTGCTTTTGGAACATGGGACGCAGATGCCAGGTTTGTCAGACACAATAAACCTGGCAAAAAGTGAATAAAGGATATTGGTGTTCCATGTGCAGTTTTGAAGAATTAAACCTTCAACCTGAGTTGTTGAAGGCTGTCGAAGAATTAGAATATACTACCCCCACTACCGTACAATCTCAAGTTATCCCGGCCATGCTGGCTGGCACAGATGTGATCGTCCGATCGAAAACAGGTTCGGGCAAGACGGCAGCATTTGCTCTGCCTGTTCTGCATAACCTGGACGTTGATGACAAAGTCGTGCAATGTCTGGTGCTGGCGCCCACCCGTGAGTTGGCGATGCAGGTTTCCCAGGCAATGCAGGATTATGGTAAATACAGTTGACGCGAAGGTGCTGGCTGTCTATGGTGGTCAGGCTTATGGCCCGCAGATCCGCAGCCTGAAGAGGGGCGTACAGATTGTAGTTGGCACCCCCGGCCGTTTGAATGACCTGATCCGCAAGAATATTCTGGATTTGTGTGGTGTGCATACTGTCGTGTTGGATGAAGCTGACGAAATGTTGAGCATGGGCTTTATTGATGAAATTGAGACCATCCTCAGCGAGACACCGGCACAACGACAGACGACCCTGTTCTCGGCAACCGTGCCGCATCGCATTCGCAAGCTGGCCGAAAAATACATGAATAATCCTCAGTCCATCTTCGTGAAACAAACAGAAATGACGGTGAATACGATTGAGCAGCGCTACTGCGTAGTCAATGAAAAAGACAAAATGGCTGTTCTCACCCGTTTCTTTGAGGTAGAAGAGATCACCAGTGCGTTGATCTTTGCCAAGACCCGTGTCAGCACGGGTGAACTGGCAAACGAATTGACCGTGCGCGGCTTTGCTGCCGAAGCATTGAACGGCGACCTGAATCAGGATGCACGTGAACGTGTGTTGAACCGTTTCCGTAATAATCAGATCAAGGTACTTGTGGCAACGGATGTTGCGGCGCGCGGCCTGGATATTGATGATATTTCTCATGTGTTCAATTTTGACCTGCCGCATGATCCTGATAGTTATGTGCATCGCGTTGGCCGTACTGGCCGCGCAGGCAAGGACGGCATTTCCATTACGCTGGTAACCCCGAAAGAAAAATACTCCGTCCGCCGCATTGAAAAATTCATCAAACATGAATTGACCCTGGTTGCCATTCCCACCGAGGAAGAAATTGCCACCTATCGGGTAAATTCAAATTGATGGAACAGGTGGCGGTTTGGATCCGGCGTGGTCGCTGCACGCAGGAACAGCAGTTGGTTGCACAACTGGTGGAAGAAGGCCATGATGTGAACATGATTGCGGCGATTGCTTTGAAGATGGCCCGCGCAGAAGAAAAACAGCGCCCGATCGCCAAGATCAGCGATGTGAAGGATGCGCGGCAGCGAGCAAAGCGACAGCGGCCGTCACATGCCATCAAATAAAGATGGCGCCCGTGGTAAGGGAAATACTTCGCATGAGCAGGGCATGATCCGCCTGCGCCTCAACCGCGGCAAAGTCACATGGTGTGCGCCCGAATGATGTGGTTGCGACGATAGCCCGCTACTCGAAAGTACCGGGCAGCTCGCTTGGCAAGATCCGCATTCAGGATAAGAACACCCTGGTGGATGTGCCGGAGAATTTTGTCAAACAGGTGCTTGCAAAGTCTGGCAAGTATGAATACAAGAAAGAACCCGTGCTGATTTCCCTTGCGGAATAAACCGATAAAACGAGCCGCCCAGAGATGGGCGGCTTTAGATTAGACAGCGTATTCGCTCCCCTGGTTTCCATACCTACAACTTAACCAACTGAAAATACTTACAATCCACGGATATTATCTGCCGCGTGTAGTAGAATTGCAGGCAGATAAGACGACACTGAAAAGGTGAACACATGAAAAGTATTTGTATTTATTGCGGTTCAAACAATGGCACGAAGGCGGCATATGCGACGCAGCGCAGAAGATGGGCAAGGCGCTTGCCGAACGCGGGATTCGACTGATCTATGGCGGCGGCAAGGTGGGGATCATGGGCATTGTGGCGGATGCAGTGCTGGACTCATGGCGGCGAGGTGACGGGGGTGATCACCAAAGCTTTGTATGACCTGGAAACCGGCAAGAATGAACTGGATGACCTGCGGATTACGGATAATATGCATGACCGCAAAGCGGGGATGGCAGAGTTGGCGGAGGGTTTCATTGCCCTGCCTGGCGGATTTGGCACTTTTGAAGAGCTGTTTGAAGCGGTTACCTGGCTCCAGCTCGGTATTCATCAGAAGCCGGTTGGGATTCTTAATGTCAATGGGTATTATGATCATCTGCTTGCGTTCTTGCGCCATACCAGCGAACAAGGATTTGTGCGCGAGGCGCATTTGAAGATGGTACTGGTAGATGATGATCCGAATGCGTTGCTGGATAAAATGGACGCTTTTCAGTATCAATCGATCAGCAAAGTCTGATCAGATATTTACAGTTTTTTCATTATTTCCATGAGTATGTTGTGATATGATAAGCAAAATTAACATTCATTGATTTTCGAAAAGAAGGGTGCCAACGCAATGGTGGATCAGACTAATGGCTCTTTGAAAGCACAGGGGATCGTTGAATATGCGCTGATTCTTGCTCTGATTGTTGCTGCGGCATTCCTGGCTCTGGAAGCCACGGGTACAAGTGTACGAGAAGTCTTATGTATGGTGCTTGATGGCTTGGGGGGTTCCTCTCAATATTGCAACAGTGCTTATTGCGAAATCCGCCTTTGATTCACTGGAAGGATGGGATTCGGCTGCAGGATATGGCTGGGAAATCCGAGATGGACAGTTGTGCAATACCAGCAATCCATACCGCGGATATCTGTATAATCAGTGCTCGATGGAGAATTTGCCGGATAGATTACACCGTGCGGCTCAATGGGGCAACCCTTGATGCGGGGAATGGCTACGGGATCTTCTTCCGCCTTCAAAATTACGATGACAGACCTAATGGTTACGCATTTCAATATGACCCCGGTTTGGGAGGGGCGTTTGTGGTGCGCAAATGGGTCAATGGATATGAAATCAATCCGCCGCTGGTTAGAAATCGGGTGAGTGGGTATGATTGGCACGGTTCTCCCAAAGATCTGGAAGTGCAGGTAAAGGGAGATACCTTCACGGCATTTGTTGATGGTGAAGAGGTATTGACGTTTACAGATCCGAATTATGAATCGGGTGGTGTTGGTTTACGTACCTGGGATAGTACAGCGGTTTGTATGGACGATTTCAGTATTGAACCATTGCGTTGATGTTTGGATCAAGTCGAGAAGAGTTATGAACGAGGTGTTTGATGTCATTAAATGATTCTCCATCCTTGCAGGATTTCTCGCCGATGGAATCGGATCAAAAACCCCAGGGCAAAAAAAGCAGTTGGGTTGTGATTGCGGTTCTATTTGTGATTGTGGTTGCATTGGCGCTCTTTAATTTTTTACGCAGTGACCAAGGTGCTGTGCTGCGCGGTGCCGGGAGTATCAACGGACGTGTCGTTGATATGGACGGTGTTGCGTTGGAACAGGCAGAAGTGTTTTTGGGGAATGGGAAAATCTCTACCTGGACAGATGTCAATGGCAACTTCATGCTGACGGATGTTGCAGCAGGGGAGCATACCCTGGTTGCCGGGTATGAAGGTATTGGTGTTGAGCATACCGTGACGGTCACTTCCGGGACACTCTCAAATGCAGGGACGATCGTTATTGATGTGGTAGAGCTTCCAACATTGGAGTAGTTTCTCTTCCCTATTGGCAAGATGCGTTATAGTTAAAGCTGTGGTGAACCCACAGCTTTTTTGATGACTGTCTTCACAGGAGAAAACATGGTAAAGAGTTTGTATTATCGTTATGAAGACCTGTATGAATATGTTGTCCATTTCTTTGTGAAGCTGCATGTTTCGGAAGCGGATGCAAAGATTGCGGCGGATGTTTTGCTCTCGGCGGATTTGCGCGGTGTCAATTCGCATGGCATTATTCGCCTGCATACCTATTATGGTCAACGGCTGGTAGATGGACGCATTGATCCCCTGTCGCCAGTGACAACGCTGCGCGAAAGCGGGGTTACCCTCGCGCTGGATGGAGGCAATGGGCTGGGGCAGGTCGTGGGGCATCAGGCGATGACCCGCTGTATTGAGAAAGCAGAAGCCTCTGGCGCTGCCCTGGTGACGGTGCGCAACAGCAACCATTACGGCATCGCAGGGTATTTTGCGATGATGGCTCTGCCGCATGACATGATCGGCATCAGCCTGACCAATTCCCGCCCGCTGGTGGCGCCTACCTATGGCCGTACGGCGGTGATGGGCACCAACCCGATTGCGGTGGCTGTGCCTGCTGGCGAGGAACGTCCTTTTGTGCTCGATATGGCCACCAGCATTGTGCCGATTGGCAAGGTCACTGTGTATTCCAAGGCGCAGGAAGAAATCCCCGAGGGCTGGGGGATTGATCGGAATGGGGAACTGACCCGCGACCCCAATGCTGTGCTGGAAGGCGGTGCGCTGCATCCGCTGGGGGGCACGGACATTTTGCGCGGTTATAAAGGGTATGGCCTCAGCTTGCTGGTTGATCTGCTATCCGGTGTGTTGTCCGGGGCGGCCTTTGCTGACAGGGTCGGTAAACCGAATGATACCAACCCGGGTACCAATGTAGGGCATTTCTTTGCGGCGATCCAGATCGAAGCCCTGCGCGATCTGCTGGGTTTCAAAGCCGATATGGATGAAATCATCCGGCTGTTAAAAAATGCGCCGAAGGTGGAAGGTCAGGAGCGCATTTATATTCACGGGGAAAAAGAATTTGAATTACAGGAGCACAACCGAGAAAATGGCATTCCACTGCTTGAAACAGTGGTGGCTTCTTTGAAGGAAGCTGGTGATGCCGTGGGTGTGCCGTTTGACTTGAAGGCGATTGGGTAGAGACAACACCCCCGTGAGCTTATAACTCACGGGGGTGTTATTTATATTGATATGCGGGTTCTCTTTTCGTCTCCCTTGTCAAAAGGGAATGTGAGTTCGAAAGACAAATTGGAAAATGACTTCCCAATCGAGATGAATACAAAACGGCAAGGGACTCAGTTTGCATGCCGCTTGGGCGCAAGCCTTGCGCCCCTACACTCAAGCTACTCTCTCACCAATATACACACTTCATTAGGGGCAATGGAAGCAGGCCGTCTTGGATGTCCGTTTCACGCGGGCCTTTGCTGGAAAGCAGAACCTTCCATTTTGCGCGGCGCAGTTCACCGCCCAGCACGAGGGGGAGATGCCGCTTGCGGAAGTTGAGCGCAACCAGCACAGTCTGGTCTGCGGTCTGGCGCAAATAGCCGAGGATGGCACGTGAATCATGGGTGAGCATGACGGTCATTCCAGTGCGCAGGGCGGGGGTTTCACGGCGCAGTTTGAGTAGTTCGCGGTAGAAATGCAGAATGGAGTGAGGGTCTGCTTCCTGGGCTGCTACATTACGTTGGACGGCATTCTTGTGTAAGGGCAGCCAGGGCGTGCCGTTGGTGAAACCCGACTGGGTGCTGTCTGTCCCACTGCATGGGAGATCGACAGCCATCCCGCCCTACCATGAATGGCCAGTATCGTTTGCCAATGGGATCCTTGATCTCGCTGCGCTTGCGCACGGGGATGTCGCGCATGCCGATCTCTTCCCCATAATAGAGAAAAGGCGTACCGCGCTGGGTGAGCAGGAAGGCAGCGGCCACCTTGAGGCGTTCATCGTCTTCGCCTTTCCCAATCCGGGTGGCAATCCGTTTTACATCGTGGTTGTTGAGTACATAGGTGGGCCAGCTTTCGGGATTCATGGCATTTTCCCAGCGCTGCATGCCGTTCAGGTACAGGCGCGGTCTCCAGGGAAATTTAAGGAAATCAAAGTTAAAGGCAGCATGCAGCCGCTTACCTGTGGAATATCTGGCTGCCTTTTTAGCAGTGGCTTCAAAAGTTTCCCCAATTGCATACCTTTCGGGATATTCGTCCAGGATATTGCGAATTTCCTCCAGGAGCAGCAGCATCTCGGGCTGATCAATGTCGTGAATGTGTACAAGCCGGTCAAATTTTCGGATGCCGGGCTTGGTGGGATTGGAGCGGAAATTCAGCATCCTTGAAATAACAGTTGAACACATCCAGGCGGAAGCCATCCACACCGCGCTCCAACCAGAAGCGGAACACGTCCAGCATGGCCTGACGCACTTCCGGATTGCGCCAGTTCACGTCGGGCTGTTCTTTATAAAACATGTGGAAATAGTATTGTCCGGTGGTTTTGTCCAGTTCCCAGCCTGGACCGCCGAAGACGGATGCCCAATTATTTGGTGCGCCCGCCGTTGGGGGCGGGATCGCGCCACAGATACCAGTCGCGCTTCGGATTGGTTTTGTCCTTTTTGGATTCGAGGAACCAGGGGTGCTGGTCTGAGGTGTGGTTGAGCACCAGATCAAGGACAATACGCAAATTGCGTTCATGCGCGGCATTCAGGAAGCGGTCAAAGTCTTCCAGACTGCCAAAACGCGGGTCAATATTCGTGTAGTCACTAACGTCATAGCCGAAGTCAGCGTCTGGCGTGGGATAGATGGGAGAGAGCCAGATCGCATCCACGCCCAGGGATTGGATGTAGTCCAGTTTTTCGGTGATCCCATTCAGATCGCCAAATCCATCGCCATTGCTGTCGGCAAAGGACCGGGGATAAATCTGATAAATTACGCCATCGCGCCACCAAAGATACTCATCATGCATAGCACACCTCAATGTTTGGTTTTTATACATCTTAAGTGTATCTGTTTTCCCAATTTTGTGGGAGAAATATTGCGTAAAGAAACAATCTCGCCTATAATGAAGTCACTATATTCGATACCGGAGAACCGGAAGGAGGACTTTAGTAATGGCAAGTGTAAGTTATAAGAACGTTGTAAAGAAGTATGGTGATTTCACCGCATTGCATGATCTTTGTCTTGATATTGAGGACAAGGAATTTTTGGTGTTGGTTGGTCCGTCGGGCTGTGGCAAGTCCACTGCTTTGCGATGTCTGGCTGGCCTGGAAGAAATTTCTGGTGGCGAGGTTATTATTGGCGATCGTGTTGTCAATGATGTGCCCCCCAAAGACCGCGACATTGCTATGGTCTTCCAGTCCTATGCGCTTTATCCGCACATGACCGTGTATGATAATATGGCTTTCGGTTTGAAGCTGCGCAAGACCCCCAAAGACGAGATTGATCAGCGGGTGAAGGAAGCAGCCGGTATCCTGGGCATCGAGCAATTGCTGACCCGCAAGCCGCGTGAGCTTTCCGGTGGCCAGCGCCAGCGTGTTGCTGTTGGCCGCGCCATTGTGCGTAACCCGAAGGTGTTCCTCTTTGACGAACCTCTTTCGAACCTGGATGCCAAGCTGCGTGTGCAAACCCGTTCCGAGATCAGCAAACTGCACCATAATTTGGCGACCACCTTTATTTATGTGACTCACGACCAGGTGGAGGCCATGACCATGGCCACTCGTATCGCTGTGATGAACAAAGGAATTTTGCAGCAGTTGGACAGCCCGCAGAACCTGTATGACCGCCCCAATAATATGTTTGTGGCCGGTTTCATTGGTTCCCCGGCAACCAATTTCTTCCCCGCACATCTGCGCAGCGAAGGCGATGATATTGTCGTTGATACTGGTTCATTCCGCGTGAAGCTGCCTGCATCCAAACGTGAAGTTTACAAACCTTTTGTGGACAAAGAAGTTGTCTTTGGTATTCGCCCTGAGGATATCCACGCTGCTGACTATATTCCTGGCGGCATCACCGCTGCATTGGTTGATGCCAAAGTGGACGTTACCGAGTTGATGGGCAATGAAATCTTCCTCTATCTGTTGATCGATGAGAAGCAGTTTGTGGCTCGCGTTGACCCGCGCGCCAAGTATTCGATGGGTGATGTGGCAAAAGTTAGCTTTCAATATGGATAACTGCCACATCTTTGATCCGGCAGCCGACCCGGAAAATCCGGTCGCCATTCGCTAATCTATCGTCACAGCGACAATTTTGCAGTATCCTTATAGCGCAAGAATTTCTTGCGCTATAAGTTTGAACAGTAAGGGAATATGTGTCCATTGTCTGACGAAGGGCACTTAATAATTTGGATATTGTTCACTTTGACCCTCTGCGAGGTTGAACCAGGTTCAGTGAACGACTTGAAAAGAATGGAAAAGGAGTAAAGATGATCAAATTAGTGTTGTTACGCCACGGTGAGAGTGAATGGAACAAAAAGAATCTTTTCACCGGATGGACCGATGTTAACCTTTCCGAACAGGGTGTGAAGGAAGCCAGCGAAGCTGCCAAATACCTGAAAGAGGGCGGGTATACTTTCGATATTGCGTATACTTCAGTTCTGAAACGCGCTATCCGCACCTTGTGGTTAACCCTTGAAGGCATGGATCTGATGTGGATCCCGGTTGTGCGCAGTTGGCGGCTCAATGAACGACATTACGGCGCATTGCAGGGTTTGAACAAGGCCGAAACCGCAGCCAAATACGGCGATGAACAGGTGCTCATCTGGCGCCGCAGCTATGATACGCCCCCGCCGCCCCTCGAAAAGGATGATGAACGTTACCCCGGTCACGATCCGCGCTACAAAGACCTCAGCGATGACGAACTGCCGCAGGCAGAATGTTTGAAAGATACCGTTGCCCGCTTCCTGCCTTTCTGGCATGAGACGATTGTGCCTTCTTTGAAGGATGGCAAGAAAGTCCTGATCGCTGCACACGGCAACAGCCTGCGCGCGCTGGTCAAATATCTCGATAATGTTCCTGATGATGTGATCGTAGGGATCAATATTCCAACCGGTATGCCGTTGGTGTATGAATTGAATGATGACCTGACCCCCATTCGTTCCTACTACCTCGGTGATCCCGAGAAGGTGAAGAAGGCTATGGAGGCCGTTGCCAACCAGGGCAAGGCCAAATAGTTTTTTGGTTTTGATAATAAAGCAGGGCTGCCTCATTGGGGCAGCCCTGTATTTTTAACGGAAGTCATGAGTTTAGAATATCACTTGCAGCACACTGTCAATCTTTTCCAGTGCGGCCACTGCGCCAGCAGCTTCGGATGCACTCAAGGCAGCGGGGTCAATACCAGCCAGCTTTTGTTCTACGGCAGTGAAAGCGCTTTGCGCATCCAGGTCATTGTTCATGTGGGTTTCAAATGCGGCGGTCAGCTGCGTTTCAGCTTCAACTTTGGTCGTCTTGGGCTGCTGCCCGGAGGGCGCTGGCTTTGGCACGGAAGGCGCGCAGCCGTTGGCTGGATTGCGCCATCAGTTCGGGGGAAAAGTCGAGCGGCTGGCGGTAAGGATGGTTAATGACAGCAAAGCGGATCTCCTCTGCCGAGTACCCCATGTCGAGCAAGGTAGAAGTGTAATATTCATTGCCAAGGCTCTTGGCCATTTTATGCCCGTTCGAGAGGAGATGGCCGCCGTGCATCCAGTAGCGGGCCATTTCAAAATCGCGGGCGGCTTCAATCACAGCGACATTGTAGTCGTGGTGACGGATGAGGTTGTCTACGCCACCGCAGTAAATGGACAGCGGTTCATCCATGGTGCCAACGATGATGCTGGCATCCTGGATATTCCACGCAGGACGGCCGCGGCCGATGCTGGTTTCCCAGTCAATGCCTGCGGCTTTTTTTTCACCGTACCAAAGGATGAAATCTCCCTTGTTCCAGCGGTTGGGGGTGTAATTGTCCATGTGAAAACGACGTTGCTCTTTCGGCCAGTCGCTCAAATCCAGGTGGGCGATCTTGCCAAAGGTGGCGAACTTGAGCGCTTTGTAATAGACGTTGCCATCATGCCAATAAGCAAAGCCTTTGTCGATGAGGGTTTGAATTAATTTGACCGCATCTTCAACGTGATCGGAGGCTTTTGCCAAATGATCTGGGTGTTTAATGCGCAGCAAGGCCATTTCACCAATAAATTGACCAATGTTTTCCTCTGTGATCTCATGCAGCGGACGGGCTTGTTTTTCAGCTTCCAGCAGGGCTTTGTCTTCGAGGTCAGTGATATTCATCCCGCGTTCCACTTTGTAGCCCAGGTATTCAAGATAGCGCACGACCACATCCTCATAGAGGAAGGTGCGAAAATTACCGATATGTGCACGGCGGTAAATGGAAGGTCCGCAGGTGAAGATGCTGACTTTTTGTGGATTGACCGGTTCAAAAGTTTCCAACTGTTGGGAAACTGTATTGTATATTTTTAACATTAAAAAATTCTCCCGCAGGGATTAACTGTTTTCAGGTTTGGCTGGTCTGGCTATTGCCCATCGCCCGCCGAAATAACCCAAAATCAACGCAGCCAGCAGGGTGATCCCGCCCATCAGGGCGAAGGCATCCTGCCAGAATTTCATTGGAAAGAGGCGGATGAGGGTGTCGGAATAGAGGAACAGCCAGGTGTCGCCTTCAAAGAAGAGATGGTGGAACTGGGTGAACAAGGCGTCAAAGCTGGTTGCAACCAACACCAGGATGGTGACGAGCAAGCCAGTCGTCAACCAACCGCCTCGTGAAATGCCTTTCCAGAAGTCCGCCAGCCAACCGCCGCGCCACGCCCATACCGCCAGGCCGGCAAGCAGAACAAGCAGCACCACCCAAACCTGTAAGGCTTGCTGCACCAGCACCTGCACATCAACCATGTGACTCAGTTCGCGCTCGTTATATAGCGGGCTGCCATCCGGCAGGGTCTGGCCTTCCAGCTCGGCCTGGCCGAAAAGATAGTCGATCGAAATTTCGCCCCAGTAGAGCCGGTCTTCTTTGGTGAAACCGTAGGTGTCCGGCGGAAAATTGGCTTTATTGTATTCGTATTGCAAATAGAGGTTGCCGAAAAGCATTCGTGCCGCGCTCATGATCAGGATAAATGGCAAGATGAGGGTGATCAGCCAGCTCAGCCAAGTGTATATTTTTTTCATCGTCAAATCATTCTCCAACGCTCATCAGGTTAGTATTAATTCTACTCGACTTTACATGGGAGCAGACGGTTTCAGGCTTGCAGGCGTATTAGAGTTTTATAGGAGTTAGGGAAATCACGGCGCGATGTGCACTTCGATACCCTGCGCGGTGATCGCGTCCAGCATGTCCTGCGGCGCGCCGCTGTCGGTGACGAGGATGTCTACCTCGCTGAAGCGCAGTACCTGGTTGAGGGTGCGCTTGCCGAATTTGGAGGAGTCAACCAGGACGATCACCTTCTCGGCGGAACGGCGCATGGCGTGCTTCAGGGAGGCATACAGCGGTTCAGGATCGGTAAACTCATCTTCCAGGGTTACCCCTGAAGCGCTCAGGAAAACTTTGTTCACCCGAAATTCGGAAAAGAAGGCTTCCGCCTGTGGGCCGATGAAGGAGTCGGCGTAATCGCTGAGCACACCGCCGCAGCACAATACGCGCATGGAACCGATCAGGGGGGCGGCCAGCAGCATGGTGTTGAGCCCATTGGTGAGGATGGTGATATTGGTTTGGTCAATGTAGGGCACCATGCTGGATACCGTCGTACCGCCTTCCAGGGCGATGTTGTCATTTTCCTCAACGAGGAAATGAGCGGCATAACGACCAAGTTTGCTCTTGATTGGAGAGAAGACAGCAGGGTTTAGCTGGAAAGCGGCGTGCAGTGTTGACCCGGTGGTTGTTTTTTGCGATACGGCTGATGCACCCCCACGTACGCGTTTTAGCAGGCTTTGCTGCTCAAGTAATTTCAGATCACGCCAGACCGTCATGCTGGATACTTGCAGCCGCTCGCTCAGTTCAGCGGCTGAAATTGTCTTTTCATTTTGCAGCCATTCCAAAATCTGGTTATGGCGATTTTGAATCAACATAAAATCCTCCTGCAGGAAATAGATATAACAAATTATAACATAGAGATTGAGGAAATGTGATGAATTTGGTTGCAATATAGCTTGAAATTTGGTGAAATGTGGTTTATAATGGTGGTGTTGCATGGAGTATGTAACATAATATGGTATTAAATGATAAAAGAAGTTTGGAATGTATATTTTTGTAAATGGAGGAAGCTTGAAATGATCAGTAAACATGAATTGGCAAAAATGATCGACCACTCGCTGCTCAAGCCAGTTGTCACCAAAGCGGACACGATCAAGGGGATCGAAATTGGTTTGAAGTATGATGTCGCTTCTGTGACGATCAAACCTTGCTGGGTTCGATTGGCAGCCGAGATGTGCAAAGGTACCGATGTGCTTGTAGATCCGGTGATCTGTTTCCCCTTTGGGTATGACACCACCGAGACCAAGGTGTTTGCCACCCGTCAGGCGATTGAAGACGGCGCAGATGAAATCGATATGGTAATGAA
This sequence comes from uncultured Chloroflexia bacterium, assembly GCA_963753895.1. GTDB lineage: Bacteria > Chloroflexota > Anaerolineae > Anaerolineales > Anaerolineaceae > SMBSF63. The sequence goes on along the minus strand of CAVWEE010000023.1, from coordinate 93,161 downwards.
TTTGGGCATGTTCCTCAGCGGCGAGTATGATTATGTGCAAGCGGACATGAAGGCTGTTGTGGATGCTGCCCAGGGCGCCCCTGTCAAAGTTATTTTTGAGACCGCCTATTTCCTTACCGATGATGCCGCATTGACCAAGGCCTGCCAGATGGCAGAAGAAGCCGGCGTGGCTTTCGTCAAGACCAGCACCGGGTTTGCTCCAAATGGCTACACCTTCCATCAGTTGAAAGTGATGCGCGATGCCGTTAGTGACAAAGTTGAGGTCAAGGCGGCTCAGGGCGTACGCAGTCTGGAAGATGCCCTGGCCGTGCGTGAATTGGGCGTCACCCGTTTTGGCGCAACCCGCACCGTGGCGATCATGGAACAGTGGGAAGCACGATTCGGCTAAACGATAATGTGAGTATAGAAGTTACCTTCGGCGGGGTCCATTGGCCCCGCCGTTGTTTTCCATGATCAAATCCATAAATCCAGGAGGTCCTTGATGAATGGCCGAGAACGAATACATGCCTTGATTGCCGGTGAACCGTCGGATACTTGTGGGTTTTGGCTGGGTAACCCACATGAAGATATCTGGCCTGCCCTCGAATCATATTTTGGTGTTTCTACAGATGAAGACCTGCGGGAAGTTCTGGATGATGATTTTCGCTGGATCCCGCCGCACCACGTGCCCGGCTTTTACCAGCATCCGCAGGGCAGGGCGGTATTTGACCTGGGCTTTGAGAAGACGGCTCATGGACAGGAAGGTCCGTTTGCCAATGTGACGGATCCCAAAGAGGTTGAAGAGTACGAGTGGCCGAGCATTGAGTATCTCAATGTCGATGTGACGATGGCGGAACTGCGCAAAGCGGGTGGGGCGTACCGCGCCAGCGGGTACTGGACACAGTATTATATTGACATCATGAATCTGTTTGGCATGCAGAATTACCTGATCAAGATGTATACCCATCCCGAGGTGGTGCATGCCGTGACAAATCGCGTGTGTGATTTCTATTATCAGGCCAATGAGCAGTTATTCAAGGCTGCCGGGGATGAGATTGACGGTTATTTCTTTGGCAATGATATGGGCACGCAGCTGGACTTGATCTCCGGGCCGAAGCAGTTTGAAGAATTCCTCAAGCCGTGGATGAAGACTTTCGCTGATCAGGGACATCGTTATGGGTATCAGGTTATTCTGCATTCCTGCGGATCGGTGTACAAGATCATTGATCAGTTGATCGAGATCGGGATTGACTGCCTGCATCCATTGCAGGCGCGGGCGCGCAATATGGATGCCGAAACCCTGGCGCGCGAGTTCAAAGGACGAATTGCTTTCCTGGGTGGAGTGGATGTACAACGTATTTTGCCATATGGCACGCCGGAAGAGGTGCGGGCGGAGGTACACCGCGTGCGGCGGTTGTTGGAGCCGCAATTGATCATCAGCCCCAGCCATGAGAAGGTACTCCCGGATGTACCGCCGGAGAATATCGAGATGCTGGCGCGGGCGGCGAAAGAACCGTTGTAGGAAATCGGTTTATTCTTTTCAGGGCAGGTCTTCAGGCCTGCTCTTGCTTTTTAAGGAGAACACCAGCGCAATCAAAGTCAGCGGGATCAGGATATAACTCCCGATAGCGCCTGGCGGCGGCGAAGCAACGACCAATGGTTTGATCTGGCCGACGCCTAACCGTAGGAGTTGTTCCAGCAGTACCATGGCGAGCATAAAGGGGGTCAGGAAGCGGTAACGCAGGATGGCAAGCCAGTAAAACAAGGCCAGGATCAATTGGCTGGCACCCCATTGTGCAAACATGGCAATCAGGTTTGCGCCGCCTTCGACGTTTACAGCAATACCGGCGATCTGATTGGCTCCGCCGTCTGGGGAGAAGATGTGGATCAGACTGCGCCCTGTGCTGATAACGGCGATGAGAACCAGGAAATAGAAAGAGTGCTTTTGATCCTTCGTAGTCTTTGCCGACCGGGGGGAAGAGAAAGGATGAGGTGCATGGTTTCATTCCCTGGGTGTTAATCGGTCGAGACGCTGGTCCAACAGAATTTGAAATTCCTCCAATTCCTGCCGGAGGGAGTCTACAAAAATCCATTCCATTTGCCGGTTATCGCAAAGTTGTAAACCAAAGACCAGGTGGTTATCCTGTTTTTCTGTTATGGAGGAGGAGCGGATGCTGTGGAGCGGGATGAAATGCCTGACCCCGCCGTATCGTATCCCTCTGTTGAGATGGCTGCGTTCATCTTCGCGCAGCAGGATGACCTGATTGTTTGTCAGAATCAGTAGATGGGCTGTGGTGAGGGTGCGCGAGAAGGGCAAGTGGAAGAAGGGCAGGCGGGGCACTTGGATTTCCGGCTGCCAAACAAAGTGGATCACTTCTTCTCCGGGGGTGATGCTGTTGCGGGCGTAGTTCATAAATTTGAAAGTACTGGAGTCCAGGGAGTTGAATTTTTCCTGCTCGGTTTCAAGGGAGATATCGTCTCTTCTTACCATTTGCCGCCTTGAATTGGTCGAAAAAGTGGGAATAATGCCGGGCGGATGGCGGCATTGAATTCAATGGAAGAAGAATCTAGCCTTCCCATCCACGGTTCTGTCCGTTGACAGTGATCCATGAGTACAGCAATATGTGACCCAATTCAATATCACGTGATGCTCTGGATTGGATAGCTGGATACCGCCAATTCACCGTCCGGTATTTTTGAGGATATGCCAGGTTTCATTGATATCGCAGATGACATTTTCTGGATTGTGGAGCGGCCGATAGGTCATACGTGGTGCAAAGACAGTGTAGGGGAAGGGAGCTCCAGAGTCAGGCAATGTGCTGAATAAATCTCGAAAATGGGCAGGGAGATCTTCAAATGTTTCAATGTGCCTTGACCAGGTCGACATTGTTTGCCTGGCGCCAGTCATCGGGGAAGTGTGTTCAGTTGATAACATCGTATTTTCCTTCAGGAGAAAGTTTTGTGATGATTATATCGGTATCCATTGGAACAGGTAATAGAGGAAATCCCCCCTATCCCTGACCAGCTTGCATCAACCGTCTGGTATACAAAAATATCAAACAGGCGAAGATGGGTAGGATGAATGCACCGGGGCAGATTGCGGGGAGAAATCCGCCGGAATCATTTCCTTCTACAGGGGGTCTTTCCACCTGCGGGGCGGGTTGGACTTCAACAGGTTGTTCGGGTTGGGCCTGGTTCTGTGCCTGACCCAGATGGATCGCGTCCAGGTAGAGGGTGTTTTCCACTGGCCCGTAAGGAATGCTGACGGCATAACCGGTTATGGCAGCAGGATTGACCTGTTCAGGGCCTGTGTCTGCCCAGGAGGCCAGGGAGAATGAATCCCAGGTGAAGGAGACTGTCCCCCAGCCGTTAACCATGGCATCGGTGGTGGGGATAATGACTTCATAGGGGATTGGGTCGCTGTCACCCACCATGAACACGGTGAAGGTGATTTCCTGACCGGAGTGCTGACTGCTAACGGCCATGGAGATACCATCAGCAGCGGACCAGTCTTGCGGAGAATCATAATGCGATCCGCAATCCAGCCAGCCGTCAGCATCAATGTTGTAAGCCATCCTGAAGGCGTTGCTTCCTTCATAGGCGCGCTCACTGGTCACGCCCATATCGTAAGCTGATCCATCATCGTCGCTGTAGCAATCATAGAAGCGGGTAACCGCGTCAAAATTATCGATGACATTCCCGCTGCCAGTCGTTTGCGTGGCGGCAGGCTGGGGCTGTTCGGCTTCCGCGTCCGTGTCCGGCTGCGGAGCTTCTCCTGCGGGATCAGCAGGGGCTTCGACCTGGGGGGCAGACTGGCCGCCAAGCCAGCTTTGCACGTAGAGGTTGAGCAAGGGGACAAATTCATCGGTAGCTTTCTGACTGCCGATCTCGTTGGGGTGTTCGTCTCCGCCGGAGTCATAGTGCAGGGTGCCATTGCCGTTGGTGTTGATGTATTCCAGGTTGCCATTGATCACGCGGTGGTGGTTATCCGGGTGGGTGAGGATGGCGTGGAAATCGAATACATACACGTTGTTACCGCTATATCCGTCCAGCCACTCGGTAACCAGCCACTGGTTGAAGGCGCGCGCATTTTGGGCATGTGTGGCGTCCAGCAAGGGCGGAGCGGTGATGGCTACGAACATTTTATCCGGCTGGGTGCTGAAATAATCCAGCATTTCCAGGTAGATATGCTTTGCACCGCCAACGGTCATGTCATAACTGGCCTGGGGTGGGTCGTTGGGGCTGCCGTAGAGGTCAGAGTTGGGAAAGCAGGACTTGAACATGATGATCTGGTTTTCGCCGCCGGGGTCGCCGAAGGTACGGGTGTAGTCGGAGAGCTGATTGGTTTCGTTATACAGGTCGCGCAGCACGCGCTCATCCCGGTCGGGGCCAAACCATGACGGCCAATCAACAATGTCAGTGCGGTCGCCAATATTGCGGCGTCCCCAACCGTAGTTGGTGTCGCTGACGAAGTAATTATTCTCACTCAGGGTGCGCCCCAGATTGCCATAACCGTCTGTCAGCCAGTTTTCACCGCAAGAGTGGTGGATGAAAATCAATTTGATCGGTTCCGTTGGCGGTTGCGTTTGCGCAAGTGCAGCAGTAGAGGGGTGCAGTCCCAGGAAAACGAGGGCCAGCAACAGTCCAGTAAGTTTTGCCTTTATCTTCATGAAATTGCTCCATTTTTCTTGAATGAATGGGATCCATGTTTGGTTTCACTTTTTTCCATACTGATAGTATTGCGGATTAGCGGGCAATTTACAACCGGACAGGGCTTTTCTATGGAATTTTCTAATCAATTCATTAAACTGGCAAAACCCGCTTGTCATCCCTTGTAATGACAACTATGCTGCGCTACAATGTGGGTAATAAAATCAATGAAGGAGATACTCAATGGGAGAATTGACACATCGCGAGCGCGTTACGCTGGCACTGAACCACCAGGAAGCGGATCGTGTGCCGGTTGATATGTTGGGGAATGCCAGTTGTATTCTCGATAATGCATATTTTAAATTACGGGATCATCTTGGGCTGGATGACAGCGTCAAGCCATTTCGTGAGGGCAGCACAGCCAATTATTATGATCCGCGTCTCCTTGAGATATTCGATGTGGATTTCCACCGCGTGTTTTTGAAAACCACCCCAGCAGCGATCATGAAGAAAAATGCCGATGGTACCGAGACGGATATCTGGGGCATCACCTGGAGCAAGGCCGGGATTTATGTTAATGCTGAGACCCACCCGTTGAAGGACCTGGATATCGACGGGGTGGCAAACTTCGCCTGGCCGGACCCGGAGCGTATCTGGCATACGGATGGTTTGGCCGAAGAGGCAAAATATCTTTACGAGCAATACCGATTATGCGATTGTAGCCCGCAACCCGGTTACGCCTGGTTTCCTTGACCGCGGCTGTGTGATGCGCGGGATGGACCAATTCATGATGGACATGGCGTTGAACAAAGACCTTGCCAAACTGATCATCGACAAGACGCTGGAAATCCACCTGAAGATGTGGGAGATGTTTCTGGATGCAGTGGGGCCATACGTGGCGATGGTCGAGACGGCAGATGATCTTGGCGGACAGGAGAATCCATTGATCTCGCCGCGCATGTACCGAAAATTCATCAAACCGGCGCAGCAGAAAGTAAATGAACTGATCAAGGAGCGCGCGCCGCAGGCTAAGATCTTCATGCACAATGATGGCGCGATCGTCAAATTGATCCCGGATTTGATCGATGCTGGCGTGGAGGTGCTCAACCCGGTGCAGCCTTCAGCGGGCGGGATGGACTCGGCCTTCCTCAAGGAGAATTTTGGCGATCAACTGGTCTTCCATGGGGCCGTGGACCAAAAGCCCGTGGAGGGCAGCGAGGAAGGGCTGCGTGCCGAGGTGCGACGGCGGATTGATGCCCTGGCGCCGGGCGGCGGCTATATTCTGGCGACATCCAATGTGATCGTGGATCCGCCGACGAGCAATATCCCGATCATATTTGAGGAAGCGCGCAGGTATGGAAGGTATCCGTTGAGGGGGGAATAGAGAAGGTTGATTTGAGAATAACATGCCTCCTGCAGGGTAATAATTGCGGGAGGTTTTTATTTTGCGAATCGATTATTTACAATACCCCCTCCGGCGCTCCGCCACCACCCCCAAATTCATGGAATTTGGGGGTGAGTTAATCACTGCAAATTATCCACATCATCAGAGAAGATGAAATTCAAGACCATGGCGTTGGTGATCCACTCGACGGGGGCTTTGTCGTCGGTGAAGACGATGGATTCCTGTGGGGCGGGAGCGGCGTTGAGCATGGCGATTTCAACGGACTGGATCAACAGCGGGCTGATGTCCCCACTTGCCTCGCGTGCCAGCATCAGCTTGAGGTTTTCGGTGAGATTACCGGGGGTGGTGGGCTGTACGGTAGCGTAGAGGATGGAGTTGAAGCTGTAGGGCAGGTCAACGACGTGCACGTTGGGGAAGATGGTCAGCAGGGTGGTGGAGAGGGCGTCGATCATGCGCCGGTCGTTAGGCGCGCGTCCCACGTTGAGCACCAGCACACCGTCATCAGTCAGATGATCGCGGGCGATCTGGAAGAACTCGCGGGTAGTCATATGGTAAGGGATATAGGGCGGGCGATAGGCGTCCAGGCTGATGATCTGGTATTCTTCCTTGCTGTGGGCCAGCCCCCAGCGGCCATCCTGGACGAAGACATTCAGGTTTTCCTGGTTCATGTCAAAGTACTCACGGCCAACGTCGACAATTTTGGGGTCAATCTCGTAGCCATCAATCTGGATGTCTCCGTAGGCTTCGGTCGCCTGCCGGGCAGTGGTGCCGGCAGCCAGGCCGACGATAGCGATCTTCTTCACGTTCTCCGGCACATAGGGCGGCGCATTGAAGTAGGGCGCGGCGAGCACCTGCTCCCAGGGGCCGAAGTAGCTGAGCTGGGTGGGGTGATAGATGGAATGGACGCCCTGGCCTTCATTGAGGCGCAGCATCACAAAATCATCTTTTTCCAGCACCTGAATATAGTTGTAGGAAGATTTGGTTTCGTAGATTTGCCCTGCCGAGGTTTTGTCCGTGCCGCCGAAGCCCCAGATGGCGAGGGCGATGATGGCGAACGGCAGCCAGATGTAGGGCAGTGTTTTTCGCCATCCACTGCTTAGCTTCAGACCGATCAGGCCGACGATGACCAGGATGAAACTGAATAACAGGAAAGTGCGGTAGGTTCCAATGGTGGGGAAAAGCAGCAAGGCAGGCAAGAACGTGCCGATGAAAGAACCGAAGGTAGAGATGCCGTAAATGCGGCCGGAGATTTTGCCTACGTTTTGGGTATCGTGGATCGCCAGGCGGATGGCGAAGGGCGAAGCGGTGCCCATCAGCGTCATCGGGATGGCAAGCAGGATAAGTACTGACGTAAAAGACCCAAAGAGGATGCCCAGTTGCAGTTCATCAAAAGCATTGGCAGCCAGACGCAGCACGGGCCGCGAGAGGAGGGGCACCAGGGCGGTGCTGATGGCGGACCAGATGATGATCTTGTAAAACGTGGCTTCATTGCCGGAGCGGTCGGCCCATTTCCCGCCGAGGAAATAACCTACTGCCAGGTAGATCAGGATCAGGCCGATGATGCTTGCCCATACGATGTTGCTGGTGCCAAAGACGTTGCCCAGCAGGCGTGAGGCGGCCATTTCTACTCCCAGGGTGGTCAGACCGGAAAAGAAAATTGCCACGTAATTGTATTTGCGCATAGGCGAATGCCTCCATGTGAGAGTTTGGTTAAGGATGATTATAGTTGACAATCAATAAAACCGTGCTCAAGTATAATACGGAGAGAGAATGAAGTGATCTGAAATGGAAGATTTGGACGAACCGGGGATAAGAATTATCGAATGAAAATCAGCACGAGGAGTGACAGCATGAAACTGGTCAGTGTTGCAGAGATGCAGGCGATTGAAAAGGAAGCAGATGCCAGCGGATTGAGCTATGCCGAGATGATGCAAAATGCGGGAGAGGGGCTGGCGCAGCAAATACACCATCGTTTTGGCAAAGAGCGTTGTAAAGCGGTGATGGGTTTGATTGGCGCGGGCAATAATGGCGGGGACGGTCTGGTGGCACTGGCCTGGCTGGCGCAAAACGGATGGGAAACCCGTGCCTATCTTGTGCGGCCGCGAGCAAAGGATGACCCCAATCTGGCGGCATTCGTTGAGGCTGGCGGGGTACCCCTGTCGCGGGAAGATGATCCTGAGTTTGTCCACCTGGATGCCTGGATGGATGCATCCGTAGTGCTGCTGGATGCTGTGCTGGGTACTGGTTTTCAACTGCCGATGCGCAAGTCGATTGGCGAAGTTTTAGAGCATGTGGCCGGTTCGTCACCACGGCCATTCGTGGTAGCCGTAGATTGTCCGTCTGGGGTGGATTGTGACAGCGGCGAGGCGGCAAAAGAAAGTATTCCCGCTGACCTTACGGTTTGTATGGCGGCGGTGAAGCAGGGCTTGCTCAGGATGCCAGCGTGGAAATTGCTGGGTGAACTGGAGACGGTGAGCATTGGCTTGTCTGATGATCTGGCAGGCTTAAAGGGATCGATCTGGAAGTGATCCTGCAAGAAGATGTTTGTCAGATGCTGCCAGAGCGGCCACTGGTCTCTCACAAAGGTACGTATGGCACGGTCACAGTAGTGGCTGGATCGGTTAATTATACGGGGGCGGCATACCTGGCAAGCAAAGCCGCCTACCGCATTGGTGCGGGGCTGGTACAGACGGCTGTGCCTGGTCCATTGTATGAAGTTCTGGCGGGTCAATTGCCGGAAGCGATCTGGCTCGTCTTGCCGGATGAAATGGGGGTGATCCATCAGAAAGGCGCGGCACTGGTACGCGAGAATCTGGAACGCACTTCGGCCCTTTTGTTAGGTCCCGGTTGGGGCGTCGAGGAGACCACGGCAGCTTTTCTAAAAACCCTTTTGGATACAAAGCAATCGAAAGCAAAACGCGGAGGAATTGGCTTTGTGGGGGGCAAAGGGAAGCCAGTGAATGATGGTGAAATCAGCCTGCCGCCGCTTGTGCTGGATGCGGACGGATTGAAATTGCTGGATACCCTCCCGGATTGGCAGCATGTGCTGCCGCCGGAATCGATCCTTACGCCGCATCCTGGTGAGATGGCGGTACTCAGCGGGCTGCCGGTCAGCGAAATTCAGGCAGAGCGCGAAGTGCTGGCGGGGGTGTATGCCCGCGAGTGGGGGCATATCGTGGTCTTGAAGGGGGCGTTTACAGTGATTGCCAGCCCTGATGGGCGTACGGCTGTGATCCCGATTGCAAGCTCGGCGCTGGCGAGTGCCGGCATGGGAGATGTGCTGGCGGGGATGATTGCCGGACTGCGCGCACAGGGTGCGCCTGCATATGAAGCAGCCTGCACAGGTGCCTGGCTGCATGCTCAGGCGGGTTTGGCAGCGGCGGAAGCGTGCGGCTGTGAGGCGTCTGTCATCGCCAGTGATGTGCTGGATGCGATTCCACAGGTATTGGGAGGGTGTCGGTAAAGGGCTTGCTACCTTCTCTGCCTGTTGCCAGAGGAAGAGAAGAGTTATTGACTGTTACTTCGTAGTGAAGATTAAAGAACAAGCCGCCCCGTTCAGGGCGGCTTGTTTTGTGCTTGTTGATCTTTATGCAGCTTCGGGGGCGGCTTCTTCACCGGAACCGGCTGCTTTTTTCCCCAGCTTTGCCTTCTGTTCTTCGAGGACAGTCTTGCCTTTTTCTTGCAATTCGGCTGCTTTTTCTTTTCCTTCGTCAAGAAGGGTTTTCCCTTTTTCCTGCAACTCGGTTGCTTTTTCTTTGGCGACCTTGGTAAGTTCTTCTACCTGTACCTGGGCTTTGCCGAGGCTGTCTTCCAGGCGGGCGTAGGCATCATCGACTTTTTCGGTTGCCTTGTCGCTGATCTCAATGGCTTTGTCCTTGATCACGGTGCGGGTTTCTTCACCGGATTGTGGGGCGAGCAGCAGGGCGGTCATACCGCCGGCAACAGCACCAACGAGGAAACCAAAAACGAAACTGGCGAAATCATTATTGTCTGACATGTGATTCTCCTTTCAATGTTTGGATAAGGGTAAATTGGTTAATTATTTTCTCTTGCCCGGATTTAACAGGTCAGTGACCTTTTTGATGTAGGCGAGATACTCATTCAGTTTGATCACTGGCTCAGCCAGGTTGTCACTGAGGAAGGTGGCTGTGCCGCGCACCGTGTTCACCGTTTCATTGGTCGAATTGATGATTGGCTTGATCTCATTCTGCAGGAGGTTGGTCAGCAGAGCAAGCTGCACGATCAGGATGATCAGGGCGACGCCGATGATCAGGGACTCGAAGGCCATGAAGATGATGAAAATATCCCGAACGCGGCCGGTTACATCTGGTCCTTTGGTGTATAAAAAGACCAAAGCACCAATGATGGCTGCCACCAGGATCACGATGGCAATGACGATCATAGCAATCTGCCCTTTGGTGAGAACTTCTTCCTCGGCGGCAGGTGCGGGTTCCGCCTGCGGGGTGGCAGGTGGCAATGCTTTGGGTTCTTCTGCGGGATTTCCGTTCTTTTCTTCCATATAATTCCATTCTATCACAGAGGATATTTTTCGATTATCTCTAATTAACATCTACTACCATTATACACACAATACCCCGCAAGGCGCAAAAATGGAACTGACAAGTTTTGAATTTCCGAGAAAGGATTTGTTATTTTTCGGAAACCTGATTGACCAATCTTCTATTCCCTATCTCAAAATTTGCAGTTTTGTTTCCTTCATGTTAAACTTACTTGTTATGGTGCGCAACTTTTTCTTTTTAATGCTGGGCTTCTGGCTCCCTTTCCTTACCGGCTCTTTTCAGATCAGCCGGCCGAAGATTGATTCGCCGCAAAATGGGGAAGCCTTGCAAGGCGTGGTGGAGATCATCGGCACCAGTGATATTGTTGGTTATCAAAATGCTGAGGTGGCCTTTGCCTACGGACAGGACAGCTCTACCTGGTTCCTGATCACAGGCAGTGACCAACCGGTCCGCGACGGGGTGCTGGCCTCGTGGGATACAACCACCATCGCTGATGGTAAATACCTGCTGCGGGTGCGCGTGAACACCACGGACGGTGATGTTGTCGATGTGGAGGTAAAAGACCTGCGTGTGCGCAACTATACTCCTATTGAAACGAGTACACCCCGCCCAGAAGAGCAGACTGCTGAACCGCAGGTCATTTTGCCAGAAGCGACTGCATTGCCTACGCCGACGGACCTGCCGGATAATCCGGCCAGCGTGACGATGACAAAGTTGAGTTTTAGTCTGGTGGAAGGCGCAGCCTTTGTTTTTATTGTATTCATTGTGATTGGTATATACAGCGCCGCGCGGCGGAAACAACCGCGCCGTTGATGTGAGAGAGATGTTGAGAAAAATTTCCGCTATGTTTAGAAAAGATACTGGCCCGGATGACAGAAATTATTTGATCGTGGGTCTCGGCAACCCGGGACGCGATTATCGGGATACACGCCACAATGTGGGCTTTATGGCTGTTGACCGTTTTTGCGAAATGCAGGGGGCGCGGCTTGGAAAAGTGAAATTTCAGGCAATCATTGGAGAGACGCGCTTGGGTGGGGCGAAGGTGATCCTCGCCAAACCGCAGACGTTTATGAATCTCTCTGGCAATGCGGTGGCTTCTATTGTTCGTTTCTATAAGATTCCCCTGGAGCAGATCCTTGTGGTACATGATGACCTTGACCTGCCCTTTGGCACACTCCGGCTTCGCCCGGGCGGCGGGGCTGGCGGGCAGAAAGGGTTGAAATCCACGATCGACCGCCTGGGGACACAGCAATTTCCCCGATTGCGGATTGGCATTGGGCGTCCGCCTGGACAGATGGATGCTGCCGCATACGTGCTGCAGCGATTTGGCAGCGCAGACCAGGAGGAACTGGATTTTACCCTGCGCCGCGCGGGGGAGGCAATCGAAGTGTTTGTTAAAGATGGCCTTGATCCGGCGATGAACCAGTTCAACGGGACTGGTGGAAATGGCGCATAAAACGGTTCTGGCCGCCATCCAGGAAACTGGTGCCTATCAGGAGCTGCTTGCTGACCTGCGCGACGGGGTAAAACTGCCCGGGCTGGGCTTGTCCCGCTCGGCGCGGCTGCCGGTGCTGGCTGCCTTGCAGCAGGACATGGCGGCGCCGATTCTACTGCTGACTCACCGCGCTGACCGCGCTCTGACCCAGCTTGACGAGCTGGGTTTCTGGGCGCCGGATGCCTTGCGTCAGCATTTCCCTGAACCCAATCCGCTTTTCTATGAAAGTGCCAACTGGGGGGCTGTCGTGCGCCGGGAACGGATGCAGGTATTGACGGGGCTGGCTGCGTATCATTTGCCTTCCCTCCCGAAACCTGTAAGAACGCCGCTGCTGGTGGCCCCGGTGCGGGCGGTGATGACACGCACGTTGCCGAGGCGCGATTTCCTGATCAACGCACGCATGTTGAAGCTGGGTACGGTCATTCCCCTTGATCAATTGGTGCGCCGTTGGGTGGAAATCGGCTATCAGCCTTGTGACATCGTCGTTGAACCGGGGCAGTTTTCCCGCCGGGGCGGAATTCTCGACATCTGGCCGCCTGCTTCTGCTTTTCCGGTGCGGCTGGAGTTTTTTGGTGATGAGATTGATACACTGCGCAGTTTTGATCCCGCTACCCAGCGCACAATTGAGAATTTAAAAACCATCCTGATCAGCCCTGCCCGGGAATATTTGCCCGGGAAAGCTGATGACATGCCGTGGCTGGTGGAAGGCCGCGAGTTAAATGAATTCGATCTTCCTCGCCTGCATCCGGCCTCAGCCAGCCTGCTGGATTATCTGCCGCGCAATGCGATCATCATGGTGGACGATATGGAAGCCCTGGCAGATACCGCCAGCGAAATTGAAGAACAGGCTGTTCGTTTCCGTGCTGAGTCCATCAGCGAAGGCACGCTGCCGGAGGACTTTCCGGTACCATATCTTTCCTGGTCAGAGTTGCAAGACAGTCTTGATTTATCTGGCTGGCTGGAATTGGGACGATCTACTGGTGGAGAGAACACCTCGGCCATATCCGGCATCTTTACCCCTGGCAGCCGTTTTGGCGGCCGGTTGAAGCCGCTGATGGATGCGGTTGGCGATTATTGTCGCGCGGGGGAACAGGTGGTGGTGGTCTCGCGGCAGTCACCGCGCCTGAAAGAGCTGTGGAAGGACCGTGAAGGCTTCCTGTCATTGAAAAGCAGGCCTGATTTCGTGGAAGGCATGCTGACTGAAGGCTGGACATTATCCTCTCCCGATGCTATTCCGACACATTTGTTCACGGATAGTGAGATTTTCGGATGGGACAGGCCGAAGCCGCGCACGAAGCGCATAGAAGTAGCCGAAGCCCCGGAAGCGAGCTATGCCGATCTGGAAGTCGGCGATTGGGTTGTGCATGTCGATTACGGGATTGGCTGCTTTGCCGGTTTAATGACCCGCACGATGGATGGCGTGGAACGTGAATACCTGCGCATCGATTATGATCAGGGCGATCAGTTGTTCGTCCCGGTGCACCAGGCTGACCGCCTCAATCGTTATGTGGGGGCAGATGGCGGCACACCACACCTGACCCGCCTGGGAACCGGCGAATGGGGCAAAGCCACAGAACGCACGCGCGAGGCTGTGCTGGAGATTGCCCGTGATTTGTTGGATCTGTATGCCAAGCGGCAGGTTGCATCGGGCTATTCCTTCGCTGAGGATAATCCCTGGCAGCAGGAAATGGAAGCCAGCTTCCCATATATCGAAACCGATGACCAGCTGCGCGCCATTGCCAGTATCAAAGGGGATATGGAAAACCAGCGTCCGATGGACCGCCTGCTGTGTGGTGATGTAGGCTATGGCAAAACAGAAGTCGCCCTGCGGGCAGCCTTCAAAGCGGTGATGGATAATAAACAGGTTGCTTTCCTTGTGCCGACCACTGTTCTTGCCCAACAGCATTACGAAACATTCCGCCAACGGCTGGCCGCTTACCCGGTGGAAGTGGAAATGCTTTCCCGCTTCCGCACACCCAAACAGCAGGATGAGATTCTCAAACGTCTGCGCAAGGGGACTGTGGATATTGTCATCGGCACCCACCGCTTGATCTCGAATGATGTCGCTTTCAAAGACCTGGGGCTGGTGGTGATCGATGAGGAACAGCGTTTTGGTGTGACGCATAAAGAGCATCTCAAGAAAATGCGGGAAGAGGTGGACGTGCTGACGATGACGGCCACACCCATCCCGCGTACGCTCTACATGGCGTTGACCGGTGTGCGCGATATTTCGATGATCGCGACCCCGCCCGAAGAACGCTTGCCGGTGATCACCCATATTGGACCGTACTCGAAGCGCCTGATCCGTCAGGCTGTGCTGCGAGAGTTGGAGCGTGGCGGTCAGATATTCTTTGTTCATAACCGCGTCCAGACGATTGATGCCATGCGCCGCCATCTGGAGCGCCTGGTGCCCGAAGCACGTATTGATATCGGCCATGGGCAAATGCCGGAAAAAGAACTTTCGCAGGTAATGGAGGTCTTTACCAAAGGGGATATTGATATCCTTCTGTGTACGACCATCATTGAATCCGGGCTGGATATTCCGAATGCGAATACATTGATCGTTGATCGCGCCGACACTTTTGGGCTGGCACAGTTGTATCAGCTGCGTGGGCGCGTTGGGCGCGGGGCGCAGCGTGCCTATGCTTATTTCTTCCGGCATAAAAGCCGCTCGGCCACCCTGCAAGGGTTGGAACGTCTGGAAGTGATTGCCGAGAATACGCAGTTGGGAGCCGGGTATTCAATTGCGATGCGCGATCTCGAAATGCGCGGGGCGGGCGAATTCCTTGGTACGCGCCAGCACGGGTATATCGCATCGGTCGGTTTTCACCTGTACACGCGGCTGCTGGGGCAGGCTGTTCGCGATCTGCGCAAGGCACAGGGATTGGTGCCTGAGCAGGATGATGAACTGCTGCGTAAAGATTTGCGTATGCCGGTCAGCGTGGAACTGCCCACTTCGGTAGGTATCCCGTTGTTTTATGTGCCCGAACAGCACATGCGCCTGCAGTTGTATCGTCGTCTGGCAGACATGCAGACTGAGGAGGAAGTGCTGGCCCTGGGCAGCGAATTCGAGGATCGGTTTGGTCCCTTGCCTGACCAGACCCGCGAGCTGCTGTATCAGATGAGGGTGAAACTGCGCGGTGAGCGGATTGGTTTGTCATCGATCAGCATGGAGGGGGAGCAGATTGTGCTGCGTTTCCCGCCGCTGCCGAAAGGCCATCCGCTCCCGCAATTTGCCGGAGATCGGTTGGCGCACGCGCACCGGCAAAAACAGCTACCGCATCCTGATCAATGAATACGATGATTGGCAGTCCATGCTGCTGGATGTATTGAGCGAAATCTGCCTGGTGATGGAGAAGTAATTTGTCCGGTTGCCGACAGGGCAAAACCTTGAGTACAATAAGGTATCGGGTAGAGCTAATCGATCACCAAACCCGGGTTGGGAGGAACCATGTTATATTTCACCGCTGCTTTGGTATTTGTTGGGCTGATCGTGTGTGTTTCTGGACGCACATTGTTTGCCACAACGCCTTTCTTGGGCGGCTTTTTGGTTTCTGGTATGTTGGGTTACCAGCTTGGGTTGACGTTTATCAATGCGCCAGGTAATTGGCCTGCTTTTGTGCTGCCGTTGATCTCCTTCATCTTGATTGGCGTGCTCGGCGGTGTGTTGGCAAAAGTCTTGTATACGGTTTTGCTGGTGATTGCAGGTCTGGCTTTGGGGGCATTTATTGGTTTGGTGGCCGGCTATGTGATCAATCTGGGCGGCAATCCACATGTTCTGACCTCAAACTTTTTCAGTTTTCAGCCTGAGAACGTCGTCCAGCTTTATACTATGCTGATTGCCGCTGCGGTGCTGGCCGGATTGTCGCTTGTTGCTCAGGATACAATGGCCATGCTGTCCACCGCTTTTTTTGGCGCAGGTATCGCTGCGGTAAATCTGGCTGATCTGTTTGATGCAACCATGTCCGGCAAGATCGCTGCGATTGCCACGGAACCCGTCCTGGTTATTTTCGCGTGGTTGTTCCTCGGCATGGCCGGGGTATTCATCCAGAATAAGGATGATGTTGATTGATCTTTCTTGTATGCGATAACCTGCCTCCCGCATCATGCGGGAGGCTTTTTTGTTCGGATTGCGGAAGGCTTCTGTCTGGATAGGTAATCCTGCCAGGACAACAGAATGCACCAAAAATTGATAGAAAATTTGCCCTATATTCTGGAAAGTCTGATAAAATTATAAGTCAACGAATTTAACTTCTTTCACCATCAGGATGGAAAAATGGATTTTAAATTACATGCTCCTTTCCAACCCACTGGCGACCAGCCTGAAGCCATCAAATCCCTGATAAAGGGAATCCAAAACAAGCACGGTCATCAGGTGCTGCTGGGTGCTACCGGCACTGGGAAAACCTTCACCATTGCCAATGTGATCCAGCAGATGCAAATGCCAGCGCTTATCATGGCGCATAACAAGACCCTGGCCGCTCAGTTATATGCTGAGTTTAAAGAATTCTTCCCCGAAAATGCGGTGGAATATTTTGTTTCCTATTATGATTATTATCAGCCAGAGGCCTATGTGCCGCGGCGTGACCTGTATATTGAAAAAGAAACAGACATCAACGAAGAGATTGACCGTTTGCGGCTGGCTGCAACGGCCGCCCTGATGTCACGGCGGGATGTCGTGGTGGTGGCTTCGGTGTCCTGTATATATGGTCTGGGGGATCCGGCGGCTTACGGCAAAGTCGTTATCTCCCTGGAAACAGGCAACCTGTACCGGCGCAATGCCCTGCTTCGTAAACTTGTCGAGAGCCACTATACGCGCAATGATATGGACCTCAAGCCTGGTACGTTCCGCGTGCGGGGAGATGTGTTGGAGATCATCCCGGCGTACGAAGATAAACTGGCTTACCGGATTTCTTTCTTTGGGGATGAAATTGAGAGCCTGATGAAGGTCAATCCATTGACTGGTGAAGTTCTGGATCGCCCTGAGCAGGTGCAGATTTTTCCTGCCAAGCACTACATTACTGAAGAAGAGCGGATGAAGAAAGCGCTGCTGGATATTGAAGCGGAACTGGAAGAGCAGCTTGCTACTTTCCGAAGGACAGATAAGTTGCTGGAAGCACAGCGACTTGAACAGCGGGCACGGTATGATCTGGAAATGATGCGTGAGGTGGGTCATTGCGCTGGGATTGAAAACTATTCCCGCCACCTTGACCAGCGCGCTCCGGGCAGCGCCCCGTGGACGTTGATGGATTACCTGCCCAGTGATTACCTGCTGATCCTGGATGAATCGCATATGACCATCCCACAGATCCGCGGGATGCACCGCGGGGACCGTGCGCGTAAACAAAACCTGGTGGATTTTGGTTTCCGCCTTCCTTCAGCGCTGGACAACCGTCCCCTCACTTTCGAGGAATTCGAAGGGGTGATGGGGTACACCATCTACACTTCGGCCACCCCTGGACCATTTGAACTGGAAAAGACCGACCGCGTTATTGATCAGGTCATTCGCCCGACAGGGCTGGTGGATCCTGAGGTTGAGGTGCGCCCGATTGAAGGGCAGGTTGATGATCTGGTGGGCGAGATTTACAAACGGGTGGAGCGGGGTGAGCGCACCCTGGTGACGACCCTGACCAAACGCATGGCGGAAGACCTGTCTGACTATCTGCTGGAGATGGGCATCAAGGTCAATTATCTGCATTCCGAGGTGGATACGCTCGACCGGATTGCCATTCTGCGTGACCTGCGCATGGGGGTGTTTGATGTGCTGGTGGGAATCAACCTGCTGCGCGAAGGGTTGGATCTGCCGGAGGTATCGCTGGTGGCAATCCTTGATGCAGACAAGGAAGGCTTCCTGCGTTCTGACCGGGCTCTGATCCAGACGATTGGGCGCGCGGCGCGAAACGTTGAAGGTCGGGTGATCATGTATGCGGATAAGATGACCGATTCAATGAAGCGGGCGATTGATGAGACCAATCGCCGCCGTGAGAAGCAGGTTGCATACAATGTTGAGCATGGCATCGAGCCGGTGAGCATTGTCAAAGCGATCTATGACATCACTGCGCGCGTCAGTCAGGAACATGCGATGGCAGAATCCGGAGCGGAATATGATGCTGGGGGCGGCAGCGGACCAGTGGAAAGCATGCCGCGCAAGGAACTGCAGCGTATCATCGATGAACTGCAAGATCAGATGAAGCAGTCGGCCCGCGATCTGGAATTTGAACGGGCGGCCGTGATCCGCGACCAGATCTACGAAATGCGCACAATCCTTGCCGAGCAGTCCAAGCTGCCCCCATGGCAGCGGGCGAAGCTGCTGGCTGGGGAGATCACGTTCAATGAATAAATAATACCGGTCAGTCGCAGCTCGACTGACCGGTATTTCTTTGATCACTAGGATTGGATACGACCGTTCTCAAAATGTGCCTGTTACATCAAAACGAGTGAATTCCCCCGTGGCTGGCTGCCATTTGGTATTTATGCCGCTGACGAAGCTGTTGCGCGGGCCTTTGCGCAGGAAGAAGATCAGCGTTTCCAGTTCCTTGTGCGGACCTTCTGCTGTGACTTCTACACTGCCATCGAACCGGTTGCGCACCCAGCCGGTCAGGTGCAATTCCCTGGCAGCGGTCAAGACAAAATAACGGAAACCAACCCCCTGAACGCGGCCCTCTACAATTGCGTGAAGACGCTCTGTTTTTGCCTGTTCGGTATTCATTTTATGCCCTTATTTCTTGCGAATACTCGCAATCGAGATCGGAAGTATCATCAGCGCCAAAACCAGAAAATAGGGGGCAATATTTTCCACAACGAGGGAGCCGGTATGAATGCCCAGCTGCTGCTGCCAGCTGAATTCCTCCTGGGTGAGGGAGGTTTTGAATGTGCCGGAAAAGCCTTCGGTGCAACCGAGACCATTTTCGTAATTCATCATCAGGGCTTCCAGGCCGGAAGAACCATAATTCGTATACAGGAAGCGGGTAAAGGATTCTGATTGCGCATAGGCAAGAAAGGCTCGGGATGCTTCCTGGGGGAAGGTGTTGCAAAGGTCTTCCATTTTGATGAGGGTTTCATTTTCAACTGCTCGTTCCAGCACGCGTTCATAATCGGGATTTGGATAAAGCTCAGCCAGTGATGCAGTTCCTTCCAACAGCCACAAGGGGGCATTGCGGTAATTGCTTCCCATGAGCTGGTATTGCAGGATGTGGGTAATCTCATGCGGAATTTGCCGTTCCAGTTCCAGTTTTTCGCCAGGGCCTTCCGGGACTGAAACGAGAACAGTTGCCAGATCGGGGCTGGCATGACCGGCTACCCAGGATTTGTGCTGGCCGAGGTTCATGGCAATTTGCACGTCGCTGGCATTTTCATAAACATAGATTTTGAGGATTTCCGGCGGTTCGGCAGGCACATAATTCATGCCAACTGCAAGGGATTGCTCGGCGACATCCAGAACAGTTTGCCCGAAGCTGGCGTCTTTATTATGCCAGTTGATCTGGAATCCGTTTTTTTCAAGCCGCAGCCACTCGAAGCGGTTATCTTCATACAGGAATTCGATTTTTATCACTTTCAATGGTGCTGTCATCTGCCAGGGTGGCCTGAAACCAGTACTCCGTCGTAGCAAAAGGCCGCAAGGGGTTGGCTGCCGCATCATAGGTGAAGATCACTTCTCCATTTTCATTTGCGGTCACTGCTTCTGCGTCGGGCATTTTGCCCTTCGGGTTGAATGAACAGGAAGATTTCTTTCACATCTTCGTCTGTTTGGAGGGTGGTCTGGAAAATGATCTCTTTTCCATAATCATAGAAGACGGTCATGTCTTTAAAAAGCAGAGCAGATTCAGGGGTAGACTGGGCGAAAGCGCGTATACCGGTCAACGGTATCACTAGCAATGTGATCAGCAAAGCAAGATATTTTATTCATGGTTGGCAGTGAACCCCTTCATAAAAAAGTTCGATGATCAATCTTCGTTCTCAGACGTTTCCCCGTTGCTACGGTGGGGTTGAAAAAATCATCATCGTCATCATTCATCTCAAAATCAAACAGGTCAGGGATGAGCAATCCTTCATTGAATTCAAGATTTTCAAGCGCTTCTTCAAGAAATTCAACCATATCTTGATCTTCTTCTTCCAGTTCTGCGATCTCCAGCAGGTATTCCAGCGCAGCACGGACATTTTCCCCGCCAATTTGGGATAAGTGACCATATGATAGTACGTTGCAAGTCTTCGTCCAGGTGGCTGCTTTTTTCCAACAAAAGCAGTAATGGCTCACGGGCTTCATCCAGTTCCAGTTCTCCGGCAGCGATGATTGCAGCCAATTGCACCTCCGGACTCCGGGTGATCCAGGTTTTCGATGACTCTGTCTGCCCACCGTCGTCGGCAGAGCGTCCCATGGCAAACATGGCGCTTGCCACCCAGGTGGCGTCTGTTGAGACGAAAGCCTTGCGGATTTCATCCTGGGCTGCTTTATGGCAGGAGAAGCTGATCGCTTCCAGCGCGTGCTGGCGCACTTCTTTGTCATCTTGCCGTGAATCGTGTTCCAGCAGGGCGTTTTCGGTTTGGGAATATGCCTTTGTGGGGATATCTTCCATTTCGCCCAGGTAGATGAATTTTCCAAGTCCGGTTGCGGCAGCGGCGCGAACTGATGTGGCAGGGTCTTTTTGCATCATATGGATCAGGGTAGGGATGAGCGACTTATCTTCATATTCCCACAACAATGCGATCGCATTTACACGGACATCCGGATTAGATCTTCCAGCCCTATCAGAGCAATGTTGTCAAAACAAACCAGCAAGTCATTTTCAGCAATTTCTTTCAGATCATGCATGATTCGCCTGCGGCGGGCGGGTTGTACCTGCGGCCAGTTTTCTTTCAATGCTGCCAAGTCGTCTTCTTCCAGGTCAGAAAAGCGGTTCATGATAATATCTCTTTCCGGGGTGGCATCATCGAGCAAGGATTCAATGAATTTCTGGATGGATATTCTGTCAGTTTAGGTCAGTCATAGAATTCACCTTGTCAGGGTAATACGATTGGTTTGATAATGTCTTGAGCGGTTACAAATACCATGATGCCAATGATGAGTGCAAAACCAATGGCGTTCAGTGCATTTTCAAATTCAATGGGCACCCGCTTGCGGGTGATGATTTCGGGCAGGAGAATGCGATCCGGCCACCGTCCAGGGCGGGGAAGGGCAGCAGGTTGCCGATTGCCAGAGCAACGGAAAGGATACCCATCAGCCAAATGGTGTTGACTGCGGGAAGTTCGGTAGTTGGCTGGTTTGGGGGTGTCTCCGCCTGGGCAGCCTGGGTTTCGATATCCTTTTCACGGGCGTCCAGGAACAGATCGTCCCATGCTGACCGGGCCGAGAAGCCGGGCATCTTCTCTGCTGATCTCGCCGCTGGCGAGCATGCCGGGCAATTTGAAGATCATTGTGGACTGTTCATACGTCATTTGCAGCGCGGTGGGGACGGCCTGGAAGAATGGTACCTTTTCATAAGGATTGGTCATGCCGATGCCAATCATATATCGTTCATATTCCTGATTATAGGCCGGTGTCATCGTGGTTACGCCCAATCCAGCATCCCGCTCATAAGTGATTTCAATGGGATTGCCTTCAGCGGCGGCGACAACGCTTTGCATGGTCTCGCTGCTGTTAATGACGGTATCATCCACCTTGCGGAGAATGTCATTGGCCTGCAATCCGGCTTCGGCAGCAGGGCTGCCTTCCGTCACGCTTGCCACGATCACGATGCTGGGGTCGGGGGTACCTACCCGCGCAATGGCGATGGTAAAGAAGAGGATGCCAGCAATGATGTTCATCATCGGGCCGGCAGCGGCGATGCTGAAGCGAGTCCAGATACTTGAGTTCGCCATTCCGCCGGGCACGTCTGCGTCGGTTTCCCCAACAATGCGGCAGAAACCGCCGAAGGGAACCCAGTTGAGGGTGACGTCGGTGCCTTTCCAGGTGAATAGTTTCAACATCTTCGGCGGGTACCCAAAGCCGAATTCTTCCACATCAATATGCTGCAATTTGGCAGCAACGAAATGCCCGAGTTCATGGATAAAAACCAGGAACCCGAAAGCAATAATGAATTGTACGAGTAACATTAAATTTCCTTTTCTATTTCATCTTCGCTGCGGCATCATTCCGGCTGGCGAGATGGAAGCATGTAAATTTTACAGGGCATTCGCCCTGTTCATTATTCTATTATACCGTTTCAAAGCATCAAATGAGGATTATTTATGTAGGAAGTATGTAAGTATTTGGGGAGAGAAAGTAGGGAGTAGTCAATCAGATAATCAGTGGACCAGTTTCGCTGGTCCACCCGCGCGAGCGGTGAGCACCTGCTGCACGCCGGGCAGGGCAGCCAGGCGGTGTTTCGTTTCTGCGGCATTTTCCTGCGGGCAGAGGACGTGTACATTCGGGCCTGCGTCGACGGTGTAACATACCGGCAAGTCCTTGACTGCGCCAGTCTTGCACGGCCTGCAGGATGCCCAATGTGGCTGGCTGCCAGTAGAACAGGGAGGGGGTGGAGGTCATCATCACGGCGTGCATCAGGTTGCTGTCCAGTTCCATCACCGCAGCCAGAGCGTCAAAGTCACGCTGCAGGATGGCCTGCCGGCAGATGGCCAGGCGTTCCTCGACTTGTGCCAGCCGGGCAGTCTGCAAGGGCTGCTGCCTGCCAGCGTGTGACCGTCTGTGGAGCCGACTTCCTTGTGCCCGGCAGCGACCACGGCGACGCAGTCCGCCAGAGGCCAGTGTTCTGCGGGGCGATGGAGTGAGCATAGGAGGTTTCGTCGTCTTCCCCGGCCAGCCATTCCACAAATCCACCGGGCACCGAGCGGCAGGCTGAACCTGACCGCGCCGTGCCAGACGAGACAGGGCGGGTTCGTCCAGCGTCAGGCCGTAGGCCGCACTGGCCGCCAGGCTGAGGGCGGCAAAGGCCGAGGCCGAGGAAGCGATGCCTGCGCCCATGGGGAAGTTGTTTTCGCTGGAAACATGCGCATAGCCATCAATGCCAGCCATGCTGCGGATGATATCCAGAAAGGCGGTGACGCGCTCCAGCGGCGGGCCGTCGAGGGACTTGTCCGTTGAGGGTCAAGCGGTCCGCGGACAGGGTGGCGTCCACGCGCACGGTGGTGCGCGTCTCCAGCCCGGCCAGGTTCATCGAGATGGAGCCATTGGCCGGCAGGCGCAGGGCTTCGTCGCGGTTGCCCCAGTATTTAATGAAGGCGATGTTGGGGTGGGCGATGGCGGTGGCAGAAGGGGATGTCATGGGGAGAATTATACTCAATTCCCAGCGAGGGCCCTCCGCTTTTACTGATAATTTATTTTTTTACAGAAGACTGACGATATAATGAATGTATATTAAAAGTTTATGAGCAATTTAGTTTTCTTTACGGTATGCAAGGAGAAGGTATGAAGCATGTGATGCGCATTTTGATATTGGTAGTGGTAAGTGTATTGTTATTTAATCCTGTTGCCTCATCATCCGCGCAATCACAGCCTGATGTCCACTCACAGCCCGCTGTTCCCTACGACCAGAATGTTCGTTTTGAACACATCCTGGTGGAGGATGGCCTGCCGCATGCCACTGTGCTTGCCGTCCTTCAGGATCAGGATGGCTTCATGTGGTTTACCACCGCAGATGGCCTGGCGCGATATGATGGTTCAAACTTTACGATTTTTCGCCAGCAGGTTGGGGAAAATAGCCTGAGCAATAATAATACTTTCAGCCTTGATCCAAACCAGGGATGGATTGATCTGGATTGGTACAGACCCGGGCGGTCTGAATGTGTACGACCCGCAAACGGGGCAATTCAGTCTGTATGTTAACGACCCTGATGATCCGGAAAGCCTTGTTGATAACAGTGTCTGGTCTTTGATGGAGGATCGGGAAGGCAATGTGTGGGCCGGGACGCGCGGCGGGTTAAGCCGTCTTGACCGGTCTACCGGCAAGTTTACCAATTACGCCGTCGACAGCGAAAATCCCCGTGCGCTTGCCGGAACACTGGTGCGCCGTATTTATCAGGATAAGGACAGGGGTCATTTGGGTGGCTACGGGCGGCGGTCTTGCAGCGCTATGATCCGGAAACGGATGATTTTACGACGTACAGCAGCGATCCTGATGATCCTGAAGACCCTTGTCTATAATTCAGTTTGGGCAATTTATGAGGACAAACAGGATAATTTTTGGGTTGGCACTTCCAGAGGACTGCAATTAATGGATCGATCCACCGGCACATTCCAACTCTTCCGGTTTGATGATACGCCTTTAAGCAGCGCAGATCGTGTCTGGTCGGTTTATGAAGACAGGGTGGGTAATCTTTGGGTCACAACGGAAACCCACGGCCTGAATTTGCTGGATCGGGAGACCGGGGAATTCACGGCTTTTCGTCATAATCCCGGAGATCCGTATAGCCTGAGTAATGATGATGTTTATTGGGCGACAGAGGACAGTTCGGGTGTGTTATGGGTTTCCAGCCGGTATGGCGGGGTCAATAAGTTATCTCCCATTTCGCAGCGTTTTGGACTCTTTCGCAGTATTCCGGGTAAACTCTTATTCGCTTTCCTCCAGTAGCGTATATTCGATGCTTTCGGAACCTGATGGCGTTTTATGGGTCGGCACCTTTGGCGGCGGTTGAATCGACTGGACCGCAAGACAGGCAAGGTGAGCTACTACATCAATGACCCCGAAGATCCAGACAGTATCTCCAGTAACAAGATTTATTCTATTCACAGAGATAAACAGGGCGTGCTGTGGATTTCCACATCAGGCGGCGGTTTGAATCGGATGGACCCGGAAACTGGTGACATTCACCTCCTTCCAGGCCTCAACCGAGAACCCGAATATTCTGAAGACGAATTACCTTACTAAGATTAAGGATGCGGATAACGGGCGGTTGTGGATTGGTACGCTGGGATATGGTTTGGTCCTGTTTGATCCTCAAAAAGGCGAGATGGACCACGTTTATGCGACGATTGAAGGCGATCCAAATTCGTTAAGTGAGGGAACGGTATATGACCTGGAAGTCGACCAGAACGGCCGTGTATGGATTGCTACGGCGCGCGGCGGCCTGGAATTGTTTGACCCTGAGACGGAAACTTTCACGCATCATCGCGAAGATCCCGATAATCCCGACAGCATTCTGAGTGATACGGTGCATGCCGTATATCTTGATGAAGCAAATCATTTTGTGTGGGCGGCAACATCCAAGGGGTTGAGTGGTTTGGATCTGGCAAATGGAGAATGGCAAAATTATACTGTTATGGAAGGATTACCCAGCAACACGATTGTGGGAATCCAGCCTGGCACAGGGCACGAGTTATGGGTCAGCACGGGGAAGGGCATCAGCCATTTTAATCTTGATACGGAGATGTTCACGAATTATGACGCCCGTGACGGGCTGCAAGGAGACCAGTTTGAGATTGCTGCGTCGGCGCTTGGACCGGATGGTGAAATTTTCTTTGGCGGGTCAACCGGTTTGACCTATTTCTATCCTGACCAGATCATTCAGAATGATTATCTGCCTGATACCGGTGTTCACTGATTTTCAACTTTTCAACCAGTCCGTCCTGGTGGGCAGTGAAATTCTTCCGAAGCCGATAAATAAGACCGAAAAGATCACCCTGGATCATACTCAGTCTGTGTTTTCTTTAAATTTGCCGCGCTGAGTTACCAGATTTCCTCGAAAAATTCGTTTCAGTACAAGATGGAAGGATTTGACGATGACTGGTCGCCGCCGCTTACCAATAACCAGGCGACTTATACCAACCTTTCGCCTGGAAAATACACCTTCCTGGTACGCGCTGCCAATAATGACGGCAAGTGGAATGAGACGCCAGCCAGTGTTGAGATCGAAATTCTCCCGCCCTGGTGGGGGACATGGTGGTTCCGGGGAGGAGCTGCTCTGTTTGTCCTGTTGATTGTTGCGGGTGGTTTCCATGTGCGATTCCGTTCGATACAGAAAGTAAATCGTGAGTTGGAAGAGCATGTGAATGAGCGCACCAGGGAACTGCTGGAAGCCCAGGAAAAATTACAGGATGCAAACACGGGATTGAAGGCGCAATTGGCCGAAAACATAATCCTGGAACAAAAACTGCGCGAACAAGCTGTCCGCGACGCGTTGACGGGTCTGTATAACCGGCATCATCTCTCCGAAGTTTTGCCTGCTGAAATTAGCCGGGCCCGCCGTGCCGGGTATACGGTGGCCTTCATGCTGATTGACCTGGACCATTTCAAAAATGTAAATGATCAGCATGGCCATGTTGCCGGAGACCAGGCATTGGTTGCAGCTACACAAACCATTGATCAGCATACCCGCCGCAGTGATATCGCGTGCCGCTACGGTGGTGAAGAATTTCTCGTTATCCTGCCTGAAATCACACTTGAAGATGCGGTGCAGCGAGGGGAAGAGCTTTGCCGGGATATCGAAAATCTGGAAATTAAATTTGAGGGGCATATTATCCGGTTGACTGTTTCAATTGGGGTCGCGCTGTTCCCGTTGCATGGGGATACCATCGATCAGATGCTGCTGGCGGCGGATGCTGCTCTTTACAAGGCCAAAGATAACGGACGCAACCAAATTGCCTTGCCTGTCTAAACGCGGACATAAAATATATCGCTGTTAAATTAAAAATATTGCCTGTCTTAATTTAGGACAGGCAATATTTTCTTTTGTTTGAGCTCTTCCTGAAGAAGGATTTGGACAAGTTTTTGACAAGGAAAACTGACCGCATCAGGTATTGTTTTTCAGCATCCCTCTTTGCGCGGCTACGGCAACGGCCGAGGCACGCGAGTCCACGCCCAGCTTGGCGTAGATGCTTGCCAGGTGGGCCTTGACCGTGCGCTCGGTGATGCCCAGCTCTGCGGCGACTTCCTTGCTGCGCATGCCGCTGGCGACGGCTTGCAGGACTTCGTACTCGCGTTTGGTCAGGTCGCCAGTATTGGGGAGTGTCGCTGGCAGCGGAGGGGAGTCCCCGGCCACGGACAGCACACGCGCCATGATCTCCGGTTTGAGCAGGGTTTCACCCCTGGCGGCGGCGCGGATGGTAGTCGAAAAGGGCGGTGCGGCTGGTGTCCTTGAGCAGATAACCGCGTGCGCCGGCTTTTAACCCCCGCAACATCATTTCATCTTCATTGAAAGTGGTCAGGATCACCACGGCGATTTCGGGCTGGCTTCTCGCGCAGTTTTTCGATGGCCGTCAGGCCGTCCATGCCCGGCATGCGCAGGTCCATCAGCACCACGTCGGGCTTGTGCTCGGCGCATAAATGCAGCGCTTCAGCACCGTCGCTGGCTTCGGCCACGATCTCAAACTCCTCACCGGTTTCCAGGATCAGGCGCAGTCCCTGGCGAATGATGAGATGGTCATCGGCGATCAGGATGCGGATCATAGCGGCACCTCCATGGTGAATTTGGTGCCCTTGCCTTTTTCACTCTCCAGCGTACATTTCCCATTGATCAACCGCATGCGTTCGCGGATACCCAGCAGGCCATAATGACCGGAGGGAATGGCCTGCGGATCAAATCCCTGGCCGTCGTCCTCGACTGTGACGGTCAGGCTGGTCTCGTCTACAGTGACTGTACGGTTACCTGCTGTGCCTGGGCATGCCGGGCGATGTTGGTCAGGACTTCGGTCAACGGAGCGAACCATGGCTTCGGTTACGTTTTCAGGCAGCTTCGGGCAGCGGACGCTGATTGCAGCGGCAGGGAATATCAGTGGCGTTGGTGAAATGGTTGGTTTCAAAGCGCAGGGCGGTATTGAGGTCATCGCTGCTGTGCTGCGCAGGTCGTCGATGGCATTGCGGGCGTCGGCCAGGGTGGCGCGTGCCTGTTCCATTGCATTGGAGACGATTGTCTGGGCTTTTTCGGTGTTATTGTTGGTCAGGTGGGCGTTCACAGCTTCAAGCTGGAGGATGATGCCCGTCAGACCCTGCGAGAGGGTGTCATGCAGTTCGCGGGCCATGCGCTGACGTTCTTGGCGATGGTCAGGTCTTCCACCTGGTCAGCGTACTGGCTGAACTGCTGGTTGGCAGCTTCCAGTTCCTCGGCGAGTTCTTGTGCTTCGTTGCGTGCACCGGCCTGACGGGTGTAGAGAAGAACATAAATGAGGGTGAAGACCGTTACTGGGAGGTGGCGATCAGCAGCCAGATGATGGAGTCCGGGGTTTCAAACTGCTGGTAATTGATCACTGCCAAGATTGCGTAATACAGGACTGCCATCAATGTGCCGCGGCTGAACCCAGCATGCCAACGGTCTCACCGAGCAGCGCCATATAAATACCCAGAAGAACCCCCTGGTTTCGGGCAATGGAGCAGATGATGAAGCCAAGCGCACCCTGCAAGAGGAAATAGCCGGTGGTGAGCTTTTTGCTCCTCGATTACTTTTTCGATCTGCCAGTGCAGCATGACATGAACAACAAGTACAACGGTGAAGCCGATCAAGGGCAAAGGCTTATGCAGGACGGGATTTTCCAGCAGGGCAACGATGTAAAGGAAGACCATTACCAGGGTCAGGAACCAGGTGAATAGACGCGGGTCGCGATCTACGTCGGATAATTTTCGGGAGGTATTAAGGTGTTGTTGGTCATGCTTGAATTGTAGTTTATTTTGGCCTGCATTGCTATTGTCTGGTAGGACAGTGTACGAAAGTACAATGTCCGGTTTCCCGAAGGGGCAATAGGCAGCTGGGATGCAGAATTTTCTATACTTGGTGACAGATAAACGAAATTGCTGTGATTATGCGAGGAGAAAAAATGAACGCAATTGAAATTCAAAATCTTAACAAATCATTTGGA
Organism: uncultured Chloroflexia bacterium; assembly: GCA_963753895.1. Lineage (GTDB taxonomy): Bacteria > Chloroflexota > Anaerolineae > Anaerolineales > Anaerolineaceae > SMBSF63. Next base: position 64,332 of record CAVWEE010000023.1, on the reverse strand, counting down.
GAACTTCACGCCGTGAACGGCGTTTCGCTGGCAGTGGAGGAAGGTGAGATACTCAGCCTGCTTGGTCCTAATGGCGCTGGTAAATCAACCACCATTTCCATGTTATCCGGCTTGCTGGCCCCTGATGCGGGCGAAGCTGCTATTATGGGACATTCCGTGACTCGATGAGCCGCAAGCTGCCAAGTCCAGCCTGGGTGTGGTGCCGCAGGATATTGGCTGTATACCCCGACCTTTCGGCGCGGGAGAACCTGGTCTTCTGGGGCAAGATGTACGGTCTGCGCGGCGCAGCGCTGAAGCAGCGGGTGGACGAGGTGCTGGAGATCATCGGCCTGGCCGACCGCCAGAAGGACCATGTGGGCAAGTTCTCCGGCGGGATGAAGCGCCGCGTGAACATCGGCGTGGCCTTGCTGCACAAGCCGGATGTGGTCATCATGGACGAGCCCACCGTGGGCATCGATCCCCAGATCCCGCCGGCATATTCTCGACAATGTAAAGAACTCAACGCACAGGGCATGACCGTGCTGTACACGACCCATTATATGGAAGAAGCCGCCGAGCTTTCTGACCGTATCGCCATCATGGATCAGGGCGAGATCATCGCCATAGGGACGCATGATGAACTGATCAAGCCTGGTGGGCGAGCAGACTCGCATGGACCTGACCCTCAATGTTGAGGTGGACGGTCTGCTGCACCTGTGGCAGGACGTGGATGGCGTCTCGCAGATCGACGCTGACGATGGAGCATGTGATCGCCCTGGTGGATGACAGCAACCGCGTTCTGCCGCGCTTCTTTGACTTGCCGCCAGCAAGGGCATGCGCATCACTTCGGTGGATATTCAGGAACCGAACCTGGAAACGGTCTTCCTGCATCTGACCGGCCGGGCGCTGCGGGACTAGGAGGATATGATGAAAATACTCGATATTGCTTTCAAAGATCTGATCCGCTCTTTTCGCAGTTTGTTTGCGGTGGGTATGATGATCGCTGCGCCCGCTGTTGCTGATCGGCTTGATCTATTTTGCCTTCGGTGGGGCATCCAGTGAAACAACCGAAATGCCCCAATGTGCTGTCGGTGTGGTGTTGGCCGACGTCTGCCCGCAGACTCGCTCCTTGATGAGCCATTGGGTGAGAGCATCCGCGGTATATTCTTTGACGACAGCGTCGCTTCCTGGATAACGGCTGCCGATTATGAAGATGAAGCCGCCGTCCGTGCCGCCCTGGACGCACAGGAAATTGGCGTGGCAGTCATTATCCCGCAGGACTTCACCGCTCAGGTGATGGCCGGTGAAGACGGGCACGCAGGTACTGATCCTTGCAGACCCCACCCTGACCGTTGCCCCGCAGGTGGTGGAGAACATGGTGGCCGCCATGCTGGACGGCGTTACTGGCGGCGGGATTGCCATCCAGACGGTGATGGAACGCCAGCAAGCGAACGGTGTACAGCCTGACCCCGCAAGCATCCCCGCTCTCGTGGAACGCTATGGTGGTTGGTATGCTGATTTTCAGCGCGCCTTGTTCCATTACCCTGACCGGGCTGCGTTTGTCATGGCAGCGCCTGCCGCTCAAGGGAAGGCTGAATCCGCCATGCAGAAGATGATGGGCCTGATGATGGCCGGTCAGATGGTCTTCTTCTCCTTCTTCACCGGCGCGTATTCGATGATGTCTATTCTGCGGGAGGACGAAGAAGGCACTCTGGCGCGCCTGTTCACCACGCCGGTGGATCGAACCGTCATCCTGGCAGGAAAGTTCCTGGCTGTTTTCCTCTCCGTGGTCGTGCAGGGCATCGTCCTGATCGTGGCTTCGCATTTCGCCTTCCAGATCAACTGGGGTGATCCGCTGGCCGTGATCCTGACCCTTGCCGGACAGGTGATCGCCGCGTCCGGCCTGGGCGTGCTGCTGATCTCGTTCGTGGAGAACATGCGGCAGAGCGGCTTTGTGCTTGGCGGCGTGTTGACTGGTCTGGGGATGTTGAGCGGGTTGTTTACCGCGAATATTGAGATGCCGGCAGCCTTTGATATGTTGGCCAATTTCACGCCCCAGGGCTGGGTGATCAAGAGCTGGAAGATAGTGATGAACGGTCAGCCATTGGCTGACCTTGCTCTGCCGTTGGTCGTGTTGGTTGTGATGGGTGCGGTTATGTTTGCTGTCGGCGCACTGCGGTTTCCGAAGCGGTTTGCGTAAGGAGATACAAAATGAAAATACTGGAATTAGCTTACAAGGATTTGACACAGGTTCTGCGGGACAAAAAATCTCTCTTATTCCTGGTTGCCATGCCGCTGGTCTTTACTCTCTTCATGGGTTTTGCCTACAAGAGCGGGGAAGCCAGCGCTGAAAGTGATACACGCCTGGCCCTGGCCTGGGTAGAAGAATCCCCGCCAATGCAGTCAGCATGATGCTCTATGAACGCCTGGCGGAATCCGACACCGTCAGAGTGGAACGCGCAGAGAAAACCGATGCGCTGGATGCCCTGTATAAGGAAGACATGGCCGGCGTGCTGGTCGTTCCGGCCCGGCTGGGCGAGGAAGGCGCGCAGTTGACCCTGATCACTGATACCTCAAGTGCTGCAGGCCAGACCCTGTACCAATTGCTTCGTGTTCCTGTTACACAGTTGATGAGCGCAGTAGAAATGGGTCACATGAGCGCCGAGAGTGTTGGACAACCCTGCCGAATTTGCCCCCGCGCTGGAACTGGCCTGGGAAAAATGGAGCGAGAATAACGCCCAGAGTCTGGTACGTGTGGAGCAGGCCGTAGCGCCGGAAGCGGAAAGCTGGTTCGGGGATAACCCTTACAACCAGGCCTCCCCGGGGATGATCATCCAGTTTGCGATCATGGGGCTGGTTAACTCTGCGCAGATCCTGGTGCAGGAACGCAAAACGCGCACCTTGCAGCGTCTGATGACCACGTCCATGCGTCCCTGGGAGATCATTGCTGGTCACATGCTGGCCATGCTGGTCCTGGTGCTGCTGCAAACCCTGGTACTGGTCGTGTTTGGTCAATTCCTGCTGGGTGTCAATTACCTGCGTGTCCCGTTGGCCACACTGGTGCTGGTCCTGGCACTGGGGGTATGGGTGGCGGCGATGGGTCTGCTGGTTGGCATCCTGGCAAAGTCCGACGACCAGGTGGTGATGTATGCTATGCTCGCCATGTTCATTTTCTCCGCGCTGGGCGGACTGTGGTTCCCGCTGGAGGTCAGCGGCGGCGTGTTCGCTGCGTTGGGTAAAGTGATGCCGTCGTCCTGGGCGATGACCGGCCTGCAGAATATTCTCATCCGTGGTCTGGGGATGGCCTCTGTTTGGCAGCCCGTCCTGGTGCTCCTGGCCTACGCCGCGGCTTTCTTTTCTCTGGCCGTGTGGCGGTTCAGGAATGCAGAGTTGTAACTTTATGTAGGTATCTCGCTATCCCGGCCCTTTCTCCCATTGACCGTTGGTTTGCCTTTGGCATGGGAGAAAGGGTGTCACGGGATGAAAAATGTTCCACTGTAACAAGTTTCCCCACTTTCTAAATCCTGAATTATGAATTGACGAACTTCCTGATTGACTGGTTTACGAATTCCCATCTCTCATATTCTTCTCAACTAATCCAAATACGATCTCAACTCCTTGTTAACAACTTCTTAAGGAGTCATTTCTATAATCATCTCATACTAAAAAATGGCAAGGAGAGATCAATGGACGTACAGACAATTTCATCACAATCGCACGCCATGATGATTTCACAATCAGCCCCACGCGTTTGGGCTTATCAAGCAAGCAAGAATGCTGCAATGGCCGGGTATCTGATGCAAGCGTATGTGCCGATCAGCCTGGCTGAAATGGACCGGGTGGCCTTAATGAAGCGTGTAGATACAAAGTACGTATTGCATGTTGATCAGCTTTTCCAGGCTTTGGGCGGTCTTCAGGATCAGTATCGTGTGTTATCAGTACAAGGGAACCGCATCAGCAGGTACCACAATATTTATTTCGATACGCCGGATTTCATGCTGTATTATCAGCATCATAACGAACGCAGCAACCGGTACAAGGTCCGCTCGCGCCAGTATGTTGATTCAGACACGGCTTTTCTGGAAATCAAACATAAGAACAACCGCGAGGTAACGATCAAAAGCCGCATAAAAACTCGAGAACTGGTTGACTCATTTTCCCGCGAAGACAGGGACTTTCTTTCACAGCGTTACCCTTTCGACCCGCAGGGCTTGCACCCCGTATTGACCAATGATTTTATGCGCATCACCCTGGTGAGCAGGCATAGTGTCGAACGTTTGACGTTGGATATCAATTTGCAATTTTCAAAGGGGTGGTATCAGATTGGCATGCCGATGCTGGCTGTTGCCGAAGTCAAGCAAGAGCATTTTTCACTTGGATTCAGATTTCGTTCAGCAAATGCGCGCGATGAACATCATGCCGCAGCGTTTCAGTAAATATTGCCTGGGGATCACCCAATTTTATCCGCAGGTTAAACAAAATCGTTTTAAACCGCGTAACCTGATGGTTGAGCGCATCATGGGACAAGGAATGCATTATGGATACACTGCCTAGACTTCTGCTCAGTTTTCTGTTTAATTTTATGATCGCTTTCGTGATTGTACGCTTTATTTATTATCCAAAGACGAAGGATCGGGAATATGTTTTTACCTTTCTAACATTCAATACGATCATCTTCTTTGTGTTGAGCCTGCTGGGCAGCATCAACCTGAGTGTTGGTTTCGGGTTTGGCCTGTTCGGCATCTTTTCGGTGCTGCGTTACCGCACCGATCCCATTCCAATCCGCGAGATGACCTATCTTTTTGTGACCATCGCTCTGCCGGTGATGAATTCGATCCTGGTTAGTGACAATGGTTTTGCCCAGGTGCTGTTGGCGAATATCCTGTGCGTGTTGGTGCTGTTTGCTGTGGAGCGCGGTTGGGGCTTTCGATTTGTCTCACGCAAAACGATTGTCTATGAAAAGATTGAATTGATCACACCGGAGCATAAACAGCTTTTGCTGGATGATTTGCACGAGCGCACCGGATTGACGATTACTGGCGTGAGAGTTGGACAGATTGACTTTTTGCATGATACCGCAAAATTGGAAATTTCTTACCTTGATGAAGGAGGTTGCGCATGAAACACAAATTATTGGTATTAACGACATTGCTGGTACTCGCCAGTCTGCTGGCGGCCTGCTCTTTCCCTACAATTGAACAGTATGAAACAACGAGTGCTCTGGCATCTACAGAGAAAATCGTTAACGTGTCCGTTTCTGATAATGTTCAGGCTGAAGATGATATTGAACGCCCTGAAGGGTGGGATGAAGTTACCCATGGGAAGGATTCAGACCCGGATTACGAAACCGTTTTCCCGCAGGATGAAGTTAACCGCATTGATATAACCATTACTGCCGAAAATTGGCAGGTCATGCAGGATGATATGACCGAGAAGTATGGCGAGTTTGGCACCAAGACCAATGAGCGTATGGGACCAGGCGGCCAAAGACCCCAACAGCAGGAAGGCATGCAGCCGCCAGCGCAGCAAGAAGGTGTGCAACCACCGCAGATGGGAGATGGAGAGGCGGCTGTGCGTCCCAATCGCCCGATAGGGAACGATGGTCCTGCAATGATGGAAGCTGATGACTCGAATCCCGTGTGGGTGCCGGTGACCATTTCGTTTGAAGGCGACACCTGGACGAGTGTGGGGCTGCGCTTTAAAGGCAATTCTTCCTTGAAGAATTCATGGAGCCAGGGCACTTACAAAATTCCGCTCGAAGCTGGATTTTGACGAATTTGAAGACGACTACCCAGAAATCGATGATCAGCGTTTCTATGGTTTCAAACAGCTATCTCTGGCAAGTAATTTTAACGATGCTTCCTTCTCGCGGGAGAAAGTTGTCTCCGAGATCTTTAGCGCGGCTGGTGTGCCCTCAGCCCAGACTGCATTCTATGAGGTCTATGTGGATTATGGTGAAGGCCCGACGTATTTTGGTCTGTATACCATGGTGGAAATCATTGATGATACCGTCATTGAGACTCAATTTGAGGATGACAGCGGCAATGTGTACAAGCCCAGCGGCAATGGCGCATCCTTCGCGGCAGGTTCCTTTTCGGAAGCTTCCTTTGACAAGGAAACCAACCAGGATGAAGCAGATTACAGTGATATCCTGTCGATTGTACGATGCCTTGCATGCTGAAACCCGCACGACGGATCCCGCCGCCTGGCGCAGTAACCTGGAAGCGGTGTTTGATGTGTCCGGGTTCCTGAAATACCTGGCAGTAAATAATATTGTCCAGAATTGGGATACATATGGGTTGATGACACATAATTATTATCTTTATAATGATCCGACCACGGATTTGTTGACCTGGATTCCCTGGGATAACAATGAGGCCATGAAAACAGGGCGCATGCGGGAGCCGCTTTCCCTGAGTATGGATGAGGTGAATGAGAAATGGCCGTTGATCCGCTATTTACTGGATGATCCTGTTTACCAGGCAGAATATGAAGGAAATCTGGAAGCGGTGATTGATGGCCCATTTGACCCAGAAACGCTTGCCGCACGTTTTGAAGCGCTGCACGAGTTGATCCGTCCGTATGCGCTTGCCGAGGATAATGGTGTATCACAACAGGCCTATGAAAATGCGTTGACTGAGTTGATCCAACATGTCAACAGCCGTTACCAGGCTGCCAGTGAGTACGTTAACAGTGTGAAGTAAAGTACTAAAATACCAATGAAAAGTCAGGCAGGGCGCAAGATGATCGATGTTCATTTTGCGCCCTGGTTTGTTTAGTGATAGTGAACCTGCCAAAGGGCAGATTGCAGGCTGATATCAACCCTTCAAATTTGAAAGGTAAGAATTCAGACAGATGTTGTACAATATTATTAGAAATGGATTAATGCATCTCCGCAATGGTAGTGTATTGGATTAATCCAGCAAAAAAAACATTGATGATAAATCTCTAAAATCACCACAACCCAAATGCGGGGGCGTTATTTTTGCACACAGAAATCGATTGAAAGTTTGTCAGACAAATTATCGAGTTTTAAGATAAAATATATTAGATATTCAGTGCCAATGATATTGGTGTTTTATGGGAGGAAATTCCATTAATGGTTGACCGAATCATGATTGTTGAAGACGAGGTAATTGTTGCGATGGATGTGCAGCAGCGTCTCGAACGATTGGGTTACAACGTAGTGGCACATGCCACTTCCGGGGAAGAGGCAATAACATTAGCGATGAGAGAGATGCCCGATCTCATCCTGATGGATATTAAAATTCAAGGGGAGATGGATGGGATTGATGCTGCAGCGCGGATACGGGCAACTCACGACATCCCGATCATTTATGTGACGGCATTCTCTGGCGACGATACGATCAATCGCGCGCGCCAGACGGAACCATTTGGGTATTTAATCAAACCCTTCGACGACAGGGAACTGCGCTCTTCAATTGAAATTGCCATTTATAAACACCGCATGGAGAGAAAACTTCGAGAGAGTGAAGAGCGGTATGCTCTGGCTGCGCGCGCGGCAAACGGCGGCATCTGGGACTGGAATCTGATCAGCGGTGAAGTGTATTATTCCCCCCGTTGGAAAACCCTCCTGGACCTGGATGAAGACCTGATAATTTCCTCTCCAGATGATTGGTTTGAGCGTGTTCATCCTGACGATATTGAGCGTTTGGACCTGGCGATCTCTGACCATCTGGACGGAATTACCCCGACATTGGAATGTGAATACCGCATATTGCGCAAAGATGGTCGCTATATTTGTGCATTATGCCGAGGGATGGCTCTTTTTGATGAAAAAGGAAAACCCTATCGTTTCGCCGGGTCCCAGACGGATATCACTATTCGCAGGCTATTTGAAAAACAATTAACGCACCGCGCGCTGCATGATGAGCTTACCGGCTTGCCTAACCGCGCCCTCTTTATGGATCGTCTGAAAATGGTATTTGAACAGACCCGTCGCGCGGAAGATCGAAAATCAGCGGTTTTATTCCTGGATGTTGATCATTTTAAAGTGATCAATGACAGCATGGGGCATGTGAGTGGCGATGAATTGTTGCAAGCGTTTGCCCGCCGCCTGGAACTATGTTTGCGGGCCGGGGACACGGTTGCACGTTTTGGGGGAGATGAATTTGCCATCCTGGCAGACAACATCCAGCGGGATGAAGATGCTATCCAGATTGCAGAGCGGATCAATGAAATATTGAAAAAACCATTTCTGATCACTGGTCTGGAATTCTATGTTAGCGCCAGTATCGGAATAGTGTTTATGACCTCGCGGTATAAATTCATTGAGGATTTGATGCGTGACGTTGACGCGGCGATGTATCATGCGAAATACAGCGGCAGGGCACGCTATGAAATTTTTGATATCAGTATGCATGAGCGAATGATTGACCGACTGCGTTTGGAAGCAGAAATTCGGCGTGGATTGGAAAACAATGAGTTTATTCTCCATTATCAACCGGTCTATTTGATTGAACCGCAGGAGTTGATCGGTTTTGAAGCCCTTGTTCGCTGGCAACACCCTATGCGCGGGTTGCTGCTTCCGAAGGAGTTCATTCAGGTTGCCGAGGAATCTGGTTTGATAATTCCGTTAGGTGAATGGGTAATTCAATCAGCTTGTATGCAGGCGCAGGTATGGCAGAAGGAGATTGGCAAACCGTTGAAAATGGCGGTGAACATCTCGGCCCTGCAATTCAATAATAAACTATTAACAAGTACTGTGCGGACTGCCTTAAAGAAAGTGGGCTTGAGCCAGCACTGCTTGAAATCGAGTTGACGGAAACGACGGCGATGAAGGACTACGAAAACACCAGAAAAATTCTGGAAGGAATTCAGGAGATGGGTGTTCAGATTTCCATCGATGATTTTGGCTCCGGCTATTCTTCTTTGGATCAATTGAAGAACCTGATCACCAATTCATTAAAGATTGACCAGACCTTTATTCAGGAAATCGAGAAGGATGATTTAGCGATTGTATCGGCGATTATTGCCATGGCGCACCAAATGAAATTGAAAGTTATTGCTGAAGGTGTGGAAAGTCAGAAACAATTATCTGTACTCACCCAGATAAAATGTGATATGGCTCAGGGCTATTTCCTGGGGAAAGTGCTTACTCCCGATGAAATCGTCAATTCATTGCTTTTTGCGGAGAGACAACGGCAGAACTTAAACTAGTTTTATTGCCTGGTGAAAGAATTGATTCCTTTAAAGGTATTCTATGACAGCAAACATTTTGATCGGTCATGTGGTAACTGTTCTTGCTGCGTTTCTTGCGATCATATCGGGCCTGCAATATTTCAAGTATAGAACGCCAACAACACGCTGGGCCGGGTTGTTTTTATTTTGTCTTGCCGGAGAGCTGCTTTGTTTTGCCGTTCAACTGATGGAAGATCCATCTTCATCAGTTTCTGTATTGTATGCATTCCAGGTCATTTTCTTCTTTTCATTTTCTGTTTTTTGGTCGCTTTTTATTATTTATATGGCCGGGTATTCAAAAAAGACGAATATCTGGATCGTTCTGTCGATCATCCTGGTGTCAGCGATTGTGATGATCCTGCTGCAGGATGAGCCTCTCATTGGGAAGCGATCGATCCATCCGGTTTTCGGGTTCAGAGAATCATTCTTTAATTTGTCGGTGATGTTAGGCCAGGCAGGGCGATATTTTATCGCATTATTTTACAGTATTGGGGCAGTTTGCAGTTTTTTCTTGTTTCGATTTTTGTTGTATTCGGAATCAAAATTTAAAAATTTACTATTCCCTATGTTTCTGGGCACGTTGTTCTTCTATAGTTTAGCTATTTTGGAACATTCAGGGGTTGATCCATTCAAGCCTTACCACCTGACCCAACTAGGGTTGATCCTGCTCAGTTTTGCAATTTATTTCATTGCTGTGATATGGCAATTTGGTGGGATATTACCGATCTCCCGGGAAAGTGTATTCGAGGGATTGCATGACGGGGTACTCCTTTTGGATTGGCAAAATAACATCATTGACGTCAACAAATCTGCTCAAACGATCCTGGGTGTGAAGCGGTCTGCTGTGATCAAGCAAAAACTTTCCAGTTTTTGGCCGGTTGGGGATGCGTTGTTCTCCGCGAACCCAACCAAAGCATTCATCTCGGAAGAATGTATTTTGACCATAAACCAACAGGATTTTACTTTCGGGGTAAATATTTCCCGCTTGTTTGGTATCAACCAGGCATTGATGGGCAGTATGATGGTTTTGCGCAATATCACCAGCCGGGAAAGAATGGAAGTGGCGTTACATGAGCGTGCCCGGGAACTGCAGCGGACAAATGCTTTTCTGGAATTGCTGGCAGAATTAAATGTGAAGATCCATAGCGCAACAGATACTGCGCGATCAATGAGATATTGGGGGAGTGAATTCAAGAAATTAGGGCTGGTGTGTTTTATCGCACGGATTGATCCAGAGGAGCACGATTTGGTGCTTTCATATTTTTCTGTTAAAGTCTGATCTTATGTCACAAGCAGAAAAAATATTTGGGAGGAGTATTGTAGGATTTCATCTGGATAAAGACCAGTTTGCGCCTCTTTATGACATTCTTGAAATTAAAACAAACCAGTTTCAAGGAGGTTCAAACGATCAGACCTGGAAGATGTGCCTGGAAAAATCCCACTTGTGTTAATTGAACGAGCCATTCGGATGATTGGTCTGGCGCCAGACATGGCAACTTTAATTCTGCCATTATATACCCGGGAACGAATCCTGGGTGTGATGGGGGTTTGGGGGCAAGATCTCAGAGAGTCGGACATTGCATCCTTTCCATTGTTTGCAAGCCAGGTCGCCAATGTGATGGACCGCGCGATCCTGTATGATATGGAAATTCGGCGCTCCGCGGAGTTATCCCGGGTGAACAAGTCTAACATTGGCATTGTCAACCGTTGCCTCTGTAGTAGGGTCTACTTCGAATTCAGACGTTGTGTTGGATACACTCGGTACAGAATTAAAAAAGGCTGGATCTGGATTGTGCAGTTGTCAGTATTGATGGGGATGGTGAAGTTGCTTATCTGAAATACTTGTCGTTTAACCCAAAACTGGTTGGGAAAGTTGAAAAGATGATGGGGCTGCAATTGGATGGATTTCGCGATTCCACGTAAGTATTGGCCTGGTGCCAGGATAATCGAACAGCAAGTGCCTGTGTGGTATTCAGACCCAAGGCAAATCCTTGTTCGGATGTTCCCAATGGTGCCCCGAAAAATTGCAGAACGCGCTGCCGGGATACTGGGTATCAATGAGGAAGAACAGATTTGTTTCCTTCCCTTGATCCAGGGAGAGGACACAATTGGCGCAATGGTGATTTGGGGGCCAACGATGAAGCAAGTGGACAGCCCTATCCTGAGTGTCTTTGGCAGCCAGGTGGCAGGTATTATTCAAAAGATGACCAACTTTGGAATTGCAGGTGCAGCGCACAGATGATCTCGCACGAGCAAATGCAATGATCATTGCGCTTTCACGGGTGGCTGCTCAGTTGGATGCAATGACCGATCTGGAGCAAGTGTTTCATACGCTTGGCGAGGAGTTGTTGACGTACAGATTAGCTGTATGGTTGGTCTCTTGGATGAAACGAGAGACAATCTTGCTGTTAAACATCTTTCATTGCCTGCTTGATGTCCTCAAATTCGCGAATAAATTCGGGAATTTATGGCCGAATGATATCAGTATTCCCAGGCGTTTGTGGCCTTCTGAACAGGTGGTAAGTGATGGTATTCCTTTTTGGGATGAAGATCCTGTTGGCAGCACTGTAAAAATGTTCCCCTTCGCGCCCAGAATTGTCTTTGAAAAAGCATACCAGTCTACCGGAATCGAATCGGATGGGCAAATCTGTTATCTTCCTATGGTCAATAATGAAGATGTGATTGGGGTTCTGGCGATGTGGGGCGCTGATTTGCAGCATGAAGATATTCCTGCTTTGAGTGTTTTTGCAATCAGATCGCCATCGCAATTAGCAATATTCGCCTATACAATCAGGCGCAAAAGGAAATTGAAGATCGCAGGCAGGCAGAAGCGCGCATCCGGGAAGCGCTGGAAGATAAGGAAGTTCTGTTAAAGGAAGTCCATCATCGCGTGAAAAATAATCTTCAGGTGATATCAAGTTTGCTGAATTTACAGTCTTCGCAAATCGAAGATGAAAAGACAGTGGATCTTTTGCGGGAAAGCCAAAATCGGGTGCGCTCGATGGCTTTGATCCATGAGAAGTTATACCAATCCAGTGATCTGGCCCGTGTTGATTTTCAGGGGTATTTGCACAGTTTGGTGAACTCCTTAATGCAGACTTACCGGGTATATTCAGAGCAGGTGGTGATTGATGTGAAGTCTGAGGAACTTGCTTTTAGCATTGATACCGCTATCCCTTGTGGCTTGATTGTCAATGAGCTGGTATCAAACAGCTTGAAATATGCGTTTGCTAAAGGAAATCCAGGAAAGATTGAAGTGATCTGTGAGAATATCCGGGGAAGTCAATACAGGTTGACTATTCGGGATAATGGCAGCGGATTGCCGGATCATTTTGATGTTGAGAAAAGTTCTTCGTTAGGATTAAACTGGTCACCAATCTGGTCAGGCAAATCGACGGTCAGTTGAAGGTGCAAAATAAGCAGGGGGCTTGTTTTGAGATTGAGTTTTCTGAAACGGAAACCACGTAATTCGTAAATGGCCTGCATTCTTATCCTGGGGGAGTGACTGGAGAGTGAAAGATCCTCTATGGTCTGTGTATTGCCAGTATTTGCCCGCCTACCCGCATGGAATGAGGACACCTTCTGAAAAATCAGGTGTCCTCATAAACTATCAAAATCAGCTTCCTAAAAAAGATGCGTGATTCCGCTTTAGTGCAGGCAACTGATCGGGGTTGGTCCGCCGCCTTTCGGTGTGGGGCAGCCGCTGTCAGAAGAGGGCGTGATCGGTGAATTACAACTGACCGGCGTAGGTCCACCGCCAATTGGGGTAGGGCATCCGCTGCCAGGGGCTGGGCCGTAGCCAGGACAGGAAACCGGCGTTGGTCCGCCGCCAATGGGCGTGGGGCATCCGCTGCCAGGGGCTGGGCCGTAGCCAGGACAGGAAACTGGGGTTGGTCCACCGCCAATGGGTGTGGGGCATCCGCTGCCAGGGGCTGGGCCGTAGCCAGGACAGGAAATCGGCGTTGGTCCGCCACCAATGGGTGTGGGACATCCGCTGTCAGGGGCTGGGCCGTAGCTAGGACAGGAAACCGGCGTTGGTCCGCCGCCAATCGGCGTGGGACATCCGCTCGGCAGGGGAGGCGTTGCAACCAGGGTAGCTGTTGCAACTGGGGGAGGTGTTGCAGCCGGCGGTGGTGGTGGAGGGGTGGAGACGGGGAGTCCTTTAGGAATCCCGGAAAGTATCAGGTCTTTATTCTTTAGCCAGACCGGGCGGGAAGGATTGGTTGCATCGAGGATCAGAAAGTAGTCATTGTTCGGGCTGGTAGCAATCACTTCGGCAGATTGCCCTGGGGTAAGGGAACCAACCACATCATACATTTCTCCCGGGCCAGTGCGGTATTGTGTGGCAGTGCTTACACTGACCATCAGTTTGGCAGAAGGGTTTTCGCTTTGTGGCGTAGGGAGATTGCATGAGGAGATCAAAAATGTGGCCACGAAGAACACCAGAAATATCCTGTTAAAGGTTTTCATTGCTTGCTCCTTGGGATTCAATAAGATCGGTTCACCAATAAGCCCTTTATCTATACCATTAGGGGGAGTGTAATGATTGTATATCGGAATATTCCCTTTTGCAATTTTCCCTTGACTTAGCTGTAAGAAAAGACCCTGGCGAAATGTTTTTAATCCCCGATATTCGTCAATTATCCTGCTTAATTCACCATTCTGGTTTATAATTTGCTGAAGCATCATGTGACCGGTAACATGATGCTGGGATTACCCTTGACTGGCTGGATATTCCTTTTTCGTCTTCATTCACACCCTGTTGGAGGATTGCATGACCGAACAAACCCTGCTCACCGAAGAACACGTTCCCCTCAAAAGCCGTATCTGGGTTTCCGTTGCGGATGCGGCCTGCTGCCATGCTGAACACTTTCGTGGTCAGCATTGGTCTGACGTATTATTTCACCAGCTACCGCGGGATGGATGCCAACCTGGCCGCTACTGTGTGGCTGCTGTTTGCCATCTGGAATGCGGTCAATGACCCGCTGTTTGGCTTTATCAGTGATCGGACCAAAAGTGATCTTGGCCGCCGCAAGCCCTATATTCGCTATGGCGCGCCGATCATCGGGATTGCCTTCATCTTTTCGTGGGTCAATATTGGCGGTGTGCAGGCCAGCCAGACGGTGTTGTTCATTCAAATGACGCTGCTTCTGTTCTTGTTTGATGTGTTATACACTGCAATTGCAACCAGTCTGTACGTGATGCCTTTCGAGATGGCTGTTTCCAACAAAGCGCGCAGCAGTATTCTCATCTGGAAGCTGATCTTTTCGGTCTTTCCGCTGGTTGTGCCGTTGGTGTTGTGGGGTTTTATCAAACCCGAACCAGGCGCTGATGCCACGGGGTTTCAGTGGATCATGATTGGCTTTGGTGTGGTAATGGCGGTATTGATCTTTGTTAGTACCTATTTCTATGAGGAAAAGCATTTCCAGCAGGAAGAAGAGCAAATGCCTTTCGTGAAATCGCTGAAGGAGTGTTTCACCAATCGCTCATTTATCGTTTTTGAGGTGATCAGTTTCACGATCATTTATGCTCAAACAGGCTTGATGCTGGGGCTGAATTACTACCTGGCTGAGTTTGCATTGCCCGCTGTGCCCCTGTATGCCGCTTTGGGCGTGGGAATCATTGGCGGTATCTTTTTCTTTGTGAGAATGCGCGACCGTTTAGGTGTAAAGGGCTGTACCATGCTGATGGCTGCTGTCTTTTCAGTGGGTTGTTTTGTTATTCTGGTTGGCGGTCATTTCCTGCTGCCCACCTTGATTGGCTTCTTCTGCTTTGGACTTGGCTTTGCAGGCGGCATGTATTTGATCCCGTTGATGAATGGCGACGTGGTAGATATGGACGAACACCGCACTGGTCTGCGCCGTGAGGGTATGTATGCCGGGGTGAACAGTTTCGTGACCAAGCCGGCGATCAGCCTGGCCAACTCGGTTTTCCTGTGGTTCCTCGGGCTGTATGGCTATAACTTCGCTGGCTTGCAGGGTACGCAGAGCGCCAGCGCCGAGACCGGCATTCTGCTTGGCTGGGTGTTGATTCCCGCGATTTTGCTGGCAGTCAGTTTCCTGTCCCTGTTCAAATACCCTCTGGCAGGGAAAAGCTGGGACGAGATCAAGGAAGGGTTGGCAGCGCTTCATATTGAAAAAGAAAAGCGGGTGCTGGCTGAGAAGGGAATCCTGTACGAAGGGGAATAGGATTTCATGCTATTTCTTCATATAACATAACCGCCCTTTCCCGGTCATGGGGGAGGGCGGTTTGATTTGTCAATGGTTCAAAGAAGAGGTTTGTGCTCAACGTGAAGTTCTTCAATCTTCTGCGAGTTTGAAATTGAGCGATTCTGATTTGGCGCAATACATGGCCTGATCCGCAGCCTTGAGCAGCGTTTCGGCATCTTCGCCATGGTTGGGGAAAATACTGACGCCAATAGAGGCCGTGACGGTATGTGTTGACGGGTCAACCTCATAACATATCGCATCCGAAATTTTCTGTGCGATAGCCAATGCATCTTCCACATGTCCCAGATGATTCAATACGACCACAAATTCATCTCCGCCAAAGCGGGCTACTGTATCAGAGAGCCGTACATTTTTAGTCAATACCCTGGCGAGTTGTATCAGATATTCATCCCCTTTATCATGCCCCACAGTGTCATTGATTTGTTTGAAGCCGTTCAGGTCGATGAAGAGCAGGGCAAACAGTCTGCCATATGCCCTGGCAGAAAAGATGGATTGTTTGATCTGATCCATGAGCAGGAAACGGTTGGCAAGGGAGGTTAACGCATCATGGGTTGCCCGGAATTCGAGATTCGATTTCAGCATTTTTCAATTCATTGACTTCCCGCGTGATGCCGAGCAAGCCAATCACCTCCCCATTATCATTACGCAGGGGCATTTTGGTGGTGGATGTCCAGTTTGTTTCGCCACTTCGGGTGATCCAGCTTTCAATGATCCCAACCTGGGCTATCCCGGTTTCCATGACTTTCAGATCATCCCTCATAGTTCGGCGGCCAAGTTCTTCCCCGAACAATTCCACATCTGTTTTTCCATAGATCTCGGCGGGATCGGAAAAACCAAGGTCGATCGCCATTTTTTTGCTGACACGCCACAAACGGCACTGACGATCTTTGACATAGATGCTGTCGGCAGTGCTATCCATGAGGGCATTCAAAATCCACGAGTCATCAATTTGCATAGTTGGTTTATCCATCCATAAATGCGTATGAACCCTTTGTAGGATTTGTTTTGGTAATGATACTGTCAGAAATCTAATTATAGCTTAACTCAGATGAAGCATGGATGGAGAGTTCTGATAAAAATTATCTTTACCCTTGACATTGTGTCTATATTGTATATAATAAATATATACAATATAAGCAATAAGGACGGATGGAATGGACATTCTCATCAGTAATTCGAGCGGCCAACCAATTTATGAGCAGATCGCCAGGCAGATCAAGAATTTGATCATATCTGGTGAACTTAAGGAGGGCGATGCGCTTCCTTCCATGCGCTTGCTGGCAAAAGAACTGCGCATCAGCGTCATCACCACCAAGCGCGCTTATGAGGAATTGGAACGGGACGGTTTCATCGTCACGATGACAGGCAAGGGCAGTTTTGTGGCCGCTGCGAATATTGATTTTATCAAAGAGGAACAGCTTCGCACGATTGAGGAGCATATGCAGGAGGCAGTACATGCTGCCAACCTCAGTGGCGTGAAGCTCGATGAACTGGTCGAAATTTTGACCTTGATCTATGAAGGATAGAAGACAATGGAAAGCATCTTAAGTTTGGATAATGTTTCAAAGAAGTATGATGGATTTACCCTGGACCATGTCAGTATCGATGTGCCCAGCGGCTGCATCATGGGATTTATTGGCGCCAATGGGGCGGGTAAAACCACCACGATCAAATTGATTCTCGATCTGATTCATAAAGATGGGGGCCAGGTCAGTATTTTGGGGCAGGATTGCCCTTCCGGTTTGAAGAACATCAAGGAAGATATTGGCGTGGTGCTGGATGAAAGCAATTTCCCTGAAAATATGAGCGCAAAAGACGTAAATCTCATTATGAAGAACGTGTATCAGAATTGGGATGAGAAGAAATTTCTAGAGTTGGTGGGGCGGTTTGACATTTCGTCAGGACAAGATCATCAAGAATTACTCGCACGGGATGAAGATGAAGCTCTCCATTGCGGTGGCCCTGTCTCATGATGCCAAACTGCTCATCCTCGATGAGGCTACCAGCGGTCTGGACCCCATTGCCAGAGATGAAATCCTGGATGTGCTATTGGATTTCATTCAGGATGAGAGCCATTCGGTGTTCATGTCTTCGCATATCCTCAGTGACCTGGAGAAGGCTTGCGATTACATTACCTTTATCCATAAAGGACGCATTGTTTTCAGCGATACCAAGGATGAATTGCTGGAGAGTTATGGTCTATTGAAATGCACCCTGGCGGAGTTTGAAGCTCTGGATCCGGTACTTGTCAAAGGACATCGCAAGAACAGTTTTGGCGTTGAAGCGCTGGTATTGAAAAAACAACTGACAGGCAAATATGTTGTTGACCCTGCCAGTATTGAAGATATTATGTTGTACCATGTGAAGGAGAGGAATTAATGAAGGGGCTGATTTTGAAAGACTTGCTCAACTTACGTAAGCAGGCCAGGATCATTCTTTTGTTTGTTGGTTTTTATTTTGTGCTGGGCATGATTAACCAGAGCGGCGATTCTTTTGGCGGTGTGGTTGCATTGCTATTTGCCATGCTGGCGGTGACTGCTATGGCGTATGATGAAAGAGCGGGATGGGATAAATATGCCCTCACCATGCCTGTTTCCCGCCGCGACCTGGTGGTCAGTAAATACCTGTTGGGTGTGCTGCTGTCCCTGGCTGGTCTGGTTCCTCAACCTGATCTTCCAGTTTGTTTTTGCCAAAGCTTCGTTGGTGGATGGCCTGTTGGTATCGCTGGCTTTGTTTGGTGTGGGGTTGTTCTTTCTTGCCTTGATGCTGCCGATCAATTTCAAATGGGGTGTGGAGAAAGGCCGTATCCTGATGATGATTGGTGCTGTTTGGTCCGACCATTTTGATCACCCTGCTGCCGCAGATAGGGCGTCGCCATGCCTGGTGAGAGTTCTTACAGTCTGCTGATTGTACTATTCTGCCGGTGGCTGTCGATTGCCCTGTTCGCCGTCTCGGTGTGGATCTCGCTGCGTGATCTATGCGGAGAGAGGAATTTCTCCAAACGTGACCTAAGTCTTGCCTGCTGCGGTGGTTGCTTTGAACGCGCTTGTCGATGATGGATGGCGTTATTTATATTGACAAGCAGCTTCTCGCCGCGCTTGTATTTTGGCAGGGCGGGTTGTCACATGATCCCGCCCTGTTTTTTGTTATGCCCTTATGGGTTGACCAGAGCAGTGACGCCTTTCTTTAGCGAGGGGGACAGCTCCATTTTTTCATCGTTAACCCAATCGAAGAGGATGCCGTGGAGCATGGAAGTGAAGATGAAGACGATCTCATCAACATCCAGTTTCCGCTCGAATTCGCCGTTCTGAATGCCTTTGACGATCAACATCCTGACTTTGTTCTTCAGGTCTGCCTGGGTGATGATGTTGGATTGATGGACACCCTTCTTCTGGCTGAGTGCAGAAATGAAGAGGGAGTAGAATTTTCTGGCATCCACTTTCAGATCCATTTGCCCGGATACAACCCCAAACATATTCGCAAACACATCCGACATGGCAATCAAGGTGTTTTTGGCAGAAGTTTCAGATGCGATCACGCTATCACCATAGAGCGAGATGTATGAATGCAGGTATTTCTCGACCGTTTCGGTGATGAGTTGTGCCTTGTTCGTGAAATAATAGTAGAATGCCCCTTTGGTCATTCCGGTTCGTTTCACGATCTCATTTAGCGAGATGTTATCATAGCCGTTTTCCAGAAAGCCGATGAAGGCTGTTTCGATGATCTTGTCTCGTGTGTCCATCTTATTGCTTTTGCTTTTTCTTGTTGAAAGCGGTTTTGATCTTGTGATAGTCACCATTAAAGAATGCGCAGCTCTTGACGCATACCGTGCAGCCGTACTCATTGGCGAAGGGGACAGCGCATTTGGCGTTATCAATGCATTGCCTGGTGTCAGGGTTGCCATTGATGGCGATGCTGTGTTCGAATATAGCGCCGGCAGGGCATTTCCGCACGCATATATTGCAGCTTTCGCAGAAATCCTGTACCCACAGATGCGGGTTCGCTGTTGAAAGAGGCAGGTTCTCAATGTCTGTATACACTGCTGCGATGCGCAGACTGGGGCCGAAATCCTCGTCAGTGATCAGAAGCCCATGTTTGCCGATCACGCCCAGGCCTGCTTTATGCGCCAGGGGAACATAGCTCACGTCGCCGCCAATGGCAGGGCCGGCCATGGCGTTATAGCCTGATGCCCGCAGATGGTCACTGACCTTGTTGACGATGATGCCCAGTGCATTATATGTCCTGAAGATCTCCTTGATTGCTGTTTTCGATGGGGCAGTGACGATCGAATCCTTTTTCATTTCGATGAGAAAAACGATCGCATTTTCATATAATATCCCCTTATCCTGAAATATCATATCCCGGTCCACTTTAGTGTAGCCGATCTTGCTTACGCCCAGACTTTTTGCATAATCTTCAAGCGCGGTCAGAGCCTGGCGGGAGATTTCTTTTTTTCCCGTTTTCGGGTTTTGGGTGATGCTTTTTACACTTTTCGTTGCCTGATAGAGGCAGCTTGCCATAAGGGGCATAACGGGCATTCTGGTTCGCATTGTGTTTCTGAAACCGTTGCTGTTTTCACTGATGATGTCGGGAATATGCACACCGATACGGCTGTTTTCATCTGCTGTGATCAAGGTGTCATCTTGATCAAGGTATTGGTAAATCGAGGGGAAGATCATACTTGTTCCTTTAATAAATAATATTCTAACAACATACCAACTGGTATGTAATATCATAAGGCAGCTATGGGAGGTTGTCAAGTGCAGGGAAAGACATTTTTCCTGCTTGACGGATCAATTGGTTGACTAGTTGATCTATCAACCTTAAAAATTCCTTTCTCATATTGACATCTCTCCCCCAAAGCTGTACACTAATACCAGTTAAATATCCTGGCAAGGACCTGGGTGAAGACCGGTGAAAATCCGGCGCTGTCCCGCAACGGTAAGTTCAGATGCCTGAACAAGCCCGACCCCCGCCCTTGCCACGCAACCAGTTTTTGCCTTCGCGGAAAGGTCAGACGGAGACACCCCACCTTTTCGCGCTGCTATTGCAGCGTTTTTGCTTTAATACTGCAAGCTGGCGGACCGAAAGCTTGTACGAAAAGGAGCATTTCTCCGCCGCTGACCAACAGTGGCAAAGGACAGAACAATCAATTTTGACCATCACAGCTTTGGAAGTTGTCCAGAGGATGTGATGTTGTTCCTGTTTAAATGCAATTTTTCTCAAATTACTTGACTCTGTTGATAGAATTGTTACAATAAGAAAGGTCAGACGACTGTCAACTGAGGTGAGTCATGGTCATCAAGCGTCCACAGCCAATTGCTGAGCAGGTCATTTCCTTGTTGCGTAGCCGCATCCGTAATCGGGAGTTTGGGGATGGTCGCCTGCCGTCTGAAAGTGAATTGGCGACCGAGATGGGCGTCAGCCGCGCGACCATTCGTACGGCATTGGCCAAGCTGGGAACTGAAGGGCTGGTCAGTCGTAAACAGGGGGATGGTACATACGTCAATCAGCGTATTCTTGATGTGCAAACCCATCTCGGTGAAATTTGGGAATTTACGCGTATGATCCGTGCGAGGGGGTATGAGCCGTCGATCATTCCGTTAGAGATTGTGAATCGTCCGGCCGACTGAATACGAAGCCGAAGCTTTGTGTCTTGAACCGTTAGATGAAGTTGTGTCAGTTAACCGCCTTTTCCTCGCAGATGAGAAACCTTTTGTGCTGTCAGAAAACGTGATGCCCATTTCTCTGGTTTGTCCGGATGATCTGCCGCTGGATGCCAGTTTTTCACTGCATGATTTTACTGAGCGATATTGCGGGCAAAGTATTGAATATGCGATTGCTCAGATCAGATCTGTTTTGGCGACGGATGAGCTTGCCAGGCTGCTGCATGTTGAAATTGGCTTCCCATTATTGCATGATGTTGAAACCTTCTACAATAATAATGAACAACCGTTGGTTTACGCCAATAATTATTACAACGATAAAGTGATTGAAATGCGGCTGATTCGGTCTTCGAATTAGCCGTCATTTCTTTTAAACCAAAACAATTTTCCCCGGGGCATCGGATTTTCCGATGAGTTTCGCAATTCTATATTCGCTTGTTGTTCCTTGGCATTGATTATTTATTTCATTACAACGCAAGAGGAGGTATTGCAAATGCAGGCAGGAGAGCAAAAGGTTCCGAACGGTTATTACCGGATGGAAGCAGCATCAGACCTGGATTCAGTTTTATGCAGCGGCAGGCTGCCAGATGTGCTGCGCGGAACATTGGAAGGCGCATTTAGCTGGCAGCGCAGGAATGAGACGACGCTGGAACGCACCCTGAATATGCCCGGTCTGGCTCCACAGTGGGTGGCAGGGTTGCTGGCTGGCGGTGCGCTGGCCCTTGTGGACGGTGAGCATATTCCGCTGGCGGAGGTGCTGCAAAAGGCAAGCAAGCAGGAAGTTGAAGCGGTTCTCCTGCCGGTTGAGGATATGTATTGGGGTGTCGCCCAGGTGGCGCGCACACCGGTGGATGATCCCATTGTGTTTGCGATTGCTGCAGTGCAGGTGAAGGGGGGGGAGGTCGTGCAGGCTAAAACTGCCCTGACCGGCGTGTGGCAATCATCCGTAGGAGAGGCCAAAGCTGTAGCTGGCCTGGTTGGGGGCGCGTTGACCAAAGACGCCATTGAGGAAGTTGCTGCCAAAGTGGCTGAAGAAGTGGCACCGAAAGCGAATTATCTGGGCAGCGTTGAATATCGCAAGGCGATGTCTGCGGTGCTGACCCGCAAGGCACTGACCATGTGCCTGGATGGGATGGGATCATGACTCAAGAGAAAATGACATTCAATTTGATGATCAATGACCAGGCAGATGGAAGTTCCGACTGTTCCACGCAGTCGCCTGCTGGATGTGCTGCGAAGTTTGAATTATATGAGCGTCAAGCAGGGCTGCGGCACTGGCGATTGCGGCGTGTGCACGGTTTTGCTGGATGGAAAACCTGTACGCAGTTGCATGCTAAAGGTTGAGCAGGCTGTTGATCATGCGGTTACCACCCTGGAAGGGATTCAGCAGGATGGCGAAATGCATCCTTTGCAGCAAGCCTTTGTTGAAACCGGTGCCATACAGTGTGGTTTTTGCACGCCGGCTCAAATCCTCACTGCCAAGGCTTTTCTGGATAGTAATCCTGATCCTGCAGAAGACGAGATCCGCGAAGCGCTTTCTGGTGTGTTGTGCCGCTGTACAGCCTATGTGCGAGTGGTGGAAGGCGTGCAGCGTGCCGCAGCAGTGATGCGTGGCGAGAGCGTTCCTCCGATTGAACATATCGCCAGGATCATGCCGGAAGATGCTAATGATGTTGACCTGCCTGATGAATTCCGCCGCAAGGATGGCGGTACGGCGCCCCTTCCTCCGCTGGTTTATACCCCTCAGGAAATGACAGGATTGAAAGTAGTCGGCAAGCCAATCGTCAAATTCGATGCTGCCAAGCTGGCCAAGGGCCGCCCGGTCTTTGCCGGCGACCTGAAGATGGACGGGATGCTCTATGGCGTGCTGATGACCAGTCCCCATGCGCATGCGCGCATCAAATCGATTGATACCAGCAAGGCCGAGGCTCTGCCCGGTGTGCATGCCGTGTTGACCCATGAGAATGTGGACCGCATCAAGCATTCCTCCGGTGGACAAAGCCCGCCCAAGCCGCTGCCTTATGACCAGGTGGTATTGGATGACAAGCTGCGTTTTGTTGGAGATCGTGTGGCCGTAGTAGCCGCTGAAAGTGTGGAACTTGCCAATGAAGCGATCCGCCTGATCGAGGTGGAATACGAAGTGCTTGCCCGCTGTGGTGAACGCGGAAGACGCAATGAAAGATGGCGCACCCGTTATTCATGATGAGGACGATACCGAAGGCATCTATGACGCGAAACACAATATTGTCCATCGCATAGAAAAAGAGATTGGTGACGTGGATGGCGCCTTTGCCGAGGCAGATCATGTATTTGAAGGTGTTTATCGCACACCAAAGCAGCAGCATGCTCACCTTGAACCGCATGTGACCATGACCTGGTGGGACGAAGATGACCGGCTGGTGATCCGTTCCAGCACACAGGTTCCTTTCCATATTCGCCGCATGGTGGCTCCTCTGGTGGGTTTGCCCGTGCAGCGCATCCGTGTATATAAACCCCGCCTGGGCGGCGGTTTTGGCAACAAGCAGGAAATGACGCTGGAAGATATGTGCTCATTGCTTACCCTGCGCACCGGCCGACCGGTGTTGATGGAACTTACCCGCAAGCAGGAATTTACCAGTTCGCGCAGCCGGCACCCCAATGTGATCCGCTGCCGCGTGGCTGTCAAAGACGGCAAGGTTACAGCTACTGACATTTATGCCATTGGCGATACTGGTGCCCATGGCACGCAAGGTTTGACGGTGCAGATGGCGGGCGGCTTGCGCGGCCTGACTCTCTATAATTCAGCCAATGCGCGCTATATCACCGATGTGGTGTATACCAATAAGCCGCCTTCGGCCGCTTTCCGTGGCTATGGCGCTATGCAGGTGCAGTTTGGTGTGGAAGTATTGATGGAAGAAGCCGCCGAGGCCCTGGGCGTGGATGTGGTGGATTTCAAGCGTGCGCACTGGATCCGCAAAGGTGACCCGATGCGCATGGCGGTTGCTCTCGGCGAAGGGCGCGAAGGTTTTGCCCAGTCCCTGGAGAGCGGTGACTATGGTCAATTGATGGATATTGGCATGCAGGCCACTGATTATAAAGCCAAACATGCCAAATATCGTCAGCAGACCGGCACGAAACGCAAAGGCATCGGCTTTTCGGTGACGATGCACGGCAGCGGTGTGGCTGGCCTGGATATGGCCGCCGCGACGATCAAGCTCAATGACGGCGGGTTCTTCAATCTTGCTATGGGCGCTGTCGACTGCGGCACCGGTTCAGATACCATCCTGGCGCAGATTGCCGGAGAAGTGCTGGGTGTGCCTGCTGAAGATTTTGTGGTGTGTTCGTCTGACACCGATCATACCCCCTTTGACAAAGGCGCTTATGCCAGCAGCACGACCTACATCAGCGGCAACGCGGTGCGCAAGACAGCGCTGCGTGTGGCTGAACAGATCAAGGCACACGCTGCGGCGATGCTGGGGATGGATGATCCGGCATCGCTTGTGCTGAAGGATCGCAAGGTGGTTGCCCCTGACGGCCAGTTTGTCACCATGGCCGAGGTTGCATTGAGCAGCCTGCACCAGATGAATCAGCATCAGATCATCGCCAGCGAATCGCATATGAGCTATCAATGCCCGCCGCCACTGGCAGCCCAGTTTGCCGAGGTTGAGGTGGATACCGAAACCGGTCAGGTGACGGTTGAACGGTTATTAATGGTGGCTGACTGCGGGCGGGTGATCAACCCGATCACCGCTGGTGGGCAGGTGGAAGGCGGCATGTCGCAGGCGTGGGGCTTTGCTTTGTGTGAGGATATGGTCTATGACGAAAACGGAAAGCAGATCAATACCCGCTTTGGCCCGTATCACATCATGAAATCCAATGAAGCGCCATCCCTGGATGCCATCTTTGTTGAAAATGATGAGCCAAATGGCCCGCTGGGTGCAAAGTCAGTGGGTGAGCTGGTTACGGATGGCGGCGCACCAGCCATTGTGAGTGCGATCTATAATGCCACCGGGGTCTGGGCGCGAGAGCTGCCTGTTTACCCCGAGATGTTGTGGCGGTTGCTGAACGAGGGATGATCGAGCACTGAGCTTGTCGAAGGACGGAACAGGATTTGCGTAACCGCTGCAGCTTATCCATTCGGGTATGATATCGTCCCCTTCGAGGATAATAACAGGCTCAGCCTACGCTGTGAGTATCAATATTGGTAAATGGAAAATCATTTTTTATTTGAAATGAAAGGATGAGCAAAATGGAGAAGGAAAAATATTTAGAAGCCTTGATGGCAGCAGTCGTTGATGGCGAGGAAGAAGATGCCGCTGAAGCTGCACAGGCCGCGTTGGATGCTGGCCTTGACCCACTGACCCTGGTCAATGAAGCCATCCAAAAGCCGTTGGAGGATGTTGGCAAAGATTTCGAAAATGGCGATTGCTATCTGCCGGAATTGATCCTGGTTGGAGATGCTGCCCGCGCTGCCAGTGATGTGATCATGCCTCATATTTCAGCAGAGGATATGGAAGGATCACTGCAAGGGAAAGTTGTCATCGGTGTGGTTTCCGGCGACTTGCATGATATTGGCAAGAATATCGTTGCTGCATTTCTTGCTGCACAGGGTTTGAAGGTCATCGATCTGGGCACAGACGTTGCCCCAAAGACATTTGTCGAGACAGTGATCAGAGAAGAAGCCGATTATTTGATTGTCTCAACCCTGCTATCAACATCGCGCCCCTTCTATAAGCAAATTGTTCAGACACTGGAAGCACGTGGAAAACGGGAAGAAATCTTTATTCTGGTTGGGGGCGGTCCGGTGACGCCCAAATGGGCAACCGAAATTGGCGCTGATGGCTATGGCCGCGATGCAAAAGATGCGGTTGACCTGTGCCGTTTGATGTCCGATCTTGTTCAAAAGCCGCCGCTGGCAGAGCCGATTTTGGTCAACGCACTGACATAGTGAGAAGAAGGAGAACTGTAAATGCAACAGAAACCCGATATTGTTGAAATCCTGCGCCGTACCCAGGAAGGTGAATACTGCGATTTGAAAGAATGGGATGTGAAGCGCATTCCACGAACCGTTCGGGCCATGCTTAAGAAGTATGACCTGGTGGGTGTTTGTGACAAAGTGTCCCCAGTCAACCTTGATATGGAATTGGCGGACAGATTTTACCAGGCTGGTTTTGAACTGGCTTTGGAACTGGGTATGTTATGTGAGCCAACTGAACGAATTGTGCGTATTTCGAAAGAAGAACTGTCCAACGCATTGAAGTTTGCCCCATCCGAATTGACCCTCGGCTTTGGCAAAGACGCCCGTGTGTTGAAAGCGCGCACGCCGGAAGACCCTTATCCTTGCATGTTTGGCGCTTCCCTGGGCATCACGGTGACCGAAGAAGTATACCCGCTGCTTACCGAGGGTATTGCCCGTCAGCAGGAGGTTGATTTCCTGGAAGGCGGCTCACTGGCCACAGTCAATGGTCTGGATGTTCTCCCTGGAACGCCCTCTGAGACCCTGCTGGGTTATGTTCAGGGCCGCCGCCATCGTGAGATCCGCAACCAGGCCGGCCGCGCCGGTATGCCCGGCATCGGCAATATCTCTGCCGTGACCGAATTTGGCCAGTTCTGCTATGGCACCAAAGAGAATTTCTATAACACGGACCTTTCCCTGATCCTCTTCCCATCCGAGTTGAAGGTGAACTACCAGACCTTGCACAAGGTCGTGCACACGCTGGCTATGGATGGTCTGGTCTTTGCTGGTTCCCCGGCCATGATCGGCGGGATGCCTGGTCCGGCTGAAGGTGCTGTGCTTTCCTGCATCGCCTGCGCTTTGTTGCAATACGCAGTGTTGCAGTGTTCAGTTGGTGGCGGAGAGATCTATGATATTCGCTATCTTTCCAATGTGAACCGTGAAGGTCTATGGGCGTTGAGCATGACCCATCAGGCACTCAGCCGCAATACGCATATCCTCACCCACGGTATCGCCAATGAGGTTTCTGGGCCCGGTACGGCCGCCTTCCTGTATGAGATCCTGGTCGGCGTATCGATCATTGCTGCTTCCGGTGCTTCCTTCTCCACTGGCCCGCGTGCGGCCGGCGGCAAATTGACCGATTACCTCTCCCCGCTGGAATGCCGTTTCTGCGCTGAAGTAGCCCACGCTGCTTCTGGATGGGAACTGTCGAAGGTCAAGGAAATGGCGGAACACTTCCTGCCAAAATATGAAGATGCCATAAAAGACCCCGATGTCGGCAAGCCAGTGAAAGAAGTATGGGATTTGGAAAACTTCAAGCCCCTGCCTGAAGCGGAAGCTGTTTACCGCCAGGTAAAGCAGGAAGCGATTGACTTTGGCTTCCCGCTGGATGAGTTTTAGAGCGTAACGAGCCCTGAGCTTGTCGAAGGGCGGGGCAGGTTTTTGGAAATTTGCTTCTGCCGCGACAGGCTCAGCCTGCGTTATATAGATTTATTTACTGCGAATGACTGGTCTTTTAAACCTCGGATTCGCATAGACCCAGGAGAAAAAAGAAATGTCAGAAAATGCCTTGATTGACCTTGTACAGGGGATGGATCATTTACCGGTGGTTCCGTTGCTGGGCTTCCCCGGCATTCAGACCACGGATAGCACTGTGCGCCAGAATATGTTCAACAGCGGGTTGCATTTCCATTCGCTGCTGAACCTTGTAAAGCGATATAAACCGGACACCATGTTCATGATGATGGACCTCTCCCTGGAGATCAATGCTCTGGGCGGTCCGGTGCGTTATGATGATTGGGCGGCACCCAGTGTTCTCGACCATATGGTAACAAACGAAGCAGAACTGGACGCGCTGCGCAAGATCAATATCCGGCATGATGCGCGAATTCATGGCTTTTTGGAAACGATGCGCATGATGGTGAAATATCTGAATGTGATGCCAGCGGCATATGTGATTGGCCCCTTTACGCTTGCATCGCACCTGCTGGGTGCCAGCAAGGCTGCCAAGGCTACGATCAAGAATGTCGACTTTTTGCATACTGTGCTGGATTTCACGGTGGGCGTGATCAATGACCATGTGGATATGCTCACCGGGGCGGGGGCAGAGATGATCTGTGTGTTGGAACCCAGCGCGATGGGCATTTCGCCGAAGTCTTTTGGCGAGTTCTCGCAGCCCTATTTACAGCGGATATTTGCTGAGTTCAAGCCATATTCTGCCTTGCATATTTGCGGTAACTCCTCCCATCTGGTGGAACGCATGGCAGATTCCGGGGCACAAAGCCTCAGCCTGGACGCGGGCACGGACCTGGTGGCTGCTGCCGAGAAGGTGGCAGACAAGGTTGTGATTATCGGTAACGTCCCGCCGGTGGAAGTGGTGCTGGAGCAAAGCCCGCAGGAAGTGTATGACTTCACGCTGGACTTGATGGAGAAGATGTCGCCTTTCAAGAACTTCATCCTCGCCACAGGCTGCGACCTGCCGCCAGATACCCCCCTGGAAAATATTCAGGCGATGATGAATGCCGGGCGTGGTCTGGCGTTGGATGCAGCGCCGGAGTATGCCGATGCACTCAAGACAGATGAGGCAGAGATATTGGCGGCGTTGTAGGTATCAGGTACTGTCATTGCGAGGAGGCAGTAGCCGACGCGGCAAGCTTACTCTTAATGGAGGAGATTGCCACGATTGCTCCGCTCCTCCTCCTTCGCAATGACAAAAGAAAGTAAAAGCGTAAATGACGAAAACAGAAACCGCGCATAACAGCATCATTAAGACAGACTGGACTCTGCCCCTGAGCGTGGACCAGGTCATCTGGAGCCAGGGAGCAGACCCGGCTGTTATGCGCCGCCGCAGACCAAAAATACTTCGCATAGCCGAAGACGCTATGGCGCGAAGAAGAGACCCTGATCCAGCCTGTTCTGCTTTATCGCCGTATCGCTGTTACTGGTTTCAATCATGACCGTTTGATATTGGCTGATGGCAGTGAATTGAAAGGGGATGTGATTGGGAAATATCTGTCAGCGGCAGAGGAAGTGTTTGTTGTCGTTTTCAGCATTGGCGAAGCTTTGGACAAGCGCATGGCAGAAGTGATGGGAGATTGTTTGCCCTGTGCCCTTGCTTTGGACGCGATGGGCACCGCAGCTGTAGATGAACTGGGCCGCCAGGTGCAGGATTTATTCCGCAATATGGCGCGGAATGAAGGCAAGAACCTGAGCATGTGTTTCAGCCCGGGCATGATCGGCTGGCCTCTGGATGAAGGGCAGCCGCAGATATTCAGTTTGCTCGATGCCAGCCAGATTGGCGTTTCGGTTGCGGACAGCGGGCGAATGACCCCGCGCAAGACGATTTCCGCCGTGTTTGGGATTGGCAGTGAATTATCAGATGAAATCGTATCCCCGTGTGAGTTTTGTGCAGTGCGCGAAACTTGCACGTACCGAGGAAGGCACGAAGAATTTGGCAAAGTTTAAGATCGATCTGGAGCCAATTGGCAGTCGTACCGAAATAACGGGCGAGCAAAACTTACTGCAAGCAGCACAGCAGGCTGGGGTGCAGGTCGCCGCAGTTTGTGGTGGGGCTGGTGTATGCGGTAAATGCCGTGTACAGATCATCGCCGGTGAGGTGTCTCCACCTAATGAAGCTGAGAGACGGATTTTCTCAGCTGAAGAACTGGCACAGGGATACCGGCTGGCCTGTATGGTCAATCCATTATCGAATGTCAAACTGTTTGTGCCACCCGAATCCCTGACCACCACCCAGCGTTTGCAGGTGGAAGGTCAGGAAACGAAAATCGAACTGCGTCCATCGGTAACTGCCCTGGACCTTGAAATGGAAATGCCTGATCTGGAAGATTTACGCTCGGATCAGGTGCGTGTACAGGATGCCTGCCGGGCGGCAGGCTATGAGAAACTTGCCGCCGAGCTGCCAATGCTGGCTTGCCTGTCAGACCGCGTGCGTGAACTGGATTGGAAGTTTCGCCTGGTGCTGCGTGATGGTGAGATTGCAGCCGTTTTGCCAAAGGGCGCGACGCTTGCCGGCCTGGCCGTGGATATTGGCACAACCAAAATTGCTGCATACCTGGTAAATCTTGAAACCGGAGATACGATTGCCAAAGCTGGCGCGATGAATCCACAGGTAGCTTATGGGGAGGATGTGGTCAGCCGGATTGCTTTTGTCAATGAGAGCGATGAAAACAAGATCACCATGCAAAAGGTGGTGGTTGATAGCCTGAATGAGATGCTCGCCGGTTTATGCGAGAGGGGAGGGATCAGTCCTGAGCAAGTTGTGGATGCGGCTATGGTTGGCAATACGGCCATCCATCATCTATTCCTCGGCTTGCCAGTCAGGCAGCTCGGAATGTCGCCTTTTATCCCTGCCGTCAGCCAGGCTGTGCAGGTGCCGGCTGTTTCGCTGGGTTTGAAACTCGCTCCTGGCGCAAATGTCTACCTGCCGCCCAATATCGCCGGCTATGTCGGCGCGGATCATGTTTCAGTGCAACTGGTCACACGCCTGCTGGATGAGAAACGCACAGTGATCGCTTGCGACATTGGCACCAATACAGAGATCAGTATCATTCATCAAGGGCAGGTGTGGAGCTGCTCCTGTGCTTCCGGCCCGGCTTTTGAGGGGGCGCATATCAGTGCTGGTATGCGGGCCGCCCCCGGTGCCATTGAGCGCGTGAAGATCGTTGAAAATGAGATATTCATCGAGACCATTGAAGGCCAGCCGCCAGTTGGGATTTGTGGTTCGGGCATCCTGGATGTGATCTCGGAGATGCTTTCGGCGGGTGTGCTGAAATACACTGGCGCCCTGGAGAAAACGCATCCTCTGGTGCGCAATGAAACCCGGAAGGGAGATATGCTCCTTGCAAGTAAGGACAGCACAGGCCATGGCAGGGAAATTGTCGTGACACGTGACGATGTCAATGAAATTCAGCTTGCCAAAGGCGCCATCCGCACGGGTATTGATGTACTGATGGAAAAAGCCGGTGTCAGCAATGAAGAAGTGGATGCTTTTATCCTCGCGGGGGCTTTTGGAACTTATATCGACGTGGACAGCGGTATCAATATTGGCATGTTCCCTGCGCTGGCACGGCATACGTTTACCCAGGTGGGCAACGCCGCCGGGATTGGCGCCAAGCAGATGCTTGTGTCCACCGAAATGCGCGCAATGGCTGAAGCGATTGCGGATAAAGTGGAGTATATCGAATTGACGACCTACCCGCGCTTCACGCATAAATTTGCGAAGGCGATGTTCTTTCCTGCGACAGGAGCGGGCGAAAAAAATGGCTAAGGCGCGAGCATTTCAGGAAGTCAGCAGCAGCACAGCAGGGCAAATGGCTGCTGATGGTGCGCTTGCAGTATGGCCAGTGGCTGCTTTGGAGCAGCATGGGCCGCACTTGCCGCTGGGTACAGATTCCCTGGTGCTGGATGCAATCGTTGCTGGCTGCCGCGAGGAGCTGGGCGGGGAGTTTAATGGACTGTTCCTGCCCACATTGAACTATGGCAAAAGCCCGGAGCATCTCAACTTTGCGGGCACGGTTTCTCTGAGGGCTGAGACTCTGCTGGCCGTCGCGGACGATATGGTTGCCAGTTTGGCGCGGCACGGTTTTCAACGCTTTGTAGTTTTCAATGGGCATGGCGGCAATGCTGCTCTGCTGCAATCTTTTGCTTTTGACTTACGGGCGAAATACGGTGTGGAGGTATACAACATTGACCTGTGGGGGGGCGGTTTTTTCAATGAAATGATTGCTGAATATTTCCCGGCGTTGACGATGAAAGAAGTGCATGCGGCGTCGGTGGAAACGGCTTTGATGCAGTATTTGCATCCTCACCTGGTGGGGGAAGTGCCTGCCAGAGATGAGCAAAAGGGATCTAACGGTCTGCGGCATGGCTGGCTGGCTGAGGATTATAGCCCTTCCGGCGTGATCGGCGATCCTGGTTACGCGACACCTGAAGTGGGCGAGAAAATTTATCGAGATGCGGTGGCCCGCGCCAGCGGGATGCTGCGGGAATTGGCAGTTCAAAAATAGATCAGACTGAGGAGATTTTTATGAGTACCCTGCTTGTAAAAAACGCTGAAGTAGTTATCACAATGGACGGCAAACGCCGCCAAATTCGCAATGGCGGCATATTTCGTCCGCAATAACATTATTGAAAAAGTTGGGCCGATGGAAGAATTGCCCGCCGAGGCTGACCGCGTTATCGATGCCAGCGGGATGGCTGTCCTGCCCGGTCTGGTGAATACCCATCACCATTTTTACCAGACCCTTACACGCGCTGTTCCTGGCGCAGAAAACCACAAACTTTTTGACTGGCTGGTACGCCTCTACCCTATCTGGGGTGAGATGGGCGCGGAGGAAGTTTATCACAGCACCAAGACGGCGATGGCCGAGATGATCCTCTCCGGCTGCACGACTGCCAGCGATCACCTCTACCTTTATCCGCATGATGCCACTTTTGGCGATCAGGTGCGCGCCGCAGAAGAGATGGGCATGCGCTTCCATCCCACGCAAGGCTCCATGTCCCTTGGCCGCAGCAAGGGCGGTTTGCCCCCGGATCATGTCGTCAAGGAAGAGGATGTCATCCTCAAGGAAAGCCAGGAAATCATCGAGAAATATCACGATGCCAGTCAATATTCCATGCTGCGCGTGACTCTGGCGCCTTGCTCGCCGTTCTCTGTTACCACTGACTTGATGCGTGAATCAGCAAAACTGGCGCGTACGTATGACAATGTACAACTCCATACTCATGTTGCTGAAACCATCGATGAAGAATCGTTCACCATGCGCGATTTCAACCTGCGCCCGGCAGCCCTGATGGAAGAACTGGGCTGGGTTGGTCCGGATGTATGGTGGGCGCATAGTATCCATGTCAATGATGATGAGATCAAGATGATGGCCGAGACAGGTACTGGCGTGGCGCATTGCCCGTCCTCCAATATGCGCCTGGGTTCGGGTATCTGCCGGGTGCGCGAATTGCTCGATGCAGGTGTGAGGGTCAGCCTGGCGGTGGATGGTTCTGCCAGCAATGATTCGTCGAATTTGTTTGAGGAAGCCCGACACATGCTCCTGCTCCAGCGCGTGAAGTATGGCGCTGAGGCATTTACTGTACAGGATGCGCTGGATGTTGCCATCCTCGGTGGGGCGAAAGTGTTGGGACGCGATGATATTGGCGTGCTGGAAACTGGCTACGCGGCAGACTTCATCGGTGTTGATTTGAACACGCTCAGCCTTTCAGGTGGGGCAGTGCATGACCCGCTTTCTTCCCTGCTGCTATGTTCAGTGAACAAGGTGGACTTCTCCGTGATCAACGGCAAAGTTGTTGTAGAAGATGGCGAACTCAAGACGCTTGATCTGGAAGCTCATATTGCCCATCATAATGAACTGGCCCGCAAGATGGTCGCCAAACACCCGGAACCGGAACGCTACAAACTGGTGTAAAGCGAGGTAATGCGCATAGCCTTATAGATCCTTCCTGAGAAGTGGAGTGGTTTGCAGTATGAAAAATACGAAGAGTATCCAGAAAATGGAAACAAAAAAGGGCAGTCCAGCATTGCGATTTGATGCTGCTGTGGTGCTGGATGAAATTTATAGTTGCGAGGATGTTCCGGAAATCGTCCTGGAGCTCTTTGGAGGGCGCGGTGACCTGGCAGCAGCGCAACGAGACCAGTCTGGCGCGATTTCTGGCAGCCCCGCGGCAGTTCCCTGCTTTTGCGTTGGCGCTGCTGGCTTGCGGTGCAGTGGCGCAAGTTGGTGATGGGGAGATGGATTTGAATAGTTACTTTTCTGTGCGGCAGGACGAAAAGGCAGCGGCTTTGCTGCTGCCTGTGGATGTGCCTGGCCTTCGGCTGGCGGCTGCCCGCGTGGGCCTGACCCCGGCGGGGGAGGATATTGTCCTTGCTGCTGCGGGAGTGGTTCTTAAAGGACGGAGTGGTATCAGACGCACGCCTGGCGTTGAGCGGTGTGTGGCAGGGCAGGCAGTGGTTGAGTGCGGCAGTTGAGGGGTTGTCTGGTGCTGTGTTGAGTGGAGAATCCATCCAGTCAGCGGCCGAGGCTGTTGAAAAGGAAGTAGACCCGCCCACGGACCACCTCGGCAGCGCAGGTTATCGCCGTGCGATGGCTGTGGTGCTCACCCGTCAAGTGCTGGAAGCCTGCAAACAGGGAGTCGGTAATGACTGAGATCAAATTTGAGTTGAACGGTGAAGTCTGTCAGGTGCAGGCGGCTGACAATACAAAATTGCTGGATTTCTTGCGTGGACTGTCGATGAGCAGCGTGAAATGCGGCTGCCGTGAAGGTGACTGCGGTATGTGTACTGTCCTCATGGATGGCCGACCGGTACGGAGCTGCATGCTTACGGCCGAAGCCGCCGAGGGGCATCAAATCACAACCCTGGAAGGCCTGGCAAAGAATGGTCAACTGCATCCCTTGCAGGAAGCCTTTATTGAAACCGACGGGATCCAGTGTGGTTACTGTACGCCGGCGCAGATATTGACAGCCAAAGCCCTACTGGATCAAAAACCTGACCCCACAGACGATGAAGTGCGCGAGGCATTGAGCGGCGTCCTTTGCCGCTGCACGGGATTTGTGCAGATCGTTGAAGGTGTGCAGCGCGCGGCTGCTGTGTTGCGCGGAGAAGATCCGGGCGGCATTGACGTAGTACGAAAGGAATTGCCCGCCGACCTGGAGAATATTGACGTGCCTGCGGCGTACCTGCGCGCGGATGGGGAGCAGGGACTCTTGCAGCCCATTCTCTACACTCCGTCAGATACGCCTCCCGCAGCCGTGGTGGGTCAACCAGAGTTAAAAGTGGACGGCCGCAAACTGGCATTGGGCAAGCCTGTATTCACGGATGATTATTCCAGGCCGGGCATGCTCTATGGCGCTGTGCTTACCAGCCCGCATGCCCATGCGCGTATCAAGAGATATCGATTCCAGCAAAGCAGAGGCTTTGGAGGGCGTGCACTGCGTGTTGACCTATAAGGATGTCCCGCGGGTGAAGTACAGCTCCGCCGGGCAGAGCTATCCGCAGTTGATTCCCTACGATCAGGTTTCACTGGATAACAAAGTTCGCCATGTTGGCGACCGGGTGGCTGTGGTGGCTGCCGAGAGCCGCGAGCTGGCCCAAAAGGCACTGCGCCTGATTGATGTGGACTATGAAATTCTGCCTGCTGTGCTGGATGCCCGCGAAGCAATGAAAGATGGCGCGGTGGTGATCCATGATGAAGAAGATACAGAGGCCATTGCAGACGCATCGAAGAACCTCGTTCATCGTCTCAAGGCTGCTGTCGGGGATGTGGACGCTGCCCTGAAAGAGGCAGACCTGGTGGTGGAAGGCGATTTCCACACACCCAAACAGCAGCACGCCCAGATGGAACAACATCTCAGTTTGAGTTATTGGGATGAAGATGAGCGGCTGGTAGTGATCTCTTCCACTCAGGTGCCATTCCATGTGCGGCGCATTATCGCTCCGTTGGTTGGACTGCCGGTCAAAAAGATCCGGGTGATCAAGCCCCGCATCGGCGGTGGATTTGGCGGCAAGCAGGATATGCTCACCGAAGATCTGTGCGCTTTGTTGACGATAAGCACGGGCCGACCGGTGAAGCTGGAATACAACCGTCGGCAGGAATTTACCGCTGGACGCTCTCGCCATGTGCTTGATTTGCATTACACGGCAGGCATCAAAGGGGATGAGCTTGTGGCGCTTGACCTGTACCTGCTGGCTGATACCGGTGCCTACGGCACTCATGGCCTGACTGTGCCCATGGCGGGCGGTTTCAAAGGACTGACCCTGTATAATGCTCCCAATTCACGCTTCCTTTGTGATGTGGTGTACACCAACACAGCTCCAGCGGGTGCTTTCCGCGGTTATGGCTCAATGCAGTGTATGTTTGCCATCGAAGTCCTGATGGAAGAGATTGCCGAGAAGCTGGGCATTGATGTGGTGGATTTCAAGCGGAAGAACCTGATCAAGGAAGGCGAACCGATGTGGTTGGCCGCACAGATGGGCGAAGGCCGTGAAGGCACACCGCAGACGATGGATACCAGCGGCCACGAAGCCTGCATCGCTGCCGGGATGAAGGCAGTGGATTATCGTGCCAAGCGGGAAGCCTACAAGAACCAGACGGGCCGTTATCGGAAAGGGATTGGTATGGGCATGGTCTTTCACGGCAGCGGTATTGCCGGGCTGGACATGGGTGCCTGCTCCTTGAAGATGAATGATGATGGGTCTTTCAATATGACCCTGGGCGCCACGGATATTGGCACGGGTTCGGATACCATCCTGGGTCAGATGGCTGCCGAAGTGCTGGGCATTCCGCTGGATGATCTGATCATCTATTCATCGGACACAGATTTCACCCCTTTTGATGTCGGCGCGTATGCTTCATCAACGACATACGTCAGCGGCGGGGCGGTACGCAAGACGGCATTGGCTGTGAAAAAACAGGTGCAGGAGCATGCCGCCAAGATGCTGGACGTGGACGATCCTGAGTCCCTGGTGTTGAAGGACCGCAAGGTGATCGCACCCAATGGCGAATACGTTACGATGGGAGAGGTTGGCCCTGAGCAGCCTGCACCAGATGGACCAGCACCAGATCATGGCGACCGAGTCGCATGTCAGTCACAAGAGTCCTCCGCCCACAGCAGCCCAGTTTGTAGAAGTCACTGTGGATATGGAAACCGGCGAGGTGGCCGTTGACCGCATGGTCATGGCGATTGACTGCGGCAGGGTGATCAACCCACGCACCGCTGCCGGGCAGGTAGCAGGCGGCATGGCCCAGGCTCTGGGTTTCACCCGCAGTGAGGAAACCGTGTATGACGATAACGGCAAGCTGCTCAATGCCCGTTTGGGCAGTATCATATCTACAAGGCCAACGAATTGCCGGTGATGGATGTGCTCTTCGTCGAGACGAATGAGCCTATGGGTCCATTTGGGGCCAAGTCTATCTCCGAACTGACCGTCGACGGCGTAGCACCTGCCCTGGTGAATGCGGTACACAATGCGGCGGGTGTGTGGGTGCGTGAGCTGCCGCTCAAGCCGGAGCGGGTATGGCAGGCATTGCAGGATCAGGAAAAATAAGTCCAGCGTTTCCCGGCAGGGAGATAACGAATTCTCTGCCGGTGAAGTGCAATCCAATAATTGTACAGGGGCACCATTTATTGATAGATGTACAGCATTTTCATATTTTTGCAGTAAGAGCAGGTGTTCAGTTGTTTGGAAGAAATTTGGGTGACACGTTAGAAAGCCCGTGAAAGCCAATCACGATATGAGAAATACGGATTTGAGGAGGTGAAACGACCAGAGATATTATAACAAGAAAACCTCTATATTGTTGTGGACTGCTTTATGCATGAAATTGAACTCGGATACCAGGATCAGAATGCAGGGCTTTCAACCTTTTGTAACAATATCCTGTGCTTTGGAGATTCAGCTTCTACTTGCATCAGGGGTTCACCCGTATTGTTCGATAAAACATTTACACCTTTCAGGAGAAGAAAAAAATGAAATCCGTGAAGTATATTGTTATTGCCAGTTTGCTTGTTTTGGGCTTGTTGCTGTCCGCATGCACCCCGGCTGCACCCGCAGAAGAAGCACCTGTGGCAGAAGAACCCGCAGCAGAGGAAGCTGCTGATGCCGGTTCACTGGCCGTGGTTCTGACTGGCCCGTGGGATGACAATAGCTGGAACGAAGCTGGCTACAATGCCACCATGGCTTTGGAAGACAGCGGCGTGAAAGTTACTTTTTCTGAGAATGTTGGCGATGGTGATGCCCAGCGCGTGATCCGCGAATATGCCGAAGAAGGCTATGATATGATCGTTGCCCACTCCTTTGGCTATCAGGATGCTGTGTTTGCAGTTGCCCCCGAATTACCCCGACACCAATTTTGCCTGGGGTGGTGGTATCGGCCGCACGGACACAAATATTGCTGACTATGACCAGCCCTTCTATGAAGCGGCATACCCGATTGGTATCATCGCTGGTCATATGAGTGAGACCGGTGTACTTGGCGCAATCTACGGTTTTGACATCCCCGTTTGCCATGCTATTGGTGAGGCCTTCCTGGCTGGCGCCAAGACCGTCAATCCTGACGCAACCCTGATCGCCACTGCTGCCGGTGACTGGGTCGATGTTGCCAAATCCAAAGAAGCTGCCCTGGCGCAGGCTGATGCCGGCGTGGATTTCTGGATCGAATGTGGTGAAGGCCCCGCTCTGGGCGCTATTGCTGCTGCCGAAGAAGTTGGCGGCTATGTGACCGGCTATGTTGGTGATATGACCGAGAATGGCCCGGATGTGGTGTTGGTGAACCTGCTGTGGAACCTGGAACCGATGTTCGCAGACATGCTGGCCCATACCCTGGATGGCTCCTTCGATAATCCTTTCTATCGCTATGGTATCGCCGACGGCGCCATGCTTTATACCCTCAACGATGGTTTGAAGGACAGTATCCCGGCCGAAGCTATTGAAGCAGCTGAAGCTGCTTTCAAGGCTATTGAAGCAGGCGAACTGGTTGTCGAGTTTGTTCCTGAATAAACAGTAAAGAATTTTTATTCGCAGCGTCCCCCGAAAGGGGGGGCGCCGCCAAAACCATTTTCAACTTGTGCTGTAATACTATTTCTTGCGGCCATAATTATCAGTAAAGGATAAGAATATTGAGCCAGGCAAACGAACCCATTATTGAGATGCGGGGTATTGTCAAAAAATTCCCGGGCGTTGTGGCAAATGCCGGCGTGGATTTTGATCTTCGCAAAGGTGAAATCCATACCCTGCTTGGTGAAAACGGTGCTGGCAAGACGACCCTGATGAATGTTTTATACGGGTTGTATGAGCCGGACGAAGGCGAAATTCTGCTTAATGGAAAGCCTATCCAACTTAAAAACGCGCGCGATGCAATCGCCCTTGGGTTGGGTATGGTTCATCAGCATTTTATGCTTGTGCAGCGTTTCACTGTAGCAGAAAATATCATTCTCGGTCAGCATTCTCCGCGCGAGCCTCGTATTGAGGATCAAAAAGCGGTGCATGCGCGCCTCAAGGCATTATCGGATCGATATTGTTTGTCGATCCACCCTGAAGCACAAGTTTGGACCCTTTCAGTGGGAGAACAGCAGCGGGTAGAGATCCTCAAGGCGCTCTACCGCGGGGCTGAGATCCTTATTCTGGATGAGCCAACAGCTGTTCTAACCCCTCAGGAAGCTGAACAGCTGCTGGAAATCCTGCGTGTGCTGATCAAGGAAGGAAAGTCGGTAGTATTCATCTCGCATAAGCTGAATGAAGTATTATCGGTCAGTGACCGCGTCACCGTCCTGCGGGATGGCAAGGTCATTGATACTGTGCTGGCCAGTGAAACCGGGCAAGCAGAACTGGCTCATATGATGGTTGGCCGCGATGTCCTTTTGCAAGTGGCAAAAACACCAGCCCAACCTAAGGAAGCCGTATTATCTGTAGAAGGTCTATGTGCGAAAGATGATCGTGAACTACAAGCCCTGTTTGATGTAGCGTTGGAAGTGCGTGCTGGCGAGATCCTCGGCATCGCTGGTGTTGCAGGCAATGGACAGTCAGAGTTGGAACAAGTGATCGCCGGATTGCGTACAGCAACTGCCGGACGGGTTATGATTTGCGGGGAGGATGTGACCAACGCAGCTCCCAAGGACGTAGGATGCTGTGGCCTGGCGCACATTCCTTCGGACCGCTATCGCATGGGCGTGCTGTCAGACTTCACCATCGCTGAAAATCTGGTCTTGCAGCGCATTGGTCAACAGCCCTTCACTCGCCGTGGCTGGCTAAACTGGAAAGCTATCCGTCAGCAGGCGACAGAATTGGTCAAATCATATGATGTGCGGACGCCATCGATTGAAATGTCGGCCGGCAAACTTTCCGGCGGAAATGCACAGAAGATGATCCTTGCCCGCGAGATGGCTCGCAATCCTCGCATCCTCATTGCTGCCCAGCCCACTCGCGGCCTGGATGTCAGCGCAATTGAGTATGTTCATCAGCAATTGGTAGCTCAGCGTGATGCGGGCATGGCCATTCTCTTGTTCTCAACCGAGCTGCAGGAAATTCTCAGTCTTTCGGACCGAATTGCAGTTATGTATGAAGGTCGAATTGTTGGTGTGATGGAAAATGAGCAGGTTGATGTGCAGGAATTGGGTCTGATGATGGCTGGCGGCAAAGCGCTGCCCCCCTGCGAAATTTTAGAGACAGGAGGTGCTGAATGAGCAAGAGCACCGCAACGAAGCAAGAAAAACATTTGCCGCAGGCCCTTGTCTCCATTGGCGCTCCCGTAGTGGGCGGCATGATTGGTCTGGTGATTGGTGCATTTCTTATTCTGTTGGCGAAAGCTGACCCGATTGGTGCGTACGGGACCATGTTGAAAGGTGCCTTTGGCGGTGAACGCCAGATCACCGAAACATTGTTGAAAGCCTCCCCTTTATTGTTGATCGCCCTTGGTTTGACGATCGCTTTCCGTGCCAAGATTTGGAATATTGGAGCCGAAGGCCAGTATTATATGGGCGCCCTGACGGGAGGGCTGGTGGCCTTGTATTTAACCGACTTGCCCCGTCCGATTTTGATCCCCTTCATGCTGTTGGCAGCCGTTGCGGGCGGGATGATTTGGGCATATATCGCAGCTATTCTAAAGGTCAAGATGGGGATGAATGAAATCATCTCGACCCTTATGCTCAATTATATTGCCATTTTGTTGATGGAATATCTGGCACGTGGCCCTTTGCAAGAGCCGGGTGGATACCTGCCAGTGAGCGCACAATTTGACAAGGTGACCCGGCTGCCAAATATGTTTGGCACCCGCGTGCATATTGGCATTTTGATTGCGGCCTTGCTGGTGCCCATCATTTATACGCTGTTGTGGTCTACCCCGCTTGGTTTCCGTGTGCGTGCGGTTGGCTCACGGGCTTCGGTGGCGCGATATGCTGGTATTAAAGTGGAAAAAATAATCATCTTTGTCCTGGTTGCCAGCGGTGGCATCGCCGGACTGGCGGGCATTATTGAGGTAGCCACCTTGCATACCCGCTTGAAGGCAGGCATCTCATCGGGATATGGTTTCAGCGCAATTCTGGTGGCCCTGCTGGGACGCATGAATCCCATCGGGGTGTCTGTGGCCGCTGTATTCTTTGCTGCGCTGATCATTGGCTCTGAAATCAATGCATGTGGTTTACGGTTTGCCAGTGTCGCTTGCGGATGCAATTCAGGCGATTATTGTTCTATCGGTGCTTGCCGTTGATGCGATTGCCCGAAGGAGGATGGACTCATGAATTGGGAATTGATCCTTCAATGGGGATTTTTGATTTCTTTGCTGAACGCCGGTATCCGTTTGGCAGTACCCATCCTGATCGCTGTCCTGGGTGAGATCATTACTGAAAGCTCCGGCGTGACCAATCTTGGCCTGGAAGGCATCATGTCCATCGGCGCAGTGACGGGTTTTATGACCGCTTTCTATCTGGAAAGCAACATGATCGTTGCCGAAGGCAGCGAAGTGAGCACCTGGATTGGTCTACTGGCAGGCTGTGTGGCCGGTATGCTCATGGGGCTTATCATGGCCTGGCTTTCGGTAAGCCTGCGTGCTGACCAGATCATCAGCGGTATCACCCTGGTGGTGTTTGGTGTTGGGCTTTCCAATTACCTCTATCGCCAGGCTTTTTCTACACTAAGCGAGCGTGTCAATGGCTTGCAGCCGTTGGTGATCCCGTTATTGAATAAGATCCCTGTGCTGGGCGAAGTGCTTTTCCAGCAGGTCCCCACGGTGTATATCGCGGGATTGCTCGTGTTAGTGGTGTGGTACTTCCTTTTCCGCACCACCTGGGGATTGAAGATCCGCTCGGTTGGCGAGAATCCCGCTGCTGCGGAGACTTCCGGCATCAGCGTGGAACGTACGCGTTATGTTGCCATTATCCTGGGCGCCGGGTTGGTTGGGTTGGCTGGGGCAGTGTTGACCACCGTGCAGCTCACGCTCTTCCGGGAAGGCATCGTGGCCGGCAAGGGATGGATTGCGGTGGCGTTGGTCATTTTTGCCCGCTGGCGCTATCCCATCCGTGCGCTTTGGGGTTCGCTGCTGTTCGGTATGGCGGATTCATTGCAATACCGTATCCAGGCGCTCAGTCAGGTGGAGCGCGGCGCGCAAACCATCCCCTATGAATTTTTGTTGATGCTGCCCTATATTCTGACCATTCTCGTTTTATTGGGCGGGCAAAAGGAAATGAGGAACCGGCAGCTTTGGGAAAACCATATATCAAAGGGCAGCGTTAGGGTGACCTGTCCTCAATAGTGTTCAAGAATGATTAATCATGGAGAAGAAAATGAGTATTTCACAGGAACAGATACAGGAATATCAGGCAAAGATACGAGAAGCCGTTGCTGATTATGATGGTGCTGAAATTGGTGTGCCGGTTACGCAGCAGGCGTTGGAAGCTGGTGTGACCCCGGTGGAGTTCTTCCAGGATGTGATCAGCCCGGTGGTGGAAGAGGTCGGTGACCAGTTTGCCAAGCTGGAAATCTTCCTGCCCGAGTTGATGGTGGCAGGCATGGTCATCAAGCAGATCCAGGAGCAGGTACTTGAACCGGCGATCAAAGCCTCAGCGACTGGCAGCGGCAGTATGGGTAAAGTTGTTGTGGGCACATGCCAGGGCGACTTGCATGATATTGGCAAGGATATGGTTGCCTTGATGCTCCAGGTGAATGGTTTTGAAGTGGTAGATCTGGGTACGGACAACGCTCCCCAGAAATTCATTGAAGCTGCCAAGAGTGAAAAGGCAGACATCATTGCCATGTCCGCATTATTGACCCCATCTGTTCCCTATATTTCAGATGTTTCCAAATTGCTGGAAGGATTTGGGATCCGCGATCAGTTCAAGATCATTGTCGGCGGCGCGGCGGTCACCAAACAATGGGTAGAAAATAATGATGTCGATGGTTATGGCAGGGATGCAGTCGAAGCTGTCGAAATCTGCCGCTCGATCATGGCAGGGTAAAGGAAAAATAAAAATGAATAATACAACACGTTTGCTGGATGTACTCGATCGGGTAGAAAGCGGCCAGATCGTTGAAGAATCCAAATGGGATATGTTGATGGTGCCTGGCGAGATCCGCAAGGCGCAAAAAGAATTTGATATTGATTTCAAACGTCTTAATGGCACATTGGTGCCGGACGATGATGACCTCGCTGACCGGATCTACGCTGCCGGCCGGGCAGTTGCCGAACGCCTGGGCGCTTTTTGCGTGACCACATCCCGCCAGGTGAAGTTTACTGGCGAGGAGATTGATGCTGCTCTGGCACAAGCGCCTATTGAAATCACCTATGGCGAGCGCCCGGACCTGCACACTGAGCGCAAGCGCAAGGTCGAAGACCCGCAGCATATGACCATCAAAGGCGGCGGGGTAGGCACTGTGATCCCCGAAGACATTTACATGGCTGTGCACCAGTCCTATGCCCAGGAATCGCTGGTGGATACGATGATCAACTGCACCCTGGAGAGTATCTACGGCCGCGACATCCGCAGCCGCTCGGCCTGGGAGATCCTCAGTGGCTGGAATGAATATGAATTGACCAAAGCCGCCCGGGTGCGCGCTGGCAGGCCAGGCATGGCTGTGGGCTGCGTGGAGAATGCTGTTTCCGAACTGTCTGAGATTTCGGCCACTTCTTACGGCGGTTTCAGCCGTTATGACTGGCATCATATCGCCATGATCTCTGAATTCAAGACCGATTATGGCTCTCTGTCCAAGTTGACCCATCTGATCCAGACGGGCAGCATCATTCACTCATTCTACAACACCATTTACGGCGGCACCGTTGGCGGTGGAGAAGGCGTGGCCATCGCTATTGTGACCGGAATGATCATGCTGCAAATGTTGTACATGACCAATACCCATTCGGTTTCCCCGGCACATCCTTTCTATGGCAATGACACCACACCGGAAATCATCCAGGCCATCAGTACTTCACACCAGGCTCTGGCCCGTAACTGCCGCCTGATGACGGATATGGTACTTACTCCTGTCAATGGCCCCGGTACAAAGGAACTGCTTTACGAAGTGGCGGCTATGACGATCATGGGGGCTGCCTCGGGCACCTGCGCAATGATTGGCCCGCGATCGAATGC
Organism: uncultured Chloroflexia bacterium; assembly: GCA_963753895.1. GTDB lineage: Bacteria > Chloroflexota > Anaerolineae > Anaerolineales > Anaerolineaceae > SMBSF63. The sequence continues at coordinate 20,221 of CAVWEE010000023.1, read as the reverse complement.
TGGCGTGAATAATGGCAACGTTTCTGGTTTGGAGGCACGCTTCATGGCCGAAGTTGGGCACGCCGCCGCTGGTATGTCCCGCAAGGATGCCAATGAGTTGGTACTTTGGTTGGTGGACCAGTATAAAAACACACTGGACAAGCGCCCCATTGGGAAGCATTTTACTGAAGTGTATGACGTAACGACGGTTAAACCTACTGCAGAATGGTTGGGTATCTATAATGAAGTCAAGGCTGAACTACGCGCGAAGGGTTTAGGCGTGTAGCGCAAAATATTCCTGTGTTTGAATAACGCCCCCTCAATAGCATTATCTGTTGAGGGGGCGCAACTTTTTACCCTTATCTCCGTATATTGTAGTGGATACCTGAATGGGTAGGGTCGAAATCCCCCACATGGATAAGGAAAACATATCCATATGCCCGATGTGGCAACCGGTAAAACCCGGTAAAGTATATGTGCAGTTCTCGCGCAAGAATTTAGTAGAAAGTAGTAAGGAGAGAACCAATCATGTTGCCACATATGACGGACCAGTATATTGCAGGTGCAGCGGATCGTATCCATTCGCACCAAAGACAGGACGTTTTGGCATCGAAGGCAGCATTGCACAAGGTAAAGAAGGCAGAAAGAGCCGCCCGGCGATTTTCGTTCAGGAAGCTTTTCAATCGCCGTCCCACCCTTGAGGCAATGCCGCAAGTACACCGCCAGCAAAGTTAGATACACAGATCCATTTCGCTGGCCGATGCCACAGTCAAAACTATAGAATTCATCTGGATTGTTTTCCCCCGAGGCATGCAGCAAATGCCTGATTGGCGGTCCAGGTGTTGGCAGAAGGAAGCCAGGAAAGGAGCTGGAAATAATGGGAAGTAAAAAAGTTGAGGGGATGTTGGAGCAGTCATTTGTTTGCGCGAAGTGTGATCATCGAGGTGCCCGTGTAGAACGTCTGGCAATGTCCGGAACCGGTATTTCCCGGTTGATGGAACTCCAGGCCCACCGCTATGCATTTGTCTCTTGCCGGAACTGCGGATTTACAGAAGTGTATGATTTGAAAACCTTGGCGGGAGCGGACCATTTGGGAACCTTGCTGGAAATCATTTTCCACGACTAGATCCAATTCCAAAAGAATTGAGTACCTGGCAGCAGCGATTATTTCGCTGCTGCTTTTTTGATATTTTCCCTGTGAAAATTGCACTGATGAGGTGAATAGGGTAAACTAGTATCAGGTTATCTGGTTATCGTTCTACCACATTGAAGGAAAACACATGCCTGACTATTCTAATCAGGAATGGCTTGAAGCTCTCCGCTCAGCGGATAATACTGAAGCACTCACTGAACTGCGAGAATATTTAAAACGCAGTCTGCGTTATGCTTTGTCCAGCCGGGTGGATCCAAACCGGCTGGATGCGTTGATCGAGGATTCTGCTCAGGATGCATTGCTGCGCATACTGGATAAAATGGAAACCTTCCGAGGGGAAAGCCGATTTACAACCTGGGCTTCCAAGGTGGCGATTCGCCTGGCGCTGACTGAGCTTCGCCGTAAACGTTGGGAAAATGTCGCCATTGAAGATCTTGTTCCGGAAGACACAGGAATGGACTATACCCCTGCGATTCTTACTGATACAGAGGCGCTGCCTGAACAGCAGACCTATCAACGTGAAGTGATGCGCCTGGTAGAGCAGTTGATCATGACCGAGCTTACCCCCCGCCAGCGACAGGTGATGATGGCGATCCTGAAAGGCGGTATGCCGATCGGGGAAGCGGCAGAACGCCTGGGAACAAATCCAAACGCATTATATAAAATGCTCCATGACGCCAGACAACGCTTGAAAAATCGTCTGGAGGAGGAAGGCTATTCAGCAAATGAAATTCTTGAAGCGTTTTCTCAGGGGTAAGAAAACACACAAGTCGCACGTCAAGAAAATGAAGGATGGAGAAATGCGACTTGAACCCCAATTTTTAAAGCAATTAGTCAAAGGCATTGCATCAACCAGCAGTGAAGAATGGAATTGCAATGAATGCTTTGACCAACTGGATTGTTTTGCCGAAATGGTGCTGGCTGGCAAACCTGCCGCCGAAGCCATGCCGCTTGTGCAAGACCATCTCGATCGCTGCGGCCCTTGCAAGGAAGAATTTGAGGCTTTGCTGGATGCACTCCAGCAATTTGAGAACGAATAGATTATTTTTTGTAAATCAACCATCTGTCCACTTTGTAGCGCGCTACAAAGTGGATAGATGGTTTTAACAGAGGGCGTTGGTAATTTGCCTTCCGAAAGACGATCTTGAAGATGATGGTACAAGAACTGCTTTATCAGAGAAACCTCTCCAATCCACAACCCTCGCCCTGTTAATCCTTCTTCATCATAGGTTACCACCAGTCCAGCATTCGTCTAACATTTCTCGCATTTCATCCATAGAGAATAAACCCAGTTCGTGGTGGGATACGAAATGCTCGGTGCCCTCGGATGTGCCGACCAGATAGTGGAGGTCAAACCAGGAGATGCGCCCATCCACGAAGCTTGTGTTCACCCGCGCGATCTTGAGTTCATCACTCTCGAATTCAATCAGATGGGGGGTGTTGGGTACCCATTCTTCGGGTGTGAACCAGGGTTCAATGGCCAGCACCCCGCCTGGCTTCAGGTGGCGCGTCATGCAGTTGATTGCGCTCTGGCAGGTTTCGGGCGTTTTGGCATAGCCGATGGCGCTGAACAGGCACACCACTGCGTCAAACTGCCTGCCTAAATTGAAATCCGTCATATCCAGCTCATGGAAGGGAATCTCAGGGTTCTTGCGCCGGGCCACTGCCAATTGATCCTCGGACAAGTCCAGACCCTCGATCTGGTAGTGCTCCTTGAGGTGGATGATATGCTCGCCTGTTCCGCAGGCTACGTCCAGCAGGTCGTTTCCGCCGGAGCGGTTATGCGCCGCCAGGATCGTCATCAGTGTGTTTGATTCAGCTTCATAGTCCTTGTATCCATAGATCAAATCATAGATTTCTGCTTTTGAGAGTTTCATGTTTTCACCTCTTTCGTTTTTCTTCCAACACCGATGATATGGGGTCCGGCGCCCATTAGCGAGGGATCTTTTTCGATATTGCGAAGCAGCTTCATCAGAATTTCCTGAGTATTTTTATCCTGCCAGGCTTCCTCGAAATCAGGCATCATCCATCCTGGTCCCTCTACAGCCATAATATCCGGGGAATCAAACCCGGCTGTCAGCATTTCGTCCTGTAATTCCATCTGGATGGTGTAAATATGCCCTCGCGAGGAACCAGGGATATTCTGGCGGGCGGATGTGTTGGCCTGTTTGGGCTTCTGCCAACATCATGTCAAAGAACACTTTGTCTTCCAGGTAACGATTATCTCTCCCGAAAGTTGTGACGCCCCACATCAGGTTGGCAAATCGGTTGATGACCGCAGCAATACATGCTCCACCCGGTTTGAGTACCCTCCTTGCTTCGCTCAGCGCCTGTACTCGATCCTTCTGCTCGATGAGGTGATAGAGTGGCCCCAGGAGGAGAACGAGATCGGCGCTGTTGTCTTCAGCTGGTATCTTGCGCGCATCTGCCACCTGGCACTGTGAGATGGCAGCGCTGCTTTTCCTGGCTATCTCAATATTTTCCGGTGAGAGGTCATACAGACGTACGTCGTAGCCCTTTTCGGCCAGCCAGGCGGCGTAAACGCCCGTCCCGCCGCCGATATCCATGATCACCTGTACCGAATCGTCCAAATAGCGTGAGATGATCTCTCGTGTACGCGCGCCTTCAAGATGCCCAATCCCCTTTTTCAGGCGGTCGCTTTCAAGTCCCTGGGCATAATAATCGAGGATCTGTTTTTTTTCATCATCTGATAAATGGGGCATGGCAAGTCTCCGTGAATAATTTACTCATACCAGTATAGCAAAATTTTCAACAGCAGGCTGCGCTTATAAAGTATAAAATTAATAGAAATATTATAAATATAATGCGAGATGTAAGGGTATACTTGGTGTCAAGCTTTCCCTATTAATGGTATCTGGAGGAGATGTATGCACAAAAAACTATTGGTAAGTATTATTTTGTTTGCTGTGTTGGCTGCTGCCTGTGCGCCGCAAGTTGTGCCGGAAATTTCGCAGGTGGAAGAAGCTGTCGTGGAAAAACCTGCTGTGGCAGATGCTGCTGCAAAACCGGCTGAATTCGCCATTCCCGGTGAATTTGAGATCAAGCTCTATCAGGGGCAGGATGTGTACGGCGGTGATGTGGTTGCGATTTCTTCCATTTTTGCTGAAGGTAAACCGGTAGTGATCAATTTCTACGCTGGCATGTGTCCCACCTGCATAGTAGAACTTCCCCGCATGCAGACCGCCTATGAAAAATACGGCGAGCAGGTCAATTTTGTTCTGGTGGATATTGGGCCCTTTGTAGGGCTGGGCACTGAGAGGGATGGCACCAATATGCTGTCCGCCGTAAAAGTGGGGATCCCTGGTGGGTGTGCGGACAATGTGCAGGTGGTCCGTGACTATGAAGTTCTAGGTACGCCATCGGCGGCTTTTTATTATCCTGATGGGTCATTGTTTTTCCAGCATGCCGGGTTGATGTCCGAAGAACAGATCGATGAGACGATTGCCAGTTTATTGCAGTAATTTTCCTTCATGAAATATGCAAGACAATATGATTTCTCTTTTCCTTCCCTTTGGATCGGAAAGATGAGAATCTTTATAGAAAAATACGATAAATACGATAAACGATGTAAGAAACAGGCTTGATGAAAATTCTAATCATAACAACACTTTGTGGAGGTGAGTTATGCGTAGAAAAATATGGGTAAGTTTGATTGTTCTGGCAGTAATATCTGCGGCATGTATGCCGAAGGCGCAGCCTGAACCTGAGGCAGTGATGCCGGAACCACCCCAGGCGGAAGAACAACCGGTTGAGGTTGAAGAACCTGTTGTAGTAGAGGAAGCGGTTGTGGAAGAAGCCATGCCGGCTGTTGAAGAGCCTGTTGAACCGGTGATGGAAGAAATGAATGCCGAGCCAGTTGCGCTCAGCATCCCCAGGGATTTTGAGATCAAGCTCTACCAGGGGCAGGATAGGTTCGGCGGCGCGACTGTGCCGATCTCTGCTGTTTTTGCAGAGGGAAAACCGGTCGTGATCAATTTCTATGCCGGGTTGTGCCCTTTGTGCAATGTGGAACTGCCTGCCATGCAAACTGCTTATACTCAATATAAGGAGCAGGTCAATTTTGTGATTGTTGATATTGGTCCGTTTGTCGGGCTGGGTTCTGAGCAGGATGGGATCAACATGATTGGCAATCTGGGGGTAACCATCCCCGGCGGCAGCATTTCAGACGCGGATGTTCTCCGTGATTACGGTGTGTTTGGCACCCCGGCGGTTTCTTTCTTCCATCCTGATGGAGCCTTGTCATTCCAGCATAATGGTGTCATGTCGGAAGCCCAGATCAACGAGCAAGTTGCCGGACTCGTCCAGTAGAAGCTTTTTCAGGGAGGCACAGATGAACCAGGACCCGATGAATTTCAACCTCGGTCTGCCACAAGAAAAGAATAATCATTGGAAAATCGCCCTGGGCGTGATCGTGCCGATGCTGGTTGTGGTCGGGCTGCTCTTCCTCCTCGTCAGTTATCGCGGCGGGATCGAAGCCGGCGTGGCCAATCTGGCCCGTCTGCTGCCCCTGGGGTATGCCTTCGGCGCGGGGATGGTGGCCAGTGTCAACCCCTGCGGCGTACTCCTCCTGCCGTCCTTTGCTTTTTCACAGTTGCAGGGAGAGGAAGACGAAGATGGAAAACGCTCCAGCCCATTTGATGAAAAGCCTGCTGCGGGCTGGATTGGTAACACTGGGGTTCGTGGTCATCTTCCTGGTGGTTGGTCTGCTGCTTTCGGTCGGCGGCCGCTGGCTGACGGGGGCGTTCAAGGTGCTGGGGTTGTTGATCGGCATCGCGATGGTCATTCTGGGGCTGGTGCTGCTGCTGACGCATAAGGAGTTGGGTATCCCTGCTCTGCGCCGTCTGCGCGATTGAGTCCAAACCGACCAACTGGAATGCCTTCCTGTTTGGCATTGTGTATGCCGTCAGCTCCCTGAGCTGCTCGCTGCCCATCTTCCTGGTGGTGGTGGGCACCTCGCTGGCCGGTGAGGATTTGCTCAGTTCGGCGGGGCAGTTTGTGGGGTATGCGCTGGGGATGGGCGTGGTGGTTGTCGCGGTTGTCCTCGGGGCGGCCTTCTTCCGCCAGGCGATGCTGCGCTGGCTCAACCGCGCCGCTGGATACGTACAGCGCTTCAGCGCTCTGTTTGTGCTTGGCGCGGGGGCGTATTTGATCTATTACTGGCTGGTGGAGAGCAGGTTGTTTTAAGGGGTGAGGTTATTGAATTGGCAATATTGTAGGGGCGATCAGCGTCCAATGGTTTGTTGGATTGCAAATCGCCCCTACGTTGATTCTTATACCGTCTCGGCTACTGCGCTGCCTGTTGGGCGGGGAACCGGTTTGGCCATTTGTTTCCGGCGGTGTTCCATGCGGGTGTTGAGCAGCACGAAGCTGAATACTGCTACCAATCCGATCACACCGGCGATCTTCCACAGGGAGACCGGGTTGTAGTTGTCCATGATGATGCCGGCGCCCAGGGGGCCAATGGCGTGCGGGATGATCCAGCAGAAATCGTTCATTGCAATGTAGCGTCCGCGCATGTCTTCGGGGGCAAACTGCGCCACCAGGGCCTGGGACACCGGGCTGACCATCATTTCACCAATGGTGATGATGATCATTCCCAGAATGAAGAAGCCAAAGGCGGAAATGAACCCAAACATGGCGAAGCCAATGGCATACAAGAGAGTCCCAGCGGCCATGATCATCATCGGCCGATATTTGGTGACCTTGCGGGTAACGAAGAACTGGAAGAGCACAACCATCCCGGCGTTCATGCTCAACAGCATACCGTATGCGCTGGGGGCCATTCCCATGACGCTGTTCAAATACACCGGCAGGCTTGAATTCATCTGAATATAGACGATGACCATCAGCATCTGCGCGCCGATGAAGGCCAGGAACAGCCCGTCTTTCAGGACGATGCGGTAGCCGGAAATCGTCTGCAAGAGGCTCTGTTTCTCCACCTCAGGTGTGGATTCCGGTTTGGTCTCCGGCAGTTTCACCAGAACGATGATCGCCATGATGGTGCTGGTGATCGCGTCCAGAACGAACAGCGCAGTGAAGGATCGGGTGGCGATCAGGCCGCCGATCAAGGGGCCGATGGTGATCGCCAGGTTGGCAACCACGCGCATGATGCCGAAGCCTTCGGCGCGTTTTTCTTCCGGCAGCAGGTCGGCAACCATGGCGTGATGCGCCGGGAAGCCGGTGTCGGCCAGCAGACCGACGGTGCCGCTCACCAGCCACAGAAGGGCCAGTGTGTCAACCAGACCAAACAGCAGCATGGTGATCGCGCTGAAGATGAGGCCGAAGATCATGATTTTTTTGCGGCCAAATTTATCGGCCATGGCGCCGCCCAGCACGCCGCCGATCATTCCCGTTACGGAGAACAGGGCAAACAGCTGGCCGACCTGGGTCATGCCGACATTAAATCTTCTGGGTGATATACACAGCAAAGAAAGGGAAGACCAGTCCGCCGCCCAGGCGATCAATAAAGGCGGCCCCGACCAGGATCCAGAAATTGCGTGGAAATTCGTGATATGTATGTTTGATCTTTGCTAACATTTTTCTTTTCCTCAAGTTGGTGCTTTGGGAAACTAAAGCAGCCAACCGTATTATCTTAATTTTACCTTGTCAGACTTTTCAACAGGCAGACTGTCAAACTTGCAGCCATAACCAAAACTTTTCAAACGACAGGTCGATGCTTCACTGATTGATGCCATGAGTACATCCTTTCTCTTCTAATTCTTCCTGATGCAATGGTTGAAAAAACAATTCGACTGACAGAAATCACCTGTAATACGCTCGATATCAGTGCGGCGTCCGGCGATGGACAGGTCAATCTGGCGGGATACTCTTTGTAGTAGTCGATGAGCAAGTTAGTAGGGGTTACCAGTCTGCTTAGCTCATGGGGATGGCCTGCATGCTGCGATGGGTGAGGGTGTTCATCGTATGCAGCAAGGTTTCAGGCGGGGCGCTCTTGTTGACAAACCCATTCGCGCCAAATCCGAGGGCAATGCGCTGATTTTCCGGTCGGCTGGACAGAGCGATAATGGTCGCCTCCGGCAGGATGATCCGCAGCGCATACAGTGTGCTGCCGGCCAGTCCGGGAAGCTCCCAATCCATGATGAGCACATTGGGACGCAGCGACTTGAGCTGGGTAAGCATGTCGATGGCGTCATTTGCCTCACCAATGATCGCCAGCCCGTTCTCGCGTTCCAGGATCACGCGCAGGGCAAAGCGCACGCAGGTCTGATCGTCGGCGATGAAGATTTTCAGTTTTTCCATTTCGCTGCCTCCTTTCTGTGTTATTGATCGCAGGATCATTGGATATTCTGGTACGTTACTATATTAACCAAAAAGCTCCCCGTGCACATCGTGCAGGTGGGGAACTTTGGTCTAGGCCAGGTGGGGGATATTTGGGGATTGGCAGTTTATCTCAGGAAGGACGGGTAAAGCCCGTCCTTTTGGGCGAAGCGTGCTTCGCCCCTACGAGGCAGGTGTGTTCATGAAGATGGCGTGTGTTTTATTCCAGCAGTTTATGTTTCAACGCGATCGACACTGCCTCCGAGCGATTGGCGGCGGTAAGCTTGCCGAGGATGTTACTGACATGGGCCTTGACTGTGGAGCGGCTGACGACCAGGCGCTCGGCGATATCGGGGTTGGTGAGACCCTCTACCATCAAGGCCAGCACTTCCAGTTCACGGCGGGTGAGGTTGGCCACAGGGGCATCAGGCAGGGGGGTCGCTGTCGGGACGGGCCAGTGCTTCCATCGCTTCGCGGGTGAGGGTGGAGAATCCGGCAAACGCAGACTGGATGGCTTTGGTCAGTTCCACTGCTGAAACGTTTTTCAACAGGTAGCTGATCGCGCCAGCGCCGAGGGCTTTGCGGATCAAGTCTTCTTCCTGGAAGCTGGTCAATACGATGACACGAATATTGGGGTGTTTTTCGGTAATAATGCGTGTAGCCGTAACGCCGTCCATGCCGGGCATTTTCAAATCCATCAGTACCACGTCTGGCTGCAAGGCTTGGCAGAGATGCAGGGCTTCTTCTCCACTGCTGCCTTCGCCAACCAGTTCCAGCTCAGGGCGGACTTTGAGAAAGGTAGACAGGCCGCGCCGTACCATGGCGTGGTCGTCAATGATGAGGACTTTTATGGTTTGTGTCTGGTTCATAAGATGTTGCCTCGATTTGTGTTGAAAAGAGAATGAACGATCGAAGTCGCTGCTATAAAATGGTAACCTGGCAGGACCCTCCCGCAAGTCTGTTACGGAAGATGTGGATTAGAAATCCAACCCATGGGAGAGTGGACTTTAATCACTATCCGGCTGCCAGAAAACGCGAACGCGGGTGCCTTCGCCGATCTGGCTGAGAATGTTAACCTGTCCGCCGATAGCTTCCACCCGCTCGCGCATGATGCGCAGACCAAGGTGGTCTGAAGGAACGGTGCCCGGGTCAAAGCCGCGACCGTTGTCGACGACTTCCAGTTTGAGATTGCGGGCGCACTGCCCCGAAGCATCTTCAGAACAGAACAAGTTTATCATGACGTGGGTGGCATCGGCATGTTTGATGATATTGTTGAGGGCTTCCTGGGCTACGCGGTACATGACAATTTTGACGTCCGACGGCAGTTGGCACAGCCCTTCTATGGTGACTGTGACTGGTACGCCAAGCTGCCCCATGCTGGCTTCGGCAAGCTGGTGGAGCAGGTGGTCCAGTTGGGCTTCCTGCAAGGACCTGGGACGCAGTTCAAGCAGCAGGGTGCGCATCTCGGCCAGTGCGCCGCGGTTGAGCTGGCGGATCTCGCCCAGCAGTTTCTGCGCTTCATTTGGATCCTGCTGCCAAACCTCTGGCAGCACGTCCGCGATCAGACTGGCAGAGAAGAGGGTCTGGGTGACGGCATCATGCAGATCGCGTGCCAGACGGTTGCGTTCGGTCACGGCGGCGTTGATCTCGGCCTGCTGGTAGAGAGTGGCATTTTCAACGGCAATGGCCAGCCGGTCGGCGATGGACTGGTAGAGGGGGAAGCTGTCCTGGTTGAGATTACCACCCTGTTTGCTGATGATTCCCAGGGCGCCCATCACCTCGCCGCGGGTGCGCAGCGGCAGCAGGACGGCCGGGGCAGACAGATTGGACATCGTCATGAATTCGCCAGTGTTGATCACTGATTCCCCAGCCAGGTTGAGTTTCAGCAGTTCTTCCGGCGTGGTATGGCGCTCTGGGCTGTAAGCGCGCACCTCAAGTTGGTTGGTGATGGGGTCACGCAGCATGACGGCCACCCGACCGGCCTGAATGAGCTGCACGAGGCGTTCCAGCACGGTCTTGAGCATGGGTGTCCATGCTGAGCGAACTGTTGGTGGCTGCGGCGAAATCCAGCAGGATCTGAAGTTCCTGAGTGCGTTCCTGCACACGCTGCTCCAGGGTCTGGTAGGCGTGCTGCAGTTCTTCCTGCGAACGCTTTTGCTGCAGCGCATTGACGAACAACTCGCCGACGATCTTCAGCAGGTGGATGCTTTCGTCCGTCCAGGTTTTTTGGGCTTTGACCGAGTCGAAACCGAGGAAGCCGATGGCTTCTTCCTGAAAGAACATGGGTACCAGCAGCATGGATTGTGTGCCGTGACCGAGTGATCTTCTGGCGGTCTGCTTCAGCTTCCGGCGGGAGCATATCCGAGCTGCGGCAGGTGGACGATCTCGCCGCGCTGCATGCAGCCTGTCAGGTAGGGCAGGCTGTCCAGGGATTGGCGGTGGAGGCGATCGAAGCAAGCGAGGCGATGCCCGAAGCGCACCACTCGTGGCGAATTTGCAGGGTCTTGTCCCCTGGCGAGAAAAGACCTACATAGCAGCGGTCCACCTGATTGAAAGAGCCAATGGTTTTCAGAGCTTCAGAGATACCGGCGTCAATCTCGCCAGTCTTGAGATTGATGAATTTGGTGGAGAGGTTGGTCACCAGGTTTTCAAAAGCGATCTGCTCGCGCAGACGTTCTTCGGCGTTCTTCTGCTCGGTGATGTCGATCACGAGGCCATTGAAATGGGTCAGTGTACCGTCTTCGTCCATGCACGGGGGTGGTCAACATGCGCACCCAGCCCCAGGCATCTTTTCTGCGGGTTGAAGATGCGCAGGGATTCATCGAATGCTGTACCGTCCTCAAAGGATTGGTGGTTGGCATCCAGCACGCGCTGGATGTCTTCCGGGTGGACGTACTGGAACCATGAGCCGTAGTCATTCGGGTCACTGGCGCCGATCACATCCTGGATGGAAGGGCTGACCATGACCACGTTCCCGCCGTAAGGGTGCGCGGCATCCACCGCGATGCGGTAGATGGCGAAGTTTCTGGATTTTTCCAGCAGGGAGCGCAGGTCGTGCAGGGTGGTGTCTTTTGGGTTCATAGGTTTTGAGTTGGTGAGTAGAAAATGGATCGACCTGTAATTATATCTTATTGAATGCTTTGGTCAAATCATACCCAGCCCGCGAATTGTTCGCGGGCCGGGGAAGAAAAACGTACACTGAGATTGTCGAAGTGTGTGTTCTCCTGCTTTTTGATCACTTACACAAACAACAGTAAACTGACGGCCATCATCGCCATACCGGCGACCAGGCCCCAGATGGCGATGTGGTGTTCACCGTATTCTTCAGCAGTGGGCAGCAGCTCATCCAGCGAGATGTAGACCATGATGCCGGCCACGCTGGCAAAGATGAGGCCAAACATGGAGTTCGTTGAAGATGGAGCGCAGCAGGAAGTACCCGATCAGCGCGCCAATCGGCTCGGAAAGGCCGGAGAGGAAGGAATAGATGAAGGCTTTTCTCGCTTTTTGTGGCGTAGAAGATGGGTGCAGAAACCGCCAGCCCTTCAGGGATGTTGTGGATGGCGATGGCGACGGCGATGCTGATACCCAGGGCGGGGTCGGCAAGACCGCTCATAAAGGTCGCCAGACCCTTCTGGAAAGTTGTGGATGCCGATAGCCAGGGCCGAGAAGAGCCCCATGCGCATGAGTTTGTTTTTTTCTTGTCCTCTTCAGCATCCTCCGGATTGCCTTCCATGTTCTTGGGTTCGTGCGGGTTCTCGTGCGAGGGGATCAGTTTGTCGATCAGGGCGATCAATGCGATGCCGACGAAGAAAGCGATCACGGTATAGAGATAGCCCTGTTTTTTCGCCATAAACAAGCGGTCAGCGAATCCCTGGCCTTGACGAAGATCTCGATCAGTGAAACGTAGATCATCACCCCGGCGGAAAACCCCAGCGATCCAGCCAGGAATTTGGGGTTGAATTTCTTTGACATAAAGCCGATGAGACTGCCGATGCCGGTTGAGAGACCGGCAAAAACGGTTAAACCTAAGGCAAATAAAATGTTGTTGTTCATTGCAAACTTCCTTGCGTATTGGGATAAAACAATACGATGTGATTTATCTTTTTCCGCACCATTCCGGAACGCTGGCGGTTTCGATGCGGGGTGAACCTTTAAAAGTTTGCGTTCCAAATATCTTACGATAAATGATAGGGGATTGTACGTGATTTAATCTAATTCTAATGATGGTGCATTGAGGGGGGGATTGAGAAGTTTCTCTACATGACGATGAAATTGAACGCCAGTCCCCGGGGGGGGGCACCACCGGGGACTGGTAGACTAGATTGAGCAAGTGTTCAAGCTGTTATTGTTAGTCAAAGAATTTCATAACGATCAGCGGAACAGGTCACTGTCGGTGATGATGCCGATCAACTTCCCATGCTCATCCACCACAGGCAGGCTGTGGAATTTATTCTCCCGCATCAGCCGGGCTGCTTCTGTGATGGGCGCATTCTCACGGATGGTGATCGGGGAGGCTGTCATCGCGTCCTGAACCGACTGGAGCTGCACTTTCAGGGATTCTTCCTGATGGCCGCGGTTGTACAAGCGCGAAGGGTCCGCGCTCATTACGTCAGTGCGGGTAATGATCCCCACCAGCTCATCGCTTTCATTCACCACTGGCAGCACGCGGATGCGCTTCCATCCCATGATGCGGTGTACTTCCAGCAGGCTTTGGTCGGGCGTAATGGTGACCGGTTCATAGGACATGTGATTGCGAACCGGGCTTTGCTGTCCCATTTTGGGGAGTTCTTCTTCGATCACGCGGAAGAGATCGGAAGAAGTGATGATGCCGACCATGTCTTTGTGGTCCTTGACCACGGGCAGGGATTCGATCTTGTTTTCCAGCATGACCCGCGCTGCTTTGGCCACAGGGGACTCGCTGTCGATCTGCACCACTTCTGAGCTCATCACGTGGTCAGCGGTTTCGGCTTTGAGGTTATTGTCAGACTGTTGGCTTTCCAGTTGCGCAGTCGAGAGGTCGGCACGCAGCAGGTCACGACGGGTGACAATGCCTTTGAGGGTATCTTTTTCCATAACCGGCAGGACGCGGATCTTTTCGGTGTCCATGATGTGGCGGGCATCGTATAGATGGGTTTCGGGGGTAATTGTGACCACATCAGCGGTCATCCAGTTTCGTACGAGTGTTTTATTCATGGTTCCCTCCAGGGTTACCAGATTGGATTGTGAAATTTTTATAGATCTCATTGTGAGTATCATTCCCTCCCTCATCCCTACTGGAGATGAGGGAGGCTAAGAGGACGATGTATTACTTACCGTAGTAGGCCCGGGTATACAAATCTTTAATCTCGCTGATCAGGGGGTAGCGTGGGTTGGCGCCGGTGCACTGATCGTCAAAGGCCTGTTCTGATAATTCATCCAGCTTGGCCAGGAAAGCTTCTTCTGTGATGCCATATTCCTTGATGCTGGCCGGGATGTGCAATTGGGCTTTGAGATCATCTACAGCATTGATCAGATTGTCAATCTTGGCTTGTTCATCCTTGCCGCCGAAGCCCAGGTAGTCGGCCACACGAGCATAGCGCGCGCGGGCAGTGGGGTATTCATATTGCGGGAAGGCAGCCTGTTTGGTGGGCACATCTGTTGCGTTGAAGCGGATCACCTCGTTGATCAACATGGCATTGGCTACGCCGTGCGGGATGTGGAAGGCTGCACCCAGTTTGTGCGCCATTGAGTGGCAAATGCCCAGGAAGGCGTTGGCGAAGGACATGCCGGCCATTGTGGCTGCGTTGTGTACGCGCTCGCGGGCGTGGATATCTGATGCGCCTTTCTCGTAGGCATCCGGCAGGTATTTGAAGAGCACGCGCAGACTTTCCAGGGCGAGACCATTGGTGTAGTCTGTTGCCAGCACGGAGACGAAGGCTTCCAAAGCGTGGGTGACGGCATCAATGCCGGAGGCAGCTGTCAGCGATTTTGGCTGGCTGAGCACCAGTTCTGCGTCCACAATCGCCATGTTTGGGGTCAGGGCATAGTCAGCGATGGGGTATTTGAAACCCGTGCTGTCGTCGGTTACCACCGAGAAGGGGGTCACTTCGGAGCCGGTGCCGGATGTGGTCGGAATAGCGACCAGTTCGGCCTTCTTACCCATGTTGGGGAATTCATAGATACGCTTGCGGATATCCAGGAAGCGCAGGGCAAGTCCTTCGAAGCGGAGTTCAGGATTTTCATAGAGCAGCCACATGATCTTGGCCGCATCCATCGGGGAGCCGCCGCCCAGAGCGATGATCACGTCCGGTTTGAAAGCGTTCATGATATCGAGGCCCTTGTTGATCGTGGACAGGGTGGGGTCTGGTTTCACCTGGTGGAAGGTTTCACATTCCACGCCCAGGGGTTCCAGCACGCTGGTCACTTTTTCGGCAAAGCCCATGTTGAAGAGCACTGAGTCGGTGACGATGAAGGCGCGTTTTTTGTCTTTCAGTTCCTGCAGGGCAACCGGCAGGCAGCCGAATTTGTGGTAGATCTTGGGCGGAATTTTGAACCAGAGCATATTCTCTCTTCTTTCTGCGATGGTTTTGATGTTCAGGAGGTGCTTGACGCCCACATTCTCGCTGATGGAGTTGCCGCCCCAACTTCCGCAGCCAAGAGTCAGGGAAGGCTCCAAGCATGAAGTTGTAGATGTCGCCGATGGCGCCCTGTGAGGCAGGCATGTTGATCAATACGCGGCCGGTCTTGACGATGGCGCCAAAGCTCTTGATGCGATCGGTGTTCAGCTTGTCGGTGAAGAGCAGGGAGGTGTGGCCGAAGCCGCCGAATTCCACCAAACGGCGGGCCATATCGGTGCCCTCCTCAAAGCTGCTGCATTTGATCATGCCCAGCAGGGGAGAGAGTTTCTCGTGGGCGAATGGTTCTGCGCCTTCGATCTTTGTGAATTCGCCGATGAGGACCTTGGTCAGCGGGGGAACTTCAAGACCAGCCATAGCTGCGATATCTGCTGCAGACTGGCCGACGATGTTGGCATTGACTGAGCCGCGTTTTTCATCGAGGACGATCTTGTCCACTTTGGCTTTTTCTGCTTTGCTCAAAATATGTGCGCCGCGGGCGGAAAACTCTTTCTTGACGGCTTCGTAGACATCCTTGTGTACGATCACGGCCTGCTCGGAGGCACAGACTACGCCGTTGTCGAAGGTTTTGCTCATCAGGATGGAGTTGACGGCCATCTTGATCCTGGCGCTTTCGTCGATCAGGGCGGGGGTATTGCCCGCGCCCACGCCGATGGCGGGGGTACCGGAGGAGTAGGCCGCTTTGACCATGCCGGGGCCGCCGGTGGCGAGGATCAGACTGATACTCTTGTGGGTCATCAGCATATCCGTCATCTCAAGGGAAGGCTTGCTGATCCAGGCGATGATACCGGTTGGTGCGCCGGCTCTTACAGCGGCGGCGTGGATGATGCGGGCGGCAGCGATGGTGCATTCCTTCGCGCGGGGATGCGGCGAGAAGATGATCGCGTTGCGGGTCTTGAGGGCCAGCAGGGCTTTGAAAATGGCCGTCGAGGTGGGGTTGGTAGTGGGGATGATCCCGGCCACGACGCCAACCGGTTCGGCGATCTTGCGGATGCCAAAGGAGGCGTCTTCCTCGATGATGCCGCAGGTCTTGCTGTCGCGGTATTTGTTGAAAATGAATTCGGACGCAAAGTGGTTCTTGATCACCTTGTCTTCTACAATACCCATGCCGGTTTCTTCAACCGCTAATTTGGCCAGGCTGATACGGGCTTCGTTGGCGGCGATGGCTGCATGGTAGAAGATCTTGTCAACCTGCTCCTGTGTATAGCCGGCGTATTGTTCCTGTGCGGCTTTGACGCGGGTGATCAATGCGTCCAGTTCTTCCGGGCTGCGGGCACCTTCCAGAATTTGTTTCGTGTTAATCTTGCTTTTTGCAGTACTCATGATTGTCTCCTGTTTTTTTCTTCATCCCAGTAACCAATAGGGGAGGGGATGAAGATGATTTGGTATTTGTATTGTGAAATTATTCACAAGCGGGATTATCCTGCACCTGGCAGGAAAAGTCAAGGATATTGTGAAATATTTCACAATTCAGGAGCAATGACACGGAGAAGGCATGACAATCTGCTTAACTATCACAGGATTTTTGTTGATCTTTTGAGGGTGATGAAATTATTGTACGTTTGATATGCCGTATTAATAATTTTCCGAAAATCATTGCTGCCTGATGAGGAATGCTGCATAATAGAATGAAAGAATTTCGGAGGAAATATTATGGCTACAAGTATTTTTTCAGATAAATCCCGCCCGCCAACTGAAGCTGATTTGGCGGAAGCATTAGGCCCGGCGTATGTCCTTTTGAAGCAAATATTGCAGGAATTGGGGGATCGTTATCCTCCATTGACCCAGGAATGGAAATTCTACAGCCAGAAATCTGGCTGGACGCTGGTTCTGAAGCAGAAGAAGCGCACCATCCTGTATTGCTCACCCAATGCAGCCTTTTTCAAGGTGACCTTTGTATATGGGAATAAAGCTGTCGAGGCGGCCCGCCAGGCTGACTTGCCTGCGGCGATACAGCAGGCGATCGAGGATGCAAGGCCTTATGTTGAAGGACGTTCATTTCAAGTCGAAGTGAAAAATGGAGCAGACGCAGCTGTAGTCCACCAATTGGCGGACATCAAAATGGCGAAATGATCCCACGGGCGTGGTGAGGAGGGGGGATTACTGTTGGCGGGTAGGGCGTTGAGAATAATGTGCTACAACATCTGTGGCTAATTTCAAAACGTTGGTACGTAACTCTTCAGGGGCAATGATATCAACGGATGCGCCCATTCCCAACACATATGTTTGGGCTTCCTCAATCCTTTCAAAAGTATGTTTCACTACCCGCCAACCTTCCGAGTCTGGTTGGGCTTGTTCAATATGCACCTGGATGTCATCGCCCAAAATAGAAGGCAAAATGGGAATCAGGTCTGGCGCAACGCGTAGGATGACAGGATATTTTGGCAAACTGGCCTGGTACTCGATTACCCAATCTGTCCAGAACTTCGCCAATTCGAAATCTTGCGTTCGAACAAAATGTGCCTGGGTCATTTGCGCGGATTCCACTCGCGATACGCGATATACGCGCATGCCCTTGTCAGTAGCTGCGACCAAATACCATACGCTCGCCTTGGCCACCAGTCCATATGGTGAAACAATCTGTTCGCTTATCATGCCGTTGCGGCGGCGGTACGAAAGATCTAATTGGCGATCTTGCCAGGTGGCCTCCTGGATGATTCTTAGATGTGGCACTGGCTCTTCGGTTTGAAACCAACTTGCCGCATCCAGATGCAAGCGTTGGCGCAGGAAATCAGTGTGTTCGTAATGTTCATTCGTGAATGAGCTGGTCAATTTCAGAATGGCGGCTTTAAGTTGCTGGCTTACACCTAGATCGGAGATAGGGCTGGGAATTGTCAGTATGAAAAGCGCCTGAATCTCATTCTCATTTAACCCGTCAGGGAGGTGCGGTAACTATCCAATAGGGCGTATCCACCCCCAGGTCCCCGATTAGCATAAACCGGCACGCCAGCGATACTTAAGGCTTCGATGTCGCGATAAATCGTTCGTTTTGATACTTCCAACTCAACGGCCAGTTCTTCCGCCGTCATTTGTCGGCGGGTTTGTAACAACATCATTAAGGACAGCAACCGGTCTGCGCGCATGGTTCCTCCAGGTTCAAAAGATATCATTTTATTATAACAATGACTGACACTAGATGTCAGTCATTGTTGTTATGATAAGGGTAATCAACTAGCGTTTTGCATTTTGATAAACAAAGACCTGCTATTAGAAGTCAAGGTAGAACATTAACAATCTCAATACCTAATTTCGTAAGGACGATTCTCCTTCAGAATGATGTAGATCCTGGCAAGAGCTTTCTGGCAACGGCACCAATGGCAATACCGTGATGTTTGCCTTCAGCCTTTTTGTGCTGGTAATACGCTTTGAGTTGCGGGTCATAAATAGCAGCCATGTGGCAGCCTGCCAGATGGCGAGGCGGAGAAAAGGCGAACCACGTTTGCTCATGTGAGCTTCAGCGGCTTCAAAGTTCCAGATTGATAGACAGTAGCGTCAATGCCAGCATAGGCAACCAGTTTTTCTGGACTCAAAGCGCTGGACATCCCCGATCTCAGCCAGGATGGCTGCACCAGTGACGGGCCCACGCCAGGGATCGAAGTAATGTGCTGGGGTATTTGGTCCATCAGCGCTTCAATGGCCTGATCAATTTGATCGCATTGCTGTTCCAGCAGATCGAGTTGATGCGAGTAAACATTGGATCTGGAGGCGAGCTGAATCGGCAAGAAAGATTGACGCCCACTGAGATTGGCGGGCATGTTCGATGATCGCTTGCGCCTTATCTTGGCCGAAATGGCCTCGACTGGCACGGAGAGATCTGGGCGAGTTCAGCCAGATCGAAGTCGGCGATTTCCTGAGCGGTGATGGCTTCCTGAGACAACACTGGCGAGAGAGTTGTCAGGAATACATTGGAGAAGAGGGTCTCGTATTCGGGAAAAACCCGATCCAGGATCGATATGACCTTGCGTTTGCAATCGCCAATCTGCTCCGTAAGCGCAAACGGAAACGGGACAATTCACGCAATTGCAACAATTCAGGCAGCTGCCGATCGGTGGCCTGGCAGTTGGAGATGCGGAAATAATCCGCGATCCAGAAGGCATCTATGCGGTCATTCTTGATGCTTGCGAATCACCACTGCGTCGATAGGCAGTGCACCTGGAGTGGATTGAGCACTACCACAGGATAGTCTAGCTGCTGCCAGGTCATTCATATAACGCCAGCCAATAATGCCCTGTAGCTTCCATCGCTACGATACCTCTCCACTGAATGGTGCCAGTGCTGCCAGCAGTTTGTCAAAGCCCTCTCGGTGATTGCCGAAGGTGAAGTCCTGCTTGCACGAGTCTCAGCCTTTCTCATCCAACAGCATCGCTGAATGTTTTCGTTTGGCAATATCAATTCCACAGTAGTACATTTCACGCTCCTTTCGACTAGTTTGTGTGAAGTGAGGCATGACCTCAGCTAACTACGAGACCCTCAGCCTTGTGCGTCATGCGCAGCTTAGACTGCAACCTGCTTATTCGAGACCTCTCGTAGAGCTGAGGCGACAGTCTTTTTCCGAGGCTCTCCTCAAGGAGAACAACGTCGACCTCAGCTTCTACGAGAGATTCTACGCCATTAGATCTCTCTTGGGTATTGTCTTGTTCTACTATTCAACTAACTTATTTATACAAGGAGAATACGTTGGAAAATATGATAGTTCTACTCAGTTGGATGATCTGCCGGTATAAACGTTGCAACGGTGTAGAGGGTTGCGGATTGTCATGATTTTCTTTCTGTCCTATACTTTGAACCATCTGTTTTATTAATTGATCATGTGTAACCACGGCAAGGGGCGAGGGTTTCGGGGAATGACAAATATTAAAAGACCAACTGGTAAAACGAGCAGTCTCGTATTTGCGATTGGGAAATGCGGAGGAAGCCAAACGGATCCTGGCGGCGTGTGTGAAAGAAGACCCGGAGGGATGTGACCGCCTGGCTGGGGCTTTCAAAATGTGTTGAGGATGAAGAGCAGGTACGCTTTTGCCTGGGCAAGGTGCTGGAACTGGACGCTCGCAATGCCGAAGCAAAGGCCGCGCTGCGCCGGTTGCAAGGGGGGAAGAAGAGCTTTTCCTGAATTTAACTTGCTTATCAACGCCGGCGAGAGGAACGGAATAAACCACAGCCGGAAAAAACAAGCAAG
>CAVWEE010000022.1:0-222373 GCA_963753895.1 uncultured Chloroflexia bacterium | reverse complement strand
TGTGATTTCCTTAATTTTGGGATTGATTTTTGCGCTTTTATTAAACCAAAAAATTCCGGGAAGAGGTTTATTCCGCACGATAATTTTCTCTCCATATGTGACTACAACGGCAGCTGTGGCAGTGCTATGGATTTGGATGTTTGATCCTAGTTATGGCCTGATAAATATTGGCCTTTCATGGTTTGGAATTGATGGTCCGCGATGGCTAACAGATGTGAATTGGGCTATGCCTGCTTTGCTTATTATGAACTCCTGGCGTCAGAGTGGATACGCGATGGTAATTTTTCTGGGAGGATTAACCAATATTCCGCATGAATATTATGAGGCGGCTCAACTCGATGGAGCAAACAGGATAAAAACCTTTTTTTATATTACCCTGCCGCTGCTTTCACCTACCACTTTCTTTTTAATCGTAACTTCTTTGTTGGGAGCTTTCCAGGTCTTTGATCAAGTGGCAGTGATGACACAAGGTGGGCCAGTAGACGCCACGAAAGTGATCAATTATGCAATCTATACGGAAGCATTTGTCAGTTTTCGGGCTGGGTATTCCGCGTCTATATCAACAGTACTCTTTATTATCTTGTTAACGGTAACAATTTTTCAGTTGCGTCTTTCGAAGCGTTGGGTGCATTACCAATAAACACCAAGAAATTTACGGAGAGAGTTACTATGTCTGTATTAAAAATTCCTTCGCCTTTTACACGATCTGGCAAAGATCCATCATTAAAATCAGCTCTGTTATCTTGTTAATCGGAATTTCGATCATTGTAATTATTCCCTTTGCCTGGATGATTTCAACCAGCCTGAAGCCGGATTTGAAAGCGGTTTATACATTTCCGCCGCAATGGATTCCTAACCCACCTTCTTGGAGAAATTACATTGATGCCTGGAATGCAGCTCCTTTTGATAAGTATCTAGTAAATAGCTTGATCGTTAGTATTAGCGGCATGGTTCTTCAGGTGACTAATGCTTGCTTGTGTGCCTATGCTTTTACGCGCGTAAAATTCCCTGGCCGAGACCTGATATTTGTATTGTTCTTAGCTGTTTTGATGATCCCAAGGCAAGTTACGGTCATCCCGAATTATGTTGTCCTTTCAGATCTAAAAATGATAAATACCTACTGGGCATTAATTCTTCCAAATGCTGCGACAGCTTTTGGAACATTCCTGATCCGCCAGGCATTTTTGGCAGTTCCAGATGATCTTGTCGATGCCGCAGTGCTTGACGGTGCAGGTCATCTGAGAATTCTCCGACACGTGATGATCCCTCTTTCTATCCCAATGATTATCACCCTTGCGTTACTGGTATTCAACTGGCGATGGAATGATTATTTCTGGGCGTTGATCATGACCAGTTCGGATAGTATGCGCGTTCTGCCGCTTGGTCTGGTTGCAATGCGTGCAGGTTCAGAAGGTGGTTCCCAATGGCAGTATCTTAATGGCAGCAACTGTAATCGTAATTTCCCCAATCATGGTTTTGTTTGGTGTTGCTCAACGCTATTTCGTGGAAGGAATATCCAGAACTGGGTTGCATGCATAAGAAAGGAGGATGAACTCAAAAGTTTTTGTTTTGATACCTATGTTTGAAATGTCAAAAAGATGTTCATTTAGTCTAATTCTAAAAAGGAGATCGTTAATGAAGACTGTTACCAAGTTGTTTGCTCTTTTGATTGCTCTTAGTCTCGTTTTGACGGCTTGCAGTAGCCCAGCTCCTGCGGCAGAGGTCACAACCGAATCCGATAGTGCGGAAGAGGTTCAGGTTGATACAGCACCTGAGCCTGAACAACCGGCTGCATCTGACAAGAAAGAACCAATAGAATTAGAGTTCTGGACGATGCTAGGTGGCGATTTGGGCGAACGAGTGAAGCAAATGGTTGAGGAATATAACAATAGCCAGGATGAGGTGGTAATTGTAGAAGTAAATATGGGCGATTATGAGCCTCTCCTGGAAAAACAAATTGCCGCTGTGGTAGGCGGAAATTTCCCACCTGTTACTTTGATGGACTATAAAGCGGTACCTTTCTTCTCTCAAGCTGGTATCTTGGAGCCAATTGCAAATTTGGCCAGCGAAGAAGATATGAACGATTTCACGCCAGGCTTGCTAGGTGATCTTACCTATGACGGTGTGGTTTATGCGTTACCGTTCAATCGGAGTTACCAGGGTCTGTATTACAACAAAGATCTTTTCCGTCAGGCAGGTTTAGATCCAGAACGTCCTCCGCAAACATGGGAAGAATACGCTGAATATGTTGAGCAAATCAATGCCTTGGGCGATGATATTTATGGGAGTTATGTCTACCGTCGTTCACATGAGTTCTTCCTTTCTTTTGGTGAGTCGATTAGTAACGATAACTGCGATATTACCGTGAACAGTGATGCTGGTGTTGCAGCATTTCAGTACTTGCAAGACCTCAACTATGTTCACAATGCATTGGTGCCTGCCAACTTGAAAGGACCGTTTAATCAGGCTGCTATCGAGTTTATCCAGGGTAAAGTTGCCATGTATTCTGGTTCGATTGCCATTCAAAACCGAGTGGGTGAAACGGTTGATTTCGATTGGGGCTTTTCGTTGTTGCCTGCTGGCCCAGGTGGCCAGGCATGGTTGGGTGGTGGCGGGAATATTGCGGTTTCTTCCAAGGCTACGCCTGAACAAAAAGAAGCTGCCTGGGATTTTGTGAATTGGTTAACCAGTGCCGAAAAGTCAGCGGAATGGCATATGAACACTGGCTATTTGCCCACTCGGTTGAGTGTTGCTGAACTTCCCGAAGTTAAGGAATTCTATAAAGCGAATCCATCCTGGGAAACATCAGTTGAAGGAGCTCAGTTCATATTCAAGACCCCCTGTGCAATGATCAATATTCCTCAATACGTTTCTATTGAGAGGCCTGCTGCTGACCGGGTTGTATTAAATCAAGAAGATGTGCAATCCGTATTGGATCAGTTGCAGATTGATTTGCAAGAGTTAATCGATATTGCTCGTGAAGATGGTACACTGATCCTCCCCTAAACCTTTAGGGTAAATCTTATTTATTTGAAGGGGCAGAGTACCTGTTAGGGTATTCTGCCCCTGCTACATTTGAAAATAGTTTGGAGTGGAAAATGGCAAATTCTTCCGATGATTTATTTCCGTGTGTTCGAAAAGAGAACTGTTCCATATTACTTGATGAGACGAAACACATCTCTGTAAACCCCCGCATTCATTATATAGATTTTTCTGTGATTGTTCCACCAAAAGCAAGTAAGGTGGGTCTTGTTTTGTCTTTTCACAAAGAAAAACTTGCACAGCTATTTGTTTCACTCCATGATCCCAATGGGTTTCGCGGCAATCGAATGAACCCAGGTGGTAAGGGAGATATTGCCTTGGAGCTATGGGTTAGTCCGGACCAGGCCAGCGAAGGCGGTATTCCGGGAGCAATATCAGCGGGGGAATGGCGGGCACAGATTGACATTGAGCGATTAGGTGAAGAAGTTGATTGCCGATTGGTTGTTTATGCAGAATTTGACACTGTACAACCTGCGGTGCAATTGGATTATCCGGAAGGGGTTGTCTTGCGATCTGAGCCGGGATGGTATAAAGGAGAATTACATTGCCATTCTACTGAGAGTGATGGCAAGTATCCTGTTGCTACTGTTGTTCAAGCGGCTGTTGATACCGGCCTGGATTTTCTCAGCCTTACGGATCACTTTACTAACAGCCAATGGTGGAAGCTGGCAAAATTGAAACAGCAGCGTTCCATTGCTTTGATCAGATCGTTGGAAATTACCAGCCATCAAGGTCACGCAAATCTACATGGTCTTGATGAGTGGGTAGATGTATACGTGGATCGTCCTGATTGGAGTATGAATCAGGCAGCCGATGCTGTACATGCTCAACAAGGACTATTTTGTGTTAACCATCCTTTCAGCAGTGATCTTGCCTGGCGATCCTTTGATTTTCAATGGGAACGGGCGGATATGATGGAGATTTATCATAATTTGGAGGGTGCAAATAATAATTTCCAGCCCGGCTTATGGGATCTATTATTGAACTCAAGGTTATCGGATTATTGGGGTCGGCGGTACAGACAGCCACGATCCATTTACGGGAACAGATCGCCTCAATCAGGTGGTTACCTGGGTTTATGCAGACGACTTGAGTGAGGCTGGGATCATTGCAGGTTTGCGGTCAGGAAGAGTGTATATCAGCAGGGGGCCGGAACTCCGTTTTACTGCGAGAAATGCGAAGGGTCAGGTCGTACAGATGGGGGAAAGTATAAAGACGGAGGGGGAACCTGTAAGTCTTGAATTGCAAATAAAAAGTGATGAACCACTGCGCCTTTTTGTTTTCCGCGATGGATTGTTGTTTGAAACAGCTCTGATTGAACCTGAAAATGGCAATTGGACGAAACAGACGGTGGTTGATAATCAACCCGCAGAGATTGGCTATTACCGTGTAGAGCTTCATCAGGTTTACAAAAACCCGCAGCATCCCGGGATTGAATGGCGCGATTATACAACAATGCGCCTGATCAGTAATCCGGTTTGGGTGAAATAGGATTGCTGATTCGCTACCGTTATGGACTTCTTGAGAAAAGAGGGCACGATTAATGTCCTAAAATATTGGCCAAACTTCGCTGGTTCATAATAATTCATCGAGAATTATTTTTCGTAGATGCAGTGGATGTACACCTCGATGGTGATCGAATTGCTATGAAAATAAGAATCCGCCCTTTTGGACGGATCTTTTTAGTAGCGGGGAGTGGATTCGAACCACTGACCTCCGGGTTATGAGCCCGACGAGCTGCCACTGCTCTACCCCGCAATCGTTTAACCGGCCCTCATTATAAGGGATGCAGGGGGTATCGTCAAGGTGTGTGTTGATATTGCTATTTTCCGTTGAATTGGATTAAATCAGGCTTCTTTTTTGCAGTCTGTTCTATAATAGAGGGGAGTACTATTCAATTATTATTCTTTGAGAAGTTGAAATCTGTGGTTGGTGGATCCTGTTTGGCGGGAAACGTAGGCACAGAAAAGGAGTGTCAGGTATGGCGAAGACGAAGAGTTCAAAATTCTATTTGGGAAAAATTTTTGATCCCAAGTCCGGAGAGGTTACGGATGAGGAGATGTTCTACAAGCCTTCTCATTTGACGACGCATGGCATGGTGACCGGGATGACGGGTTCAGGCAAAACGGGGATGTGCGTGGGGCTGCTGGAAGAGGCGGCTTTGCAGGGCATTCCGGCGATTGTGATCGACCCGAAGGGTGACCTGACCAATTTGTTGCTCCATTTCCCTGACCTTTTGCCAGATGATTTTGAGCCGTGGCTGGACCCGGATGAGGCCCGCCGTGATGGGGTGGATATGGGGGCACTGGCTGTAAAGAAGGCCGCCTTGTGGAAGAATGGTCTGGCGGATTGGGGGCTGGGTCATGATGACTTGCTGGCGTTGAAGGCAGCAGCAGAGTTTGCGGTGTATACGCCCGGTTCGACTTCCGGCTTGCCGGTGAATATTCTTTCTTCGTTTGCCTTGCCGGAGCTGGGTTGGGAAGAGAACGCCGAGGTGCTTCGCGAGCGCATTTCCAGCACGGTGACGGGGCTGTTAGCTCTGATCGGGATGAATGATATTGATCCGCTGCGGTCTCGGGAGCATATTTTGCTGTCGAATATTATTGAGACTGCCTGGAGCAGCGGCCAGTCGCTGGATTTAACGCAGTTGATCATGCAGGTGCAGCAGCCACCGATGGAACGATTGGGGGCTTTCCCGCTGGAGAGTTTCTTCCCGGAGAAGGAACGTTTTGATCTGGCGATGCTGTTGAACAATTTCCTGGCTTCACCTTCTTTCCAAAGCTGGCTGGAGGGGCAGTCCCTGGATATTGAACAGATCTTATATGCAGAAGACGGCCGCCCACGGCACAGTATTTTTTATCTGGCCCATTTGAGCGAGGCCGAGCGCATGTTCTTTGTGACGCTGTTGTTTTCGTCGATTGAGACGTGGATGCGGGCGCAGCGGGGAACAGGCGGGCTGCGGGCGCTGGTGTATTTTGATGAGATCATGGGGTATCTGCCGCCGGTAGCAAATCCGCCTTCAAGGACGATCATGCTGCGCATGTTGAAGCAGGCGCGCGCTTTTGGCGTGGGCATGCTGCTGGCGACTCAGAACCCGGTTGACCTGGATTATAAGGCTTTGTCCAATATCGGCACGTGGGTGATTGGCCGCTTGCAGACCGAGCGTGACAAGGAACGTCTGATGGATGGCTTGCAGAGTGCCGGTGGCGGGATTGATTTGAAGACGATTGACAAGTTGATCTCTGGATTGCAGAAACGCGTCTTCCTGATGCACAATGTGCACAGCAGCGGTCCGCAGTTGTTCAGCACACGCTGGGTAATGAATTATCTGGCTGGCCCATTAACCCGTACCCAGGTTCCTGCGTTGAACAAGTTGGTGCATGCCGAATTGCGTGAAGAAGGTGGGGCAAAAGCGCCATCTGCGAAGAGCACGAGTACGCCGAAAGCGACGGCAAAACCGAAGAAGGCGGCGGCAGCGACTACAAATGTGCGGCCTGTGCTGCCATCGGGGTTGGAGGAGTATTTCCTGCCCAGCACGCTGGACGCGGATGCGGCTGCGGAGGCTGCGCGGTTGAGCCTGGAAGGACCGCCGCAGGTGGAGGGACTGGTGTATCGTCCGGCTTTGTTGGCTCAGGCAGAGGTGCGTTATTATTCCCAGAAATATGGCGTGGAGCATGAGGCCACTATCGCTGCGTTGGTAGAGGATATGGGCGGACGAGTGATCCGTTGGGAAGACCATCCCTGGCGGGCACAGGATGCCGGAGATATGCACCGTCAGCCGCAGCCCAATGCCAGTTTTGATATGCTGCCGGGTTGGTTGAGCGAAGCCAAGGGTGTCAAGTCGATGGAAAGCGAGTTCGTTGACTGGGTGTATCGCAATGGTGCAGTTCGAGTGAGGGCGAATACGGCTTTGAAAGTGTATGCCGGACCAGATGTGTCTTCGGCGGAATTTCGTGAGATGTGCAGCAAAGCTGCCCGGGAGAAGCTGGAAGCTGAGGTGGACAAACTCGAAACTGCTTTTGACAAGAAGCTGGACGCGCTGGAAGCCAAAGTGCGCCGGCAGGAACTGGAAGTGAAAGAGGCTGAGGATGAGATTGGCCAACGCAGGATGGAGGAACTGGGTACGCATGGCGAGTTGCTGCTGAGCATGCTCGGCAACCGAGCGGCGGCGCAGTGTCTCCTCTTCGCTCACCAAGCGGCGCATGACGCAGCAAGCCAAAGATGATTTCGAGCAGGAAGAGGAAGAGTTGGCGGCGATGAAGAAACAACTGGACGCGCTCGAAGCTGAACAGGATGCGGCAATTGAGGATGCAAAAGATAAATGGGCAGAAATCGCCAGTGATGTTTCCGAAGTGCCGCTGAACCCGTACAAGAAGGATATTTTTGTAGAGATGTTTGGCGTGGCCTGGGCGCCGTATTATCAGATACGAGACGGCAGCCGGGTGCGCGAAGTGCCGGCATTTAACGGGAATAGGTTTGTACAGTCGTTTGAGCCGCCCGCAGGTGTTCAGCCTGCGGGCGGTAACGACTGAAGTTGTTACTACAATTAGTTTTATCAAGGAGGGACAATGAGTTACAGAGAAGATCAGCGAAAAAAAGTTGTTGGGTTCAGAGATGACAGTTTTCGGTGATCCTGGTGGGGGGGTGTTTCAGTGAACGCTCCACGGATTTGTTCTACAGTGATCCCATGTTGAATTTGTGGGACGGGATTCGCGAAGAGATGCGCTTGCCTATTTTCATCGTAACGAGATTGTCTGGTGGGGAGATTGGTGGGAACATTGCCGACTGGGCATTTGCTTTCTTCGCAGATTGCTTGTCTCAATCATCTTGTATTTCATGCGCCAAAGGAAAGATGTTGCAACGGCGGTTTTGAAGGCTGTTCATCCTGAAATTACGGATGCTGTGGAGCTGATATGGTGTATGGACGATGGTTTGTTGAGTTTGAAGTGGTTGGCGCCCGTAACTATCTGGGAGAGAAATCACATAATAGGGGGGCGAATGCAACCTCGATTGATGCGGTCATGGTGGGGAAAAAGATGGATGGAAAGAATGTGCTGGTGATGATTGAATGGAAGTATACAGAGGATTACCGGACGAATAACAAATATATTCCTGCCAGGGCGATTATCTATGATCGCTTACTTGCAGAGGATGATTGCCCGATAAAAGTGGAGCCCTTTGAGAGCCTGTATTTTGAGCCATTTTATCAGTTGATGCGGCAGACTTTGCTGGGGTGGAAATGGTACAGGCCGGGGAATATGGCTGTGATGAATATATTCATCTGCATGTTATTCCGGGGGCGAACAAGGAATTGAAAGAACGGGTGACGTCTCCCGAGTTGACCGGGGATTCGATGAGTGAGGCGTGGAAGAATGTGCTGCTTGCCCCGGCGCGATATCAGTTGATCTCACCGGAGGCGTTTCTGCGCCCCGCCCAGCCTGTGTAAAGCCTGTCGGGGATACGGCGGCAATTTTTTGCCATATCTTGATAGACGGTATTGGGATTGATAAAACGTAATGGAAAAGAAAATTACCCGCTCACTATTTTTGCAGTGAGCGGATTATTATATTTTACATTTCCTGTCTGCCAGCCAATGCCCGCAGGAGGGTGTTTTGATCGGCGTATTCGAGGTCGCCGCCAACGGGCAGACCGCGGGCGAGACGGGTGATGCGCACACCGTACGGGGAGAGCTGGCGGCGCAGGTACAGGGCTGTGGCGTCGCCTTCCATGCTGGGGTTCGTGGCGATGATGACTTCCTTGATGCCGCCATCAGCGATGCGCTTGACAAGAGACTGGACGTTGAGGTCATCCGGGCCAACGCCTTCAATGGGCGATATGACGCCATCCAGGACGTGATAGCGGCCCATGAAGCCATCTGTGCGTTCCATGGCGAGCATATCCAGAGGTTCTTCGACGACACAGATCAGGCTGGCATCTCGTTTTTCGTTGGTACACATTTCACATTCTGGCTGGCTGGAAAGGGTGATGTTATGACAGATGGAGCAAAAGCCGGTTTCCTGTTTCAATTGCTGCAGGGCTTCGGCAAGCTGTTGTGAGAGATCATCCGGGGCGCGCAGCAGGAAGAAGGCCAGCCGGGAGGCCGTTTTGGGGCCGATGCCGGGCAGACGCTCCAGAGCGTTGATCAGGTCTTGCAGGGGGGCGGGTAAGATTGCCATAATGGCGGTTTATAGCCCGGGGATCATGCCGGACAGGCCGCCAGTAACGGGGCCCATGCGTTCGTTCGCCAGTTGGGTGGCTTTTTCCTGGGCCAGATTGACGGCTGAGACGACCAGGTCTTGCAGCATTTCCACGTCACCATCTTCCAACAGAGCCGGGTCAATTTCAACGGCGCGGCAGTGCTGTTGTCCGGTCATGGTGACTTTGACGACGCCGCCGCCCGCGGAAGCGGTGACGGTTTCTTCGGCCAGTTGGGCCTGGATCATTTCCATTTGCTGCTGCATGGCCTGTAATTGGCCCATCATACCGCCCTGGTTTTTCTTGCCACCGGGCATTTTTCCATATCCTTTTGCCATGATTTACCTCTTTTCTGTAAAGGTTTGATTGTAGTAACGACTTTAGTCGTTATTATTTTCATAAGGTAACCACTGAAGTGGTCGGTTTTCCGTACACTGTTATTTAATCCTGGCTGACGATCTTGCCGCCCAGGTTGAGGGCTGTGCTGACCAGGCCATCAGCGTCCAGATCAAGATCAGGGGGGAGTTCGCCGGAGTTGTCCTTTGGTGACCACGGTAGTGATGGGAACTTCGATGCCCAGCAAGTGGGCAATGGCGTTGCGGGTCAGTTCCAGGTTTTCCGGGGTGCCCATCTTTGATTCGAGAACAGGGGTTGCAAAACCCAGAATGAGCACGCCTTTTCTGACGGTGATCAGCTTACAGGAATTGAGCAGGGCTTCGGCGGGTTTGCTGTGTTCTCTGACCAGACTGCGAATGTTGCGCCAGTTTTTCTTGATCGTATTCAGGTCAATTTCACTTGAAGGGACATTTTCACCGGGACAGATTCTTCGTTCATTCTGGGTCTGCGCAGACGGCGGTGCAGCTGTTACCGGCTTTGCCTGCGGGGTTTTCTGGGCGGTTGAGGCGGCTCGTCGGCGGGGCGTCCTGTTCTTCAGCCTCGGGGGTAAAGGTTGGCTCTGGTGGGGTCTTGATCTACTGGTTTGGAGGGTTTAGGCTTTTTGCGCTGGCTGTACTGCTGCGGCCGGTTTCTCAAATGCATCTGGCGCGGGAGCGGTATCCGGCAGGGTCATGGCGCTCGCAAGGGCCAGTTCAAGAGGCAGGCTGGGCTGCCAGGCAGAGCGCAGATCACTGGCGGACTGGTTGAATGCGTTGATCGTCTCGATCAGATCGCTGTGGTTGAAGGCACTGGCATGCTGTTTCATGCGGGCCAGCATGTCGGCGGTGGCGTCAATCTGTTTGGCGTTGTTGAGCTTGATCAGCAATAGATCGCGCAGGTAATCGACCACCTGACGGGCGTACTGGCGGGCATCACTGCCGCGATCCAGGGCTTTGTGCAGGCAATCCAGCCCGGCAGCGGGGTCTTTTTGCAGAATGGCGTCCACCAGTTCAAGGACAGATTCATCTGTGGCTGTACCGAGGACATGCTGGGCATTTTCAAGGGTGATCTTCTCGCCGGTTGAGGCAAGCTGGTCGAGGAGGGAGATGGCGTCACGCATGGCACCGGTAGATTGGCGGGCGATTGCCAGCAGGGCATCTTCGCTGGCCAGGAAACCTTCCACTTCGGCAATAGTCTTGTAATTGAGAGACGATCTCACTGACGGGGATGCGGCGGAATTCGTGCCGCTGGCAGCGTGAAAGCACGGTAGCCGGGATTTTGTGGATTTCGGTGGTCGCCAGAATGAAAATGGCGTGGGGCAGGGGGTTCCTCGAGGGTCTTCAGCAGAGCGTTGAAGGCCGCCGTGGAGAGCATGTGGACTTCGTCAATGATGTAGACTTTAAAGCGGCCCTGACTGGGGGAGAAGTTGATCTTGTCACGCAGGTCGCGGATGTCATCCACGCTGGTATTGGAAGCGGCGTCGATCTCGATCAGAGTCAAGGAAGCTGCCGCTGTCGATGGCCTGGCAATTTTGGCATTCATCGCAGGGGCGGGTGCCGAGGTCATCGTGCAGGCAGTTGACGGCTTTGGCCAGCAGTCGGGCGGAAGAGGTTTTACCTGTGCCGCGCGGCCCGGCAAACAGGTAGGCGTGTCCTACCCGTTCGGTGCGTACGGCATTTTGCAAGGTGGTGACGATATGTTCCTGACCGACGAGCTGATCCCATTTTTGGGGCCGCCATTTTCTGTAAAGAGCCTGTGACATAAGAAGTCTGCTTTCCTGTGGGGTTGAGTTTACGGGATGGTATATGTGGCACGCACATTTCCCTGGGCATCCACCAGGGTGGCGGTTTCGCCGGGCTGCCAGATGGCTTCGGAGGATTTCCAATAGCCTTCGATCACGGATTCACTGTTGCTGATACGCGTGTATACATTGAACCCGGCACCGGCAAACATGATCAGGCCATTCGGGAAGGTATATGTATTGCCGTCCTCATCTTTGAGCTGCCAGCCGGTCAGGTAGACATCGCCATCACCGACACGCACCAGTTCGACCATTTCGTTCTGCACATCACCAGCACCGAAGATGTTTTTGATGCGGATCACTTCCTGATTGAGGGGGATGGGGGTGCCAACCGGCTCGGCAGGCTGTTATTACCTAGCAGGTAGGAGGAAACCGGGGGCGCCTCGATGGCTTCTGCTGCGGTTGGGTTTGTCCCAAATCCACAGCACCAGCAGGGTGGTAGCTGCCGAGACGATGATATTGAGGAGGATATAAAACAAGAGTTGTTTGCGATTTTTCATACGTTTCCCTATGCCTGAATGATAGCATAGATTGGCGCAAAGGGGATGGAGAGCATATACAAAGCCTGAAAATTTGTGCCTTTTTGCCGGGGCGAGGTGTTTCTCATTTGGCGCTGGTTTCGACCGTAACCAGGAATTTTTCTACATGGTCAATGAATTCCAGTACTCCGGTTTCGATTTGTGAGGTTAAGGCATCCAGATCGTCAAAATCCGGGTTTTCAACGAGAACGTGGCCGATGATCGAATCCGCGCCCTGGATGGTGGATACGATGGGATATTGATCCCAGCCGCTTTCCTTGATGATCTTCCAGTATTTTGATTGCACCTGCTTGTTATTGGCCGCTAACCAGATTTCAAATCTCAACTCGTCGTGAACAAAAACGATGGCAGGTTTTATTTTTCGATGCTTCAGGGATTCAGGCACGAAGGAGAAATAGGACATGTCCATATAGCCCTGGTAAATGCTGCCCGATACGAAATGATCCGGGTATTTATTCATGAAATGTGTTCTCAAGGACATGATGTATGCCATCAATCCCTGATATGCTTTTTGAATATCTTTCCTGTTTCTATTGCTGTTCTGATATTCGTTTATCAATTCTTGCAGTGATTTCATGAAACGCTCCCTTCTTTTTGGAGGGCAGGTAACGGACGCTCTCCTGACGGGTGGATGTCCGGAATTGTTATTATTATAGATGGTTTTTTATCGTGTTTGTGAATATCGAGGTTGAGAGCAGCGAGAAAAGCATGTTGATTTGATAAAGATGGTGACAATTCTTAACTGTTTTTAATGTTAATTCGGATAAATTGGATATATAATATCTATAAGCATCTTGCACTCACTTTATTGGTATAAAAAGATGCTTCGTTGGATGGATCCGGTCGGTGCGTCCTCCCCTAACCACCGGCACAAAACGGTAAATCCGATGTTTATGGTTGTGTTGCCGCCGGACGTACGCGTCCGGCGGCCCCTTTTAAATACAATGGAAAATGTAGAATTTATGATTGCAGAAACATCGTGATGCCGTTGCCGTGCGGATTTCAAGGTAACGATGAATTCGTGGGGAAAAAGGCACCTCTCCTATCCTCCCTCAATTTGCAGCAGTATCGCAAATTGAGGGAGGAATTTGGTGATTGCGCGTGAGTGGGAAATTGAAGAGGGCGATATAAAAAACGCCGGCTCGTGATGGGCCGGCGTTGTGTGTTTCAGGGAATATGCACACTTCGACAAGCTCAGTGTACGTTATGGAGGTTACTTGATCACGTTCAGCTTGCGGCCAACGGTGGCGAAGGCTGCCAGGGCCTGGTCGAGGTCTTCGCGGGAGTGGGCGGCGGAGAGCATGACGCGGATGCGGGCCTTGCCGCGCGGGACGGTGGGGAAGCCCAGGGCGGTGGCAAAGATGCCCATTTCGTATAGTTCGCGGCTGAACTGGTGAGCCAGAGCGGCTTCACCGAGGATGACGGGGGTAATGGGGGTGGTGCTGACGCCGGTGTCAAAACCCAGTTTTTGCATTTCGGCTTTGAAGTAGCGTCCGTTCTCCCACAGGCGGTCGACCAGTTCGGTGGATTCTTCGAGGAGGTCGATGGCAGCGATGCAGGCGGCCACATCTGCGGCGGGGGCGGCGGAGGAGAAGAGGAAGGGGCGTCCGCGCTGGGTGAGCCATTCGATGATGGCTGCGTTGCCGGCGACGATGCCGCCCATGACGCCAAAGGCTTTGGAGAAGGTGCCGATTTCGACATCGACTTTGCCGTGCAGGTTGAAATGATCGACGATGCCGCGCCCGCCTTTGCCGACCACGCCTTCGCCGTGGGCGTCATCGACCATGAGCATGACATCATACGGGCTGGTAACTGCGTAGATCTCGTCCAGCGGGGCCATGTCGCCGTCCATCGAGAAGACGCCATCGGTGATGCAAAGGGCGCGGCGGTACGTGCCCTGGTTTTCTTCGATCTTTGCTTTCAGGTCTTCGGCATCGGCATGGGCAAAGCGCACGATACGGGCGCTGGAGAGGCGCGCGCCGTCGATGATGCTGGCGTGATTGAGTTCGTCGGAGAAGATGACATCTTCCTTGCCGACCAGGGCGGGGATGGTGGCGCCATTGGCGCAGAAACCGGACTGGAAGGTGATGGCGGCTTCAACGCCTTTGAAGGCGGCGATGCGCCGTTCCAGTTCTTTATGCAGGTCAATGGTGCCGGCGATGGTGCGCACTGCGCCTGGTCCGACGCCGTATTTATCGATGGCATCCTGGGCAGCTTTGCGCATGCGGGGATTATTGGCCAGGCCAAGATAATTGTTTGAGCAGAAATTGAGGGCCTTTTTCCCGTCGACGACGAGCCAGGCTCCCTGGGGGGAGCTCATGGTGCGGATGTGGTTATACAGTCCGGCTTCCTTGAGTCCGTTGATTTCTTCCTGAATCCAATCCAATCTGGTTGACATTTTCACCTCGGGTATGGGGTTTTGGGGGAATTCAATACAGGAATTATAACGCTCTTTGGGGCGGGTTCGTCCGTCCGTCAATCAGTCGATCAGTTGATCAGGGGGCGGGTTTTACTAAAACGATATGACCACCCATGTGTAGGGATCGTTAGCCATAGACGAAGTCCCTGCAAAGCAGGGGGGCGGCATCGCACCAATCATCACGTTTCTATTCGATATTCTCTGCTTCGCCTTTTCGAGTGGGGCATTCAATCTATCAGATAGCCCATTTCTACCAGGGCGGCGCGGACTTTGGCAATTTGACCGGATTGAATTAAGGCGGTGGTAGGGTTGAGCACTTCGCTGATGAAACGGGCGGCGGGGGATTTTTGCAGGGCGGTGATCATCTCGGGAGAGGCGACGCGCAGCAGGGTGACATTTTCCAGGGCGGCCTGGGTGCCGTGTTGTTCCCAACGTTTCAGTGCTTTTAAAAAGGAAGGCGGGATGAGGATGTCAGGAAGACGATTAAGGTAGGCCAGCAAATGAGCGGGTTTCAAGTCTTGTTTGGCTGCGTTTTCCAGTGAGGCGGGAGTGATCTGGAAATGGTAGGTATCATTTTTAAGATTTTCCCAGTCACAGAAGCGGGAAATTTGATAGCGTGCGGCGCGGTCTGTATAGCGGGAGATGCGGATGTGGCCGTCGCGGTTGATCTTGATGCTGCCGGTTTGTGCGGGCGGTTGTTGGGTCGGGCAGCCTTGCCAGAGCAAGCCGCTCCATGGAGAGGGTCGGAAGGCAGTTGGGGCGGCACCGGATTGCGGGGCAGCCAGGTCGACCATGCCGAGCCAATGCAGAGGTCCGCAGATGATGAATTTCAACAGGGCACCGTCAACTTCCTCCCAGGAGGAGAAGCCGCGCAGATAGGCATCGGAACCGGCGGGGCGGATGAACCATGAGTCATAATCTCCGGCCGGGCGCTGGAAGTCTGGCTGGCGTTCGTAGATGGCTTGCACAAAAGCGGACAGGCTCCACCATTCATCCTGGGGGAGCTGCTGCAGCATGGAGAGGATGGCGGTACGGGTCTGGAGGGGGGCGTTTTGCCATTCGCCTTCGAAGACCAGACCAGGGATGAAGCGCAGGTCATTAAAAGCAGAGCTGTTTTTCCAGGCGGTGACCAGCATTTCCATCGCAGGCAGGGGGTCTGCTTCCAGGAATCGGCGCAGTTGTTCTGTGTCGGGATTCAGTGTTTCATCAATTAGTCCTGCGGACTGGCAAAGTTTGGTGAGAACAGGGGCAGGGATGGCGAGCATCGATTTTTCCACATCAACCAGCGCCTGCCCGCTGCGCAGGGCAGCCAGCAGGGTGCAGGCGTCATCGAGGATGCGCAGGCTGGCAGGGATGATATGCGCATAGTCTTGTTTGAAGGCCGGGCTGCCAAAAGGCTGGGAGTCAGCCATGCTCAGCGGTTCCAGCAAGGCGAGCAGGTCATTGGGGATGTAGGCATATTCCTGCGGTTCAGGGGGCAGGTTGAAAAATGCCCGGCCAATCAAGCCGCGATACCAGAGTACTTCAGCAGGGGAGGCGGGGTTGAGGTCTGGGCGTTCGCGGTCACGTTTTCCGGCGCCCAGGTTGCGTACTTCGCCAAAACGACGGCAGAACAGCGACCAGGAGAGCTGGCCCTGGTTGTTGAGCAGGGCATATACCGCCTGACGGGCGGCATCTGGCAGGGTTTCGATGATCTCCTGGGCGAGGAGGCGGTTGGACATGCCCGCCACGAGGATTGGCAGGGCGGTATCGGCGTCCGGGGCTTCGATTTCCAGTCCCCAGGCAGTCGCAATGATCTTCAAGAAGCCGAGGTCTTGTCCATACAGGGTGTGAAAGAGATCAGGCATGGGAGTTCTCTCCGGGTCAGTACGATGCGTTCAGCGCAGCGGGGAGGATTTCAAAATTCAGACGGCGCACATCGCTGCCAAAACCGGCAAAGATCTCACCATCCACGTGGATGATGAGGGGAATGTCGGATTGAATGGAAAGTTTGCGGAACTTGCTCATTGAAACATGGGGCAAGCCTTGATGTGTTCCTTTAAGGAAGGGAACCAGGGTGCGAAAGAGGAGCTTGATTCGTGTGACGCGGTGCAAAGCGACGGCGTCAAGCCAGCCATCGTTGCTTTTTCCTTCCGGCACCAGGTTGAATCCGCCACCTTCCCGCTGTCCGTTGCAGATGGCGAGCATCAGCAAAGCGCTTTCTTCTTCGCCAGTTTCTGTTTTCATCTTAAGTGTGAAGGGATGGTGGTTGAAGATCAGGGTGCGCAGTACGGCAATCAGGTAAACCGCAAAGCCCTGAAGAACCGGCACGCTGCGGGAATGGATGACAACGATGGCGTCAAAACCGATGCCGACGGCATTGGAGAAGTATTCAATGCGTCCATCGGGCATGGTGATCTTGCCGATGTCCACAGCGTGCGGTTCGCCAGCCAGGATCCTGCGCAGGGCGTCAGCAGGCTCGGTGGGGGTGCCGATGCTGAAGGAGAAGTCATTGCCGGTGCCGATGGGGATCACGCCGAGGGTGGGGCGGTTCTCTACCGGGAGCTGCATCAACCCGTTGACCACTTCGTGGACGGTGCCGTCACCGCCAATGGCGATGACCAGGTCGCAGCCTTCGCGGGCGGCTTGCTGGGCCAGTTCGGATGCGTGTTGAGGGTAAACTGTGCCTGCCCAGGATGCATGGCCGTGTGCTTCGGTGATGGGGCGCAAGGCAGGGATGACAGGCCAGGCTCTGCCATGATTGGCAACAGGATTGTAGATCAGTTTGATTTTTTGATAGGGCACAGGATTACCTCGTCGTGAAAAATCGTATGTGCTTGATTATATCAATGGAAAAGGGCAGGGGATCAGTCAATTCGTCAATCAGTTAATCAGGGAAGCAGGGTTTATGATTGATCAGAGGGAAAGGGTTGGCGGATTTACACATACCAGAACGCTGTTGGCAGAT
Organism: uncultured Chloroflexia bacterium; assembly: GCA_963753895.1. Classification (GTDB taxonomy): domain Bacteria; phylum Chloroflexota; class Anaerolineae; order Anaerolineales; family Anaerolineaceae; genus SMBSF63. The sequence continues at coordinate 205,055 of CAVWEE010000022.1, read as the reverse complement.
CAAGGGTATGCCTGTAAAGCGGAAAGAAATTTACAGTATCCTTATGGCGGATTTTGGACCGGCTGTTTTAGAATTATGGGCGGACAGAATAATCCGAATTGACTGGATATTGGCTTGCATGTATAATGCTTCCATAGCCTTTCAAACATCTCATTTTCACGGGGCCGACCATTTATGGCGTTAAAAGGAAATCTACGAGATTTCACGATCACACAATTGTTAAATCTTGTCAATCTGGCAGCAAAGACAGGCACCCTGGTCGTTGAAGGTTCTGGGGGCGTATCACGCATTGCTTTCCTTGAAGGCAAACTGGCATTCGCCCAGATCGGCAAGGAAGATGTCAGCTTGCCAGCCATCCTGCATCGCAATTCCAAGATCACCCGAAACCAGTACAATATTCTCAAACAACGTGCCGGCGAAGTATCTGACAAGGAATTGGGTATTTTATTGATCAATGCCGGTTATGTTTCCCAGGAAGATATTCTGATCAGCCTGCAGCAATATTTTATTGGTGTGGTACAGCGATTGTTTGCCTGGGTGGAGGGGTATTTTCGTTTTGAGCAGGATGTGCTCCCGCCGGATGGCAAGATCCCGGTGCGGATTGATCTGGAAAATCTGATCATTGAAGGTTCGCGCCAACTGCGCGAATGGGAGCAGTTGCAGGAAGAAATCCCCAGCCTGGACATGGCCTTGAAGTTCACTGATCGACCGGGGACGAATATCCGCGATATCAACCTGAGTGTAGAAGAATGGCAGGTTGTTTCTTACGTCAATCCCGAAAACAGCATCCAGCGCATTGCCCAGACGATCAAAATGAACGATCTGGAAATTCGCCGGGTGGTGTATGGTTTATTGCAGGCAGGCCTTGTTGAAGTGATCCGCCCGGTCGGGCAGGATGCCCCCACACCAGGCAGGATGTTCCCCACCTCTGATCGCGATGAGCAGAGGACATTGGTAAAGAAATTGATCGGGCGTATTCGATCATTGTAATCATACAGTCAGGGTTTAATAATTATGCAGACAGTCAAAATTGTAGTGACAGGTCCTTTCAGCGCCGGTAAAACAGCTTTCATTCAGTCCGTGAGTGAAATTGATGTGGTTTCTACCGAGAAAAAAATTACGGCAGAAGCTGAAAAAATCAAAGAGCAGACCACGGTGGCGATGGACTTTGGCCGGATCACTGTTGATGAAGACCTGGTGCTGTATTTGTTTGGTACACCTGGTCAGCGCCGGTTTGACTTCATGTGGCAGATCCTTTCGGAAGGGATGCTGGGCTTTATTGTGATGGTGGACAGCAACCGGCCAGAAACCTTCCGCGAAGCACGCAGCATTTTGCAGACCTTCCGTGCTTATGCGCCTACGCCCTATGTGGTGGCGGCCAACAAGCAGGACTGCGATGATGCCTGGGATCTGGAAGACATGCGGGTGGCACTGCGTCTGGACCCGAAAGTCAAATTCCTGCCCTGCGTTGCCACGGATAAGGAAATGGTCAAAAAGGTTTTGCTTGAGCTATTGTTCAGCATTCAGGAAGAAATGGACGCAGGCACGCTTTAATCTGCCTGGAGGGTGGGAATGTGGCTTCCATAACAACGGATCAAGGTATCGTTCATTACGAGGTCTACGGCAAGGGGCGGCCTGTGATTTTGCTGCATGGCTGGTTGGGCTCGTGGGGTTTATGGCAAAATACCATGACCGTATTAGGGTCGTCATACCGCACCTATGCGCTCGATTTTTGGGGGTTTGGCGAATCGGGCCGCAAAAGAGAAACCTATGCGGTACAGGACTTTGTCAATCTGGTGGATCAATTCATGGACAGATTGGGCATCGTCAGTGCACCGATTGTGGGGCACAGCATGGGGGGCACGGTCAGCCTTTCGATGGCCATTCAGTATCCACAGCGCACTGAAAAAGTGGTTGTGATTGGCTCCCCGATTGATGGATCTTCGCTGGCATTACTGCTAAAGCTGGCGGGATTTCGTATCAACGCATTTGTGTTGTTTCATATGTTCGGCCTGTTCCGTAAGTTCATGGTCAAGGTTTACTCGCCGATGATCTGTAAGGACCCGGCATTCCCTGCCATGATGGACCGCGACCTGTCGCAAACGACGCTGGATTTATTTCTGGTGAGCATTGCCACCCTGCGAAAAACTGATTTGCGGCCCTTGCTGGGCACAGATCAAAATTCCGGTGATGGGTATGTATGGTGACAAGGATATCATTGTTGACCCTGGTCAGTGGAAAGATTTGAAAGACGGCGTGCCGCATGCACGCATTGAACGGTATCCCAACGCAGGGCATTTTATTATGCTGGATGACCCGCGTGGATTGTGTCGGAAAAGTGAAAGAATTTCTGGACACGCCTAATAATGGAGAAGTATGACACCTGATATCCGCAGTTTTTCCGTGCTCAGACCAATTTGGTCATTTGATGTTGGAAGGGGCGAGGGAAATCATTGGACAGGCGGGGGTCAATGCCGTGGTTAACCGTGCCCAGATTTTATATGCCGATGGTCCAATCACCGGGGGAAATACAGCAAGCGTGGGACATATTCAATCTGCATTGGAAGAATTATATGGACAGCGTGGTGGACAGGGCGTCGCCCTGCGATCCGGGCGTTCCGGTTTCAACCACCTGTTGCGCGCCGAAGGGAAGGAAATGGGATTGACGGAAACGAATTACCGCATGCTTCCCAGCCAGGCACGTATTTTTGTGGGGCTGCAATTGCTGGCGCAGAAACTGTCGACGATGGTTGCCCGTCCGGTGCAGGTGGAAGAGCGGGAAGCATATTGGCTGTGGCGCATGGAAAACGAAGAACAGCAAGGCAGTGAAGGTGTGGCACAGAACCGGTGCTTTTTCATTATCGGTTTTTTGCAGGAATATCTGATGTGGGCCAGCGGGGGAAAATACCACAATGTGCAGGAAGTGGCACAAGAGGATGAGCCAGGAAAAATGTGCATCGTCCAGCTAGAGAAGAATAGTTTGTAGGCGGACAGGCATGTTAAAGATCATTCTCCAGTCCTCTCAGGTAGTTCCGCCGTTCAATGAACGGGCACGCGATCTACGAATCCTCAATAAACCGTTGTGGCTGCACCAGCGCGATTTGCTGGCGCCGTACACCAGCCGCGAAGTGGAGACTCCCGCAGGGCGCGCGCATTCCCCAGACGCATGAACCATGTCTGGTGTATCGGGACAATCTCTATTTTGACGAAGACTATATCAAGGCTTTTATCGCCGAAGCCAGGAAGCGGGACAAGCCTTCACGGGCGGCCTTCTCGATTAACGACAAGGCGTTCAAGGAGCATTGTCTGCCGCTTTCCACATCGTATACCCCGGCGGGTGATTTGTATCTGGCTGATCTGTGGTATTACCCGAATGGACCGCAGCCAGCAGCTGAACCGCTGGTGATCGATATGGATGCGCGGGATATGGGGTATTACCATATTCCCACCTATATGGCTTCGGAAACAGGTGACCTGACCTATCATGTGCCGCTGCGCAGTTTTATTTCGATCGACTCGTGGGTGCATGTGTTCATTGCTGATTCGGTGTTTGGCATGTTTGGCAAGGGCGCCCGGGAAATGAAACGCCTGGATACGGATCCGATCTACAAGCTGGGAGTGTTAGGCACTGCCTTGTATGAAGGCAAACAGGTGCTGGCCTGTTCCAAGCTGGTGCAGATTGGCCGCAACTGTGTGATTGACCCCTCAGCGGTGATCCACGGACCGACGGTGATTGGCGACAATGTAACGATTGGGGCGGGTGTGGTGATTGATAACTGCATTATTGGCGATCATGTGAATATCTCGCAGGGCAATCAGCTGCTGCTTTCCGTTGTGGGGGATGGCACTTTTCTGCCTTTCCTCGCTTCCATTTTTATGACGACTTTGATGGAGCACAGCATGGTGGCGCAATTGACCTGCCTGCAAATGTGTGTGGTCGGGCGCAACTCTTTTGTTGGGGCGGGGAATATTTTCACGGATTTCAATTTGCTGTCTGCGGATATCAAGGCGCGTGACGGACTGGGAAAATTGAAACCATCCAACCGGCCTGTGTTGGGGAGTTGTGTGGGACATAATGTGCGCATTGGCTCGGGGATGATCCTCTATCCGGCGCGGACAATTGAATCGGATGTGGTGCTGGTGGCATCAAAAGAGCGGCGGGTGATTGACCGTGATGTGCGTTTTGAAGACAGCGATCATCATCGCCTGAATGCTGCCAATTTGCATCGCCGCCTGTATCCACGCCCAGGTGAACGCACAGTAGAAAGCTGGTAGGCCGGAATTTGCTTTCTCGAGGGTGGAAAAATACCGATTGCTTATCGTATTAATGACATTTGCGTATATTTTACGCAAAAAAACTATATTGGACTTATAATAATACGGTGGATAGTCTTGTACTGAGACTGATCCCGAGACTATTAGATTTTAATTATGAATAGGGAGCCCATCAATGAATAAAGCCCGCCTTTTGATCGTAGAAGATGATCCTGATATTTCAAACATGCTGAGGATTTACTTCTCGGGCCAGAATTACGAAGTCGATACAGCGATGCGAGGTTCAATCGCGCTGGAAAAAACACGTCAGGTGATGCCTCACCTGATCGTGCTGGATATTATGCTGCCCGATATTGATGGGTATGAAGTGTGCCGCAACTTGCGCACCAACACCCGCACCAGTCATATTCCTGTCATCTTTCTGACACAGAAGGATGAGCGCAGTGACAGGTTGACTGGTCTGGAATTGGGGGCGGATGACTACATCACCAAGCCTTTTGATATTGAAGAATTGAAGCTGCGTGTGCAGAATGCGGTGGCTCGCTCGGAACGCGAAAGTTTGACAGATCCGCAGTCTGGTTTGCCGGCAGGCCGATTGATCGAAGATCAACTCCGCCGTGTGATCCGCGAGGAAAACTGGTCATTGATGGATATTCGTATCAATCATTTTGAGCCTTTCAAGGATGTGTATGGTTTTATCGCGGCCAATGATGTGCTGCGGTTCACTGGCATGATCCTTGGCGAGGTGGTGGACGAACTGGGCAATGACGGCGATTTTATCGGCCACGCGGGCGGCGATAATTTTGTGGTCATTACCGGAGAAGATGCTGCCCCATTGATCCTGCGCCGTCTGAAGGACCGCTTCGATGAAGAAGTACAGACCCATTACAATTTCATGGACCGCCAGTTGGGTTATATTGTTGCCCATGATGATGAAGGCGAAAGCCGCCAGTTCCCTTTGATGACCATTGCAATTGGTCTGGTTTCTCCTTCCACCCATCAATTTGCAGACATCCGTGAGATCACGGAAATGGCATCTGAAGAACGCCGCAAAGATGCTAACACTTCAATTTAGTTAACAGAGGCCAGTCTTGCATGTTTTCTTTGGACCCTTTCAGCCTGGGTATTATCCTTGTTGCACTGGGATTCGGATTTTGGTTCCTGGTTCGTTTTTTGATGCGCCGGGTGCAAAAGCCGCGCCAGATAAAACGGGCAGTGAAAGCTGTGGACAATACCATGCCTGCTGCGCCTGAATCTGACGTTCTGGAATCCAGAGAAGATGCTGTATTGCTGGTGGGGCAGGGCGGCCGCCTGATCTCCATTAATCAACGGGGGAGAGAATTTTTCCGGCTGGACGAATATGAAGCAGCCAATTTAAACCGCCTTTCGCGGCGTATCCGCCCTGCGGATACGTTTTTGACGCTGTGTGCGGCAGAAGGCCGGGCACGGTTTGCGCTGGAAGGCCGGATGCTGGACGGGGTTTCTTATCGCATTCCGTCCATGCCTGCGCCGCTGATGATGGTTTCTCTGCGATCAGCTGAACTGGGCGCCGGGCTGACCACTGTGGTTTCCGAACAGTCACCAGAGGCTTTGAAATCCTTCCTGCAGATGACCCAGGGCATTCTGGCAAGCCTGGATCTGGAAGAGACACTGAAGGCCATCCTTGAGAATATTGAAAAATTTACGCCTGCGGACTTGATCGAGATCAGTTTGTGGGATGAAGATGCAATTCCACGCTGACCCCTTACCATCTTGGCGCTGCCGGCAGCATGGGGCGCAATCTGACAGTTGCCGATCAACGTCACCGCGTGGCTGAAGATTTCTCGCAAAAGGTTTTGGAAACCCGCGAACCTTTGCTGGTTTCTTCAATGGAACCAGGAGAAGGCCAGCAACTTGACCCTTCCAGTTACAGCGATGCAAATTTACGTTCCTACCTGGGCCTGCCATTGATCACCGGCAAGCGATTTGTGGGTTTGCTGGAATTGGGCTCGGTTACCCCCGGGGCATTGAAGGAAGAAGACCTCGGTCTGGTGCAATTGATGGCCGGACAGTTTTCTGTGGCATTGTACAATGCTTTGCTTTACCAGAGTGAGCAGCAGACGTGCTGCTGAGCTTTCCGGCCTGGCAGAGCTTTCACAAACGATCCGCGCGGTGCGCGACCCGCATCAGGTGTATGCTGGTTTGATCGACAGCATTGTCCCGCTTTTTGAAGTAGAGAATTTGGGCTTCCTGATCTACAATGAACTTACCCATCACCTGGAGGGGCAGGTGCCTTTTCATGGTTTGCCCGCCCAGTTTGTACGTCTGTATCATGCCAATATTCCTCCGAACAGCAGCGCTGAGAAGATCATGCTTCAACAGGATGTGATCATCAGCGAAGATGCTGCCAACGATGCCCGCTTTGAAATTCTGGGCTTGCAGCCGCTGGCACAGGCTGCCAGTATGCATGATACGGCGCTGGTGCCGCTGCAATCAGGCGGCAAATTACTGGGTTATTTGCAGGCTTCCAATCATCTTGGAAAACCACGCTCATTTTCCAATGATGAGGTCCATTTGTTGACCATTGTAGCCAGCCAATCGGCCCCGATTATCGAGAATGCGCGCCTTGTGCAGCAGACCCGCATGCGCGCCCAGCGCTCTGAGGCGCTGCGTGCGGTTGCCAGCCTGGCAAGTTCAGACGCTACTCTGGAAGAAATCTTCTCGCTGGCGCTGCGTTCGCTGGGGGATATTCTCAAGGCCGATGTTGGCGCGGTATTTTTGCTTGACCGCGAGCGGGGAGCATTGTCCATGCAGCGCAATTCCATGTATGGGCGTTTGCCTTTGGTGCCGGAGCGCGAAGGTTCCCTGCCAATTGATCACCCGCAGTACCCCTTTACGGTAACGGGCAGCCAGCATGCTTTTACTTCTGACCGCCTGACCGAAGCGCAGGCTTTGATCCCCTTCTACGGCCAGATCCTGGAAATGTGGAAGATTGAATTGGTGGTGGCTGTGCCGATGGTGGTGCGGGACAAAGGTGTGGGCGAGATCTGGTTTGGCAGCCTGAGTGCCAATGCTTTTGACCAGGGTGATTTGCAGGTGTTGATGACGGCTGCCGGGCAGCTTGGCGGTGTGGTGGAACAATCCTATCTGTTTGCCCAGACCGATGATAGTCTGCGGCGGCGGGTAGATCAGTTGACTGCCCTTACGCGCATCAGCCGTGAGTTGAGTGCATCGCTGGACATCCAGTACCTGCTGAAACAGGTTTATGATGAAGCGTTGAATGCCAGCCGGGCAGATTTTGGACAGATTATTGCTGTTTGATATTGATGCCCCGGTTGATGAAGACCCGAAGGTCAGGGCATATTCCGGCAATTTGCCGGAGGTGAAAATCTCCAGCCTGGAAACATCGGTATTGAAGGCTGGCGAGCCTTTGAATGTGCCGGATATCAGCAAGGTGGGTTTCAGCGCGCCGGATCCAACCATTAAATCCGCGTTGATGGTGCCGATCCTGTATCAGGACAAGCGCAATGGTTTGATCTTGCTGTATTCCACCACGCCGAGTTGTTTTGATGAAACGGCGGTGGAAATTGTGCTTTCGCTGGCTTCGCAAACTGCGCTGGTTCTGGGCAATGCGCTGCAATATGAAGCCCAGATCAAGCGGGCTACTGTTTTGCAGAAAGAACTGGACAGTGTCGGCAAGACGTTGCAGATATTCCGCAACCTTTCCCCGGACAGTGCGTTGGTGGAGAGCTTGCGGGTGGTGGCAAATGGTATTCAGGAAGCCACACCCTTCCGCAGTGTGTTGGTCAACATTTATGATGAAGAGCATGATGTTTTGAATCGCTCACTGGCTGTGGGCATTCCTGAAGACTTGTGGGAGCAGTTGAGCGCCCGCCCGCAGCCCTGGCAGGAGTATCTGAGTTTGCTCAGCCCGGCATTAAAGTTGGCAATATTGCCTATTTTATTCCTGGCGATGAGCAGGCGGACAATATCCCTGAGAAATTGCATGTGGTCAATATTCTGCCTTCAACCGGTGCTGGCGGGTTGGAAAGCTGGCATCCTGACGATTTGCTGATCATGCCTTTGTATGATGTCAATGACATGATCATGGGCACGATCAGTGTGGATAATCCCGCTGATGGCCGCCGCCCGGACCAGGTGACGGTTGAAATGCTGGAGTTGTTTGCCTTGCAAGCCTGCATTTTGATTGAGAATCACCGCCAGATGCAGACGCTGGATTCCAGCCTGCAAACCACAGCAGAAACCGAGAAAGAGCTGAAGTTCAGCCGCGAGCAACTGCCAGCCTTGCTGCAAAAGGATTTGCAGCAGACCTTGACGGTGCATACCCTGCATCGCCAGGTAGAACGGATGCGCTCCGGGATCGAGATGGCGGCGCTCACCGGAAGCAAACGGATGTGCATACCTTGCTGCGCACAATGGCGCAGGAATTGTTGATGCATTTTGATTTGCAGGCGGCCTTGATCGCCGAGCAGAGTCCTGCCGGTCCGCAGATTCTGGAAGTGATTGGCACTATTCCCAAGTCTGCCAACCCCGAAGCTTTGTTTGGCCAGCGAAACCCGCTGCGTAGTTTGATGGAAGATGAAAAGCTGGTGCTGGCAGCCAGACTGGAAGATGTGCCGCAGTGGAAGAATAACGCCCTGCTGGGCGCATTGAATGCACAAAGCTTTATTGGCCTGCCGGTGATTGGTGACGGCCGTATGTTTGGCATCATGGTGGTGGGGGATAAAACCCTGCCAGCTTTCTCGGATGAAGACTGGCATATCTACGCCCAGCTTGCCAGCCAGATGAGCATTGGCCTGCAAAATTTGCAATTGCTGAACGAAGCCCGCCGCAGCCTGCAGGAAGTGTACATGCTGTTGGACTTCAGCCGCAGACTGGGCAGCCTGGAGAATGAAAATATCCTGCAATCGCTGGTGGACGGTGTATTGAAGGTGATCCCCTCTGCGACAGCAGCATGGGTAGGGTTGTGGGATGAGGTCTCGCAGGAGATCGTGCCCCAGGCGGCCACCGGCTATACAGACGTTGCCAGTATGCTGCAAATTCAATACAAATCCTCCGATGAAGCTGCCTTGCCGATGAAAGCATTTGAGGGCGGACGGCCCATGCGAGTAGCCGACGTAGACTTCGCTTCAGATTACAATCTGCCTTCGGAAGACTTGATCCACTACCAGCGTGCCACCGGCGGCGATGTGCCCATTTCCAGTATGTTGATCCCCATTCTGCGCGGTGATCACAAGCTGGGCATTCTGGTCATTGATAACTTTGAGGCGGGCGGGGTATTCGGCATGGATGAAGAAGCCCTGACGCTTTCGCTGACGCAGCAGACCGCACTGGCGCTGGAGAATGCAGACCTCTTCCGTTCGGCGGAGGGCCGCGCAGCACAGTTGGAAGCCCTCACAAAAGTGGCCGGGACATTGACTTCCAGTTTGCAGCCGGAGGAACTGATTTCCTCTCTGCTTGAACAGATGCAGCCGGTGATCACCTATGATACGGCCACGTTATGGCTGCGTTCCGGTGACAGTTTGTATATTGGTGCGGCCCGCGGCTTTGAGGATTCGGAAAGCCGTGAACAGATTGCTGTCTTGATCGATGACAGCCGCCTGTTCCAGGAAATGATCGAAACCTATCAGGCGATCAATGTCAGTGATGTGCGCCAGGATGATCGCTTCCCCTCTTTGGTGGAACCGGAATATTTCTCCTGGCTGGGTATTCCCCTGATCGCGAAATCGGAGCTGATCGGCGTCATTGCGCTGGAGAAGCGCGAAGCCATGTACTATGATCCTGACCATATCCGTGCAGCGACTACCTTCGCCGGTCAGGCGGCTGTGGCTCTGGAAAATGCGCGCCTGTTTGCTGACAGTACGCGCCGAACCGTTGAACTGGACCAGCGTTCTGAGCGTCTGGCTTTGCTGAATGAGCTTTCTGTGGAATTGGGATCGACCCTGGACATGGACGTGCTGTTGAAGATCGCCTGCCGCCAGTTGATGAATGCGATTGATGGCGACGGCGCTGCAGCCGTCATGTTAAATGCCGATGGCGAATATGAACTGCTGGTCGATGAACCTGAAATCAAAGACTCCACGCTGCATATGCTGCCTGAAACCCCGCTGCTGAAACGTCTGCGCGAGTCGATCCGGTATTTTCAGTGTGGAGGATGCGGGCGAAGAATCAGAATTGAAAGACTTGTATGCGTTGTATTGTGAACCGCGCCAGATACGCTCGATCCTGATCGTGCCGCTGCTGGCGGGCGTGAATTTTGAAGGCTGGTTGTTCCTGTATCGCAATGAACCCCATCGTCACAATCCGTCAGAAATTGAGCTGGCGCGTACGATTGCCAACCAGGCTGCAATTGCTGTACAGAATGCGCTGCTCTTCCAGGAAACGCGGCGCCTGACCCGCAACCTGGAACGCCGCGTGCAGGAGCGCACCCAGGAATTGCGCCAGGAGCATCAGAATACAGAAACCTTGCTGCGCATCATCACCGAGCTTTCTGCCAGCCTGGATATGGATCATGTATTGGGGCGCACCCTGTCTGTGTTGAACGAGTCGCTGGGCGCAGAACACAGCATGATCCTGCTCTCGCAAGACAAGGGCAAGGTCTACCATCGTGGCAGTTATACCGAATGGATGAATTTGGAGAACCGTTATTCGGCGCGCGATTCGGAACGCAAGATTGCGGAGTGGGTGATCGAAAGACGAAATTCAGCCCTGGTGGATGATACAGAAAATGACCCGCGCTGGGAGTATGCGGCAGGTGAATCTCCCGGATATCAAAGCGTGATTGCTGTGCCGCTGGTGCACGGTGAGCAGGTGCTGGGTGCTTTGCTGCTCTTCCACAGCGAGCCGGCCTTCTTCATTATTGAACAGGTGGGGCTGCTGGAAGCAACGGCGCGTCAGATCAGTATTTCCTTGAGCAATGCTGAGTTGTTCAACCTGATCCGTGATCAGGCTGAAAACCTGGGGACGATGTTCCGCGGTCAACAGATTGAAGCCAGCCGTTCCAGGGCCATCCTTGAGGCAGTCGCCGATGGTGTGCTGGTCACGGACAGTGCTAATCAGGTGACCCTGTTCAATAGTTCGGCTTCACAGATCCTTGACCTGAAGCAGAATGAAGTGGTTGGCAATTCACTGGATCAGTTTATGGGTCTGTTTGGCATGGCCGCAGACACCTGGCGGCAGACGATCCAGAATTGGTCAGAAGATCCCGAATCATTCCATCGCGGCGACGTATATGCCGAGCAGATTGACCTGGACAATGATCTGGTAGTTTCTGTGCATCTTTCACCAGTGTTTGCCAGCAAGGAGTTTTTGGGCACGGTATCCATCTTCCGCGATATTACCCGCGACGTGATGCTGGACAGGATGAAAACCGAGTTCATTGCCAATGTGAGCCATGAGCTGCGCACGCCGATCACATCGATCAAGGGCTATGTGGAAGTGATGCTGATGGGAGCGGCAGGATCGCTGGAAGATCAACAGACCAAATTCCTGGGCATTGTCCGTGAAAATGCCGAGCGGCTGAACATCCTGGTGGGTGATTTGCTGGATGTATCGCGGATTGAGTCTGGCCAGACAGAGGTTTCGATCACCATGATGAATTTGCATGAGCTGGTGGAAGATGTGGTTGCGGATTTTCAGTTGAACCATCGCAAACCGGAAAAAGAGATCAACTTCTCTCTGGAATCTGACGCGGATTTGCCGTTGGTATCCGGTGATCCAGAGCGTGTGCGGCAGGTAACCAAGAACTTGCTGGTGAATGCATATAACTATACTGCGGAGGATGGTGATATTTTCATCAAGGTCTTCCAAAAAGATGCGTTTTTGCAGGTAGATGTAAGGGACACTGGTGTTGGCATTTTGCCAGAAGAACATAATCGAATTTTTGAGCGCTTCTATCGCGGTGAAAACCCGATGGTGATGGCAACCGCCGGTACAGGGCTGGGGCTGGCGATTTCAAAGACTTTGATTGAACGCCTGGGCGGTGAAATCTGGTTTGAGAGCAGCGGTGTTCCGGGAGAAGGCAGTACATTCTCGTATACTTTACCGGTTTACCATACAGAGGAATAATTAATGGCGAAGATATTAATTGCAGAAGATGAACAGGATATTCGAACATTGATCACATTCACCTTGCAGTTTGCAGGGCATGATGTGGTGGCGTTCAAGGATGGTCAGGAAGCGCTGGAAAATGCGGAACAGGAAAGCCCTGACCTGATCATGATGGATGTGCGTATGCCGCGTATGGATGGGTATACGGCTTGCCGCAATATGAAAACCATCCCGGCTATCGCAGATATCCCTGTGGTTTTCCTTTCAGCCAAAGGGCAGGAAGCCGAGATCAACATTGGCTATGAAGCTGGCGCAGAAGAGTATTTATTGAAACCTTTTGCCCCGGATGATTTGACGAATCGCGTAAACGAATTGCTTCAAAAATTTAGGAAGTGAACGGAGCGTATGAGCGTTGTTCTGATCAACCAGGAGATTGTCCATTACGAGGTGCTGGGGCGCGGGCGGCCAGTGATCTTTTTGCATAGCTGGGTCGGTTCGTGGCGCTACTGGATTCCCACCCTGCAATCTGCCTCAACGGATTTCCGTGCCTACGCGCTTGATATGTGGGGTTTCGGTGAGACCTCCCGCGGCGTTGGCGGTTTCTCGGTTGATAAACAGGTCGAATTGCTGGATCAGTTCCTGTATCAGATGGGTATTGGTAAAGTGGTACTGGTGGGGCATGGGTTTGGGGCGATTGTTGCCTTGCAGTTTGCATCCAAATTCCCGCAATTTGTCGACCGTGTGCTGACGATTGGATTGCCCTTGAAAGGGGATTGATCAAGGAGCGCCTGCATTCTGCTTCATCGGAAGAGTTGGCGGCTTTACTGGCAGCACAAAAACCGGAGCTGGCGCCGGTGGTGGAAGACACGGCCAAGATTGCCCCCGAAGTGAAACGCGACCGCTGGAAAGATATGGATGATATCCGCCTGCAGGAACTGTGGCGGAAATGTGAGACGGTGTGCCTGATGGTGCAGGGTTTTGCAGACCCGATCGTTCAGGCGGCAGACCAGGAGCTTGTCGCGGCACTGCCGGACAAGGCAAAGATGATGGTATTTCAGGATTCGGGACATTTCCCGATGCAGGATGAGGGTGAGAAATTCCACCGTCTGCTGGCGGAATTCCTGTCATTGCCTTCCGGGCAAAGCCCGAAGCATTTACAGCTTACCGAGTCGTGGAAACGGCGGGTGCGGTAAGATGTTTTGTTGACAGTCTGACCAAATTCCCTTACAATGCATATTAATTGAACAGACAACACGGGGAGCCTTAAATGGCTGAGAGGAAGACAATTGTCTTCGACCCGCATTACCTGAACCGGATAATGCCGGCGTAGGAAGCAAATAGATTCGTTAATTCGCCTACCTGCGCCAGCAGAAAAGGCGATTTTTGTTATGAATGAGAAACGAGCGGTCATTTTTGTGAATGGCGATCTGCCTGATCCTGCGGCAGCGGCAAGGTTGATCCGTGAGGATGATTTCCTGATTGCGGCGGATGGCGGCTTGCGTCATGTGCAGACATTGGGTTTCGACGCCGCATCTCTTGATCGGCGATCTCGATTCGGTCTCTCCGGAAGATGTGGCGGAGTTGCGTGCCCGCAATGTGCCTGTTCAGCAATTCCCTCCTGCAAAAGATGAAACCGATATTGAGCTTGCCCTGCAATGACCGCCCTGGATAGCGGCTATCAACACATTATTCTGGTGGCTGCGCTGGGCGGCAGGATCGATCATACGCTGGGCAATCTTTCCCTGCTGACCAATCCCGCTTTGCGAGATGCTGATGTGCGCCTGGATGATGGCCGCATTGAAGCTTTCATTATCTGGCAGGCTGGCGTGGTGCAGGGGCAGGCTGGTGATTTGGTTTCCCTGCTGCCGGTGGATGCTGTGGTGACGGGGGGTAACAACAGAGGGATTGGAATATCCCTTGCGGAGTGAGACCCTGCGGCGGCACCAGGGGCGGGGGATCAGCAATGTAATGTTGGATGAAATAGCAAAGATCACTATTACGGATGGGATGCTCTTCTGTATCCATACCCGGCAAGGGAACGGAATGATAATAAATGCCTTGCGTTGTCATTAAAGGACCTGGGAATGTTTCTCCTGGCAGCGAAAAACAGAGAAAAGGATAATTGAATGAAGATATGTTATCAAAGCAGTATTTGTTGTGCTGGTGCTGGCGCTGGTGCTCAGCGCGTGCAGCGCGCCAGCAGCCAGTGAAAATGCAGAACCGCCGATTTTAACGGTAATGACCCATGATTCCTTCGCTGCCAGCGAAGAGGTGATCGCGGCGTTTGAAGCCGAACATGGCGTGGAAGTGCGCTTTGTCAAGGCGGGGGATACCGGGGCGGCCTTGAACAAGGCCATTCTCTCCAAGAGCGCGCCGCTGGCTGATGTGTTCTTTGGCGTGGATAATAATTTCCTCTCGCGGGCGCTGGAAGAAGACCTGTTTGTTGCTTACAGTTCGCCGCTGCTGGATGAAATCCCGGATAGTTTTGAGCTGGACGAGAAGCACCGCGTACTGCCGGTGGATTATGGCGATGTGTGCATCAATTATGACAAGGCCTATTTTGCACGAACAGGGGCTGGCCGTGCCCGCCACGCTGGATGATCTGACCAAGCCGGAATATGCCGGATTACTGGTCGTGCAAAACCCGGCGACTTCTTCCCCCGGGCTGGCTTTCTTGATGGCGACGATTGCCGAATATGGCGACCCCGGGTATCTGGAATACTGGGCAGCCCTGCGCGAGAATGGTGTGGTGGTGGTCAGTGATTGGGAGACAGCATACTATGGGAATTTCAGTGCTTCCTCCGGCCAGGGGCCGCAGCCGATGGTGGTGTCGTATGGCTCCAGCCCGCCGGCAGAAGTGATCTTCGCCGAGACCGAATTGACCGAAGCCCCAACCGCCTCATTGGTGGGGAAGAATATGTGCTACCGGCAGGTAGAGTTTGTCGGCATTCTCAATGGCACCGAACAGCAAGACCTGGCAGAGCAGTTTCGTTGACTTTATGCTTGGGGTGACCTTCCAGGAAGATGTGCCGATGCAGATGTTTGTTTTCCCGGTGAATGAGAATGCCGTCCTGCCGGAAGAATTTGTCGACCTATGCCCAAATTCCCGATGCATCCCGCACAGTTGGATTCGGCTGAGATCACAGCAAACCGTGAAGCCTGGAT
Source organism: uncultured Chloroflexia bacterium (assembly GCA_963753895.1). Lineage (GTDB taxonomy): Bacteria > Chloroflexota > Anaerolineae > Anaerolineales > Anaerolineaceae > SMBSF63. Next base: position 189,566 of record CAVWEE010000022.1, on the reverse strand, counting down.
CACCGCCTGGGATGAGGTTGTGCTGCGGTGACATTGTCCACTAGCCGCAAGCTACAGCGGGAAGACGCCAGCGATCAAACCGCCGGACGGTGCTATTGTGGGCCGTCCCGGTGGTGTTTTTGCTGGTGTTCTTCTTTACCCCGCTGGCTGCGGTATTCACAACTGCCGGAAAGACAGCTCTTACTGATGGATTAGGGGTGGACATGTGGCGGCGCATCTGGCGCCCGCTGCGCTTCACTTTTTTTCAGGCCGGCCTGTCTACGATCCTGACCATGCTGCTGGGCCTGCCGGCAGCATATGTGTTCGCGCGGTTTACTTTCCCCGGCAAGAAGCTGCTGCGGGTGCTGGCGACACTGCCCTTCATCCTGCCGACGGTGGTGGTGGCGGCGGGTTTCAATGCGTTTCTGGGGCCGCGTGGTTTGGTCAATGCAGGCTTGATGCGCTGGTTTGATCTGTCTGCGCCGCCTGTGCAGTTCATGAATACCCTGACGGCAATCCTTGTGGCGCATGTGTTTTACAACGTATCTGTGGTGATCCGCGTGGTGGGCAGTGCCTGGGCGCAGATGAATACTCGCCAGGAACAGGTCGCACGAGTGCTGGGCGCTTCGGCGTGGCGTACGCTGTGGGAAGTGACTTTGCCGCTGTTGAAGAATGCCATCTTCGGGGCGGCGCTGCTGGTTTTCCTGTTCGATTTCACCAGTTTTGGGGTGATCCTGATGCTTGGCGGGCCGAAATTCGCCACCCTGGAAGTGGAAATCTATTTGCAGGCCATGCACATGCTCAACCTGCCGGCCGCCGGGCTGCTTTCGGCTATCCAATTTGGGATGACGCTCATTCTGACCATCATCAGCTCACGGCTGCACTCCCAACGGGACACAAAGATGATGCCCCTGCTGCACAATGAAGCTGTGCGCCGTCCGCGAACTATAGGCAGAGAAGCTGCTGGTGGGGGGGATTGTTGTCATTCTGGTATTGCTGCTGGTGCTGCCCACGGGTTCGCTGGCGGTGCGCTCGGTCACGCGGCTGGATGCCGCGCGCGGTGAGCGCGGACCGGTGACAACTGCCCTGACCCTGGATTATTACCGGGAATTGTTTACCAACCGCCGTGGATCATTGTTCTATGTCCCGCCGGTTGAGGCGGCGCGCAATTCGCTGCTGTATGCCGGTGCGACGGTTGTCCTCTCGCTAGTGCTCGGTCTGCTGGTCACATATGCTCTGGCGCGGCGCACGCCGGCCAACCGCATCATGGAGCCTTTGCTGATGCTGCCGCTGGGCGCTTCGGCGGTTACATTGGGGCTGGGATTCATCCTGGCGTATAACCGCCCGCCGCTGCAAATCCTTTCCTCTCCATTTCTGATTCCCATTGCGCATAGCCTTGTGGCGCTGCCATTCGTGGTGCGCACCTTGCAGCCGGCGCTGGTTTCTATTCCGGGTTCGCTGCGTCAGGCGGCGGCCTCAATGGGCGCGTCACCCTGGCAGGTATGGCGAGAGGTGGATCTGCCGATCATGGCGCGGGCTGCGCTGGTGAGCGCCATTTTTGCTTTCACGATTTCACTGGGTGAATTTGGGGCGACGTCATTCCTCTCGCGGCCGGAGTATCCTACCTTGCCGGTGGCGATTTTCCGGTTTCTCTCCCAGCCGGGGGCGTTGAATTACGGGCAGGCATTGGCTATGTCGACGTTGTTGATGCTGGTGTGCGGGGTGAGCATTTTGCTGCTGGAGCAGTTACGGCTGCCGGGGGTTGGGATAGAATTATGAGATATGAGAAGGGATTGTCAATGCTTGAAGTCAAAGATATTTATAAGGATTATGACGGCAAACCGCTGCTGAGAGGCGTGTCCATGCAGGTGGCACAGGGGGAGACGGTGTGCTTGCTGGGGGCTTCTGGTTCCGGAAAAAGCACCCTGCTGCGCATCATCGCCGGACTGGAGACGCAGGAAGCCGGGCAAGTGTTGTGGGATGGGGATGATATTTCTCAGGTGCCAGTGCATAAACGCCATTTTGGATTGATGTTCCAGGATTATGCCCTCTTTCCCGCACCGCAGTGTGGCAGAGAATGTGGGCTTTGGCCTGCGTATGCAGGACGTGGAGCAAGCAGAACTGGATCAGCGGGTGACGGAGGCATTGGAACCAGGTGGACATGGCTTCTTTTGCTGACCGGCGCGTGACCGAGCTGTCTGGCGGCGAGCAGCAGCGGGTGGCGCTGGCGCGGGCGCTGGCCCCCCAGCCGGGGCTGCTGATGCTGGATGAACCGCTGGGCGCACTGGACAAGGCATTGCGCACGGAACTGCTGCATGAGCTGCGGCGTATCCTGCATGCTTTCCAGATCCCGGCGTTGTATGTGACCCACGACCAGGAAGAAGCCTTTTCCATTGCCGATCGGATAATCCTGCTGCATGAGGGCCGGGTGGTGCAGGCGGGCAAGCCGGAGGATGTGTACCTGCATCCGGCGTCTGCCTGGGTGGCGCATTTCCTGGGGATGGAGAACTTTCTGCCCGGCACGGTGGTCGATGCTGCTGCGGGTCGGGTGAAGACCGCTTTGGGGGTGTTTGATACGGGGGAGACCCTGTGTCAACCGCTGGTTGAGGGGGATGCTGTGCAGCTCTTGCTGCGTCCAGGCGGGCTGCGTCTGGAGTCCGGGGATGGCAGCGAATTCTTTCCGCGGCACGGTTGAGGATGTTTTGTTCCAGGGGGCGGTTTATCAGGTTGAAATCCACTGTGTAGACGGTATCCGCTTTCAATTCACCCTGGATCAGCCGTTGCCAGTGGGGATGGAGCGGGAATTCTTCATCGATCCGGCTGCTGTCTCATGCCTGAAGTAGGGGACTGCATGAAAACCGTTCTGGTATTGAAATGTGATCTGAACGGGGAAGAGACCTGGCGTTATGAGGGACAGGTGCTGGAGGAAATGCCGGACAGGGTCTTGCTTGAGGCGCGTTTCAACCGGCCTGACCTGCCGTTTCACGGGATTGTGCTGCGCGAGAATGACCGCTTTGTTGAGTTGTACTTCAGTGACCGCTGGTATAACATCTTTGAAGTGCATGACCGCGATGATGACAGGATCAAGTGCTGGTACTGCAATGTGTGCAAACCGGCTGTGTTTGCAGACGGGGTGATCTCATACGTGGATCTGGCGCTGGATCTGCTGGTGTACCCGGATGGGCGGATGCTGGTGCTGGATGAGGATGAGTTTGCGGCGTTGCAACTGGATGATGCTACGCGCGAAAATGCCCGCGAAGCGCTGGGGGAATTGCAGAAGGTGTTTGAAAATACGGGGTTAATGAAGCATGGGCTGCGTGCCTGTATGGATGGTCTGGAATTTGGGATGACTTTTCTGGCCAGCCCGAAAACGGGAAGCGTTCATTGCCCCGATACTGGAAGCGAATGCTGTATTCGTATTTGTCAGCCCGATAATAGCTGTTGGTGGCTTCAATGGGCTCGCCGTCTGCCAGATAGGTGACCGATTTTTCGATCAGCAGCGGGGCGCCGGGTTGCTGTGCCCAGTAATTTGCTGGTTTCTTCATCTGCCAGAACGGCATTGACCACATGGTAAATCTCTGCAATTTGCAGGTGATAGGAAGTTGTCAGCACGTTGAACAGGGAGGCGGTGGTGAAATCGTGCCTGGCAATGTCAGGGCAGCGTTCGGTGATGATGGTGCAGTATTGGAGACCAACGGGCATATCATTGCCATAACGGATGCGGTCCAGGTAAAGGCAGGGTGACCCTGCTTTTTTTATCAACTGCGGGCTCGGCAGTCTCATCAATATTGCCGGTCTGTTTCCTTAATACTTTGGAATAGGGTTGCAGTCCCATGTCGATCAATTGCTGGGAAAAGCTGCGATCCATATAGAAATTGTTGCGCTGCTTTGCATCGCAAACAAAGGTGCCTTTTCCGGCATACCGTTCCAGCATGTGATCATTGACCAGATTGCTTAATGCTTTGCGGACAGTTTGACGGCCTACATTGAACAGGTCGGTCAGGTCAGCTTCGGAGGGCAAGAGGTCACCAGGCTGTAATTTCCCCGATTCGATCAATTCCCGCAGAAAAGAATACACCTGGTGATACAAGGGCAGGGGGCTGTGATGGTCAAAAAACACATTGGCTAACTCATTTTTCAAAATTTCAATTGGCGTGGGCATGTTTCCCTCGGCTTTTTTAATGGTGCGAGTTGTGATGAATATCTTGCCTATTATATAACTATTTCTGTCAACAGGATAATGATCATATAAACCTTGTGTCAGGCGAGTAAAAGTATTATAATGTTCTATAATAGTCGTATATACGTATATACTGGTATTATACCTTGAAATTGTGTTGCAGTTTACTGAAATGGACACCTGCACAGGTGGGGAGAAAGTCTTCATGATTGAAAATGCCTATATTCAAGATATTCTTGAGCAACCTAATAGTCTGCGGATCGCATTGAAAGCGTATCAGCCGAAGTTGATGGAACCTGTCGTGCAGCGTTTGCGGTCAGGTGATTTTCAAAATGTGATTTTGACCGGTCTGGGATCTTCAAACAATGGTACTTATCCAGCTTATTTGCAGCTTTGCCAATTGGATATTCCCGTCAACCATTGGACGACGGCAGAGATGCTGCATTATGGGATGAATCAAATTACTGAGAAAACGCTGCTGTGGATCACTTCCCAATCCGGTCAAAGCGCTGAAATCGTGCATTTGGTGGAGAAGTTCGCTGCGTTACGGCCGGGATGTGTGGTTGCCCTGACAAATGATGCAAACAGTGAACTTGCCAAAGTCGCCGATGTGGTTATGGATATGAAAGCCGGTGTTGAATACAGTGTGGCGACGAAGACTTATGTTCATACGCTTGCGAATGCGGCATTGATGGCAACGCAATTAGTGGGTGGGGATGTTGCCCAGGCACAGCAAGAGTTGCTGGATTCCTGTGCGCTGGTGGAAGAATATATCAGCAACTGGCAGTCGCATAAAAAAGAGATCGAGGAAATGATTGGAGAATATTCCAATGCGATGATCATGGGGCGCGGACCTTCGATGGCGGGAGCGTGGAACGGCTCTTTGAACCAGAAAGAAGCTGCGCGTGTCATCATGGAAGGGATCAACTCTGCGGAATTTCGACATGGGCCGCTGGAGCTGGCTGCCCCGGGATTCGTTCTGTTTGCTCTGGAAGGGGCACCACAGACATCTGAGATGAACCACGCGTTGGCGAAAGAGGTGGCTCAGGCGGGAGGTAAAGCCATCTGGATTGGGCAGCACAAATCGGATTGTCTGCCAACGATCCAGATTCCCGCGGTGCCGGAGATTGCCCTGCCAATTTCTGAAATTCTTCCTTTTCAGATGTTAACCCTGGTTCTTGCAGAGCGGCAAGGTATCCCCCCGGGACAATTTCGGCACATCGGCAAGGTTGTCTTGAGAGAGTAAGAACAAGCAGTTGATTGTGGAAATGTAAGCAGGTCAAAAGTCGATTTGTTATTCACAGGAGGCAGAAAATGGGTTCAAAAGGAAAAGTCAAAGTCGGAATCATCGGTTCAGGGTTTGAAGCGGATATCCATTCCGAATCTTTCCGCATTATGCCGGAAGAGGCTGAAGTGATCGCGGTTGCTTCTCCTACACCAGGGAATGCGGCCAAGCTGGCAAAGCGTTATGGCATACCCAATGTCTATACGGATTATCGGGAGATGTTGAAAAATCCGGACATTGAGATGGTTACGATCACTGCCCCAAATTACCTGCACTGCCAAATGACCGTTGATGCGGCACGCGCCGGGAAACATGTGGTATGTGAGAAACCGCTGTGCATGACCCTCGAAGAAGCAGATATCATGATTGATGAATGTAAAAAACAGGGTGTACTGCTGATGTATGCCGAAGAACTGTATTTCACCCCGAAATATGTAAAAGCCAAAGAGATGGCTGACCAGGGTGCTTTTGGCAATGTGTATCTGGTCAAACAATGCGAGAAGCATTTTGGCCCGCATGCGGACTGGTTCTGGGATGTGGATCGCTCCGGCGGCGGGGTGTTCATGGATATGGGCTGTCACGGGATCGCGTTTGTGTGGTGGTTCCTGGGCAGGCCGGCACTGAAGAGCATTCAATGTCAGATGGGCACCTATGTCCACAACGATATCACCAAAGGGGAAGACAACAGCATAGCCATTCTTGAATTTGAAGGCAACAAAATTGGTTTGGTGGAAGATAGCTGGGCACGTCAGGGTGGTATGGATGACCGCATTGAGGTCTTTGGAGATAAAGGCTGCTCATATGGTAATTTGCACATGGGCAACGCGTTACCAACGTTCTCACTTGATGGGTATGGGTATGCCGTAGAAAAAGCACCGACAACCAAAGGCTGGACCTATCCTGTTTTCGAAGAGCTGTGGAATTACGGCTTCCCGCAGGAAATGGCGCATTTCGCGCGCTGCGTACGCGGCAAGGAAGAACCGCAGGCTACCGGTGAAGACGGCCGCTTTGTGCAGCAGGCGCTTTTTGCCGGTTACCAATCGGCAGGGTTGGGCGCCAAAGTTGCGATGCCTTTCCGCCCCAGCGGCGTAAAACATCCCATTGATCTGTGGTTCAACCCGATTCGTAACTAGTGGAATGATTTATCAGGTTGCCCTGGCCGTGCAATTGGTCACTGGCCAGGGTGACTGCTTAGAAAACGGACAAACAATGGATTGGCGGATACTCGCAATTGATATTGGCGGTACCAATACGAAATTGGCTTTTGTGGATGGAGACGGGAATGTGGATCATGTCCATTCTTTACCCACCGATGGCAGCCAGGGTGTTGAGCCATATCTGAACACAATTGAGAAAACGATTCGGGAAATGCTTTTGCTCCCTGGTGGAGAAAATTGCGATGGCATTGGCATCGCTGTAGCCGGGTTCATTGATCCGGCGCACAGTATGATGGTTTTCAATCCTAATATCCCGTGGTTGGAAAACTTTCCCCTGAGATCATTTTTCCTGAAGAAGTTTGGACTGCCTGTATCGATTGAGGTTGATTCCAATGCTGCTGCTCTGGCAGAAGCGGTGTATGGAAATGGCAAAGATTTCCCGCGATTACTGGTGTTGACCATTGGCACCGGGTTGGGGGGCGGGATGATGGTAGATGGCAAGGTCTTGCGCATCGCTAACGAATGTCTGGGAGATGTCGGGCATGTCATTGTTGACCCGGCCGGCCCGCAATGTTCGGTTGGTTGTCATGGATGCGCTGAGGCATTGGTCTCTGCGCCGGCTCTGGAAAGATATGCAACGGATTTTGTTGGGCAAGCCTTCTCTTCTTCTCTCAAAGCGATGGTGGAATCCGGGCAACCAATCGGGACGCGAGATATCATCGCTGCCGTTCATGCTGGCGATACGGCAGCTTGCCAGGCAGTGGAAAAATTAGCATGTTATTTGGGGATTGCTTTGGCTTCGATGGTGCCTGTCTTTGCACCAGACAGCGTGTGCCTTGCGGGGGGTGTTTCAGAGGCGGGGGCGTTATTGCTGGAGGTAACGGAGGAGAAATTTCTATCTGTTGTTGGTCCGGCTTATGCGGAAGGCATGCAGATCACAAAAGCGAAATTTGGCTGGCAGGCTGGTTTGATTGGGGCGGCCTGTGCTTTTCAGACCAGCATGGACTGATCCATACTTTCTGCGAAACAGGGGCATATGGATTGCGATGATAAAACAGCATGGTTCATTCGTGAACCATGCTGTTTTTGTTTCAAATGGTTTTATATGGCCAGCAGGGGCAGCAGGACGCCGGAGTCGATCTCATTCAGGATCTCATCAAAGAAATTCTCGGGCAACGCAGCAGTGGCAATCCAGGGCAAAATGCAGCAGCAGCAGATCAAAAGCAGCACAACCACAGCGACGATGATCCAGGTTTTTTTCTTTTTGTCTGCATCGCTTTTCACGGGTTCTGCAGGTGTAGGAATAGACGGGGGCGCGCTGGCCGGAGCAGGTTTTGCGGGTGCAGCAGCCTTTTTTACCGGGACTTCGTCCATCACGTCAAGCGGCAGGGAGGCCGGTTCATTGACGTCGATGGGCAGGTCTTTCGGTTCCTGCTCTTCGGGCATACCATCGGGGCTGGGGATTGGATCTAAAATGTCGCTCATGTGTTTTCTCCTGTTTCTACTAGATGAATACTACTCAAAGAAGGGGATCATGAATAGGGGGATGGCGATGGCTCCCACGATGATGAGGATTGCCAATAGCACGCCAAGAACAGTCACAGCAAGATTGAGATAACCAAGGATGAGGCCGGCGGTTGCCATGCCGTCACCATCAATTTCTTCACTTGCAGTGCGGATTTCTTTTTTGGCGACATGACCAAAGATGACGGCCAGTACGCCGCCCAGCCCAAAGACGCCCAGCCAGGCAAGGATGCCGCAGATCAGGCTGATGATGGCGTTGGAGCTGGTTTTTGCTTGTTGTGTCGGTGTAACGGTCATGATAATTTTCCTTTGTTCTTCACCGCGTCATTGCACAGAAAACCTGTTACCCGTTGGCAGCTTTGAGGCGATTGGCTTTACGCCACCACCGCCAGATGATGTAGGAGGTGATGATGATGAGCATACAGGCCATCAAAACGGGAACAATAATCGACATAATGGACAGAATAGTGGCGACCACGTCTTCCAGAATGCTGACTGGTGTGTTGGCAACGCCGCCAGTGGTTGCGGTGACTGCGGGGCGCACGGCCAGTGATTTGGCTGCATGGACGCCGCCAGCGATGAGCAGCCCTGCCCCCATTGCCAGCACAGGGTGAATTTCGCTGACTACATTGGCGCTGGCAGCGAAAACGATCGCGCCAGAAACGGGACGGACGAAGGTTTGAATGATGTCATTGATATGATTGACAGCCGGGGCTTTGTCGGCAAAGAACTCGACCAGCGAAAGCACGACCAGCAGACCAATGATCCACCAACTTTCCAGGGTGTCCCAGGGCTGCTTAGCTCCAGCAGGTTGGTGAATTTGCCGATCAATGAGATGACCAGCAGGGGGATGTATGCATTCAGACCCGCGCTGGACGAGAGACCAAAAGCAGAGAAGATTTCAAACAGTTGCAAAATATGCCTCCAAAACTAAAAAATAAACCCTTCCCAGGTACCGGTCAATGAGAAGCGCACCCAGTCCATGACCGCAATCAATGCCAGCGCGGTGCCAAAACCAGCCAGCAGCCACCAGACAAGATCTTTCCATCCCTGGAATTGGTTATCCCTGTTTAAGAGCATCACCCATACGATGGTGAAGATGAGGGTCAGGATGATGAGTACGTCCCCGGCGGAAAGGATGGCCAATGGATATAGCAGCGCCGGGATCTCGGTGGTGACGGCGAAACCGGCAATGGCGGTAACCAGGACGATTTGACCGAACCGTATCCACGATGAGAGGGCGGTCTCCTGGTTGACTTCCTTCCACAGACTCTCATTGATCACGGGCATCAGCACGGAACCCATCGCAATGCCCAGCCCTGCGCCGGTGGTGAGGCGCAGCCAGTTGAGCGGTTGATACCATTGATTGATCTTGATAAAGTTCAACATGGGCAGGGTGGAGTTGATCCCGTCAATGGCAAAGGCCAGGAAGAAAATGCCCAGAATGATCTGCATCTTTCGGGCGGAAAACCAGCCTGTTTGCCCCATTTGAGATGGAAGAGCAGGGTAATCAGGATGCCGAGGTGCATGCCCGTGTCCCGGGCGCAGAGCGGCATGGGGCGTTCTCCCATATGGTAGGTATGGGATGCCATCCGATGGCAGACGGCATAGGCAACAGAATCAGTTTTGCCAAAGATGCCGGACGGTGTTTTGACCAGCCAGATGATGGTGAGGGCTGCAACGGCTACCAGTAATAAGAATTCGGATCAACAAGGTTCGTTTGGTTGTATTCATCATTATGTTTATTATAGAGGGTTATGAAAAGAGACGCAAGGATGGAAATCGATTGTCTATGCTAAAATGACGGTATGAGAAAGATGATACTGTGTTCCTGGTTTTTATATTCTGCGGCAAGCTGTGCGCCCAAACCGGAGGATGCTGCGCGCTACAGCGACGATTGCCGTCCCCGATGCTCCTGATGCGACCGCGACGGCTGCGCCGACGGCGACAACGATGCCAATTGAAACGCCGATGCCTGATATCAACCCTCTGACTGGTCTGGTGGTGGAAGACATGGCGCTCCTGGAGCGGCGGCCGATCCTGGTCAAGATCCAGAACGTGCCGCGGGAGAGCCGCCCGCAGTGGGGGCTGTCGCGGGCGGATATTGTGTATGAATATTACATCGAATATGGCGATACGCGCTTTGCGGCGGTGTATTATGGCAATGACAGCCATGTCGGACCGATCCGCTCGGCGCGTCATGTGGACATGCAACTGGTGCAGATGTACAAGGCTTTGTTTATTTTCGGCGGGGCGTATGATGATTTGTTTGAGCTGCTGCTGGCATCTGATTTTGCCGACCGCCTGATCCGTGAAGGACCGAATACTGCGGCAGCGCTGACCCGCCTCGATCCGTATGGGGTAAATTATTTACTGGTGGATACCCGCGCTGTGGAGGAAGTGATCGCTCTGTACGGGATGGATAACAGCCAGCCCGATCTGACGGGGATGACGTTTGCGGTTGAACCGCCGCAGGGTGCGCAGACCGGCACGGATCTGTTTGTGCGTTTTTCAGGTGGCATGTATTCACACTGGCAGTATGATCCATCAAATGGCGGGTATTTGCGCTTCTCGGATGCCGAAAACGACTTTGATCGCAATAATCCTGTGTATGCCCAGCAATATGACCGCCAAACGGAAGAGCCGATCCTGGCGGAGAATGTGGTCATTCATTCTTGCACCATACGCAGAGTTGTCGGAAGAGACGGATACCTCCGCCGGGGTGTATGATGTGGATCTGCTGGGCAAAGGCGAGGCTTTCCTGGCGCGGGATGGGGTGATTCAGGCGGTATTCTGGCAGCGGGAAGAAGCGGGGGATGTGTTGACCCTGGTGGATGAGGGACGGCAATCCAGTGCCTTTCAAACCCGGGCGTACCTGGTTTGAGTTGATGGGCAAATCCTCGCAGGTGATGCCTGATGGCGGGGCCTGGCAATTCAATTTTTTGACGGCCATGATTTGGCTAATCGACAATTCGTCTCCTCGTGGATTTAACTTGACTTTCGGTCAGGAATATGGAATTCTTCTTGACATTCGATATGGATTGTGAATTAATATAACCATGTCTTTCGAAAGGAGGAGGTGATGCTTATGAATTATCATGAACGTAAAGCTGCGGCATCACTCCTTCGTTAGTTGTTGAGTGATGCCGCAGCCAAAATTGAAAACCACCCGACGGGTGGTTTTCTCCTTTAATGAGCCAGTTTCCTGTTTTCGGATGCTAACTCGCGCATCCCGCCGTTATTTCCATTCATGCTGCAATCTTCTTCGTCAAATTCCACTTCAACCGTTACATGCTCAATATTGATCTGATGGGCATATTCCTGAATTTCCTTTTTCAAAGCAAGGATCGCTTCCCGAGTGGTGTCATTGTTCACCAGGACGTGGGTGGTGAGTACATGGTGTTCGCCATCCAGCGACCAGATGTGGGTGTGGTGGATGGAGTCGACCTGTTCCATGGCAAGCAGGTGGGTTTCCACATCGTGGATATTGATCTCATGGGGGACGCGCTGCAGGAACAGACCAACCGTTTTCTTGAGATTGACGATCACGTTATAGAGCACATATGTGGTGATGACGATGGAAAGGGCGGGGTCCAGGAAGGGCAGGTCTTTGAAGAGCAGGATGATGCTGACGACCAGCACTGCCAGCCAGCCCAGGGCGTCTTCCATCAGGTGAAGAGCGGCCATGCGGGCGTTGAGGCCTTTTTGTCCGCGCAGACGCAGGACGGCAGCGCCGTTGACGAGGATGCCGGCGATGGCAAACAGTACCATGCCGGTGGCGTTGGTTGGCTCAGGGCTGAGCAGCCTCGGGATGGCCCGGGCAAGGACAAATACGCTGCCGACGATCAGAACGATGGTATTGACCAGGGCGCCCAGCAGCGAATAGCGCCGGTAGCCGTAGCTATATTTGTGGTCGTTGCCGCGGTCTGATACTTTTGCCAGATACCAGGACAGGCCCAGCGAAAGGCTATCACCGAGGTCATGGATGGCATCAGAGAGGATGGCAAGGCTGTTGGTCCACAGCCCGCCGACGATTTCCAGCAGGGTGAACCCCAGATTGAGGAAGAAAGCGACCTTAATGCTTTGGGTGCTTTCAGAACCATGATGGTGATGATGGTGAGTGATTGTGTGAATGTGTCATGGAGTAATTTTATCAGAATTAGCTAAAAATGGGCAGAAATGCAATGGCCACAGCCAGGTCCGTGACAGCCCAGGCATACAGTGCAAGGTAGAAATGACGCTTCTCGTATTTCATATCGACGTTGTTGTGGTTGCGCAGCCAGGGGAGTAACACGGCAGCCCAGGCGATGACTGCCAGCGGCAGCCCAATGGTCTTCATACCAAAATTGCGGGAAGCTTCAATCCCCAGGAAGAAAAATCCGATGACGATGCCGAGGATGCAGACGCGCAGGGCATTCTTCTTGCCCAATGCCAGGGCGACGGTCAGGTCACCGCGCTGCTTGTCTTCTTCCATCTGGTAGATCTGGGTGGTAGGGTAAAAACCAACAAAGAAGAAAAAGAAGGCCAGCCCGATGTTGATGATCGGGGCACGCATGGGTTGACCGGCGGCGGCCCATCCGGCGAAAATGGTCAGTGCGCCGAAACCAATGCTGTTAATCAAGACGTCCCATCCCGCGCGGGCTTTCAAGCGAATTGGCGGAACGGAATAAAGCAGCGACATAACGAAGGAAATGGCATAGGCGATGAGGAAGGTGGTACCCAGCATGGCAGCAGGAAGGAAGCCCAGCAGAAGGATGGCCATCGAGAACCGGCCGAGATGCGGCGGCAGGGGCGGCGGGTTATCCAGATACCCGATATCGCCTTCATCCTTGTCATACACGCTGTTGATGGCGAGTGTGCCGCCGTTGCCGAGGATGCCCCAGGCAAGGGCAGCCAGCAGCCAGTGTTTTAATCGCCAGTGTGTCGAATTGCAGCCCATTGGCGAGGATAAAACCAACCGTCATGTGCGCTGTGACGATAGGCCAGGCGCGTGGGCGAGTATGCAGCAGGTAGGGTACCCACTTATCCGGTAATACACGGTAGAGAAATTCGCGCATGAGGGGCTCCTGTGCAGGTCAGGCAGGGCCGATCAGTTTTTCAACGATCTCGGCAGAGGAAAGGACGGCGGAAATGCCCGGCCCGGGATGGGTACCGGCGCCGACCAGATAAAGATTTTTGAATGCTTTGGAACGATTATGCGGTCGGAACCATGCTGCCTGGAAAGGAGAAGTTTGCAAGGAGAATGGTGCGCCGTAAGGGGCATTGAAACTCTTTTGAAAATCTTCGGGCGTAAGCACGTTTTCGACGACGATGCTGGCACGCAGATCGGGGAGCAGGTTGTCTTCAAGCGATGCGAGGACCCGTTCGCGCAGAGGCCGGGCTTCGGCTGCCCAGTTGACATTGGCTGCCAGATTGGGGACAGGGACATGGATCTTGAGAATCTCGTGGTCTTCCGGCAGGAGGGTGTTGTCCGTGCGGGTGGGCATATGCAGGAAGATGGCAGGTTTTTCGCTGACACTGCCGCGCTGGAAGATGTCATCGATCAACGCAGGAAAATCTTGCGGAAGGATGACGTTGTGGTGGGCCAGAGGCGTGTCGAGATAGCGGCGGCTGGTGACGAGATAGATGGCGAAGACAGAGGCACTGAATTTTTGGCGACCAGCCTGCATTGCCCGGCGGGGATTTGCGTTTCCCTGTTTCAGGAAGCGTTCATAGGTGTCGGCCACATTGGCATTTGAGATGACGATGTCGGCAGGGTGCAGTCCGCCGTCCTGCATGCGCACGCCGCTGACCTGGCGGCGCTGGGTCAGTATTTCTGCTACTTCGGCGGTGAGATGGATCTTGCCGCCCAATTCCTTGAAGAGGTGGGCCAGATGGGTGAGGATGGTGCCCGAACCGCCGACGGCGTACATCATAGCGGTGTCCTGCAGTTGCATGTGCAGGGCGGTGTAGATGTTGACATCCATCGGGTTGCTGCCCATCAGGAAGGGCTTGAGCGAAAAGACGGCGCGTAAAAATGGGTCGTTGAAATACTGGCTGACAAAGCGGTAGGCGCTCTGTGTTCCGCGCAGGCGGACCATAGCGGGTAGGGTTTTGAGCAAACTGAAGGGATTGAGGAAAGGCTGGTTGGAGCGATCCTGGAATTTTGGCGAGAAGAAAGGACGGATATTTTTCAGGTATTCGTTGCAGGCGGCAACTTCATTGGCGTCCCAGCGTTGAACTTCTTCGATCAGGAATTGGGCGTCGAATTTGAAATTGAAGGAACGCATGTTGTGATCGAAGACGCGGTACGCGGGGGCGATGGGCAGCCATTGCAGGGATTCGGGCAGGGGCTTGCCGGCGGCCTGGAAGATGCTCTCCACGGCTTCGGGGGAGGTGACGGCAGAGGGGCCGGTGTCAATGGCATAATCACCGATGCGCATGCTGGCGGCCAGCCCGCCGATGACAGCGCGCCGTTCGAGGATTTCTACGGTGTGTCCGGCAGCAGCCAGGCGGCAGCCTGCGGATAGTCCGCCGAGTCCGGCGCCAATGATGATGATTTTCTTTTTCATATTGGTACCATTATAGCGGATGGGAGGAGAAGTTAACGATGAATTCAGGCGATGAGTAGGGTGTTTTTCGTCAATCAGTCAACCGGTCAATCAGGTAATCAGGGGAGAGGTTACCGAAATTGTTGAATTTGGAAACGTAGTCCTCTATACTATAAGTAGTGACGAAATGGATTTGATGAGTTCCATAATCTAAGGGAGAATGAAAATGAAAAAATATATCAGGATATTTTTGTTTGTCCTGCTCTTTGCCGGGATGACCACTAGCGTGGTCTATGCCCAGGGAGAGGACGGTATCCTCAGGCGGAGAAGTGCAAGCCCTGTTGCTGCCCCTCATCGCCGCGGCGACGGTCGTTGAACGCCTGATCGAAGTCATTTTCGACTGGTATGAGAGCGCGGTGATGCAGCTCAGCAAATTCCCCGGTCTGGCTTCGGAATATGTGGCCTGGACGCAGAAGCAAGTGCGGGATGCCAAGGATGCCTTCAACGATACGATGACCCCAACGGAAATCAGCAAAGCGGAGCAGGTGTTGAAAGATGCGCAGGACAGGCTGGCCGGTTTTGTGAAGAACCCGCAGTATCTGAGCATCAAACGCGCGTATGCGATGCTGCTGGGTTTTGTGTTTGGTTTGATCATTGCGTTCAGCGTGGAAGGCCTGGCTCTCTTTGATCTGCTGGGGTTGGGGTTGCCGGAAGGCTTGACCTGGGTGGACAAGCTGGTCACTGGTCTGCTGATCGGCACAGGCTCGGCGCCGATGCACTCCTTGATCGGACTGCTGCAGAACTCCAAGGATGCCGTGGACAGCGCGCGTGCCCTGTGGAAGGGGCAAGCCCTGGTAAACGCCATTGATTTTGAAGCGACGGCGGAGGAGATCCGGCAGTTGAAGCAGGACCAGGTTTGGATGCGGGAGAATTTAACGGCAATGGCGGCGTTGAGCTTGAACCGGACGGGGAAGCAGAAGCCGAAGCCGGCGATGCCGACGAACCGGTGGTGGACCTGGAACCGATTGCCGCCGCGGCCCGTGCTTTCAATGGAGATGGAGCCAGTTGATACGCCTGTGCAAGTGGCACGGAGAGCGGAACGATTGATTTCGAAGTAAGATTTATATTTAAAGAAGTCATACCGAAGATTTTCGTCTGCTGCCTAAACAGTTTTCATATTTTTGATTGTCTGAGGACATTCTTGGAATCCTATTTATTGAAACAATACAAAGTGCATATGTGGAAAAAAAAGAAGCTATCAAGGATATTGATAATTCCAAAAATGCTTTGCTAATTCTTGTCCTAGATGCTCAAGACCGGTTTCAATACATTTATTGAGCTTGGTCAATGTTACTTTAATTTGCGGAAATATAATCAGGCAGAAAAAAGTGCTAAACAAGCAATTGGCTTGAATCCTTCTGCTGCGGAAGCATATGTCCTGTTAACAAGAATTGCTTTTCTGCAAGATTCAAAGGAAAGGATTTTTCGGAATTTGCAGATTAGGGCCTGGTCGCTAGCTCCTGATGATTTCTTTGGAATGATTTTTGCGTTATGGCCTTGGTCATATTCTAATGGGCTATGTTGATAAAGGGATGCGAGTTTCTGAGACATGTCATTAAATATCCAGATGATTTAGCAATACGGGAGGGATTATTTTTAGGGTATTGGAGACAAGAGAATTGGGAAGAAGCGCAACTACAGGCGAATACAATTCATAGAATATCTCCTTCGTTGAGAACAGTATTGCTACGAGTATTAAGCTCTTTGAGAATTAATCGAAAAGTATTCAAGCAACGATAATTAAATATCGATAAAGTCATTTCGTGGAGATTGCTTGGACTGGGCTTTACATTTTCTATGTCATTCTTCTTTGTGCTTTTATGTTGCAATCAGCAAAACTTCTTTTACATCTCTGGTGGGTTGCTAATTCTTATCACCCCCTATATTTTCTTGGTGTTAAAAGCGGATCGTTTTTACAGGTTGCTTGGATCTAAGATACTATGGGGTGTGCATGTTGTAGTCCTTGGATGGGGATTCTGGATATTCATTTGTATTGTAAATCGCAAATATTTGAAAGATTAAACTATAAAAGTCGCCCGAAGATTATCGGGCGACTTTAGCTTTATATTTGGTGTAATTACTTTGTTATTTCATCACTTCTTTCAGTACATCCAGGGCCTTGTCCACCAGTTCCATATTGGCCTGTGAACCCATGTGGCCGAGGCGGAAGACTTTGTTGTGCAGGGGGCCGTAGCTGCCGCCGACGACCATGCCGCGCTGGCGCAGGGCGGCATTGAGTTCGTCCCAGGTCATGTTCTCGGGCATGTTGACTGCGGTCACGGTGGGGGAGGGCACGGCGCCTTTTTCGACGAAGAGGCTCAGGCCCATATCTTCAACGCGCTGGCGGCAGTGGGCGGCCACTTCTTCATGGCGGGCGAAACTTTGCTCAAGGCCTTCCTTGAGGATCAATTCTGCGCCCGCGTTGAGAGCGGCCATGCCATGCCAGTAAGGGGTGTAGGGGAAGTAAAAGGTTTCCTGGGCGTTCTGGAAGGGTTTGAGGGCATCATAGCCCACATAGCCGACTTCTTCGATGATATCCCAGGCGCGCTGGCTTACGGAGAGGAAAGACATGGCTGGCGGGACGGAAAGGCATTTCTGCGAGCCGCCCAGGGCCAGGTCGATATGCCATTCGTCCGCCAGAACGGGGGCACCGCCTACGCTGGCAACAGCATCCACGTAGAGCAGGGGGACTTCAAGGCGTTCTTTGATCTTGCCCAGCCTGGCGACGGGGTTGAGCGTGCCGGAGGGGGTTTCGCAGTGGACGGCGGTGATCATTTTAGGGCCGAATTCAGCGATGGCTTTTTCCACGTTCTCCCAGTCGCAGATGGTCTGGTTATAAGGGAAGTCGTAGGTTTTGACCACGGCGCCGAGGGACTTGGCCATGTCGGCGATGCCGTGTCCGAAGACACCAGTGGCAATGGAAAGCACGCGGTCGCCGGGTTTGAGGCAGCTTTTCAGCGCGCCCCACAGGGCGATCATGCCTTCGCCAGTCTGGATTGCCACGCTCTGTTTGGTGCCGAGCAGGGTTTTCAGGTTGGCTTCGGTGCGGTTGTAGAGATCAAGAAATTCAGGTTCCAGGTCGCCGGAGCCGAAATCGATCTGATAGGCTTTCAGGATATCTTCCGGTACGCTGACCGGGCCGGGAACCATGGGAATGGGATAGGTTTGCATGTAATTTCCTTCATCAAGCCCGCCTGTTTGCGGAGAACAGACGATGCGGAATTGTTGATTAAGCGGTGCTTATTATAGCTGAAAAAGAGGGAAATGAGAAATTATTTTTTTGGCTTGGAGGGCCAACGCGTAGATTTTCCTCCAGTGGGGACTTCGCGGCCAACCCCCTTCTAACTTCCCCCAATTTGCGATGAAGCCGCAAATTAAGGGAAGCATATGGTGAGTTTGGTTGCGGTGGTAATCTCCAAGCCAGTGAAGGACGATTCGCGGCCACAGTCCAATTGTTCCTTCGCAATGATAACAGAGGAGTTAAATCCCCATTTCAAACACGCGGTAGCGCCGCAGGGGTTTGACGTTGAGTTTCACCAGGGCATTGTTCATGGCATCGTTGTCGTCGAGGACGTAGTTGATCTCCATGCGGAAGTCTTTCTGAGAAGATGGCCTCATAAGTGGCGCGATAGAGCAGGGTATCGATGGCTTTGCCGTGGTATTCGGGGATCACGCCCAGCGCCCACATGCGGTACTGGGTCAGTTTGGGCAGACCGGTGAGCAGTTTGAGCCAGCCAAAGGGGAACAGGCGGCCGTTGAGCCCACGCAGGAGGACGTTGACATCCGGGATGGAGATGGCGAAGCCAATGGGGGTGCCGTCTTCGGTCTCGGCGATGAGGGCGGCGGCGGGGTTGATGATCGCTTTCAGGTCACCGGCCAGGGCGCGGCCTTCTTCCTCCGGTACGGGGTAATAGCCCCAGTTGGCGGAGATGGAGCGGTTGGAGAGATCGGTGATGATCATCACGTCTTCTTCCAGGTTCTTCATTTCAATGGGGCGCACGCGCACCTTGTAGCGCTTCATGATCTTGTCCGTCAGGGTCAGGTAGCGTTCGGGGATCTCGTAGCCTTCTCGGGCGTCAACATAGTAGGCCAGCAGGTCCTGCACTTTTTCGAGACCATAGCTGGTGAGCTGATCCTGGTACCAGGCCGGGTTGTGAGGGGCCATGATGACGGGAGGGAGGTCAAAGCCTTCGACAAGCAAGCCCCACTCCTGCGAGGCGAAACTCCACGGGCCGCGCATGGCCTGCATGCCGCGCTGACGCAGCCAGTCCGCGGCGGTATCCAGCAGGCGGCGGGAGACTTCTTCCTCTTTGATACATTCATAGGAGCCAAAAAGGCCGATGGGCGCACCCCAGAAATCCACGGCCAGGCTGTCAATGAAGGCGGCGATACGCCCGACGACCTGCCATCCTGCCAGGCGAGGAAGAGGGCCACTTCGCAGTGCTTGAGCATCAGGTTGTGTTTTTCGTCAAGCTGCCCGCGCTGCTCAGATCGTAGGGGAGGCACCCATACGGGATCGTCCTTGTAATGTGTGTAAGGGAAATTGATGAATGCTGCCAGTTCGCGTTTGGTCTTGACTTCGGTGATCTCAAGCATGGTGCCTCCAATTTCGGTGGGATGCAATGGTTAAACTATACGGAGAATGGAGGGAAAATGCAAGAAATAAAAACAGACCGTCCGAATATTGGACGGTCTGTCTGTGTTTGACGGGTATTGCTTTAGCAGCAGCCGGAACTGCAGCCACCGCAGCTTCCGCTGGCGCATCCGCCGCCGCCAACCTGGCCGGTGGCGACTTCATCTTCGGTGGCGGCGCGCAGGCCGACGACAGAAGCGTTGAAGTGCAGGTCCTGACCTGCCAGGGGGTGGTTGAGGTCGAGCTTGACCATCTCATCGCCGATCTCGTGAATGCGGGCAGTCAACATCTGGCCGGAGGTGGTGTTGATACGAAGGGAGCGGCCGATGATCAGTTCAAAGCCTTCGGGGAACTGTACGCGTTCAACATCGGTATAGGCTTCCGGGTTGATCTCGCCGTAGGCTTCAGCCGAGGGGACGAGAACTTCTTTGGTCTCGCCAACGCTCAGACCGGTCAATGCTTTTTCCAGGCCGGGGATGATGTTGCTGTGTCCCTGAATATATTCCAGCGGGTAGGAATCTTTGGTGGAGTCTACGACTTCACCATCAACGGTAAGGGTATAATCGATGCTGACAACAACATCATCAGCGACTTTGGTTACTTCATTTGTCATGATAGGCTCCAGAATATTCTAATTTAGACTGAATCAGTCCTTATTCGTTTTTCTGCGGGAATTATAACATGGAACAGGTGATGAAATTTCGTCAGAGATGAAGTCTTATAGAGTTTTTATATTGTCAAGGAAGGGGAACAGGGAATCAACAGCAGGCGGGCAGTGGAAACCTGAACACAGGATGGCTCGTCTTGACAGTGAAATGCTGTCCTGCTATACTGATTTTGCTATAAATGAAAATGATTTTCAATAAGGAGCAATGGTTGGTGAGAAGATAATGAGATATGTTGCAGGTGTGGCATTGGCCTGCATGATGCTTGATGAGTGCCTGCGGGCCAAAGCCCGCACAGACGGATGCGGATGGCAAGCTGATTGTGACGGTCAGTATTTTGCCGCAACAGTATTTTGTGGAGCGTATTGGGGGGGATTATGTTGCGGTGAATGTGATGGTTGCTCCAGGAGACAGCCCGCATACCTACGAACCCAGGCCGGAGCAGATGGCAGCACTGAGCCAATTCAGCGGCGTATTTCAGTATCGGTGTGGAGTTTGAAGAGGTCTGGCTGGACAAGATTGCCGCTGCCAATGAAAACATGCAAATGGTGGACTTGATCGCAAACATCGAGCGGATGCCGATGGATGAACATGGGCATGAAGAAGAGGAAGACGCACACGACGGCGAGACCCTTGACCCGCATGTGTGGACGTCCCCGCAGTTGGTGAAGGTCATGTCGCAGTCGATTTACGAGACTCTGGCTGAGCTGGACCCGCAAAATCAGGAAGAATACAAAGCCAATCTGGATAGTTTTATTGCCGAGATTGAGACGCTGGAAGAGCGAAATTACCGGCAGTCTGGACGCTCATGCAGGGTAAAAAATTCTTTGTCTATCATCCATCGTGGGGCTATTTTGCCAGGGATTTTGGTCTGGAACAGGTGCCGATCGAGATTGGCGGGACAGAACCGAGCGCCAGCGAGCTGGCGGCCCTGATTGATGAAGCCAAAGCAGAGGGCGCGAAGGTCATCTTTGTGCAGCCGGAGTTTAGCACCCGTTCGGCAGAGACGATTGCCTCGGAAATTGGCGGCTCGGTGGTGTTGATCAGTCCCCTGGATCTGGACTGGATGAACAATTTACGCAAGGTAGCAGCAGCTTTTGGCAATGTGCTGGAGCAGTAACAAGGGAGACGTATGACGGTTCAGAGAAGAACAAAAACAGGAAGTGATCCGTATCCGCCATATGTGGGCCGGGTATGAAGAGGACTCTGTGCTGGAGAATATCAACCTCTCGGTGTGGGAGTCGGATTTCATTGGTTTGATCGGACCCGAATGGGGGCGGCAAGACGACATTGATCAAGGTGCTGCTGGGGCTGCTGCCGCCACAGCGGGGCGAAATTCAGATCATGGGCAAGCCGTCGAGCAGGGGCGGGCGCATATTGGTTATGTGCCGCAGGTGGTGGTTTTTGACCGTGATTTCCCGATCAGTGTATGGGAAGTGGCCTTGATGGGACGTCTGGGGAAGCGGCGGCTATTCCGCCGTTATTCGGCAGACGATGAGGCGATTGTTGCCGAGTTCTTGCGCAGGGTGGAGACTGCTTGACCAGCGCAAACGAACGATTGGGGAGCTTTCCGGCGGCCAGCGCCAGCGAGCGTATATTGCCCGGGCATTGGCAACGCAGCCGGATATTCTGTTGCTGGATGAACCCACTGCCAGTGTGGACCCGCAGGTGAGCGGCACGATATTTGAAATGCTGAATGAGATCAACAAGGATGTGACCATCCTGCTTATCTCCCATGATATGAGTGCCATTTCTTCCTATACCAAGACGGTAGGGTGTTTGAACCGGACATTGTTCTACCATGGCGGGCAGGAAGTGACCAGTGATATGGTCTCGGCGGCATACCATTGCCCGATTGATCTGATTGCGCATGGCGTGCCGCATCAGCGTGCTGGCAGATCATCAGCATACGCACCATCACGAGGAAGTGCATTGATGATCGAAACCATTGTGGATGCGCTTCAATATCAGTTTTATGCAACGGGCTTTGCTGGCGGGAATTCTGGTCAGTGTTGCCTGCGGGGTGATTGGTACGTATGTGGTCATCAAGCGGGTGGTGTTCATCAGCGGGGGCATCGCCCATGCCGCCTATGGCGGGATAGGCCTGGGGTATTTCCTGGGGATTAATCCGACTTTGGGCGCAGTGGTGTTCAGTCTGCTGGCAGCGTTTGGTATGGGGGCGGTGCAGCGCAAAACCCGCCAGCGGGCAGATACGGTGATCGGCGCGATGTGGGCGATTGGCATGGCAGTGGGGATCATCTTTATTGACCTGACCCCTGGCTATAAGGCTGATCTGATGAGTTATCTGTTTGGCAGCATCCTTGCTGTACCCCAGGGCGACCTGGTGATGATGGGGATGCTTAATCTGGTGATCGTCCTGATGGTGGCCATGTTTTACAAGGAACTGCTGGCGATCTCTTTTGATGAGGATTTTGCCACGGTGGAAAATATCCCCGTGGGCTGGATGAATATGATCCTGCTGGGGATGATCGCTTTGACGGTGGTGATGTTGATGCGGGTGGTGGGGCTGATCATGGTGATTGCATTGTTGACTTTGCCCGCGGCAATCAGTGCGCAATTTGTGCGTCAAATGAAATCGATGATGGTGCTTTCCAGTCTGCTGGGGATGGTGTTTACTACCCTGGGTTTATTCTTATCTTACTTCTTCAATTTGACATCAGGCGCAACAATCATTCTGGTGGCGGGGACAGCATATTTGCTGAGCCTGCTGTGGAAGAACAGTGGTTTGAACATGCAAAAGAAGGAAGGTTGATATGAGCGATCACAAACATCATTCAGAGAGCAGCGCGCATCACAAGCACCTGGCTGATGACGGCAAGCCGGTTAAGCTGGCCCTGGTGACTGTCAGTGACAGCCGCACGCCGGAGACGGACAAGAACTATCATTATTTCCAGGCGCAGGCTGAGGGTGGGGCGTTCACTTTGGTGGATTACCGTATCATTAAGGACGAACCCGACCAGGTGGCTGCTGTGCTGGAGGAACTCAGCGCCGGAGAGGCGCAGCTGCTGTTCTTCAATGGCGGCACGGGTATCTCCAAACGCGACCGCACCTATGATGTGCTGGCAAAACACCTTGAGAAGACCCTGCCTGGCTTTGGCGAGATCTTTCGCATGTTGAGCTACGAGCAGGTCGGCTCGGCTGCCATGTTTTCGCGAGCTACGGCAGGGGTGTATCAGGGGAGGGTGGTCGTGTCCACGCCCGGCTCACCGGCGGCGGTGCAGTTAGCCTGGGAGAAGTTGATCGCGCCGGAGATGAAGCATTTGATTTGGGAGATTGGGCGGTAGGCGCCCCCTCCTAACCTTCCCCAATTTGCGATACTGCTGCAAATTAAGGGAGGAATTTGTTGAAAATGTTAGATGTGAAGGGTAAAGTGTTGAGTCGCAGGATCTTCTTTTTAGTATTGTTCATCATTATTATAGTTTTGCTATCTGCTTGCGGTGGGGGGGAGTAGAAGAAATTGCCGATGCGAAACCTCGCAAGCTGCAAGTGGTGTATCTGTCGCCGGTGGATGCCCCCGAATTGTGGCGCGTTCCTGCTGATGGCGGTGAGACTGTCCAGCTTACAGATACCGGCGGACAGGTATATGACTTTGCAGTTTCCCATACCGGGGAGTGGATTGCTTATTCAGTGGACAATGATGCAGGGGGACAGGATTTGTGGCTGCTGGAATTAGCCTCTGGTGATGTTAAAAAACTGATTGATTGCCGGGATGAACGTTGTATTGAACCGGATTGGTCTCCTGATGGCGAATATTTGTCATTTACTCGCAGTTCAGCATCGTTTGAAAGTATATGGGTTTTCAACCTGCGGCTGGAGGATGCTGTACCATTGTTTGATGATGTAGTACAGGGGCATTCGCCGTCCTGGTCGCCAGATGGAACGCGGATTGCTTTTATTGAGACCCGGTCTGGAAAAATCCGAATTTTGGATCTGAATGATGGAGAGCATTTCCGCTTGCCAGGGGATGACGGTGTGATGGGCAACTGGTCACCGGATGGACAGCGCATGGTTTTTGTGGATACGGCCAACGACAGTTTGTTTGGCGGTGTGGATGTGTATATTGCAGATTTGATGACAAAAAACATTGAGCAATTGGCGCTGCCTGAATTTGATGACGTTGCCACGATCGCAGACGCAGAGGAAGCAGAACACGGTGACGAGATTGACTTGACCCCGGGCAGGGTGGATGTATCTGTGCCGGTATGGCATCCTGCGGAAAAATTATTATTGCTGGCCCAGCGTCCGTACTTCGCCACTTTCAGTAAGCAGTTATGGTTGATGCCACTAGCGGAGGGGGCAGCAGCGACGGCAGTGACGAGCGATCATAATTTTGCACATGGGGGGTACAGTTGGTCACCGGATGGGGAGCAGATCGTTTACCAGCGATTTGCACTGGAAATGACCAACGCCGTCCCGCAGGTGTGGGTGTGGGATCGGGAGAGTGGGGAGCCTTCCCTGCTGGTGGAGGATGCAGCACTGCCGCAGTGGTTGCCTTGATCTGGCAGTGCTTCAATTCGTGAGACGGATGAGAATTGGGTAATCCTTCATCTGCATGTCCCGGATGACCAGGTCGCCATTCACAGTCTCGGTATTCAATTCCTGTGTGAAACCATATAGTACGTCGATCCCTGTTGCTGTTTTACCGGCCTGGCCCGGGAGGGTGACAGTGACTGGAATGTCGATGTAATCATGCACGGCTTTGTTGTCATTCCATATTGCGACCAGAAATTCCCCATTAGGCAGGTCAAAAGCGTAGATCGCACCCTTTGCGGGTTCATTCTCGACGCTTACTGTATGGCTGACGGGCATCGCCCCGGCCATGATGGTGTTCATCCGTTGTACGGTTGGGTAGGTCCAGGGGGCATCGATGCTTTCTATCCCACCCCAGCCAACGCCCACATCCATACCCAAGTGGATGATAAATCCACGCGCATCATATTTGGCAGCTATTTTGTCTGTTCTATGATTTCCCAGGTCTGGTCAGCCGGGTGGCAGGTGGGGTACTCTTCCGAACACCAGGACAATTCGGTGCCCCAAAACTCTCCGTCGAATCCATTGGCATAGGCCGTTTGCTTGATCTCTTCAATAACAGACGGATATTCATAGTAATAGTCTCCATAAAATGAGTGGTCTGGCACTGCGGAATATATGCCATGCCAGGAGATGACGTCAAACATTGGGCCAACATCGGAACGAAGGACGGTGAGAAGATATTCGAGGTCGTAGTAGATCACATTTGGGGCTGTTACGATTTTCGCTTCAGGGTCTTCTTCGAGGATGACAGGGATTGTTCGCCGGGCGAGCTCGATGTAGTCTCTCGGCTCAATGCATTTATCCCGGAACCGCCGCAGGTATCCGGTTCGGACCACAGGGTGTAATACTGCACCCGTCCCTTGAAATGACTGACAACAAAACGGACAGAACGTTAAGAAATCCTGGATTTGCTCCTCGTTCTTGAACCGCGGGGTTTCCAGCTCCTCACCATTAGCATGACCTTCTTTGTCCCAGTAGTGAAGCAAATAATTTACCGCTACACCGCTTGCATTCGAGATCATCGATGAATTGGTCGAATTCCGGGTAAACGTGAAATTCGGGTTTGTGCCAATGAATTGGTTCTTCAATCTCTTGCATAGAAGTATCGAGGCGTTTGACGCCGAAATTGGTGTAATCATATACCAGGCTTGCCATATTTGGAATATCGTTAAAGATATTTGAGCTATAACAGCCCCAACCCAGTCTGGGATCTGCATCCAGCATTGCTGAAGGATTGGCAATAAAACGCGATTTTGGTTGGAGGTTATTTGTTTGTATGGTGGAATCAAAAACCGTTCCCTGCGGGGATGGAGAGGGTGTGTCTGTAGGTGTAAGTGATGTAGGTGTTGAGGTTGTGGGGGTTGTTGGTGGCGTAGGGAGCGTGCAGCCATTTGCCATAGTGAGAGCGAGAATGATCACAATTAGGAAAAGTGAACGTCGTAGTCTCATGACAAACCTCCAGGTCAGATATCCTTAAAAATGTGTATAGTATTAGTATAGCGGTTTTTGCAGGAACCCCGCATTGTGACTTAAGTCGCAGAAATAATTGGACAGTTTCGGTATAGTATATGTAAATAAAGATACTGCTATCCATTCGGATGACCGGATGGGTGATTTGGAAAAATGGAGGAAAAAATGAGCGAATTTATCAATAACACTTCTCAGCGCAAAGAGATGTTGAAGAAGGTGCTGCGCATGCTGCATGAAGGGCGCAGCATGGAAGATGTGAAGGCCGAGTTTGGTGCATTGCTGGATGAAGTTGGCGCAGACGAGATCGTTGAGATCGAGCGACTGCTGATTGAGGACGGCCTGCCAGTTGAGGAGATCCAGAATTTGTGTGATGTGCACGTCAGCCTTTTCCGCGAGTCACTGGACCAGCAGCGCACAGCAGAGACGATCCCTGGCCATCCAGTTTTCACCCTGCGCGGTGAAAACCAGATCCTTGAGCGCTACTTGCACAGTTTTGATGAGGCGCTGCGGGCATACCTGGCGAAGCGAGATGAGGCAAGCCGGGGTGAACTGCAAGCAGAACTGGAACGCATCACGAAGTTTGACGTGCATTACCTGCGCAAAGAGAACCAGTTGTTCTCCTATCTCGAAAAGCATGGTTTTGAAGGTCCGTCAAAAGTGATGTGGGGTGTCCAGGATGAAATTCGCGCCCTTTGGCGATCCCTGTCAACCATGCTGTCAGCGGATGGGGAACAGGACTTCGCAGAGTTGAAGTCCCTTGGAGTGAAGATGTCCGGCGCGATGCGGGATATGATTTATAAGGAAGACAAGATCCTCTTCCCGGCGGCATTGGAGCGTTTGTCAGAGCAGGAATGGGCAGAACTGCGTGCACAGGAAGCTGAAATTGGTCATTTTGTATTAAAGCCGGGCAATGAATGGAAGCCGGAAGTAGCCGTAGATGCGCATCTGGCAGAGCTCGCAACCCATGCAGGGAGCGCCGACGGATTGTTTTCGCTTTCCACAGGCGCCCTGACCGGTGAGCAAATTAACCTGATGTTGACCAATCTGCCGGTGGATATTACTTTTGTGGACGAGAACGATGAAGTGCGTTTCTTCTCGCAAACGAAGGAACGGATTTTTGAACGTTCGCCAGCCATCATTGGCCGCAAGGTGCAGAACTGCCACCCACCGCAGAGCGTGGACAAGGTGCAGCAGATCCTGGCCGATTTCAAAGCTGGCAAGCGGGATGTGGCCGAGTTCTGGATCCAGATGATGGGCATGTTCATCCATATCCGCTATTTTGCTCTGCGGGATGATAAGGGGCTTACCGCGGCACGATTGAGGTCAGCCAGAACCTGGCGCCGCTGCGCGCACTGGAAGGCGAGAAACGCCTGCTGGATGATGTGGCTGCTTGAAAAAAATGGCTTGATTAAAATCAGAAAACGCCCGCCGATGCTCAGGCGGGCTTTTATTTTCCGGCTCTTATTCACTTCGAAATCGAAGATTATCCTGCCAGGCGAAATCGAGAGTAAAAGACGAACCCAGGATTTGCTGTGGACAGGCATTGATACATTCAAGGCAGAAGATACATTCTGTGGAGAGGACGCGCTGGTTGTTCTGGATGTAATCCGAGACGCGGATATCCATCGGACAGGCACGCACGCAAGCGCCACAGTTTGTACAATCCTGGGCAGAGCCGTCGATTTTGAGCAGCGAGAAGCGTGAAGTGATTTTTTGTATGGTGGGAATGGGACAAAGATATTTGCAAAAGGCACGATTGTCCTTGAAGCCAATTGCCAGGGCAATGGCAGCCAGGTAGTAGAGGGTGTTTCCGCCCAGCAGCCAGTAAAGTTCATGGTTGGTATGTGAACCAGGACGATAGTCGAAGGCAAACCACAGAACGACCACCAGGGCCAATGAGGCAAAGAAGTGGATGAAACGCAGCCGCCCCAGTGTGGGGTGGCGCCCCGGAAGTTTTTTGTTGAATGGAAGCAGATCCAGCACGGCTGCTGTCCAACAGGCCCAGCCGCACCAGCCCCGATTGAAAATAAGGGTTCCAAATATTTTTGCTACCAGATAATGGATCACGGAACCGGCAAAAAGGCCGGAGAGCAAATAGAAAAAGAAACCCTCGATCTGCATATTCTCGCGCTGGATGAATCCC
This sequence comes from uncultured Chloroflexia bacterium, assembly GCA_963753895.1. Taxonomy (GTDB): domain Bacteria; phylum Chloroflexota; class Anaerolineae; order Anaerolineales; family Anaerolineaceae; genus SMBSF63. The sequence continues at coordinate 161,386 of CAVWEE010000022.1, read as the reverse complement.
AGAAAGACAAGCATATAGCCGCCGACCAAGAACTGGGCCAGTTTTCGGCCAATTCCTTTTTTCTTGCGCGGCAGGGCAGCATACATTCCGATCCCCAGAGCGATGGCTGTGCCGATATAGATAAAATTGAATATATAGAAAAGATTATCTGTGATGATCCACATGACGATGGCAACAATGTAGAAAACACCGCCAATGATGAGGGGTTCGCGAAATTTGGCAAAGTTTATTTTTCCGGACGCAGGGGATTGATGAAATTTGTTCATATTTTCCTCATTTATTATTGAATACTTCCATCGTACAAGTTTGCGGAAGATGTGTCAAGGAGGCACTAAGGATATTGCGGAAACTTCCGGAAATTTTAATCAATTTTTATGATGGGTTCGTGGTTTATTTGTTAGAATGGTAGTATCTGTTTTTTGATGGTTGCTGAATAGGGAATATCGTAGTTGCCCAGGAGTGGTGATGAAAAATAGAAACCCAGGAACAATGGAATGGATCAACCTGATCGGAATTATGGTTGCTTTAGGGACATTGATCGTTGATCCCTGGGCGATCACCTCTCCCGGTGCGGAAGGATTGAAGATCGTTTTGGCGGTTTTCTTTGTTCTGGAAGCGGTCTGTATTCTTTTGTCTCTTCGTGTGGAAGGGCGGGTATGGCTGCGCGTGCAGTTTTTCCTGTCGTTGCTGGTGCTGGCGTCTTTGATGGGGGCTCTGTTTGTCTACCGGGTGAAAGGTGAAGGCATCATGGTGATGATCGTGATTGCCTTGATGACAACAGAATTGAGTTTGATGTCGTCTTTCCTGATGCCGCGGGAGGTGCAGCCGATTAGCAGAAAGAAAGCCCTGGAGCAGATGAGCAGTTCCTGGCAGATGGTTGGCCAACAGGCAGCGAATAGCAATGGTCCAGTGTCCGTGTTGTCGATCTACACCATGCGGCCGATTACCAATGAAGTCTTCAATTTGCTTGAGAAGGAATTGCGCAGCCGGGACCTGGTGGTGTTGTTGCAAGATGGCTTGCTGGTGCTGCTGTGGGACACAATGCCAGCAGTCGCATCACAGGTAGGGAACAAACTGCGACATTTCATTATGGAACAGGCGCATGTCGAATCATGGTTCGGGATTGCCAGTTTCCCATTGCATGGTGACAGGATGAAGCAGGTGCTGGATCGCGCCGAACAAGCACTGCATGCTGCCCGCACGGTAGATGGACCGCCGGTAGTCGTGTATGGATACACAACCCGGTCAGATACCATGGCGTCGTTGGAGACGGATTGGATGAGTCTCCTGGATATTGCGAAAGAAGGCCAGCAGTCCGTTTCGGTGCTGGCAGTGACGACGTCACAACCGCTGCAGCCCGGCATGGCGGATCTGGTGCAGCGGGAATTACGCGCCAGGGATGTAATTGCATCTGTGCCAAATGGATTCTATGTGTTTTTGTTCAAGGCCGATGAGCATGTGGTTGCCAGAGTTGCGGACCGGGTGGAAGATGCCCTGGCGCAGTGGGAAGGGATGCAAAGCTGGGTGGGTACGGCCAGCTATCCAGCAGATGGGGATCACATAGGTAAATTGCTGCGCCATGCAGAACGAAATGCACAGCGCCTGGCGAATGGCTAGCAAAAAGATAAACTTGATTTTTAAAATTCAAATGATACACCGCCTGGAACGGGCGGTGTATTTATTTTTCGCAATTAGCTGGAGAGAGCCTGTTTTTTTTGCAGTAGAGAATAAACAGCCATGCAAAAAAATAAAAGGGCGGAAAAATGATAAATCGTTTTGAGTTGGATGGTTCCGGTATTGAGCAGGCCCAGGGCCACTGGCGGCCCCAATGTGCTTCCCAGGTCGCCAAAAGTATAGACGACACCTAATGCCCGGCCCTGAGCGGTTTTGTCGATGCGGTCGCCTGCAATGGCAGGAATTAAGGTTTCAGCGCTGCCTCCGGTCAGTTGGGCACACAAAGCTCCGACCAGCGCAAGAGATAGCCAGGGGCTGCTCATCAGCCAGGTACCGATTGCCCCAATGAAGGTGGCGATACCCAGGATAAGCCAGCGTCGTCCAAGCCTGTCTGACAGAAAACCTGCCAGGGGTGCGCTGCCAATCCTGGTTAGCATGGTGAATGCAGTGAAGGCGCCCGTCATGGTCGCCAGCGGGACGTACAGGTTCGCCAATTGCAGACCATTTCCGATAAAGGTAGACAGCCACAAAATTGAAGTGGATGCCAGGATACCCCAACTGATAAAGCGGGAAATAAAAATGGGAACCGACAAGATAAAAATCTGTTTCCAATCGGTCTCATTCCCCCTGTCTTCCGTGTGTTCTGTCTCAGTCGATGGTTCAACGTCTTTCCTGGTTTCTGGAAGCAAAAAGAACCATAATAAAGCTGTTGCCCCGATTACTCCGCTGGTCAGCCACATCGCTCCTTTAAATCCGAGGATATCCGTCAGCAGTCCCCCCAGGAGGGATGAAGTTGCAATGCCAATGGCGAACCACATCTGATACTGGCCGCTGAATTTGCCGCGGTTGTCATTTGTGGAGATGTCCAGGACGACCGCGTTGCCGGTGATCCACAACATGGACCATGCAATCCCCCAAACTATTCGACCGATCATCATGGGCCAGAACCCATGACCGATCACATAGCCTAGATTTGCCACAGTGCCCAGCCCCAATGAGGCGACCAGGAGGCCGCGCCTCGGGAGCTTGTCGATCAGCAATCCCATTGGTCCGTTCAACAGCAGGCGGATGGCCCGATTGGCCCCCAGGAGAATGCCTACCATTGCCAAAGACACCCCGACCTGGGCGGCAATGGCAGGGTTGGGCAGTACGGTATACAGTGTTGCGTCTCCCAGAAGGGAAACGGCAGTGCCGAAGCCCAGCAGGATCAGGATTTGTTTTGGGGATTTGATCATGCTTCCCTGTCTCCGTTTAGGGAATGACGCTGGCAAGGATCATGCCGGCGAAAGCATCCAGGCCAGAGGAACTTCCCCAGGTAAGGAGGCCGTCCAGCCAGGCCGGATCACATTTATCGCTGGTCATGATCCCATCCAGGGCATTGATGAGGCGCTGGTCAGCCTCTCCCTGAATGGCGCATTCGATCAGATTGGCACTGAGGTGGGTGGTTTTTTCACGGGCTGTTGTGGCAATCTCACTGCCCAGAGATGGCGTTGTTTTGGCAATTTGAAGCGCATCTCCCCAACGGTGGAGCGTAAGGAAAAAGCCCATCAGAAAATCATCACCGGAGGGGGTCAAGCCATTGCCCTGACCGAGGAAAGCGATCAGGTGGCTGCCCAATGCGTTGCTTTCAGGTGTGCGTAGACAGTGGATTAATGCATGCAGCTTATCAGTGAAGGGTCCGTCTGAAGCAGGGGCAGGGTAGGGTAGATCCAACAGCGGCAGCAGATCGGGCAGGATGCCAGTGAGGCCGCTGGCGGCTTTGCGTTGGAGGATCGCCTGAATGGTATTTTGTTATGGTGGTGCTGCGGGCAGATAGAGGCAAAATGGGTATTAGTCGGGGAGGGGGGCTGCCAAAGGGGGACATCTTGCAGAGAGAGTGATACTGTTGGAGAAAACTTGAGGATGCCCTGCCGCAGAGGAATTACCGGAGCAGCAGCCGCTTTGATGGGGGTAATAACGCCAGGTGGCAGGTTGATGGTCAATGGGCCGCGAGAGGGCTCTTCGCTGAGAAAAACTGTCCAGGTAGGCGGGGCAGCGGTTTGCAGGAAACAGCCGCGGGAGGTTTTGCCGATGAGTACAAGGTTTTGGTCAGCTGCAAGCTGTTGGGCGATACAACTTCCCACACACAGAGCCTGAAACATGATTATTCGTCTTGAGGAGCTTGTTCCAGCCAGTCTTCAGGAGACATCAGGTAGTTGTTCATCTCCTGCAAGGGAACAGGGACGCGATTTTTTTGATCAAATACAGCGAAGTCGGTTGCACAGTAATATAGGTTCATCCAGCGTTCAATGGCTTCCTTGATCTGTCCAGTTTCTTTCGCCTCGTTTTGTTGTTTTTTTATGAATTTGGCACTGATCGTCTTGCGGGTGAGGAGGTAGGCAGCGCTCAACCCGAGGATGATGAAAAGGGCGGGGAAGAACAAGCTGCGCTGTTGGGTATAGATTTGGTAGAGCATGAAGAGGCTTAGCAGGAGGGTGGCGAACATGATGAAATCCGGGTGAATGCTGCGGCTGATGCGCTGCTTGCTGCTGGATGGGGGAGAAAATTTGCTGACCAGGGTGCGTTTGGTGGTCTGGTCAACAAAACGCCGTCCAAGCTTTTGACTGGGATGGCCGAAAACGAGATCAAAGGTATTGTCTTTGAGGGGTTTATTGGATTTGATGCTTTCGAGGCCAGACAGGTAGATTTCGCTGACTTTGTAGACTTGCGTTGTCTTGTATTGCACTGCGGGCAAACGGCGTCCGGTTTTTTCATGTACAAGTCCTTGAATTGTTGAGTTGGTTGGATGTTATTTTCGGATGCCCATGCCGAAGACGAAAATGCCAGTTGAAACGAATATCCACCAGTTTTGCTCCAGCCACAGGCCCAAAAATGCCAGTGGCTTTCATCACGGTGCCGAGGATGATGATGCCGGCGCCAATGCCAATCAACAGCCAGTTGAATTTGAATTTGAGGGAAGCATAATTCTGTGATGTGGATTTTTTCCCTTTGTTTTTTGCACGGTTATAGCGATCGGCTTTTCCCCATTGGATGATGATCAGGCGTAAATAGAAAAGCAAGACCATTCCAATGACGATGATCATACCAGTATCCAGTTTCATTTGATGACTTCTCAGCATTTTGGTTTGTGAAATCATGAAATGCAGCTTATCATGGGCAGCGGGAATAAGTGTATCACTATATTGTATATTGTAAAATGATGAAATTGGACAGGGTTTTTCCTGATTTTGGTTATCATCAAACGAAACAGGATGTATGCTGCAGGGTGTCATTCATGGACAGGTAAAAAGTCAGTGAATTTTTATGATTTTTTTGAGTTGACAAACCTGTATATTGGCTATATGATTAAGATGTTGCAGTTGTAGGACAATTAACAATTCAGATTTTCGTTGAACGCAAAGCATTGTGTCATCTTTCAAGATCAAAAAGGAAAGAATTTGAATTATGCTTCTTTCAATGTTCATCCAGGGGGATGTGGTCTTGAAAACAATGTTGCGGTTCCTTACTTTTGTAAGTATTCCGGGACATTATCCAAATAAACCGGCTTACTTTGTCTTGTCTAGACGATATTTCAAATAATTGTGTTGAGGCTGACCATATAGGAGTAATAACCTGAGGTCAGTTTTTTGTCTCAGCATGTGCGAATAATCTTCATAGAAAGGAGGCTCCCCTCAAAAATACCAAGATCGTTTTGCATCAAATCTCTGTTTTGAAGTCGTATGTAATCACTAATTAATTTGATAATCAGGAGCTAATAAGATGGAAAAATCGGCAGAAAAAGCATTTGGTTACCTTCCGCAAGATGTTCCGCCCGTTGGCGCAATGCTGAGCCTCGGCTTCCAGCAAGTGCTGACCATGTTCCCGGCCACCGTTCTCGTTGCTATTCTGACCAAGTTTGATGTTGGCGTTACCCTGCTTGCCAGTGGTATCGGCACGATCATTGCTTTGTTGGTCAGCGGTCGCCGGATCCCCATGTACTACGGTTCCAGCTTCAGCTACATCGCAGTTGTGGCCTCCGTCATGTCCATTTATGACCCGGCTTGCTTCGGCGATGCCGCCATGTCCTACTGCCCGGACGGTGTACGCATCGTGCAGGTGGGTATCATGGGTACCGGTTTGCTCAACATTCTGGTGGGCTTGTTGATCATGCGCATCGGTAAGGAAGCACTTGATAAGGTCCTTCCGCCTGTTGTCACCGGTTCAATCGCCATCACGATTGGTATTGCCCTGGCAGGCGCCGCACTTGGGATGGCCTCCGCGAACTGGGCAGTGGCTTTGATCACCCTGGTTGCCACGGTCGCCTTCTCTGTTTACTTGCAGGGCAAAGGTTTGCTGGGCATGCTCCCCATTTTGCTGGGTGCTATCTTCGGCTATGTTGTGGCTGCGATCATGGGCCAGGTGGATTTGAGTGGTGTTGCCGCCGCCCAGTGGGTGCGCGTTCCCAATATCACCCTGCCTGCGTTTGGTAATCCTGCTGCCTGGGGCACGGTGTTGAGCATCGCTTTGATCGCTATCGCCACCGTTCCAGAATCAACCGCTCACCTGTATCAGATGAGTCTGTACATTGATGCGCTGGCAAAAGAATTGGGCCGCGAACCGATTGAGATCAAAGAATTGATCGGTTTGAACCTGGTTGCAGATGGTACGGATGATATGATCGTCGGTTTCCTGGGCGGCTGCTCGGGCACCAACTATGGTGAGAACAACTCGCTGATGGCCATTACCCGCAACTACTCTGTGGCTGTGTTGATGGCAGCTGGCGGTATCGCCATTGTGCTGGGCTTCATCGGCAAACTGGCTGCACTCGTGAACTCGATCCCGTTGGCAGTGACCGGCGGCCTGTCGATCTACCTGTTTGGTGTGATCGGTATGCAGGGTGTTGCATTGATCATGTCCGAGAAGGTCAACCTGTTTGATCCTCGCCAACTGGCGATCGGCTCCGCAATTCTGGTTACCGGCATTGGCGGCAGCATGGGTATGGAAAATGGTATGTTCCCCTTCCCGATCCCGGCAATCTTCCCCGACGGCATCCCCGCCATCGTGTTTGCAGCCATCGTTGGTATTGTGCTGAATGCGATCTTCCTGATTTTGCCGCCTGAGAAATTTGGCGTCATAGAACGGGATAATCTCAACCTGTAATTCAGTTGATGGTTTTGATAGTCTGATCGAATTGAGAACGAATGTTATACCGGCGGCTCGTCCGCCGGTATAACACCTACAAAAGGAAAAAAACTATGTTGAATCCGCATCCAGGACTTCCGGAATTCACCTATGTAAAACCGGCTTCACTGGATGAAGCCTGTGGCTTCCTGGTAGAGCATGCTGGCGAATCGCGCCCCATCTCGGGCGGCACCGATTTGTTGGTGCGCATGCGAGATAAGGCTTTCAAACCAGCGTATGTCGTTGATATCAAGGGTTTGGAAGGCACTGATGTGCTGGCATTTGATCCGCAAAGCGGATTGACGGTTGGCGCGGCAGTCCCCATGAACCGTGTAGTGGCTCATCCAGATGTTCAGAAGCATTATCCGCTGCTTGCACAGGCTGCGAACAGCGTAGCCAGTTATCAATTAAGAAATCGCGCCACGATTGTGGGAAATATTTGCAATGCATCTCCTGCTGGCGATACATTAGGGGCCTGCCTGGTACTTGGCGGCCGTGTGCGTATTTACGGCAAGGATGGCGAACGATTTGAAGATCTTGTCAATTTCTTCAAGGGACCGGGCAAGACCACTTTGCAGCCTGGTGAAATTGTGACATCCGTTAGTTTCCCGCTCCCGGAAAAAGGAGCAAAAGGAACATATATCAAACTGGGACGAAATAAATTGAGCGACCTGGCGATCATCGGGGTCACTGTTTATGCTTTCCCGGACAAAATGACAGAATTGGGGTTCCGCTTCAAAGTGGCTTTAGCCTCTGTGGCGGCAACACCCTTAATGCCACCGGTTGTAGAGACTGTATTATCGGAAAAAGAAATTACGGAAGACACGATCCTGGAAGCTGCAACAGCAACCATGGATGCGTGCTCTCCAATTGATGACGTGAGAGGGAGTGCCAGATACCGCAAGGAAATGGTACGTAACCTGACCCGCAACGCCATCACAGACGTTTGGGGTCAGCTGCAAAGCTGAACGAAAATCAGATTGGAGGCGAATTGATGACATCGTATCATCAAATTACCCTGAAGGTGAATGGGGAAACAGAAATCGTTGACGTGCCCGCCAACATGACCATGCTGGTCATGCTGCGCGAGGAATTGGGATTAACCGGCGTGAAGAATGGCTGCACGGCAGGTGAGTGCGGCGCTTGTACCGTTTTGATGAATGGTGAACCGGTTAACAGTTGTATGGTGCTGGCCGCTGAATGTGATGGCGCTGAAATATTAACGGTAGAAGGACTGGCGCAGAACGGACAATTGATCAAACTGCAGGAAATGTTGATCGATAAAGGCGGCGTCCAGTGCGGTTTTTGCACACCTGGCATGCTGATCTCGGCTTATGCACTGCTGCAAAGAAACCCTGATCCCACCGAAGCAGAAATCCGTGAGGCGCTGGTCGGGAACCTGTGCCGCTGCACGGGATATGTGCGCATTGTGGATGCAGTCAAGGCCGCTGTGGAGAAATAGGGATTTCTTTATCATCGTGCATTGGATGGAATCATCTGAGAATGAGCATTCTCAAAGGAGAGACAAATGGCAGTCACAGATAAATTGCCAGAATTGATCGGGAAAAGCCCGTTGCGCATTGATGTGCAGGAGAAAGTTACCGGCGCGGCGCTATACACGGATGATATTCAATTTGGAAAAAACCTGCTTGTATGCCCGTGTAAAACGCAGCCCGCACCCGCACGCATTGATCAAAAAGATCGATACCAGCAAAGCAGAAGCTTTGCCAGGTGTGAAGGTGATCGTTACCGGCAAAGATTATCCCAAGCACATTGGCTTGTATTTGAAAGACAAGAATATTTTTGCAACTGAACGGGTGCGTTTTGTGGGCGAAGCGGTGGCCGGTGTGGCCGCCGTGAGCGAAGAGATCGCCGAGAAAGCAGTCGAATTGATTGAAGTTGAATACGAACTGCTGGAACCTGTTTTTGACCCCATTTACGGCGCAAGCCCGGAAGCACCTCTGATCCACCCTGATCTGGGTGATTATGAAGTGGCGAATTTCATTTTCCCCAAGCCGGGAACGAACATTTCCAACCATTTCAAAATCCGCAAAGGGGACATGGAAGGCGCATGGAAAGATTGTGCGGCCATCGTGGAAGAATCTTTCCACATTCCGCATGTGCAGCATGTGCCGATTGAGCCGCATATTGCCATTGCCAGAGCTGATGAAAACGGCAAGGTGACCCTGTGGGCTTCTTCGCAGTCGCCGTTTGCGCAGCGCAACCTGATTGCCAAGACGCTTGGCATTTCGGAATCCGACATGCGCGTGATTGCCCCGTGGGTGGGCGGCGGTTTTGGCTGCAAGGCTGGCGTGACCATGGAAGCGATGCCGGTGGCCATTGCCATCAAGGCAAAAGGCCGTCCGGTGAAGATGCGCTTTACCCGTGAAGAAGAGTTCTATACCAACTTTGTGCGCCAGGGCTTGAAGATCAAGCTCAAGGTGGGCTGCGATAAAGACGGCAACCTGCTGGCGATGGAAAACACGATGTATTGGGATGGCGGCGCTTCCACTGAATACGGCGTGAACATCACCCGTGCCGGTGGCTACAGCTCCACCGGCCCCTTTGATATTCCCAATGTCAAGACCGATAGCATTTGTGTCTATACCAACCACCCGATTGGCGGTGCCTATCGCGGCTTTGGTATGTCTGAACTGCACACCGGCATTGGTCAGGTGATGGATGCGCTGGCTGAAAAGATCGGCATGGACAAGGTGGAATTCCTCAAGCGCAACTGCTATGCAGGGCGGCGATATCAATGTCACCGGCATGAAGATGCATCCTATTGGTTTGCAGGAATGTATCGACAAGGTAGCCAAAGGCATCAATTGGGGTAAGAAAGAGAAAGCCAAGCGCCCCCAATAAACTGCGCGGCAAAGGCATTGCCATTTCCTGGAAAGCCCCGGCCATGCCCCCCAATGCTGGTTCAAGCGCCTGGGTAGAGATGAATGAAGACGGCACGGCTACGGTTGGCGTAGGCGGACAGGAAATTGGGCAGGGCGCTTTCACTGTGGCTGCCCAGATTGCTGCCGCAACGATTGGCCTGCCGATGGAAGATGTGCGCATTGCGGGGCCGCTGGATACGCAATACAGCCCCTATGAATGGCAGACCGTTGCCAGCCGCCTGACCTGGAGCATGGGCAATGCGGTCAAGCTTGCCGCAGTGGATGCCCGCCGGCAGATCCTGGAGATGGTCGCAGAAGCCTGGGATGAAGATACAGACGATCTGGATATCATCAATGGTACCGTGGTGTCCTACAAATCCGAACAGGAAATGTCCCTGAAGAATATTGTGATTTACGGTATTCCGAAAGAGGATGACCAGGGCTGGATTGGCGGACCGGTGGTAGGGCGCGGCAGTTTCATGCCCACCTATGTTACCGGCCTGGATGCCGAAACCGGCCAGGGACCGCGCGCCGTTGTGCATTACACGACTGGTGCCCAGGGCTTTGATATTGAAATTGACAAGGACACTGGCAAGATCGAGATCCTCAAGGCGATCTCCGCTTTTGATGTGGGACGGCGATCAATCCTGAACTGGTGAAAGCGCAAATGGAAGGCGGTATGATGCAGGGCATCAGTTCGGCCATCTTCGAAGAGATGATCCTCGAAGAGGGCGTGATGAAGAACCCCAGCTTTGTGGATTACCGCATTGCAACCGCGGTGGATGTGCCCAAGGTGATGGAAACCTATTTCGTCGAAGTGCCGCAGGACGATGGTCCTTACGGCGCGCGCGGTATCGGTGAACACCCGATGACGCCATCTATTGCCGCATTGGGCAACGCGATTTACGATGCAACCGGGATACGGTTAGAAGGCCCCCCCTTCCTGCCGGAAAAAGTTTATCTGGCAATGAAGGACGCCGGTATTCTGGATTGATCGCAGCAAATATTTTTATTTCAGGGTTATAAAGGAGGCGCAGTTTGTCTGTAAAAACCCTTATCAAAACAAGTGAGTATCACGACTCGGTCAGCTTGATGCTGGTTGCGCGGGAGCTCACAGAATTTCCAGGAGTGGAAGATGCTTCTGTGGTGATGGGCACAGAGGCCAACAAATCCCTGCTGGAACAGGCAGGTTTGTTAACGCCGGAAGCTGATGCAACTACGCCCAATGATCTCATCATTGCCGTCAAGGCAGATGATGATGTGGCGGAGAAAGCATTGGAAGAAGCGGAAAAGATCCTGTCAAAGAAGCAGACGGCGGGCGGTGAAGGCGCTGAGTTCCTGGCCAAGTCCGTTCGCGGTGCTGTCCGTTCTCATCCCGAGGCCAATATGGCGATCATCTCGGTGGCCGGACGCTATGCAGCGGAAGAAGCCTGGGAAGCCTTGTTTCAGGGCTTGCATGTGCTGTTGTTCAGCGACAATGTTTCGCTGGAAGATGAGATTGCTTTGAAGAAATTCGCTGCCGAGCATGGGCTGCTGTTGATGGGCCCCGGCGCTGGCACGGCAATCATCAACGGCGTAGCGTTGGGCTTTGCCAACGTGATCCCCGAAGGCCCGGTGGGCATCGTCTCGGCAGCCGGTACCGGTCTGCAAGAGGTGAGCACACTGCTGGCGAAGAATGGCATCGGTATCACCCAGGGCATTGGTACTGGCGGGCGCGACCTGAAAGAATTGGTGAACGGTATTATGATGCTGGCCGGTTTGAAGGCCCTTCAGGAAGATGAAAACACCAAGTACATTGTGCTGGTTGGAAAGCCCCCGGCACCGTCTGTGACCAAACTGGTCATGGATCAGATTGCCAAAGGCGACAAGCCGACTGTGATGTGCTTCATGGGCGGTGATGTGACCGTGGCGGATGGCGTGAAAAATGCCATGGCTGTGGCACGCTGCAGGAAGGTGGTCTGCTGGGCGCGAAACTGGCTGGTGCTGATTTGCCGGATATTGACGAGTTGATTGCCAAAGAAACTGCCAAATTGAAGGTTGCAGGCCGATAAATTGGCTGCCACATTGAGCGATGGACAGCGCTATTTGCGTGGTCTGTTCTCTGGCGGCACGCTTGTGCTACGAATCCGAGGTGATCTGGGAAGAGTTGATGTCTGAGCCTGTGCTGTCCAATGCTCCGCTGGACAAGGCCAAGACGATGAAGGACTCGACCCGCAGCGAAGGCCATTGCACGATTGACCTCGGTGAGGAAGAATTCACCGTTGGCCGCCCGCATCCGATGATCGATAACGATCTGCGCATCCGGCGTATTTATCAGGAAGCTGCGGATCCCGAAGTGGCTGTGATCATCATGGATGTGGTTATTGGCTATGGCGCGCACATGGATCCGGCTTCTGAACTTGGACCCGCAGTGCAGGAAGCTAAAGCCAAAGCAAAAGCCGAAGGCCGTGAATTGATCGTGATCGGCTCGGTGACCGGCACAGAACTGGACCCGCAGGGTCTGACAAAGCAGGTGCAAGCGTTGGAGAAATATGGCTTCATCATTTGCCCCAGCAACGCAGCGGCATCGCGGCTGGCCGGGATGATCGTGGAACAGAAGGCGGTGTAACATGAAAAAAGGCAAAATTAACGACGTGTTTGGAAAACCGCTGGCCGTGGTCAATGTTGGGTCTGGAAAGTATGGCCCAGGCTATCAAGGACCAGGATGTTCCCGCATTCCAGTTGGATTGGCAGCCTCCCAAGGAAGGTGTGAAGCATTTGCGGATCACCAAATCAGGGATCAATATTGATGAAGCCAACGACGAAGTGATCAAACGCATCAAGGCGGCACGGCCGACCCTGGTGGGGATGGGTGTGGCAAAGGATGTCATTCCTGGTATGCATGACAAGATGATCCTGCATGCTGGCCCGCCGATCACCTGGGAACGCATGTGCGGCCCGATGAAGGGCGCAGTGATGGGTGCGATGGTGTATGAAGGCATCGCCAAGACGGAAGAAGAAGCCGAGAAGATTGCGGCTTCCGGCGGCGTGGAATTCTCGCCGTGCCACCATCACAATACGGTTGGCCCGATGGCGGGGATTGTCTCGCCCAGCATGCCGGTATTCATCGTTGAGAACAAGACGTATGGCAACAAGGCCTACTGTACACAGAATGAGGGTCTCGGCAAAGTGCTGCGCTATGGCGGCATGGGACCGGATGTTTATGAACGCTTGAAGTGGATGGAAGATGAGCTTTACCCCGTACTGAAGCGGGCGATTGAACTCGATGCCGGACGGGATTGACCTGAAGGCGTTGATTGCGCAGGCGATGCACATGGGCGATGAGTGTCACAACCGCAACCGCGCGGCGACCTCCCTCTTCCTGCGGGCGATCGGACCGGCGCTGGCACGCACCAATGAAGACAATGAAGTGCTGGCCAAGGTGATCGAGTTCATTGACAAGAACGACCATTTCTTCCTCAACCTGAGCATGCCGGCGGGTAAAGCAGCATTGGAACCGGCTGAAGGCGTGGAAGGTTCCACCATTCTGACCGTCATGGCACGCAATGGCACGGACTTTGGCATTCGTCTGTCCAGCATGCCGGACACCTGGTTCACGGCGCTGGCTGGTGATGTGGAAGGCTTGTATTTCCCTGGTTTCAGCGAAGCAGATGCCAACCCGGATATCGGCGACAGTACGGTAACCGAAACCGCAGGCTATGGCGGGTTCGCCATGGCTGCTGCACCGGCGATCACCCAGTTTGTGGGCGGCACGCCGGACATGGCCGTAGGCGCCACGCTGGAAATGTACGAGATCAACTTCTGCAGAACATGAAGGCTTCACCATCCCCGCACTCAATTTCCGCGGTACGCCGCTGGGGATTGATGTGCGCAGAGTAATGGAAACCGGCATCCTGCCAAAGATCAATACGGGTATTTCCCACAAGGAACCCGGGATCGGCGGCATTGGGGCAGGCATTTTGCGCGCCCCGGAAAAATGTTTCCAGGATGCTTTTGATGCGTTTCAGAAAAAGTATTTCTAAAACCTAACTGTTATTTCAAAAACCTTAAAGGAGTAAGCCATGAAATTAATTGATTTGACAATCCCTCTCGGTATCGGTACCCCCCCCTGGCCCACTTATGAGCCTCTGCAGGTGAAATATTTCAAGCGTCTGGCCCCCAATGGCGCCAATGGCCAGGTTGTGACCCACTCGAACCACCTGGGCACCCATCTGGATGGTCAGTGCCATTTCTACACCCCCGGTGTGGATATCGCTTCCCTGTCATTGGATTATTTGGTGCATGAAGCTGCCATTGTTGACTTGAGTGATATCGCCGGTGACTATGATGTATACACCAGCAAGATGATCACGGACCGCGTTGAAGTCAAAGAAGGCGATATTCTCATTATTCATACTGGCTATCACCATTTTGGTTGGGATTGCCCAACTGGTGACGAAGTGCGCTACATGGTGCAGCATCCGGGTCCCGACCGCGAATTTGCCGAATGGGCCAAGAAAATGAAACTGCGCTGGATTGGTGTGGACTGCGGTTCTGCCGACCACCCCATGAACACCATCATCCGCAACTGGATGCCCCGTCAGGCCAAGCAGGCAGAATTTGTCTTCGAAAAGAAATTTGGCAAGAAGTTGGAACAGTTCTTTGATGACAGCAAGTACCAGTTGATGCACCTGGAAATGTTCCCGGATCCCTGGGTCATTCTGCACGCAGAATGCCTCGGCGGCGACATCGACCTCGTTCTCAACCGCCGCTTGACGGTTGGTTTCTTCCCGTGGCGTTTTGTGGATGGCGAAGCCAGCATTGGCCGCTGTGTTGCCATGGTGGAAGATGATGAGTACGAAGAATTGATGAAGAAGAAAGAATCAATGCCCAAGACCCGCTTCGGTGATTGCTATGACCCGAAGCATGTTGAGCGCTTGAACAAACTCAGCACAGAGAATATGGCTGGGTATGATTACGTAGTGAAATACTAAATTTTAAGGAGAATTACTGTGAAAGTAGAAACCCCATGCGAGGCAACTCGACCCGTTCTTCAGATTGACGTACGAGAAATTGAGGCCATGCTGCAGGCTCCCCCGATGGACCTGAAGCCCTGGCCCGGTGCAACTATTGAACTCAAAGATGGCTCGACCATGTACATCCGCGAAGCCAAAATGGAAGAAGCAAAACCATTGATGGGCTATCTTGAGAAAATGATGAAAGTGGAACATGACTTTTACGATATCGTTGGTGCTCGTGTATATGCTGAGGTCCTCGGCTGGTACCGCAAACGCCTGAAAGATCCTTATACCCTGGTTGGGTTGATCGATGGTGAGTTGGCTGGCTTCTGCAATGGTCGTTTGATGAGCGAAGATATCAACATCAGTTTGCACACCATGGCATTCAAGCGCGGTATCCGCGCCGGCGCAGTGATGTACTATGCCAAAGCCTATTACGCATTCGAATTGCTCAAGAATGAAGAATTCTGGGCCACTTACGAAAGCTACAATGGCTGGTATCGCTGGGGTCTGGGCATGGCTCAGCCGAGCTACCCGTGGCCCGATGTCCAGCATGAGCTGGGCGGCGCCAAGGTCTATTATGTGACCAAGAAGTACTGGGATAATGTGGTCAAGAACTACGTTCGCCAGATGGTCGGCGCAGACTTGAACTTTGATGTATCGGATGAGATCGTGAAGGCCAATGAAACCATGATCGTCCCCGATGAGGTCCTGGTCTAAAGAAACACTGTTTTGAAAAGAAGAGCCGCTGGCATCCGCCAGCGGCTTTTTTTGTGTGTTAATCCAGCTCCCACCAATTTAGAATAATATCCTGCATGCGCTCCAGTTCGGATATTTCGACCCATTCTTCCGGACCGTGGGCGTGGTCAATCGTGCCAGGTCCCATGACCACAATCTCGTCCGCCAGACCACCGTAATGCGCCGCATTGGTGCCGTAAGGCATGCTGATAGGTTCGCTGCCGGTGAACGCAGCCAGGGACTGAACCCAGGGCGTATCGGTTGCCTGCATGAAGGCATTCAGGCGGGACATATATTCCACTGTAACCGGCAAGGGGCAGTTATCTTTTGCCAGTTTGCGCATCTCCGCCCAGATTTCCTTGTAATCCTCGCCGGGCAGGGTGCGCCTGTCCACCGAGATTTTGCACGAGCCGGGTACCACATTCAACCCGCTGCCGCCTTCCACGATTGTCACGGTCAGTTTGCCGTGCCCCAAGGGGGGAAGCGGCGGTAAGGTTTGCAGGCGGTCGTGTTCATTTTTCAGCGCGCTGATCAAATGTGTGGCTGCCACGATCGCGTTTTGTCCTTGCTCTGGTTTCGAGGAATGCGCTTCCTTGCCCTGGATGTGGAAGATGAGGCGGACGTTGCCATTGTGACCGACAGCAGGCTTACACAGGGTTGGCTCGGCCACCAGCAGCTCATTTAGGCGGAAGCCCTGCTGAGGTACCCAGCGCGAGAAAGCCCGCGCACCGCCCATACCGGTCTCTTCGTCTGCAGTGGCGGCCACCAGCAGGTTGAAGTCCAGTTTTGTGCCACTCTCGTGTAGCTTCTCCAGCAAGGCAAGGACGATGGCCAGGGTAGCCTTGGTGTCCACTGCGCCGCGGCCGTGCACCTGTCCATTGACGATGTCACCGCTAAAGGGAAATTCCGTCATCAGGTCTACGCCGACGGTGTCAGTGTGCACGTCTACAGCGCGCCAACGCTCGCTGCTGCTGTTGCGCCAGATGGCATATACGCTTGGTCTGCCAGGAAAGACCTCGTCGATCTCTATTTCTGCGCCAAACCCGGTGAACCACTCCGTCACAGCGTCAGCCATGCGTTTTTCGCCGGAGATGCTCTTGTCGCCGCCAGCCTGGACGGGATTAACGCTGGGGATTTGCACCAGTTTGCTGAGCCACTCGGCGATTTCTCCGGCGGCAGGTGGAATGAAGTTGTTTGTCATATCACGCGTCCAGTCCCCACCAGTTGAGGAGGATGTCGCGCATGTGTTCCAGCTCGGCAATCTTGATCCACTCTTCGGCCCCGTGCGCCTGGTCAATGGAGCCTGGACCAAGGATGACGATTTCTTTTGCCAGGTCTGTGTAATGGGGGGCATTGGTGCCAAAAGGGACGGTGACAGGCAGGGAACCGGTGATTTGGGTTAGTTGTTGTATCCAGGGCGTATCGGATGACTGTAAAAACGCGAGCAGCGGGGGATCATTGTTCGCCTGGATGGGCAGCCGACAATGGTCTTGTGCCAGTTTTGTCAAATCGGCAATAAGCTGCGCGGGATCTTCACCGGGTAGATTTCGGCGTTCAATCCATAACCGACAGGTGTCCGGGACGACATTGTAACCGCTGCCGCCTTCAATCACGGTCAGGGTGAGTTTGGCCTGGCCCAATGGGGTAATTGCTGGAATGCCTTGCAGACGTTCATGTTCTGCTTCAATGGCTTTGATCAAGTCAGCCGTTGCAGCAATTGCATTTTGACCCAGTTCTGGCATTGATGAATGAGCTGCCTTCCCCTGAATGTCAAAATACATGCGCACATCACCCTTGTGACCGATAACAGGTTTGCAAAGGGTTGGCTCGGCTACCAGCAATTCGTCGAGGAGGATGCCTTGTTTTGGCAACCAGCGGGCAAACCCGTTTGCGCCAGTCATACCGATCTCTTCATCAACCGTGGCAGAGATGAGTAGATTGAAATCCAGTTTGACCTTGTTCTGGTGCAGTTTTTCGAGGAGGGCGAGGAGGATGCCCAGGGTGGCTTTGGTATCTGATGCTCCTCGGCCGCGTACTTTGCCATCAATGAGATCACCGCTAAAGGGGGATTCCGTCATCTGGGTGACGCCTACGGTATCCATGTGGATATCGACAGCGCGCCATTTGTCGCTGGTGCCTCGCCAGATGGCGTACACATTGGGGCGGCCTGGCAGCACCTCGTCCAGGGTTACATCTCCGCCGAACTGCTTGAACCAGTTGGCCAGCGCCGTCGCAATACGCTTCTCTCCCGCGATGGTTTCGTCACCGTTCGCCTGAGCAGGATTGACACTGGGGATTTTCACCAACCGGCTGAGCCAGGTGGCAAGTTCTTGTGAATCAGGTTTTTGCACAGGTGTTTTCATGCAATCCTCAATATTGGTTGGATTTTGGTTATATTCCTTATTTTACTTGACGATGACAATTTCCTGTGATAAAAATAGCCTCATTATGAAATACAGTTTCGTTCTTCGACAGCAGCGAGTGCATTCACGGACCTTTTGAAAGGAACGGCTCTCGTTGTTTACCTGTAGTTGAACAATCATTTCACCAAAACTGAGACCTTCCTGACGGAAGGTTTTTTGTTTACCAAAGTAAATAAGGAGGTCTGCGCACAGCATTGCAGGATAACAGGAGAAGAAATTGAGAAGTTGATATCAAAAAAAGCATTAAAAAACTGCCAAGTTTAACAGAAAAAGTGTACAATAGTTTTAGTGTGTAATTTCACAACCAAAAGGAGAAGAAGAAATGAAAAACGTGTCCAAAATTTTAGTCCTTGCATTGGTCTTGACTGTTCTCTTGACCGCCTGCGGCCCCAAAGAAGCTGACAAGCTGACCATCGGTACCTCCGCAGACTTCCCGCCGTTTGAGTATATTGATGAAAATGGTGATTTCGCCGGCTTTGACATTGACCTGATCAACAAGATGAGCGAAGTAATGGGTGTTGAAGTTGAAATCGTCGACATGCCGTTCGACAGTCTGGTTGCTTCTGTGCAGGAAGGCAAGATCGATATGTCAGTTGCCGCCTTTAACTATTCCGAAGAGCGCGACGAAGTGGTTGATTTCTCAGATTTCTACTACTATGCCATGGATGGTTTCCTGGTAGTAGAAGACTTCGCCACCGAGATCACTGCCCCCGAGGATATTGCTGACTTCATCGTTGGCTGCCAGACCGGTTCCACCCAGAACGCCTATATTCAGGAAAACCTGATCGACACCGGTTTGCTTCCGGAAGAGAACTTCTTCACATACGAGCGCGTTGACCAGGCTGCCCTGGACGTGAAGGCTGGTCGCATCGATGTGTTGATGGCTGAAGCCGCAGTGCTGGGTGCTTTCGAAAAAGAAATGGGCGGATTGAAGATTGCCTACACCGCTGAAATGTCCAGCGGCCCGATGGCAATGATCATCCCCGATGGTGCCACTGACCTGCAGACCAAATTGAACGCCGCGATCAACGAGCTGCTTGACTCTGGCTATGTTGATGAACTCGCTGCGAAGTGGATGAAGTAATCCCGCCTGCCAGTTTAAGTATTTGAAAAAGTTGGAGCTGCCTGCATAGGCGGCTCCTTTTTTGTGGGGGTAGGGTTTAGTCAATTCGTCAGTCAGGGAGCAGGAAAAACAAAAAACAGGCGGAGGTGATTGCCTCTGCCTAAGGGCGTTTTATATCGGTCGGGTTTACTTTGCGTCCATCAGCACGGCGTGTACTACGGTACGGTAGGTGTAGCTATCGGTTTGGGTCATAGCCGCGGCAGGTGATGAGGGTGATCCAGTCCAGGTCTTCGTGTGGGTGATGGCGCTGACATCATCAGGTGATACACGTCTGCCACGTCGCGCACTTCGTAGGTGTATTCATGCCGTAGGCATGGATGGTGATCTTATCCCCCCAGGTCAGGCTGTCCAGGTTAACGAAGGGGCCGGGTTGGCCGAAATGGTTGTAGTTATGGGCGGTGAGGACGGTATTGCCCGCATGTGTGGGGAAGGCGGTGCCGTTCAGCCAGCCGATATCGTTCCCCAGCCAGGTCACGTCCCAATTGTCGACAGTGCGCGGGACGCCGGTAATGGCAGCCTGCACGCCAAGGGAGGGAATATCCAGCCACAAATCGCCAAGGTCGGCGTATTGCATATGCTGCGGTTGTTCCGCCAGCTTGGTGACCTGCTCTGGGGCAAAGCCGGTGTCGGGCAGCTGCACGGGGTCTTCTTCCTCGACGCCGCGGATGAATTTCAGGTTTCCATTGTCGTAGTCGTAGTAGCTGATGGCCGGCTGGCCGTTGACCACAGCCAGAGAGGTGAATTCGCCCACGTCTCCGGCGCTGTCCAATATTTGCGGTGCGGTCCAGTCTGTACCGTTGGCGTCATTGGCTTGCACATAGCGCAGATCGCCATTCGGAATATCATAATAGCTGATTGCGGGGGTGCCATCGACAACAGCCAGGGAAGTGTCTGCCCCCACACCGGGTTGGCCGTCCAGGATTTGCGGCGCAGCCCATGAAATGCCGTTGGCATCATTGGCGCGGATGTATTTGAGATTACCATTGGTGTAATCAAAATAACTGATGGCCGGACTACCATTTACGATTGTCAGGGAAGTATATTCACCGACATCATCGAAACTATCCAGGGTTTGTGGTGCGGTCCATGCAGCACCGTTCACATCCGTTGCGCGCACGAATTTCAAGTCTTCGTTGATGGCATCATAATAACTGATGGCAGGGAAACCATTCACCACGGCCAGGGAGGTGTCCAGTCCAGACCCGGGCGAATTGTCTACTACTACTGGGGTGCCCCACGAAGTGCCGTTGGCGTCATTGGCGCGGATATACATGAGGACGCCATTCCAATCGTCAAAATAGCTGATGGCGGGACGGCCGTTGACAACGGTCAGAGAGGTATATAAACCAACGAATAGGGTGGGGTCTGCAACGACTGGTGATCCCCAGGTGGTGCCATTGACATCATTGGCACGCACATACATGAGCACGGCATTGTCATAATCCAGATAGCTGATCGCAGGGTATCCATTTATCACTGCCAGGGAACAAAATTCCCCCACATCGAAGGAATTATCTACAACAATCGGGGCAGGCCAGGTGGTGCCATCCGGGTTGGTGGCGCGGATGTAGTTCAGGTTGCCAAAGGCGAGATCATAATAGGCGATAGCAGGCCGGCCATTGACTAGGGCCAGCGAAGTGCCGTAGCCCACATCGTTTGAATTATCCAGGGTGAGCGGTGTTTCCCAGAAAGAGGTTAGCGCCAGGACGGGAAGAGTTTGAAACAAGAGGAAGGTCAGGAAAGCGAGGATAAAGCCAGTTCGTTTGAACCATTGTGAGTGCAATGAATGCCTCCCTGTACCAGTTTCGATGATGAGATTTGAAAATTTTGGATAAATTAGACCAATTGATGAATATTATAGCTTAATATATGAAGGAGAGGGTAGCATTTAGGGGAATTGAAGTCTTAAAGATCAAGAAATGATGGGTAACCTGTTGCAGATAGCGTTATAATTATTCCACTAACGTTTCCCAAAAAAAACATTATGGAGGTATTACGATGGGTGATCTAATGCGGCCAGTTTCGTTTAACGAGCTGGTAGACCGGATGTTCAGTGAGTACCGGAAAGACAGAACAATATTCGGCATTGCTGAATCGCAGTTCTTTAAAAAAGAAGGTGAGAATAAACTGTCCATTTTTGGCGAGAGCTGTGAGACGGCTCTTGGACCTGCCGCAGGCCCGCATACACAACTGACCCAGAATATTGTTACGAGTTACCTGGCTGGCGGTCGGTTTATGGAACTGAAGACGGTTCAGATCCTCGATGAGCTGGAGATTGACAAACCCTGTATCGACGCGCGCGACGAGGGCTACAACACCGAGTGGAGTTCAGAGTTTACCCTGACGAAGGCGTATGATGAATATGTCAAAGCCTGGGTCATCCTCTATATGTTTGAGGAGCTTTTTGACCTGAATGCCGGTTCCGAACGTTCCTTCATTTTCAATATGAGCGTTGGGTATGACCTGGAAGGTATCAAAAATCCCCGCGTTGATAAATTCATCAATGATCTGATTGACTCCAGCGACAATGAAGTTTTCCAGAGCTGCCTGAAAGAGCTTGATGCTTTGGTCGCCGAGGGTTCTTTCCTGAATGGCACCGGTCTTGAAGGAAATTTGGACAAGCTGAAGGGACTGAGCGCGAAAATCCCCGCACAGCTCTGTTCACAGATCACCCTCAGCACGATGCACGGCTGCCCGCCCAAAGAGATTGAAGCGATCTGCAATTACATGCTGAGCGAAAAGAAGCTGAACACCTTTGTCAAGCTCAATCCCACCCTGCTTGGTTTCGACATGGTGCGGGAAACCCTCGATAATCTCGGCTTTGACTATCTTCAGATCACCCAGGAGTCCTTTGACCATGACTTGCAGTATGCCGATGCCATCGGTATGTTGAACCGCCTGGTCGCCCTGTCGAAAAAAGAAGGTTGAATTTCGGCGTCAAGCTGACCAACACCCTCGGTTCGGTCAATGACCAGGGCGTTCTGCCTGGCAATGATATGTACATGTCCGGACGGGCATTGTTCCCGCTTGTCGATCAACCTGGCCGCCAAACTGAGCCGGGAGTTCAACGGCGAGCTGCCCATCAGCTACTCCGGCGGCGCCAGCCAGTACAATGTAGAAAAGATTTTCGGCGCAGGCATTCGGCCGATCACCGTGGCGACAGAAATGCTTCAGCCTGGTGGTTACCTGCGCATGGCCGAGATGGCGAAACTGTTGGAAAAGAGCAGCGCCTGGGACATGGATAAGATTGATGTCGAGGCACTGGAAGCACTCGCAAAGGAATCCCTTAACTGCGAAATATGCCAGCAAGGCCTGGCGCGGCCCCGACAAGGCCCAGCTGGACGAGGACCTTCCTCTCTATGATTGCTATGTGGCCCCCTGCAAAGTGGCCTGCCCCATTCATCAGGATATTCCCGAATATATCAAACTTGTCGGACAAAAACGCTACGCTGAAGCCATTGAACTGATCTACGAAAAGAACGCCCTGCCAGCCATCACCGGCCATATTTGTTCTCATCAGTGCATGTATAACTGCACCCGCCTGGATTACGAAGGCACTGTACAGATCCGTGAGATCAAGAAAATTGCCGTGCAGAACGGTTTTGAAGACTATAAGAAGAAATGGCAGAAGCCTTTGTCAAGAGCGACGCGAAAGTGGCTGTGATTGGTGCTGGCCCTGCTGGCCTTTCCGCTGCTTATTTCCTCAGCCGAGAAGGCTATGATGTCACTATTCTGGAAAAAGCAGGAAGGCCCTGGTGGAGTGGTGGAATATGTGGTTCCCCATTTCCGCATCCCGCGCGAGGCATTGCTTTCCGATATCAAATTCATCGAAGCACACGGTGTGAAATTTGAATACGGGGTTGATCCTGATTTCAGCATCAGCGACCTGAAAGCCCAGGGTTATAAGTATATTGCCATCGCCATTGGCGCTGAAAGCATCCGCAGCTTTCCCGATTGATGGCGATAATGAAAATATCTATCCTTCCTTCAAATTCCTTCAGGACTTTAATGTCAACAAGGACGCTATCAATTTAGGCAAACATGTTGCCGTGGTCGGTGCCGGCGATACTGCCATGGATGCGGCCCGCGCCGCACTGCGGGTGAAGGGTGTGGAGAGCGTAAAGGTACTTTACCGCCGCGCCGAAGAGCAGATGCCCGCCACACCAGAGGAATATGAAGACGCCCTGGCGGAGAATATTCCTTTCCATTGGCTGCGTAACCCCGAGAAGTTTGAGACGGACGGCACCCTGACCGTGCGGGTGATGGAGCTTGGCGCGCCGGACGCTTCTGGCCGCAAACGCCCTGTTCCCACTGACAAGACCGAGACCCTGCATATCGACACCCTAATTCCTTCTATTGGAGAGACGGTGGACGTTGATGTGTTGAAAAAAGCCGGCGTCGAACTGAATGATAAGAACTGGTTTGAGCACGATGACTGATTTCCAGCTTGAGGATGGTGTTTACATTCTTGGTGACGGCCGTACCGGCCCCTCCACCATTGTGGAGGCCATTGCCGAAGGGCGCGTGGTTGCCGATGCGATTTGCCGCAAAGAAGATAGCAGTTGGAAACGGGGCAAGAGCTATGGCTTCCTCGATGACCTGAGTAAAGAGGCGTGATATCTTCGAGAAGAAGGGCAGGTCTGATCGACTCCATTGAATCACTGCCGATTATGATATGGAAGACTACGCCAAGACAGAGGCTGATCCGCTGCCTGGAATGCGATTACTATCTGCAACAAATGCGTTGATGTCTGCCCGAACCGCGCCAATGTGGCTTTGAAAATCGCTGGTTTCCGCGATCAGGCACAGATCGTCCATTTGGATGCTTACTGCAATGAGTGCGGTGACTGCAGCACTTTCTGTCCCTATAATGGCAATCCTTATCTGGATAAGCTAACCATTTTCAGCATGGATGCGGATTTCGAGAACAGTGCGAACCCTGGTTTTTATGCCAGCAACGGCGACATGAAACTGCGCTTTGGCGGCAAAGTCTATGAGACTGAAAGTCAACGCTTCCGGCGAAGTTTCCGGTAACGCGCCTTCTGGTTCTGACTGGGAGAAGACCAAAAAGGTTATTGCCGGCATCTATACTGAGTACAGCTATCTTCTGGGAGAGGTGCTCGAGTAAAAGCACAGAAGAAAACGTTTAGAGAAAAGAACAGGCGGAGCCGATTGGCTCCGCCTGTTTTGATGCTTGGTGATGATTTACTTTTTCATGCTTTTGGGAACTGTGACGGTAGCGGATTGGATACTCACATTGCCGCAGGCATCCGTGACCTGATAGGTGATGGTGTAGATGCGGCCTGTTCCCTGGGCGGAGCGTTCGGCGCGCAACTGGAAGGTGAAATCATCCAGGATGACGATGTCGTTGATCGTATTGCCGTCGCCATTGCCCTGTTCGTTGTCAGGTTCGTTGGAAGTGACCGACAACAGCGTGATCGTTGGATTGGGATCGAAGTTGTCGGCGGCGGTCACAGTAGCCTGTACGGTCACATATTTGTGATTGGCAGGCCAGAGCTGGTCAGGCGTGAGTGAGACGTCCAGCGTTGGGGCAATCTCATCGCAGATATTGAGCCCGATGATGACCGGATCGTGATCGGAGGAGCGGAAGGCATTTGGCTCGTAGAGGGCGTCCTGGGCGTCCTGCTTATAGGTCATGTCGTAGTCGATCAGGTCGGGCTCGTCGGCATTGATGTGCCAGACTGTGATGCCGCTGACTTCGGGCAAAGATCCGCGCTTGCCAAGCCGTGGTCGAGATAGCCAATTGCCCATCAAAGACGTAGGAGTAGGCATACTCGCCGATGAATTGATAGAGCAGGTCAGTGTAGTCATCGGCTGTGCCAGCCATATCATCCGATCCCAGTTTGATGGCATCGATCGGGTCTTCCTTGTCGTAAGCATTGAGGTCACCGATGATGAGGAAGTCTGCATCTCCGCTGCCGGTAGGATCGGTTGCCAGCCAATCCACGAGGGCTTCAGCGGCTGCCTTGCGGGTCAGGTTACAGTTACCTGCACCGTCACCAAGGTCCGGGTCGCCCAGATCGTCGCAATCAGAGCCTTTGGATTTGAGGTGGTTGACCACCACAGTGAAGACGCCACCGGTGGTGTTATCCTGGAAAGTTTGGGCCAGTGCCGGGCGGTTCTTGGTATCGATGAAGCGCGGGTCCACTGTCGAGTCGAGGATGGCGTAGCCGCCCATCAGGGAAACACTGGCAGGTTTGTAAATGAAGGCAACCTTGATCTCATCCGTGCCGATGATGCCGGTATCAAGGTAGGCGTAGGTTCCTGCGCCCATGAGCGTCATTCAGGCCGTCCACCAGATTTACGATGGCGTCGGTGTTGTTTTCGATCTCGATCAGGCCAACCACGTCGGCATTGATCTGCGAGATGGCGGCGATGATCTTGGTGCGCTGGCGTTCAAATTCTTCGGGGGTATCTGCACCGCGGCTGCCGAGGGTGGTGAAGTAGTTGAGCACGTTGAAGCTGGCCACTTTCAGACTGCCGCCGGTATCTTCGGGCTGGTCGGTGCGCGGGTTGGCTGCCATGTAGTCTGCGCCCATGCGTCAGCTGCAGCTTGTATTCGCTCAAGTTGTAATCCATTACGCCGGTGACATTGTGCAGTTCATCCCCGCCGCGGAAGAGGTTGGTCAGGTCAAAGATGCCGCCGTTGGGGTGCAATGGCCGGGTCAGGATTTTGGGAAGTGCGTCCGTCATCCAGTTTGATGCGGTTGAGCAGATTCTCCTGGGTGAGTTGGGCAGCTTCTGGCGAGCCGGGTTCGTAAAGCTGCGTGGAGGTGAATTGCCGGCTGGCAGCCAGTACGATTTCGCCATATTGGTCAAAGTTGAAATATTCGGCAAAATAGAGGGTTTGCGGGAAGGTGACGAGCATGCCTTCGTAGGCTTCGAGGTCGCTGATCGCGCCGAATGGCAGTGTAATTGGGGTGGGGGCGATGGTATTGCCGGTGGAACAAGTCATGACCATGTGATATATGGATAGCTCTGTCAGTTCATAATATTCTTTTACCTCTCCGCGCAGGCGTATATGATCGCCGACATTGACATCGGTGCTGCTGGCAGGGAGGTAAACAAAGATACCGTCCGAAGTTGCCGGATCACATCGCCCAGTGATATCCTGGATATGAGAATCCTCTCAACAGGCTGTTGAGCTGGAAGTCGCCAGTAACAATACCTTCGACGGTTACTTCCGTATCCTTCAGTGGACTTTCGAAACCGCTGCCCTGTACTGCGTAAATGGGCGTGAAGGGATCGCCGCACATTTCAGGGGGCGCACAGACATTTGCAGTGCCAGGGGTGATGGTTGTGAAGAGAAAGTCAACATTGTTTTGATCGGTATCAACGCCATCCGGGCAGCGGGAAATACCTTTCCCTTCCTCGGCAACGTCTACCAATCCAACGCCGGAGCCTTCGGTATAGGGAGCGGCTGTGTCGCCTTCATAGCTGACTGCATCGATCAATATGCCGTCATAACGTCAATCCGACAGCGTCCGGGGCACCATTCTGGATGAGATTCGTGATCGGGGAGATGTCCAGATCACAGTTGGGAACATTGGCTGCATTTGCACAGATCGACGAAGTAATCGCCAGCGGCCAGAGTCAACATCTGGCAGGTCAATGGTTTTGTAAATTGATGCGCCATTGCCATTGACCAGTTCCACAGTCCAGCCCTCCAGATTGACAGGGACTGCATCGTTATTGCGGATCTCGAGAAATTCGGCAGTATCGGTAGAGGGCTGGTCGTAGTCGATCTCATTGATGACCAGTTTCGGGTAAGGCAGGTGGTTGATCTCGCCGAATGTGTTGGGAATGGGGCCAACCCATGCCTCTCGATCAATTGCAGGGATTCTCCGACCGGAGTATGAGCTTGGTTCTGAAACACCGATGTCGGTGCTGGCCATGCCGTTTGCAGGACCTTTTGGCAACAATGAATGCCTTCGTAGCTGAGGAACTCAACCACTTAGTGCCGTCCGGGGCAATCAACGCAAGGCCGTCAGGGGAACCATTTTGCAGACCGACAGCGGCAAATGCCAAAGTGCCAATGCCGGCTTCCTGATCAGGCAGGATACCGCCTAATGAGACAGTGCCGTAGGTGACGCCGCCATTGCCGTTATAGAGTACGATGTCCCAATCTGTCAGATCGGTGCCGGCAGGGCCTGCAACCTCGACCATTTCATCGACATCTCCTCCCGTATTATCATAGTGAATTTCGTTGATGTAGACATCCGGCAGAGTTGGGATTTCAAGCACTTCCACCGGCAGGTCACAGGTGGCAGTTTGGGGTGTGCCATCGTTATTGGTGGCAGTCAGGGATACGACATAGCTGCCAATGGGTGTGGCCGCATCGACTGTAAGCAATGCGCTGGCTGTTTCACCAACGGCTCCAGCGGGAACAAGACCGCTCAAGGTGATTGGTGCCGCGGGGTTGACCGCGGTGATGGCGATATCCACCACGGTTCCATCGGCATCCGTGGCAGTAATGGTGGTCGAAGCGCCGTCACCGACGTATGGGCTGAGTGGCGCTCCACAGTCGATCAGAACGGGCTCATTTAAGACAACTGCCTGCACTTCAACTGTCAGGTCGCAGGTGGCAGTTTGAGGTGTGCCATCGTTATTTGCGGCGACCAGGGACACGACATAGCTGCCGATTGGTGTGGCTGCATCCACATTAACCAGGGCGCTGGCGGTTTCACCAGCAGCGCCGGCAGGAACAAGGTCGCTCAATGTGATGGGGGCAGGGGGATTGACAGCGCTGATGGCAATATCGACCACCACGTTCCATCCGCTCGCTGGCGGTGACGGAGGTTGAGCCACCGATGCCTTCGGTCAAGGTGAGGGTGCCGCCGCAGTCGATTGTTACAGGTTCATTGACCGGGGCGGGAATGTTTGCCCGGTGTTGACGGCGTCAAAAGTGGCAGGCTGCGAGGCGGCCCAGGTGAAATCACCGTAGGTGGTGCCGGTGCCGGTCAGTTGCAGGGAGTCTCCAATCGGGTGCTGCTGCTCTTCAGTGACGCCAATATCGGTGCTGGTCAGGCCATCGGCCGGGCCGCCAACAGCAGCAAATGTGCCTTCGTAGCTGAGGAACATGACCACACTGTCGCCTGGGGCGACCAGGGCCAGGCCATCTGGCGCACCATTTTGAATGCCAGTGGTGAGTAAAACGACAGTGTCCCATATCCGTTTTGTTGATCGGGAATGATCCCGCTTAAGGCGAATGGTGTCATATGGTGCTCCACCATTGCCATTGTAGAGCACCAGGCTCCAGCCAGCCAGATCAGTGCCGGCCGGGCCGGCGATCTCAACAGCTTCGCCAGCATCGGTGCTAACATTGTCATAGTGGATCTCATTGATGAAGACGGGAGCAGCCGGGTCGGCCACGTAGGCTTGCCCGGCAGCAAATACAGGGCTGGGCAAAAGCAGTCCCAAGGAGTACAAAAAAGGTGAAAAAACGTTTGAGTTTGAGATACATGTCACTTTCCTCCTGAAAACAAATTAGGGATGGCGGAAAAATCCGCCACCAAACAGAAGTCTGGTGCGGCATGGATTGTAATGAAACCATTGTGGTGTGATGGGGAATTAGGGAGCAGTGCAAATGGTTAAAGGCGCATTGGGCTTTTACCAGAAAAAACAGATCATTCAATAATTCTCGATATGCTGTTCCTTCCTGAGACTACTTCGTTCGCTGGCATGTTGAAAAAGCATGGAAAGGCAAATAGAATAATGACCACTTGCTTGAGCCATTTGAAGTGTTTTGAGTGGCTCATGTTTATTAATTATATTGAAATTTGCTTAAGAATAAAAGTGTCAATCGGGAGTGAATTTTTGGAAGAATAGGGAAAATGAGAGGAATAGCAATAAGCCGCTGGATTTAATTTCCAGCGGCTGACTTTTTCTATTTCAGATAAGCCTGTTTGTGGTCGATCATGCCCTGGTCAAAGGCTTCGTGCAGCAGGTCATGGTGCCCTTTGCGTTTGAAGAACAGGGCAGCGTAGTTGCGCTGGGTTTGATCCCCGTGGAAGAGGTAGTGCCGCAGGGTGGCGATACCTTCCCGCGAGGTAACCTGGCTGAGGGCATTGTCAACGAGCTTGGTGGTCACCATGTCGTTTCTGGTGGTCAGTTCGTTCATCAGTTGGTCGATATCGGCACGGCTGCCAGATTGGCCGAGGGCGGAGAAGGTGTGCATGCGGTTGGGGCGCTTGTTGATTGTCATTGTGATATTTCCTCATTTTTCTTCTCCATCCAACAAGAAGGGGATGGTCTTGTTTGTCAAGTTCATTAGTACGTGTCCGATGCCTGGCAGCATGAGGCTGGTCAGGTGAGGGAGCAGGGCATCAAGCCTTTCCGCCATCTTGCGGGTTGGAAACAAGGCGTCTTCTGCGCCGCCAATCATCAGCACTGGCATGGTCAGGCAGGAAAGCTGCTCATCGCTGAAGAGGGGCTGGAAATCCATGCGGGCAATGAAGTGGGTCATAATGACATTCATGATCTCCTTCGCTTCTTCCGAGATAGGCTCCTTGCCAAAGACAATCCGGTTTGTGCGTTCGGCACCCCAGTGCCCAAACAGGGAGAGGGGAATGGCACGCAGGTAGAATGATGCTTTCGGCTGTGCAATTCCACCAGGAGCGAGGAGTACCAGCTTGCTGACACACTGAGGGTATGCGGTAGCGAATTTCAACGCGGTCCATCCGCCCTGCGAGATGCCCATCACTGCGGTTTGTTCAAGCTGCAAGCTGTCGAGGACATCCTTCAACCAGTCCGCGTATGCTGGGCCGTCCCATGCAGGACGATTATGCGCGCTGCGGCCGGGTTCGCCGATGGTATCGATGGCAAAGACCCGAAAATGCTGGCTGAGCGCTTCGACATCGCCAATCCAGGCGGTGGCATTGGAAGCAGAGCCGTGCAGCAGGAAGAGGGGCGGGGCAGTTTCTGCGCCGCTGGCGATGATAAAGGTGTCGCCGTGCCGGGTTGGAAGGGTGATGTCGGTATAGGGCACAGGCCAGCGGGCCAGGACGGCATCGTAGATGTCCATAATGGTTTTCTCTCCGGCTGGGGTCTTGTAGATGGAAGAGGTATTCATGATGGGTTCTCCTTTTCTTTATTAAGATGTCTCGAAAGCTTATGTTTTTGTCAACTCCTGGCGTAAATTGCGTACCCAGGTTAATTCCGTTTCATAGCGCATGGTGCGGTTTTTGAGGATCATCTCCCACATGTATCTTTCCCGCGGGCTGCGGGCCTGGGCGAGGAGTTCCTGCTGTTTGGGCGCACGCGTTATCAATATTTGGGTCTCGACCTCATCTTCATATTTTGCCAGCAGATCGTCGAGATCTTCTGCACTCAAACGGTCTGCCCAGGTGAGCTGGATGAGGAAGTTATTCTTGAGGTCCGGCGCTTCGGGATCAGTCAATACCCAGCGGAGCAGGGCGTCACGTCCGTTTTCGGTTATGGAATATACCTTGCGGTCAGGATAGTTTTCCTGTTGAACGACCTCACGCGTTACCAGACCTTCATCATGCAGGTCAACCAGGCTGCGGTAGATCTGATTATTGTTGCCTGACCAGTGAACGGTGAGGGAATCCTGAAATTTCTTCTTAAGATCGTACCCGCTCATGGGTTCCAATGTGAGAAAGCCAAGGATGGCGTATTTTATGGTCATTCTATCCTCCATACATTATGTTATGTATAACTATGTTATTGATAACATATTATCAAATATGAGTCAAGAGGATTTGGAGAGCAAAACTGAAACTGCAACAAAAATCCCGCAGGCAGTGATTGCTGCGGGATTGGTAAAGGCGCGTTGAACATCCCCTCAATGCAGTCAGGGCAGTCAAACCCTAGCGGTTGTAATCTTTGCCGGTGATGTAGTTCTCCAGACTTTGGATCAAGTTTTGCTGCTGGCTGATGACGGTTTTCACCAGGTCGCCGATCGATATGACCCCGACCAACTTTCCATCTTCGACCACGGGCAAGTGGCGGATGTGCTTGTCTGTCATCTGGGCCATGCATTCATCGGCGGTTTGCTGCGGGCTGACATAGAAAATGTCTTCGGTCATCACATCGGTGATTTTGGCACGCTCCGTTTTGCCTTGCAGGACGACCCGCCGGGCATAATCCCGTTCAGAGAAGATGCCCAATATCTGGTCATTTTCGGTGACCAGGATTGCGCCACATCCTTTTTCGGCCATTATTTGCAATGCATCCAAAACGGTAGCTGACGGTGGAATGGAGAATACTGTGTTCCCTTTGCTCTTGAGAATACTTCTGACTGTACTCATGGTGACCCTCCCATCGGGCTATGCAATACTTAATTAATAGTAGCCAAATTTGTGAACAAAATCAATGCCTGACTTTGCGGTTGTGAACCGTGAAATATGTTATAAGATGATTATTGGCGCTGGATTTACAACAGGATACGGATTGTTCAGCATGTCACAAACAAAGAAAGGTGATTTGTCCCGTTTATTGCTTGTCGTTCTCATTGTTCTGGTTGCACTTTTTGTTCGCATCCGAGCAGTGAATAGCTTGCCGATTGATATTGACGAAACAACCTATTTAAATGCTGGGTTAGGGTACACGCGTTTGATGAGGGAGGGAGACATCAAGGGCATTGCCTGGTACAACAATAATGCTGAACACCCTCCCCTGGTGAAAATGTTTTACGGGGTTTCTTTTTTGCCATTGCCGCCGATTGATGAAATTCAGGAAAAAGACCTCGTCGTTGGCGCTTCGGTATTTGATACCGATGCAAAAAGATGGCTGCTCGTGGGTCGATATGTGACGATGCCGGGTGGGCTTGTGACAGTTGCAGTGCTGGCCTGGATCAATCCTGTGGCCGGATTGCTGCTGGCCCTACATACCAGTGCTGTACGTTATTCCAGCCAGATTGGACTGGAAGCAATGCCTGCTTTGACCGCTTTCTTGTGTGTGCTTGCTTACGAGCAGTGGATTAAAGGACAGCGGGAGGGACTGGACAAGAAAAGTTGGGGTTGGCTGGTACTGTCTTCGATCATGCTGGGGGTAACAGCTTCATCAAAATACGTGTATTGCTTGGCCGGATTGGCGATTGGAATTCACCTGGCCTGGCTGGGTTGGCAGAAAAACTGGCAGTTTCCCAGGGTAATGCAGGTACTGCTGCTCTGGGGCGGACTGGCTGTGCTGGTATTCCTTGCAAGTGATCTTTTTTGTGGCCGAAGCCGTTCAGCCGTTTGATGGAATCGATTCAATATCATTTTAGTTTTGCATCAAAGGAGCATGTTTCACAATATGGATATCCTTTCTGGCAGCCATTGTTTTATCTGAGCCGAACAGCAGGCCAGGGTGCGTGGTACTGGATACGGATGGATTTGCCGATCATGATCCTGGCTGTTCTGGGGTTGTATCCATTGCGGAAAAAACCGCTGTATTTGATCTGGCTGGCGATATCATTGGCATTTTTGCTGGTGTGGAAGACCAAATGGCCGCAGTATGTGATGATTTTACTGGTGCCGTATTGTCTGGCGGCAGGTGAGGGGGTGAAAATGCTGTGGAAGTGGGGCAAGAAGCGGATGACCAAAGGGGTCACATAAGACAAGAAAGCACGCGCTTTACCGATCAGTATCTACGACTTCGGTGATCTGAAAACCGCAATGCTGTTTGTTCAAACAGCATTGCGGTCAGGTATTACCGGGAAAGGGAGAACCATTACGCCATTTTGAATTCTTCGTAGTGGACGTTTTTCTCAGGCATGTCAAGCTGGCCCAAACAT
Source organism: uncultured Chloroflexia bacterium (assembly GCA_963753895.1). Classification (GTDB taxonomy): domain Bacteria; phylum Chloroflexota; class Anaerolineae; order Anaerolineales; family Anaerolineaceae; genus SMBSF63. Next base: position 128,627 of record CAVWEE010000022.1, on the reverse strand, counting down.
TTACGAATGGCCGTCATCATTGGCAGAGGACCGCAGACGAAGGTGTGCAGTTCATGGTAATTTTGCGGCAGTTCGCTGCGCAGCACATCCGTGGTGATATAACCGCGGTAGCCTTGCCAACCATCATTCGGGCGTTCCAGCACAAGGATGTTCTTGAAATTCGGCAGATTTCTTTTCCAATTGTTGGAGTTCTTCATAAAACTCTACATGTTCAATGATATTGTGGCCGTAAAAGAGGGTCACAGGGCGCTGGTCGTTGCTGTCTGCCATGCTGCGCAGGATGCTCATGACCGGGGCGATACCGACCCCGCCAGCAATGAGGACGATGCCTTCTTTTGCCGTTTCCAGAATATTATAGCGGCCAAATGGCCCGTCTACATACACAGTTTCGCCCGCTTTGAGGTCGCGGATGGTGTTGGTAAAATCGCCCAGTTCCTTGATCGTGAATTCAATATTTTCACGATTATGAATACTGGAGGCGACAGAGAACGGGTGGCGACGCAGCGAGAAGGGAGAGCGGCGCACGGTCAGCCATGCAACCTGTCCGGGATGGAAATCGGGCAGCGCAAATCCCTGGGGTTCCAGAACGAGGGTAAAGGCATGTTCCACCTCTTGCCGGACTTCAGCGATTTTGTAGGGATGGCGCAATTGGTGAAGCGGCTTGAAGACGCGGATGTATAGCGCTGCCAGAATCCACAGGCCGGTTTCAACCCACAGCAGGGTTTTCATCGCCGGGGCGGCGGAATATTTTCCCACAAGAAGGACATGTGTCAGGCCAGCGCCCACCAGGACGAGGGTGAAGATGTCGTGCATGATGCGCCAGGCATCGTAATCCAGCCCCAGGCGCTGCCGGAAGATGGAAGTGATGGTGATCAACAGGTAGGCCAGCAAACTCAGGACAGCCATTTGTGCACGCAGCGGGGCGGTGAAGACGTTCAGCAGGTTCAATGCCCAATTATTGATGCCAATCCCCGCTTCAAAATTGAAGAGCAGCAGCAGGTAGTGGATCAGGACAAAGGCGGCTGAAAGAACAGAGAGCACGTGGTGGATGGTGTATAACCGATCCATGTTGAACAGCTTTTGCGCCGGGGTGAAGCGGGAGATAGGGGCCAACTGCCATCCCGCCAGGGTGAGGCCGACAAAACCGAGGATGATGGAGAATTCGCGCTGCCAGCCGCGGCTGAGGCCGGGTTCCACAAAAGGCATGACAAACAGCGGGGAAAAGATGAGCAAAAAGAAAAGGATGACAAGCAGGGGTCGGAGGATGTTATTTTTCATCGGGCTACTCCTTGATGGATCTTCGTTGTATTGAAATCGATTGAACAAACACAATTGCCACCTAATAAGATGGATATTGTCTTTATTGTAGCAGTCATTTCATAGAAATGTATTGGAATTTAATCGTTTGCATTTTTGTATACTTGCACCAGTTCAGCCAAATCCTGCATGACATAATCAGGGTTGAATTCAGATTGTGCCAGGTCATGCGGCGTTTGTTTCGCCGGAGAGGACGAGGACGGTGGTCAGACCAGCGGCGCCGAGGGCAATGTCGGTATAGAGGCGGTCGCCGATCATGCCGAGCTGTTCGACGGGGAAACCGGTCTTTTCAACGATAGCTTCCACGATGGGGGTGTTCGGTTTGCCGACGACCTGGTCTGGCAGGCGGCCGGTGGAGGCTTCAACAAAAGCGATCATGGCGCCGATATCGGGCATGAAACCGGTCTCGGTAGGGCAGTTGAAGTCAGGGTGGGTGGCGATGTAGGGCAGCCCGGCGCGCACAAAGTCACACAGCTTCCACAGCTTCTCGTAGGTCAGGGTGGTGTCAAAGCCGAGGACGGCGTAGTCGGGATTTTCCTTGACGAGGTGGAAGCCATGGGCGCGCATTTCGTTTTCCAGTGGCGGGGTGCCGACGACGTAGAGACGGGCCCCTGGCTTTTGCTTGCCGATGTAGATGGCGGTGGCCTCTCCGGAGGTGAAGATCATCTCCTCGCTGGTCTCGATGCCAAGTCTGGCCAATTTCTCAACGTACTGGGTTTTGGATCGCGAGGAGTTGTTGGTGAGGAAGTAGTACTGGATGTCCTTCTCTTCGAGGAGGTGCAGGAAGTCCATTGCGCCGGGCAGCAATTGGTCGCCCAGGTAGATGGTGCCGTCCATGTCCAGCAGATAGCAGCGGATGGCGTTGAGTTTGTTGAAAGTCACGAGAGCCTCCGTAAATGAAATTTCTATGATGGAATTATAGCGACTAATTGTGGATTAGGGGAAGGGAAGCAATATTTTCTCACGCAAAGCCGCCAAATCGCAAAAAAAGAGCGCAATCCTGTCAGGACTGCGTCTTTTAATAGTGGGCAATAAAATAAGGTGCTAGAACCCCAGCAGCCTGGCAATGCCGCCGATGATGATGGCGATGATCGAGAAGTCGTTGCCGCCGAAAGCATTAATGAAGCCAGCAGCGGTGTTGGCGACAAAGGGCAGAGACAGAGCTTGCAGGACGATGAGCAGAACACCGCCCGTGATCGAGGCCAGGATGGCGCCGCGCCGTCCGCCGGTGGCGTTGCCGAGCACCGCAGCCGGACCGACATCAAAGAAGGCTGCCACAACCAGGGGCAGCAGGACATAGCGATAGCCCAGGGCACCGAAGATGACGAGGGTGACCAGCGAGGCGATCATGGCGATAGGGAAGCCAATCGCCAGGGCATTTTGACCATAAGGGAAGATCATCGGGCAGTCGAGGGCGGGGATGGCATCGGGTACGATCTTGCGGGCAATGCCGTGGAAAGCGGGCACAATCTCACTCAGCATGAGGCGCACGCCGGTGAGCAAGATGGTAAGCCCGGCGCCAAAGAGGATGCCCTGGTAAATGATCCATAAATACCAGATGCCTTGCGACCCGCCGGTGAAGGTCTCTGCCGCCCAGGCAGGTCCGGCAATGAAGCCCATCACCAGATAGAGCAGGAGCATGATGATCGAAGTGGAGATGGTCATTGACTTGAGGAAGCTCAGGCTTTCGGGGATCTCCAGGTCTTCGGTGGATTTGGAAGGATCACCAAACAGCTTGCCGATCCACGCGCCGATATAGGCGATGCCGGTGGTGCTGTGACCAATGGTGAAATCTTTGGAACCGGTGAGTTTGAAGATGAAGGGGGCGATCAGGGCTGGCAGGAAGGTGGAGAGGATACCCTGCAGGATGCTGCCGATGACGATCAGGGCGACCCCGGAAATCTTGCCGGCGTCTGCCAATGCGGCAACCACCATGAAGGCATTCCAGAACATGATGTGCCCCGTCAGATAGACGAATTTGAATTTGGTGAAACGGGCCAATACCAGATTAACGAGGAAACCAAACACCATCACCAAAATGACCGGCACGCCATATTCCCCTAAAAAGGCTGTCCAGTCTACAGCGATGGCTTCTCCCGTTGAGGCATACATTTTGCCAAACAGGGTCGAAATGGGGGTGATGACGCCGACCAGCAGGTCAACTGCTGAAAAGAGGATGATGACACCGGCCATAGACTTGATCGTACCGGAAACAACTTTGCTGAAAGATTTGCCTTGCACAAGCAGGCCCACCAGAGCAACGAGTCCAAGCATGAAGGTGGGCAGAAGACGGGGAACGATATTGAAAATCAGCCCTACATTCATGGGATACTCCTTTTACTAATGCAATTGAATTCGAGTATTTTTTTATTCCTGTTTAATATTATCGGGTAATTTTTTTTGTGAGTCAATTTGTTTTCAGGAGGCAATATCATTTATTGATGGCCAGTTTGATGATGTCGAGGCCTTTTTGCCGAATCTCATTTTTGCTGAGGAAGTTTTCAATGACGATCACTGGTCTGGTCTCATTATCAAACAGGTGCACCATTTCTTTCGAAGTAAAAACAATGTCAAAACTTTCGCCAACAGCTGTGATCTCATCGGCACAAAAAGTTTCTGCACGGATATTGTTTTCTTCCAGCACCCTGTCCAGGGTAATCTTCAGGATCATGCTGGATCCAAGGCCAAATCCACAGACCGTCATGATTTTTAATCCTGACATGGCAGTGTCTCCTGGCGGGAATGCTGGAAAGCGGATACAACTTTGTCAATGGAAATGCGAAGATTTCAACATGTTTTGATTTTCTTCATCCATCAGGAAATTCGCCAGTTCTTTGAGCATTTTGATATGGCTGCGCCGATCGATACCGCAGAATGGCGATAACCAGTTCAACAGGGTCATTGGCTTCTGAACCAAAATTAACAGGCGTGGACAAGGAAACAATGCTCATGCCCAGCTGCAGGGCGCCATCTTCCGGACGAGCATGCATCAGCGCCAGACCGGGGGCAATGACCATATACGGTCCTTTTTCTTTTGCAATCTGAAGCATGGCGTCAATATATCTAGGTTCACATTTTCCAGTTTTGACCAGCAGATCTCCGCTGGCCCGTACAGCATCTTGCCAATTCCTGGCGGAAACCTGGAGGCGAATTGATTTTGGCGAAAGGTAATTGGATAACATCGCTTCCTTTCAACATTGGTGATTGATTTACCAATTAGCTGGCAACTCAATAAAAAAACATTCCTGCTTGATTCTGTGTTTATGCAGGAAATGTTAATTCGAATCCGATATCAGGATTATACATTAATCGAGGAAATTAAGTTCCGGGCACAGGTTATATACATAATATTCATCAGTACTGTCAGATCTTTCAACCATCGCGAAACAGAAATTGTCCACCAGGCCGGGTTCACTGCGCAGGGCAGATGCCAGTTCATTGGTCTGGTCTGTATTGCCGGTTTTGACATAGGCAATGTAGAGGGGCATCCACTCAGCGGGGTCAACGGGGCGCAGGCCGTTTGCCAGGGCTTCGTCGGCGTATTGGACAGCTTGCTCCCATTGTTCGAACTGGACGGCCATTGAAACCTTTTGATAATAGAAGCACCAATCGTGCGCTGGTTCTTTGCCGAAAATATCTGAGCGGGGAGAGATGTCCGTTGTGGCGGGCTGGATCACGGAAGTGTTGGAGCGGGAAGCCGCCAGCCAGACTTGCAGATCATCATTCAGCGAATACAGCGGGATGTTGGGGTCCATGATATGCACACAGGAGCCAATGGGATAGTTGATCACGACAGCGTCTTTCATGTCACCGGTGTAGGTGATATTGCGCATCGTGCGGCCGAATTTGCTGCCATACATCAGCTTGTGAATGGTTTCTTTGGAGAAGGTTCCCCCGGCGATCAAGACCTGGTTGGATTCAGGGCGGTAGATGAGGTTGGCCGGTCCCCACACCTCATAGTCCTCGGCAAAGGGGGCATGCGGCGGCATGTTGACGATCAGGGCGGAGCCATCCTGCAGGTCAGGGATGCGCCAGGTGATCTGCCACCAGAGCTGGCGCTGGGTTTCCCAGAAATCGCCAAAGGCAGCCCCGTTCAGGTTTTGCACGAATACGCCTGATGCCAGCAGGGTCAATAGCAGGGTGTGCTGTGCCTTCCTGCTGCGCAGGGTCAGCACGGTGAGGCCGGTGAGGAACTGCACGGCGCCAAAACTAGCCAGCAGCGTGTAGCGTTCCAGCCCATCGTTGAAGATGATCTGCCGTCCGGCGGCCACAGTGGGCAGCAAGCAGACCACTGCGCTCAGTGCGCCGACCCACACGGCTGTCTTTGCCCAGTCATGATCCGTTTCTTTGGCAGGTTCTGTTTTTGAGGAAAGGAAGCGGAAGAGGAACACTGCCAGGGCTGCCAGCACAATCGCGAAGGCGAGGTTGGCGTAGGAGGCTTTGAATACCAGTTGATAGAAAGGTACTCCCCAGGCGAGGAAGATGCTGCTGGCGAGGTCTTTGAATAGTTCCATGCTCAGGGTCAGGGCGCTTTGGCCGGGGGCGGCAATGTAACCGCGCACCAATTGGCCCACATCTGTGGCCGAGCGGGTGCTTTCAAAGATGAAGATGCGCCAGACGAGGAATCCGCGAAAGCGCGATCAGGTTGGGCCAGCTGTAACGCAGGGTGTTCTTGATGAGGGCAAATATTGATTTTTGGACGGGGGTGCTCATGGAAGATGATCAAGATCCAGCGCACGAGTTCAAGGCCGACCATCCACTCAAACATGCCATAAGAAAGCAGCCCGCTAAGGGCGGAGAGAATGAAGAGCAGGATGCGCTGGACCAGGTTCTCGTTTTTAATGAGGAGCAGGGTCAAATACAGAGAAAAGAGACCGGCGGTGAAGGCGATCAGGTGGACATGATAGGAGTTGCCGTTGGGTACTTGCAGAAAACCCGGGTAGGCGGTGAAGAGAGCCGCCATGAGGGGATTCATCCAGCGGGCTTTGGGGTACAGCTTGTCAAAGATGAGGAAAACGATGATGCCGCCAGCCAACCGCAGGGTGATGGAAAGCAGCGCCCAGGCGATGGGGGGATTGCCGAGCACACGCGAGGTGACCATGTAAACGAGGCCCATCAGCGGGCGGTCGATCTGGTGCTGGAGGAGGATGTTGCCAAACCCGATCGCGTTTTGTCCCCACAGCACATGCCAGTCATCGCGGTAGAACCCCCAGCGGTGGGCTGTGGGGAGGTAACTGATCAAGCCGGTAATGAGTATGGATAGAATGGCATATCGATAATATTTATTGTTTTTTGTGGGCAGGAACATTCATTCTCCTCAGCAGAAGCAGGTTGTCTTCACATTATAGCCAGTTTTTGTAAAACGAGGGATCAATTGAAATCAGAGTGAAGGGATAAATCTCAAGGTTGATTTAGTTTTGAGAAAATGCATGTCTCGAAAAAACATCTTTGGGAACCAATCAAAATTCCCAATAATAAATCAACCGGCGGCCTTTGCTGAATTCGGGCCCTGTGCGTGGAATTTCGATGATCTTTTGGGGCGGGATGTTCAGTGTCCAATCGGCAATCAATTCTTTGTCAATGTCGCGGTGCGCGCGATGGCTGGGTTTTTCCACTCCGCCGATCCAGGCGTATGGGAAACTCAGAATGGCGCGTTTTGCGATGCGCTGCACTTCGCGAAAGGCGCGCGATTGCTTGTTATCCAGGTGCTCCCAGACCTGCAAGGCAATCAAGAGGTCGTATGCTTTGTCTTTGATTGGCCAGGGACTGACAGTGGCATCGTGGAAGACGGTCTCTCCATTTTCGCCATCGTTGGGCCTGCCGAAATGATCGGCTTCGGGGTTGAGCATGATGTCTGCGGTTTTAACGATTGGCAGGAAGCCGGGGCCAAGCTCCAGAACGCGGGTAATGTTGAGTTGCTGGACGAGTTTGATCACTTCTTTGTAATATTCCCAACGCCCGCGGTAATATTCTGCGTGGGGACTGGAGAGCATCTGCTGGTAATCGTCATAGGACAGTAGTTTGGTCATTGGATACCTGTTTTTTTTGTATCATGCAGCCAGCGTTGGTACTATTCTACTCTGCATTCATAATGCAGGACAGCAGAATATTCTCCGGATGGCCTAGCCAGGTGTTCCCCATCTGCCTGATGCGGTTGTACTGTTTTCCGGGTTAAGATAGTATCAGTTTGGAAACAAGTCATTTCAATCAGGAGAATAATATGACAGGACAATCATTGAAGGAATTGGCATCGGAGTTGACCCTGCGCGCTGTGAAATGGGAAGACCTTGAGCCAGTAGTGCAACTCATCTATGATGTTTGTGACGCGGATGGGGATACCAGCGTGGCGGTCACGGTCGATGACCTGAAGAATGAATGGGAATATGAGGGCTTTGACCCGCAGCAGGACGCATTTGTGGTTGCGGTCAGGGCGGGATTCCCCCGGGCAGGGCAGGTGGTTGGGTATGTGTCGCTTGACAATATGAAGGATCATTATGACCTGCGCGGCGATCTTTACATTCATCCCGAGTTCAAGGGAATGGGGATTGGAGAAGCCTTATTGGTTGCGATGGAGACCCGTGCCCAGGACCATGTGCCGCTTGCGCCTTCTGACCAGCGCGTGTTCATCCGGGCTGCGCTGGACCAGAAGGATGAGACAGGAAAAGCCATCTTTCTGGATCAAGGTTATTCCCCGATCCGGTATTACTGGCGGATGGAGATTGTGCTGGAAGAGGCCCCGTCCTGTACCGCAGCTGCCGGCAGGGCTGGCATTCCGGCCGTTTGAAAAGGATGCGCATGCTCAAGCTGTCTGGCAGGCGCGCAACGAGGCTTTTGCAGACCATTGGGGCAGCCATGCGCTGACCTATGAAGAATTCGCAACCCATAATTTTGATAACCCGGAATATGATCCCGAACTTTGGTCAGTGATCTGGGATGGGGAAGATGTGGCGGCTTTCTCAATCAATCACTACAAGATGGGGATTGGCTGGGTGCACACGCTGGGCGTCCGGCGGGCATGGCGCAATAAAGGGCTGGGGCTCGCTTTGCTGCAGCATGCATTTGGCCTGTTCTACCAGCGCGGAATGATGACGATCGGTCTAACCGTGGATGCTTCTAACCCGACCGGTGCCACCGAGTTGTACAGGAAGGCCGGCATGCACGTGGTGAGTGAGTTTGTGGCGATGGAGAAGGATCTGAGAACGGGAGAGTGAGGACGAAATGAGAAAATGCAAGATCACCGTATTGCGAAAGATGTACAACGCGGATTATGCCGAGGAGTACACGCAGAGTAACGCCTCAGTCTGTGAATCCTTTGAGGAAGGCCAGGAATTTGTTGTCGAGAACATGGTCAGACCGCCCGATGATTTCTGCGCCTGGGCCTGGATCGATTTGCAGCGCTCCGTCCAAACCCTTCTGCGCGGTGGTAATTTCAGCGATACAGGCTGGATGAAGGATGATAATGTGCTCATCGCATGCTGTTCGGATGGCATCCGGCCTGTGGTGTTCAAACTGGAGCGGGTTGAGGAGTAATATTTGCAGGGTGGGTCGCGAGCCTACCCTGTTGCACTATTTGATTTTATTCTGATAGATTATTCCTTATAGTCATTTGACGGACTTTGATTGAGCATGGAGATGCTATCTATCGCCCATTGGCGCCTTACTCGTGATGTGAGGCAGATATATTTTGCAAGGAGCACACCATGAAAAAGATTTTTCCCCTGATATGGAAGATCATCCGGGCGGGGGCCTGGCTGCCGGTGCTGGTGCTTGGCACGCACATATTGATGAGCCGCGTCTTTTACACTTACGCTGCCTGGCCGGACGTGGATATCATTATGCACTTTGCCGGTGGCTTTGCGATCGCTTTCTTTGTTTCGGGCTGCTTCCGCGCCCTCCCGCGCGGGGAGGTCAAGCGCAGCCGGATCGTGCTGCTGGAACTGCTTCTCATCGGCAGCCTGACTGCGACGGCGGCGGTGTTTTGGGAGTTCAGGGAATTTGCGAATGATCAATTGTTTGGAACCAATAGCCAGGTCAGCCTGGCGAACACAATGCAGGATTTGGCAGTGGGAATTATGGGTGCAGGGTTATTTGTCCTCATTCGCGCATGGCAACTGCGGGCTGGCTTCCGTGATATCTGCGAATTGACTTTCGACTGGGTACGTGGGGAGACAGGATGACGCGGTTTGGACAAGGGCGACGGGAACCGTTAGCAACCATTTCGACGAAGAGCCGTATATAAAGTAGCACAACAAAGGAATTTGAATATTTGCGATTTAGATAGTATGGCGTGAAATATTTGAAATAAACTCTATCATTTTAAGGATAAATAAGTGGAAAATAAAACAGGTTTCCCGTATCGTTTTTTCGTTGTTACTTTCATCTGGTCCTGGCTGATCTGGCTGCCGCTGGTTCTGGCTGGTGCAGGAATCCTGCCGTTGGGGAAAGACGTATTGAGCATGATCAGCATGCCAGTCTCTGTGCTGGCGGCTTTTGGGCCGGCGGTTGGTGCGTTTTATTCCTTGCGAACCTTGAAAGGCAAAGGTGCCATTCGTGAATACCTGCGCGGTTTGTTGGATTTCAAGTTTGGCTGGCGCGCGTGGATAATTCCCGTGCTCGTATTGGGGGGGAGTACCTGGTTAGCGTGGGTGCTGCCCGAATTGTGGGGAGCGCCTCGTTTGGCGATGCTTCTGCCTTCCGTCTGGATATTTCCGGTGTATGTTTTGGTGATGGTATTTTTAGGGGGCGGGCAGGAAGAACTGGGCTGGCGCGGGTATATTCTGGATCCACTGGAAGAAAAACTGGGGCCGTGGCTTGGCAATCTGGTGCTGGGTGTGATCTGGGCAGTCTGGCATTTGCCACTGTATTTCATTCCGGGCACCAGTCAGACGTTTATGCCCTTTGCAGGATTTATGCTGCTGATCATTGGCTATTCGTGGTTTTACGCGTGGGTGCGCCAGGTCTCCGGGAAACGCACGCTGGCGGGATTGATGGTCCACGGATGGGCCAATGCGTTTGTTCCTTTGTTCCCAACAGTGGTGATGGCCGAACAAGCAGCGCGGCCGCGTTACTGGATATGGGTTTGCCTGACGCTGGTGATTGGTTTGGTAACGATGTTTATACGTTGGCGAAAAACAAGGGTGTAAGTTGGTACTGGGGCAAAGAGGAATGTAGGTGTTCGCTGACGAAAGGGGCGTTTCCTTTATTCTATCCACCCGCGTTTTTTGATCCAGAAATACATGCCGATGGGGAAGAGGATCATAGCGAAGAGCAAAAAACGGAATACGATTGCTCCGGTCCATAGATCAAAATGCGCAACGGGTTGAAAGAAATTCATCCCGAAGAAACTGGCAAGAAACGAAATGGGCATAAATAATGTCGTGATCACAGTCAATGTTTTCATGACGTTATTCATGCGATTATTGACAATGGACAGGTAAATTTCCAACGCACTGCCAATCAGATCACGCAAGTTCTCTACGATTTCATATAATCGTGAGAAATGATCATAGCCGTCCCGAAAATACATCCTCGAATTCAGGATCAATGATTTTGTAATCGCCCCGCGCCAATTTATTGATCACTTCCCGTTGGGGCGCGATCATCCGCCGCAGGTGGAGTAAGTCTCGTTTGAGGGAGAATACTTTTTCCATGAGAACAGGTCTGGGATTATCAAACAGTTGGTCTTCTATCTGGTTGATCATTTCGTCGATTGTCTCTGCGAAGGAGATGAAATCCGTGGAGATTTCGTCAACCAATTTGTATAGAAGTTGATCTGCCTTGATCCTGGGTAGATGTTGATCTCTGTGATGCCTCTCCCAAATCCGTTCAATAGCCGGGATAAGTTGGTCATGATAGGTAATGAAATAATTTGTTCCCAGGAATATATCGATTTCCTGGGTATCAAGTTGTTGTTCCTGGTTATCTTCCAGGATGATCGCACGAAGGACAACATACAGATAATCTCCCCAATCATCAATTTTTGGAACGTGAACTTCATCGAGAGCGTCGGCTACGGCCAGGGGGTGAAATCTGAAAGTATCGTCTAAAATTGCTTTAATATTCTGGTTCGGTTCATCGTATATATCCACCCATAGCAAACCTTTTAAATCCTGTAAGGCGGAATAATAGTTTTCGACAGGGATATTCTCTTTTACTTCCCCTTTGCCTGTTCGGTTTATAGAGCGGATCATTTTTACCTCTATTCAAATATTTGGTAGCTTGCCGGTTTGCTACTGTGTATATTTTAAATAATGATACTATACGAATCCATTTGTATTTTTTTGTTCTCCAGCTTTTCCAGAGTAAATAATCAAGTGTCTCCTCGCGTTTGCGGGGTAGCTGATGAAGAAACAGTTTTCGCTCCATATTCATTTTATGTTGAACCAAGCGAAAAAATATCCATGGGACCCTGGATTGACTGGGTAGGGAAGTGAAAATGTGCCGGTGGGGGGAGTGATGATTTGATTTCGAATTAATGGATGTGGCAGATTTTGGAAGGGTAGCATAATTCCTGCGGCTCATTGCATATCATTCGATCTCTCCGATTTGGAAATGTTGATGAAATTGGCTGGCTTCCAGACGATATTTTGTTGTATAATTATGTTAGCAATAATGATTATCAATAAACATTAATTATCGAAAGAAGCCGCATGACCAATCCAGATGTCCGTTTTAATGAGTTGATTACCGCATTGAAAGAACGTAATTACCGGTTGACCCCCCAAAGAGTTGAGCTGGTGAGATTAATTGCTGTTAGTGAAGGACATCCAAGCGCGAACCAGTTTTATGAAGAGATACAAGTGAAGTTTCCTACAATCAGTCAATCCACAGTGTACAAGACCCTTGCCTTGCTGAAAGAAATGAATCAAGTATACGAGATTGATCTGCGTGAGGATAGTCATTATGATGGCAACCGCCCTCAACCTCACCCTCATTTAATTTGCATGAAATGTAACAAGATCGTCGATGGGGAAGTATCTCTGGATATGGAAGCGATCAGGAAGGTGGAACAGGCATCGGGTTTTACCATTTTGCGCCCCCAGATTTCCTTATATGGATACTGTCCGGATTGCAGAAAAGGGAGTTGAGGCCTTGTTTTTTTGCCAGTAATGGATAATCATTATTTGTTAGTAATCTTTATGAAGTGCTGGCAGCTACTGGAAAGGAAACACAATCTTTTTGTGCTGACCAATAAATGATCAATAGTCAAAGGAGTAAAAAATCATGAGCAAGAATGGAAAATGTCCCGTAACAGGCAAAACTGGCAGCACCACTGTCAGCAGAGGTACATCGAATTGCGACTGGTGGCCCAAGCAACTGAACCTGGGTATTCTTCACCAGCATGCACCAGCTTCCAACCCGATGGACCCCGATTTCAACTACGCCGAAGAATTCAAGAAACTTGATCTGGCCGCAGTGAAGAAAGACCTGCGCGCACTGATGACCGACTCGCAGGACTGGTGGCCTGCGGATTGGGGCCACTATGGCGGCTTGTTCATCCGGATGACATGGCACAGTGCCGGCACGTATCGCACCGGCGATGGCCGTGGAGGCGGCGGCACCGGCAACCAGCGTTTTGCCCCGGTCAACAGTTGGCCCGACAATGTCAACCTGGATAAGGCGCGCCGCCTGCTTTGGCCGATCAAAAAGAAATACGGCAACAAGATTTCGTGGGCCGATCTGATGATCCTGACTGGTAATGTTGCGCTGGAGTCGATGGGCTTCAAGACCTTCGGCTTTGGCGGAGGCCGGGAAGACATCTGGCAGCCCGAAGAGGATACCTACTGGGGCAATGAAGAAACCTGGCTTGGCGACAAGCGGTACAGCGGCGAGCGTGAACTGGAAAATCCATTGGCAGCCGTGCAGATGGGTCTGATCTATGTGAACCCTGAAGGCCCCAACGGAAACCCCGAACCTGTGGCTTCTGGTATCGATGTTCGTGAGACCTTTGCCCGCATGGCGATGAATGACGAAGAAACGGTGGCCCTGGTGGCTGGCGGGCACACCTTTGGGAAGGCGCATGGCGCTGGTGACCCGACGCTGGTCGGTCCCGAGCCTGAAGCTGCTCCCATCGAAGAGCAAGGCCTGGGCTGGAAAAACAAACTCGGCAGCGGTAAAGGCGTAGATACCACCAGCAGTGGGATCGAGGGCGCCTGGAAGCCCAACCCCACCAAGTGGGATATGGGTTATTTTGACATGTTATTTGGCTACGAATGGGAACTGACAAAGAGCCCGGCGGGGGCACATCAGTGGACGGCCAAGGACTGCAAGCCGGAGCATATGATCCCGGATGCGCACGACCCATCCAAGAAGCACCCGCCGATGATGACCACGGCTGACCTTTCATTGCGCTTTGACCCCATCTACGAACCTATCGCGCGACACTTCCATCAGGATCCTGAAGCGTTTGCCGATGCTTTTGCCCGCGCCTGGTTCAAGCTGACCCATCGCGACATGGGACCCAAGACCCGTTACCTCGGCCCTGAAGTACCGGCTGAAGACCTGATCTGGCAAGACCCGATTCCCGCAGTCGATCACCCGTTGATTGACGCCAAAGACATCGCTGATCTCAAAGCCAAAATCATGGCGTCTGGCCTGTCCATCCCGGAACTCGTTTCTACTGCCTGGGCCTCGGCCTCAACCTTCCGCGGTTCCGACAAGCGGGGCGGCGCCAATGGCGCTCGTATCCGCCTGGCCCCGCAAAAGGACTGGGAAGTCAACCAACCCGCTCAACTGGCGAAGGTGCTGTCTGCACTGGAAAGTATTCAGCAGGCTTTCAACAGCGCAGCGGCAGGCGGCAAGAAGGTCTCGATGGCAGATCTGATCGTATTGGGCGGCTGTACAGCGGTTGAAGCTGCTGCCAAGGCTGCCGGCTATGAAATGAAGGTGCCCTTTACCCCTGGCCGTGCCGACGCATCGCAAGACCAGACGGATGTGGAATCCTTTGCCGTGCTGGAACCCGAGGCGGATGGCTTCCGCAATTACCAGAAGACGGCCTTTACTGTCTCGGCTGAGGAAATGCTGCTCGACAAAGCCCAGCTCCTGACATTGAGTGCTCCCGAGATGACGGTTCTCGTAGGCGGTCTGCGCGTATTGGGTGCCAACGTGGGCCAGTCGCAGCATGGTGTGTTCACGCAGCGCGCAGGGCAGCTCACCAATGATTTCTTCGTCAACCTGCTGGACATGGGAACCATGTGGAAGCCCGCAACGGAAGCCGCTGATACTTTCGAAGGGCTCGATCGCAAGACGGGCAAGCTCAAATGGACTGGAACCCGCGTGGACCTGGTCTTTGGTTCCAACTCGCAGCTACGCGCCCTGGCGGAAGTTTATGCACAGGAAGACGCAAAAGAGAAATTCGTGCGTGACTTCGTTGCGGCATGGGACAAAGTTATGAACCTGGACCGGTTCGATCTCGTCTGATCTATCGTGTGCGGGTTGAAAGGCTGCGGTTGTTTCTATGCATGAATGCTCGTCTGATGCAACGGTGTTCTGATTACGAAGCCGGACCGCGTTAAAAAAATTCTATAACCAGTTATCCGAACTCGCTCCTGTTGTTTGAGGAGCGAGTTCGAGGTATAGATACATTCCTGTTTTTTATATCGTCCATTTAACAAGGAGAACCCCCGCGTTAGCAGGGGTTCCAATGAAGAAGCGACTTGCGATTCGCCTCATTGCCAGTATAGCATAGTGGGGAAAAACTGTGGCGGCACATTTGTGCGGTGGCGAATGGAATGGTTTGTGGGGTGGACAGGGAAATCAGGTTATTTCCAGTTTGATTTTCAGCTATTTGTGCATACAATATTGTTAAGCCGGGTACCAAAGGCCGGATCCCTTGTTCGAATATAGACACTGGAGTCGGATATGAAAAAGATCATCCTCTTTTGTCAAAAACTGCGAAATTCAACCAGAACTCACACCGTCTGTTTTCTCCCGTGTGACCGAAGATCAATATAAGAATAATGCCCTGTGGATATTCATGATCTTGCTTTTTGCGACAGCATCCTGCGACCCGGTCTCACCCAGTGCAGTGCCCACAATGACACCTGCATCACCCCTGCCAACCTCCACTATCCCGCCCTCGCCGACGCCAGAACCCACGCCCTTGCACGGAAAGCAATATTGGGCAATCAGCGCTTTTTCTGATTCGATCACCGCCGACCCTGATTTTGCCGGGGGCGAACCGGATGTGAAAGACTGTTCAGAACCGGTCTTGCCGGTCTGGGCGCCCCTTGCCAGCGATCAGCCGGAAATTCTGACCCTGAATTATCCAGTGCCCTTAATGGCCAGCCAGCTTGAGATTACCTATATTGGAAATCCTGAGGAAATCATACGGGTGGAGGTTTTGAACAGCCTGTCCGGTTTGGGGCGGTTGATCCATGATGCGGAAGAGACGCCGCTCAGTTCGCCGGAGGATGATGCCTGCCCGGCCAAACTCTCCCTGTCGATCGATGTTGATATCGAGGTGGATATAGTGATCATCACCATCGCCGCTTCCGATAAACCATTACAGATCGATGCGGCCGGTTTGACTGGCGAACTGCTCGGTTTTGTGGACGTGCCGGTGTTTTGGCGTGTACCGCTGCCCGGTACGCCGGTCAGCCTGGCAACCGGAGAAAATGGCTTGATCTACGCTGTCACCGCGCCAAACGGACTATATATCTATGATGTGGAAGGCAACCAACTGCGGGAAATCCCCATTCCCGAGGAAGCCGAACTTACCGATGTAAATGCCGACTCTGTGGGAAACCCGCTGGTGATCGACAAAACCTACGGCTGGTACATCCTGATGACGCCTGAAGGAGAACATCTTGTGATTGGTGGGGATGGACTTTCCGGAGAGGGGGCCGTCGACCCTATGACGGGCAACGTCCATATTCTGCAGGGCAATGCCATGCTGGTTTACGCCGCCGACATGGCAAATTTGGTTGGGGATATGGCTCTGGATGAGGTGTACGTTTACACCAGCCTGGCTTTCAATTCGCAGGGCCGGTTGTTTGCCCTGCGAAATCCGCAATGGCAGCCTGAACTTGTCCAGATTGATCCGCAAACCGGCGAGGAACTGCGATACTGTCCCGCTGGTGCGCGCCAGCCAGTTCCCGCTTGAGATTGAGGCCCGCGACATGGTGATCGATGACAGCGGTAATTTTTACATCCTGTTTGGGTTGAACACCGGACAAATCGCCGTGCATGTGCTTGATCCACAGGGCAATTTCCTGCGCCGTTTCGGCCGCCTGACCACCGACATGGATGATTGGCTGGAAGGCGCATTGTTTGATCCGCGGGCGATCACCGTCAGCGCGGATGGGCGGTTCATTCTCGTGGCGGATGGCTATGAGGAGACTGCTTATCTGACTGCTTTTTTGATTGAGATGGAATGAGATCTGTCACTCTGGAAATGCCCTTTTGATAGATGGGCAGTCAAAAGTTGATATATAATAGTTGTAATGTTGTCTAAATGACGTGCCTCCTGGAAAATATTAGCGTTTCTTTACTGCTAGCAAGGGGCTTTTTTATATGAATTCCACTTGGGAATCATTTTTTAAGCAAATGAATGTTATCCTGATCACACTGGATTTGGATGGCAATTTCACTTCTGTAAATCCTACAGCTGAACAAATTTATGCCCAGTCGGAAGCCCAATTGCTAGGGCTCTCTTTTTATACTGTACTGGATATTTACAGTCATGATAAAGCTGCAATGATGCTTGAGAGAACGATTGCAGAGGGTGGTGTTTCAGAGTGGGAGCTAGACCATGTTCGGCCTGATGGTCCTCCGATCTTGTTGGGATATACCACATCGGTGATTCGGGAGGAATCAGGTAATCCAATAGGGGTAGGTGCAATTGGTTTTGATCTGACCAGCAAGCTGGATTTGACAGAAAAGCTCGCTTATACCAATCAGGAATTGGAAGGCACTTTGTTGAAGCTTGAAAAAACATATGCGGAATTAAAATCGACTCAGGTGCAGCTGGTGCAATCCGAGAAAATGCGGTCGCTTGGACAGCTTGTAGCTGGCATTGCACACGAGATCAATAACCCCGCTGCTTTTGTTTCCAATAATTTGGCTTATCTGAAACAAATACTGCCCACCACACACAAACTTTTTGATGCTTATCAGACTCTGAAAGAGCTTGCGAATCCAGAGCAGTTGGAAATGATCCGGAAGGCAGAGTTGCCGCTGATCTTTCCTATTTATGGACGGATCTGGATGCCATTGCGGCAGAAAGCCAGGATGGCATTGAAAGGATCCGAAATATTGTACTCTCCTTGCGTACATTTTCTCATCTGGATGAGGCGGAGTTGAAGCAGGTCGACCTTCGAGATGGATTACGCAGTACGCTCCAGCTCATCCGGCCGATGTGCAAAAACCGGATCGAGATCATTGAGGATCTTCAGGAAATCCCCCCTATCACCTGTCATCCTGGAGAATTAAATCAGGTGTTCCTGAATCTCTTGACCAATGCGGTACAGGCCATTGCGGAGACAGGAACGATCGAGGTGTCAACCAGGTTGGATAAGGGCTGCATCGTGATCATGATCCGTGATTCGGGAGCCGGGATGGATGAGGAAACGCTTTCGCATTTGGGAGAGCCATTTTTTACGACCAAGCCCGTGGGAGCAGGGACAGGACTTGGTCTCAGCATCAGTTTTGGAATCATTGAAAGGCATCATGGAAAACTTAAATTTGAAAGCCAGTCGGGTGCGGGTACCACAGCGATCGTGGAATTAGCAATATGACAAATTCGAACTATGACCATACTGTTCTAATTATTGATGATGAAGATTTCATTCTCTCTTCTATTAATCGTCTGCTGAGGCAAGAGTTTAAAGTCCTTCTGGCCAATTCGGCCCATGAAGGTCTCCAGTTGATGAAAGAAGAAGAGGTGCATGTGGTGGTGACAGACCAGCGCATGCCGGGAATGATGGGTGTTGAATTTCTGGGAAAAGTAAAAGGTGAATATCCCGACGCGATCCGTATGCTTCTGACTGGCTATTCCGATCTGGAAAGCGTTATTTCGGCGGTTAATGCTGGCAACATTTATCGGTATTTGGTGAAACCCTGGGATCCGGATGAGTTTTTAGCTGTGATTCGAGAAGCTTGTGTAAAGTATGATCTCCTTGCTAAAAATCAGCAGTTGACACAGGAATTGACCCTGGCAAATGCTGAATTGGAAAAACGGGTGCAAGAGCGAACCGCACGGCTGGCGCGCACAAGCAATTTGATCACAGAATTGAATCATACCGCAATCCGCTTACAGTCCAATCTGGATTACGACCAACTCAAGATCACTTTACAGGTTGAGCTTCAGAAACTTCACCTGGAGAGCATAGTATTGATTGCGGAGAAATTGCCAAAAGATATCATCCGGCCGCAAGTGCTGGATGAAAAAATCACCGAGGAGCATACCTGCCTGGAAGTGATCGCCGCAAAAATGATGCACAAGGATGAAAAGGGAGAATTTTTTATCCATGAATATATACCAGATATGCAGGCCTGGTCGCAGAGACTTATCACGCAATGTGAAGACGGCGTTCCTGAATTTTTCGCTGCTTTGAAGGAAATTCCGGCAGAAATATTTGGCGCAGTTCTGCCTTTGTATGCACGGCAAGGATTTGTTGGCGTGTTGTTTTTATGGGGAGCTGACCTTGAAGAAGATGATTTGGTTACCTATATCATGTTTGCCAATCAGGTCGCTTTGGGGATTGAGAATGCCGTATATTTTGAAACTTTGAAGACCCTGGCGGAAACCGACGGCTTGACCGGGCTGCTCAACCGGCACGCCATTATCAAAATGGCGGAGCGGGAGTTCCGAAGGGCCAAACGATTGCAGGACGATATGGCGGTGATCATGATCGATGTCGACCGTTTCAAACAGATCAATGATACGTACGGCCATGCCATTGGTGACCAGGCACTGCGTTTTATTGCCAAAACTATGGATGAGGCATTACGAAAAGATGTAGATGCCATTGGGCGGTATGGGGGAGATGAGTTTTTGGTGCTGCTGCCGTGTACGGGATATCCAGAGGCAGCAAGCATTGCTACCCGGCTGCGTCAAAATGTAGAAAATCAGCAAGTTCCTTTTCTGCCAGGTTTGGGGAAAATTCAGATCAGTGTGGGGACCGCAGTATTCGACGAAAATATCCCAAACCTGGATAAATTAATGGACCTTGCTGATCAGGAAATGTATGCCTTCAAGAATGAACGCAAACAAACTCAGCAAGACTAAGGGCAGAAGAAAGGGTGAATGAAGATACCCCTTATGCTTCTTCCAATGCTCTGCGCTGCTTTTCGATCATGATTTGCATCCAGTTTGCCAGGCCTGGATACTTATTTTCTGGAAATGTCTCACTAGTTACTTTGGCAAGAATTTCCATGTTCTTAAGCACCATGTTTGCGGTGATCCCAACACCAGTAAGATAGTCCTTGCCCCACGAAACCTGCTGGTCAATAATTGCCGGGGAAGACATCGCCATAATTGCTTCCATGGTTTCTGCTGTAAAGCTCATTCCGCTGGTCAGGATATCCTCTGCATTGGGGCCTAAAATGGGTTGCCAATCCTGGTAGTCCAAAATTTTGGCAACAGCTTCTTGGACAAGAGTATAACGTTTTTTTCCAAAAGCTTTGATTACGTCGGGTGATACAATCGGCAGATTTGATGTATTCATTAAAATATTCCTTCTATTGTACGATCTGATTGGCGAGGTTGACGGCTTTGCGGGCATCTCCGCCGCTAAAATGCACCCCTAACTTCAAATAAAGTTCAGGGTTTTGCACGAAGGGGTATCCACCCGCCATGATCGGGATATCGTCAAGACCCTGCCGGTCGATCTCCTTGACAAATTCCATGATCGCGGGAACATGATAAACCATTTGGGCGGAGAGACCAATCAGGTCAGCATTGAAATCGCGGGCAATGGAAATAAAAGTGTCGGTGGGTACTGCTGCACCGAGGTAATACACATCCCAGCCATCCTGCTCAAAGAAGTCAGACACCATGCGCGTACCTACGCGGTGAAATTCCTTTTCTACGCTGCCAATCACCAGCCTTTTTTTACGGTTGCGGAGGGGCTTAAAATGAGGACGCAAATCTGCCATTTGTCGTTCAATAATCGCGGTGGCCAGATGCTCCTGGGCAACACTGAATTCATTGCGCTGCCACAAACGACCAATTTCATACGCGGTCTCCTGAAAAATGTCAAGGTAGATGTCGTTGGCTGCTATGCTTTGGTCCAGTGCGTTTTCGACAACTTTATCCGCCATCCGTCCGCTGCCTTCCCGCATGGCATCGAGGTAACTTGTTTTCAGGTTATGGGATTGTTTTTCAACCATCATATCTTCTCCTTATCTGGTATGGGGATTTGAACTAAAGCACAATGGCAGATGCGGAAACCAGTCTTTTATGTAGGTCAGATTGATCCCAGGGCTTGCCCACAAATCCAAAAACATTGCCGAGGTTAATGGCATCAGCAAGCACAGCGCTGTCCAGATAGGCGGATAGCAGGAGGCCAACCGTTGTTGGCCGCAACTGGCGTGCCTGCCGGAGGAGCTCAATGCCTGTCATTCCAGGCATGCGCTGGTCTGTCAATATAATCTTGAAATCCTTTTGCCTCAAGAGGTTTAGCGCCTCTTCCGCCGAGTTGGCGGTTGCGACGTCAAAATCCAGTCGTAAACTGCGAGCGAGCGCTTTGGTGATATTGGATTCATCATCTACAATGAGTAAGGATGGCCGATGCCGTGGTGGGGTGTCGTCCTCCAGTTGGCGGATTTTCAAGAAAGATTTCAACTATGGCGGGGTCAAAGGCCAGGCCGCTTTGCTGCCTGATAAAATCAAGGGTTTCATCCCGGCTAAACGCAGATCGGTAGGGCCTGTCTGATAATAAACATTCCCAGGTGTCCGCAACAGAAAAGATGCGGGCGTAGAATGGAATTTGATCGCCATGTAATGCTTCCGGATATCCCTTGCCATCCCAACGCTCATGGTGGGAATACAGGATCTCAAGGGATGGCTTGAGAAATGCCACATCCTTGAGGAAGTCATAACCTGTTCGGGTATGCTGCTGGATAATGACCCATTCTTCATCAGTGAGGGGGCCAGGTTTCAGAAAGATCTCGTCCGAAATGATGATATTGCCCAGGTCGTGGAGCAGCGCCCCTCGTTTAATGATCGCTACTTTTTCTTCGGGCAAACCCAAGGCTCGAGCGAGATGAGATGCGGTGTGCGCCAGTCCAGTGGAATGGCCGGTTTTCTTGTGTTCGTGCATGTCCAGTGTATTGGCATAGGAGGAAAGTGTATCCTCCAGCGCTGATAACAGGAACTGGTTGTTGCGGTTAGCTTCTGTGACGGTGTGGATCAAGTTGAGCGGCAGGGCACATTGCTGGCAGATATGGATCAAGTTGCTTCGCGAGTTTGCATCTTGTGCCTGGGGGTCTTGGTGGTAGATTTCTACCACTCCAATGATTTTGGCATCAATAATGAGTGGTATCGCCAGATAGGCGTGAAAGGACCTTCCCGCAATCATTTCTGGCCGACAGAAAGCAGATGTGTCAAGATCAGGGGAGAGGTTTCCCGGCTCAGTAGTTTTCAACACTTTTCCAGGATAGCCAGAACAAAGGTCGGAAATTGGGGCTGGCTTGGGTTTGGGGCCTGTGCCGCGCCATGAGAGCAACTCCAGTGAATTGGATGCATGCTGGTACACCCAGAATGCGGCGGCGTCTGCGCAAAATTGTTCACACAGTTGTTCCAGGAGCACCATGACCGTGATGGTCATGTCGCAACTCGACATGGCTGTTCTGGTGATCGCCGAGAGCACATTCAGCTGTTTGATCGTCTCATCCATTCGGGTGGTGACCAGGCGGTTGATGTCATTGATTGGTTCTTCGGTAGGAATTTGTTCATTCATTGGTTCGATCCCCTTTGATCATACTGGTATCAATCGAATTTTAAATCCCTGCATTTTGGTAAGCAATTACATCTTCCAGGCGTTGCTTCAGGTCATCCAAATCCCAGGGTTTGCTGATAAATCCACGAACATTTCCAACATTCAATGCATCTGCCAACACTTCAGGATCAGAATACCCACTGATCAACACGCCCACCACTTCCGGTCGGATTGTCTGGGCTTTCTTGAGTAGCTGAATTCCGGTTAGTCCAGGCATGCGTTGGTCTGTTAACACAACCGCAATGTCGTTTTCAATCAGGATCTCCAGCGCGGCGTCGCCTGAATTTGCGGTGTAAACATTGTATTGATTTCTCAGCGCGCGCTGCAAGGATTGTACAATGTTTTCTTCATCGTCCACTACTAAAATATTTGGTTTGGTGATTTCATTGTTTACCGAAGTATTGTTGGCGTCCAGTAGTTTGATGAATGCTTCTACAACTGTGGGATCAAACTGGATGCCGGACATGGATTCGATATACTCTCTTGATTTTTCTTCTGTCCAGGCTTTTCGATAAGGCCGGTCAGAGGTCAAAGCATCCCAAACATCAACAACAGTAAAAATTCGGGCATAGAATGGAATCTGAGTGCCTTTCAACCCTTTTGGATACCCTTCCCCATTCCAGTATTCATGATGATAAAGGGGGATTTCCAGTGCAGAACGCAGGAATGGCACCTGGGCGAGCAGGTCAAAAGCGATCTGCGGATGTGTACGCATGACCTTCCACTCTTCTTCATCCAGTGGACCGGGTTTGCGCAGGATGGCGTCCGGGATGGCCAGTTTTCCAATATCATGCAGAATTGCTCCGCGTCTGATATCTGCAATTTCGGATTCCGGGACGCGCAATATTCTTGCCAGATTGAGAGTCATTTCTGTCACTCGTCTGGAATGCCCTTCCGTATCGCTGTCGCGGAAGGCAACGGCACGCGCCCAACCTTCGATTGTGGCATCATAAGACAACATTAACTCAATGCTGAAGCGCTGCAACTCATTGAAGAGGGTGGCATTATCCACTGCTATTGCTGCCTGCGAGCCAAGAGCATCTGCAAATTCGATCCACTCATCTGAGGGCTTGAGCGGTTTTCTTTGAAAGACCTCCAAAGCACCTTTGACAGCGCCTTTAGAGATGAGCGGCAGGTAATAATAGCCAACAAAACCTTCCCTTTTGAACAGAGCGATTGATGATAATTCATTTTGGGATTCGTGTATGTTGGCCGTTAAAATCGGTTTCCGTTCCAGTGTAGCGTTCCCGAGACGATCCTGGGAGAAGGGTACTCTTTCTTCTGCCAGTTTTCTGGTGTTGAACCCGTACCCAGCCCCAAATTCAAGCATTTGCGTGTCCTGGTCAAGCAGCAAGATGCTGGCAGCATCCACGGCAAGCTCAGCGATCACGTGTTCCAGGCAAACATTCAAGGTGATTTGCAAATCCATGCTTGATGTGATGGCAACGTCAATTGCCCGCAAGGCTAGCAATTTGTCCATGCGCTTTTCAGTTTGCTGCAACAGGTTGGCGCGGTGGATCGCATTTGCGGCAATATTACTTGCCGCCCAGAAAATCCGGATCTCTGATTCTGTAAAACATTCTTTCTGGCCGATAAGCAAAGTTCCGAAAGTATTCTCCTGGGTGCGCAGCGGCATTACTGAAATCGCATTAATGTTTCCCAATTCAAAGCCTGAAAGATCAAGCTGGTTTGCTTCGATTTGATCATTTGTATAAGGTTCTTCTTTGAAAAGGAGTTGGTCTGGTTTGTTGCTAACGCGAACTGCCTGACATTCTTCCCAATCTGCCCACACACCAAGGCTGAGCTTGATGGTAGTTTCCCTGTTGCCAGGAGAATGAATGGCAATTGCAGCGCCATCAACCTGGAGAGATTTCCAGAAATGATTAATGATGATTGGGAACATTTCTTTACTTGTGCTTGCTTCCCGCAGCATTTCACTGAGGGTGATGATCGACTGCATTTCCTGTTCGCGTTGTTTTTGACTCGTGATGTCCGAAATTACACCATCTATTAGAAGATGGCCGTTGGGCAAGGGATAGGTGTTGATCTTGTCCCTCATCCAGAATAACTGGCCATTTTTTCCATTGATTCGATATTCATGCACCACTGTGTCGGACGAGCCGGTATTTTGGGGAAAACCAAAACCGCTGAACTGCTGTTGATCTTCAAGCCAGATCAGATCAAACCAGCGCTGATAATTTGCCTGAAAATGGGCAGATGGCTGGCCAGTGAATTTCTCACAGACGGGGGAAAAGTAATGGATAGTAAATATATTGTTGCCTGCGTCAAGTTCCATGCTGTACAGGATATCAGGGATTGAGCTTAACAGATGGATCTTCTCTTCATGCTTTTGCTGTAACTCTTCCTGTAATTGTCGATATTCAGTGACATCATGCAGAGCAATCAAGAAGGAAGGGTTCCCTTCCCAGTCCATATCGACAGTACGCATTTCAACATGGGTCGGTTTTTTGTCCAGTCGAACCAGATCTAATTCAACCGCTTCCTCTGCCATAATCGGAAAACCAAAATTTTGCCCCAGCAGCATTTCCCCTGACCGGTTCAGCATTTGCTCGGCTGCAGGATTGGCAAACACTACTTCTCCATCCCGGGATACCACGAGCATGCCGTCTGTATAGTTTGTAATGATATTTAACAATCGGGTATTGGCAGCTTCCAGGTCGGAAAGCAGCTTCTCCAGTTTTAACGTCTTGTTGCCCGCATGTTCGTTGTCTGTCATGGGTTACTCTTTAAATAGATCATTCATCCGATCCATTTCATAATTGGAAATATGGGTAGGGGTACCTGCCAGAATGCCGGAAATGTTTCGGAACGATTTGCCAATATGCATGCCTTCTTGATCGATGGTGAATTCGCGGATACCCTTGTCATGCATCGAGCCGCGCATTTTTAGTACGGTGACGCCACGGCGCATTTCGCCAAACATTTCTACATAGCGCAAGAGGATGATCGAATTGGTCAGGGTCGAAATGTGGGTCTCTGTTACAGAAGAGCCGCCGGTCAGGGTTGGGGTGGTGGCGGTGAACATGCCGGCCAGTTCGCCATGCTTGATGAAAGAGGTCAACCCAATCACAAATTCGCGAAAGCTTTTCTCACTGGACACGCGTTCCAGGGCAGAGAGACTGTCTACGGCAACGCGGTTGGGCATAAATTCATTGATACTGGTTTTGATATGGATCAGGTGGTCTTCCAGCCCGGCAGTTTCGGGATATTCACAAATGACCTTCAGCAAACCGTCTGATTCCAGCTTTTCATAATCAACCCCCCATCCGGTGGCATTGCGGAAGAGTTGTTCTTTGCTTTCTTCAAATGCAAACAAGAGGCAACGCTCTCCTTTTTTGGCACCGCCGGACATGAATTCTGTGGTCATCAAAGTCTTTCCGGTGCCGGTTGCGCCGGAAACCAGGAGGATGGAATCTCTGAAAAAGCCGCCGCCGCACATTTCATCCAGTTCGGTATTGCCAGAAGAAATTCTGACGTTGGAAGATTTTTGTTTTAGCTCTATGGCAGAAAGCGGATTAATGACGATGCCGTCACTGGCAAGAATGGTAAAGGGAAATTCTCCTTTTTGATGGGGCACGCCGCGGTATTTCAGGATCTCGAGCGTGCGGCGTCGTTTTTCTTCATCCAGAACGTTGCGCAAAATGATGACATTGTCGGACACAAATTCTTCGACGCCATAGCGTGAAATATCACCGTATTCCTGGTTGCGTTCAGAGGTCAAAATGACGGTCACATTCATTTTTCGCAACCCAGAGGTGATGCGGAACATTTCGGAGCGGATATTGTATTTATCTTCAAATTGTGCCAATACTGCGCCGAGAGAATTGAGCGAGACGCGGCGGGCATTCACCCGGTGGATAGCATCTTCGATCCGGGCGAGAAGTGCACCCAGGTCAAAGTCTCCGGCAATGATCGTTCCGTTCCCTGGCTGTGGGGATGCATCGACAAAGATCCATTTTCCTTCTGTTTCCCAGCGGACGATATCCCAACCCAAGGAATGTAAGTTGCGGCGAATGTCGTCCGGGGTTTCTTCAAAGGTTACAAAGACCCCGCCTTCATTGAACTTTCGGATGCCTTCCGCCAGGAATTGGGCGGCAAAAACTGTTTTGGCACTACCTGCGCTGCCAGAAACCAGGGTGATTTTGTTTTTTGGTAAACCACCGTTCGAAACGAGGTCAAAACCAGTGATCCCTGTTTCGATTTTTTCGACGTATTTTGTTTGAAGAACCATAATATTTTCTCCAGGGTTTATTGTTTGTTTTGCAGGTGGTACAAACCAAGTCCGACAATGACGCGATCCGTATTGGACAGGTCTCCAATGATCCTACGGACTGGCAGAGGGGTCAATTTAATCAGTGTCGGGGTTGCCAAAACCTTGTCTTCTTCGGCACGCCGGGGATGTTCAAGCACGTCAATTATGGATAGTTCATATTCCAAACCCGAGCGATCAAAGATTTGTTGCAAATTTGCAATGGCATGATCTGAGTTTGCCGTTTGACCCGTGATATACAATTTCAGATGATATGTGTCCATAGCTATGCCCTTATTCGGAACTGGAAACAGTTTGATCTATTTTTTTGGTTGAACCAGAAAAATAGAATTGATAAAATGATAATAAATATCCCATAAGTTCCAGGATGGTGATTTGCCCTTCTTCGAGATAGATCTGAGATTTTCCGGGGGACAGATCCCTGACCTTTGTGTAAATCATTTCATTATGAATGTCAACCACATCTCGGGCTCCGGCGCGCAGGAAACCCAGTTGATCGGCCATTTGTCGCAGGTCATCTGATATGGTTGAAGTCACTTTATAAACCCGTTGTTCAACAGCTTTCTCCAGAATATTCCCGTATTGCACCACTATTTGCTGAAAGGAATCCGGGAGGTTTGTTTTGAGGCTGACGGTTCCATAGGTTTGTGCAGTCAAGGACGTAGTCGAAGAAGAAAGCCGTTCCATACTTGCTTTTTCACGTGATTGTTGATTACGCTGCTGAGATTTTTGCAGTTCTGATTCAGTCGGCTTCTCTTCCTGATCGTTCATTGAGATTGAATTGAGCAACTGACGCAGGTCACTCACCTGCGATTTGAGATCTGCAATTAACTCTTCCGAAACGCGACGGGTTTCTTGTTCCTCGGTGATGAGTTCGTAGCTATGAACGGCATTGCGCAGCACCTGCTGGATTCGCTCAAGGCTCCAGGGTTTTGCCAGGAAGCCCTGGACGTTTCGCAAATCAAGCGCCTGAATCAATGCGCTTGAATCTGTATAACCTGAAAATAAAATGCCCACTGCTTGCGGGCGAATCCGTTGGGCTTCTGCCAGTAATTCTACGCCTGTCATTCCCGGAATGCGCTGATCGGTCAGGATAACTGCAATATCCTTTTTTTCAAGGATCTGGATGGCTTCATGACAGGTGTTGGCAGTAAAAATATTAAACTGGTCGCGCAAGCTGCGCGCCAAGCTTTTGGTTATTTCTATTTCGTCATCTACGATTAAAATTGGTGTTTTTGTCATAATATATATTATACCGTCTTACCATTGAATACTTTTGCGGTTTTGTGGGACTTTTCAGAATAAAGCCTTTGATCAGCACGCGAGATGAGAGACTCTAATTTTTCTGGCGGGGTATGGGTCAGCGAAGCGATACCGATGCTAATCCCCAGGGTCATATCGCCAGGAAATTTTACGGGGATAGCAATACTGGCAATCGCTTTTTTTATTCTATTGGCAATCATCCTGCCGGCTTTATGCTCACTATCCTTGAGCAGGATGATGAATTCATCTCCGCCGTAGCGCGCCACGTAATCACTTGGCCGGACGGAAACTGCCAATCTTTTGCCTACCAATTTTAATACTTCGTCCCCTGTCAGGTGGCCATAGCTATCGTTGACTTCCTTAAAGTTATCCATGTCCAGCATCATAAGGGTCAAAGGAGAATTCAAAGCCAGGCAGCGCTCATATTCGAGTGTAAGTATTTCCATGAAATACCGCCGGTTCATGATTCCGGTAAGTTCATCTGTTTGCGATCGGGCCAGAACCATTTCGTGCAGATTGGCATTGGTCAAGCCAAGACCAATTTGATTCCCCATTGAGGTCAGGACAGTGATATCACTTTCTGTAAAACGCCTTAACTGGCGGGAGAAAATGATCATCAAACCAAGGACGCTGTTTGTGACCCGTATGGGGATATATGCCATGCTGATGATCCCCTGGTTGAGTGTCCATTCGATAAAGGGCGATGCATGTTCGTTGCTGAGATTGAATGACCCAGCTGTTTGCTCTGTGATGAGTTTTTTAGCCAGCTCATCTTCAAGGGAGAATGGGTGTGAAGTGATTTGATCATAGCCTTGATTGGAAATTCCGCTGAAAAACGAGGGCATCAGTTTTCGCTCGTTGTTATCCACCAGGAAAATAATGTACCCATCCGCGTTCAATGCTGAGCAGGAGGCCTTCAGCGCGGCTGGCAGAACTTCATGCAATCGAACTGATTGGCTGGTTGCATTGGCGACGGCATTCAGGCAGGTGAGGTGATATATGGCTTGTTGCCGTACCGTCTGGTCCCTGGCAACAAGCACCGCATTGTATCGGTTCTCCCCTTTTTCCAATGGTGTGGCGATGATTTCAATATGCCGCAAGTCGCCTTGACTGTTTTGCACAGAGCAATCCGCAAGGATATATTCTCCTTGCAGGACAACTTCCAGCGTGTTGACCAGGGGTTTGTTGGAACGCAGCCCCTGCTCATTTTTCAGTGGAAGCTGATATTTGCCATGCCAGTTACCAATATCAAAATATTTTTGAAAACTGTCGTTGGCATACTCCAGCACGCCATCATGGTTTAAAATCGCAATGCCATCACTGAGGTGATCAATATACCGTCTGTCAAAGGACAGGTTCAGGTTTTCATCTGACAGGTCAAATTTTGCCGCCGGGTCGGAAACTTGAAACAATGCATCCATCTGACCTTCTGCCAGATGGTCAAGAATGATGCGCAGTTCCTGGATTTCTTTGCGAACGTTGACAAGGGATTCTGACGTCGAAGCCAGAATCTGGCGGTCGTTGATCACAGCCTGATATTGGCGGGATACCTTGGACAGGATTTGCTTTACTGCATCCAGATCCCAGGGTTTGGGAATATACCCTTTTGCCGTCCCCAGATTGATGGCATCGACCAAAACAGAGATATCGGAATAACCGGTAAAGATGATGCCCAGGGAGTCAGGACGCATATTTTTGGCGGCCTCGAGCAGTTGTAAACCGCTTCCCCCGGGCATGCGTTGATCGGTCAGGATGATCGCTACTTCATTGTTTTCAAGGATATTGATGGCTTCTGCAGCGCTATTCGCGCTCAGGATTGTGAACTGGCCGCGAAGCGAGCGCGCCAGTGAAGAGGTTATCTCAACCTCATCGTCGACAATTAAAATGGCGGGCTTATAAACACTAGGATTTTGTTCTTGGCCCATGTCCTGCTACCTTTATTTAAATCTAATTGATAGAGTTAACGATCAATTTAACGAAATCTTGATGGTGTGCCCTGCAAATGTGGAAGAATACTACACTAGAAGAAAACGAACATTTTCATTACTTTTAAAAAAACTGTACAATTTTAATCAGAATATCATACTTCATAATAATAGCATAAATGCAAAAACAAAACCACAGCTTTTGTTTATTTTTCTTTGATATTCATCAAATATGGGCCATTGATTGTTGTGGCATTTGGGCCTTTTCATGAAAAAGAGCCATTCAGCAGTTTGATATTCATCCGTTCGTGAAAAAATATATAAAAAACTGGTTCATAATTGTCCCGCATTGAGCTTGCCAGAGTATGGCTGCGCCCCAGGGAAAATCTGATACTTATCCCTTCATGATCCCCGTTTTTCCTCGTGTACTTCGATGGTATGAGGGGGATAGCTAAAGCAAATAACCGCCATTTGGCGGTTATTTCAGGTGCCCCCAGGGGAAATCGAATCCCCGTTTTGGCCTTGAGAGGGCCACGTCCTAGGCCGCTAGACGATGGGGGCAGGAACGAAGGTGATTTTATCATGTGCCCTAAGGGGTGTCAATGAAAGGCGCATAGGGAATAGTGAA
Source organism: uncultured Chloroflexia bacterium (assembly GCA_963753895.1). Classification (GTDB taxonomy): domain Bacteria; phylum Chloroflexota; class Anaerolineae; order Anaerolineales; family Anaerolineaceae; genus SMBSF63. Next base: position 98,261 of record CAVWEE010000022.1, on the reverse strand, counting down.
TTAATCGGCCAGATGATGGTCTTGCTTTTTGTTGGGGCAGGTCCTGGTAAAGTATCAAGGAAGAAATTATCCATTTGGTGATGGTAGTCGACATTTGTAACATTTGTGCGATTGTGCAAAAAATCACAAACATTAAGATTAGATTAACATTAAAATCACATAATTGCGCATATTTCACATTGTTGATTTTTTATGATATAGTATAGACAAGTTTCCTGGAATGATGAGGGAAAAAATATTGTTATTCAGTATAGGTGCCAATTTTGTCATGTTTTCTTCGCAACTTCATTCATGATGATTCTGTAAAAGTAAATATGTGGAGCCAATGAGATCACACAACAAAAACCAGTTGCTTGCGAAGGTTGCCTCTTTATATTATGAGGAAGATAAGTCCCAGGCGGAGATCGCCAGGCAGCTTGGCTATTCTCGTTCGGCAATTTCACGGATATTGAATAGAGCACGGGAAAACGGGATTGTAGAGATCACGATCCATTATCCAGTTGAACGCTCTCATTACCATGAGCGGCTGCTCAAAGAAGTATTTGGTCTGAAAGATGCTTTTGTGCTGGAGCCAGACAGCCAGGATTACAACCAGCTCGTGCGCACCTTGGGACAGTTTGGCGTCGATGTCGCGATGGACCATATTGTTGAAGGCGGTTCCCTGGGCATCACCTGGGGGCGGGCGCTGTATGAATTTGTGCATGCTATGCAGATTTCGACTTCATCCAATGTGAAGGTAGTGCAGATGATGGGCGCCCTGGGCAAAGAAGGCCGCTATTTTGATGGACACGGGCTGGCATTGCTGCTGGCGAGCAAGCTGGGAGGCAGCTATTATGTACCTTATATCCCGCTGGTGGTTGAGTCAGAGGATGTCCGTCAAGGTTTGTTGAGCCAGCCCAATATTCAGGAGTTCAAGCAGGTCACCAAAAATCTAGACCTGGCAGTGATTGGTTTGGGCAGCATGGAATTGGAATACTCCGGTGTTTATCAGGCCGGGTATCTGAGCCTGGACGAACTGAAAATGCTGCGAGAGATGGGTGCTGTGGGGGAGCTGTTGGGTTATTTCATTGATATCAATGGGAAGAGGCTGGACGTGGAATTTCATGATCGCCTTTTCTCCACTTATGTTGGTGATTTGAATGAATCAGGCTGCAAGGTGATTGCTATCGCCGGGGGCAAGATCAAGACAGAAGGTGTCCTTGGTGCGCTGCGCGGCGACTATGTGGATGTGCTGGTAACAGATTCGGGTGTCGCCGATGCCGTCTTGAAGATGGAAAGCCGATTATTGGTATAGCAGGATAAGAACTTTTTTTGAGGAGAATTTAATGCTTAATGAGTATGCGTGGTTATTCTTTGGGCTTGCCTTAATGTGGGTCGTGCAGAGTTTGTTAACTGTGTGGCAGTCCAATCGTTTCATGAAGCGTTTCCGCGAGCTGCGCCAGGATGGAGCTGCGGCAATTGGCAGCTCGGGGACGAAGTACAAAGGTCGTGTATATACTGTGTTGGTAGTGGACAGTGAAAAGAAAATTGTTCACGCAGAATTGCTTTCAGGATGGACAGTCTTTGCCAAAACGAAGCCAGTTGATGAGTTGATAGGTGTGTCCCTGGATGAATTGATGGATGAAGAAAATGAGCTGCCGGTGAAAAAGAAAGTGCTGGCCGCATTCCAGCACGCTGGCGGCATGATCATTAAAAAAGAAAATCCTGATGCCGAGGTTAAAGGTTGTGAGTCTTCGGGTGGAGCATGTTGGAAAAATTCACCAGAAGAGAAAGAATTGGCAGCTTCTCTGGAAATCGAGGGATAGTAATGATCAGCTCGAAGTTGCATTGATTTGGAAAGGAGGCACGTATAAGGGAAAGCACAGAATTTGAAGAAATTGTTTGAAGTTTTACACGAAGCGTCGAATTTAAATTGTTTTTAATCGATTAGGAGGACTAACGATGCAAGGTATTGCTACAGCTGCTGAGTGGTTCATTGGTTTGTTCCAACAAGGCGGCGGCGTATTTATGAGCCTGGTAACAGGCATTCTTCCGACATTGATCGTGCTGATGACAGCTGTCAACGCATTGATCGCATTGATCGGACCGGAAAAAATTGATAAGCTGGGTGAAGTTGCAGGCCGTGAAGGCATTGCATATTACCCGCTGCGCTACATTGTGCTTCCCGTTTTGGCATGCTTTTTCCTGACCAATCCGATGGCTTACACAATGGGACGTTTTCTCCCCGAGAAATACAAACCCGCTTTCTATGATGCCGCGGTTTCCTTCGTTCACCCGCCGCTGGGGCTCTTCCCGCATATCAACCCTGGCGAAATCTTCGTTTGGGCTGGTATTGCTGCTGGTATTGAAACCCTTGGTCTCGGTCTTGGCGACCTCGCCATCCGCTATTTGCTGGTTGGTTTGGTGGTGATCTTCATTCGCGGTATCGTAACCGAATGGATTACCTCTGTCATGTGGGCCCGCAAAGAATCGGCAGCGTAAGGAGATAGAGATGGATAAACTTACTAAATTTCTCGAGAGAGTTGGTCGTTCTGTTGGTGGCGTAGTTGGAGCATTGTTCCAGGCTGGCCGCGAATTTATTGATCAGGTGATCACGAACGTTATGCCGTTCATGGCATTCATTTCCATGGTCATCGGTATCATTTTGGCAACAGGTATTGGCGACTTACTGGCAAACACCATGTCCCCTCTGGCTTCCAGCCTGGGTGGTCTGATTGTTATGTCGATCCTCATTGGCCTTCCTGTTCTATCACCCCTGCTGGGACCTGGCGCAGTGATTGCCCAGATCATCGGTACGCTGTTGGGTGTTGAAATTGGCCGTGGGAACATTCCTGCGCAGTATGCTCTGCCCGCGCTGTTCGCGATCAACCCGCAGGTTGGTTGTGACTTCATCCCTGTTGGCCTGGCCCTGGGTGAAGCGGAACCTGAGACAGTTGAAGTTGGCGTTCCCGCCGTGCTGTTCTCCCGTATGGTTACTGGTCCGCTGTCCGTTGTTCTTGCCTACCTGGCAAGCTTCGGCCTGTACTCGTAACTTGTAGTATTGTTGTATACAGGGGGAGGCTCCGGCTTCCCCCTGGAAATATCGTTTGATTTCATTAAGGTATAGAAGTTCTAGAACAAAATGGAGTTTCATCGATGGCAGAATACAAAGCAGTGAAAGTGGTAAAAGGCCCTCGTGGATGGGGTGGCCCATTGACGATCAAACCAACTGACGAAAAACCATTGGTTGTTTCAGTTACTGGCGGCGGTATTCACCCGTTAGCACAAAAGATTGCTGATTTGACAGGTGGAGAGGCTTTTGACGGTTTCAAAGGCGGCGCTCCTTTTGACAAGATCGCATGTGTGGTGATTGACTGTGGTGGAACGGCACGCGTTGGTGTCTATCCGATGAAGAAAGTCCTCACGATCGACATTTATCCCACCAAGCCTGCCGGCCCGTTGTTCCGCTTCATCAAGGAAGATCTCTTCGTGTCTGGTGTTCGACTTGAGGATATTGAAAGCGCATAAGGAAAAGTAAATTCCGGGTTGAGGGGGTACCCGTTTTTTACGACAGTCAGCTATAGTAAAGGATTGTGCTCGCTGCCAATCCAGTTGGAATTATATTTTAATTTTTATTGGGAAGACAACCCGTGGTGTTCTCCCCGGGTTATTTTGTTGCCAGATGCCGGCCAATGGCTGGTAAATTGAGAGGAGAATTTTCATGGTGAAATATCAGGCGACCGTTACTGGAATTGGTCCGTTGGTCACAGAATTTATTGATGCTGGAATATTGGTGTTTCTTTGGGCCGGATGCCCCCCCCGAACTCGCAGAATTTACCATCATTCATGATGGCCGAGAATTGAAAGAGGATGTGGTTCCTGGTGACGTGATCCATATAGACGATCACCAATACAAGGTGTTGGCTGTTGGCGAAGTTGCCAATTCGAATTTCTCTGCTTTAGGGCATCTGGTGATGAAATTCAATGATAGTGACACCGTAGAAATGCCGGGCGATGTGTGTGTGGAAGCAAAGCCCATTCCGCCGATCAATGTCGGCTCAAAATTGCGTGTTGAACAAGGTGAGTAGTAACCCACTTTGATAATAAATTTCGAAAAAATATTGAAAAGGATTAAAAAATGTCTAGCTTGAAGGAACGTTTGATCGAACGCGAAGAGACAAAGGGTGCGTTCAAAATTGGTTTGATTGGTTCAGGGCAAATGGGCACTGGATTGATCAATCAGACAGAGATTATGCGCGGGATGAAGATTGTGGCGGCTGCTGATGTGATGCCTGGCCGTGCAGAAGCTGCGTATGAAGAAGCTGGTGTGGACACCGCATTGGTTGAATTTGTTGCAGATGATGTGGCAAAAGCCAATGAACTGATCAAAGCTGGCAAGCGCGTAGCTACCCAGTCCTCCGATTTTCTGGTTCAGATCGATGAACTGGATGCCATTGTGGAATGTACCGGTATCCCAGAAGTTGGCGCTATCATTTGTGAAGCTGCTATCAATGCAGGAAAAGATGTCATCAACATGAATGTTGAGACCGACGCAACTATTGGCTATTACCTGACACAGAAGGCTGAAGAAGCCGGTGTGGTGTACTCCCTGGTTGCCGGTGATGAGCCTGGCTCGATTCGCGAACTCTATGACTTCGCTGATGCCCTCGGATTCGAGATTGTCACCATTGGTAAGGGCAAGAACAACAAGCTGAATCGTGCTTCTAACCCTGACACTTGTGCTGAGAAAGCCAAAGCTAAAAAGATGAGCCCCAAGATGTTGGCTTCCTTCGAAGATGGCACCAAGACCATGGTGGAAATGACCTCCATTGGTAACAGCACCGGCTATGTCCCCGAGGTGCGCGGTGCTTATGGTCCTGACTGCTCGGTAGCAGACCTGCCCAAGGTGTTCTCCACCAAAGAGAACGGCGGCGTGTTCGAAAATCGTGGTTGTGTGGACTACGCAGTGGGTGTAGCTCCTGGTGTGTTCATCATTATCACCACCGACCAGGAAAAAATCCAGCGAGATTTGAACTACTTGAGCGTGAGCCACCACGGCAAATACTGGTGCCTGTACCGCCCGTACCACATGGCTAACCTGGAAACCCCCATCACCATTGCCAGCGTGTGCCTCGATGGCCGCGAAACATTGAAGATTGGTCGCAAGCCGGTTTGCGAAACCGTCACGGTTGCCAAGCGCGACCTGAAGGCTGGCGAAAAGATCGACTCCATTGGTGGTTTCACTGTCTACGGTATGATTGAAAAAGCCTCTGTGGCCCGCGAAGAGAACCTGGTTCCCCTCGGGATCACTTATGGCGCCACTGTGAAGAAAGACGTCGCCATGGGCGAGGCACTTACCTACGATGATGTGGAACTCAACGAAGATCTGCTGATCGTGAAGCTGCGCCGCGAACAGGATAAAATGGTCTACGGCGAATAGTCTATTGGACGATTGCTGAGATGATGAAGCTGCCCCAGATGATTTGGGGCAGCTTGTTTTACCCCACTCTGGTGCACAGTTGCAAAGAAAATGAATCATGGTAGACAGGTATAATTATTAAAATCCTTTTTGCGCTGGCACAAGCCAGTTAGCATTTTTGAATGGTATGGTGAGATTATGTTTGAAACCTATAGCAAGTTCACGAATTCGCTGGTAGATATGGTGAATTCATCGCGCGGGTTGAACCGCCGGACGCGAAATGCACTGGTGCCGAGCGATGTGCGCAAGGCTTTTAAAGATGGCGCAAGACTGGCCGTGGAATTAGGACTGGTTCTGGATACTGTCTCCGAGATGAGTGCCCGACTTTCTGGCGGCAAAATGATGGCAACCACGGCAGACGCAATCTTCACCCGTATGGGGGATGAGCAAACGGGCTTTTTTTCATTGACCACAGATACAAGTCTGGAACAGAAAACCCCACCGCGGCATATGGATTGGCATCAAAGACTGTATGTGAATGAGGATATCCAGTGGGTATTGTACTGTCAGTCTCCGTCCATTCTGCGGGCTGCTAACAGCCACGCTTTGCCGGACCCCGGAATGTTGTTGGATGCAGCGAAGATGCTGCAGCAGGTGGATTTCGCCGACCCGAACGCTGAATCCATAGCCGCGGCCAGCACAGATGCCAGTATGCTTCTCATCCCACAGCACGGCCTCCTCACCTGGGGGGCAGATGTATATGAGGCCGTGATAAAGGCGGAGATCTTGGCGCGGGTATATAGCGCGATGTAAAGACAGTTTGCGGTTAATCTGCTGTCAATGCTGTCATGCGGACCAGTTCGTCCCACAAACGTTCCCCTGATGTTTTGTCGTTCATGGCTTTGTCCCGTTTTGCGATGCGCCTGTTCAGTTTGTATAAAGCGCCGTTGAGAGCTTGCCGGTCTGGATGATTGAGCATCAGGTCTGCGATGGGTTCACCGGCAACTGCCGGAGGTTTTGCTAGCAGCAATGTCATCACACGCCAAAAGATCCCCATCAGACCTGACGGCCATCTTTTCTCCAATTCAGGATCATTTTTATCAATGATAAAAGAAGGGTCAAATGCTGTGAAGGCGCATTTGCCTGCGCTGCGGCGCGCTGCTTCGGCAGTGATCATGCAATTCATTGTTTTGGTGCGGTTGTATGCATTTTCGGTTTTGTGATCTTTGATGCTTTCAAGATCATCCCAGACAATTTCTTTGAAGAATGGCGCAACGATATGCAGGACTAACCCGTTTGATTGTTGCAGCCTTTCCAGTAGCAGTTCGGTGAACAGGAACGGCCCCAGAACATTGGTTGCGAACATCAGTTCATGTCCATTGGGCAGGATGTTTGGCCCATTTTGCACCAAGGCCACTGCAGAGAGAACCAATCCGTCGATCACCGGGAAGCGGCTGAGCGCTTCTGCTGCTGCATCCCGAACGGATTGCAGGTCTGCGAAGTCGACGGCCAGTGTGGCAATGTCATCCGCCTGAAAGGGGATGCCGGCTTCAAGCAGCTCCGCGTAGATAGATGCTGCTCTGGTTTCCAGCCTTTTCTGGCTGCGGCCGAGCAAGACTAGTTTTGCCCCGCGTTTTGCCAGTGCAGTTGCGGCCCCGCCGCCAACATTTCCGGTTGCACCAGTGATGAGGATCACTTGTTTGGTGTTCATTTTTCTACCTCGTTATGAGTATCGAACATCATGGACAATTTTCGATTAATTCAGAACCCATTTTTTTGCATTTTTCCGATCTTTGAAGATGCGAACCGATACAAAACGGTTTTGAGCAACGGTTTCCCAGAATTTTGCATCACGCCATCCGTGTGCATGACAAAGGACCGCTATTTTATGCGGCCTATTTCCAAGATTTGAAACAAAGCAGCCTGATTTATAAATGTCTACGGTTGAGAACCTGTAAACCAGGCGTGATTTATCGATCAGTATTTTTTTGTGACCTGTTCGTTTTAATGTTTCGTCTATACATGTGACGTATTCTTCATATTTTTCAAGGTTGTCACAAAATCCAGATGCAATGACTTTCAAGAAATTGCCATCATTAATAATTTGTAACTGCTCAGGCCATCACTGAGCATGGGCTGAGATAAATGCAGGCAAATAGGGTGAACCTTGAAAAGCAAGAGACAGTGCTTCCAAAACAGGCTCTTTGTTCTTCCTGGCGGTTGAAAGATACCCGCGGATTTCACAGAAAGTCTGAGCGCCTTTTGTAGTACGGAAACACCCAGAGACTTTCTGCTTGACTTTCATCATGCGCAGATCCCGTTCTGCCAAATTATTATCGAATGGCACCTTAAAATCGTGCATAAAAGTCAGCACACCAGCCTGATGCTGTTTGAGCCGATCAAGCAAGTTCTTGGGCGGGCTTTGTTTCTTGCGGCCTCGTTTCTTTACCCCGGGTAGTTCCTCATCCGGCGGCGGATTGGCCCGCAGCCCCTGTTCAATCAAGCGCCGATACCGTCTTTCAAAGGCAGCTTTCTGCCTGGCGCTCAATTGGGTTTCTCCCTTGTCTTTCGCCCCATCTACCGTTTTCTGGATCTCGCGCAGCAGATCGGCCAGTTCTGATGCCCATGCTTGTTGGTAACGTTCCTCGATGAAGGCCAGACTGCGCAGATGATGAGCATTGCACAGGGCATGCGAGACATTATCATACTGGAAATAGGAGCTGTAATCGTCATGCACCACCGTTCCTTTGCGCAGGGGCAAGATCCCGATGTCTTCCAGTGCTTTCGACCCGCGCTTTGTATGAACGACGTAATGGGTCAAATGCTCTGTACTGCTGGAATGCAGCCATTGCAGCGCACCCTCCACACGCATCCCGGTTTCATCATGCTGGCTGACCGCTGTCTGTTCGATCAGGTGTGTTTTGATCTGCTCATTGACGGGTTCAACCTGTTGGGCAATTGCCAGACCTGCAGAGACAATCGTGGCCTCACTGACATCCTGATCGTACAGATCAGACATGATCTCTGCTACGCGTTCCAATGATATGAAGTGATACTGGTTGAAATACACCATTTGAGCTTTGATCCGGGGACCATATTGCACAGGTTGGCTCACTCCGGTTGGAAACGCTGCTTTGGTGCGTTGTCCACATGCTGGACAGGTCTTGATTTCAGCCTGATGTTCCGTTACCACCACGCGCACTGGCGGAAGGTCAAAGACTTGCCGCCGCTCATGATCAACTGGCACCGTGTTCGTGAGATCACAGTGACAATGTTGACAGTGATCCACCTGATGGAGGTGCACTTCATCCGGGGTGTCCCGCATCTGCAACGTATGGCCTTCGTGCCCTGGTTGGCCCCCACTTTTCTTCCCGCTGGGCTTGCGCAAGCTGCGCGTGCGCGGCTTCTTCAGCCCATCACTGGAAGGTGGCTTGCTGCTGTTCTGGCTGTTCTTGGCCAGCTGATCTTCCAAATGCTGGATGCGTTCTGCTAGCTTCCCCAGCGTTTCGCAGAAAAGCACAATCACGGCTTCTTTGCCTTGATCGTATGCGGCACCGATTTCTTCTTCACTGGGCAGACGGAGTGGTTCCATATCCTGATTTTGCCTGATTTGCACGTTTTTGTAAATGGTAAAGTTCAATGGTTTTTATGCCTGAGCAGTTACAATAATTTATATTTTAGTGTCATATTTTTCAATCTGTTTTGAGGAACTCATCATTCCAGCGGGACAAGTCTCCTCATGGAGAGAGACATGCCCCAGTACTGGAATGAGTTCGTCAAGTCCTCGACATTCAATTGTTGGAAACGTTTCATTCGCCTGGAACGAGAATGGCTACTGAAGCAATTCCATCGCTTTCTCTTTGATCCTTTGCATCGTGAGCGTATCAACGGCTTCTTCAGCATATTCGACCACCAGGCTGAGTTTTCCGGCACAGGTGGCAACGCCAATCACCATATCGACGTGCACCAGGGGGAATGCCCCGCCGGGCTGCATGATCAAGCGGTCGAGTTCCAGTTCCCCATAGTTCTTGGGGAAATCCAAACGGCCGAGGTTGGTGATGGCAACGCTCAGGAGTTTTGCGTCCAGGGTTTCCATTTTGGCGCGCTGCAAGAGCCGCACGATCACATCTTCCCGTTCGCTGAAGCTGTGCAGTTTTTCATAGCGGGGTGAACCTGGCTTGACCAATGCGCCCAGTTTCTTAAAGGTTAGCGCTTCGTAGATGTTCGAGTCCATTTGCAGGTAAGCCGGCAGGTTGCCAAAGATCTTCTTCCTGTTGGATACATCTTTCCCGATCACTTTGTGATACGCGCGCGCGTTATCCCAAAAGCCTTTCTCTGGATCGTATTCAAATTTCACTTCAAGGCCCGAAGCGTAATAGCCCATGCCTTCCCCGGGATCGTTGGGAAGATGATCCCGCAGGCTGGCAGCCACGGCAGTTTGCTCATGATGTGGTTTTTTGCCGGTAATTGCATTTTGGGCACCAGAGAACGCGGTTACAATCGCGGTATTCACGGTAATGCCTTCTTTTTTGCAGCGCGAAACCAGCGCGGCGGTCTCTTCTTTGGAGAGTTCGACCGAGAGGATTTCATGATGGAAAGTATCCCAGTAGGCTTCATTGATGGCTTGATAGTCTTCCTGATCGAAGGCTACAAATTCATCCGCCCATTTACGCTTGATGCGGTTGATGAAGAACTTGATCAAACCGGAGGGAGCAACTTCACGGGGGAGGTTTTCCAGTGAGATCGGTTCGGGTGCTGGCAGCACGCGCGCATCAATTGTCGGGTCGCCAAGGTGGACCATCAGATCACGGGCAAGATAGGCCAGTGACATGCCGTCACAGATCGAGTGGTGACAGAGGATGATGATCTCGGAGACATCCGGGGATTGGACCAGAATGAAGCGTATGGCAGGCCGAGTGCCAAATTCATAGGGGGCTTTTGAACCGTCTGCGTGAATCTTGACCCAATCGTTTCCGGTCACGCGCGGGACAACCTGGATCGGAATCTCCTGAACATCCGCAGATGTGAACCACTGCTCGTCTCCCTGACTTTCCTTGACGCGCACACGCAGGAGGGCATGCCGTTGCTGTACTTTTTTGACAGCGTCCTTCAACATGTTCTCAGTCACATTGCCTTTGATGCGCGCTACCATGGTGACCGTTGAAAATGGTGAATGTGAGAAGAAACGTTCGGCACCGGTCATTTTTCGTTCATACGTTTGTGTAGTCGTTTCTTGCTGCATGTTATTTTCCTTTTACTTGTTGTGCTATGGTTTATCTACAATAATGGGAAGTGTTCCAATTCGGTGGGAAACCAGGCATTCAATGATTATTGCCTGAATGCCTGATCTCCCTGTCAAGTTACTTGATCTTTCCTGAGTAGGTGTACGAACCTACCACACCAAACTCTTCTACAGTAACCGTATCGCCTTCAAAGGTGAGGATGAATTTCCCCAGGGTGGAGTACCCGATTTGTTGGTATTCGATCTCAAAGGTATTTGGTCCTGTCCAACTTCCGCGGGCAGCGAAAGGTCCGATCTTGGTCTCAGAGAAATGATAGGTGCCGTCCAGGCCAACCCTGAAATTTGCCACGTCGCTTTCCTTGGCGGTATAGCTGAATTCGGCGTAATCCCAGTCCGGGTCGAAGTTGAGCTGGAAATTGTCATATTTGAAGTTGTTGTCTTCCAGCGTATAGGTTTCCCCAGAGATGCGCAAGGCGGTATCCGGCAGGGCAGGGATGGCCTGGGGTTGGTTGACCAGTTCGGGCGGGCCAGCTTTGTCCAGCAATGCCTGGTGAGCGGCTTCATTGGGCGCGATGGCCTCATCGGAAACGATGGCGGGCAGGATGAATTTCTTCAGCAGCCTGCCGGGCAAGTACACACCCAGCCCGCTGGATGCATTGTTCACCACCACGACCAGGTTCTCTTCAGGGACAACGATGATGTATTGGCCGCTGACGCCGATGGCGGAGTAGGAACCATCTTTGTTCAGCCACCACTGGTAGCCGTATCCGTCCGCGAAGGGGTGGACAAAATTGGCCTTCTGCCAGTTTGTGGCGGTTGCATCCTTGTTCACCTCGCCGTTGGGATCCAGAAGCTGGACATAGTTCTTGGGGAAGGCGTGCGGGGTGATTGATTCCTGCACCCATTCCGCGGGGACGACCTGCTTGCCATCCCATTGGCCCTGCTGCAAATAGAGCAGCCCAAATTTCGCCATGTCTTCCGGTTTCATCCACATACGCGCATAACCAATTGCATAACCCTGCGGGCTCCACTCCCACTGCACACCTTCGATGCCCAGGGGCGCGAACAGGTTCTCGTTTGCAAAATCCAGAGTGTCCATGCCGGTGGCTTCTTCGATGATCGCCGAGAGCAGGAAGGAACTCATATTGCTGTAGTCATAGCGCTCGCCAGGGGCGACATCGACGGGCAGGCTCATGATATATGCCACCCAGTCATCGGTCTTTTGCATGGCGAAGTTGCCTTTCCAGAGGTAGAGCGATGAATCGCAGCTTCGTATGCCGGTTTCCATGCTCAGCAAGTCCTTGATGGTAACCTCGCGCATGGCATCGTCTGTGATGGCATCCTGTTTCTCAGGGAAGAATTCCACAAAGGGGACATCAACGCTTTCGATGTAGCCTTGCTCGATAGCAATGCCGATCAGGGATGACATCACACTTTTGGTCACAGAGTGGATGATGTGGGGTGTATCGCGGGGGTAGAGAGGGTTGAAGTAATAATCTGCGACCAGATATCCGTTGCGGTAAATCGCAATGGCATCGATCGAATTTTCCAGGTTCTTTTCATGTTTTTTTGCGTAGAAATCATGGATCTCGAGCAATTTCGCTGAATCCATGCCCTGTGCTTCGGGCGAAGATGCGCGGAAGCCTTCGGTCGGCCAGTAATCGGGAACGATGGGTTCATAGGCGTAAGGCTCAAAATCCGGGCTGGGGGTGTAGGCCCAGACCAGGATTCCGCCATATAGAAGGGCAATGAGGCCGACGATGATGAGTGATACTTTCAAAAAAGTATTCATGGTTATCCTTTCTGCTCGATTTGCTTCCTGAGACAGGAGAATTCAATTGCTGTCTTCTTCATGAGGTTGGATGGCATTGACTGATATCAACGGGAAACCCAGGTAATACAGCTTGCGAAGCAACCCTTGTAATGCTGCCTGGTCCACCATACCGATTAGCGTTGAAACCGGTTGTCCATCTTCGTCGTTTGCACTGCTCATTTCCATCTTGTCAATCACTTCTATCCAGTTCTCACTCAGAATTCCTGAAATCTTGATCTGGTAGTTGATTCGTTGGTCCAATGTGTATTTGTGTTTCATTTCATTCATTCTCACTTGTCTTGACTATGCTAAGATGATAGACGTGAGGGGGAGTTTTGTCATGCCCCAAAAGGGTTAATCAGAGGGTTATTTCAGAAATGGGGAGGGTTAAAAAGCATCAAGGCAAAGAGGTTTCACTACTCTTTACCCTGATTGAATGAACCAAAATTGGTGCTTCTACCTTATTATCCCCTTGCAGTTGCTCTTCCTATATCGCTGGTGTCGTTTACCAAGATCCCCCTGTTTATTCAAAATCCAGGAAGCCCAGATCCCTGGCCCTGGCTACTGCTTGCATTTGATTGTTAACCCCAAGTTTGCGGAAAATGTTTCGCATATGAGTTTTCACAGTGTTCAATGACAGGATAAGGTTGGAGGCGACCTCCTGCCGCTGGAGTCCCTGGGCGACAAGGCGGAGTACCTCCAGTTCGCGTTCGCTAAGGTGTTCGATTAGTTCACCGGATGTAGAGGTTTTGTCATCAGTTGGGAAGGCTGATAATAATTGTTGTGTGTATTGTGGTGCAACCTTGCGTTTGGCTGCTTCGAACAGCATGTGTGATAGTATCGGTCCTTCATCTACAAAGATGCGTACAAACCCTCCTGGCTCAGCGAGCAAGATCGCTTTGTCAATTTCTGCTGCTGCCTGTTCAGAATCTTCTCTGGACTGGAAGGCGAGAGCCTGGAGGATTAATACCTCAATCATTATCGCAATCCGGCCTCCAGCCCTGGCATTTTCAAAAAGCCGTTGAAGCAGGTTTATTGCTTCTTCAGTGTGTCTTTTGGCGAGTAAGGTGCGCGCAAAAACAATATGCTCACCCTCGTTCAATTGCGTGATCTTTCCTTCAACGCTCAATTTCTGTGCTTTTGCCCATTGAATAGCCTCGTTCACTTTGTTCCGTGTCAAGAGTAAACGTGCGTGCCAGGCAGAAATCTTGCCAGCAATATAAGGGGGCATGTGGTGTTCTTGGGTGGAATAATCCAGCTTGTGAAGGATGTGTTCCGCCTCATCAAGGTTTCCTCGACTGAACAGTATTCTTACCAAACACATTTGGCTCCAGCCATACAAGGCGATGTTGTCACTGCGAGCTGCAATTTCAGCCCCTTCCTTTCCTTTGATCAGGGCTTCATCCACTTGATTGGTTTCAGCCAGCACCTCTGCCCAAATGGCGAGCAGCCAGCCTACTACCGCCATTTGCGTAACCCCTTTTTCATTTGCCAGGTAATGTTGATGCTCGCAAATGTCTATGGTGCGTTGCAATTGCCCCATCATTCGAAGGGTCACGGCCAGTTTCATGCTGGAAAGAAGGATCAGGTGAATATTGCCTCCTGCTTTGCATGTCTCCAGGGCTTCAACACGAGCTTTGTATGCTGCGTTCATATTCCCGGTCATACCGTAGGCATCGCCCAGGGCAATTGCCACAGCACTGCGCCAGGTCAAATCTTGTGAAGGCAATTCATTCAGCGCCTGGTTTGCGCTTTTCACCATGCCGGGAATATCACCCCGAAAAGATCTAATGAAGGCACGGATCGCCGCTATTCGGCCGGAGATCCTTAATCCTCTCGAGGGCTTCAAGATCATATGTCAATCCAGCAGCCTGTTTTTCTTTGCTGGCCAGGCAAAGCGTTTCAGCAGCATCAAGCTTGTATTCTGCTGTATCCAGATCGCCGCGCGTGAAGAGAAACCATGCACTCAGAATACAGAGATCCGGGTCGGAGAGAATCAGTTCCTCGGGCATTTCATCTGCCCAGCGAGACAATTTTGTGTATCCAGTCTGGTGGATAAGATTGTCAAAATGCGCAAATATGAGCTGGGCTGCGCGTTCGTAATCTTTTGATTGCAAAGCATGCTCAACAGCTTCATCCAAATAGTCATTTTGTTCCAGCCATGCACTTGCCCGATAGTGCAAAGATGATGCTGTATCCCCACAGGTTTGATGAAACCGAAAGCGCAGTAGATCGGCGAAGAGATGGTGATAGCGGTACCAACACCGTTTATGATCCAGTGGAACAATGAACAGGTTGGCGCGTTCCAAACTTTCCAATACCTGCTGCCCATCTTCCTTTCCGGTTATCGCATTGCATAGAGGCCCTGTCAACTGGTTGAGAATTGATGTTTGAACCAAAAATTCCTGGATCTCTTCCGGTTGTTGGTCCAACACTTCTTCGACCAAATAATCCAGTAAAAACCTGTTCCCGCCACCGAAATTTTCGATCAGATCGTCAATATTCTCATGCCCTTGCATCGAAATCGCCAGGAGTTGCAATCCGGTGATCCAACCTTCTGTATGAGAATTCAGTAGGTCAAGCTTGGCTGGGGAAAAGTTCTCTCCCAGCATAAGAAAAAGAAATTCGTCGATTTCGGATAGTGTGAAACGTAGATCCGATGCCCTTAGTTCATTCATCTGGCCTTTGGCTCTTAAACGGGCCAGGGGGAGCTGAGGGTCTTCGCGGGTAATAATGACCAGGTGCATCTGTGGTGGCAAGTGATCAATTAGGAATGTAAGCGCATTGTTGATCTGCGGTGATGCAATCACATGATAATCGTCAAGAACCGTGATCAGTTTGCCAGGCATTGAAGCACATTCGTTGATGATGGCAGTCAGAATATCCCGAACTGGTGGTGTTTGCAGTGGCTGGAGGGTGCTTATCAAACTCTCCCCTACTGTAGAGTTAATGCTCCCAGCACGTATTAGAGCAGCAATAAAATAATTTAGAAAACAATTGAGGTCATTGTCATTTTCATCGAGAGAAATCCAGGCGATTTTATCGTTGGTTTGACTTTGCTTTTCGAGGGTGTCCGGGTGAATCTGTTTTACCCAGTCGCTGACCAGCGTCGTCTTTCCAAAACCAGCAGGAGCAGAGATCAGCGTCATCTTGCGCGGCAAGCCAGCATACATTTTTTCAATGAGCCGGTGGCGTGAAACCAATTCTATATGTATGGAGGGAATAAAGAACTTCGTAGCCAGCAATTGTCCCATTTTTTTCCTTATTTTTGCAAAGGGTACTGGAAAAATAACCTGAATGGGGATTTATTAAATCATGAGTAAATAAATCCATTTGATTATAGCATGTTGAAAATGGGTTCATTTTTGGGTGTGGGGTATGTATCAATGGCTTTGATGGAGGTCGATGCATTCCGGCGGGATCAATGGATATCCCAGTCATTCATGCTTGTTTGAACGCAAGTATTTTTCAAGAGGCATATGCTTTGATATGAGCAGTTCCCTCTCCAAGATTTCAGTGAGCCTGCTGCCCATAATTGCAGGTTGTTCACCCATAGATAGTTTTCATAGGTTGTGAACAGGAAAGCCGCTGTGCGGATGTGGGTGATATCCTCTCTATCGGAAGGTAGAGAAACGCCGGTTGATGAAAATGCAATTTTCACATGATCTTGCGTGCAAATGCGCGCGTGCAAGTGCAATTGGAAAAGCCCATCTGGCCGCACAAAGAGATAATCCGTCCCAGAATCTCCCCGTATAATTTGGGGCCGCGCAGCGCGCCTACGAAAGTTTGATCAAAGCGTGCACCGGCTAATGGCATAGCCACCTTTCCTGCTGTCAAATCCTGTATACAGGTTCCATATTCCACTGTTCCAGTAAAACGAATTTTGCTTCATAGATCAGTTCACAATCTGCAATATCGCTTTTTTGCATTTCATACTCCTCTTCTCATTCCACATTATCACCATGATGATATCTTGTTGACAAAAGCATATCGGTAATGGGTAAATTTGTCATACCACGAAAGGGGTTATTTCGGGGGTTTTTGAATTCTATGAGCAGGTTCGTTTAGTAACTTCAGAATAGGGAAAAACCTCACCCTTGACCTATGCCTGTTTGCGGTTATAATTCAATAGTTGAATTTTGGAAGGCGGCTGGTTTCACGAAAAGGGACGGCCGCCTTTTGGACAACTTATGACCAATAATAAAGTCACGCAAAATCGAGAAATGAGCATTCTGGAACATATTGAAAAGGATCCGGATGCGACCCAGGCTTCTTTGGCGGACCAATTGGGGGTTGCAGTTGGTACGGTCAACTGGCATGTTAAACGGTTAATTGAGAAGGGCTATGTCAAGGTGCAGCGCGCTGAGCGCCGCAAATTGCGCTATATCATCACGCCTGAAGGACTGGCCTTGCGGGCACGCTTGACCGTGGATTATATCCAGACTTCGTTCCGCATGTACCGCCTGGTGCGGGAGCGGATGAGCGATGCGCTGGTGCAGGTGCGCAGGCTGGCTGGGAACAGGTGCGCCTGACGGGTGTGGGGGACGTGGCAGAAGTGGCTCGATTGACCTGCCTGGAGCAGGGCATGGAGATCGTGGAAGATAGCGCAGCGCCTTTGCTGCGCATTGATGGTTTAAAGGTGTTCATCGAGTGGCAGGAACAGGACCCGGCGTAAGCGCGGTGACAGTTCGCTGTATCAGGTGAAGGACTATGAGATAAGAGAGGTATGACAATGAGTGAATTTTGGCGAAAGCGGCGAGTTTGTGTGACCGGGGGGGATGGTTTCCTGGGGCAGGTGGTGGTGAGAAAACTGCGCGAACGAGGCGCAGAACAGATTCATATTCCCATTTACCCGCAAATTGACCTGACGAAACCGGAGGATATCGACCGTGTGCTGGACGAATCGAAGGCGGACTTGATCATCCATCTGGCAGCCCAGGTGGGCGGGATTGGCGCAAACCGTGAGCATCCGGCAGAGTTCTTCTACAACAATTTGATGATGGGTGTGCAGTTGATGCACAAAGCCTGGGAACGCGGCGTGGACAAGTTTGTGGCGATTGGCACGATCTGCGCTTATCCTAAATTCACCCCTGTTCCTTTTAAGGAAGATGATCTGTGGATCGGTTATCCTGAGGAAACCAATGCGCCCTACGGCCTGGCAAAGAAGATGCTGCTGGTACAGTCGCAGTCTTACCGACAGCAGTATGGCTGGAACTCGATCTTCCTGCTGCCGGTGAATTTGTACGGCCCCGGTGACAATTTCAACCCGGCCTCCTCGCACGTCATCCCGGCATTGATCCGCAAATTTGTGGAAGCCAAGGATGCTGGTGTGGACGAGGTGATTGTGTGGGGCGATGGCTCTCCGACGCGCGAGTTTTTATATGTGGAAGACGCGGCGGAAGGAATCGTCATGGCTGCAGAAAATTATAACGAAAGTGACCCGGTCAATCTGGGTTCAGGGATGGAAATATCGATCAAAGACCTGGCCGAGAAGATCGCCCGCATGACGGGCTTTGATGGCAAGCTGGTGTGGGATACCGGATAAACCCAACGGTCAGCCGCGGCGCTGCCTGGATACGACCCGTGCCAGGGAACGCTTTGGTTTCCAGGCGCAAATGGACTTTGAAACCGGTTTGCAGAACACGATTGACTGGTTTGTGAAGAATCGACCTTAGGAAATCTATGAGTACAACGAAAGACAACCAAAAATCGGAGCTACCCGTCACCATTTTAGCGCCGGCCAAAGGGCTGGGCGCGCTGAATCTGCGTGACTTGTGGCTGTACCGTGAACTGATCTATTTTTTGACCTGGCGTGACCTGAAAGTGCGCTATAAACAAACCCTGCTGGGGGCGAGTTGGGCGATCCTGCGTCCGCTGTTGACGATGGTGGTGTTCAGCATCTTTTTTGGCGATCTGGCCAAGGTGCCCTCAGACGGCGTGCCGTACCCGATCTTTTCCTTTGCAGCGCTGGTGCCGTGGGGGTTGTTCTCGGATGCGGTCAGTGTGGCCGGCCGCTCTTTGGTGCAAAACCGGCACATGATCACCAAGGTGTATTTCCCACGGGTGATCCTGCCGCTCTCGTCTATTTTGGCCGGGGTGGTGGATTTCCTGATCGCCTTTGTGATCCTGGTGGGCATGATGATCTTTTACAAGATTTCCCCAACGGTGCACATCTGGACGCTGCCTTTGTTCCTGCTGCTGGCATTGATCACTTCGGCCGGGGTGGGGTTGTGGCTGGCGGCGCTGAATGTGCAATACCGCGATGTCGCTTACATCACGCCCTTCCTGACCCAGTTCTGGCTGTTTGTGACCCCGATTGCTTACCCGGCCAGTATGGTGCCTGCAAAGTGGCAGTTGATCTATTCACTCAACCCGATGGCGGGTGTGGTGGAAGGGTTCCGCTGGGCCTTACTGGGCACAGACCAGGGCGCCCCGGGGACGCAGTTGGTTGTTTCATCGGTGGTGGCGATTGTGCTGTTGGTAACCGGGCTGGTTTATTTCCGGCGGATGGAACGCAATTTTGCGGATATGGTTTAAAGGACAGCCTGCTTACAGGCTGAGATGTGATGGTTTTGATGAGTGAATACGCAATTCGAGCAGAAAATATTGGCAAGCGCTATCGTCTGGGGGAGACGGTGGGCAATTACAGCACATTCCGTGAATCACTGACGGAATGGCTGCGCCGTTCCCCCAAGAAAGATGTCGACCAGGCTGATGCAAATGATCTGTGGGCCTTGCGCCACCTGAATTTTGAAGTCAAACAGGGCGAGGTGCTGGGCATCATCGGTCGCAATGGCGCTGGCAAGAGCACCTTGCTGAAGGTGCTGTCCCGCGTGACCGAGCCGACCGAAGGGTATGCTGAAATCCACGGGCGCGTCGGTTCCCTGCTGGAGGTTGGCACCGGTTTCCACCCGGAATTGACCGGACGGGAGAATATTTTTCTGAATGGCGCAATCCTGGGGATGAAGCGTTCCGAAATCGGCGCAAAATTTGACGAGATCGTTGACTTTTCCGAGGTGGAGCAGTTCATCGATACGCCGGTCAAACGGTATTCCAGCGGGATGTACCTGCGGCTGGCATTTGCTGTGGCGGCTCATCTGGAGCCGGAGATCCTGGTGGTGGATGAGGTGCTGGCGGTGGGGGATGCCGAGTTCCAGCGCAAATGCATTGGCAAGATGAGCGACGTGGCGCAGGAGGGACGAACGGTATTGTTCGTCAGCCATAATATGTCGGCCATTTTGCGGTTGACCACGGATACGATGGTCATCGAAAAAGGCAAAATGGTTTTACGTGCACCCTCGGCACAGGCGGTAGACTACTACCTTTCACAAGGCTTCTCGGAAGAAGGCTCACGACAGTGGCAAGCGGATGAAGTGCCCGCCTCGGCCGGCCCGTTCAAGCCGATCGAACTGCGGGTTGTTAATGCGCAGGGGCACGAAGCCAATACCGTACGTTCGGTGGAGCCGTGCAGCATTGAGATGGAGTATGAGATAGCCGAACCGATCACCGGTTTGCGGGTGGGACTGTACTTGATGAGCACCCGCGGGGAGTATATCTTTACTTCATTTGATACAGACGAACCGGAACAGTACGAGGCAATGACTGTGCGTCCGGCAGGGCGTTATGTCAGCCGCTGCCGCATCCCGGCAGATCTATTAAATGAAGGTCGTTATGTCATTGGTGTGAATGCCAGTTCGTTCAAAATTCGTCGGTATTTCCACGATGAAAGAGCACTGGCTTTCAATGTTGATGCCGCCGGAGCACCCGGCACACACTGGCCTGAACCCAGGCTGGGACCGGTGCGCCCGCGGCTGGATTGGAAAATTGATATGGTGGAACAAAAATGAGACGTTCGGGGAAAGAAAGCGTTAAAAATGTATTGGGGCAGATTCCATATACTGCCGAATTGTATTGGCTGGTTCGGCAGAAGGATAAACCGCTGCAGAGCCAGTTTAACCTGAAGCAGTTGAATGCCCGCTTGCCGAAACTGGTCAAGGATGTGCAGTCCCTGCGCGGGGAAGATGCTGCCGGAAAGAAAATCTTTCTGTTTGCCACCTTGCACTACTGGATTGAGCATGTGACTTTGTTGGGGCTGACCCTGGCTGCACAGGGACACGATGTGACGGTTGGATTTATGCCGTATGCCAATTGGCAGGAAGAGATCAACAAATTTGATTTGCGGCGGCAAAATCTGTATGCACTGGAAGTTTTGAAAAAAGCGGAAAAAGTAATCGCCGTCAAATCCCTGATGAATGAACGCGCGTTCATCCATATTGAGGAAGATGTTCAGCAGCGGATTGAACAGGTTTCAATTTATGACACCCAATACACAGTGCAGGATGAAGATGTAGACCGCGACAGCAAAATCTTCAAAATGCGCATGGAACGCAATGATGCCGCCGCGCGGGCTGCCCTGACCTGGCTTTCTGAAGGCAAGCCGGATGTTGTGATTGTGCCCAACGGCACCATTCAGGAACTGGGCGTGGTGTACCAGATGGCAAATCATCTCAATATCCCGGTCAACACCTACGAATTTGGCGATCAGCGCCAGACGATTTGGTTATCGCAGAATGGTGAGATCATGCGGCAGGAAACAGATGCGATGTGGGTTGACCGCCGTGAGAAGCAGATCAGCACGAAGCAGTTAGAACGTGTACAAAATTTGTTCGGCGCGCGCCAAAAAGGCTCTGTGGCAGAGAACTTTACCCGCCTGTGGCAAAAGTCCCCTGCACAGGGCGGGCAGGAAGTGCGCAAGCAGCTGGGACTGGATGATCGGCCTGTGGTGCTGCTGGCGACCAATGTGTTGGGCGATAGCCTGACCCTGGGGCGGGATTTGTTCACCAAGAGCATGGAATCGTGGATTTCTCGCACGGTGCAGTATTTTAACGGGCGCCCGGACGTGCAATTAGTGATCCGCGTGCATCCCGGTGAGGTATTGACGCATGGCGTTTCGATGGTGGATGTGGTGCATCAGGTGCTGCCTTCACTGCCGGAGCATATTCATCTGATCATGCCGGAAGAGAAAGTGAATACCTACGATTTGATGGAAGCGGCTGATCTGGGGCTGGTGTATACCACCACGGTCGGTTTGGAAATGGCGCTGAATGGATTGCCAGTGGTGGTCAATGCATCTACGCATTACCGCGGGCGCGGGTTTACCCATGACCCCAATTCATGGGTGGAATATTTCAAATTACTGGGAAAGGTGCTTGAATCTCCGGCGGATTTCCGCCTTTCAGAAGAGCAGATCACGATGGCCTGGCAGTATGCGTATTACTGGTTCTTCGATTTCCCGCGCCCCTTCCCCTGGCATCTGGTACGTATGTGGGATGATTACAAAGAACGACCTTTGCTGGATGTGTTGAGTGAAGACGGCTTGAAACAATACGGCGACACCTTGGGTTATTTGATTGGTGAGCCGATGGATTGGTCCAAGATCAAGACCTCAGGATAGTTATGACAGAAGATAATGTAAAAGCAAATGTTCGCGAATTTTATGACCGCATTGGCTGGCAGATGGAATCCGACGGGTTTTATCAGAATGCCCGTTATGAAGACCTGCGCCCTGTGTCGCGGGATTATATCCACAACTGCCACATGCGCGTCAAGCGGCATCTGGCACCCGAAGGGCGCTACCTGCTGGATGCCGGCTCGGGGCCGATCCAGTATCCCGAGTATCTGACGTATTCGGAAAATTATCAGTACCGGGTGTGTGTGGATCTGTCCATTGTCGCCATGCAGGAAGCATCCAAGCGCACCGGCGATCACGGCCTGTTTGTAGTGGCCGATATTGCCAACCTGCCGTTCAAGGAAGGTGTCTTTGATGGCGTGGTTTCATTGCACACTATTCACCATGTGCCCGGGCCGGAAAAAGGCAAGGCATACCGCGAGTTGTACCGGGTGATGAAGCCGGAGCGCAGCGGGGTGGTGGTCAATGGCTGGACGGTCTCGCCGATGATGGTGCATACGCAGTGGCTGGTGCGCCTGATGGAACGCGTGGGCGGCAAGATCGCTCAGATGCGTGGCGTTGCCCCCAAGCCGGAGAAGAAAGCTGCTGCACCTGAAAAGGAAGCAAAGAATGCGGAAGCCAAAGCGACCGGCACCTTCATTCAGAAGCAAGACCCTGACTGGTTGGAGAAGGAACTGGCGGGTATTCGCTACGAGATCTTTGTGTGGCGGTCGGTGAGTGTGCGCTGGATGAGGGCTATTATCCATAAGCAGTTGGCAGGGCGATTCTTGTTGAAGGTTTTGTTCTGGAAAGAAGAGCTAATGCCGCATTTCTTTGGCCGCCGCGGACAGTATCCGCTGGTTGTGATCCATAAGGATGAGTAAGATGGATGCTGAAGCATTATTTGAAGTGTTTCCGCTGACACCAGAACGCTGGGTAGATTTTGAAACCGTGTTTGGCGAACACGGCGCAGGCGGCTGCTGGTGCATGTGGTACCGCGTTCAGAAAAAGGAATTTGATGCTCAGGCTGGTGACGGAAACCGGCAGGCGATGAAAGCCCTGATAGAAAACGGCGTGGTGCCTGGTTTGATCGGGTACGTTGATGGACAGCCGGCAGGCTGGATCTCGGTTGCGCCGCGGGAGGATTATCCCGCGTTTGCAGCGCTCGCGGGTGATGAAAGCGGTGGATGAACAGCCTGTGTGGTCGGTGGTGTGTTTCTTCATCCATCACAAGTTTCGCAAGCAGGGTCTTTCTTTAAACTTTAAAAGCAGGGGTGGATTATGCCCTTGCAAATGGTGCCAGAATTGTGGAAGGCTATTCAACTGATCTGCATGACCGCAGTATTCGTGATGCGGATGCCTTTCATGGTGCGCAGTCTGTCTATGAAAAGGCTGGCTTTGAAGAAGTGGTGCGACGCTCACCCACAAGATCGGTGATGCGTTATTTTGTAAAGAGTTGAGCAACAAAACTTACAGCTCATTGGAGAAACTATGAATTGGGAAAATAAAGTTATTCTGGTGACCGGCGGGACCGGTTCGTTCGGCAAGAAATTCGTTGAGACGATGTTGAATGATTACCATCCGGCCAAGATCATCATATTCAGCCGCGATGAACTCAAACAGCACGAGATGCGTGCGGCTGGTTTCAATCACCCCTCGCTACGTTATTTCATCGGTGATATCCGCGATGAGAAGCGCATGCGCCGCGCTCTGAACGGCGTGGATATTTGCGTGCATGCAGCTGCCCTCAAGCAGGTGCCGGCTTGTGAATACAATCCCATGGAAGCGGTCAAGACCAACATCCTCGGCAGCAACAATATCATCAATGCGGCCCTGGACGCTGGTGTGAAGAAGGTGCTTGCTCTGAGTACCGACAAGGCTGTTAACCCCATCAACCTCTACGGCGCGACCAAGCTGGCTGCCGAGAAGCTGTTTGTGCAGAGCAATGCTTATGCTGGCGGGCGTGAGACCCGCTACAGCTGCGTGCGCTACGGCAATGTTGTTGGCAGCCGGGGCTCTGTGGTGCCCCTCTTCCTCAAGCAGCGTGAAAGCGGTACCGTGACCATCACCGATGACCGCATGACCCGCTTCTGGATCTCGTTGGAACAGGGCGTGCGCTTTGTGATCCGCTGCATCGAGCAGATGCACGGCGGCGAGGTATTCGTACCCAAGATCCCCAGCATGACGGTGGCAGACCTGGCCAAAGCCATTGCCCCGAAGTCTGAGATCAAGGTGATCGGCATTCGCCCCGGCGAGAAACTGCATGAAGTATTGATCTCCGAGGACGAAGCCCGCACGACAGTAGAACTGGATGATATGTACGTAGTACAGCCTGCCGAGGCGCTGTGGTTCGGGCGTGATTGGGAAAAACAGGGCAAGCAGCTCCCGGATGATTATCGTTATGCATCCAACAACAACACCGAATGGCTGGAAGTTGAGCAGATCATGGAAATTGTGGCGCCCATCGAAGAAGCTTATTTGAACGGAAAGTTGGGATGACGAGAATTTTGGTCACCGGTGCCAGCGGCTTGCTGGGGCTGAATTTCGCTTTGCAGTACCAGATCGCCCATCAAGTGATGGGTGTGGTCAATACGCACGGCTTGCAGAATATGAACTTTGCTGTGGTCAAAACTGATCTCAACAATCCGCGTATCCTCAAGCGTCTGCTGGTGGGTTCTGCCCCCGAGGTGGTTATCCATGCCGCGGCGATTGCTAATCTGGAAGTCTGCGAGAAGAACCCCGAACTGGCCCAGCAAGTGAATGCTGACCTGCCAGGTGAGCTGGCCAAGCTGACCCGAGAATTGGGCATCAAGCTGGTGCATATCTCTACCGATGCTGTCTTTGACGGCGAGAAGGGTGACTATGTTGAGACGGATGAGCCTAATCCGCTCGGTGTGTATTCCCAAACCAAGCTGGAAGGTGAACAGCAGGTGATGGATGCTAACCCGGAAGCGATTGTCGCGCGAGTGAACTTCTTTGGCTGGAGCCTGACCGGAAAACGCAGCCTGTCTGAATTTTTCTACAATAATTTGAGCGCGGGTAAGCAAGTGAAGGGCTTTACGGATGTGAACTTCTGCCCTTTGCAGGTCAACCAGCTTGCAGAGACCTTGATGGAAATGGTCAGTCTGGATTTGAAAGGCATTTACCATACAGTAAGCAAGGACTGCTTGAATAAATATGATTTTGGCTGCCGCATCGCAGAGCAATTTGGCTTTGACAAGGGCCTGATTACGCCCGTGTCCTGGCAGGACGGCGGCCTGACCGCGCGCCGCTCGCCGAATTTGACGCTGAACGTTGACAAGCTGACGGCTGCATTGGGTGCACCCATGCCCGGGATTGAGGCGGGTATCCGCCGGTTTTATCAGCAAAATGTGGATGGCTATCCTGAGAAGATTCGAGGGATGGCGATTTAGCGTTACGCAGGCACATGGTAAATAACATAATCGTAGTGACCACTTTAGTGGTCACAGCCTGCGGGGTGTAACGACTAAAGTCGTTACTACAATGTGTTGAGTGAAGGACTTGTGAGTTCGCACAACTGAGTATGGGATTGTCGTGGTTGCTCAGCTTCGCGGCTCCCTTGCAATGACAGAATTGATTCACTTTCGGATTAACGAGATTTTCTTGAGAGCTTATTCAGGAGGCTGGAAATGGAATTCAAAATTGGAGATCGTTTGATCGGCGGGGACAACCCCACGTACTTCATTGCTGATATTGCCGCCAACCACGATGGTGACCTGGAGCGGGCCAAGCTGTTGATCCGTCTGGCGAAAGAGGCCGGCGCAGATGCGGCCAAGTTCCAAAATTTCCGCGCGGCACAGATCGTCTCGGATTATGGCTTTAAGAAATTCGGCTCGCAGCTCTCGCACCAGGCTTCCTGGAAGAAGTCTGTCTTCGAAGTCTACGAAGGCGCATCCGTTTCCTTTGATTGGACGCCTGTCCTGAAAGAAGAATGTGATAAGGTCGGTATCGACTATTTCTCCTCGCCCTATGACTTCGGCGCGGTGGACATGCTCCAACCCTACGTCCCGGCCTACAAGATCGGCTCTGGCGATATCAGCTGGCTGGAAGCCCTGGAATATATGGCCCGCAAGGGAAAACCTTTGCTGCTGGCTACTGGTGCCTCGCATATCGGCGAGGTGCAGAACGCCGTGCATGCCATCACAGCCATCAACCCTGAACTGGTGTTGATGCAGTGCAATACCAATTACACAGCCAGCCTGGAGAATTTTGACCATATCCACTTGCGCGTCCTGGAAACCTACAAAACCATGTTCCCTGATGTGGTGCTTGGTCTTTCTGATCACACTTCCGGCCATGCCACTGTGCTGGGTGCAGTTGCTCTGGGGGCGCGCGTAGTAGAGAAGCACTTCACAGACAATACTGAACGCGAAGGTCCTGACCATAAATTCGCCATGGACCCCAATACCTGGGCCGCAATGGTGGAGAACACCCGCCAGTTGGAACGTGCGTTAGGCTCTGCGGACAAGGTTGTGGCGGCCAATGAGATGGATACCGTCGTTGTGCAGCGGCGCTGTCTGAGGGCAGCCCGAACGATCAAAGCGGGCGAGGTGCTCACTCGTGAGATGATCGATGTGCTGCGTCCGCAGCAGCCGGGCGCTATTCTGCCCAATGAAATAGATAATGTGATCGGCACGCGTGCCGTCAAAGACATCACCGCCGGTCAGGAGATCTCCTGGCTGATGCTGGGCGAGTAAAGGCCAGCAAAGTCCCATGCGCGTCCTGTATTTCACCCGCGACTATACCCCGCATGACCACCGTTTTTTGTCTGCATTGGCAAAGTCGGAGCATGAGGTCTATTTCCTTCGGCTGGAGCGGCGCGGTCACCAGCAGGAAGACCGCATCGTCCCGCAGGAAGTGGAGCAGGTCATCTGGCGCGGGGGGCAGCGTCCTGCTAAGCGCAGTGACGGCCTGGCCCTGCTGCGCGACCTGAAGCGGGTGATCCATAAGATCCAGCCGGATGTGATCCACGCCGGACCGATCCAGACCTGCGCGCTGCTGACTGCGCTGAGTGGGTTTCGATCCGCTGGTGAGCATGTCCTGGGGTTCGGATATCCTCAAGGATGCCGACCGCGGCTGGGTCTGGCGCTGGGCGACGAAGTACGCCCTCAAACATACCGACGTGCTGGTGGGGGACTGCCGTGCTGTGCAGGAGAAAGCCACCACATTTGGCTTCCCCGAGGAGCGCGTGGTGTTGTTTCCCTGGGGCGTTGATCTGGAACAATTCAAGCCAGGTGATAACCCCGCTTACCGCGAGCGCCGAGGCTGGGAGGATAAATTTGTGATCCTCTCGCTGCGATCCTGGGCGCCGATCTATGGGGTGGACAATGTGGTGCGGGCTTTTGCCCGCGCTGTGCAGGTGCAGCCTGAGTTGCGCCTGATGTTGTTGGGGAATGGCCCCCAGGCGAAGTTGATCCACAGCATCGTGCGGCGGCTATGAGTTGGAAGACAAAGTCCTTTTCGGTGGGCAGGTGGGCAACAAAGACCTCACTTCCATGTACCATGCTGCTGATCTGTATCTGAGCGCCTCGCACAGCGATGGTTCTTCCGTATCGTTGATGGAAGCCCTGGGCTGCGGTCTGCCTGTGCTGGTCTCGGATATTCCGGGCAACAAGGAATGGATCACAGAAGGCCAGGAAGGCTGGCTTTTCCCTGATGGAGACGAGACTGCCCTGGCTGAGGGTATGCTGCGCGCTTATGAAGCGCGCGAAAAACTGAAAGAAATGCGTATAGCCGCCAGAACGCTCGCTGAAGAGCGGGCAGACTGGAACAAGAATTTTGCAAAAACTATTGGAAGCCTATGATATGGCATACAAGAGAGCCAAATAGGCAGCCGTGATGAAAGAAATGAACGAAAACGTCAATGTGGATAAAAGATCGCGTGTAATCCTCTTCACCCTGCTCGCCGTCCTGGTGGCAGTGGTGCTGGTAGTGGTTTCCCCGGCGGTGCAGGGCACCCCCGGCCGCGATTCGGGTATCTATCTTTACACCGGTTGGCGCATGCTGGAAGGGGACAACCTGTACAGCGAAGTCTGGGACCACAAACCTCCGCTGATCTTCTTCATCGAAGCGGCGGGGCTGGGTTTGGGGGGCGGCTCGGTGTGGGGTGTGTGGGTCATGCAGTTCGTCTTTGTGCTGGCGGCTTTCGTGCTGGCGGCGATCCTGCTGCTGCAGTTCAGCACGGAACTGCAAACAATCTGGGTACTGATTGCAGGAACTCTTTACACTTTTCTACGTGCTGCACGGCGGCAACTTCACCGAAGAATATGCTCTACCTTTCCAGTTTGGCACTTTGCTGCTCTTCTTTTTGGGCGAACGTAAAGGCCACACTTTCTGGCGCAGCTTTGGCATTGGTGTGATGATCGCCCTGGCCTTTCACCTGCGCCAGAACTCTGATCGGTGTGGGCATCGCCATTGGTCTGGTGATCGTCCTGCGGGCGGTATTCACCCGCGACTTGCGGGGACTGCTACCTTTGGTGGGCATGGCCGCTGGCTTTAGCCTTGTCACTGGTCTGTGGGTGGCGTATTTTGCCGTGCAGGGCGATCTGGCCGCTTACTGGGATGCGGCCTTTGCCTATAACTTCTACTATTCTGACCTCGGCCTGCTGGAATACGTACAAAGGTATTCAGGGTGCGTTGGGGTATTTTGTGACCGTACCCGGTTTTATCGCCGGGGCGCTAGCCTGGCTGCTGGCATTGGCTGCCGTGGTGCTGCATTACGGCAAAGCCCTGGCTGACTGGCTGCGGGTACGCTGGCCGGGATATGCCGGGCTGGCATTGGGTCTTATTGCTGCTTTGGTGGCTCTGTTTGGGGAACGCATTATCTCTGGCAGTGCACAGGGCGGTATGGGGCTGCTGCAAATTGCCATGCTGGCGGGGGGCATTCTGCTTGCCCTGCTCTCTGGTCTGCATGCCACCGGTCTGCTGGCGCGCTGGCTGGCTGCTCCGCTGGAAAAGGCCAGATGGCCAGTTTCCGGCACCGGAAGTGGCCCTGCTGGCAGGCTTGTGCCTGCTCTGGCTGCCGATCGAGGTGCTTTTCATTGGCCTTTCGGCGCGCAATTACGTACATTACTTCATCAGCCTGGTACCGGTGACGGTGATGTTGATCGGCATGATGCAGCATTGGCTGCTGAACCTGCCCAAGAAGAACCGGGAGAAACGCATCCCTGCCAGGCCTGTGATGCTGGTTGTATTGGTTTTGATCGCCTTCAAGCCTGTCA
Source organism: uncultured Chloroflexia bacterium (assembly GCA_963753895.1). Taxonomy (GTDB): domain Bacteria; phylum Chloroflexota; class Anaerolineae; order Anaerolineales; family Anaerolineaceae; genus SMBSF63. The sequence continues at coordinate 69,119 of CAVWEE010000022.1, read as the reverse complement.
CTGCCTGGGTGGGAGAATTCGCGCGCGCCGGGTCTGATCAACAGGTGGATGCGGCTGTGGAATATATTGTGGCGAACTCGGATGAGAACGAACCCGTCCTTGTGTGGGGGGCTGAGCCGGTGGTGAATTTGTTTGCCCGCCGTGGTTTGCCCTCTCGTTACATTCACATGTACCCCTTTTATGTGAATCATCCGACGATCGAGGCCATGTCTGCTGAGTTCCTCACCGGACTGGAAGCCAATCCGCCTGCCTTGATCGTGGACACAATGAATGAAGAACTACCTTTCGTTGAAGGGGAAGGGGATGCCTGCACTGCGTCTTTGACAAAATTATTTGGCAGCATGCCGCAGGTGTTTGAGTATGTTTGCCAAAACTATGAATACGAAACCACGGTTGGCCCCGATGATTGGCGGGTCTACCGTATGATGGAAAACTAAAATGACTGATTGAGAAAAAAGGGCGCACTGTCGCCATTATCCAGGCCCGCATGGGCTCCAGTCGATTGCCGGGCAAAGTGATGCAGGAAATCAAAGACCGCCCGATGCTGGAGTGGGTCATCACCCGCGCAGGCCGCGCGAAGACCATCGACGCGGTAGCGGTAGCCACCACCACCGACGCTTCTGATGATCCGATCGAGGTCTATTGCAAGGCACATGGCGTGCCCGTTTACCGCGGGGATGTGTTTGACGTGCTGGACCGTTACTATCAGGCGGCGCGCGCTTTCCAGGCGGACACGATCGTACGCCTGACCGCGGATTGCCCTCTGCTGGACCCGGCCGTTGTAGACCAGACGGTGAACCGCTTCTTCGCCGCGGGCGCAGACTTTGCCGCTAACCGTTTGCCCCCGCCGTTCAAGCGAACTTTCCCGATCGGCCTGGACACGGAAGTGTGCAGCTTTGCCGCCCTGGAACGCGCCTGGAATGAGGCCGAGGAGAAATATCAGCGCGAGCATGTGATGCCCTATCTGTATGACAAAGAGGGGCGTTTCAAAGTGGTTGTTGTGAACAACCCCGAAGACTTTGGCGATCAGCGCTGGACCGTGGATACGCCCGAAGATCTGGAATTTGTTCGACAGGTGGTGGCTGGATTTGGTCACTATGATGATTTCAACTGGATGGATGTGCTGGCTTTGCTGGATCGCAACCCGGCTCTGCTGGAGATCAATGCGTCTATTGAGCACAAGACGATGAAAGACGTGGACGAGAGAAACGAGAAATAATGTCATTACTAACCATATTCACCGCCCCAAAGGCTTTTGATGATCCGTTTATTGCCACCTTGCAATACAACGCCATCGAATCGTGGAAAAACCTGGGGCCGGAGGTGGAGGTGATCGTGATCGGCGACGAACCCGGCATCGCCGAAGCCACGCAAAAATTGGGCGTGCGGCACCTGCCGGACGTGGCTTGCAATGAGATGGGCACGCCGCTGGTCAGTTCCATCTTTGAGCTGGCGCGCGAGAACAGCGACTCGCCGGTGATGGTATACGTCAATGCGGATATCCTCTTCATGCCCGACATGATCGAGGCTGCTCATCAGGTGGCCGACCAGGCTGAGAAATACCTGATCGTCGGCCAGCGCTGGGACCTGGACGTAACCGAACGTATGGACTTCTCCGCGGGCTGGGTGGAACGCCTGAAAGAGCGCACGGAAAAAGAAGGGATGCTGCACCCTCGCGGTGGCAGTGATTATTTCATCTTCCCGCGCGCCTGCTTTGAAAATATGCCTGCTTTTGCCATCGGACGCGCCGGTTGGGATAACTGGATGTTTTATGAAGCCCGCCGTCAGGGCTGGGCATTGATTGATGCCACCCCGGCCATCCAGATCGTGCATCAAAATCATGATTATCGCCATCTGCCCAAGGGGCAGCCGCATTACCGCTTGCCCGAGACGAAGGAGAACATTCGTCTGGCGGGGGGCAAGCGCGCCATTTTCAACCTGGTCGATTCAGACCGAACTTTGGTGGATGGCATGATCCAGCGCATGCGCTGGAACAGTAAAAAATTCTGGCGGGAGGTAGAAATATTCCCGCTGGTCAAACTGCATTCCTATTGGTTGGGTCAAGTATTCTTTGCCATTTTTCATCCGGTGAAGGCAAGTAAGGAATTCAAGGTCTGGTTGGTTCGTAAGCTCAAGGGCAACCAGGATGAACGAGGAGTAATTATGCGCGTTGGACAAAATCCCGCGAAATTTGTGAAGAAAGTCGCCCAGCCCGAACGGATCACGGTGGCTGTGTTGAACTACATCCCTTTCCTGAGCGGTTTCTACGCCGAAATGCTGGATGTGCTGGATACCAGCCTGAGCAGCCTGCGCGAAGGGGCAGACATAGCTTATGACCTGATGGTATTCGATAACGGTAGCTGCGCAGAAGCCCGCGAGTATCTGCTAAAGGAACAGGAAGCTGGGAATATCCAGTATCTGCTGCTCTCTGACGTGAACCTCGGCAAGGGCGGGGCCTGGAATATGATCCTCAGCGGCGCACCGGGCGAGATCATCGTGTATGCGGACAATGACGTGTTGTATTATCCCGGCTGGCTCTCGAAGTCGCTGGAATTGCTGGAAACCTACCCCAAAGTGGGCATGGTCACGGCGCGGCCTTTCCGCACCCGGCCGAATGTTTACAGCAGCACCGTCGCCTGGGGCGAAAGCCAGGACGATGTAGCCGTATCGCATGGTGATTTCATCCCTTATGAGACCTTTGAGGAATTTGACCTCAGTCTGGGGCAGAGCGTGGAAGAGATCCGCGAGCACTATGATACCAGCGAGGATGTGAAGCTGGTCTACAAGGGTGTGGAAGCCATCGCCGGTGCCTCACACTGGCAGTTCATGGCCTGGAAGAGCGTCTTGCAGGAATACTTGCCCTTCAGCATGGACCGTCCGATGGGGCAGGTCAAACAGCTCGATGAGCGCATGAATCAGGCCGGTTACCTGCGCCTGATGCCCACCGAGCCGTACGTGATGAACATCAGCAATACCCTACGCGACTTGCCTGGGACGAAGAAATCCGGGAACCAAGCGAAACCTACTGAGAAAAAGTATCCGGTGCTGGATTTTCCGCTGGTCAAGCGCGTGCTGCTCTTCCTGTACAACAAGATTTTCCATTGGTATTATGATCGCTAGAAGGCGATATTGAGTAATGAGAGGATAACGAATCCCCGATGACGAAGAAACGCGTTTTTATCAGTGCCGACCACGGATTGGCGATCGTCTACTTCTTGCAGAGTGATGTCGTCAAGACCATGCTGGAAGCCGGCGTGGAAGTGGTGCTGCTCACTGATGATGGATTGAAAGAACAGATTGAAGCCCGCTTTGGTCAGCCTGGCCTGTATATTGAAGGGCTGCGCCTGAATGAGGCAAAGAAGTATTACCATTCCTACAAGCCCACCGAACAGTGGTGGCTGCATTTCCTGCGCCGCGTGGGCGGGCTCGAAGCGCATTAACGTGGAAGCCATGGACAGCAATATCTTCCAGGTGGAAGGCGAAGCGACGGGCAAACGCAAGCTGGTTATGCCTTTGATGAAGGCCATCGTGTGGCTGATGCGGCGTTCCAAAGCTTTGCGCCAGTATATTGTCAGGCGCCAGATGCGCTTTGTGCCGCGATCTGTATACCGACCTGTTCGAGAAGTACCAGCCTGAGCTGGTGGTTGCCAGCACGGCCGGCTGGCGCTATGACCGCTACTTGCTGCGCGAAGCTGCACAGCGCGGTGTGCCCACGGCGGCCGTGATCGTTGGTTGGGACAATTCCTCTAGCTATACCCTCCCCGGCGCACCCATGGACTGGGTGAATTGCTGGTCAGAGCTGCAAAAAGAGGAACTGGTTTTGGGCTCAGACTGGGACCCGAAGCGTGTGAATGTGGGTGGTATTCCTTCTTATGATGGTTACTTTCGCAAGACGTGGTTGATGTCCCGCGAGGAGTACTTCAAACTGCATAAGCTGGACCCCGATCGCAAGTTGATCGGCTATGCGAGCAGTTTTATCACCTTCTCGCCGAATTACCAGAATGTGGAAGCCCTGGCTGAACTGGTTGCTTCGGATGAACTGGCGGAGCCGAGCCAGTTGCTTATCCGTCTGCATCCCAACCACTTCATGGACAATCCCCTGTTTGCTGGAGAGCGCGAAAAGATCCGCGAACTGGCGAAGAGGCTGGAGCATGTCCACCTCGTAGAACCAGTGCCCCTCGGCGGTGAACTGGGGTACTATTCTGGTGAGGATATGCCGGAGAAGACTTCCATGATGGCTTATTCGGACGTGTTTACGACCGTGTATTCAACCATGGTCGTTGAAGCGGCCGTGCATGATCGTCCCATCGTCAGTGTGTGCATTGATGCACCGGGCGGATGGAACACACCGGGTAAATTTTCCCTGGCACTTTCGGAGATTGGCAACTGGCCGACGCACCTGCGCTTCCGCGATGCGGTGGCAGGGCAGGTGGCATTGGACAAGGATCAGCTCAAAGTTGCCTTGAACCGGTACCTGGAAGATCCGGATGCTGATCGGGCAGCGCGCCAGCAGTTCGTCCGCGATGAGGTGACGTATACGGATGCCAGCGCGGGCAAACGCACGGCAGAGTTTTTATTGTCGGTGTTTGGGAAGAAGGATGTATAGAAAAGATGAGATTGAGCTAACTCAATTAGGCAGGTGCGTTTTTGCCCCCTTGTGAAAGGGGGGTGCCGCGGAGCGGTGGGGGGATTCCCCCATGCGAAATGAATAGATAGATGTGGCTCATTCTCTGGGAATTTGTGAAGTTGGCTACATTGAATTCAAATCTAATCCCCCTTACTTTGCCTGTGGCACAGTTCCCCCCTTTGACAAGGGGGGCGGGTTGATGAAGAGAATGTGAAGTTTTTGAGAACACAGAAGAGTTATTTCGGAGAACAGTGATGAAATTTCTGATTGCGGGATTTGGATCCATCGGACGGCGGCATTTGCGCAACTTGCAGGCATTGGGGCAGGAGGATATCGTCCTCTACCGCTCGCACCGCAGCACGCTGAAAGATGATGAGATCGCCCATCTGCCTGTAGAGACCGACCTGGAAAAGGCCCTCGCTCACAAGCCGGATGGTGTGATCATCTCCAATCCCGACGGCTTTGCATCTGGACGTCGCCATCCCTGCCGCACAGGCGGGCTGCCATATCCTGATGGAAAAACCTGTCTCCGACTACGATGGAAGGAATGGATGCGCTGAAAGCGGCCCTCAAGCAGGGCGGCGGCAAGATGCTGGTCGGCTTCCAGTTCCGCTTTCATCCTGGATTGCAGCAGGCCAAGCAATTCTTGGATGATGGCGCCATTGGCGATCTGATCTCGGTGCGCTCGCATTGGGGTGAATACCTGCCTGACTGGCATCCCTGGGAGGATTACCGCCAGAGCTATGCCGCGCGCAAGGACCTGGGCGGCGGCGTGGTGCGTACCCTGTGTCATCCGCTTGACTACCTGCGCTGGCTGGTCGGCGAACTTGAATCTGTATGGGCTTTTTCCGGCAACCTGGGCGGTCTGGACATCAACGTTGAGGATGTCAGCGAGATCGGCTTGCAGTTTGACCGCGGCGTGCTGGGCAGCGTGCATCTGGATTTCTGCCAGCGCCCCCCGCGCCATACGCTGGAAATGATCGGCAACCAGGGTACCATCACCTGGGACAATGCCACTGGCGGCGTGCGCCTTTACCGCGCCGAGAAGGGCGAATGGGAAGATTTCCCTGCGCCGGAAGGCTTTGACCGTAACGACCTTTTCCTGGCCGAGACGCGCAATTTCATTAACATGATTGAGGGCAAGGAAGAGCCGGTATGCTCCTTCGAAGACGGCGTACGCGCCATGGAAATCGTGCTGGCAGTGTGCCAGTCCTCTCGTTTTCATAGTTGGGTTGAACTGGACTAATTCCCGGAGATTTGCATGAAGAAGGTATTTGAGATATTTTCCAAACGACCTGCCTTGTGGGCGACCCTGTACTTCACGGCGATGACGCTGGTGATGACCTGGCCGCTCGTCACCCGAATGGGAGACTCGATGGTTGGCATGGTGGGGGACAATATCTATTTTGTGTGGATGATCGGCTGGTTCAAGAAGGCCCTCTTTGACCTGGGCGTTAATCCCTTCAATATCTGGTTTCTGAATTATCCGCAAGGATGGAGCCTGGCCTACACCGAGATCACGCAGAGCAATCTGGCGATCGCGATGCCGTTCTACTTTATCGGCGGCGAGGTCTTTGCCTATAACATGGCGATGATGATCTCCTTCGTGCTCTCCGGTCTGGGGATGTCCCTGTGGGTGAAGAAGCTCACCAACCGCTGGGATGCAGCCCTGCTGGCAGGCACCGTGTACGCCTTCATCCCCTACCATTTTGCCCATTTCCGCATTGGGCATCTTAACCTTTCCGGTATCCAGTGGTTCCCCTTCTACTTTATGGGGCTGTGGGATGTGTTGAAAGCCGAGAAATGGTCGTGGAAGCCGGTGCTGCTGGGCGGGATTGCCCTGGGGCTGATTGCCAATACCTCCATGTATTACCTTTACATGACAGCGATCATCAGCGTCTTTCTGGTGCTGGTCTACCTCTTGATGAATAAACCCCTCATCAAGAATGTGGATTTCTGGAAGCGTGTGCTGGCTCTGGTGCTGGTCTCGCTGCCGTTGGTGGCGTTTGCCGCTTTCCCGTATGTCTCCCTCGCCACCGAGGGCGGCCTGTCCGATCGCAATATGGGCATTGTGCGCAAGTACTCCGCCAGCCCGCTGGACTTCTTCCTGCCGTCCACGGATCACTTCCTGTGGGGGCAGTGGATCGGGCAGAACTTCAGCCGCGACCTGTGGATTGAAGCCACGCTGTATGTGGGCATCGTCTCGTTTGGTCTGGCTGTGCTGGCGTGGGTCAAACGTAAGGAAATGAAGCAGGACGCTTTCCTGCGCTTGCTGTTGTGGGGAGCGCTGCTCTCCGTGATCCTGGCGATGGGCACCGACCTGCATTGGAATGAGCAGGCCGTGGAGCTTGCCCTGCCGGACGGGCTGGCTGCCCGATTGGGGCGTGAGACTTTGCCGCTCGTTTTGCCGGGGTACTTCCTTTTCAAATACTTCCCCTTCTATGCCAAGCTGCGCGCCCTGATGCGCTTTGGTGTGTTTGCCCTGGTCTTCGTCAGCGCGGCAGGCGGCCTGGGTGCTGCCTGGTTGCTGGAGCGTTTCAAGGGCAAGAAGCAGTGGGGCGTATTCGCCTTGCTGTTTGTGCTGATATTCATTGACTTCTACCCCGGCCCATACCAGCAATTCGCGCAGGTCCAGGCCAGGCCCGCGGATTATTGGCTGACAGAGCAGCCCGGCGACGGCGCCTGGGCGCAGTTCCCCTTTGAGCTTCAGGAAGACCAGGAGCATATCTACGGTCAGTTGATCAATGGCAAGCCTTTCCTGGGCGGGTTTTTCAACGCTTTCCCGCCGGAGCAGTACCGCGAGATCATGCCGGTGATGAACACTTTTCCCTCTGAGGAGAGCGTGGAACTGCTTCAAGAGCTGGACATGACCTATATTTTGGTTGACCAAACATACTATGATAATATCGAAGAAGTGACCCACACCTGCGAGGTGCTGGGGCTGGAATTGCTGGATGAAGTGGGCAATGACCTTATTTACGGTTTTGCGGAGTAATCGGGACGTATGAAGAAAAAGCAGTTAGCCACCCTCTCTTTTATCGCCGCTGCCGTGATCGGCATGGTTGTGCTGCGCGTCAGCACGACTAAAGGCGTGGGGATCGGTGGTGATGCGACCATTTATATGACCTCGGCGCAGAACCTGCTGGATGGGGAGGGATTTGGCCTTATTGGACCGCGGGGTGAGTTCCGCATCATGCCCTATTTTGCGCCCCTTTTCCCGCTGGTATTGACCATCCCGGGCTTGCTCGGTGCTTCGATGGAAACGACGGCGCATTGGTTGAATACACTGCTCTTCGGCGCCCTCATCTGGCTGGCGGCTAGCGAGACGATGCGCGCGACGAAGTCCTTGCCAGCGGCATGGCTGGCGGCTTTGCTGGTGATCGCCTCGCCGGTGCTCGTGCCGGTTTATTCCTGGGCGATGTCGGAACCCCTTTCGCTTTTCCTGGGCATTCTCTACTTTGGTGCTCATGCTTGCATATTTGCGCCAGCCGGAGCGCAGGGTTTTGTTGGCAGCCTCTGTATTGACCGGCGCTTTGGCCTTCCTTACACGCTATGCGGCGGTAGCCTATCTGGGCACAGCGGCTTTGCTCTTGCTGGTCTTTGATGAAGGCAAATTCAGTAAACGCTTGCTCAAGGCCGTCCTGTTTGGTATTTTGGGGAGCATCCCGGCCTTTGGCTGGATGGCTTACAACATCAGCAACACGACAACGGTTTCCTCGCGCTCGGTGCTCACCGGCACAGAGATGCTGGAACGCATGCGCCTGTTCTGGCCGCAGATGGAGGAAGTGATCCTCTTCTGGTTGGTGCCGGATTTATGGATCCAGGCTCCGCCGTATCCGGTGATGCTGAATCATGTACTCAGTATTGGCTTTGTGCTGGTTGTGATTGTCTGGACGGTTGTCTTCGCGCGCATGGTTGGCAAGGCCGAACGACGGAGAACCGTTTTACCATCTGGACGCTGCGCTGGCACTGTTCAGTCTGGTATACCTGGGCGTGATCGCGGGTGTGTATTTCACCACCTATCCGCCGATCACGATTGGCAGCCGGATGATGTCACCGCTGTTAGTGTCTGTCTTATGGCTGGTTGTGTTGCTGGCTTTGCGAAGCGGCGAAAACTGGAAGAAACCGGTCTGGCTGGGGAAGTTTTTATTGGTCGCTTGTGCTGGTCTTCGGATTGTGGAACGGACTACGCACGATGCGCATTGTTAAGCAGAACGTGGTGATGGGTTTGGGCTATAATTCTGTTTCCTGGCAGACCTCGGATACGATGCAGGCCGTGCGTGATCTGCCGGAGGATACCCTCATCGTGACCAATGAAGAGACGGCCATTTTATGGCTGACAGGGCGGGGCTCTTATCCGATCGCCGAGATATTCGTTGACGAGGCGCTGGATGAATTTGTGAAGTATGGTGACGGTGAGCTGGTTAATGATCCGTCAGAGGAAATGTTCCGCAACGGTGAGGCAGTCTTTGTGCAGTTTGACAGTCTCGCCTCGCAGGTTGCGGGGTTGTATGGCGAACGCAGTGAGGAGTGGGCCGCGGCACTGGTGGACGGCCTGGAAGTTTTATATCAAGGCCAGGACGGCGGGATTTATCGGTATCCGGTGGGAAACGACTGAAGTCGTTACTACAAAGGGACTGTTTATGTCATGGGCTTTTATTGCCCCTTCTAATCCTCTCCCAAAGTCAAAGATTTTGGAAGAGGAATCATGAAAACATGAGGTTTTCAAATGAAGCTGTTTGAGAACATCGAAACATTTTTGAATAAATATAAAATCTTGTATTGGTTCTTGCTGGTGCTGCTGGCAGGGGCGGGCGTTGCGTTGATGATTGCAGTCACCCCGCATGGCATCGGGCTGGTGAATGACTCGGTGGGCTATGTGGCCGGGGCACGCAATATGCTGGGCGGGCTGGGTTACAGCCGTCTGACGGGCGATGGCAGCCCGCGTCCGATCACCAATTATCCGCCCTATTTTCCATCGTCCTGGCGACAATGGGTATTACTGGTCTGGATGCTATTCCGGCGGCGCTCTATCTAAACATCTTCCTGATGGGATTGAATGTGTTTTTGATGGGTGTCACGGTGCGCAAGGCGACCCGCTCAACGATCTTGTCGTTGCTGGGGGCAGTGGTGTTCCTGATTTCGAGCCCGGTCATCCGCTCACATTCCTTTGCGATGACGGAACCCTTGTACCTTGCTTTTGCCTTTGCAATGCTCTTGTGCCTGCTGAAAGGCATTCAATCCCAGCAGTGGTATTGGATTGCGATCAGCGGCTTGCTGGCCAGTTTTGCTTTCCTTACCCGCTATGTTGGCATCTCCCTTTATGCTACTGCTGTTGCAGCAATTTTTGTGCTGCGGCCGGATCCTGCGAAAGATGAGATGGCCTGGGGCGATGAAAATCAAACAAAGCCTCTTTTTCCTGGAAGCAGGATTGGTGTTTGTCGCCATCTGGCTGGGACGCAATATCCGCGTGAGTGACAGTGTCGGCAACCGGCAGATTCATTTTCCATCCCATCACACGTGACAAGATCAATGAAGGGCTGCTCAATTTCTGGGGCTGGCTGCTGCCGGAACGCGGCGGTCTGGTTGAAAACCTGTTGGGTTTTTGGGGCGTTGTGTTGGTGTTGATCCTGTTGGGCCTGGCTGGATGGGCGATTATCGCTGCAGTACGCGAACTGCAGCGCAAGGATAAAACAGCTGGGGGTGGAATCTTCGCCGTTTTGCGTGGATCAATGCCTTGCAGGCGTTATCCTATCTGGCAGTACTGCTGCTTTCATTGATGTTCTTTGACGCCAGCCCGATCTTTGAAGACCGCATTTTGCTATTGTTTGAAGTGCCGTTGATCGTTTTAGCAATGGCCGGGCTGGGCTGGTTATGGAAGCGCAAGGTGAACTGGCTGCGTTGGGGCGTTCTCCTGGTTTCGGCAGCTTTGCTGCTATCATTAAGTGAGGACAGCCTGGATGCAGTGAAAGAACTGCGTAAGGATGGTCAGGGCTTTGCCAATTCGGCTGTTCAGGAATCACAGGTGATTGCAGCTGCGGCTGAGCTGCCTGATGATGTATTGCTGTATAGCAACCGCGTTACGGCCTTGTATATTGTGGCGGATAAACCTGCTTATGTGCTGCCCTCGCCAATGAATCCCGGCAACGCAGGGGCCGCGCGAAGGGTATGCCGAAGATGTGGCGATGATCCGCGAAAAAGCGCTGGCTGGGGAAGGCGCAATTGTCTTTTTGAATTATTCTGGATTATTTGATGATCCGGAGGATGCTGCCTGGGTGAAAGACCTCACTGAGGGTATCCCGTTGTATGGTGAATATGATGATGGCGCGATTTTCGGCGCAATAGAGTAAAGATTTTCTCTTTCTGAAGCAATTGAAGAGAAATAAGAGGAAAATAATGGCGTACGATTTTTGATAAATTTGATTTGACCGGCAAGGTGGCTGTGGTCACTGGCGGTGTGGGATTGCTGGGCAAGGGATTTTGCCGCACGCTGGCCCAGGCCGGGGCGAAAGTTGTGGTCGCTGACTTGAATCAGGACGCGGCGGACGCTTATGCGGAAACCTTGCAGGCGGAAGGCTTGCAGGCGATGGGCGTGGGCGTGAATGTGACCCAGCAGGAATCGGCGCAGGCGATGGTGGACAAGACCCTCGCGGCCTATGGCCGTCTGGATGTGATGGTGTGCAGCGCGGCGATGGATCCCAAGTTTGATGCCGACAACCAATCAGAGCAGCCGAGCAATGCTTTTGAAGATTATCCGCTGAGCGCCTGGCAGCAGGCGCTGGATGTCAACCTGACGGGCATGTTCCTCAGCACGCAGGCCGCCAGTAAGCCGATGATTGAGCAGGGCAGCGGCGCGATGATCCTGATCTGCTCGACTTATGGTCTGGTAGGCCCGGACCAGCGCCTTTATGAACGCCCCGAAGGCCCGCGGCAGTTCAAACCGGTGTTTTATACGGTTACCAAGGCTGGTGTGCTCGGATTGACCAAATATCTGGCGACGTATTTTGCAGGCAAAGATATTCGCATCAACGCACTCACCCCGGGCGGCGTATATAACAATCATGATGAGGTTTTCACCGAGAAATATTCCGCCCGCACCGTGATGGGACGTATGGCAAATATTGATGAGATGAACGGGGCGATCCTGTTCCTTGCTTCGGAGGCTTCTTCCTATATGACTGGTTCAAATCTGGTTGTGGATGGCGGGTGGACAGCATGGTAGCACGACCGGAAGTGCTGGCAATTATTCCGGCACGTGGCGGCTCGAAAGGCATCCCGCGCAAGAATATTCGCGATTTTGCGGGATATCCGCTTATTGCGTATAGTATTGCGGCAGGCTTGCAGGCCGAGACTGTGACCCGCGTGGTGGTCTCGACCGATGATGAAGAGATCGCTGCTGTGGCGCGTAAGTATGGCGCTGATGTGCCCTTCATGCGCCCGGATGAGTACGCCCAGGACAGTACGCTGGATTTGCCGGTGTTTGCTCATGTGCTGCGTACCCTGGCTGAGACAGAAGATTATCATCCCGATGTGGTCATTCAGCTACGCCCAACTTCACCTATCCGTCCGCTGACGATGGTGGATGATGCCGTGCGCTTGCTGCTGGACAATCCCGAAGCCGATTCCGTGCGCGGGGTGGTGCCCGCCGGGCAAAATCCGCACAAGATGTGGCGCATTGATGAAGCAAGCGGGCGCATGACCGCTCTCTTGCAGGTGGAGGGAATTGCCGAACCGTATAATTCGCCTCGCCAGAAGCTGCCGCCTGTTTATTGGCAGACCGGGCATATTGATGTGATCCGCCCGCGGGCGATCCTGGAAAAGGATTCGATGAGCGGCGATGTCATTCTGCCTTTGCTGATTGATCCAAAATTCACAGTGGATATTGATAACCCTGCAGATTGGCAGCGTTATGAATGGCAGGTGGAGCGCGGCGGGCTGGAGATGGTCTGGCCGGATCAAAAGGGACGTGTTTTTCCCAGAAGAAGTTGAACTGGTGATCTTTGATTTTGACGGCGTGATGACCGATAACAAGGTTTATGTCGATCAAGATGGTTTTGAGATGGTGGCTCGCCAACCGCGGTGATGGGGCAGGGATCAAGATGCTGCGCCGCGCCGGGATTGAAACGATGGTGCTCTCTACGGAAGTGAACCCTGTAGTGGAGGCCCGCTGTCGCAAACTGAATACGCCTGCCCTGCAAGGTATTGAGGATAAGGGCACGGCGTTGAAAACGTATTTTGCGGATCATGATGTTGATCCGGCAAAAGTGATTTATGTTGGTAATGATTTGAATGATATGCCCTGTTTCCCGCTGGTCGGGTTTGGCGTGGCGGTTGCGGATGCAGTTCCTGAAGTGCGGTCTGCGGCGGACATGGTGCTTTCCCGCAATGGCGGTGATGGGGCAGTGCGAGAATTGTGTGAATTGATCTTAAAGAAGAAGGCCGAAAGGAGCTAAACCAAATGGCTAAAACAATTCAGATTGGAAACCGGACTATTGGTGAAGGATATCCCACTTATATCATTGGTGAAATTGGGATCAACCATAATGGTGATATGGAAGTAACAAAAGAATTGATCCGCCGGGCGAAAAAAGCCGGTGTGGATGCGATCAAATTGCAGAAACGCACCCCGGAATTGTGTGTGCCGCCTGAACAGCGGAACCAGATGCGCGATACCCCGTGGGGATATATCACCTATATGGCTTACCGCGAGAAGGTAGAGTTTGGCAAGGAAGAATATGAAGAAATTGACCGATATTGCAAGGAACAGGGCATTGACTGGTTCGTCTCGGTGTGGGACGAAGAAGCGGTGGACTTTATGGAACAATTTAACCCGGTCTGCTACAAAGCTCCCTCGGCTTCGTTAACAGACCTGCCCCTGCTGCGCAAAATGCGTGCCACCGGGCGCCCGCTGATCCTTTCCAGCGGGATGTCCACAATGGAAGAAATTGACGCGGCACTGGAAGCGATTGGACAGGACAATCTGGTGTTGTGCCATTCGACCAGCGCGTATCCCTGCCCGCCGGAAGAATTGAACTTGCGCATGATCAACACCTTGCAGGAAAAATATGAGTGCCCGATTGGCTATTCCGGTCATGAAGTGGGGTTGATCACCAGTGTGGTGGCCGCTTCAATGGGAGCTTGCCTGGTGGAACGCCATTACACGCTTGACCGCGCCATGTGGGGCAGTGATCAATCCGCTTCGGTTGAACCGGCTGGCTTTGAGCGCATGGTGAAGTACATCCGTGTGACCGAGAAGGCGATGGGCGATGGTGTCAAGCGCGTGTATGACAGCGAGTTGGCTGGCTTGCGCAAGCTGCGTCGCGTTCGGGGGGCCAGGGATATTTAATGCCCTCGATTTCGTATGGTATTAATGCGGTCAAGCGCCGGTGGGCACACCAAAAGGCCAACCGGCGCCTGCAGACGATGGCTTTGCGGGTGCAGGAACATGCCCCGTCGAGCGAGGGCGTGGCCCCCGTCGTCTTCTTCAACGCGTCTACCCGTCTGGAAGCGACCAGCCAGAATGCTGCTTTCTCCCAGCTTGCAAGCTGGGGACTGCGTCTTTCCGGGACGCCGGTGGTGCATGTGGTGTGCGGGGCGGGGATGACGCGCTGCGTGCTGGGAACCAATCGTGATGATCCGTCGCAGGAGCCACCTTGCCGCCGCTGCATTTCCCAGTCTGTACGCACCTATTCCGGCGCAAAGGCGGAGTGGTGCATTTATGAAGCTGATGAAGATCTGGATGCGGCACTGGAATCATTGAGCCTGATTGAGATGGCGGCCTTTGAATATCAAGGACTGCCCCTGGGTGATCTGGTACTTTCTTCCCTGCGTTGGACGCTGCGCCGTCATCACTTGCAGGATGATGAGGCAACGCGCTCCCTCTACCGAGATTTCCTGCGCTCGGCCTGGTCGATTGCCGAGAAATTCACTACTGTGTTGGATAAGTACAAACCGCAGGCGGTGGTGGTTTTCAATGGCATGTTTTTCCCGGAGGCGACGGCGCGTTATCTTGCCCAGCAGCGCGGGATCAAGGTTGTCAGCCATGAAGTCGGCTTCCGGCCTTTATCGGGTTTCTTCACTACGGGGCAGGCTACGGCTTCGCCGATTGACCTGCCGGCTGATTTTGTATTGAACGATGCACAGAATGCAGAACTGGATGCGTATCTGACGCAGCGATTCAAAGGCAATTTTCAGATGGCCGGGGTGCGTTTCTGGCCGGAGATGAACGGCATGCCGCCGGAATTCTGGGAGAAGGCAAAGGCTTTCAGGCAGGTGGTACCAGTCTTTACCAATGTGGTCTTTGATACCAGCCAGACACATGCGAATGTCATTTTCCCTCACATGTTCGCCTGGCTGGATGAAGTGCTTGAGGCAGTTAAGGCGCATCCAGAAACGTTGTTTGTGCTGCGGGCGCATCCGGACGAGAATCGACCGGGCAAGGAAAGCCGGGAGAGTGTGGCGCAGTGGGTAGAACGCAGTCATATTGAGCAACTGCCCAATGTGTATTACCTTGACGCTGACCAGTATATTGACTCGTATGAATTGATCCGCGGGTCGAAGTTCACGATGGTATATAACTCGACCATTGGGTTGGAAGCAGCCATTTTGGGCAGTACGGTGTTTTGCGGCGGCGCGTCACGTTTTACGGAGGATGAGATTGCTATCCTGCCGGAATCACAGGATGCTTTCCGTGGGGAACTGGAAGCTTTACTGGATGCCGAAACAGTGGAGACACCGGCGGTATTCAAGGAAAATGCACGGCGTTTCTTCTATTATCAGGTCTTTCATCGTGCGCTGCCTTTTGAAGATTTTCTGAAAGAGGATAAATTTTGGAAGGGCTATGTGCAGTTGACGAATTTTGACTGGCCGAAATTGCAGCCGGAACAATCAGCAACGATGCAGGTGATCGTGAATGGCATACTGGAAGATGAGCCGTTTGCGATGCCGGGTGACTCAATCTCAGGAATTGGGTAAGTTGTGATTTGCTACATTCAGATCTAATCCCCCCAACCCCCCTTTGACAAGGGGGGCAAGACCAGGCGATAACGCAGGGTGGGGCGAAGAGAAATAAAGGAATCATGTGAAACCATCTTGTTCGATCATCATTCGGGCGTATAACGAGGAGAAACATATCGGGCGTTTGCTGACAGGCATTATGCAGCAGACCCTGAAGGATGTGCAGATCATCCTCGTGGATTCCGGCTCAACGGATGCCACGGTGGGGATTGCTTCGCGCTTCCCGGTAGAGGTCGTGCATATCAAACCGGAGGATTTCACCTTTGGACGTTCGCTGAATCTGGGCATTGCCCGCGCAAAGGCGGATGTGGTGGTAATGGCTTCCGCGCATGTCTATCCGGTTTACCCGGACTGGCTGGACAAACTGGTCGCACCATTTGACGAGGAGAATGTGGCGCTGGCTTATGGCAAGCAGCGCGGCGCAGAGGCGAGCCATTTTTCAGAACATCAGATCTTTCAACACTGGTTCCCGGATGTCTCCAGGCCGCGGCAGGATTACCCGTTCTGCAATAATGCCAATTCAGCGATCCGGCTGGCATTGTGGCAGGAACACCCTTATGATGAAGCGTTACCTGCTTTGGAGGACCTGGCCTGGGCCAAATGGGTGCAGGAAAAAGGGTATGCCATTTCCTACGTGCCGGAAGCTGAGATCATCCACGTGCATGAAGAAGCCTGGAAATCAGTGTTCAATCGGTATCAACGCGAGGGGATGGCCTTTAAGCAAATATACCCTGATGCTGAATTTGCCGCCCGTGACAGGTGGCAGTATTTTGTGCAGAATGTACGCAGCGACTGGAAGGCGGCCCGTGCGCAGGGCTGCTGGAAGGAAGTGTGGCGGGAAGTGATGCGCTTCCGCTGGCAGCAGTTCAACGGCACGTATCAGGGATACAAGACCGGCACCCTTACCTGGAAACTGCGCGAGACGTTTTATTATCCCCATGATGAACTGCCGGAAGAGAAGAAGTCTTCTCGCAGGGTGGATCCCATCCATTATGAGGATTTGACAAATCCGACGTCGGAAACAAGAAACTGAAGAGGTTTTTCATGAAGGAAAAAATCATCGTTTTGGTACCGATGCGCCACCATTCCCAGCGTGTACCCGGAAAGAATTACCGCGACCTGGCAGGGAAACCGCTCTTCCATCACATTCTGGATACTCTGCGGGATGTGCCGGAGGTTGCCCAGGTGGTAGTGGACACGGACAGCACGGAAATCGTGCAAGGTCTGGCTGAATTCTTCCCTGAGGTGAAGGTGCTGGAACGACCGGAGCATTTGCGCGCAGACGATATCCCGATGAACGAGATATTGATGTATGACAGTTCGCAGGTCGAAGGCGATCTGTATTTGCAGACCCATTCTACCAATCCGCTGCTGCGAGCCGAGACCATTTCAAAGGCAATCAATCAACTGCTGGCAGTGTACCCAACACATGATTCCCTGTTTGGGGTCACCCGCCGGCATGTGCGCATCTGGGATGAACTTACCCGGCCGATCAACCATAACCCCGCCATTCTGCTGCAAACCCAGGACCTGCCTCCGTTCTTTGAGGACAATTCCTGCATGTACATCTTCAGGCGAGAGCATCTGGTGGTACGCCGCAACCGTTTGGGCGAGCGCCCGATGATGTTTGAGATCCCACCTCAGGAAGCGATGGACATCGACAATGAGACAGATTTCCAGATGGTGGAATTGATGATGCGCCTGCGGTTGGAGGGGAAGGTCTAGAAACGGGTCAAAGCGACGCGTTTTGCACAGCAGTCAAGTATGTAGTGCTAAGCAAAGTAGCATAAATCGAATTCTAAACAGGAGGAATCTAATGAGTATCCATATTGGCGCAGAGCGGGGGCAGATCGCCCCCACCGTATTATTGCCGGGTGACCCGATGCGGGCGAAACATTTTGCTGAAACGATGCTGGAGGATGTAATCTGCTTCAACCGTGTGCGCGGCATGCTGGGTTTTACCGGTACTTATCACGGCAAGCGAATTTCTGTGATGGGTTCCGGGATGGGGGTCCCGTCGATTTCGATCTATGTCAATGAATTGATCAATGATTATGGGGTCAAGACCCTGATGCGCGTGGGGACCTGCGGCGCGCTGGTGCCTGACCTGAATGTCGGTGATGTGGTATTGGCCATGGCCTCGTCTACCAATTCACAGATCAATAAACTGAAATTCAACGGGATGGATTTTGCACCAACCGCCAGCTTTGAATTATTACTTAAGGCTTATGAGCTTGCAAAAGCCAAGGGGATCAATGTCCGCGTTGGCGGGATACTCTCCGATGATACGTTTTACAATGATGATCCAGACTGGTGGAAGATTTGGGCAGAATATGGGGCGTTGGTGGTTGAGATGGAGACGACCGGCCTCTATACGCTGGCCGCGAAATACAAAGTTGATGCGCTTTCGATTTTGACTGTGAGCGATAGTTTGGTGACGGGTGCCAAAGCTTCCGCTGAGGAACGCGAGAAAAAATACACGGCGATGGCAGAGATCGCGATGGAAATTGCGTCAGATTGAGGATTGACTGAACCGGTTGTGCGGTAACCATAAAATGTCACGTGAAGCTGCGACTGCTGCTTTCCCATCAGCGGTGATGCGCTGTTGGTATAATCTTTTAGCTAACCAGACCAAAAACAAAAGGTGAAAACATGACCTATCGCATTTTGTTATCCGCACCCTATATGATCCCTTTCGTGGAGCGCTTCCAGCCTGTTTTTGAGCATTACGACCTTGATGTGGTCGTGCCGGAAGTGCATGAACGCATGGAAGCAGAGCAGATCCTCGAATACGCTGGTGAATTTGACGGTACGATCTGCGGCGATGACCGCTATACCGAGCAGGTGATTGAAGCCTGTCTGCCGCGATTGAAGGTGATTTCAAAATGGGGCACGGGCATTGACTCGCTGGACCAGAAAGCGGCCGCCAAACATGGGGTGATGATTGGCAATACGACCAATGCTTTCACCCTGCCGGTGGCGGACACCGTGATGGGGTATATCCTTGCCTTTGCGCGGCGTCAGCCGTGGATGGACCGCCAGATCCGGGCGGGCGAGTGGGTCAAGATCCCCGGGCGTTCGTTGAGTGAATGTACCCTGGGCGTGATCGGCATCGGCAATATCGGCAGCGCAGTCGTCCGCCGGGCGCGGGCTTTTGGGATGCGTATACTTTGCAATGACATCGTCCCGCTGCGGCCTGATTTTGTGCAGGAGATGGGCGTGGAAGAAGTTAAACTGGACGAACTGCTGGCGCAGGCTGATTTTGTCAGTGTCAACTGCGATTTGAACCCGACCAGTTACCATTTGATCACGACCGGCACATTGGCGAAGATGAAATC
The DNA here is from genome assembly GCA_963753895.1 of uncultured Chloroflexia bacterium. GTDB lineage: Bacteria > Chloroflexota > Anaerolineae > Anaerolineales > Anaerolineaceae > SMBSF63. The sequence continues at coordinate 50,138 of CAVWEE010000022.1, read as the reverse complement.
CGATGCCGTGCTGATCAACACGGCCCGCGGACCAATTGTGGATGAGCCGGCGTTGGTAGCTGCTTTGCAGTTTGGGAAGATCGGTGGCGCAGCGCTGGATGTGTTTGAACACGAACCACTGCCGGCGGATTCCCCCTTGCGGGCGATGGATCAGGTGATGCTCGGTGCGCATAATTCCAATTCTAGCCCCGCGGCATGGGAACGGGTGCATTGGAACACGATTCGCAATTTGCTGATCGGTTTGCAGATTGATTGTGATGACCTGGACGACTTCAAAGCAAAATTGGGAGACCAGAAATGATGAATGAACGCAAAAGAGTAATGTTGATCACCGGGGCGGCAGGCGGGGTTGGCAAGGCTACCCTGAAGGTATTTGCTGAAGCTGGTTGGCGTGTGATTGGCGTGGATCGGCGGCCTTTTGATGCTGAATTTCCCAAAGATGGTCTTTTCATCCAGGCGGACATTGCCGTACCGGAGGAGGTCAAGGCGGCTTTCAATAAGGTGAAAGCCTTCACGCCGGTGCTGGATGCAGTGATCAATAACGCCGCCATGCAGGTGTGCAAGCCGATCCTGGAAACTTCGATTGAAGAATGGGATGCGGTGATGGCAGCCAATCTGCGAGCGGTGTTCCTGTGGGCGAAGCATACTCATCCCCTGCTGGTCGCGGCCGGCGGCGGGGCGTTTGTGAATGTGTCCTCGGTGCATGCCGTGGCGACTTCGGTCGGTGTTGCCAGTTATGCGGCCAGCAAAGGCGGTATTCTGGCGATGACACGCTCGATGGCAATTGAGTTTGCAAAAGACAATATCCGCACCAATGCCATCCTGCCGGGGGCGGTCAATACCCCTATGCTCACCGATCATCTCAACAAGGAGCGGCTGGAAAATCTGGCGCGCCGCACGGTGAATGGCCGGGTGGGCGAGCCGGAAGAGATCGCCCACTCGATTTACTTCCTCGCGGACAACAAGCAGTCTTCCTTCATGACCGGTCAGTCGATCATCGTGGATGGCGGCGCAACCAGCCTGTTGAGCACAGAGGGCGAATGAGCGAAACCAGAGAGAAGATCAAGAGCTTCATCCCGCGTCCTGTACTGGCGATATTGAAAGAAACCCGTGATGGCCTCAAACGGGCAGGTCAATGGCCTGCGGCGACCTTGCACCCCTGGCGGCGGGAAAGCATCCAGCGCCTGGCGGCATTGAAAGACACCCGCCGCGGCGAGCGCTGCTTTGTGATTGGTAATGGCCCCAGCCTGAAAAATACCGATATGAGTTTATTGCGCAACGAGAACACGATCGGGATGAATCGCATTTATCTCATGTTCCCTGAGCTGGGTTTTCAAACCAGCTACCTGGTGACGGTCAATGATCTGGTGATTGAGCAATGCGCTGAGGATTTGCAGAAACTGGATATGCCGCGTTTTGTCTCCTGGCGTTCCCGCAAATGGCTGCATCCTGATCCCAAACTGCATTTCCTGCATACCACCTACACCGGCGAGAAGTTTGCCAAAAACGTGACCCGAAGGCTTTGGGAAGGGGCGACGGTGACGTATGTCTCCCTGCAACTGGCCTATCACCTGGGCTTTGAAGAGGTGATCCTGATCGGTGTGGATCACAGCTTCGCATCGAAAGGGAAACCGAATACCACTGTGGTCTCGCAGGGCGATGACCCCAACCATTTTTCGCCGGGTTATTTCGGCAAGGGATTCCGCTGGCAGTTGCCAGACCTGGATACCTCTGAGATTGGATACCAGCGGGCACGTTTGGCGTTTGAAGCCGATGGCCGCAGAATTGTGGATGCGACCGTGGGCGGCAAACTGCAAGTATTTCCCAAGGTGGATTATCTTTCCCTCTTTGGTCAGGATTAGGCCAGGAACGTGACGACATCCTCCCTGCCGCGGGTCAGTATTGTGACCCCTTCTTTTAATCAGGCTGCCTTTCTGGAAGAGACGATCCAATCGGTGCTGTCCCAGGATTACCCGAATCTGGAATACATCATTATTGACGGCGGTTCGACGGACGGCAGTGTGGAGATCATCAAGAAATACGCTGACCAACTGGCGTATTGGGTTTCCGAAAAAGATACCGGGCAGGCAGATGCGATCAACAAAGGACTGATACGGGTCACGGGTGAAGTTGTGGCCTGGCTCAATTCGGATGATATTTACCTGCCTGGAACGATCCGCGCAGCAGTGGAAGCCTTGCAAGCTAACCCCGATTGCGGTCTGGTGTATGGCGATGTGTTGTCCGTAGATGCAAAAGGGCAGCCGTTAAATCTTACACGCTACGATGATTGGAGTTTGGATGATTTGTTATCCTTCAAGATCATCGGCCAGCCAGCCGTATTTATGCGGCGCTCGGTGCTGGATGAGGCCGGATTGCTGGATACTCGTTTTCATTTCCTGCTGGACCACCAGTTGTGGATCCGTATGGCCAATCTGGCCGGGATGAAATATGTGCGCGAGCAATGGGCAGCGGCCCGTTACCATGAAGCGGCCAAGAATGTGGCCCAGGCGGAACGGTTTTGTTCCGACGCAGACGCCCTGGTCGCCTGGGTGAAAAGTGAGCCGGTGCTGGCTGAACGATATGAACGACTGGGCAAACAGGCCGAGGCTGGATTGGCAATGTTCAAGGCGTTATTATTTGTCCACCGGAAGGATGCCTTTGAAGGCATTGCAGGCGTATGGACAGGCGTTTTTGATCAGTCCTGCTCTGGCGTTGGAACAATGGCGGCGCATCCTGTGGACGATTGGGTTCCTTGCTGGGTTTGGACCGCATCCCAGGCCTGGCGCGCCGGTTGAATCGCGGTAAGGCGAAAGAGTGACCGGATACGGATGAAAGAAAGTGAGCAGATGGCAAAAGCCCAACCAACCATTCCTGTGAAAGCAAATCGCAGCCTGCTGACCTGGCAGAACCTGCTGCTGCTGGTGGTGTTTGCATTGGGATTTGCAATCCGCCTGTACCGTGCCACAACACCGCCGCTGGATTTCCATGCAACGCGTCAGCTTCGCTCGGCGGTGATCGCGCGCTCGGTGTATTATCAGCTGGATAAAAACGCAGACTCCGCCTTGCGCCAGGAAGCGGTCAACCTGGCCGGGTTGGAAATCTACGAACCGCCTATATTGGAAACGATTGTTGGCGTGCTGTATTGGGTGGTGGGTTCAGAACAGTTATGGCTGGCACGGCTGGTGAATGCCCTTTTCTGGGCGATTGGCGGGCTGGCTGCCTATTTCATCGGCAGGCGCTTTGCCGGATTTTGGGCGGTGCTGACCGGGCTGGCGTTTTATTTCTTCCTGCCGTTCAGCGTGATTGCCACGCGCTCCTTCCAGCCAGACCCATGGATGGTGATGTGGGTGCTGCTGACCGCCTGGGCCGCGCTGCGCTGGTCAGAGACCGGCACGTGGAAATGGACGATCCTTACTGGACTGGCGGGCGGGATGACGCTGCTGGTCAAGACATTTGCCGGGTTCTATGTCGGACCGATCTTGCTGGCAGTGGTGATCCAGACACTCGGTTTACGGCGCTTCTGGCGCAGCGGCCAGGTGTGGGCGATGGCCGGTTTGAGCCTGCTGCCGACAGTGATCTACTTGTTGCTGAATGGGCAGCGATCTTCGGATTTTCATCTCGTTCTGGGTGGTTTCCCTGTCCGGGATGATTCTGACAACCAATTTCTATGCTGACTGGCTGGCAATGCTCAAGGGCCTGATGAGTTTGGGGACTGTCCTGGCGGCGGTATTGGGACTGTGCATTGCGCAAAAACCTTTCCGCGCCGTACTGCTCGGCGGCTGGATCGGGTATGTGTTATTTGGTTTGGTGTTTCCGTATCAGTACACCACGCATGAGTATTATCATTTGATGCTGGTGCCATTGGTGGCGTTATCGGTGATGCCTGTTTTACAGGCAGTTTTTGACTTGTTGAAAGAGTCAGCACCTCGTGTGGCGGCTGGGGGCGTTTGGCGTGGTGCTGTTTGCTTCGGCCTACGCCCTGTGGTCGGCGCGCTCGGTGATCTATGTGCAGGACTATGAACTGGAACCGGCAAGCTGGGCGCGGGTTGGCGCGGATATCCCTGAGGGGCACAGTTTTATCGCCCTGACTGCCGACTACGGGATGCGTTTACGGTATTATGGCTGGCGGTCTTCGGGCGCGGCCTGGCCTTCCAGTTCAGATTTGAATTTGTTCTCGCTGGCGGGCAATGATCCTGTGGCAGTAGAGGATTATTTCGCTGAGGCGACGCAAGGCAAGGATTTCTTTGTGGTCACGGCCCTGTCGGAACTGGATGGGCAGCCTGCATTGAAGGAAATTCTTGGCGGGTATCCGCTGTATGTGGAAGGGAACGGGTATTTGATCTTTGATCTGCGCTAACATTCCCGAATTGTCATTGAGGGAGCGGCGAAGTCAGCGACTGTGGCAATCTCATTTCATTGTTTGGGATGATACAATGCTCAAGTTGAGTTTGCTGAAGCAAGGCGGCAGAGCGAAAATGATTGGCGGGCGCACGCAGTGCGCCCCTACAAATGCTACGATGATTATAGAGATAGAATTAGAGATTGACCTATGAACGAAAATCAAACCATATTTGGTGAAAAGAAATGGCTGCTGTGGGCGGTGGTGATGCTGATCTTTGCGGTTGGGCTGGCAATCCGTTTCTATGATCTGGATGATGCTCCGCTGGACTTTCATCCTACCCGGCAACTGCACTCGGCCTTGATGGCACGCGGCATGTACTACGAGAACCGCACCGATGTGCCGGACTGGCAGCGTGAGTTGGCTGTGCAGCAGTGGAAGCAGGAAGGCTTGATTGAACCGCCCATCATGGAGCGCCTGACGGCGTTGACTTATCAGATTGCCGGCGAGGAGAACCTCGTTTACGCCCGCGTGTATGCCATCCTGATCTGGACGTTGGGCGGGTTGGGACTGTTCCTGCTGCTCAAGGATCTGGTCGGCGCAGATGGGGCGGTGATCGGTCTGGCATACTTCATGATCCTGCCGTATGCCGCGCTGGCAAGCCGCTCATTTCAGCCGGACCCGCTGCTGACCACAGGCATCATCTGGGGCTGGTGGGGCATGCTGCGCTGGTACCGCCAGCAGACCTGGAAGTGGGTGGTGATTGCCGGTTTGCTGGCTGGATTGGCGATCTTCTTTAAGTCCACTGCGGTATTCTTTATTGGACCAGCCTGGATGGGTTTGATCCTGTCTGAGATTGGTTTCAAGCAAGCCATCCGCAGCAAACAGGTATGGGCGCTGGGCGGGTTGACCGTGCTGCCGTATGCGCTTTTTCACATCTATGGTGTGTACATTGTCGGTTTGCTGGGCGGTCAGTTCGCCTTGCGCTTCTTCCCCAATTTGTGGATCGATCCGGTAACATACCTGCGCTGGAAAGGGATGATTGACAGCACGCTGGTTTTTGAGTGGTTCCTGACTGCCTTGCTGGGTATCTTCCTGATCCGCGAGAAAGGTCCGCGCGTGATGTTCATCGCTGTGTGGTTGGGCTATTTTGTGTATGGGATGACCTTTTCACATCATATTTCCACCCATGATTATTACCAACTGCCTTTTGTGCCGGCGGTGGCGATTGGTATCGCGGCGGCAGCGCAGGTGGTGATCAACAAGATGCGCGCGCCGAAAGCGGTGTTGTACGGCCTGGTGATTGGTGTGACCCTGTTCTGGGTGACGATGAATGCCTGGGATGTGCGCGTCAAACTGAAGAGAGAGGATTTTCGCGGTGATGCCGCTTTCTGGACAATGCTTGGTGAGAAGCTGGACGGCAAATCATCGATGAGTATCACCCCGGATTACGGGTATCGGCTGGCATACTGGGCATGGACGAGCACGCAAAACTGGATGTCTTCCGGGGATTTTGAGTACCGTGCATTGGCTGGTCATGAATTTGATGTCGGGCAGATGTTTGCCGAAGAGGTGGCAGGAAAAGATGTCTTCCTGGTGACCATGTTTGGTGAACTGGAAAAACAGCCTAAGGTGAAGAACCTGTTGTATGAGCAGTATCCGCTGCTGGAAGAAGATGAGGAATATGTTATCTTTGATCTGCGGAATCCGCTGCCTGTTGAAGACGATGACGCGGGCGAGTAAGAGAAACACCCCCTCCCCAGCCTTCCCATTTTGCGATCCCTTGCATTTGCGAGAAATCAAGGGAGGAGAACAAACTAAGGAAAACCTATGCTGGTATCGATCATTACACCATCTTTCAATCAGGCCAAATACCTGGAAAAAACTATCCAGTCCGTGCTGGGGCAGGATTACCCCGACATTGAATATATCGTTATCGACGGCGCGTCCGCTGATGGCAGTCAGGATATTATCCGAAAATACGAGGACAGGCTGGCGCACTGGGTTTCCGAACCTGACCTGGGCCAGACAGACGCGATTCAACAAAGGCTTTGCCCTGGCCAAAGGCGACGTGCTGGCCTGGCTCAATTCTGACGACACCCTTGAACCCCACGCCGTGGCCGAGGCCATCGCCTATTTACAGGAACACCCCGAAGTGGGCATGGTCTACGGCGACGGCAATTTCATCGACGCTGAGGACAACGTGATCGGCAAATTCCCTTCGGCGCAGACGGATTATGCCCGTCTGATGCAGGGTTATGTGCATATCTGCCAGCAGGCATCCTTCTTCCGCGCGGAACTGTGGCAGCAGGTTGGTCCGCTGGATCCGGCATTCTATTTTGCGATGGACTATGACCTGTGGGTGCGGCTGGCGAAGATCGCTCCGCTTGTGTATGTGCCCAGGGTGTGGGCCAATTTTCGCCTGCACGGGGACGCCAAGACGGTGGCGGCGGACGACCGCTGCTGGCCGGAGATGCTGCGTGTCCACCGCCGTGAGGGCGGCTCGTGGTTCTCGGTGATCCAGGCCAAGTACCTGCTGCGCAAGCTGCTTGCGCCGGTCATTACGTGGCGCAGACGCAGGAAAATGTTTGAGGGATAGATAGGGATCAGTTGATCAGGGATCAGGCAATCAGGAAGTTTCTTCCTGATTGCTTTTGTATTGCCTCGATTTGTTTTTTGGGAGCATCAGGGTGGATAATTGCTTTAGGATGATTCGGAATACATAACGCCTTTTTGTCTCGCATAATCCTCATTATTTCTATTTCATTTTTGTCCAATCAGTTTTGATGTCAGACACTCCAGTGTCGACTATCCTCTGCATGAACTTTTGCATTTATCACTCTTCCAGGCGGGCTCAATTTCAACATTAATTTTCTGCTATACTTTGTTCAAGGGGGGGCATTTCTGATAGTCAAGTGGTTCCATTTTCAATATTAAAAAATAAATAGCTTGGAAAAATAATTGTAATAAATCGTAGATAACAGGACTCACCAAGAATGTATGATAAACGGCAGAGGCGTGAAGAAAAACTTAAACGTAAATTATCAATACGAGATCAGCTATACCAGGTCAAGTATGTGCCCAAAGCATTAAAATTGGTCTGGCAGGCTGCGCACGGCTGGACGTTGGTATCAACAATCTTGTTGGTTATTAGGGGGCTTTTGCCTGCGGCCACTGTATATCTAACAAAAGAGATGGTTAATGCCATGGTCAATGTTGTGGAGAGCAATGGCAATATTGACACCTTGATCGGAGCAGCACCGGTGATCGTTCTCCTGGCAACAACCATCCTGATAAGAGAATTGATCGGTGATATTCAAAGTTATATTAGCGCTGTCCTGGCAGATAGAACGCAAGACTTTATGTATAACCTTATCCACGATAAAACAATCGCTCTTGACATGGCGTTCTACGAATCCACATCCTATTATGACAAGTTACAGCGCGCGGCTTCAGAAGCAGTGTCACGCCCACTCAGCCTTCTGAATAGCCTAAACAGCTTACTGGAAAGTGCGATCACACTCATCGCCATGATCGGCATTTTGTTCTCGCTAAGCTGGTGGGTGCCGCTTGCATTACTTGTCGGTACTTTGCCCGCTCTCGGTATTGCTCTGCGGACAACCCGAATTAAGCAAAAGTGGCGATTGGATACAACGATTGAACGACGTCGCCTGAATTATTACAGAAAAACACTCACTGATGATAAATCAATGCCTGAACTGCGAATTTTCGATCTTGGCAGGTATTTTAAGCATGCCTATAGCGATTTGCGAAGAAAACTCAGGGATGAATCACTGGCAATCTTGAGGCGGGGGCTTTGGGAAAAAGTTGGTGCAAATCTTGTTGGTCTATTCACATTAGCGCTTTTGCTGGGGTGGATGGGGTGGAGCGCCTTGCAAGGGACGTTTGACCTGGGCGAGATCGTCATGTTTTGGCAGGCGATGAATAAAGGACGCGGGCTTGTGCGCAATCTGTTTTTTGGCTTTGATACTTTCTACAATGACTTGATTTTCTTGGACGATCTTTTTACCTTTTTAGAATTAGAACCTACGGTTGTTGATCCCGATATTCCTGTGAATGTTCCTTCGGGGCTCAATCGGGGGATAGAAGTGAAAAATATTACCTTTCAATATCCCGATAGCGATCTGGTGGCCCTCAAAGACTATTGTCTCGAGATTCCAGCGGGAAAGGTTGTCGCAATTGTTGGTGAGAATGGTGCCGGGAAAAGCACGCTGATCAAATTACTGTGTCGATTTTACGATCCCCAGAAAGGCGAAATTACCTGGGACGGCATCGATATTCGAGATATGGCACAAGAAGATTTACGCAGACGAACCACAGTCCTCTTTCAACGCCCAATATCTTATTTCGAAAGTGTTGAAGACAATATTCGTTTTGGGGACTTGGTTAACCAACCAACACGGGCAGATATTATTCAGGCGGCAAAAGGCAGCAATGCCCACGAATTTATAAAGAAATTTCCTGATGATTATGATACTGTGCTAGGGAAACAATTTGGCAAAGCAGAATTGAGTATCGGTGAATGGCAGCGGATGGCATTGGCGCGCGCTTTTGTCCGGCAAGCAGATTTTGTGATCCTTGACGAGCCGACCAGCGCGATGGATAGCTGGGCTGAAGCAGAGTGGATGGGGCGCTTTCGCGACCTTGTCAGGGAAAGAACCGCGCTTATCATCACGCATCGATTTACTACTGCAATGCAAGCGGATATTATTCATGTTATGGTGGAGGGAAAAATCATCGAGTCAGGAACCCATGCTGAATTGGTTGCCCGAAATGGACATTATGCCCAGTCCTGGCGACAGCAAATACAAAGAAAGAGCTAGCAATATCTTGCTGAAGGAAAAAAAGTGATAACTTTCGTCACTTGTGTCAAGCACCCTGAAAACAGTCAGTCATACGATAAGGTTTGGCAACTGTTGAACAACTCCTTATTTTCAGTCTGTAGCCAACAGGATACGGACTTTCGCGTCATTGTTGTTTGCGATAAAGAACTCCCTCTTTTGCATCACCAGGAACTAATTTATAAGTTTACCGAATTTGTTCAAGTAGATTTTCCTTGTCACGGTGAAGAAGTTCTTAATAATTTCAATCAACTCGGCAACTTATCTCCACCTCTGGATGATCCCAGATGGAGGGAAATTCAAAACGATTTCCAAACCTCGATTGAATTTTTTGGGAGGAGTGGTCCTTCTGTTCTTTTACAATTACTCGATCGGCTGGTTGGCCATGAGGGTATCGACAAACTGCGTGAGTTCAAATCCAGAATACGTATGATTGTAGAGGGCGAAAAAAAACATAAGCAAAAAATTACGCAGGACTATTTTCATATTGCGAATGTTGTTCTGAATATGGGCACAAAGCTTCTAATTGGGATATTGGCTGCAAAAAAATACAATCCAGAATATGTGATGTTTTTTGATGCTGATGATTACATAGGAAATGATATTTCCGCCTATGTGAATGCTCATCCGGGAGAAAATGGCTGGATCATGTCGCATGGTTATCGGATGGCAGAGAAAAGAATAGTGCCTTATTATCGGTGGAATTCAATTTGTGGAACAGGTAATATCTATAATTACTCCTTATTGCTGCAGATGGTCGGCTCTGAAGTTTCTGAAAAAAGTACGCAAAATGAATTATTCAAACATATTGATTTGGAGTTCCTGATCACCATAGGCAGGCACAATAGACCGCGGAAGTTTTTTTATGAGAGGGGATATCCCTTTCTTGACTATCCTGCTCGGAGCGTAATCCATCTGGTTGATCATGATGAAAGCTCTGAATATAAAAGAAAACTGATTCATGGAAAGCCAGCGGATGTGTTTTTGAGAAATGCACAAAAGTTTGGAGAGATCGCCCCCGTTTCTTCTACACAAATTGCCTACTTTAATATCCTTCCGGTTAATTCGACAAGAGTTTTTTGTCTTGGTTTCCAAAAAACCGGGACCACTTCGGTGGATTGGGTGCTTCAGGATATGGGATACCAGGTTTCAAAAGCTTACAAACAGCCAGATATTGCATTTAGTCAAATGCTACAGAAGGGCGATCTTTCAGAAATCAGACATGTGGCAAAACTCTTTGACGCTTTTCAGGATATTCCCTGGTTCTTATATTATAAGGAATTTGACAAATGGTATCCAGGCAGCAAATTTATTTTGACGATACGCGAAAGCACATCCTGGTGGAATAGCTTTTTGCGGTATTTCCGAACAGAATATTATCCATTATTTGAATATGTCTATGGCTTTGAAAACCCTATAGGTCACAAGGAAGCGTTAATAAAGCGATTTGAGCAACATAACCGTGAGGTTTTGGAAGATTTTAAAGATAGGCCTGACGATTTGCTTGTAGTGGATGTCAGTGAAGAGAAAGCTTTGGAAAAAATCACCAATTTTTTAGGCAGAAGCTCATCTTATGAAAAGATGCCTCACAAGAATGCAACATTGAGTGTGCCGGAGAATGAGGTGGGAGGGCGGTTAAAAAGAAATCTAAAGAGATTGCGGAAAATTCGTGCAGCATCGTTTATAAAGTTGATCACCTTTTCGGCACCACCGATCATTATTGCTGGCAGCAGAAAATCTGGAGTAGAACAATTATTATCCATTCTCTCATGCCATCCGAATATTCATGCGGTTGGCACGATAAAATTAAACCACCTCACACATCATCCTTTGTCACCTGAAGCGGATCGAAAGAAAGAGCGCATTCTTGCAGAAGGAGACGACTTATCTGGCGCAATAGATCAGAAAAAACTGGTTTTCAACCTTCTGAGCAAACCAATCTCGCTTTCCGCAAAACGTTGGGCTGGAGCATGCCCATTAGGCATCCTGGCATATGCCCGAATACTAAACCAGTTTGGGAAAAATATTCGAATCATCAATGTGGTTAGAGATGGAAGAGATGTTGTTGTTGAGAGCACTAAAAAAGTGATGGCAAAATACGTTGTTGATCCTGAGCAGTGGGTCCATGATATCAAGGCAGGGGTTGAATTTGAATTGCATCCGCAAATTTTGACCGTGCGCTATGAAGACCTTGTGCAGGATTACGAGAAAATAATCCGAGAGATATGCACATTCATTGGAGAATCTAACCCTGCGCCTTTCTTGAGTTATCCTAAGGGGGCAACCATTATCGAGGACGGGTATTGGATCGGGAAATGGAAGCAAGCCCAATATTCAGAGCGTACCGGGCATTTATTAGCAATTCCTGATGCTACAATATATCTCCGATATTATGGATATATCGATTAGGCAATTTACCAGAGGAAAAATTCTGTGCTTGTATTTGTCACGGCAGTAAAACATCCTGATAATAGTGCATCTTATGAAGATGTATGGCGATTATTAAATAATACTTTGTATTCTGTGTGCAGCCAGAACGACACAGATTTTCGAGTTGTTGTGGTTTGCGATAAAAAGTTGCCGCTTTTTCACAACGAGGGTTTGATCAATACGTATACGGATTTTGTTGAAGTTGATTTCCCCAGCCATGGCGATGATGTGGTTGAAAGATTTAATGATTTGGGAAATTTATCTCCCCCATTAGACGATCCAACATGGTGGAAACAATGGAGTTGAGATGGTAAAAAAGAAAAATCGCAGGAAAAAAAAGAAGCATTCAATATTGACACGGAAATTAATTCCCTGGGCTTCCAAGAGCGAGCAATCTTTTTCATATATGTCTGGACCGGAAATCAAATTAATGGTCAACTATGCACTTAACCGAGGCTCAAAACAGATCATTGGTATTCTGGCGGCAAAGAAATATGACCCTGAATATGTGCTAATCTTTGATGCGGACGATTACGTAGGCAATGATATTGCGGCTTATGTGAATACTCATCCAGGGGAAAATGGCTGGATCATGACCCATGGATATAAGCTTTCAGGCAATCTAATCACACCGTTTTATGGCAAAAATTCCTTTTGTGGCACCGGAAATATCTTTAATTTTTCCCTATTATTAGAAGATATTCCCTCACAGGTAAGTGAGACAAGTACCCAGGATGAATTATTCAGGTTTGTGGATTTGGAATTTCCTCGTTACCCTGGCCAGACATGGAAAAGTGCGCGCATATTACAGGAGAAAAGGGCGAAAACTTCTTGATTATCCATCAAGGAGTGCCATTCACTTGCTGGGACATCATGAGAGCAATGATTTTCGAAGACGAGGACTGCGAAAGGAACGGAGTACTCTCCGCTTTGAAGAAGCACAAAAATTTACTGCTTTTTCCCCGATAACACAAGACTTGCTTCGCTATTTCAATATTTTATCGACAACGGAAATAGAGGCACCTGTTTCTCCCCCGCAAAAGGTTTTTGTGGAGCAACAAACGAGGTTGGTAGAATTGGCTCTGTACAAGCCCGAATTACGGACACAAAATGATGGTGTTGGGTTCAAAAAAGCGTTAAAGTATTCGGCTGAATTAACCCAAAAAAGCCTTCGATATCAAAGAGTTGGGGCTTATGTAGCTCGAAAATCTTTTTATCCTTCTGATATTCAATACAACCTATCGATCTCTGAAGAAAGAAAATTTGTTTGGTTTCGCGTTGCAAAAGTTGGTTCAAGGACCATATTGGACGTATTTAATCAGGCAAATGTTGAACTTGCTGCGGAACATCCTGTTGATGTTTATTATCCAGTAAATATGTATGCCATGTATTTCAAGTTTGCCTTTGTTCGCAATCCATGGGACAGACTGGTATCTTGTTGGCGAGATAAAGTAGTTGGAAGCGACAAGTTTGTTTCTTCAGACAACGAACAAGAATTTGAAAGCTTTATAAATTATGTCACCAGGTTTGTTGATCTGGAATACGGAAACCGACACCTGCGTTTGCAATCCAGATTGATTGATATCAACCATATTGATTTCCTGGGCAGGTTTGAGACTTTTGAGGATGATCTCGAAAAAGTAATGAAAATCCTGGATATCCAGGCTATGATAAAAAAGATAAACGCGACGGACAGGAAGGCAGATTATCGAGATTATTACACAGAACGCACAAAAAATATGGTTGCAGAGCTTTACAAGAAAGATATACAAATATTCAACTATGAATTCTAAAGCTGGCATTGCTATTTTAGGTCAAGGGGTTTGTTTTTACGCTTGATTGCAAAAAAATTCCCACTCAGTGGAGTGTAGGTCATTTTCAGGAGAAGTAGCATGCTGGTATTCGTCGCTTGTATAAAACATCCCGATAATAGTCAATCTTACGATGAGGTATGGCGTTTATTAAATAATACTTTATTCTCGGTTTGCAGTCAGCAAGATAAGGATTTTCGCGTTATTGTCGTTTGCGACAAAATACTCCCTCTTTTTCATCATGAAGCATTAATCGCTCCCTATACCGATTTCATTGAAGTTGATTTTCCCAGTCATGATGAAGAAGGTATTAAGTAGCTTTGGCCGCCTGGGAAACTTATCTCCCCCCCTGGAGGATGCAGTCTGGTGGCTCCGTTGGGATGAAAACGACTTTGCTGAAGGCAGACCAGATGGGTATTTTCATATTGCGAATGTTTTCCTAAACATGGGGACAAAATTACTGATCGGAATATTAGCTGCGAAAGAATATGGGCCAGATTATATTGCGATATTTGATGGCGATGATTATGTGGGCAGCGATATTTCTGCGTATTCCAATTCTCACCCTGACCAGAATGGCTGGCTTATGACGTATGGTTATAAGCTTGCTGGAAACCAGGTTGCACCGATTTTTGCGGCGAATTCATTCTGCGGAACAGGGAATATGATCAATTACGCGCTAATGGCAGATTTTATTGGCGAAAAAGTATCGAAGACGAGCACGCAAAATGAATTGTTTGCGAATGTTGATTTCTGAGTTTTTAATTACGATTGCCAATCATAAAAAGATAAAACCTTATTTTGAAAAACACGGCTTTCCCCTGCTTGATTTTCCTACGAGAAGTGTTTTGTATCAGGTCTCCAACGCTGAAAGTTCTGAGCATGCCATGAAAATTTTGCGCGGAAAACCGACACAACGTTTTAAGCAAACAAAAAGGGAGGGAAGAAACAGGTATCTAACCGCCCCTTTGATCCATTATTTTAATATTTTGGCAAGTAACCCGTCCCAAAGTTTTTTGTCTCGGATTTCATAAAACAGGTACAACATCCCTGGAGATTTTATTGCAAAATATGGGCTATCAAGTCGCCAGCCCATATAAAAATTGGGATGCTGCACTAACCGAGAAGCTTGAAAAAGGCGATTTGTCTGAATTGAAAAGATTGACAGAGCTTTTTGATGCGTTTCAGGACGCTCCCTGGTTTTTATTTTACAAAGCCTTCGACGAATGGTATCCCGGCAGCAAATTCATCCTAACCATTCGGGATAGCCATTCATGGTGGAAAAGTTTTCAGAATTATTTCAGAAATGAATATAAACCACTATTTGAATTTATGTACGGTTTTGACAATCCGATAGGGCATGAAAAAATCTTTGTGGAGCGTTTCGAAAAACACAACTGTGAAGTGCTTGAATATTTCAAAGATCGACCCAATGACCTGCTTGTTGTTGATGTAAGCGATGATGCTGCGCTGCAAAAACTTTCCACTTTCCTGGAAAAACCAACATCATACAGCCAAATGCCACATGCAAATGCTTCGCTTCGACCTTCTTTGGCGCACAGAAAATACAGCCAGACCAGTAGACTAAGGAAAATCAAGAAACTGCTTAAGATGGGTAGAAATTCGATTTCTTTTATCGTGAAGAAAGCATCTTTCAAGGCGCCAATTATCATTGGGGGCAGCAAATTTTCAGGTACTGAGGTCGCTGTGTCCATTCTCTCCTGCCACCCCCATATCCACGCCATACGCAATGTGAAATTAAACTATCCCAGATACCATTATCTTGCACTGGAAGCTGAACGAAAGGCCGCCGCCGTCTCGACGGACCGCAACGGGGGTGGCCCAATCGACTTGCTTTATCTCAACAAGGAGTTGATTCAAGATAAAATTTCGCCTTCTGCCAGGCGCTGGGCCAGTACGAACCACCTGACCGTTCTTGTGTTTAAAGATTTACTGGATTACTATGGTAAGGATCTGCGGATATTGAATATTGTGCGGGATGGACGGGATGTTGTCATCGAAAATGATGCAAAAATTCTGGCGAGATACGCTGTTCCGTGTGATAGATGGGTCTATGATGTAAAAGAAGGGATGAAGTTTGAGAACCATCCACAGGTATTAACGATCCGCTACGAAGATCTGGTTCAAGACACGGAAATAACGGTAAAAAGGATTGCTGAATTCATTGGTGAAAGTGATAATGAACCATTTTTGCATTATCCAAAGGGAGCAAAAATTATAGATTCGCACTATTGGATTGGGAAATGGCAGCAAGCTCAGTATGCCAGGCGAGTTGAAGATTTGTTGCAGACTCCTGGTGCTTTGGAATGTCTGCGGCATTACGGTTATTTGAAATAATTCAGGATCTTTATTCTTCTGTTAATTGTTGTTACTTGTGGTGCATCGCCACAAGCAAATGAACGGAGATTGATTGATGTGAAAAAAAGAAAAAGACCTTTGCCTGATTTTCTCGGGATCGGCACGCAGCGAAGCGGAACTTCATGGTTGTATAGACGCCTGGGCGAACATCCCGAGCTGTGGCTGCCTCCAATCAAGGAAATTCATTTTTTTGATCGATTTGACGCAACTCCTGATGCTTGCAAAAAGAAATTCTATAAGGATTTACGAAACCGTTATCGGGCTTATAGATCACCAGGGAAGGTCCCAAACGTAAAGCGCCCAAACCCGGGTTGGGATTTGAATTATTTTTTCAGACCCAAAAATATTATTTGGTATTCCTCTTTATTTAATCAAGGCGCGGACAGGGTTGCCGGTGAGATCACCCCGGAATACATGATGCTCTCTGCAGAGATAGTGGAGACAATTTATTCTTTGAATCCAAAAATGAAAGTTATTTTTATGATGCGCGACCCGATAGATCGGATTTGGTCTGCGGCGGCAAGACATTTTGTAACGAATAACAAAAGAGCGATGCAAGACGTCGGCGAAGAAGAGCTGCTGCATTTTATCCAAGACCTTGAAACCATTCTGCGAACAAATTACCTGCGCACATTATCTGTTTGGGAATCCATTTTCCCTGCTGACCAGATGCATATTGATTTCTTTGACAATATTCAAGAAAATCCTGGTGAGGTGCTTTTGCGAGTATTTGACTTTTTGGGCGTCGAAAAATCTACGGAGTATATGATGGTAAATCCGAAGCGGAAAGTTGCCAGCAGCACAAGAAAAGCTAAAATTCCAATTCCGAAATCTTTGGAATATGAGATCTGTACGAAAAATATTGATCAGTTACGTGAACTTAGCCAACGCTTTGGCGGCCATACAACCAAATGGCTGAAAAGAGCAGAAAATGTTTTGGGTTACTAATATTGCGAAATGCCTATGTCTAAATTGACCATGCCTCCAATAGTATCCGTTGTTATTCCTGTATACAACCATGCACACAGAGTGGGCTCTGCAATATCCAGCGTTCTTTCCCAGACCTATGGGAATTACGAGGTCATCGTTGTCAATGATGGCTCAACAGATAATTTAGCCGAAACCCTTTTGCAATTTACAGGTATCCGGCTGATCAACCATGATGCGAATTTCGGCAGGGCTGCCGCCAGAAATACAGGCGTACTTGCGGCACGTGGGGAATACATCGCTTTTCTGGATGCGGATGATCAATGGAAGCCAACGAAATTGGCGCGGCAAATTCGCTTCCTGGAAGAAAACAAAGACATTTCGATCTGTTTCACCGGGTATGAGATGCTTTTGCCAGATGGTAGCACAAGAAAAATGCCTTTCCCGAAAGTGCAACAATGGGAGCGATATTTACTGAAATATGCTGGTTTGTCAGATGGAAGCGTCCCAATGATTAGACGATCATGTTTTGATAAAACTGGACTACAAGATATGAAACTGATGAGATATCAAAACTGGGACTGGCTTTTGAGGGCTGCCGGTCACGCTTGTGAAATGGGCTATATTGATGAGTGGCTCAGTATAAAGAGCAAGAGCCAGAAACGTCCCCCGGCTTCTTTAAGAGAGGCTGGGACTGTTTACCTGGTAAAAAAGCATTCCCAGTTATTTGATGCGTATGGTTTCTATGGGCGTTCTGCTATTAGCCTGTATTGGTATAATCTTTCAATAGATTATTTCTATGAAAAAAATTGGAGAAAAGGAATTCACTACCTTTTCAAAGCGATGACCACCTGGCCATTTCAACGTCCAGGGCTTTATTTCAGGCTGCTGGATGCCCTGTTGGGAACAAATATTGAAGCTTTAATACAGAATAGTAATATTTACACGCATATTAAAGGGATATCGAGATAACACAGATATTCTACATCGTTTAACGGAAGTAAATGGAGGCCATGCGTACTCCGTTCTGTATTCTTCTTATAACTAATCCAAAAACTTCGGAGACTTGTATTGGCAGATCTTGTGATCTTAATCCCTTCATTGCGCGGTGGTGGGCTAGAAAAATCGATTCTCAGGCTTGCGGTAGAGCTGAACAAGCAATCAGTGGAATTGGATTTTATTGTTACCAGTACAATCGGCTCCGCGTATAGCGTCCCGGATGAGTTGAATTTTATTGATCTACATGCATCAAGGATTATCTATTCGTTATATCCCCTGATTAGATATTTGAAGAAAACGAAACCCAGGATTTTGTTTTCAGCCAGCGCGCCACTGAACACAATTGCTATCCTTGCCAAAATTATTACTGGTTACCCAAAGCGCCTTGTGATTGGTGAGCGAAATCATTTGTCAAGTATTGTCAGGCACTCTTCACGATTCCGAGACAAACTTCTTCCGTATAGTGCGCGTTTTTTATACCCCTTTGCTGATTTTGTGATCGCTGTTTCCAAGAGTGTGGCGGATGACGTGATTGCGGTGGGGGATTTGAATAAAAGCAAAGTACAGGTTGTGCATAACTTATTTGATATTGACGATATCATTGCGCAGGCATCGATACCCACAGGTATCGATTGGATTGACCAGCCAGAAGTCCCCATTCTTATTAGTGTTGGACGTTTGGTTCCGCAGAAGGCTCACGACACTCTTTTGAAAGCTTTTTCTGTGGTAAATAGCCAGAAAAAATGTCGCTTGATCATTCTTGGTGATGGAGAGAAATTTGCAGCGTTACAGAAATTAGCAAAAGAACTGCAAGTTGCAGATGATGTTTATATGCCGGGATTTGTCCAAAACCCTTATGCATATCTATCAAAGGCAAATTTGCTTGTACTCCCTTCTATTTGGGAAGGGCTGCCGGCGGTATTGATCGAAGCTTTAGCTTGTGGGATTCCAGTTGTGTCCACGGATTGCCCTGGGGGTTCTTCCGAGATACTGGAAAACGGAATTTATGGAACCCTTGTCCCTCCTCGAGATCCAGCAGCATTAGCAGAATTGATATTAGCCCAATTGGACAAGACCGCTGAACCAGAGAGACTAATTGAAAGAGCGCGTTATTTTTCCAGTGACCGTGTTCTTCAAGAATATATGGATGTGTTTGAGATTGGTTAACAACGTATACTCAGAACAAATGGAAATCGCTGTTAGTATTCCCTCATTCCGCACTCCTGAGTGGCGGAATTGGGAATTAGAAGATACGCTTGGGGAATGAGGGAAGAACAATAATATCAAACGAAATGAATGGATCACCACGGAATTGTGTCGGGGATATGTCATCGACAGGGATTGTTGAGACCTGAGTAATCTGCCAAATTGGATATCGCTATATTGATCGTCAACCTCTCGGCTCGCTCGCGTTTCACATTTTGGCTATGTTCCGCCGTTGATTTTCAAACTGTCAGGCGGCCAGGAACATTTGTCTTTTCTGTACAAACTTGCCATTGAGCAGGAGTTGATTTGGGTAAAAAAGAGAATCAGCAACAGACAGTCACGGATGGCACCCAAGAAAAAATGCATGAAGGGGAAATCCATATTGACATCGCACTTGTCAGGCGCTTGCTGAGGGAGCAGTTCCCGGAATTTGCGGAAAAGCCGCTCAGTATCGTGCGCTCGACAGGTACGGTGAACGCGATGTACCGCCTTGGCGAGGATCTGTGTGTGCGCTTGCCGCGGCTGGAGAGGTGGGCAGATGGCATAGACAACGAATGGGCCTGGCTGCCAAAACTTGCGCCGCATATTTCCCTTGATACTCCAAAACCAATAGCACTGGGTAAGCCTGCACAGGGATATCCCTGTGCCTGGGCGGTATATGAGTGGATCGAAGGGGATCCCTATCAAGAGGATCTGATCGATGATGAACGGCAGGCAGCTGCTGATCTGGTGAATTTTGTTTTGGAATTGCGCAGCGCAGATCAACAGGGCGCACCGCGCGGCGGCCGGCGTCTATTAAAAGAACTGGATGCGGATACTCGTTCCGCAATTGAAGCTTCTCACGGTGTGATCGATGCCGAAGCGGCATCAGCGGCATGGGCACGTTCAATGGAGGCCCTGCATGGGATGGAGAGCCGGTATGGCTCCATGGGGATTTGCTGAAATCCAATCTGCTGGTTCAGGATGGCCGCCTGTGTGCGGTGATTGACTTTGGTGGCGTGGGTATCGGTGACCCGGCAATGGATGTGGTCCCCGCATGGAGCGTTTTCAACACGGCAGGACGGGAGATCTTTCGACAGGGATTGGATGTGGACGATGCCACCTGGGCTCGGGCGCGCGGGTACGCACTGCACCAGGCAGTGATGATCATCCCGTATTATGCCGAAACGAACCCGGCATTTGTCACGATGGCGAAACGCACAGTGAATGAAATCCTGACTGATATTAATTAGCCAAATTGCTTTTTACAGATGAGAAGGGGGATAATATCAACAGCTTGATTTTTCGTATTAGAGGATGGGGAACGATATGAAGGCACAACATTCTTTTTTGTTCACTTTTATTGGGACGCTTATTCTTGTCCCTCCTGCTTGGCGGTTGCAGCGCGGTTGAGAAGCAGGCCTGCCCGGAAGCAGGCGATGCGATCCCTTTGCCGGGTCCAGATGAAGAGTACGTCACTTTTACTGTGCAGAATAACTCCTGCATGAGCCTTTGCCAGTTGTTTGTCACGCCGAACCACTGCGAGTACGTGGGCGGGGAGAACTGGGTGGCGGGCCATCCCCTGCGCAGCGGTGAGACGGTTTCGATGGACATCCCGCCGGGCAAGTACTTCACCTGGGTGGAATACTGCACCGAGGAGTTTCGCGCGGATGAGGGCCTGAAGGTCTATGAAGATACCGTCCATTCTTTCATCAACCCCACCAAAGGGAATACCCCGCCCTGCGAGACATCATTGACAGTTGTCAACAATACTGATGTGCCAATCTGCAAGTTGTGGATAGGCATCACAGAGAGCGTCTATACCGGCTATAACTGGCTCGGTGAGGAGCAGCTCCAGCCCGGCGGTTCGTCGTACCTGACCCTGCGGCCGGATACTTACTTCATCCGTGCTGAGGATTGTGACGCTGGCTGGCTGCGCTCCGAGATCGGATGTGGAGATCTCGGGGGAGCATACGTGGACGGTGCCGGAGTAGGGGGGCACAGCATTTGACTTTTTGAGGCATCAGGGAGGATAATTCCTTTATGGATAATAGCGAATTCTTTCAAGAAGTGGTCTTCAAAACAAAAAGTCGATGGTTAATAACGATTTTTGGATTAATTGTTATGATCGTTGGCGTTGGGTATATTTGGGGTGAGATCGTTTATTCATTCGCAGGACATCCAGACAATATTCCCTACAACCCTGTTTTTGAATGGATGTTTGAAAACGATATAAGTTTGTCGAAATTCCAATATCGCCTGATATGTGATTTTCCTTTCTGGATATTTTTCTGTGTTTTTAATCTGTTTCGCTCCGTCAACTATGTGTTTTTTGCGAATTTAATTGTTGGGGGTCAGGGATTAGTGCATTTCTGATTTGGTTTTTCCCCTCCATGTGAAATGGGAAGATGTGGAAAGAATTGAAAAGCGCCGCCATTTTTTTCGGGCTACCGAAAGACTTTATTTGAGAAAAAATGAAGATATCGAAAATATGCCTTGTTTTCTTTCTCGCATACGTGCGAGAGGGCCAGAATATATTTCCATCGGTTATTTCGAAAAAAGTGCTTCGGGGATCAGCGCAAGTGAGCTGGTGAATTGTGCATATGAGTAAGTATGGTCGGGTTTCGTCAGAGCGTACTGATACCATATGAATAAAAACTCTCCTCACACCCCCCTCGCTCTAATCCTGCTCATCGCAGCCTTTGCTTTGGCCGCCCGCGGGTCATCCGCGCAGAGGGCTATGCTGGCGGCTGACTGCGCGCTGGGGGTGGATGTGGAAATATTTGGTGATATAGACCTGGACGGTGTCGGAGTAGGAGGGAAGGATTGGCTGACACAGGATTTGACTTTCTAGGGCTTCAGGGAGGATAATACTTTTAGGGTAGGGATTGTATCCTTTGTAGAGCAACGAAAAAAATCGTTTCTAATTTATTAACGCTACATTTTCTTTGGGGAGTTAGGCAAATGATTAAATATCTCAAAATCAAAAATCATAAAGCCCTTGTTAGTGCAGAGTTGTCAGAATTAGGATGTATCAATGTGATTTGTGGCAAAAACAATAGTGGAAAAACCACTGTATTAGAAGCTCTATCTGATAGTAACTGTTATGGTATTGGGAGGAAGGTGGATAGCGTTGACTGGTTGGTGGAATGATTTAACCTGAGGCAACTCGTTATAACAATCCACAACCAAAATATTCAATTGATTGGTTTAGAGGTTATATCAAAAAATTGGTTGATGAAAATGAGATATGGTTTTCTGATGAGCGTGAGAATATTGTTGCAACATTAAAAAAGGCGAAAAAAGCTGACAATTATCTCAGATCGTTTGCTGAAAATGCTTTATCTTTGAACCTATGTTGAATGTTTATTTTGAACAGGCGAAGAATTTCTATTTTCCAGTATTAAATACCTGCAAAGCGACGATTATATTTTGAAACAAATATTGATCTTCAAAACGAAATTTTCCCAGCAGGGATTGGAATTATAACAGATTGTTTTTTCTCAAAAACCAAGATTTGGATTTAGAAAGACTATAGAGTATACAGAAGGATTTATGATACATTTCTAAAAATTACTGGTTCAACATTCAATGTTGTTCCTACTAGAGACAATAAAATTAAAGGTTGTATATAATAGTAATGGGCAATGGATATCTGCATCTGATAGTGGATTAGGTCTTTCAGATGTCCTTATAATCGTTACGTTATTAAACGTTTTGGATTGCAACGTTTTTCTTATTGAAGAGCCTGAAAATCATCTTCATGCTGAGTATCAAAAACGATTGTTAGATTATATTTCGTCGATCAAATCAAAACAGTTTTTCATTACAACTCATTCTCCCGTATTTTTGGATTTAAATATTGTTGATCGGATTTTTTATTGCTTGAATGATGGAGAAATAAAAATATCAGATCAGACATCAAAGTCGGAAATGATCCGTTCATGAGGGTACTCAGTTACAATAATAATTTTCTTGTTGCTGATCTCATTATTTTGCTTGAGGGACCAACAGATATTCCAGTAATCACAGAGATGTTCTAACCGGTTGGGAATCAATGTGCTCTACAATGTAAAATACTGGCCTCTTGGGGGAGATATTATGGGGTCTTTGGATTTGTCAGTGTTTGCAGAAAAAGATAATGTTTTTGTGATTGATTCTGACCCCGGTAGTTCAGCACAACGAACTCGGTTTATGAGAAATTGTAAGAAAGTAGGGATTTATTGTAAAAAACTGGAAAGGTACTCAATCGAGAATTATTTTCCAATAAAAGCAATCAGACGTGCATTTCCCAATCAGATTCCAATGAAAATCAAGGTTGTTTCTCCAGAATCAGTCGATACCCAAATTGGATTTAAGGATAATCACAAAACAATAAAAATAAGAAATGCTCAAATTGTAAAGTATATGGAAATATCTCAAATAGAAGGAACAGATCTACATTCATTTCTTATTGATATTGCTGATTTTTTGGGGGTGTTGGTTGAGAATCCCTGATGGTTTTTTTTGCTATGAAAACTGAATAAGAATTTATACTCTATACATTTTCAGGGTTTTTGACACAACAACGGCTGATTTGGCGTTTGAGGGTTTTGTTTTTCAGTGTTTTTGTCCAAAAATATAAATCGGGGACGTTTGGATTATAACGGTCAAAAGTCAGATCATTTTTCCTCTACGTTAGAAAGGAGCTTGTAATGGTTAAGAAATTGAGAAATCAATACTGTATGTAGTTCATAAGATACACTTTACAGCAAATCGATTAGCGATAATCAACATTTTATACAACTCTCAAGATTTCGTATGGATTTTTCTGAAATTGGAAATAAAATGCCTGATAACCGAAAAGGAAAAACCATTAGTGGCACCCTAAGCAAATTGGCTCAGGATATTGATAGGTTAGAAAAACCTGGAGATCTATATGGATTTACAGGTTATACGCTCTTTTTTGAAAAGCATGAAGGTAAATTGCATCGAATTCGGCCAGAGTTTCGGAATGTGATTGAACAGCATCCAACTTTAACAAATGCTATGCAAATACCAGTTGAACATATCTATATAAATTACCAAAAAGGTTTATATCTTCCGTAAGGGGCATTGTGGTCGGCGGAATGGAAGCCCACAACTACAGATACTCTAAGGTGACGGCACCATTTAACGTAAATGGGCTAAGATCCTAAATATTAACTAACCCTCTTCTGCCCCCGCGCCATACCCAGGAACATAACCGCCCCCAGCAGGGCCAAAATCCCGCCGCCGTACCACATAGAGACAGGGGAGATATTGTCATTGAGCAGGCCGCCGAACATGGGGCCGATGGCGCGGGCGATGCTGACCAGCACCCAGAAGGCGCCCATGTAGCGTCCGTGCATGTCGGGCGGGGCCAGGTTGGCGACGGTGGTGGTGGCAGTGGGGGCGACCAGCAGCTCGCCGATGGTCATGATGACGATGCTGATCCCGAATGTCCAGAAATTGCTGCCCAAGGCAATGCTGCCCACGCCCACGGCGTAGAAAAGGGCGCCCAGGGCGAGGGAGGAGAAGGTGCGGTGTTTGACCGTCAGGCGCGTCACCAGGAGCTGGAAGAAGACCACCATGCCGGCGTTGATCGTCATCAGGAAGCCGTACTGGCTTTCCGGGAGGTTGAAGTTTTCTTTCGCATAGACAGCGAGCAGGGAAAAGACCAGGATGGATGCCACCCGGGTGAGCACGTAGGCCGCGGAAAAGGAGACGAAACGCCGGTCGCGCAGCACGGGCCCGAAGAGTTTGCGTTCTTTTGGCCTGACGGCTGCTTTGGCTTCGGCTGCATGCCGCGGCGGGTCATTGAGGGCAATCAGGATGGCCACGCAGAAGAGCAGCAGGACACCGGTAGCGATGTTGAAGGCGATCTGATAGGACGTGGCAGCCAGGAATCCGCCGATGGCGGGGCCGATGGCGATGCCGGTGTTGTTGGCTGTGCGCATGAAGGAGTAAGCTTCCAGGCGTTCGTCAGGAGGCAGCATGTCGGCCACCAGGGCATCGGCGGCGATGCGGTACAGGCGGATGATGCTGCCGCGCACGGCCATCAGGATGGCGAAATGGGTCAGGGTGGTGGCCTGGCTGAAGAGATAGAAGGTGAGACCATTCACCAGCAGGCTGAAGACCATGATCGATTTTCGTCCAAAGCGGTCGGAGAGCTGACCGACAAAGGAAGAGGAGATCAGGCTGCACACCGAGGAGAGGGTGATCAAGCCGGCGATGGTGGTCAGGGGCACGTCCAGGGTCTTGCGGATGTAGATGGTCAGGAAGGGCCACACCATGCTGGTGCCGATGGTGCTGACCAACATGCCAAAGAAGAGCAGCCAGAACTGGGCGGGGTATTTATTGTAGCATTCGGCGGGGATTGAAGTTCAGTTTCATGCAGTTATCGCGTTCACCTTTGCTGTATATTTCCCTTTGAGGGAGAAGAAGACCAGGGTCGCCAGGATGCCCAGGATCATGGTGCCGTACCAGATGGCGACGGGGGCGACGTTGTCATAGAGGAATCCGCCAATGATCGGTCCGGCACCCTGTCCGAGGCCCATTGTCAGGCTGTAGATGCTCATATAGCGTCCGCGCATGTTTGCCGGGGCGAGGTTGGCCACCAGGGTGGTTGTGGTAGGGACGAGGATCAATTCCCCCGTGGTCAGGATGACCATGCTGAGGGCGAAATGCCAGGCATTTGAGCCGAGGGCGATACTGCCCAGCCCGAGGGCATACAGCATTGCACCGGCAGTCATCACGTTCAGCGATGGCCAATTCTTGGTGAGTTGGGTCATAGGGTATTGCAGGAAGACGACCATCAGGGCATTGACGGTAATGACCAGTCCAAACTGGCTTTCCGGCATGCCGAAGTTGGCTTTGCCATATACGCCGAGGAAGACGAAGAGCTGTACCGCGCCCATCATTGCAAAGGTAAAGCCCATGCAGACCTTCATGAACAGGGTGTCTTTGAAGATGAGACCGTATTCCTTAAAGTCCTGTCCGACATTACTGGACTGGATGGCGGTTTTATCGAGGGTTTCACGGATCCAGAAAACGATGATGAATGTGAAGATGGTCAGACACGCAGCGCCGATGAAAAAAGTGGTTGTGTATGAAGTGGCTGCCAGGAAGCCGCCCACCATGGGGCCGATGGCAACGCCGACATTGTTGATCATGCGGGTCAGTGAATAGCCATCAACGCGCTGCTCCGACGGGAGCATGTCGGCGATCATGGCATTCGCGCCGATACGGTAGAGCGGCTGCACCAGACCGCTGAACGCCATGAGGACCACGAAGTAGGACAGCGAATTGCCAAATGCCATGAGGACATACACCAGTGCGGTAGCACCGACGCTGACCGCCATTGCATTTTTGCGCCCAAAGCGGTCGGTAAGCGGCCCGGCCAGCAGGGAGGAGAACAGGATGGTCACCGATTTGATCGTCATCAGCAGGGTGGCTGTGGTTAATGAAATGTCCAGCTTCTGAATGAGGAAAATGGTGATGAAGGGCCAGATCATGGAGTTGCCGCTGGTGCTGATGAGCATGCCCCAGAAGAGGAGCCAGAACTGGCGGGGATATTGTTTTTGCAGGCTGCGGTAACGCTGGATCAAGGGGCTGACCTCCCTGTTGGGATGTGTGCAGCGGGTATTGTAACATGGGCAATGGATATGTAACAATTTATAGATTGGGGGAATGTCGAGATCAGGCAACCAGGGATAAGATAATCAATGCTCCCTTTGGTGAAAGGGTGGTGCCGCGGAGCAGCGGATGGATATATCAGGAAATACGTCACTTATAATCAGTTGGATTGGAAAGATTAAAAAGCAGCGTGGCGTTACGGATACTGGCCCGCTGTAAATTTCCTTTCAACGTTTCAAATATCCCTTGATAATCGGACGCCGCCGCTTCCATACCGAGGAAGACGGCACCGGCTACCTGGGGCACGTCCAGTCGCACGGGGCGCGCAGCGGGGGCCAGGGAATGGACGTTTTCGATGATGGGATCGATGAGCATATCACCCATCTTGAACAGGCTGCCGGAGAGGACGAGGTCAAAGGCTTCGTCCTGTATCCCGATCTGGCGGATGACGGCGCAGGCCAGCTCGCCCAGCTCAGTCCCGGCCCAGGTGATCACTTCCACTGCCACGGGGTCACCGGCTGCGGCGACAGCGAAATACTTCGGGCGCCCAGGCGGGATTGATCTCGATGCGGCCTGTGGCCAATTCTTCCATCGCCCTGGCAGGGGAGTTGGTACCGGTCAGCTGCATGAACATCTCGCTGAGGGCGGTCTGTGGTCCGCGCTGGATCCAGGCGTAGTTGGCGCTTTGCAGGGCCTTGACCACGATCTCCAGCGCCCCGCCGAATTCGCCGAAGGGCATGCCCGCGCCGGTGATGCGGCCTTCGTCTCCGGATTTGTTGCGCCCATAGCAGTTGTTGCTCGTGCCCCCGCTGATATTGACCCCCCAGCCTGCTTTGGCCCCGGCAGCCAGCCCGAGGACGGCATCGTTATGCACGCTCAGCGGGCAATTCAGTCCCAGGGCGGCGATGGCTTGCAGGGTGAGGTCCCGCTCGGAGGGCCAATCATAGCCGGCGATGCCAAAGCCTGCCCCGGCGATTTGGGACATGCGTGATGCCTGATCCGGCGGCGGCCTCGCGGGTGGCGTCCAGCAAGGCTTGCGCCAGACCATCCACGCCGACCATTTCATAATTGCCCGGCCCCGCGTGACCGAAGCCGACGATCTGCCCGTTTTCATCTGCAAGCAAGGCGTGCGTTTTTGTGCCGCCGACATCGATGCCCAGGAAATACTGCATTTATGTCGCTCCTCATCCATTCTCTCAGGTGTTTGTATCCGATGACATGAATGCCCTTGTCTTTGATGAATCGCCTGATCTCGGGGTCCATGAAGGTGTGGTAATTCGCCACGCGGCTGGGCCAATCGGGGCAGAGGGCGCGCAGTTCGGGCGTGTCCACGGCAGGATGGAAGATGAAATGGGTGATGCCCATAGGCAGGTTGGACAGCATTTGTTTGGCGATTTCCAGTTGCCCTTCTGGCTGATGAAGGGGCATCATCATCAGGCCGTCGATCAGGGGCATGCCCTGTGATTCAATCTGGTCGAGAATGGGGGCAAGCATGGACAGTGTCTCGTCAGTGGCGCCCAGATCTTTTACGCCCACAGCGCTGACGCGCGGCTGCATGGCTGGCACACGCTGTGTCAAAGCCTGGGTCAGGTAGGTCAGGATGAATTTGGGATGCAGGATGGTGCCCATATGAGAAGTCGATATGGGTAATCCCGATACCATTCTTGAGCGCCAGGTTTACCTGGGCGGCCAGTTCTGCGGCAACGGCTTCATTGGTTGCCATAGTCGCGGTTGTTTCTGATTTGTGATGCAGATATCCGTTCTCATCCAGCAGGCCGGAGGACGGATCGCAAGTTGAAATTGCACCCCAACGGCAGGCATCCCATTCACAGTTCAGGGTGGCATGAATACCCATGTCGACATCCGGGTTTTCGCGGCAGTAGGCGGCGACAGACGGGAACCACGGGCAAGGAACCATGACTGCACCGGAGGAGACACCGCCAGCCTGCCACAGATCGTCAAAAGCGGTCAACGTGGCCTGGCACATGCCGATATCATCTGCATGGAGGATGACCAGCCGGTCATTCTTCGAAAAACCCAATTGTTTGAGCAGTGTTTGTGCTTTCATTGGTTCTCCTGTGTATTGTGATTGAAAACTTGCTTATGCAAAGAACTGCGGTAACCAGGGGCGGTTAATTTCCAGCATATCATCCAGCACAGCAGGTATCTGGCTGCTTTCCGGCCCAAGCGGATGCGCAAGTAATGCAAGGTATGCACTGCGCCGGTCGCCGTGGACGGCAGCTTCGACAGTGAGCAGTTCATAGGATTTGACTGCTGCAACCAGTCCGGACTGCGCGGGGGGCAGGGGGGCGGTCTTCAGGGGGTGCACACCGCTGCGGTCAACCTTTGCGGGCATCTCCAGCACCCAGTCCCCCGGCCAGCCTGCGTCCGCGACCGCGCCGCGGTGCGGCAGATTGATCACGTGCACCTGACCCAGGTCGGCATAGTGGGAATGAATGACATGGGTGGCGAGGGTGGAATACCATGCGCCGCCGCGTTTCATCAGGTCTTCCGGCGGCGAGGTAAGTGTGGGTTCGGCGAACTCGGTCCAGGAGGTCTTTCTCAATCTCGATCACTTCTTCAGCGCGAGAAGGCGGCCATTTTATCTGATCGTCCAGTTTGTGCCGGGTGTTGTAGTAGTACTGGAGGTAGTAATTGGGGATCATGCCCAGGATTTCCAGCAGGTCGGCGTCCCATTCCGGCTCGTCTGGCGGTGCGCATTTCGGCCACATAGGCGGGGAAGATCTCGTGCCACAGGTCTTGGCCGTCCACGCGGAAGCCGCGGTGCCAGGTGAGGTGGTTGAGGCCGAGGGTGTCGAGCAATGCGCGATCCGCGGAAATTTCCGGGCCCCTCCTGGCCAACTGTTCGAGGATCATCATCTTGGCAGTGATGCCCACATTGCACACGCCCACAGCCTGTACTTCCGGGTGCGTAGCGGCTGAGGGCTTCGGTGACCAGCCCGGCCGGGTTGGTGAAGTTGAGCAGCAGGGCATTCGGGGCGGTCTCCTGGATGTCTTTGGCGATGTCCAGGATGACAGGGATGGTGCGCAGGGCCTTGGCCATGCCGCCCACGCCGGTGGTTTCCTGGCCGATGAGGCCGTGGCGCTGGCCGAGGTACTCGTCATTGCGGCGGGCTTGCATTTGCCCCACGCGCAGTTGGGTGATGACATAGTCTGCGCCGCTGATGGCCTGGCGCTGGTCTGCTGCTGAGGATGACCTTGAAGGGGGCGCCGGCTGCCTGGACGATGCGTTGGGCAAAGCCGCCCACGATTTGCAGGCGTGCTTAGTCAATGTCCATCAGCCAGAGTTCATCCAGGGGGAGGTCGGGATGGAGTTTGAGGAAGCCTTGTACGAGTTCGGGCGTATACGTTGATCCGCCGCCGATTACGGTGATTTTCATGTGTTGGGTTCCTTATTTGATTATACGTTGCGTAGGCTGAGCCTGTCGACGTCGTTACGCCTTTTGGGTTAGCAAAAACATGATCGCAATAACCCACCCTTCGTCAGCTACAATGGGATGCGTTGCTAGATTCACACCCGCAGGACTTGCGGATGACGAGTTCAACAGGTAATAAAGTGACTGGCTCAACAGCTTCTCCCGCAATCAGCTTGAGAAGCTGCTGCACGGCTTTCTCGCCAACCTGCTCGGTGGGGGCATGGACGGTTGTCAGGGCGGGGTGCACGTGGCTGGCAAAGTCCACATCGTCAAAGCCGACCACGGACACATCCTCTGGCACGCGGATGCCCGCCTCCCGCAGGGCAGCCAGCACGCCCAGGGCAGAACTGTCATCGCCGCTGAAGACGGCATCGAAGGCAGTGCCGTGCTGAATGAGCTGGCGGATAGCGTTTTGGGCAGTGTCTGTGTCGAAATTGCCGGGCAGAACGAGCGCCGGATCATAGGGAATGTGGTGTTCTGCGAGGGATTGGCGATACCCTTTCTCCCGCCAGAGGGCATCGTTGGCGGCTTGCGGTCCGCAAAGGTGTACGATGCGCTGCCGCCCATGCGTCTCGATGAGATGATCCACGAGTACTTTTGTGCCCTGCTTGTTCTCGATGGTGATGCTGGGGATATCCAACGCTGCCGGGGCATCCTGATGGATGAGCACAAGCGGGAACCTGACCTGCCGGAGACGGGCAAGTTCTTCGTTTGACATGCTTTCCGAGAAGACCAGCAGCCCGTCGGTGTTGTGTTCCCCAAGCATGGCGAAAGGATTGTTTTTCGGACCGTAGCTTGTGGTGTGGATCAGCAGGCTGTAACCAGCCTGGCTGGCAGCCTGCTCAATGCCGCGCAGCAGGGGGAGGAAAAAGGACTCGCTGATCTCGGGCACCAGCAATCCAATGGTGTCCGTTTTGCGCTGGGCGAGGATGCGGGCAGCAGCGCTGGGGCGGTAATTGAGGGCATCAATCGCATCCTGAACTTTTTGCAGGGTTTCCGGGATGACCGGAGCGCTATGATTGATCACGCGGCTGACCGTGGCCGAAGAGACGCCGGCCAGTCTGGCAACGTCGTCAATGGTGGGGGCGCGGCGGGATGTGTTTTTGTCCTTCATGCGGTTTCCTTTTACGTAATGTAAGCGCTTACATGATTATACACAGATTTCAATTGGGATGCAAGAAAGTTTTCTTGTATACTGGTTGAAAGGATATCGCTTTGGGAGGTGGATGATGAAGATATGGTGTCGTTTGGTGATTGCGCTGCTAATGATGGGGCTGCTGGCTGGATGTTCTGCCAAACCTGCGCCTGTTCCTGAATTATCAGAGCCAATGGAAATATTGCCGACGCTTGTTGTTGAAGAAGAGCCAGAAAAGATTGTTGCAACAGAATCGTCAGTTTCTCCAACGGCAAGGCCGCCTTTTTGTGAAGATCCACAAGTGATGGAATTTGTTGAAAATTTCATTTGGGGAGTGGAAGCTGAGTCAGGGCAATTGATTGGAACGATGGTGACAGAATCGAAAGGCTTGAATGTTCGTCTGGAATGGTGGAATACTACTGTACATTTTTCAAAAGAACAAATTGAACAGATATACAAAGAGGATACTTCCTATGATTGGGGGATTGCCGATGGCAGTGGGGCACCAGTGCAGGGGACTTTCATGGAGGTTGTGCAGCCGAAATTGCTGGATGTGGTTGAAGGGGAGTATGTGATCAGCTGTGATACGTTAGAACCAGGCGTTGCCAGCGGGCCATCTGCTGGTCTTGGTGGAATGGCCGGAGGATATTCCCGCCCAGCATTACATTGCTCATTTACCGGCCCTGCACCACAGGCCAGGACATGGATTGGCGTACCTGGGTGTTAGGGTTTGAAATCAAATCAAATGGCTTCCCTTATCTGACTTATCTGATCCAATACCATTGGGAGATTTGATTTCATGTTAGAATTTATCCGTTAATCCAATTTTCAAAACGAGGTGATGTAGATGTCCAACGAACCCATCCTGGTTGCTGTGGCGTGGCCTTATGCCAATGCCGAAATCCATGTCGGAAACCTGACCGGCGCTTATCTGCCGGCTGATATTTTTGCGCGTTATCAGCGCCTGCGTGGACGCAAAGTGTTGATGGTTTCGGGGTCAGACTCGCACGGCACGCCGATTACGGTGCGTGCGGATGCTGAGGGCTCGACCCCTGTGGACGTCTATCAGCGTTTTCATGAAGGGTTTCCTGGATCTTTTCCTTGAAAGCCGGGATCACCTACGACTTGTTCACCAGCACGCATTGTGAAAACCATTTCAATGTTTCCCAGAAGGTTTTCCTGGCGTTGAAAGAGAACGGCTTCCTGTATAAAGATACGCAGGAGCAGTGGTATATGCCCAGTCAGGAACGCTTCTTGCCGGACCGCTATGTGGAAGGCACCTGCTATATCTGCGGCTATGATGGCGCGCGCAGTGACCAATGTGACCAGTGCGGCAGCATGCTGGAAGCCGGGAAGCTGAAAAATCCGCGTTCGAAGGTGGATGGTTCCACCCCTGAACTGCGTGAGACAGAGCATTTCTACCTGGACCTGGGTGAGCTTCAGCCCGAGGTGGTGAAATTCCTGGAAGACCGGCAGGATTACTGGCGCCCGAATGTGGTGCGCCAATCGCTGGGACAGATCCAGGCGGACAAGCTGCGCGGCCGGCCGATCACCCGTGATCTGGAGTGGGGCATTCCTGTTCCGATTGAAGGCTGGGACGGCAAGAGTCTGTATGTGTGGTTTGAAGCTGTGATTGGGTATCTGTCGGCTTCGCTGGAGTGGAGCAAGCTCAACGATCAGCCGGACGCCTGGCGCGAATGGTGGAAAGGCGATGATTCCCGCACGTATTATTTCATTGGCAAGGATAATATTCCTTTCCATGCGATCATCTGGCCGGCAGAGTTAATGGGCATGCGCACCAAGTTCGATGAATTGATTGGCTCTGAACCGCCCGCGAAAATTTTGTGGTGCCTTTTGATGTGCCTGCCAATGAGTTTATGAACCTGGAAGGCAAGAAGATCTCCGGCAGCCGTAACTGGGCCGTGTATGTGCGTGATTTCCTTACCCGTTATGATCCTGATGCTTTGCGGTATTATCTGACGGTAGCCATGCCTGAGAGCAAGGACACCGATTGGGATTGGCAGAGTTTCCAGAGCCGCAACAATGATGAACTGGTTGCCAACTGGGGAAATCTGGCGAACCGGGTGCTTTCCTTTACCTACAAGCATTGGGAAGGGCATATCCCCGATCCGGGTGAACTGGAAGTGGATGACCTGGCGCTGCTCGAAACGATTGAAGAAGGTTTTGAATCAGTTGGAGCAAAGAACTGGAAGCCGTGCACCTGCGCGCAGCCCTGGCAGAAGCGATGCGCCTGGCAACCGAAGTAAACAAGTATCTTGATACAAATGCTCCCTGGAAGTTGATCAAGACGGACCGCGAAGCTGCGGGCAGGGTAGTATACACAGCCCTTTCCGCGATTGATTCGCTGAAGGTCATCTTCTCACCCTTCCTGCCATTCAGCTCCGAGAAGCTGCATACCTACATGGGGTACAGCGGACAGTTGTTTGGCGAGCAAAGCGTTGAGACGGTCACTGACAGCATTGGTGAGCATACTGCCCTGCGTTACCACCCTGAGAAGGCGACCGGTACCTGGGCACCCAGTGAATTACCCGCGGGTCAGGCGCTGGTACAGCCTGTACCGCTGTTCACAAAGCTGGACGCCAGCATTGTGGATGAGGAACGGGGCCGGCTGGGATAGGACAGAATTTCGTATAGTTAACACCCTCTCGCATCTAGAGAGGGTGTTTTGTCAAAGGTGAGGCATTGGAAATCAACGCGCAAAAAACACATTTGATCGCCTGCAAGACGGTGTGGGATGAGCTTCAAAATCACTTGCCGGAAGGGATGACCTTTCAGGAAGTGGATATGGGACTGCATGTCTACCCGGACAAGCTTCGAGCCGAGTTGCAGAAGCAGATCGACGCCACGCCACCTGAACGGGATACGATCCTGCTGGGGTTTGGCCTTTGCTCCAATGCTGTGGTTGGGCTGAAAGCCGACCATCAGCGTCTGGTGCTCCCACGGGTACATGACTGCGTGCCCCTGTTCCTGGGTTCACGGGCGGCATATGCTGCTCAGGCTGAACAGGAGTTAGGGACATATTACTTAACCAAAGGCTTTATTGAGGGGGCTGACGGTGATGGGAATAGTGTGCTGTCTTATAAACGGCTGGATGAGAAATATGGCCGCAAGAAAGCCGACAAGATCCTGGGCTACATGCTGCACAACTATACCCGGCTGGCGTTGATCAACACTGGTAATTATGGTGTTGACCACTATCGCAAGGTTGCTGAAGAGGCAGCAGGGCGTTTGAATTTGCGCTTTGAGGAGATAGCAGGGGCGAATGATCTCATTCTCAAGCTGATACGCGGTCCGTGGGATGAGGATATCATTATCTTCCCGCCGGGGGAGGTGGTGTCGGAGGAGCCGTTTTATCAATCATGATGAAATTCAGGACAATGCTTCGATCATTAAAATCTTCAAAACGGCGTGGATTGATCTTGATGGCAGCTTGAAAGGGGCTGCCGTTTTTGTCATCCATAACGCGACTCAGGGATCGATCGGGCGCAAAGTCGGTGTTGATGAGCAGGGGGATGGGATTGTTCACGGATGGTCTCCTGAAAAAAGGGAAAAGCTTCGACTAAGATTGCAGATGATTTCGGCTATTTTTTTGTCACAAAATTGCTGTTTTTAAAAAAACTCTGCACGTTTGTGCCCGGGTCTCATCTAGGTGTCTAAATATGTTATCATCATGTAACTACAGGATGTTTTTTCCCCTGAATTGGAATTTAACAAATTCGTTTTTATGAAAAGGGAAGGGAACGAAAAAGATGATAACCGGAACCTTCGATCTTCATATGCATTCCACAGCCTCAGATGGTACATATTCTCCCCAAGAAATTATTGATATTGCAGTTTCATCAAAGATGGTCGCCATAGCGATCACAGACCATGACAATATAAATGGTTATTTTGAAGCACTCGATAAGGCAAAGGAAAAAGGTATTGAACTTTTTGCGGGTGTAGAACTTAACACCGATGCATACGATACCGAAATTGATATTCTTGGTTATTTTTGGAACCCTGCTGATCAAGTATTTTTAGAGATGATAAATGGCCGATTGGCAGGTCGGATAGAACGTGCTAAAAAGATCATAGCAAAACTTAATGCTATTGGCATGGAGATATCCTATGACCGGGTCAGAGAAATTGCTCATGGATCAGTCTGCCGGCCACATATTATTGAAGCCATGGTTGAAAAGAATTATGTTGAAGATCAGAAAGAAGCTTTTGCTAAATATCTCGGATTGGGGCAGCCAGCTTTTGTTCCCCATGATCATTTGACACCTGAAGCAGCAATTCAATACATCACCAGGGCGGGGGGATTACCAATCGTTGCACACCCTGGCCTGGTTGGCAGCGATGAAATTGTAGAAAAGCTGTTACAAGCCGGTGCACAAGGGCTGGAAGCATATTACCCGATGCATACTGAAAATGAAATTGACAAGTATAAAAAATTGGCTCAAAAATATAACAAGATCGTAACATGTGGATCAAATTCACATGGTCCCAAAACGAAAAAAATCATTCTCCATTGGTAGTATGAAAGCCCCTATCGAAGTGTTGACGATATTCAAGGAAAAATTGCAAGAAGCATCCAACACGCATCAAGGGCAAACAAGATGAAAATATGTGCTTCTTCCACTCTTTTGTTTGCCTATCAGCTAGAGGAAGTATTAAACATCGCCAAACGGCTGGGTTATGATGGCGTAGAAATTTGGCATTTTCACTTTAATCAAGACCGGCGAAGTTGAAAAATGCACAAAACTGCGTGAATTAGCTCAGCAATTAGGCTTGTCCTTATCGTTTCATGCCCTTAGTTGGGATCTAAATTTTACATCCCATCTGGATGAAGTTCGGGAAACATCTTTGAAGATGCTTGAAAAAAGTATTGATCTTGCAGCAGAGCTTAATGCAGATCCTGTGGTTATTCACCCTGGACGGAT
Organism: uncultured Chloroflexia bacterium; assembly: GCA_963753895.1. Lineage (GTDB taxonomy): Bacteria > Chloroflexota > Anaerolineae > Anaerolineales > Anaerolineaceae > SMBSF63. The sequence goes on along the minus strand of CAVWEE010000022.1, from coordinate 14,053 downwards.
AACAATTCCAGGAGACTCAGCTGAAGCGTACTGGCCTTTCCTGATAGAAGGCGTTGAAAGATTTAACATCCTACGCGCAATCAAAAAGCCTTAACATTGCTCTTGAAGTAATGGAGCATATCAAGAATGAATTCTACATCAGACCTGAAGATGCCAATCGAATTTTGGAAGAAGTGCCTGCCAAAAATCTTGGTATCACCTTCGACGCAGCACACGTTCCTTTAGATATTAATGTAATGGATTATATTACCCGAATGGACAAAGTAATGCATATCCACCTGAGTGATCTCACCCCCGAAAAACGACACATCGCTTTAAGATACAGGTGATCGTGATTACACAGAGCTGATCAAATACATTATTAATCATTTACAAACGGATATCGCTATTGAAGGTATGGAATATCAACGATCGGAAGGTCTTGCACATCATAATATTGTAGAAATGCGTCGCTACCTTCAAAGTAAAATAAGTACAAATTAAAAAAAGCTTTCTGATCATTGCTATGACACATTAATATTTTGCGCCAGACATGAGGGTAATCGCTGTCTTCACGTTATAGGTTGTGGCGGATTCATACCACAGCGCACAAAATGATGACGATGCCCAATTGTCCAAAAATTTTGGTCAAAAGGAGGTGGTTCAGAGCGAAATGTTTTGTTTGGCTTTCAGTTGTAAAAAACATTTAATCAAAGGAAAGAAAATGAAGAGGTTGAGAGTATTATTACCAATAGTATTGGTGTTCGTATTCGCCTTCACTGCCTGCACACCAGAAACGATTGTTGAAACTGTCGAGGTTGTCAAAGAAGTCGAAGTTATCAAAGAGGTCGAGGTCGTTAAAGAAGTTGAGGTTGAGGCAGAAAAGGGTGTCTCCGGCCAGGTTGTTCTTTACACCTCCAGAGTCTGAAGATAAAGTAAATGAAATGGTCGCGGATTTCAACGAAGTGTATCCCGACATCGAGATTTTCATTTTCCGCACCGGTACCGGTGAAGTAACAGCCAAACTTCAGGCTGAGATGGAAGGTGGCGATATTAAGGCTGACATGATGTGGTTTGCTGACCTTGATTTCTTCCGCAAGTTAGCAGATGAAGATATGTTGCTTTCCTACATGCCCGTTGGCGGTGACATGGTTGATGATGGAAACCATTATTTCGACAACAGAGCCCACGAAGTTCGCTATATCTTCAATATTGTTGCTTACAACACCGGTTTGGTTAGTGAACCCCCAACCGGATGGAAAGACATGCTCAACCCGGATTACAAAGGCCGTATCGGTATGGCTAGCGCTCTCTATTCGGGCGGTGCATTCAACAATCTTGGCACCCTGGTGAATGAAGATGACTTCGGCTGGGATTTCTATGAAGCATTGAACGAAAATGAAGTTGTCGTTGGTCGTGGTAATGGCGGTATTGGAACCAATATCGCAACCGGTGAATTTGTCATGGGTCAGCTTATCGACTTCATGGCTCGCAATCACAAAAATGAAGGTTCCCCCGTTGAGATGGTATGGCCAGAAGAAGGCGCGGTTTTGATCCCCACACCTATCGGGATTTACAATGGTACAACCAATCCAGAAGCTTGCCAGGCCTTCATTGATTACCTGTATTCCGATCGAGCTCAAGCATTGTTCGTTGCCCAGAATTATGTCAGTATCAACCCCGACGCTCCAAAACCAGAAGGTTATACTGATGCCCCAGGTGGTATCAAGATATTAGTACCGCCGGTTGAATTCATGGCAGAAAATCGCGAAGAACTCAGGACCAAATACGAAGATCTGTTTGGCCCTCCGCCGGATGCATAGAATATAATTACATTAGAGGGGAATCATCTGATTCCCCTCTAATAAGAATTTTTGGGAATTCCATCTTTTTCAATTCCAAATCTTACACAAACAGGTTGCATATTAATGTGGTAGCAGAAGGAGGATTTGGTGGCATCAATAACTTCAAAATCCAAGCTCAAGTTACGTAATAGCGTTCAATCCTATTTTAAATGGGGCATTTATGGTGCCGGATTAATTATTTTTATATTATTGCTTTTCGTTGTGATATACCCATCATTCACTCTGGTTAAAAACAGTTTCATTGCAGATGATCATGTAAGTTTGAAAAATTATATTGATCTTTTTACAAGTGAGACAACATATATTGTCTTTCGTAATACTTTCATTGTCGCATTCTGGGGGGCAATTGGAGCAACAGCAATTGGCGTTCTGATTGCCTGGTTGCTGGCAAGAACAGATATCCCATTTAAGAAATTTTGGCGCACCGCACTTATCATTCCTTATTTGATTCCTCCATTTATCGGTGCGATTGCATGGGTTTACTTATTGGGGCCTGTTGGATATGTTAACAAAATATGGATGGCAATAACAAACACATTTGATCCGCTCTGGGTTATTTATGGAAGAGGAGAAATCATTTTTGTGATGATTCTTTATAGTTATCCAATCGCATATATGGTTACATTAGGTCCGCTCTCACAAATGAATCCTGCCCTTGAAGAAGCAGGGCAGATCTCAGGGGCTGGTACATTGAGAACCTTGCGTGACATCACCCTGCCTTTGATGCTGCCCAGCATAGGAGGAAGCGCACTATTGATTTTTATGTCTATGATGGCAAATTTTGGAATTCCTGCGGTTATCGGATTCCCGAAACGCTATTATGTGATGACAACACAAATATTTCTTACTATTTTGAATTTTGACAGAGCTAATAATCTGCAAATTGCTGCTGCGCTATCCATGCTGTTGGTTTTTCTGGCGCTTATTACTATGCAGCTACAACGTTGGTTGCAAAGAGGCAAGAGCTTTGCAATCATCTCAGGAAAAAGTTCCCAACCACAATTAATCCAATTGAAAAATAAAAAACATATTGCAGTTGCTTTCCTGGGTCTATTAGTGTTATTGACAGTAGTACTCCCTGTGCTTTCAATTTTAGCCACATCCTTGCTAAGAGCCCTGGGCTTACCTTTTACATTAGAAAATCTTTCTTTTGTGAACTATCAACGAATATTCACAGAACTTCCAAAAGCCCAGCGAGCTATCAAAAACAGTTTGTTGCTTGCGACTGGATCTGCTACTGCAATTGTGTTTATCGCCCTCATCATTTCATATTTGGTAGTTAAACTTAAAGTGAAATGGGGCATGTTCCTGGAAGCTCTGGTGATCCTTCCTTATGCGGTGCCAGGTATTGTTGTTGCCCTGGCAATGATCCTTGCCTTTGTTAAACCATTACCGCTGGTGAATATCTCTCTCTATAACACGATATGGATCATCGCAATTGCATATATCGCCCGCTTCCTAACATTTGGTGTCAGGTCTATTAGTGCTGCATTTGAACAAGTACATAGAATCTTTGGAAGATGCTGCCAGAATTTCTGGTGCTGACTTTGTTTCGTCCTTCAAGGATATTGTTATACCGCTGATCAAATCCAATATATTTGCAGGCTGGTTCCTGGCATTTAGTCCGGCATTGACAGAATTGACACTATCTATGCTATTGTTCTCCGTAGGAAACGAAACACTGGGAACGGTGGTATTTGGTTTGCATCAGGAAGGTAAAGTTGGTATGACTGCCGCATTGTCATTAATAGTCATGATTTTTGTAGTGATGCTGAATATCATCACAAACAAAATCACAAAAGGGAAATTAGGTTTTTAGATATCTATATTTACTGGAGGCAAACAGATGGCTGGGCTTAAACTAACAAATTTGCAAAAAAAATTCGGAAACAATGCTGTAGTTGATAAGTTAAATGTAGATATTAAAGATGGTGAGTTTATTACATTCCTTGGCCCTTCCGGGTGCGGAAAAACTACAACTTTGAGAATGGTTGCCGGTTTTATCCAACCTACACAAGGTTCGATCTCGATTGATGGCAAAGTTATCAGTTCTCACGAAGAGAATATTTTTCTGCCGCCTGATAAACGAGATATGGGGATGGTTTTTCAAACTTATGCCGTGTGGCCGCATATGAACATCTTTAAAAACATTGCCTATCCTTTAAAATTCAAGAATTTTTCAAAAAAGGAAATTAAAGAAAAGAGTTACTGAGGTTCTTTCTTTGGTCAAGCTCGATGGATTTGAAGATCGTTTCCCGCACCAAATGTCGGGTGGACAGCAACAACGGGTTGCACTGGCGAGAGCCGTTGTTATGGAACCTTCGGTCTTACTTCTGGATGAACCATTGAGCAATCTTGATGCCAAATTACGGGAGAGTATGCGTTACGAAATTGTTGAGTTACAACAACGATTGGCAATTACTGTCGTTTATGTTACTCATGATCAAATCGAGGCAATGTCGATGTCCGATCGTGTGGTTGTCATGGATCATGGTATTGTACAGCAAATTGACTCACCAGAGAATGTATACCAAAACCCGAGCAACAAATTTGTAGCCAATTTTATTGGTATGGCCAATTTTATTCCATGTGAAATTGTCAATAGGGAAAAGAGCGTAGTAAGAGTTAAATTAAATGATGGCTCTGGAAAAAATTTCCTAACGGTTCCTGTTAATATCGAAAAAGATTACAGTGACGATGTGACTATTGTTATCCGGCCGGAAGATATTGATGTATTACCATCAGATGGCCAGGATGGGACGATAGGAACATTGGTCAGACAAATATATCTCGGCGACCGAAATGACTGTACAATACAGTTTGGCGATATTTTTCTGCGTGTACACACTGAGAATAAATTTTCCTTAAACATTGGTGATGATGTCAAATTAGTGTTATATAACGCCTGTTTTATTGAATACTTGATCTCAAAAATGTTCCTGGAATCTAAGAATAAGAATAACATCACAGATTACATTTTTATTACCATGAGGTGACAATGAAGATTGCAATGGATTGCGAGAACCTTGAAGTCGCTTTTAAAGCAACACGAATTATTTATCGAAATGAACACCGCAAATGCTATAAAGGATTGGTATTGTAATGAGTATGGGCCTTTTGATAAGGCTTTGATTAATCATCCTTTCAGCCTACCCAGGTCACGTAATTCGTACTACCATGGACATATTATTCACTATAGAGGCAGACAGGCATTTGTGGATAAGATCACAATCGTTGAGGAGCGAAATAATTATGGATAAATCTATCAAGATATCCCCGGAAGATGAGTTATTGTTCTACATCGGGCATGAAACCATTCCTGAATTAATTACTTTTCTGAAAGATAAGAATGTTTTTCATATCGTGCTGGTATCTGATGAAAATGAATACAAAGCATTGGGTGCCCGCGTTGAAGAAGCACTTTGTGAAGCTGGTTTCGATGTCAGGAATATCATTCTGTATGGGGAAGAAATTGGCGCTAATGAGAAGTATATTGTGCAGACGCTTTTGCCGTCCAACGATACCGAGCAGCTTTATATTGCTGTTGGTTCAGGGACGGTAACGGATATTGTGCGCTTTGTCAGTTACCGGGCAAACTCTTACTTTATATCCTTACCCACAGCGCCATCCGTTGATGGTTTCGCTTCAGATGGATCGGCAATGTTCATCATGGATTACAAGCAGACGATCAACTCCAGACGGCCGTGTGCCATTTTTGCCGATCTTGATACCTTATGCAATGCCCCACGACCATTGATTGCCGCAGGTTTTGGTGACATGATTGGGAAATTTACGGCCGTGGCAGACTGGCATCTGGCGCACCTGGTGAATGGCGATCCTTATGATGCAGCAATTGCTGAACGCTCCCGGAAAGCCGTCGAGAAGGTGGTCTCACAGATAAGCAGTCTGGAGACAGAGAGGGAAGCCAGTATTAAAGCGGTCATGGAAGCTCTCCTTGAAGAGGGAATTCTGTATGCTGGACTTTGGCAATTCCCGCCCTGCTTCCGGCGCTGAGCACCAGTTTTCCCATTTCTGGGAGATGAAACTGCTGCGGGAGGAACGCCCTGCTGTTTTTCATGGATCCAAAGTTGGTCTGGCATCAATCTGGGTCGCCAGGTATTTTGAAATGATCCGTGAGATGCCCAAAGAAGAAGCGATCAAGCGCCTGGAGAGCGTCCCTATGTTTGATGTTGGAGTTGAAAAGCAAAAGATCAAACGCGGATATGGCGAAAAAATCTCTGACTTTATCGAGACGACGCAGGCAGTGCATTTGGGCACAACAGAGGAACGCTACAGTTCCCTGAAGGCCAATATCATCGAGCACTGGGAGGACCTTCAGGCAATTGCCAGGCAAGTGCCATCACCGGATGAGATCAAAGCCATGCTCAAGGCCGTCGGCGGTGCCACGCAGCCTGAGGATATTGGCCTGACGGAAGCAGACCTTAATGAGGCACTGGAATATGCCCAATATGTTCGCAAGGCATTTACGATCCTGAATGTATCTCAGATGCTTGGCTGGAAACCAGCAGTATAAAGACGAGAAAGATCCTGGCTATTTTTCCTGGTGTGTTTTATCGCAAAACACGCCTTTTGATGCCGTGCCCCTCAATGGTAAAGTTCCCGAGTTGAAGGTGTCGTTAAGGATTTGTTAACAAATATGGTAAAATTCTTTTCCCTCTCATACTGGTGCGATGGAACAGGGGAAATTCACTATCAACTAACAGACGAGGAGTACTATGGCAAAACTTCGTGAAATATTTAAGCGCAAACCGAATAAATTTGTGACCCTGCTTCTGGAGCAAACTACCCTGACAGTGGAAGGGTTGGAATTGCTGAATGTGTACCTCAAAAAGCGTGATTCAGTGGTGGCGAAACGCATTTCAGCGACCGAGAAAAAAGCAGACGAAGTACGCCGCATCCTGATCGAAGAATTGATGTCCACTTTTGTGACGCCATTCGATCGCGAAGACATCTTCAGCCTGTCCCGTGAGATTGACGATATTCTGGATTATGCCAATACGACGGTGGATGAAATGGAAATCCTGAAGGTGAAGCCAACCGTGTTCATGCGCCGGATGGCTTCCCTGCTGCATGATGCCGCGGTAGAGCTGGAGCTGGCCGTTGAGCGATTGAAAAGCAAACATCCCTCCACGGCAGCGAACCATGTTCAGCGGGCAAAAGCGCTGGAAAATCGGGTCGAGGCAGTTTATCGGGAAGCATTGGCCGACCTGTTCCGCGGTCCGAAGACGATGAAAGATGTGATGATGATCCTCAAGGTACGGGAAATCTACCGGCATTTGAGCAATGCGGCAGATATGGAAGACCAGGCGGCAAATGTGGTCGCTGATATCATTATGAAGTTGACCTGAGGATGAGATAAGATGGCTGCTCTCTACATCACCATAGCACTGGCACTTATTTTTGCATTCCTGAATGGCGTGCATGATGCCAGCAATGTGGTTTCAACGATCATTTCATCCCGGTCATTGTCCCCAAGCAAGGCCCTGGTTCTGACGGCAGTTGCGGAATTTGTCGGTCCGTTTCTGTTTGGGGTGGCAGTAGCGAAAACCATTGGTCAGGGGCTGGTTGAGCAGGAAGCGATGACGCTGCCGGTGATCATGGCCGCGTGTTGCGGGGCGATCATCTGGAACATCATCACCTGGGTGTTTGGGATTCCCAGCAGTTCATCGCATGCACTGGTCGGCGGTATCCTGGGTGCAGTGCTTATGGGGGGCGGGCTTTGGCATGTGATCCCTTCCGGGCTGGCGATGGTTCTGATTGCCTTGTTTGCCTCGCCGATCCTGGGTATGCTGGTAGGGTTTGTGATCACCAGGCTGGTATATTTTATGGCGCGCAGGGCCAGTTTACGGATCAACTGGTTTTTCAAGAACGGGCAATTGCTGACCGGATTGAGCCTGGCATTGAGCCAGGGCACGAATGACGCCCAAAAGGCGATGGGAATTATCACCCTGGGGTTGGTTGCCTCCGGTACGCTGTCTTCCTTTGAGGTGCCATTGTGGGTTGTGGCGCTGAGTGCCGGGGCACTGGCGGTGGGGACTGCCACCGGTGGATGGGGAATGATCCGCACGTTGGGGGGGAAGTTCTACAAGATCCGCCCGGTAAATGGTTTCTGTGCCCAGGTAGGTGCAGCGTCTGTTTTGCTGGGAGCGGCCTTGCTGGGTGGCCCGGTCAGTTCAACCCAGGTGGTCAGTTCTACCATCGCGGGAGTAGGGGCGGCAGAGCGGATGAGCAAAGTGCGTTGGGGGGTGATGGGGAATATTGCCATTGCGTGGGTCCTGACCATCCCGGCAACGGGGTCGATCGCCGCGCTGGCTTTTTTGCTGCTGAACCGGATCTTCTAGTTTTCCAGATATTCGATAATTGAGCATTTTGGGTTGTTTGACCACTTTTACGGCTTGTGTTATCATGCAAACCAGAGGTACTCTGCATGCAAGAAGACTTTATAGAAGAAATACAAGAGAATAATCTTGAAAATGAACCGCAGCCCGAAAAGGCTGTAGAAGACCCAAAACCAAAGCGCGAGTGGCGGCAAATTTGGGAAAATCTGGTCCGTCTGGGACTGGGAGAAACCTCCCTGCGCCTGGGAACCAGCCTGCTTTCGATTGTGCTGGTTTTGATTGTGGTGGGCGTGATGCGGCATTTTTATCTGGATGAGGAAGTAACCCTTTCTCCGCAGCCGATGGTTGAATCTGTGCAGGCTGCTGCTGCCCCGACACCGGAACCCCCGCCGTCATTGCCGGAACTTACCATGCCAGATGGCGGTGCATATCGCGATGGTTTGGTGCGCCTGGTAAAGATGAATACTATCCTGCCCACCCAGCCTCGCCTGGAAATTTCGCAGTATGAGGTACAGGCAGGGGATTTGGTGTTCGAGATCGCCAAGAAATTCAATCTGAATCCCGAGACGATCCTGTGGGGGAATTATTACGTGCTGGCGGATGATGTGCACCGCTTGCAGCCCGGACAAGATTTTGAATATTCTGCCTGTGGATGGCGTCTATTATGAATGGCATGCCGGAGATGGCCTGAATGGCGTGGCGGATTTCTATGGCGTTACGGTGGATGATATCCTCGACTGGACGAGCAATGACCTTGACCGCAATACGATTGGCGATTTTAGCAACCCCAATATTGCGCCAGGAACATGGATTGTGATCCCGGGTGGTGTGCGGGAATTTGTCTCGTGGAGTGCGCCGCGTATCACACGTGATGACCCTGCAGTGGCAAAGACATTTGGCCCGGGTTTTTGTGGTGAGATCATGGAAGGTCCGGTAGGCAACGGGACTTTTGTGTGGCCGTCGGTAGAACGTTATTTGTCAGGATATGATTATTCACCGGAAACGAACCATTATGGTATTGATATTGCTGGCAATACCGGGTATGCGCTGTTTGCTGTCGATGCAGGTGTGGTCGTGTATGCTGGCTGGAATGATTGGGGGTATGGAAATACGGTGGTGATCGACCATGGGAACGGCTGGCAGTCGCTGTATGCGCATATGGATTCGCTGAATGTGGCCTGTGGTTCTTTTGTGTATCAGGGTGATGTGATTGGGGCGCTTGGGCAACACCGGCAACTCCAGCGGCGCACATTTGCATTTTGAACTGCGCAGTGACCTGTATGGCAAAGTCAACCCGTGGAATTTCTTGCAGTAAGAGAGGCATCGCCGTGACCTGTAAAGAGAGACGGCAGCACAGACAGCCAGGCGTGGATGGCAGCGTTCTGCGCGAACACGGCTATCGCCTGACTGATGCACGCAAGGCGGTGGTCGATGTGGTTGCCAACAGCCAGTGTCTGCTTCGGCCGGCGGAAGTGTTTGACATTGCCCGCAGAATTACCCCAGGCTGGGTCTGGTGTCGGTGTATCGCACCATTGAAAAGCTGGAAGAGTTGGGATTGATCCAGCGGGTCCACCGCGAGCAGGACTGCCAGGCATTTGTGGCAACGAGCAGCGGACACCAGCATCTTCTTGTGTGCACGCGCTGCGGCAAGTATGTGTATTTTGAGGGGGCAGATCTGGGAAATTTATTTTCCGGCGTGGAGCAGGATACAGGTTTTGTAACGCAGGATCATTGGATGCAGATTTTCGGGATCTGTCCGCAGTGTCAGCATGAGAGGGGGCAAGATCAATAAGGCGTTGTGGTCAATTCTCGCAGTCGGAAAACGACCAGCGTGCCCACCGTTCCGGGATTCTCTTCAGTTAGATCGGTATAACAAACGATATCGTATTCCCCCGCGGCTTGCGGGGCAGTGAAGGTTAATGTATCTTCACTGTGGGGGGGATGGTGAATTCTGCCAGGGTGTTCTGCCAGTCGTCTTCGTCAAAGGGCAAGGTAACCGGGCGCGCCATGAGGATCCAGTGCCATTCCTGATCGGTATGTGTTGTCAACGTGCAGTGTGATCGTCTCCCCACCAGGGACGCGCCACATGAGTGGGGAAAAGCTTTCCTCGTTGATAGGTGATCTCGATTTCGTCGCTGACCTTGTCATAAATGCTGGGCGTACAGGCGGCAAGAAGACAGCAGAGGATAAGAATGATGAGGGGCTAGAGTGTGGAAGTGAGGAAGATTCATTCATAATTTTCTGATTGTAGTGACGACTTAAATCGTCATTGCCTGCGAGGGGTAACGACTGAAGTCGTCACGACATAGCAGTGAACCAAAAGTGGCTGCCCTGCATTTTTTGCAGGGCAGCCTTTTGAATTTCTATTATCGTTGTTGTCGAATTTTGCCTGCGGCTGATCCATGCTGACGACCTGCTGTTCCCAGCGGTGCCAGGCGCCGTGGTGCTTTTCCAGGATGACTTTGCCTTCGCCGGGGGATTCGAGGCCAGCCAGTTCCATGTCTGCATCGACCATGATGCGTACCAGGTCTTTGAAGAAGACGCGCGGTTCCCATCCGAGAGATGGTGCGGGCCTGGGTGGGTCAGACAGGAGGTAGTCCACTTCGTTGGGGCGGAAGTAGCGCGGGTCAATCTTGACGTAGTCATGCCAGTCGAGGTTGACATAGCCGAAGGATTCATCAAGGAATTCGCGCACAGAGTGGGCTTCGCCGGTGCCGATGACGATGTCCATTGATTCGTCATGCTGGAGCAGTTTCCACATGGCGGCAACGTAGTCGGGGGCATAACCCCAGTCGCGTTTGGCGTCGAGGTTGCCGAGATAGAGGTGGTGCTGGTTGCCGGCAAGGATGTTGGCCAGGGCGCGGGTGATCTTGCGGGTGACGAAGGTCTCGCCGCGGCGGGGGGATTCATGGTTGAAGAGGATGCCGTTGCTGGCGAACATGTCATAGCCTTCGCGGTACTGACGGGTGATCCAGTAGGCATACAGCTTGGCGGCGGCATAGGGGCTTTGCGGGTGGAAGGGGGTGTTTTCGCTCTGCGGCGGCGGGGTGGAGCCGTACAATTCGCTGGAAGAAGCCTGGTAGAAACGGGCTTTGATGCCCGATTTGTGAATGGCTTCCAGGATGCGAGTGGTGCCCAGACCTGTCACATCACCGGTGTATTCGGGCATATCAAAGCTGACGCGTACATGGCTTTGGGCGGCCAGGTGATAGACTTCATCCGGTTGGGTGTCGTAGACAATATCCATCAATGAGCCGGAGGCAGTAACATCACCATAATGCAGGAAGAGACGGTCTTTTTCCTCTACTTTGTGGGGATCGTGATAGATGTGGTCGATGCGGCGGGTGTTGAAGGTGCTCGCGCGGCGGATCAGGCCGTGGACTTCGTAGCCCTGTGAGAGGAGAAGCTCTGCCAGATAGGACCCGTCCTGGCCGGTGATGCCGGTGATGATTGCTTTTTTCAAGGTATACCTCCGAATTCCTGCCGGGGAACATTTGAATCCAACAGGGAAGCAGTTTTACTTTGATTATTTGAGAAGCTAAGTATAATCACGGCATAGCTGAATGTCAAATGGAGTGGGGCAGGGAATTAGGGATTCGTCAACCAGGCAACCAGGAATAGCTGCTGACTGATTTTCTAGATGTCCCTGGTTGCCTGATTACCGTCTTTCATTTCTCTGGTAGAATCGGGAAACGATGGCGTTACAAATTTGCGCCGATATGGCGTTTGGCAATGAGGAGTAGTTTTGAGATCGAAAGGTTCATTATCCATTTTACGGTGGGCATCGCTGGGATCTGATATTTTTAGCGGTGGCTTTCACCGGTTATCAGTTGGTGCGGTACAGCCGACTGCGGTCTACATTTGCGCCTGGTATGCGTATCGCTGGTGTGCCGATGGGTGGGTTGACCCAGGAAGCCGCAGCAGAACGTCTGGTGCAGGCGTATGGTGTGCCGGTTGAAATCCATTATGGAGACGCCAGTATTCAGGTCAAACCGCAGGTGCTGGGTTTTGAGCTGGATCTGGAGTTGATGCTGGCTGCAGCAGACTTGCAGCGCATCAACCAGCCCTTCTGGAGTGCGTTCTGGGCTTATTTATGGAATGATTTGCCCATCGCCGCAGCCTGTCCCACTCAGTGCCAGTATTGCAGAAGACCGCCTGCGTTCTTATCTCACCAGTGAGATTGCCCCGCGTTATGATAGACCGCCATCAGAATCGGTACCTATTGCCGGTTCGGTGAATTTCGACCCTGGCACACCGGGCACATCACTGGATATTGACCGGGCAGTGGTGCTGATTGAAGAGGCACTGCGTTCGCCAAGCGCGCGAACAGTCAACCTGACTTATAACCAGGTTGCAGCGCAGCGTCCTTCTTTCCAAAACCTGGAAACATTGATCAAACAAACCATCGACCTCTCGGGGTTTGACGGCCTGACAGAAGTCTATTTGCTGGACTTGCAGACCGAGCAGGAGATCAATTTCGCCTATCAGTTTGGCACGAATGTTACTCCCGGGGTGGCTTTTACGGCTGCCAGCACGATCAAAATCCCGATCATGGTGTCGACCTACCGGCGATTTGATGAACCGACGCCAGATTTCATCACGAATTTGCTGGAATTGATGATCGAGCGTTCGGAGAATGATCCGGCTGACCGTCTGATGGAACAGGTGATGGGCGGTAATTTGGGCCCGCTGGAATTGACCAAGGACTTGCAGGCTTTGGGGTTGGAAAACACTTTCCTGTCAGGTTATTTTTACCCGGGGGCACCGCTGCTGGTGCGCGTTTCGACGCCTGCTAATCAGCGGGAGGATATTTCGACCAATCCTGATATCTATAACCAGACCACGCCAGCCGAGATGGGCATGTTGATGAATGATATTTATCAATGTGCAGAGACGGGCGGAGGTAGTTTTGGGGCGGTGTGGCCCGGACAAATCTCGCAGACCGAATGTCAGAAAATGATCGATTATCTGGTACTGAATGATATTCCCATGCTGCTGCGCGCTGGTTTGCCGGAGGGGACGCGCATTGGGCATAAGCATGGCTGGATCCAGGAGTCGGATGGGCTGTTACATTCCATGGCCGATGCATCCATCATTTACACCCCTGGCGGGAATTATGTGCTGACGATTTTTATGTACCAGTCTAACCAGTTGGTGTTTGATCCGGTCAATGCCCTCGTGGCGGACATCTCACGGGCGATTTATAATTATTACAATATCGGGAGATAATTGACTTTGGATGAAGAGAGACCGCCTCGCAGGCGGTCTTTTTCTAATTCTCCAGCAGGGATTTTGCCAGGCGGGAGATCAAATCTTCATCCGGCACATTCATTGCGCGGCATAGCTCTGCTTGCATTTCCTGCAAGGCGGGCAGGCAGGATTGGATCTTTGCTGCATTTTGGGTGTATCGCTGCGAAAGTTTTTCGATGCGCTCTGCCAGGGGGACGATGCGGGCGCCTTCCACTATTTTGTCACAGAAGTAGACCAGTTTTTCTTCCATAGTGTGCGGGGCCTGGGCGGGGTCATGGATGGTGAAGAGCATATGCCGCCGGGCGATTTCGGCCAGTTCGGGGAAGCCCCACTCGTTGAGGAGTTGTGCGCCGTATTCGCCGTGATTGAGGCCGCCGGACTGCCCGCGCAGGGATTTGATCTTGCCCAGATCGTGCAGCAGACCGCCGCGATGGGTGAGGATGGGGTCGACAGTTTGCCCGCTGGCACGCAGCCAGAGGGCCATTTGATAGGCGCTGGCGGCGACAGCCTGCACGTGATGGATGAGGTTGAAGCTGGCATCCCGCTGGCGCAACCAAAAGAGGCATTGGTCCACAGTGGGGAGTCCCAGCTTTGCGATAG
>CAVWEE010000021.1:0-7550 GCA_963753895.1 uncultured Chloroflexia bacterium | reverse complement strand
CGACCGCATTACCTCTTTCTACCCCCCAAATAAAAAAAATTTAATCATCTACCTCACGCGACCGGCTTTTCTCATTCCAGAAATAAAAATGATCGCACACCGCATCCCCTTCCATCAACGTCTGCGTGCGCCGGAAACCGATCTGCTCATTCCACCCCTCCGCCAGGCAGGCATCCGTCGCGCAGAAAAACATGAAGCCCAGATCTGCCGCATCCAGTTAAATCGCCAGATCAGCCTTGGGGCATTTCGTCACGCAGAACTGCACCCCATCCGACCTGTCCTCGCGCGTAAACACAAATCCGCGCACTTTCAACGGCTCCCACAACGTCTCCAGCAGCCCCTCCATCGAATGATCGCCTTTCTCCTCTGCCCGCTGCGCCCATTTCTCGCGCGCCTGATTGCACGGGAATATGCCCGATCACCTGCTGCACCTCAGGCCCATACCGTTCTTCCAACGCCCGCACCAGCGCCACAAGCTGCCTGAAATGCGCATCCTTCACCGCTTCAATCTCTGCCAGACAGGATTTATCCATCGTTTCGCTCCTTCCTTTATTTCTTCCATTTCAGTGTACCAAACCTTTCTGTCATCGCGATGAGCCACTTTAAGCCCGAAATAAAAATTTACAGGCGCGCGAGCTAATTTCTAGTAGATTACGCTAACTCTCACTGAAAAGAAAAGGAATTAGGGGGTGTTTTTGCAGTTTTGCTTGAATTTATTAAATTCCCCCTTGACATTAACGTAACGTTATAGTTTATACTCTTCATCGAGGTGAACAATGATCGACTATACCGTCAAACAACTTGCTAAAATCGCTGGCATCAGCCCACGTACCCTGCACTACTACGATGAGATCGGACTGCTCAAACCCAGCTATGTCAGCAGTAATGGCTACCGTCATTATGACGAGCCAACATGCTGCGCCTGCAGCAGATCCTCTTCTTCCGCGAGCTGGATTTCAGTCTGGCCGATATTCAGGAAACCATCGACCAGCCCGAGTTTGACATGATCCAGGCCCTGAGTGCACACAGGGAAAACCTCTACGGCCAGCTTGCCCATCTCGAGAAATTGCTGGCTACCATTGACCACACCATTTCACACATCAAAGGAGAAATTGAAATGAAACCAAATGAAATCTTCGAACCATTCAGCGAAGAGAAACAAAAGAATATGAAGAAGAAGTGCGCCGTCGTTACGGCGACAAGGAGTTGAAAGTGTCACAGCAGCGTTGGGGCAGTTATTCTAAAGAAAAACGCCAGCAGATCATCGATGAAGGCAACCAGAATTACCTGGACATTGCCAACAACATGGACAACGGTCACGACAGCCCCAAAGTGCAGGAAATTGTCGCCCGCTGGCACCAGCACATGCATAATTTCTATGATCCCTCAGTCGATGTGCTGCGTGGACTCGCCGATATGTATGTGAATGATCCCGCCTTCCGCAAATTCTTCGACAAAATTAATCCCGACCTCGCCGAGTTCATGCGCAAAGCCGTCACCTTCTATTGTGACCAGCTCGAAAAGAACGCCTAACCCTTTCCCTGAAACGCTATCCACCCTGCCAGTGTAAGTCGCTGGCAGGGTCTTTCCTGATCCCTGATCACCTGGTTGACGAATTAACAAATTCAATGTCCATTTTTCGGTGGAAATCCCCACCGTAGTCCATTACAATCAATCCATGGAAAACATCAAAAGCCTCCCCCCGCTTGATGAAATGAAGCACGCTTTTTATCACCGCGACGCCTCTTACGACGGTATCTTCTTTGTAGCCGTGCACACCACCGGCATATTCTGCCGTCCCCACCTGTCCGGCCCGCAAGCCGAAAGAAGAAAACATCAAATTCTACGCCACCGCCCGCGACGCCATGTTCTCCGGTTACCGTCCTTGCAAACGCTGCCGCCCACTGGCCGCAGACGGCGCACCCCCGGAATGGTTCAGGGACTGATCGACAAGATCGAGACCGACCCCACGCAGCGCATCCCCGACTACCAACTGCGCGAAATGAACATCGACCCCGCCCGCGCGCGGCGCTATTTCCTCAAACACTATGGCATTACTTTTCAGGCTTACTCCCGCGCGCGGCGCATGGGCAAAGCCCTGACCCAGATCCGCGAAGGCGATCCGCTGGACGAAGTCGCCCTGGGCAATGGCTTTAAGTCCCACAGCGGATTCCGCGACGCCTTTGGCCGCACCTTCAACACCTCGCCCGGAAAGGCAGAAAACATAGACTGCATCTTCACTGAATTGATTGAATCCCCCATCGGACCCCTGATCGCAGGCGCCACCTCCGCAGGTATCTGCCTGCTGGAGTTCAGCGAACGCCGCCGCCTGGAAAAGCAATTCAACGTCCTGCGCCGCCGCTTTGAGCTGCCCATCCTCCCCGGCAGCAACCAGATCCTGGAACAGCTGAACGGAACTGGCCGCCTACTTTGACGGCGATCTGGATACCTTCACCCTCCCCTGGTCTACCCCGGCAGTGATTTTCAGGTACGCGTCTGGGACCAGTTGCAGCACATCCCCTACGGTGAAACCCGCTGCTATGAAGACCTTGCCCGCGAGATCAATTCCCCCAAAGCTTCACGTGCTGTCGGCACCGCCAACGGCTGGAACCGCATCGCCATCCTCATCCCCTGCCACCGCGTGATCACCAAGGACGGCAAACTCGGCGGCTACGGCGGCGGCAAATGGCGCAAGCAGTGGCTGCTGGACTTGGAACACAACCACGCCAAGTAATTTAAAATCAGCAAGCGGAAAATAATTCATCCGCTTGCATTTTCTTTTCCTGATTGACTAATCCCTACTCGCTTTTTCCCTTTACTATAAATTGTATATTGCCTTACCCGCCGGCCTCTTAACCTTGAACTCCCGCTTCTGCAAAGCCTCTAATACCCGGTCGCGGTGGTCGCCCTGTATCTCGATCACCCCATCCTTGACCGTGCCGCCCGAACCGCACTGGCGTTTCAATTCCTTCAGCAAATCCTTCAACCCATCATCATCCAGCGGCACACCCGTCACCACCGTGACCGTCTTCCCCTTACGTCCTTTTGACGAGCGCGACACGCGCACGATCCCGTCCCCGCGCGAGCGGTTGCCTTGCTGTTTGCAGGTACAGTTAGTCAACGGGATTACCGCACTTGGGGCACATCCTGCCCCACTCGGTGGAATACACGGTTGGGTTATTATCACGCATTTCTAATGCCTTTCCTAAGCCATTTCTGAACTCAAATTTTTGCTTCCTTGATTGTAATAGAAAATCCATATCATTTCTCCACAATATTAAAGCACTTCTTAACATCTGCTTGCTATCATACTTTCAACACATTATTTGTAGACAATAAAGGTAGAAAATTATGAAAACACATAGGAAACACAAAACCAACCCCACCAGAACGAACCTGTGGATCGACTTGGCTGCCTCGTCGCATTCCTCGTGTCTTTCGCTCCCTATTCCACCGGCATCCCCATTCATGAATGGCTGGGCCTCGCTGTCGGCGGCGTGATCATTGTGCATTTGCTGCTGCATTGGGACTGGATCGTTAAAACAACCCGCAGCCTCTTCAACACAGATCCACGCAGAAAACGGATCAACTACTTACTAAATACCCTCATCTTCATGGATACCGTGATCGTCATCTTCAGCGGATAATGATCTCTGAAGTTGCCCTGCCTTACCTGGGCATCATGGTTGATTTCACACCGGTTATCTCACCATCCACAACCTGGCGGCAGATATCGCTGTTTTGCTCATCGGTCTGCACGTTGGCCTGCACTGGAAATGGATCATTAAAGCCGTTCAGCGCTTCGTGATTGCCCCCTTCCCAAACAAAAAGAATTACCAAATAGTGCAGCCCACTCGCAGGAGATCAAAGCATGAAAACCTTTCAGCGCATTCTCATCCTCCTGGCCGCCGCAGCCTTCGTAGCCCTTATCACCTGGGCTGCCGTTACGGTCGATCACTGTCGCCAGCCTGCCAACCGACACAATGGACTACAATCCACCCATGCTGGCATTCAACATCGATATGGGGGCTGTCATCCCTGGGGATTTTTCAAAGCCTGGTCCCCATCGCGCTGATTGTCGCGGTCGAACAAACCATTGAAGATTGATGGGGCAGAAAACGTAAAAAAAAAACACCATTGCTTCTGTGTGATTATTGAAAAATGCAGACAATGTTAAACCGGCTGCAGTATGTTTGCAGCCGTTATGGTTTTTAAATAATGAAAATACAATGCTGTATAATCAAGCAATGAATACTTCCTCCTCCCCCACATTTGACGCTGCATCTCCCTACCGCCGACTGGCCAAAGCCCTGGACGATCTGCCCAACCGCTTTCCGCCCGCCGAAGATGATTCGCATCTGCGGTTGCTGGCCTATATCTTTTCCCCCGAGGAAGCCGATCTGGCCGCAAACCTGCTGCCCGAACTGGAAACGCCAGCAGATATCAGCAAACGCCTGGGACGTGAGATGCGCGACACCAGTATCATGCTCAAAGGGATGGTCAAAAAAGGCCTGATCGCCATCGGCAAAACAGACCAGGGCCGCCTCGGTTTTGGCTTGATGCCCTTTGTGGTCGGCATCTATGAAGCCCAATTCAATCGTATTGATGCCGAAATGGCTGCCCTTTTTGAGGAGTATTACCAGAAGGCTTACACGACATCACTGGAAATTCAACCCCAGGTGCATCGCGTCATCCCTGTCGGGGAAAGCATCCCCAATACAATGGAAGTCCGCCCCTTTGAAAGCGCCTCCGGACTGGTGGACCAATCGCAGGCATGGGGGGTGATCGACTGTATCTGCCGCACGCAAAAAGCACTGATCGGCGATCCCTGCGAACACCCGCTGGATGTGTGCATGATCCTCAGTGATAAACCGGATGCCTTTGCCAACCAGGATGATATCCGCGCCTTCACCCACGAAGAAGCCTTGCAACCCTGCAGTGCCGCGGACGCCGGACTGGTACATTGCGTCAGCAATAACCAGCGCGATTTATGGTACATCTGCAATTGCTGCACCTGCTCTTGCGGCATCCTGCGCGGCATGGCCGAAATGGGCATCGCCAATGTGGTCGCCCGTTCGGCTTTTGTCAATCGTGTGGAGGAAGACCTGTGCATCGCCTGTGGAGAATGTCTGCCAGCCTGTCAGTTTAACGCCCTCACCCTGGAGGACGTACTGCAAGTCAATGAAATCCGCTGTGTCGGTTGCGGCCTGTGCGTGCCGCTCTGCCCGCAGGATGCGCTCTCGCTGGTGCGCCGTCCCGACGAAGCCGCCCCGCCCCTGACGGAAAAAGACTGGGGCACTGTGCGCCAGGCAGCCAGACAATCCTGAATTTTTACATTCCAGCAAATCATTCACTCCGCCGCCGGCCAGGGGACCTCAACCGGTCTGGTATAGCCGTGTTTCTCTGCAGCGATCACCCGCGCATGGGAGTCTCCTCACAGCCCGGCTTCGTCAATGATCGTCGCTCTCGTCAGGTATGACCCCACCGGATCGAAGATGAATTCCCCTCACGGCATACCCATGCTTCGAGGATATATGGCACCTGCAAGGAATTCATCCCCCGCACGAAAGACCAGCGGGCTCCAGGCCACCGTTACTTCATTCCCACTCGTTCCGCCGAAAGCACCGCCACCGGCCCATAGAACGGCGACCACGGCAGTTCAACCTCTTCTGCATTGACCGGCTTGACGTCCTTTATATCCCCCTTGATTTCAAAATAATCCTCCCGCACCCAGCAGGGATTATTCCCGCCGATGGCCTGGATTTCCAGATAATTACTGCCCACCACCCGGCTGATGATCTCCAGATTACTGCCCTCGTAGACCCCGTATTTGTACAGATACGGCTTCCCCGGCCCGTGATGACACACCGCCTGGGCAATGATCACCTTGCCGCGCAGCACCACATAAGTCGGCACCGGCGTGAATGTCGGTGTCAAGGTCTGCGTAGGTGTTGGCGTTTCGTGTGGTGTCGGAGTTAGCGTCACCGTGGCCGTGGCGGTAGCAGTCGGCTCAGGCGTATTGGATGGGAGGGCGTCAAGGTAGGAGTCACGGTCGGCTCCGGCACCAGCGGAAAATTGCACGCCGACAGGAAAAAGCATAACAATAAGAATAGGCGATAATATTCGTTTCTTCATATTTGTATTATATCTGTTTGCAATCGACCATGATTTTCTGTTTTCCTGATTTCCTAAAGATCCCACATCTGTCCAAGACAAACCTTCCCTCATGACAAGAACCAAATGATTCCGCACCTGCTCGACCACCCATCTACCGTGCACTCTTTAAGTTATAATGACTGGTAATGACAAGTTGCCGTGAAGGAGATCCAATCCATGAACAGTCGAGAACGAATCCCGCCATATCATCGCCCGCGAACCAGCCGACCAGGTCGGTCTGTGGCTGGGTAACCCCCATGTTGACCTGTGGCCTGACCTGGATCGCTTATTTCGACACCAACGGCGACGAGGAACTGCGCCTCAAGCTGGATGATGATGTGCGCTGGATCACCCCCCACCACATCCCCGGCTTTTACAACCACCCCGAAGGCCGCAAACCCTTTGACCTCGGATTGAGAAAACCCCTCACGGTCAGGCCGGCCCTTTGCTGAACATGACCGACCCAAAAGAAGTGGAAGACTATGAATGGCCGGATGTGGCCTATCTTAACGAGGAAGTCACCCTGGAAGCCCTGCGCAACGCCGGTGATTATCTACCGCGCCAGCGGCTTCTGGACCTGCTTCTACCATAACGTCATGGACCTGTTCGGCATGGAGAGTACATGATCAAGATGTACACCCATCCCGAGGTCGTCCAGGCCGTCACCGACCGGGTCTGCGAGTTCTACTACGAGGCCAACGAGCGCTTCTTCGCCGCTGGCCGGCGACCTGATGGACGGGTTCTTCTTCGGCAACGATTTTGGCACTCAGCTCGACCTGATCTGCGGCCCGGAGCAGTTCGACGAGTTCATCATGCCCTGGTTCCGCCGCTTCACCGAGCAGGCGCACCGCCACGGCTACCAGGTGCATCCTGCACTCCTGCGGCGCCATCCACAAGGTGATCGACCGCCTGATCGACGCCGGCGTGGACTGCCTGCATCCGCTCCAGGCCATGGCGGCCAACATGGATGCCGAGACCCTGGCGCGCGACTTCAAGGGCCGCATCGCCTTCATGGGCGGCATCGATACCCAGAGCTGCTCTTTGGCACGGCCACCGGAAGACGTGAACGCCGAGGTCCACCGCGTCAAGCGACCTGCTGGGCCCGCACCTGATCGTCAGCCCCAGCCACGAGGAGTCCTGCCCGACGTCCCCCCCGCCAACGTCGAAGCCATGGCCCAGGCCGCGCGCGAAACAATTTAGCCAATCCTCCATTATTGGTATTCCATCTTCTCTCCCCCTTGCCCAACAGGTCTTATTCAGCCTGCCTGGGCACTCCTCTTGAATCCGATTGTGGTATCGTAGCTTTTGAACGCTTAGTTGATTTCCCGAAGCGTTGATCACATTGTGGCGCAGGAGATTTCAAATCTAATCCCCCTGTCGCTAAAGCGACAGGG
>CAVWEE010000020.1:0-7194 GCA_963753895.1 uncultured Chloroflexia bacterium | reverse complement strand
CACAGGTGACAAGGTTTCGTTTTTCGCGCCCCAACGAAAAGAATCCTGAACACCTGGAAATAAAACCCGCAAACAAGGAATATTTACTCCACGGTATCTTCCTTCCAGGAATAAAAATGGTCGCACACCGCATCCCCTTCCATCAACGTCTGCGTGCGCCGGAAACCGATCTGCTCATTCCACCCCTCCACCAGGCAGGCATCCGTCGCGCAGAAGAACATGAAGCCCAAATCCGCCGCATCCAGCTCAATCGCCAGGTCAGCCTTGGGGCATTTCGTCACCCGATACTGCACCCCTCCGGCCTGTTCTCGCGCGTGAACACAAACCCGCGCGCTTTCAACGGCTCCCATAATGTCTCCAGCAGTCCCTCCATCGAATGATCTCCCTTCGCGTCCGCCCGCTGCGCCCATTTCTCGCGCGCCTGGCCGCACGGGATATGCCCGATCACCTGCTGCACCTCCGGCCCATACCGCTCCTCCAACGCCCGCACCAGCGCCACAATCTGCCTGAAATGCGCGTCCTTGACCGCTTCAATCTCTGCCAGACAAGCTTTATCCATAGCTCCGCTCCTTCCTTTATTTCTTCCCTTCCAGTGTACCAAACCTTTCTGTCATCGCGAGGAGGGCGTTAGCCCGACGTGGCAATCTCACAGCCACTGGAGGTGATTTCATGTCGTTTACGCTACCTCACAATGACAAAATTCGGATTTACTTTGCGCCTTCGCGGCTTTGCGTGATTTTATTAGAATCCCCCCTTGACATTAACGTTACGTTATAGTTTATACTCTTCATCGAGGTGAACCATGATCGACTATACCGTCAAACAACTTGCCAAAATCGCCGGCGTCAGCCCGCGCACCCTGCACTACTACGATGAGATTGACCTGCTCAAACCCAGCTATGTCAGCAGCAATGGCTACCGTCATTATGATGAAGACACCATGCTGCGCCTGCAGCAGATCCTCTTCTTCCGCGAGCTGAATTTCAGTCTGGCCGATATACAGGAAACCATTGACCAGCCCGAGTTTGACATGATCCAGGCCCTGAGTGCACACAGGGAAAACCTCACCGGCCAGCTTGCCCATCTCGAGAAGCTGCTGGCAACCATTGATCACACCATTTCACACATCAAAGGAGAAATCGAAATGAAACCTGATGAAATCTTCGAACCCTTTAACGAAGAGAAACAGAAAGAATATGAAGAAGAAATCCGCCAGCGCTATGGCGACAAGGAGTTGAAAGTGTCACAACAACGCTGGGGGAGCTACTCAAAAGAGAAACAACAGCAGATCATCGACGAAGGCCACCAGAACTACGTCGACATTGCCAAGAACATGGACAAGGGCTTTGACAGCCCAGAAGTACAGGTATCGGTAAAACACTGGCACGAACACATGCACTACTTCTACGATCCCACCATCGAAGTACTGCGCGGTCTGGCAGATATGTATGTGAACGACCCTGCTTTCCGCAAAACCTTCGACAAGATCCACCCCGACCTGGCGGAATTCATGCTCAAAGCCGTCACCTTCTACTGTGACCAGCTCGAGCAGAACAACTAGCCCATCCCCTGCAACACATCAACCCTGCTGGTGAAATCTCGCTGGCAGGGTTTTTCCTGATCCCTGATTACCTGATTGACAAATTGACGAATTCAAAGTCCATTTTTCGGTGGAAATCCTCGCCGCAGTCCATTACAATGAAGTCCATGGAAAACATCAAAAACCTCCCCCCGCTGGATGAAATGAAGCAGGCTTTTTATCACCGCGACGCCTCCTATGACGGCATTTTCTTCGTGGCGGTGCATACCACCGGCATCTTCTGCCGCCCCACCTGCCCGGCCCGCAAGCCGAAAGAAGAAAACATCACCTTCTACGCCACCGCCCGTGACGCCATCTTCTCCGGGTACCGCCCCTGCAAACGCTGCCGCCCTTTGGCTGTGAACGGCACCCCGCCAGATTGGGTGCAGACGTTGATCGACAGGATCGAAGCAGACCCTGCCCGGCGCATCCCCGACTACGAACTGCGCGAAATGGACATCGACCCTGCCCGCGCGCGGCGCTATTTCCTCAAGCACTACGGCGTCACCTTTCAGGCTTACTCCCGCGCCCGGCGCATGGGCAAAGCCCTGACCCAGATCCGCGAGGGTGAACCCCTGGATGAGAGTCGCCCTCGGCAATGGCTTTGAATCCCACAGTGGATTCCGCGACGCCTTTGGCCGCACCTTCAACACTCCACCCGGAAAGGCAGAAAACATGGACTGCATTTTCACCGAATTGATTGAATCCCCCATCGGCCCGCTGATTGCAGGCGCGACCTCCGAAGGCGTCTGTCTGCTGGAATTCAGCGAGCGCCGCCGGCTGGAAAAACAGTTCAACGTCCTGCGCGGCCGCTTTGAGCTGCCCATCCTGCCCGGCAGCAACCAGCACCTGGAGCATCTCAAGCAGGAACTGGCCGCCTATTTTGACGGTGCGCTGCACACCTTCACCGTTCCCCTGGTTTACCCCGGCAGTGAGTTTCAAATGCGCGTCTGGAACCAGCTACAGCGCATCCCCTACGGCGAAACCCGTTGCTATGAAGACCTCGCCCGGGAGATCGATTCCCCCAAAGCCTCGCGTGCCGTCGGCACTGCCAACGGCTGGAACCGCATCGCCATCCTCATCCCCTGCCACCGCGTCATCACCAAAGACGGCAAACTCGGCGGCTACGGCGGCGGCAAATGGCGCAAGCAGTGGCTGCTGGAACTAGAAAAAAACCATGCCGGTTAAAAAAATCAGCAAACGGGAAGTAGCATACATCCGCTTGCTGTCTTTCCTGATTACCTGATTGCCTAATCCCTAATCACTTTTTATCCTGAATTATAAATTGCTTTACCCCCCTGCCTTTTTCACCCGAAAATCTTTCTTTTGCAGCGCCGCGATGATTTTATCCCGATGATCTCCCTGGATCTCGATCACCCCATCCTTGACTGTGCCGCCTGAACCGCACTGACGTTTCAAGTCCTTCAGCAATTCCTTCAACCCATCATCATCCAGCGGCACACCGGTCACCACCGTGACCGTCTTGCCCTTGCGTCCCTTTGACGAGCGCGACACGCGCACGATCCCATCCCCGCGCGGGCGATTGCTTTGCTGTTTGCAGGTACATTCATCGACAGGATTACCGCAGTTGGGGCACATCCTGCCCCACTCCGTAGAATAAACGGTTGGGTTGTTGTCACGCATTTTCCATCGCCTTTCCAGAGCCGTTTCAGACTTAGCACCAATTTTTATTCCCTTGATTGTAATAGAAAATCTATAACAATTCTCCACAATATCTAAAGCACTTCTTAATATCTGCTTGCTATCATAGCTGTAATCAATTACTCGTAAACAATAAAGGTAAAGACAATGAAA
Source organism: uncultured Chloroflexia bacterium (assembly GCA_963753895.1). GTDB lineage: Bacteria > Chloroflexota > Anaerolineae > Anaerolineales > Anaerolineaceae > SMBSF63. Next base: position 3,800 of record CAVWEE010000020.1, on the reverse strand, counting down.
ACTCAAAGGAAACACAAAACCAACCCCGCCAGAACGAACCTGTGGATCAATATGGCTGCCCTCGTCGCCTTTCTGGCAGCTTTCGCTCCGTACTCAACGGGCATCCCCATCCATGAGTGGCTGGGCATTGCCGTCGGCGGTGTGATCATCGTGCATTTACTGCTGCACTGGGACTGGATCAATAAAACAACCCGCAGCTTCTTCGGCAAAATGCCAGCCCGGAAGCGTATCAATGCCATTCTGAATGCCCTGTTTTTCATCGACACCGTGATCATCATTTTCACTGGGCTGATGATCTCGGAAGTGGTGCTCCCGGTGTTGGGCATCACGATTGCCTTTGCGCCAGTCTATATCACCATCCATAACCTGACAGCGAATATTGCGGTTCTCATCACCGGTCTGCACATCGCTCTCCACTGGAAGTGGATCGTGAAAGCCGTCCAGCGCTTCGTGATTGCTCCCTTCCAAAAAGAGCGAACACTGGCGCGCAACACAGCAGCCACGCCGGAGGTGAAAGCATGAAAAGCCTTCAACGTGTTCTCATCATCCTCGCCGCCGCTGTTCTCGGTCTCCCTATCACCTGGTCCGTTGTGACAGTCATCACGATCGCCAGCATGCCAACCGATACAATGGATTTCACGCCACAAATGCCGTCAATTCACATTGACATGGGATTATCCTTCCTCGGGTATTTTTAAAAGCCTGGTCCCGATCGTGCTGATCGTCGCGGTTGAACAAGCGATTGAAACATGGTTGGGTAGAAAACGAAATAGAAAAAACACCATTGCTACTGTGTGATCTTCAGACAAACACAGGCAATGATAAGCCGGCCGCAATAACCCTGCGGCCGGCATGATTTTTATGCCTTGCAAAATACAATGCTGTATAATCAGCCCATGAATACAACTGCCCTCCCCTCATTTGACACTGCATCCCCCTACCGCCGCCTGGCTGAAGTACTTGACGCCCTGCCCAACCGCTTTCCACCCGCTCAAGACGATTCCCATCTGCGGCTTCTGGCGTACATCTTCTCCCCTGAAGAAGCCGAACTGGCAGCAGGTTTGCTGCCCGAACTGGAAACACCGGCGGAAATCAGCAAACGCCTGGGGCTTGAGATGCGGGATACCAGCATCATGCTCAAAGAGATGGTCAAAAAAGGCCTGATCGCCATCGGCAAAACAGACCAGGGGCGCCTCGGTTTTGGCCTCTTGCCTTTTGTGGTCGGCATCTATGAAGCCCAGTTCAGCCGCATTGACGCTGAAATGGCTGCACTGTTCGAAGCCTATTACCAGAAAGCTTACACTACGGCATTGGAAATTCAGCCCCAGGTGCACCGCGTCATCCCCATCGGGGAAAGCATCCCCAATACCATGGAAATTCGCCCCTTTGAAAGCGCATCTGGACTGGTCAATCAATCTCAGGCATGGGGAGTGATTGATTGCATCTGCCGTACACAAAAAGCATTGATCGGCGATCCCTGCGAACATCCCCTGGATGTATGTATGATCCTCAGTAACAAGCCGGATGCCTTCGCCAACCAAGATGATATCCGCGCCCTGACCCATGACGAAGCCCTGCACACCCTGAAGAGAGCTGCAGACGCCGGTCTGGTTCATTCCGTCAGCAACAATCAGAACGACTTGTGGTACATCTGCAATTGCTGCACCTGCTCATGCGGCATCCTGCGCGGCATGGCGGAGATGGGCATCGCCAATGTGGTCGCCCGTTCAGCTTTTGTCAATCGTGTGGAGGAAGACCTGTGCATCGCCTGTGGAGAATGTCTGCCAGCCTGTCAGTTTAACGCCCTCACCCTGGAGGACGTATTGCAAGTCAGCGAAACCCGCTGTGTCGGCTGCGGCCTGTGCGTGCCCCTCTGCCCGCAGGATGCACTGTCGCTGGTTCGCCGTCCCGGCGAAACCGACCCGCCCCTCACAGAGAAAGACTGGGGCACTGTGCGCCAGGCAGCCAGACAGTAATTCTACCGCCAAGGAAATTCTACAATACTACCGCTTACCACTCATCTATATGAGTACGCTCATCCAGGTTGATTTCCAATTGCCGGGCGCGTTTGGCGCCCTCTGCCGGGTACCCTAAAGCAAGGTGACAGGGGATCTCGTATCCATCCGGAATATCCAGGAATTCCTTCATCACAGCGCGCTCTTTTTCTCCAGGGATACGTGTCACGCCAAAAATGCCCTCCCCCGCCGCGGCAACAAGGATGTTCTCAATGCAGCACCAAATGGACACAAAAGCATTCAGAGCAGATAGAATTCTCCGGCTGAAGCAAGGGCGTTTCCTGTAAATAACAGGGGATCACAAGAACATCGCACCCCATCAACATGCTGAATTGCTTGGGAATGCCGTCCATATACATCTCACGCTGGACAGGGTCTGTCATCTCCCAATCGTCGATGATCTCTTTGGCCTTTTCTAACCCAACCGGGGTGATGACCTGTTGCAGAAGAGATTGCCGTTTATTGCGGTCTTGCAGCAGCACAAAATGCCAGCTGCGCATATGATTATTAGACGGCGCTTGCATCCCGGCGGCCAGGATACGCTTCAACACCTCCTGTGGAATGGGCTGCTGAGCAAAATCACGGATCGTTTTTCGATTAGCAATTGCCTCATATACATTCATTTGCATCTCCAGATTTTAGAAATTTTGTTCTGGGGATAAGATATATCACCTCCCCCATTTTGTCAAGTAATTTTCTAAAGAAATTCACACTAATCCCCCTCCTTCGATCAAATTCACTCCCCCGCCGGCGGCCAGGGCACCTCCACCGGTTTGGTATAACCGTGCTTCTCTGCGGCGATCACCCGCGCATGGGAAGTCTCCTCACAGCCCGGCTCGTCAATGATCGTTGTTCTCGTCAAATAAGACCCCACCGGATCGAAGATGAACTCTCCATCACGGCAAACCCATGCTTCCAGGATATAGGGCACCTGTAAGGAATCATCCCCCGCGCGAAAGACCAGCGGACTCCACGCAACCGTCACTTCATTGCCCACACGTTCCGCCGAAAGTACCGCTACCGGTCCATAAAACGGCGACCACGGCAGCTCAACGTCTTCGGCATTGACCGGTTTGACGTCCTTCAAATCCCCCTTAATTTCAAAATAATCCTCCCGCACCCAGCAGGGATTGTTCCCGCCGATGGCCTGGATCTCCAGATAATTGCTGCCCACCACCCGGCTGATGATCTCCAGATTGCTGCCCTCGTACACCCCGTATTTGTACAGGTACGGCTTCCCCGGTCCGTGATGACACACTGCCTGGGCGATGATCACCTTGCCGCGCAGCACCACATACGTCGGCACCGGCGTGAATGTCGGTGTCAGGGTGGCTGTCGGCGTAGGCGTTTCCGTCGGCGTTGGGGTAAGCGTAACCGTGGCTGTGGCGGTGGCGGTCGGCTCCGGCGTGCTGGACGGGAGCGGTGTCAGCGTCGGGATCGCGGTCGGCTCTGGCCCAGGAAGAAAATTGCATGCCGACAAAACAAAGCATAACAATAAGAATAAGGAATTTCGTTTTTTCATACGTATATTATAGCTGGTAGCAATCTCTCCTGACAGGTCGTTTCAGCCTACCTGGCATTCCCGCCATGAGCGCCAGGGTATAGTGACTTGAGGACGTATTTTGATTTCTCATAGCGTTGAATACGTTTTGCCGTGGAGATTTCAAATCCAATCCCTCCGCCGCTTCGCGGCACCTCCCTTTTACAAGGGAGGTAAAGTCATGTCCCCCTTGTAAAAGGGGGATGTCGCGTTAGCGACAGGCGTAGTCCCTGTGGAACGGGGAG
>CAVWEE010000019.1:0-46701 GCA_963753895.1 uncultured Chloroflexia bacterium | reverse complement strand
GAGGGCGGTGGCGACCCAGTTGGCAAGTCTTTGCAAATGACAGGCGGCCCTGGTTTGGATGACAGTGATTTCACGTGGGCCGGTTCGGCGACGGCCACTTCTGGTGCAGTCAACACGGGGCAGAGCTTTGGTACACCCCCGCCTCCGATGGTGATCAATGAAGTGCAGGCAGACCCGGATTCCACAAACGGGGATGCAAATGGGGATGGTACTGCGCATTTTGGGAATGATGAATTTGTGGAACTTGTTAACGTCAGTGGGGCTTCTTAGGATATCAGCGGTTGGACGATCAGTGACGCAGTTGGTGTGCGTCACACCTTCCCAGCCAGCACGATCATTCCGGCGGATTGCAATATCGTCGTCTTTGGCGGCCCGACACCCCACCGGCACATTTGGCAATGCGCTTGTGCAGACGGCATCATCAACCCAACTTGGATTAAACAACGGCGGGGACGATATCAAGATCAATGACGGCAGCAGTGATGTGGTCACGTATACCTACGGCAGTGAGGGTGGCAACAACCAATCTCTGACCCGTGATCCTGATAGAACAGGCAGTGATCCATTGGTGGAGCACAAGCACAGCCACGGGTTCCGGCGGGGCACTGTTCTCTCCTGGAACAAAGATTGACGGCACTAATTTTTCTGGCTGCACTGCCAGCGACACGACACCGCCAACCATGCAAACACTCAGCCCGGCGGATGATTCCACCGGCGTGGCGGTTTTGACAGATCTGGTGATCAGCTTTGATGAGAATGTTCAGAAGGGGACAGGCAATATCACCATCCATCTCGCTTCTGATAATTATGTGGTGCAGACGATTGATGTGACGAGTGCAGCGGTCACGGTCAGCGGGGCAGATGTGACCATCAATCCGCCGTCTGACCTGGCAGCCAGCACGGCTTACTATGTCAACATCCCTTCCGGGGCGATCGAAGACCTCTCCGGCAATGACTATGCCGGTATTGCGGATGCAACCACGTGGAACTTCACCACGGGAGCGAGCTCTAGCCCCGAATATCATCATCAACGAAGTGGATGCTGATCAGACGGGAGCCAATGCTGCGGAATTTGTGGAGCTGTATGATGGCGGCATAGGCAATACTGCATTGGATGGGTTGGTGGTGGTCTTGTTCAATGGCAGTGATGATCAATCCTATACTCCCGCGATTGATCTTGACGGGCAAACGACGGATGCCAACGGATATTTTGTTATCTGTGGCGATGCAGCAAATGTTGCCAATTGTGATCTGGATGTTTCACCCAATACGGATCTCATTCAAAATGGCGCAGATGCGGTGGCTTTGTTTACCGGGGATGACACTGATTTCCCGAATGACACTCCGATCACGACAACGAATTTACTGGATGCCATTGTCTATGATACCAATGATGCCGATGATGCCGGTTTGCTGGTTCTGCTGAACGCTGGTCAGCCACAGGTGGATGAGGATAGCAATAGCAATAAGGATCTGGGAATCTCAGCCAGCGCTGTCCCAATGGCAGCGGCGGCGCACGCAATACCAGTTCCTATGCCCAGTTCAACCCCACACCGGGTGTAAAAAATCTTTGCATGAATATTGCCACCAATATGATCATCAATGAAGTGGATGTGGATCAGGTTGGCACAGATACTGCCGAATTTGTGGAACTCTACGATGGCGGCCCAGGCATACTGCGTTAGATGGTCTGGTTGTGGTTTTTTACATGGCAGTGATGACCTGCCCTATACTCGGGCGATTGACTTGACGGGCAAACGACGGGTGCCAACGGTTATTTTGCGATCTGCGGCAATGCAGCCAATGTCGCCAATTGTGATCTTCATGTCAGCCGGGACACCAATCTTGATCAGAACGGTGCCGATGCTGTGGCATTATTCATTGGTGATGATACGGATTTTCCGAATGATACCCCTATTTCAATAACGAATTTGCTTGATGCGATCGTCTATGATACCAATGATGGAGATGATGCTGAACTTCTGGTTCTGCTTAACGCCGGCCAGCCACAGGTGGATGAGGATGGCAATGGCAATAAGGATCTGAATCGAATGAACGGTGTCCTGATGGCACGGGCGGCCAACGAATACCAGCACGTATGCCCAATATCTTCCCACTGCCGGTACGGTCAATGTCTGCAATAACAACGCCATCGACCTGGAACTGACCAAGACGGTTGATGACAATAATCCTGATGAAGGGGACACGATCAACTTACCCTGACGGTTTGCAATGTCAGTTCGACGCTGGTTGCCACCAATGTAGTTGTGCGGGACTACATTCCCGATATGCCTGCTGAAATAACCTCCGTGACTTCGGGCCATGCAGTCAGGGTACACCAGCACCTTCAGGCACTAACGTCGATTGGACGGTGGGCGATCTGGCAACCGGCGCATCAGCCACCTGCCCGATCCAGGTTGCCGTTGCCTGGGAACGGATGGCACGTCATTTAACAATGCTGCGGAAGTTTGGTCTGCCACGGAGACCTGACAGCAGACTCAACGCCCGGCAATATGGGCGCTTCTCCTGCTGAAGATGATGAAGCCAGCGTGACTGTCCAGGTTGGGGTCCCGGCTGCCTGCGGTACATCCGGCTAACGCTCATCTCCGCTATTCAGGGTACCGGATCGCCAGTGCCGAAGATGGCAATGTTCACACCATCGAGGGTGTGGTCGTGGGCGACTTTCAGACCAGCGCCATCTGCGCGGTTTCTTCTTGCAGGAAGAGGACGCTGACGCCGACGGAGACCCGGCGACCTCTGAGGGCTCTCTTGTCTATGACGGCCGGCCCCCTCCTGTGGACGTCAATGTGGGCGATGTGGTGCGCGTGATGGGCAGTGTGACCGAGTATTATGATCTGACGGAAATGAACAACGTCACCGCTATGTCTTGCTCTGCGGTACGGGCGCGCTTCACCGCGGCCACGGTGATGCTGCCTGTGGCCAGCCTGGACTGTCTGGGAGCAGTACGAGGGTATGCTGGTCAACATCCCGCAAACGCTGTACGTCACCGGCAACTATTACCAGGGGCGCTATGGCGAAGTGGATCTTTCCGTCAACGACCGGCTGGATATTCCCGACCAATGTCGTTCTGCCTGGCGAGGCCGCCATCGCGTTGCAGGACCTCAACGACCGCAGCCGTATCCAGTTGGAAGATGGCAGCACGATTCAAAACCCGCCCGTGCGCCCTATATCGGTGAGGACAATACGCTGCGCGCGGGAGATACCATCCCCAGCACTGACGGGTGTCTTACACTACGGCTTTGGTGCCTACGAACTGCACCCGACGGAAGCGGTGAACTTCACCCGCGTCAACGACCGCGCCGCCACGCCCGCCGGACGTCGGCGGTACGCTCAAGGTCGCCAGCTTCAATGTCCTCAACTACTTCACCACCATCGATACGGGCGCGCCGATCTGCGGGCCGTCGGCGATATGGACTGCCGTGGCGCGGATACGGCGGAAGAGTTCATCCGCCAGCGCGACAAGATCATTGCCGCGATCTCGCGATGGATGCTGACGTGATTGGCCTGATGGAGATGGAAAACCATCCCACCGATGCCGCGCTGCAGACCTGGTGAATGGCCTGAATGACGCCGCCGGGGCTGGGACCTATGCCGTCATCAGCACCGGCACGATTGGCACGGATGCCATCAAGGTGGCCTTTATCTACAAGCCCGGCGACCGTCACCCCGCTGGGCGGCTTTGCCATCCTCGATTCGTCGGTGGATCCGACGTTTCATCGATACCAAGAACCGCCCGGCGCTGGCGCAGACTTTTGTGCGAAATTGCCACCGGCGAGCGCTTTACCGTCGCGGTCAACCACCTCAAATCCAAAGGCTCGGATTGCGATGATCTGGGCGACTCCGGACACCGGCGATGGTCAGGGGAACTGCAATCTGACCCGTACCAGCGCGGCGACTGCGCTGGTCAACTGGCTGGCGACAGATCCCACCGGCAGTGGCGACCCTGACTTCCTCATCATCGGCGACCTGAATGCCTACGCGATGGAAGACCCCATCACGGCCATTACGAGCGGCGGTTACACCAACCTGATCGAGCCTTTCGTCGGCGCGGATGCCTATTCGTATGTCTTCAACGGGGAAAGTGGCTATCTGGATCACGCGCTGGCAACGGCTTCGCTTGACCGGGCAGGTGACGGGCGTGGTCGAGTGGCACATCAACGCCGATGAACCCTCTGCGCTGGATTATAACGATTACAATCAGGCTACCTCTTTACCAGCCAGATGCGTACCGCGCCTCCGACCATGACCCGGTGATGATTGGTCTGGCAATGGGTTACGCCGCCAGTGGTGCTCTTTGGCGCCAATACTGTCCCGGCAGACGGTTCAAGCCTGACCACAGGACCGACGCAGATCCTTGTTGAATTTAGCAAAGATGTGCTGAATGATGGTACTGCTGGCGCCGCCAACAACACCGATAATTATATGCTGCTGGAGGCAATGGGCGATGGCTTCCAGACAACCAGCTGTGCTGCCGGCGCAAGTACCGCGGATTTCTCAGTGCCGATCAATAGCGCCGCCTATTCCAATACCAGCGGTTTCATTGCCACCCTGAATATCAACAACGGTATTCCGCTGCCGGCAGGCACGTATCGGTTCTTTGTGTGCGGTACGACCTCGATCACCGACCTTTCTGGTCTGGAACTGAATGGCGGTCTGAGTGATACGGTGGTCAATTTCACCGTTGGCGCAGTCAGCGAACTGCCCGCTACGGGTTTCCCGCAGGGCATGGTTACCCCGCTGGCCGAGCAGCCGCAGGACATGCAGTACACCGAGACGGTGATGATGCTTGAAATTCCGTCTCTGGGTGTGAGCACACCCATCGTTGGTGTTCCGCTCAGCGATAACGGCTGGGATATCACTTGGCTGGGACGCAACGCCGGCTATCTGGCGGGCACCGCCTTCCCCACCTGGAATGGCAATACAGTCATTACCGGTCACGTGTGGGATGCCAATAACCTGCCCGGTCCGTTCGCCAATGTCAAGAGTTTGGCTTATGGGGATATGATCCAGATCCAGGCCTGGGGCCTGACCTACACCTACCAGGTGCGCGAGACGAAACTTGTTCAACCGTGGCAGGTCAACTCCGTCCTCAAGGAAGAAACCTACGACTGGGTAACGCTGGTTACCTGTGAAGACTACAGCGACTTGTCACAGAAATACGCTTCCCGTCGTGTCATCCGCGCAGTGTTGGTGGATGTTCGGTAGGACAACATAATCATAACGAAGAGCCTGGCGGAAACGCCAGGCTCTCTTTTGTTTGTGTCTCTTGGTGTCGAGACATTCAGTGACGTGCATCGCCAGTTGAGGGAATCGGACGGATGAAATCCTCTCTGTAAAGTTTTACTCACCAATGTGGATAATGATCAATTTGATCAGTTTCAATACATTGATCAGTCGTACATTTTTGCGGATCCGAAAAGTTTCCGGTTCCATTTCAACGAATTTCTTGAGTACTTCAATCTTGAGGAATAAATTCTCGAAAAGTTCCTCTGTCGTCCATCCGATGTATTTTTTGAAGAAAGCAATATCACCAGTTGATTTTTCTGATACCTTGCCCCTTTTGATCGTCGTGAACTTGAAATCGGAATTTAGCGCTTTTTCCAGTTTGTCGATTTCCAGCTGCCGGATCATGTTGTCCAGATCGCCATCACCATCCAGATAGAGCTGGATCAGCTCGGCATTTGCCTTCATTTCCCAGGATCAGGCCTCTTTCCATGCCTTTGCTGTTTGCGGCCCGGTTGTTGATCATCTTCACGAAAGCGGGGATGATCTCGACCACGCTCAGAATTGCGGTGATAATATCCGTCATGGTTTGCTCCGTTTATTTGTTGTGGAATGAACAAAGCTGTACTGTTAATATGATACCTGATTTTGTGTGTTGTGATCGCTTCGTGAGGAGCTCGGAATTTTCCTGGGAAAGAAATTGGCAGAATTCGATAATGCTGGATAGAAAGAAATACGATTGAAAAGAAAAAAACGCGCGATAATCATCGCCAGGGTTTCCTTCATGGAACAGAACAGCTCACCGTCTATTTTCACGAAAATGATCAACTTACGTAAGATTTTTCAGGGCAAGTACGACTAATGATTAGGTTATGGTGGTTCGAATGACAAACATGATCATCCAGCCTGGAGAAAATTTACTGCGGAAAAAGAAATAACAATAAGAGAAACGAATGAAAGATCAAATTCAGATAAAAAACTTGCTTTTGAGGGCCATCATCGGTATTAATGATGAAGAACGCCGTAACCGTCAGGATGTGTTGATCAACCTGACCTTGTTTGCCGATACGCGTCCTGCTGGGGAATCTGACGAAATTACCGATGCTGTCAACTATCGCACCATTACGAAGCGTATTATCGCACTGGTAGAAGAATCCCGTTTCTTTCTGGTTGAAAAGATGGCAGCTGAAATCGCTGATTTGTGTTTGGAAAATCCACAAGTAGAAAGTGTGCGCGTGAGTGTAGAAAAACCAGGCGCACTGCGCTTCGCCCAGTCTGTGGGAATCACCATTGAACGAGGCAGGAATGATGTCTGAAAACACCCCAGCCAATCTGGCCTATTTATCTTTGGGTTCCAATATTGAACCGGAACACAATCTACCAGAAGCGGTTGCACAGCTGGCTCGGTTTGGCCAGATCAAAGCTGTCTCATCGGTCTGGCAAACCGCTGCAGTTGGTTTTACTGAACAACCAGATTTTCTTAATGCGGCCGTGATTCTGGAAACAAAATTGTCCGCAAGGACCTTACGTCAGCAAGCAATAACGCAGATCGAAACTTCCCTGGGCAGAGTCCGGACAGAAAACAAGAATGGGCCGCGACCGATTGACATCGATATCATGCTTTTCAATCATGATGTGGTTTCCGTTGGTTCGCGCCATATCCCTGACCAGGAATTGCTGGAGCGCTCCTTTGTTGCCATCCCAATGGCCGAAATTGCGCCAGATTATGTGCATCCTGAGGCCAAAGTGACTTTAGCAGAAATCGCTCTTCAATTCAATCCAGCGACAGAGGCAATCATCCGCCGAGACGATATTGAATTGTTTGGAGCAAGATGATATTAAAAAAGCAGAAAAAATTATTGGTGTTCTCCTTGTTAAGTGTTGCTGACAGATTTTTCATCGCAACAGGAATGCAGGAAACAATTAAATTCTAAAACCAAAGGAAAGAGAATTAATATGGATACAATGAATTTCACCTATTTGGAAACTGCAACTGAAATCAATCCAAATACTGATGACAATTATGGTGACGAGAATGCGCATCACGCAGCGATAAAGACAGCCGTTCACGGGATTTTATCAAATATTGGGGAAGATCCTGAACGAGAAGGGCTGGTGAAGACGCCTGATCGGATCGCTCGTATGTATGATGAATTAATGGCAGGGTACACCATTGATCCCGTCAAGATGATTAATGGTGCTCTTTTTACTGTAGATTATGATGAGATGGTTATTGTTAAAGACATCGAATTTTATAGTATGTGTGAACATCACATGCTTCCCTTTTATGGCCGCGCACACGTAGCCTATATTCCTGATGGTAAAGTGATCGGTTTGAGTAAAATTCCGCGCATCGTTGATATGTTTGCCCGTCGTTTGCAGGTGCAGGAGAGAATGACAAAACAGATTGCAGAGTTTATCAAAGAAACCCTGCATCCGAAAGGTGTTGCTGTGGTTGTTGATGGTGTACACATGTGCAGTATGATGCGGGGTGTAAAAAAGGCTGGCGCGAGCATGACCACAAGCGCAGTTTTGGATGTCTTTAGGGACAACCCTAAGACGCGTGCAGAGTTTATGAACCATATCAACGGCCATCGATTGATTGATTGATGCGGAAACCTGGCACAATACAGCGATTTGTCGATCTTGTAAGGCATGCTGGTGTATTCCCATTTGCCTGGAAGGAGTGACTAAATGGATCAGTCTATATTGCAACTCTACCCCCTTCCTGCTGATGAAAGGGAACTTGAAGGTCTTTATCTTTCACACGATCTTCGGCAGTACGCCCTGAAAAGTGGACGCGCATTTGTATATGCCAATTTTGTAACCAGCATTGATGGGCGTATTGCCGTTCCCCGTTCCAATGGGAACGGGCTGGTGGTTCCTAAAAATATCGCCAATAAACGGGATTGGCGCTTGTTCCAGGAACTGGCGGCTCAGGCCGATATCATCATCAGCAGTGGGCGCTATTTGCGCGATTGGGCTGAAGGCCGCGTGCAGGAAATTCTTCGAGTGGATGATCCTGAATATGCCGATCTGAAAGAATGGCGACTGGCGCATAATTTGCCACCCCAGCCTGACATTGCCATCGTCAGCAACAGTTTGCGTTTTCCAATTCCAGACGTTTTGACGTCTGGTGGGCGTAAGGTGTTCGTGTTCACAACGACAAACCCTGACCCGGAGCGTGTCAAAGAAATCGAAGCCAAAGCTGGACAGGTGATCGTTGCTGGTGAAAGTCGTGTAGCAGGGGACCAGATGGTGCAACAAATGGTTGAATTGGGTTATCAGAATATCTACTCAGCGGCAGGACCACAAATTCTACACATGCTTCTTGATGATGGTGTTCTGGATAGGCTTTATTTAACCCAGGCAAATCGTCTTCTAGGCCGGACTACCCTATTCGAGTATCGTGGAAGGAGAGTTGTTGGATACGCCTGTTGATATGAGGCTCAACACAGTTTGTTTCGATCCGTTTGGATTGGATGGCTTAGGACAACTCTTTGCATCGTATAATCGCACTTGACGTCATTGTCGCAAAAACAGTATAAGCAAAAATGCCTTGATGCAAGCTACATCAAGGCATTTTTTTTGAGATTGTCATCGCGGAAATTCGGATTCAACTCGTTGCTTCAGATTATAATGGGGAGGCGGTGCGATGGAGACGACCATGACGTTAAAAGTTATTGTGCATGAGACCAGAATTTTTGTTACAGGATCACTTATTATGGAGGAGTGAATTGATGGACAAGAAATTGCTAATTAAAAATGCTGGCGCAATCGTAAGCTGTGATGCTGAAGACAATGTTTATTATGGATGTGATATCCTGATCGAGGGGCCCAAAATTGTCAGCATCGGCAAGGATATTCAGACGGCAGTTGACGAAACGATTGATGCCAGCGGCAAGTTCATTTACCCTGGTTTGGTAAATACCCATCATCATTTTTTCCAAACCTTCGTCAGAAATCTGGCTGCCATTGATTTTCCCAATATGTCTGTCATTGAGTGGCTTGGCGTTATCTATGAGATTTTTAAGCACATTGATGCTGATCTGGTCTATTACTCGTCGTTGGTAGCGATGGCTGACCTGCTCAAGCATGGCGCCACAACCGTGTTTGATCATCATTATGTTTTTCCAAGGTCGGCCGATAAGCAGTTGATCGATCGACAGATGGATGCCGCTTCACAGCTTGGCCTTCGATTCCACGCCGGCAGGGGCACAAATACACTGCCCAAAAGTGCGGGGAGCACCATTCCAGATGAGATGCTTGAAACCACAGACGAGTTTCTGCAAGACTGCGAACGTTTGATACATAAATATCATGACCCAAAGCCATACAGCATGCGCCAGGTGGTCATTGCGCCATGCCAGCCGATCAACTGTTATAAAGAGACCTTTATTGAGTTCGGCCAAACTGGCACGCGAACATGGCGTGTATTTACACACACATCTTGGCGAGGGAGAAAATGGCGGAATGGTCGAGCGCTATGGAATGAGAACATTGGCCTGGTGTGAAGAGATCGGTTTTGTCGGTCCGGATGTGTGGGTAGCCCATGGGTGGGAACTAAACCCGGATGAATATCGCGTCATGGCAAGATACGAAAACCGGTCTCTCCCATTGCCCTGCGCCGGCCGCATTGGGTGGGTTTCCGATCATTGATATCCTTGCCATGGACGCTGCGGGAATGCGGTTGAGTCTCGGCTGTGACGGTTCGGCGACGAACGATGGATCCAATCTGCTGGATTCCATGCGCATGGCCTATGTGCTGCAGACGCTTCATGGCAAGAGCCGGGGAGGCTCTGCATCGTCTTACCAAATATTAAAGATCGCAACTGCCGGCGGCGCTGAAATGCTGGGAAGGAGTGATATTGGATCGTTGGAGGCAGGGAAATGCGCAGATCTCTTTATGGTCGATTCCGAGAGGTTGGAGTTTTCGGGAGCGCTGCATGATCCGAGGAATATGATCGCCAGAATTGGCGCCACCGGACCTGTGTGGCTCACGATGGTCAATGGAGAAGTCCGCTATCAGGATGATACCTTGATTGGTGTTGATGAAAAAGAAGTGGCACGTCAGGCAGAAGCCACCTGGTCTCAGGGAATAAAAAAGTATTTCCCGGCGGATTGATTTTCCCCGGATATTCAAGATTATTTCATCCAATAGTTCTGTGTTTGAAGGATATTTACATAAGAGAACCGGCCACTATGAGTATCACAGTGGCCGGTTTTTGACAAATCTATGCGACAAGGAAAGCCGATGTTTTCACCGTTTCTTTCAATTGTTTTCTCCTTTGCACGAATTCACTCATTCAATAGGCTATCCAGCACCTGGTGCATATTGTCACGGTAGGTCTGGATGGCCTCGCGGCCTTCGCTGGTCAGGCGGATGAGGGTGCGCGGCACGCGTTCAACAAATTCCTTGTCCACCTGGATGTATCCGGCTTCCTCCAGTCGGCCGAGGTGTGAGGAGAGATTACCGCGCGTCAGGCCGGTCTGTTTCGAGAGGAAGGTGAAGTCCACGCTTTCCACCACAGACAGCAGGGCCAGGATCATCAGCCGGGCAGGGGAATGTACGGTGCGGTCGATGTCGCCGATGGGCTGCAGGTCTTCATTGGGAATGTTCGTTTTCGTGTCAGCCATGGTTTACTCCTCAGCGGGGATGGGATATTTGCGAACAAAGCGTACTAACCGCACAATGCCGGAGATGAAGATAACAGCACCCAGTGCCATGAAGGCGGCAAATTCGGGCAGCTCGAGCAGGAAGCCGGCGATAAAGAAAACTGCGCACAGACCAGCGTAGATGAACAGCCGGCGGATGCTGGTTGTGAACCCGGCGGCCAGAAGGATGGCGGCAAATATCAACCCCAGTATCAGGATGAGGTGTTCCCCGAGCCATCTGCGGACAGAAGGGTCTAAGCGGCCGGTATTGAGGAAAAAGACGGTGCCCAGGACCAATATGCCCAACAGCATGGTAACGATCATGAAGATCATCATGCGCGCCGGCCGGCCGCGGCGGGTACCAAAGTTCACATAGCCGATGCGCGGGAAGGTGATCCTGTTCTTGAGCGGCATGAAGAAGAGCATTGGCATCCAGGTGAACATATTGAAGACAATGCTGCCGGTGGCAAAAAAAAGGGCAGCCCCAGGCAGCTGTGCCCATGATGAGGTCTACAATGCCATCTTCGTGATAGTTGAGGTAGGCTTTCTTGGCAAGTTCTTTGAATTGATCGTTCTGTTTCATTCTATACTCCTATTTACTGAGTAAATAGCTTCAGACAAGTTTGTTTTTCAGACAAGTCTGAATATATAATAACAGATATGCAAGGATGTTGACATCGGTCAGGTGGCCAGTATTTTTAGAGTATTGCATTGACTCTCCCCTTGCTGGAGGCTGTATAATATTAGTATTGGTCAAATGTTCTAGTAATTATGAGGTGAAAATGACAAACAAGGACAGTATGCTTTCGTATTATGCTCAGCCCGGGATGATGACGGACCTGACAGCATTGGCAGATGAACTGGGCGGTCTGCCCAAGGATGTGCCTGCTTGTGCAAGCTTGTCCAGAACCTGTATCTGCATATCTTCTGGGCGGATCGTTATGGCTACCCTGTGCCAGATGAACGGCAGGGAGAGGTGCAGGTGCGGCATGCGGCGCACAAACTGGCCCTGACCCTGGCGCGCAGCCCGGCGGGCTGGTTACGCCCCGTACACCTGCTGAGCGGCAGATCAGCAACTGCCGCGACTTCACCACCCTGACGGTGGCTCTGCTGCGGCATCAGGGCATCCCCGCCCGCGCGCGCTGCGGTTTCGCCACCTATTTTGTGCCGGATCAGGTGGTGGATCATTGGGTGGTGGAGTACTGGAACGCCGATGAGCAGCGCTGGCTGTGGGTGGATGCCCAACTGGATGACTTCCAGTGCGAGCAGCTTCATGTCAGCTTCAATCCGCTGGACATCAAGCCCGGGCACTTCCTCACCGGCGGGCAGGCCTGGCAGATGTGTCGCCGCGGTGCAGCAGACCCTGACCGCTTTGGCATCTTCGACATGCACGGCTGGTACTTCGTCCGCGGGAATGTGCTGCGTGATCTGGCTGCGCTGAACAAGGTGGAACTGCTGCCCTGGGATATGTGGGGCGTCCTGCTCAAACGGGATGAGGAGATGAGCGAAGCGGATAACGCTCTTGTGGACCGCGCTGCTGCAGCGGCCCAGGATGTGTACAGTGATTTTGACGGCATGCAGGCGCTGTATGAGGGAGAAGAGCAGCTCCGCGTGCCGCAGGTGATCCAGAGCTGGGTGAATGGCGCCATGCAGACGGTGGATCTATCAAGCCTTGCATGTTAATCTTTGCTATTTCAATTCATCGTTAAACATGAGACTGCTCACTGATTTGAATTCAGTGAGCAGTCTCTTCTTCCAACAGGACATTCAGAGTCAGGTTGGATGCACCGGGTTGCTGCAGTTTACTTGTTTTTATCCTTGTACGTGCTGAACTTGAAGGGTACATACAGCGGGCAAAAAGCGACCCCCGCAGTCAGGAGGAAAACCGCACCCAATACCAACAAGATGATACCGAACACACCGCTGACAGTACCGCTGAAGAACAGATAAGCGAACACGGCTGCGATCACAATCCGCACAATGCGGTCAACATTTGACATATTGCGTTTCATAGAAAAATCTCCTTTGATTGAAAGTTTTTGTTCATTACAATCATTATAGGAGATTTAAATCATCCTGTCTGTGATAAAGTCACATAACGGAACGCTCTTTTAAATTTGCTATTTCGAGGACTTTAATCGCGCCGCGCCCCGATTCAATGATCCCCGCCCTGGAAAAATCTTCCAAAATGCGGCTGATCACCTCGCGCGAACTGCCCAGGTCGGCGGCGATCGTCTGGTGGGTTACCAGAACGGGATTCTGGGTCTTAGCCTGTTTGAGCAGCCACAGGGCAACCCGTCGGTCCATTCGTTGAAAGACAACTTCATCGATCACGGTCATGATCGTTGAAAGCCTGTCTGAAAGCAGGTCGAATACAAAATCCCGCCAGATATCATAGCGGTTTACCCAATTGCGGAATGCATCCGCAGGGATGATGAGCGCTTCGGCGTCTTCTTCCACGGTAGCAATGGCAGGGAAGGTTTTTTGACTGAGAATGGCATTGGCCGTCAGCACACACGATTCCCCCAGCCCGAAGCGGTAGAGCGTGATCTCCCGCCCTGTCTCGCTGATCTTATAGACGCGTACTACACCCGAGATAAGCAAAGCGATCGAATCGACAGTGTCCCCCTCGGCGAACACATCTCTCCCTGCCAGGATACGGGTATAAGAAACGGTTTGCTGAAATTCACGCGCTAGCTGCCTGTCTGCTGTGCGCAATACAGGCAGTTGATGAAGAAAATGCTGGTATTGTTCCTGTGAGATCATGTTTCCCCTAATCTGGAAAATCTGTTAGTTTTGACGTTCCACATGTACATATTCTGCCGCCGAAAATCCCAAACTGATCAATTCTGCATCGATCTCAATCGTCACCGTCTGGTTGACTGGCAAAGACTCAACAAGCCGGGCATGCACCCCGGGTTCAATTTTTTTGCCACTTAAAAATGCCAGCAGTTCCTGGTAATTTTCGGCAAATTCATGGATTCGGCGGATGATCACCACTTCGCCAGCCGGCACCTGTGTCAAGGGCACCCAATCCTTGGTCAGGTCCTCATTGCCGGGAAAAGGATTCCCGTGCGGGCAGAGTTTCGGATCGCCCAGAATATCGCGCATGCGCTCCTCAAGTTGGGCCGAGATGGCATGCTCCATCCTGTGTGCTTCGTCGTGGGTTTCAGAGAGCGGCATTTTGAAAATTTTGACCAGCAGCCATTCAGTCAGCATGTGGCGGCGGATCACTGAACGGGCGGCTGCGCGGCCTGTTTCTGTGAGGCGGATCTCCTTGCGGCTCTTGCCGCTGATCCATTGATCGCGCTCCATACGCTTCAGGGTCATGGTTACCGTCGCCGGAGCAACTTTCATCATTTCTGCCAGACGGGCAGCAACGATTTCTCCCTGATCGCGTTCCATTACATACATGGTCATTAAATAATCTTCAATGGTGTGCGTTGGGCGAGGTTCGCTTTCTTTTATATTTTTATGTGACATCTATCCGCTTTCTCAGGACGAATATTACCCTGTATTAATATAGAAAATTAGTATATACTAACTTTGCATTTAAGGCTGTGGTAATTCGATTTTATCACACTGCCTATAAAACGAACCGCAGGATCGGCTTTGATCCTGATTCAACAATTGGAGGAACGAAATAATGGCAGCAAGTTTTCTATTATCGTTACGGGAAGGTCTGGAAGCGGCACTCATTATCGGAATCGTAATAGGTGTTCTTAACAAGATAAATCGCATTGATCTGAAAAAAAGCGTGTGGATAGGCACCGCGATTGCTGTTCTGTCGAGCGTAGCCGCGGCACTGATCCTCAATGCGCTTGGCGCGAAATTTGAAGGACTCGCTGAAGAGTTGTTTGAGGGGATCGTCATGCTTCTGGCTGCCGGCGTGCTGACGTGGATGATCTTTTGGATGCGCAACACGGCAGGCAATCTGAAGCAGGAAGTTGAATTACAGACAAAACAGGCGGCTTCCGGCAGCGGTAGTAAGGCCTTGTTTGCACTGGCTTTCTTAGCGGTGTTTCGGGAAGGAATTGAACTTGCTCTGTTCCTGTTTGCTGTGCAGCAAACCTCCAGTCCCCTGCAAACATTGGCTGGCGCCCTGTTTGGGCTGGCTGGTGCAGTAGTGTTGGGCATCCTCTTGTTCCGATCTACAAGCAGGCTAAGCTTACGCCGCTTTTTCCAGGTCACCAACATACTGCTGATCATCTTTGCAGCTGGACTTGTTGGTTACGGCGTACATGAACTGAATGAAGCCGGCGTGATTCCTTCAATCATTGAACAGGTTTGGAATATCAACCACATTCTGAGTGACAAAGGCACCCTGGGTTTGCTGCTGAAAGCACTTGTTGGGTATAACGGCAACCCTTCTCTGACTGAAGTGATTGCCTACATGGTTTATATAACCAGCATTAGCATGTATGTGTTTTCACAACGCAAGCCGCTGGCTGCTGCTGCAGCTAACGGGTAAGCCCTAAAATAAGACTACATCAAACCGCTCACTCCAAGTTTTTCGTGAGCGGTTTTCCTTTATAATCAGGATATTGGGTTGAATTGATTTGCTGCACACCGGATTTATTACGAATGGAGACCAATTTTCCATGACCAATCAACTTTCCCGCAAGACGAAATTCATTTATGGCTTTGGAGATCTCGGCTTCAGTTTGACCTCCACCATTCTGGCTGCTTACTTCGCCATCTTCCTCACAGATGTGGTCGGGCTCACCCCCGCCACAGCCGCCGCGGCGATTTTCATCGGGCGAAGCTGGGACTATATCAATGACCCCTTGATTGGCCATATTTCGGACCGCACGCGCACCCGCTGGGGACGCAGGCGGCCCTTCCTGTTGTTTGGCGCACTGCCTTTTGCCCTGGCCTTTACCCTGCTGTGGGTGCGCCCGCCGTGGGAAAGCCCGGTGGCGCTGGCTGCCTACTATGCCGTCGCCTATCTGGTGTTTGATGCTGCGGCGACCTTTGTCTATATGCCGTATTTTGCCCTGACCCCGGAACTGACCAATGACTATGATGAGCGCACCTCGCTGACCTCTTATCGCATGTTCTTCTCCATCCTCGGCAGTCTGATCGCTTTTATCGTGCCGGTGATGATTGTTCGCAGCATTCAGCCGGAGAACGTGTCGCGCTTCCTGTTGATGGGAATCGTCTTTGCCGTGGTCAGTGCCGTGCCTCTGCTTGGCGGTCTTCTTCGGGACAAAGGAGCGCCCGGAGTTTATGGCGCAGGAGCAGCCAAAACTGAAAGAATCGCTGCGAGCGGCTTTTAAAAATCGGCCGTTTGTATTTGGCGCGATCATCTTCCTTATCACATGGGTGTCCATGGATATCCTTCAGACGACGCTGCTGTATTTTGTCAAATACATCGTGCAGCGCGAAGCAGAGAGTGACATCATCATGGCTGTCATTTTTGTGACTGCCATGTTTGCCCTGCCATTTTGGAACTGGGTTTCGCAGCGTTTCTCCAAGCGTTGGGCGTATATCTTTGGCGTGGCATTTTGGGCCGTGGTGCAGATGATGTTGATCACTCTGAACCAGGCCAGCCCCTTGCCCTTGATCCTCTTCATGTGTTTGCTGGCCGGCATCGGTGTCGGGGCGGCGCATGTGCTGCCCTGGGCGATCATTCCTGACGCCATTGAATGGGATGAGTGGCAGACAGGAGAACGACATGAAGGCACATTTTACAGCCTGATCACCCTGGCGCAGAAAGTGGCTTCTTCGATCGCCATCCCGCTGGCCCTGCTGGTGCTGGATGCCACCGGCTATATCCCCAACGCGGCCCAGCAGCCAGAGAGCGCTGTCTGGGGCATCCGCATCGTGATCGGCCCCATTCCCGCCATCTTGCTGACTGCCGGGATCATCTTTGCGATCAAATATCCGCTGAACCGGAAACAGTTTTCCTCCCTGGTTAGTGACCTGGAGCAGCGGCGGGCAGCTCAACTGGAGGAAATTGCATGAAGCCCATTGATATCCGGCTGGTGCAAACCCGGCGTGAAAAGCGCATCTTTCTGTTGTTCCCCTGGCAGATCTACCACGATGATCCGCTGTGGGTACCGCCCTTGCTGCCTGACCGCAGGAAGACGCTTGACCCCAACCAGGGCATATTCTTCCAACGCGGCGAAGCAGAATGTTTCATCGCCTGGCAGGGAGGCAAGACCGTGGGCACGATTTGCTGCGCAGTGGATCATAAAACCAATGCACAGCGAGATCGCAAGGATGCCATCTTTGGATTCTTCGAGGTCATTGAAGACGAGCGCGTGGCGCACGCCCTGCTGGAGCATGCCGCTCAATGGGGACGGGCGCGGGGAATGACAGCTCTGGATGGACCTTTTCATCTGGATTTTGAAAACAGTTATGGCATTCTGGTCGAAGGCCGCGACCGCCCGCCGGCTTTGATGTGCGGGCATACCCCGGCATATTATCAGGGTTTTGTAGAGAGCATGGGCTTTCTGCCGGCGCGCGGGCACAATATGGCTTTTGCGATTGATATACGCGATGAGCGCCCGGAATTGCAGCGGCTTTCCATGCTGGCGGACAAGGTGAGAAAGAAGGGGAAAGTGAGGGTGCGAACGGCAGATTTTGACCGTTGGGATGAGGAAGTGGATCATTTGCATTACCTGCTCAACCATGCCCTGGCTCACTTGCCGGATCACCGCCCGTGGCAGCGCGAGGTGGTGGATGCTTCATTCCGGCCATTCCGCTCGCTGGCTGACCCGGAATTGATCCTGTTTGCGGATGTGGATGGCAAAACGGTGGGGTTTTTGCCAGGACTGCCCAATTACAATGAGGCCTTTCACAAGGTGAATGGGTTGCGCTACCCCTGGAATTACCTGCAATTATGGCTGGGGATGCGGGGAACATTTGAATTCGGCCACAGTAAAAAGTGTGCTGGTGCTGCCAGAATACTGGGGGTACAGCGGGGTAGCAGTATTGTTAATGGATGAATTGATCAAACGCCTGCGCAGCCGCGGGTTTGCCTGGATAGATCTGTCGTTAACCTCGGCTGATAACCCCTTCACCCCGGCCCTGGCTACCCGACTTGGAGCAAAGGTGTATAAACGGTTTCAGGTTTACCGATTGGAACTTGAATGATAGCTAGCCTGATTTGTTTGTAGAAAAAAAGGAGACGAAATGGAAAAGCGACGTTTTGGACGCACTGGACATGAAAGCACGGTGGCAATTTTTGGCGCCTGTGCATTGGGATTTGTCCCCCAGGAAGAAGCGGATGTTGCCATGCAGAAGGTGATTGATGCCGGGATCACCCATATTGATATTGCCCCGACCTATGGGAATGCAGAGGACCGCATCTCACCTTGGATTCCATGACATTCGAGATAAATTTTTCCTGGGCTGTAAAACGATGGAACGCACCAAAGAAGGCGCTGCACGCGAAATGAGGGAATCTCTTGACAGGCTGCAAACCGATCATTTTGACCTGTACCAGTTCCATGCTGTGACTTGTATGGATGATCTGGATGATGTAACCCGAAAGGGCGGCGCACTGGAAGCGATCGTCGCTGCCCGAGAGAAGGGCTTGACGAAGTATATCGGTATTACCGGACATGGCATTGAATCGCCTGCTGTTTTTCTGGAAGCGTTGCGGCGATTTGATTTTGACAGTGTTTTGTTTCCGGTTAATTTTGTGCAGTTTGCAAATCCCACGTTATCGCGAGGCAGCACAGGAATTGATTGCGACTGCCAGAAGAAAGATGTGGGCATGATGGGGATTAAACACATCACCCGCGGCCCGTGGGGAGAGCTGGAGAAAACGCATAACACCTGGTATCAGCCTTTCACTGAGAAGGAAATGATCCAGAAAGCGGTTGATTTTGCGCTCAGCCAGGGCATTACCGGCATTTGTACGCCTTGCGATGTGACGATCACACCAGATGTGATCGATGCATGTGAGAATTTCACGCCCATGTCATTTGCTGAGCAGGAAGAATTGATCGCATTGCCGCTTCTTACACGCCGCTTTATTCACTTGATTAAACTTTAAAACTTGACGAAAGACCTTGGTTCCAATCGAATTTATTCTGGTTCACGGTCTTGACTTTCCTTTTCCAAAATTGCCTATTGACTCTCTTGGAATATTTGTTCTATAATGTGTTCAATAAATAGAACGCATAGTTCTAAAATTGGAATTTGCCTTCACAAAAGGCCGGAGAAAGTAATCCAAAGGAGGATTGGCCATGAATTTATCAGGAACACGTTCAGGAAGCAGCGTCTTCCCCAACCTGAAGAAGTTGAATATTCAAGCCGACCACCATGTTCGGCATCATCATCTTCTCAGCATTGTTTGCGTTCGAAATGTTCAATTACAGCACCACCGATTTTGCATTTCGGGATTTGTTAGGCGATTTGAAATTTGTTGGTTTCCGCTGGTCAACTATCCTGGCAATGGCGTTTTGCGGAATTGACTTTGCCGGGATTGCCCGCCTGTTCACCCCCGAACAGGGACGTGACGAGCCCAAGGCTGTCTGGTACTTGTTTGGGGCATGGTTCCTGGCAGCCATCATGAATGCACTTCTCACCTGGTGGGGCGTTTCCATGGCAATTGCTACCCACAATGTGCAAAGTGCTGCTGTGATCAATCCGGTTACCCTGACCAGAGTTGTTCCCATCTTCGTTGCCCTGATGGTCTGGGTGATCCGCATCCTCATCATTGGTACATTGAGTGTGGCTGGAGAAAAATTGTTCTGGAATCAATAAACGTCCCTCCTATTCCCGGAATACCACTAACAGTGTCCCGCTTACCAATAACCGGATGACCCGTCCTCACCCGGCTGCCAGCCGCAATGCTGCCCCTCGCGCAGCTGCTCCCCGTAATGCTTATCCGAATAATGATACTCAACATCGCCGTCCTGAACCCACTTACCACAGCCTCTCCGCTAGCGGCGGAGATCAATCCTCCAACAATCGTCAGTCACGGAAGTTTTAATGGCCTTTGCCATAAGGAAAAAAAGAGCGTCTCTGATTTTCAGAAGAGACGCTCTTTTTTCTTATGCGTAATATTTAGTAGCGAATTTAGCTCTTCGATTTTCTCTACTACCCAGAAATGAGAAAGCCCGAATGCGCGCAGGGGGGTTTTTTCCAGAAATTGCAGAACGGCGCGCAAGACTTTCCCGACGGCGGGCATGCGTGCGATGATATTGTCGTATGCACCGAAGATGGTTTCTGCGTTCGACCATTTTTACTGGCAAGCCATCAAACAGACGCATCAGATCCCGGCGGGTATAGACGTTCACATGCGGGGCAAGACGGTCCCGCCAGGCACGCGGCAAATAATTGACCAGGGGCTTGTTGCCGAAATGATACTTCCCTTTCCAGTAGATGCCGTGGGTTTCAAAGGGTATCCGCGGTTGGGGACAAACAGCACCAGTCGTCCGCCCGGACGCAGCACGCGCACGATTTCCTTCGCTGATTGTCGGTCATCCTGCCACATGCTCCAAAACTTCATGGCTCAAGACCAGATCGAAATGTATTTGAAGGATAGGGTAATTTCTCTCCAACGCCGCACAGCACATCTCCCCCCAATTGCCGCGCTTCACGGCAGCGTTCCCATTCCACTTCCAGGCCAGCGGCCAGGGATGCGTCTTTTGCCAGCCGGGTGAGATAGGATCCTACACCGCAGCCATCTTCCAGAATGCGACCCTGCAGCCGTTCTCCGGCTGCTTGCTGGATCATCGCCATGCGGCGTTCCTGACCGGCGCGCCATACGTAAGAAGGCTCGCCGCGCAAGGCAGCCTTGTCAGAATGCTGACTCATCGCTAATTACCCTTCGTTTGAGAACGGCACCCAGGCCAGAATGCTGGTGCCGTTTCCTGGTTCTGTGCTGATGTCGACGTCACCGCCCACATTTCGGGCACGGGTTTGCATATTTGGCAGACCGTGACCCAGGGTGAATTTCACCTGGTCCAGGTTGAACCCGCGTCCATCGTCCCGGATTTCAAGCAGGAATGCGCTCGCTTGTCGCCCACAGGCACACATCTACGTTCAATGCCCGGGCATGTTTGGCCACATTTGCCAGGGCTTCCTGGCAGATGTGGAACAAGACAGTCGCCCGCTCACCCGACAGACTGCCCAGCTCTTCCCCTGGCACCTGCAAGACGGCATTGATCAGGGTATTTGCGCGGAACTCAATGACCAGGCGCTTGATGCCCTGGATCAGGTTTTCATCATGCAACTGGTGCGGACGCAGGTCGAGAATATAGGACCGAATGTCGCGGATGGTATTGTTCAGATCACCGATGGCCTGTTCAATGCGGGCCTTACCGCGTTCCTGGTCTTCATCCATCAATAAGCGGGCATGTTCCAGGATCAGTCCGACAGCATAGATGGATTGGATGACCCCATCATGGAGGTCCATGCCGATCCGTTCGCGTTCTTCCAGCACGGCAATGCGCCGCTGCTGCAGGTTTACCTGCACATTTTCAATGGCAGTGCCCACCCATGAACTCAGCGCAGACAGGAACTGCATTTCCATCTCGTCCAGCGGGCGCGCGTCGCAGGTGGCGACACACAGGACGCCCAGCACGCCCTGCCGACCGTTCAATGGGCAGCAGGCCAACTGGTGAAAACCACTGAGCAGGGCTTCTTCAGAAAGTCCGTGGCCATCATTTTTGGACAGGACAACATGCCGGGATTGGCCGATCTGGGCAGTGGAACCGACCAGACCCTGGCCAAAACGGAAGGAGTGATCTGTCCATAATTGCTTGACCATTGTGCCGCGATGGCGCGCCAGACGCAGTGTTTTGCTGTCGCCCTGACGCAGGTAGATCTCACCTACCTCCAGCTTGAGGTTGTCCATCACCTGAATAAGGGAGTTGTCCAGGATCTCATCAATGCTGGTTGACGAAGCCAGAGTGGACACCAGCTCATTGAGCAAGGCCAGATTCTCGTTTCGCCGGGTGAGGATATGGTCGCGCTGAACGCGCTCCTTATAGAGACGGGTATTGGCAATAGCAATGGCGGCATAGGCGGCCAGGGTTTCGATCACCTGCTGGTCGTCTGCTGTGAAGCCCTGCACTTCATTTTTGTCAGTGAGATAGATTTGCCCTAACTGGTTTTCACCCAATTGAATGGGGACTGCCAGGAAGGATTTGACCCCCGGCGCGCAAGCCGGGCTGCCAAAATCGCGCAGATCATCCGGCATATTGTCAATACGTACGGGAGAAGGGTTTTCCAGGAAGGTATGGATGACACATTCATCCTGTTGGGATCGTTCCAGGCGTTGAATATTATCACCCACTTTGCCCACCGGGATGAATTGCTCCAGTTTCTGATTTTCAGCAATAACACCAACAGCGGCAAAATTGGCGCCGGCCTGTTTGCAGGCCTCCACGCCAATGCGTTCCAGCAGCTTCTCAAGCGGAATATCTTTGATCCGCACAAGATCCAGGCTGGCGCGATGCAGTGCTACCAGACGTTCTTCCAATTGTTCACGAGTGAGAGGTATCATATACCACAATTACCAGATTGATTTACCCCCAGTTTTGAAAAGGATTGGGGTAGTACGGTGTATTTTAGCATATATTTTTGTCTGGACATGTTTTTCTGTTATCCTATAAGTAGAGATTCATTTCAAATTTATACTCGTTTCCCTTTCCAAAGATTATACTTATTTATAGAAAGACATTTCCGGGGCTTGTGAAAAAGGAAGGTGGTTTTGGGTAATCTGGTTGCTTATTTTCCAGCCATGATCTCAGGTGCAGTGTTATCCATTGCAGGGTATCATATCTCGCTGTATATTTTGAAGCAGCGTAGCCCTCAATATCTGTCCTTCTGTGCGTTGAGCTTGAGCACAGGTCTGTTTGTATTATCGGCGGCCGGCATTTATGTTTCAACGGCAACATCAGCCGTCGTTTTTTGGCAGCAAGCCAATACCTTTGCCCAGACCCTAAGTCTGCTTTCATTATTTTGGTTTATACATTCTGCTACAGAAACTTTGCCTAAAATTCTGTTCAGAGTAATTGCGATCCTGTTTGGCGCTTACTCGCTGTTAATGATCCTGAATCCTCAAAACCTGTTCTGGGATACAGGGAATATTGGCCCAAGGGTAATTTCAGGCTTATTCCAATCCCCGGTTCTTTTGGAAGGCGCCACGCCTGGACCTTTGTTGGATCTGATCTCTCCTTTCTCTTTCAGTATCGCCGCGATTTTGCTATATGCCATAATCGCATATGCTCGTAAAACCTCTTTGAAAGAGGCTGCCTCCCTGATCATTGCTTTCGGGCTGGTGCTCACCGCAGGTATTCTGGATGCATTGAAATTTGCGGGAATCCTGGAAAATCTACCTTACCTGCAAGAATATGGATATTCCCTTGCCGTAATGTTTTTGGCCAGCGGTTATTCATTTGAAGTTATTGGAGCTGCTGCGGATAGCGAACATCTCAAAGCGATTGCCCAAAACCTGGAAGCAAGCATTGAAGCCAGTTCAGATGAAATCCATCGACAGAAAGAATATTTTCAGACTTTATTTAATCACAGCCCGCTTGCCATTGTCTCCCTGAATACGAATGACGAAATTGTCACTGCTAACTCAGCATTTTGTGATTTGTTTGGTTATGAAACAGAGGAGTTAATTGGCAAGAATTTGGACCAATTGATCTCAACTCCGGAAATGCTGGCAGCGGCTACGAAAGTGACGAAGGATGTGAAGCAAGGCGATACGGCCCGATTGAACTACGCACCGGCAGAAAAAAGACGGAAATCTAATTCCTGTGGCTGTGTATGGTGTCCCCATTATCATTGACGGTGAGGTACAGGGTGCGTTAGCTATTTACAATGATATCTCTGATCGTCTACGGGTGGAAGCTGAGCTGCGCAAGCAAAAATACCTGGAACAAAAATACTTTGACGCCGCAGGAGTGATCTTGCTTGCATTAGATAGCAAAGGCAAAGTGTTGCGTATCAATCGCAAAGGCTGTGAAACTCTGGGTTATAGCGAAGACGAGATTGTAGGGAAGGATTGGATGGAAAACTTTGTTCCCGCATCGGATCAAGATCATGTTGATAATCTATTGGAAAAAATCATTGATGGTGATGTAAAAGCCAGCGGGCGCAATGAAAATCACATTCTGTTGCGTTCTGGGGAGGAACGCCTGGTTTCCTGGACCAACACAATCGTAATTGACGAAAACAATCAGGCCATAGTGGTTTCGTCGGGGGCCGATATCACCGAACAACGCGAAACCGAACAGGCACTTAAGGTAAATGAAGCCCGATTCCGATCCCTTTTTGAGGATTCTCCGATTGCTTTATGGGAAGAGGATTTTTCAGCGCTCAAGGAATATTTTGACGCTTTAAAAGACTCCGGAATCTCGGATTTTGAGATCTATTTTGATGAACATCCGGATGCTATTGGGTATTGCGCCGGTTTGATCAAGATCATCAATGTCAATCAGGCAACTCTGGCTTTGTACAAGGCTGAGACAAAAGATTTGATTTTCAAAGGGCTGAATCAAATCCTGGGAATAGCTTCACAGGAATCCTTTAAACGGGAATTGATTGACCTGGCAAATGGAGCATTGCATTACAGTGCGGAAATTCAACAATCTGCGCTGGATGGAGAAAAATTAGATGTTCTATTGAGCCTTTCGGTGGCGCCCGATTTCCAGGATACCTGGGAGCAAGTTTTTGTTTCCATTCAGGATATTTCAAGCCGCAAGACAATGGAAGAAAACCTTCGAAAGGCCAAAGAAGAAGCAGAAATTGCAGTGGTTGCCAAATCCGAGTTTTTAGCCACCATGAGTCATGAGATCCGTACGCCAATGAATGGTGTCATTGGCATGACCGGGCTGCTGATGGATACCCCGCTTAGCCATGAGCAGTATGAATATGTGGAAACCATCCGGATCAGCGGGGAAAGTTTGCTGACCATCATTAATGATATTCTTGACTTCTCCAAGATTGAATCCGGCAGAATGGAATTGGAAGAGCAGCCTTTCAATCTGCGAACTTGCATGGAGGATGCTTTGGATCTCTTGAGTGCCAAGGCGTTCAAGAAAAAACTGGAACTGTTGGGTAGTGTTGAGGCAGGGGTTTCAGATTATATTGTTGGGGATGTGACACGATTGCGGCAAATCCTGGTCAATTTGATTGGCAATGCCGTCAAATTTACCGAGCAAGGAGAAGTTGTGGTTTCGGTAAGCCAGGTACCGGGGAAAAAGGACCGGTTGTTATTCAAGGTGCGCGACACTGGTATTGGTATTCCCAAAGACCGGATGGATCGGTTATTCAAGTCTTTCTCTCAGGTTGATTCTATCGACAACCCGCCAATACGGCGGCACGGGCCTGGGGCTTGCCATTTCCAAAAAACTGGCGGAATTGATGGGCGGAACCATGTGGGTTGAAAGCGAGGAAGGAAAAGGATCCACTTTCCTCTTTGAGATTAAGGCCAGTGCCGCCCAGGCAGAAGCCATTGATGATAAGATGGTACTTGACGCGAGCCAATTGCAAGGCAAACATGTGCTGATCGTCGATGATAACCCGACCAATTGTCGAATTTTGAGCTTGCAATGCCGCAACTGGGGTTTGAAAGCATTGCCCGTCCAATCAGGCGCTGAAGCACTGGATCATTTGAGGAACGGGCGAAAATTCGATCTCGGTATCCTTGATATGCAAATGCCGGATATGGATGGTATTGAACTGGCATTGGCCATTCGATCGCTTGCAATATCAAAGGATATGCCTTTGATTATGTTGAGCTCAGTTGGAAAACCTGAGCAGCGTCAGCAAGAGTTGGAAACTGCTCATTTCCAGGTATTTCTATCCAAACCGGTGAAGCAGTTCCGCCTGTACAAAGCTTTTGTTGAAGCATTAGGCACATCAGAAACGGAGGTTAATTTGAAAGTTAACCAGAAAACCAGCAAGATTGACCATGATCTGGGGAATCGACATCCTTTACGCATATTGATTGCTGAAGATAACCCTGTTAATCAAAAATTGGCAATTAGGGTATTGGAAAAAATGGGATATCGTGCCGACGCCGTAGGCAATGGTCTTGAAGCAATTGAATCATTGGGCCGGCAATTATATGATGTGGTGTTCATGGATGTGCAGATGCCCGAAATGGATGGTCTGGAAGCGACGCGGCGGATCCGTTCCAATTTTGCAAAGGCAGATCAGCCTCGCATCATTGCGATGACAGCCAACGCAATGTTGGGAGATCGAGATCTGTGCCTGGAAGCAGGGATGGATGACTACATCACGAAACCGATACGTTTTGGCGAAATTCAAGAGATGTTGGAAAAATCTGATCGCATCGGAATAGATGATGATCTGCAACCAGAAAAGAATTTGTCTGAGGGTGATCTTCCTTCTGCGCTTGATCCGGAAACGATTGCGCTGCTGCGGGATGAAATCGGGATGGATGTACTGGTTGAACTTTCACAGCTTTTCCTGGAAGAAACGGAAAGTGCGGTTGCTGAAATTCAGGCTGCCAGTGATGAATTTGACCCGGAGCGTTTGCGAAAAGCAGCCCATTCATTGAAAGGCGCAAGTTTGAATATGGGGGCCCGGCAATTGGCAAATGTGTGCAAGATCATTGAACAACGTGGCAAAGATGTTGAATTGGAAGGGATGAATTCATTGGTGCATCAAATGAAAATAAATTATCAACTGGTTTGTGCAGAACTGAAGAAGATCATTGAGACGGGGGAATAATATATCGGCT
Source organism: uncultured Chloroflexia bacterium (assembly GCA_963753895.1). Taxonomy (GTDB): domain Bacteria; phylum Chloroflexota; class Anaerolineae; order Anaerolineales; family Anaerolineaceae; genus SMBSF63. The sequence continues at coordinate 20,117 of CAVWEE010000019.1, read as the reverse complement.
TGCAAAAAATGGCTATGCTGCGCAGAGCGATTGGCTGACAAATGAAATTCTTGCTTTTGGCTTTCTGTTTCTGGTATACTATTGTCAACGAATTGAAAGGATAATACTGATCATTATGCGAGTATTACTGGAAAACAATTTGATATGTAAATTTCAAGGCACGCCGGTGTTCGGCGTGTCTTGTGTTTAAATCTGCAGCAAAAAGGAGAACTACGAATATGGACTCTGGCATGATTGGCAAAATTGAGAAGGCCAAACGCTATGCAGCAGAAGGCCGCGATCGTTTTCAATTTGAATCTTTTGTTGTCAATGTTGAAGGTGAAAACAACACACATTGTGTTACTTTTGATAATGGTAAAATGACCTGCGATTGCAATTTTTTCCAGTCGCGTGGACGATGCAGTCATACGATGGCGCTTGAATTCATGCTTGAAAGCATGCTTTCGGCCGTTGAAGAGCCAGCAGAGTAGTCTACTCATCTCATTTGTTGTGCGCATGGGTGACATGCGTATAGATTCAAACTTGTTTACTTTTACAAACACCTCAAGGTTTTTCCTTGGGGTGCTTGTTATCCCCTCCCGGCACCTGGCGGGACGACACAGAGGTGTTTAAACCCACGACCCTCCGGAGATGATATGGAAACCATCCAGATTACCAAATCCCAGGCATGCCGCTTTTTACTGAAACACCAGGGGCTGTATCCGCCGCGCGATGCGGAGGGAAAAGCCGACATCATGGCCTGTTTTGCGCGGTTGGGCTGTATCCAATACGATCCATTGAATATCGTTGGTCATAATTCCGAGCTTGTGCTGCAATCCCGGGTAGCTGGATTTCGTCCGGACATGCTGCGTGAACTGCTGTATGAAGACCGCCTGCTGGTGGATGGTTGGGATAAGGTGATGTCGATTTATCCCACCGCAGACTGGCCTTACTTCCAGCGCCGGCGGGAGGCCGAGCTGCATCGTCAGCAGAACAAGGGCGAAGATTTGCTGCCTTTCCTGCCGCTGGTGCGTGAAGAGGTCCGCAAGCGTGGTCCGCTTTCTTCCATTGACCTTGCGTTTGATGACAGTATTAGCTGGCCCTGGGGGCCAACCCGGGTGTCACGCGCTGCACTGGAGACGATGTATTTCAGCGGAGAGATGGTTATCCATCACAAGGTAAACACCCGCAAGGTATATGACCTCGCCAGACCGCCACCTGCCCGCTGACTTGCTTGCCGTCCCGGACCCCAATCCCGACCCAGGAAGACTACTACGCCTGGATCTTGCTGCGCCGCATTGGCGGCGTCGGCTTGCTGTGGAACCGCGCCTCGGATGCGTGGGTGGGGATCAATGGCCTGAAAAGCAGGGAACGCCAGGCAGCGGTTGATCGCCTGCTGGGGGAAGGGAAGCTGACCGAAGTGCAGGTGGCGGGCATCAAGTGGCCCTGCTATTTGCGCAGCGTCGACCTGCCCGTTTTGCAGGAAAGCCTGGACGAGATTGGACCCTGCCCCGCAGGCAGCGATCATTGCCCCGTTGGATAACCTGCTGTGGGACAGGCGCTTCATCGAAGCCTTGTTTGATTTCAACTACCGCTGGGAAGTATATAAGCCCGCTGCGCAGCGGGAGTATGGCTATTATGTTTTGCCTGTGCTGGTATGGCGACCGCTTTGTGGCCCGCTTTGAGCCCGGACATGACAAGAAAAAGGGTCTGATGACGATCAAGAACTGGTGGTGGGAAGCGGATGTGGAAGTGACTGCTGAAATGCAGGACGCGCTGCAGGAGGCGTTTCGGCATTTCCTCGCCTACCTGGGTGCGGAGGGCGTTGCGCTGGCAGAAGATGCGGCTGCGGTGAAGGGTTTGGAGTGGGTGAAAGGTCTATAGTATAGAGATTGGCAGCAGCTATTAAAAATCAAAGCCGGACGGCGTATTGCCGTCCGGCTTGTTTGTTTCAGCGGAGAGGGTGGGATTCGAACCCACGGTGGCCAGGAAGGCCACAACGGTTTTCGAGACCGCCCCATTCAACCACTCTGGCACCTCTCCATACTGCCTGGTTAAGCAGGCCAATTATAGCAGAGAGTGCGCTAAATTTCCACGACCTGGCCCCTTTCCGGGAAGGTGACTGCTTTAAAGCCGGTCGCTGGATCTTCTCCATCAAGGGCATCGCCCCGCGCGGTTCGCCATGCACCAGGAAGATGTGCTTGAGGGTATCCGCAGAAGCTGCAGCGTACTTGAGGAGCATATCCTGCCCGGCATGTGCCGAAAGACCGCCAATGGTAACCACTTCTGCTTTGACCTTGTATTCTTCCCCGAAGATGCGGATGTCTTTCTCCCGCTCGGCCAGGCGGCGTCCCAGGGTGTGCGGCGCCTGCCAGGAGACGATCAGAACCGTGTTCTTTGGGTCTTCAATATTGTTCTTCAAATGGTGCAGGATGCGTCCAGTCTCAGCCATGCCAGAGGCAGAGATGATGACCATTGACCCATCTTTGTAATTGATCGCTTTTGACTCTTCCACCGAGCGGGTGTAGGTCAGGTTTTTGAACGACAGGGCAGGATGATTGCCTGCCTCTACAAATTCACGGGTTTCTTCATCGAAATACCGGGAGAACTGGCGGAACACGTCGGAGGCATTGACTGCCAGCGGACTGTCCACGTAGACCGGGATATGAGGGATTTCTTTCTCAGTGACCATCCGGTTGAGGTCGTAGACCAGCTCCTGGGTGCGTCCCACGGCAAAGGAGGGAATGATGATTTTGCCGCCGCGCGCCACGGTGCGTTTGACTGCATCGCGGAATTCGATGTACGCATCTTCCGGGTCGCGATGGGTTTTGTCGCCATAGGTGCTTTCCATCAACAGATAATCCGCGTTTTCCGGCAGCACCGGGTCGCGCAGCAGGGGCAGTTTCAGGCGGCCAATGTCGCCGGAGAACCACAGGCGCAGTTTGCGCCCCTTTTCCTCGATATCCAGCACAATGCCGGCAGAACCAAGGATATGGCCTGCCTCGACGTAGTGCGCCACCACCCCCGGCGCCACTTCAACTTGCTCGTTATATTCCACCGGCTGGAATAGATCCACTGCCTGTTCAGCGTCTTCGATGGTATACAGTGGTTCCATTGGGGGCAAATTCTTCTTGCGGCGTTTTTTGTTCACATAGCGCACATCTGCTTCCTGGATATGGCCCGAGTCACGCAGCATGATCTTCGCCAGGGCACAGGTACCATCGGTTGCGTAGATGGGGCCATGGAAGCCGTTTTTCACAAGATTGGGGATGTTGCCGCTGTGGTCAATGTGAGCATGTGACAGCAGCACAGCATCTACTTCAGCAGGGTCGTAGGCAAACTCGCGGTTCTTCTTGTAGGTATCACTGCGTTTGCCCTGGAACAGGCCGCAGTCCAGCAAAAGACGATGACCATTAACTTCAAGTAAATGCTGCGAACCGGTTACCGTTTGCGCAGCGCCATTAAAATAAATTTTCATGGGGATTTCCTCTGCTATTGTGATTACATGTTTGTTGTGAATGAGTTCTTGCAGGGTGCTCATGATCTGACTGCCGTATTGTTCAAACCGCCAGGGGAAGTCAGCCAAAACAGGCCGCAGTGCCTCCAGATTGTGGGGATCAGCAGTAACGATCTCATACATCATTTCCCGCGGAAGGATGACATCTGAGGGAACGCCAATCTTTAGCGCGGCGTTTTTGCGCCACATTCGCAGGGCTTCCACTCTGGCTGCAAAGATGGGGTCAGGACGTTTATGATTAGACGAACGCTTGTAGGGTTTTTGCCTGCGGTTATTCTCAACGATTTTAATCAGTTTTGTGCCAATGCGATTTACCAGCTTTCTGCTCAAACCGGGGATATTCTCAAGTTCGACAAGATCTCGCGGCATGGCTTTGGCAATTGCCAGCAGGGTCTTGTTGTTGAGTACCTTGAACACAGGAAGATTGGTAGCTTTGGCGCGTTTTTCGCGATAGGCGCACAAGGCTTGCAGTACAGCAAGCTGTTCGGGTTTTAGTTTTTCATTGCCGAGCACCTTCCAGCATTTATCTTTTTCCCCGTTACTCTCCGGCACGGTGATCCTGCACAAACGGGCGAAATCCTCCTGTGCCATTTCCCAACGGTTCATCTTTTGCAAATCCGCGCGGAAGCGGTTGCGTACATCAATCAGGAAATAGGTGTCCAGGCGGGCATATTCCAGCATGCCGGGTTTGAGCGGGCGCATACCCCAGTCTGCGCGCTGGTATTTCTTTTCCAGTTTGATCCCGTACAGGTCTTTGATCACCCCCCCCAGGCCCTGGTTTTCCCGGCCGAGGATGCGGCTGGCAACCATTGTGTCAAACAGATTGTCGAACTCGTATTGGAAATCCCGCTTCAGGCAGATCACGTCATATTCTGCCGCGTGGAAAACTTTCTCGATGTCCGGGTTTGCAAAGATAGCGCCCAGCGGACTCATGTCCTGGATTGCCAGCGGGTCGACCAGATAATCTGTATCTGTAGTAGAAAACTGGATCAGGCAAACTTGTTCCTGATAAGCAAACAGGCTGTTGGATTCGGTGTCAACGGCAATGATCGGGCTTCGCCGGAGGTCATCGATCATGGATTGGAAAGAATCTGCTTGATCGACCCACACCGGCAGCCGCAAATTAGTGATGTTCATGGGGTTGATTATAGCGCATAAAATGGTGATACTATCCTTAGAGGAAAGAGAGTCCTGGAAAATGACAAATATTCCTTGATGTAAAATGAAAAAACCATTTTAATGATAAAAACTGAAAGCATTAAAAAGGTTAACGAATGTTAAGGGATATGGTATATTAAGAGTGTGGAGGGGCAGATGGACGAAAAAATTTTAGTCATTGAAGATGATAAAACTTTGTCGCGCATCCTGGAGAAAGCGTTGTCTCAGGCCGGCTATCATGTAGAAACGGCCCAGGAAGGCGAAACCGGGATCATCATTGCTGAGAACCATAGTCCGGCATTGGTTATGCTGGACTGGCGGCTGCCAGGTATGAGCGGTTTGGAAGTTGTGCAGCAGTTGAGAAATCGTTGTACGATGCCGATCCTCATGTTGACCGCGAATGATGCTTTGGACGATCGTGTACAGGGCCTGGATGCTGGCGCCGATGATTATATGACCAAGCCTTTTGAGCTGGATGAATTGCTGGCCAGAGTAAGGGCATTGCTGCGCCGGACAAAATCCGAGCGTACGCCATTGTTGAGCTTTGCTGACTTGACGATGGATCTGCAAACGCGCGAAGTGCATCGCACAGATCGATTGATCTCGCTAACGGCAAAAGAGTTTGACCTGCTGGAATTATTCCTGCGCCATCCCCGCCAGGTGCTGACACGTGATGTCATTTTTGATCGCGTATGGCGTTATGACTTTGGCGGCACCAGCAATGTGTTGGATGTGTACGTGCGTTACTTGCGCCAAAAACTGGAAGAGAAAGGCGAGCCTCGCCTGATCCAGACCGTGCGCGGAGTGGGGTATATCCTCAAAGAGGACTAAACTGCTAAACATACTAATTAAATCAAGTTCCCGTCGATGCAAATCGGCGGGAATTTTTGGTTAGCACGTTCTGGGGGAAATCAATGGAATTGGAAAAACTTGATCAGCAGCAAAATGCCCAGAGCAAGGAAGGTGAACGCAGCTATTGCAATCAAGAAATAGAAGACAGTTATTGTTTTTGCATTTTCATTGCGTTTGTGGCCATACAATAGTTGCGTGCAGCAATCCATCCAAACCCATGAAACAAGTCATGGTTACCAGAGCGAATCGAGAAAGGTGATCTAAAAAAACGGGCAGCTTGAATGTCCCGGTGATGAGATTTTCTAGCAAACCAAACACCAGGAGGAAAGTGGCGTTGGCAAGGCTTGGCATCACCAGAAAATTCGTACTAACTTTATTTCAAGAGGAGAGGGTTCCTTTGTCAGGAAATAACCCGATAGTTTTGGCCATAGCAACCAGGCGGCAAGCAAATCAATCGTCAGAACGATGAGTACAGCATAGATTCGATTATCCATCTTTCATCCTTGTCGTTTCTTTTCCCTGCTATGACTAATGAGTTCTGTTACTCAAGGTTCTATGATTATAGCGAAGTTCGCTATCGCTGTAAATATAAAACTTCCGCTGCTCATGTCAGCGGAAGTTATGGTTTTATTCCTTTTCGGTTTTGATGCGCAGGTCGTAAATCCCGTCTTCGACCGGGTATTTGCGCCCGCAGTCTTCACAGTGCAGCTCGGGCGGGGTGTCGGCGAGCGGCGCGCCGCAGGCCGGGCACTGGAAGAAAGCCCCGGCAGGTGCAGGCGGCGTGTCACCGACGGCCCGGTTGCGGACGAAGACGCTTGGGCTGAGCTGCCACAGATTCCCGGTGGGCTGCACGAGGGCATCCAGCCAGACCAGCAGACGCAGGGGGAGAATCCGTTTGAGCAGGGCAATGCGGAAATGGGAGACGGTCAACTGGCGCTCGATGGAGAACTGGCACAGCTTCAGCCAGGTGCGCACGGTGGAGGGGTGAAAGTCAAAATTCAACGCGGCAAATTCAATCGGCTCCGGCGAAAAGGGGTTCCAGCTTTGGCGTTTGAAGGTGTAGCGCAGGATGGATTTGATGTTGCGTTTGTTGGCAAATTCGAGGATGAAGATGGATTTGGTTTGCAGCACGCGCCGTACCTGGGCCAGTGCCAGACGGGCGTCGGCCATGTGGTGCAGGGTACGGATCATGGTGGCTGAGTCGAACAGGCCATCCACGAAGGGCAGCTTGTAGACATCGGCAGCCACATAGCGATAGCGTTCGCTGCCACCCAGCCGCTGGCGGGCCTGCTGTAATTGGGTGAAGGAGTAATCCAGCAGGACGACCTGCTCAAAGCCTTGATAGCGGTGGGTGTTGCGGCCGGCACCTGCGCCCAATTCCAGCATCAGTTTACCTGAGCGCGGCAGCAGCCGTTTCAGGGCTACTTCTTCGGCGCCATCTTCGTAGGCACGTCCGCCTTTGTCCCAAAAGGATGATTGGTAATCCGAGCCTTCATAATTACAAACGGGGGGTGTGTTCATTGCGTTGCGACCTTCCAATCTTGTTGCTGGGAGAGTGATGAAAATACGTTCGAGCAGGTTGTCCGGCGGCGCCCAGAGAAACCTTCTTACCGTTGCTTCCTCTCGGACCTGGCGGGGTTCGCAGGGCTCTGCCGCGCCGGTCCCGCTCGAACGCGGGATAAGGATACTGCAAGCGCTGGTAACTGTCAACCTGTTTTATCATCGCTTCCGCTTACCCGTTCAGTCTAGCTATCGCCTCCTGTTAAGCCAATGACCGAATTCTCGAGAGCAGCCACAACTGCTTCGTCCCTGCATCACGGAAGTCTTCCCTGTTCCTTTTTTACAAAAATCAAATAAAAGTTTAAGGAATTCTTAAAATCCGGGGCGTAAAATACCATTGTCCTGAATCATCTGTATATTGAAACAATTGATCATATTCTGCATGTTCTGCCCCCAACCAGGCGGGTAAGCATGCTGCGAAAGAAGGAAAACATGTATACAAATCAACCTCGAAGAAGGAATTCAGGCTTGCGAACCTTTCTGTTTGTGGTATTGATCCTTGCAGTTGCAGGCAGTAGTGCGCTGGTTGGGGCTGTGGCCGGTGGTTTGATCGTTAAAAACACGATTGAAAATAACCAGCCGGTTGTTGAGGCACTCCCGGTCTCTGTTGCCACCGATAGTGTTCAGCAATCACAATCGATCACGGTTACCAACACGGATGTGGAAAGTGCCGTTACGAGTACAGTAGAACAGGTTGGACCAGCAGTCGTGACCGTACTGGCCGCCATTCCTGGGCAGCCGGGTATGTTTGGTGTAACCGGGGGCGGCGAATCCAGTGGCAGCGGTGTGATCATTTCAACGGAGGGCTACATCCTCACCAACTATCACGTGATTGAAGGGGCGAGTGAGGTGCGCGTGGTGCTGGCAGATGGCAGTGAACGGGCAGCCGAAGTGATCAATTATGATGATCTGGATGATCTGGCCGTGTTGAAGGCCGAAGGCGAGATGCCGGCAGTAGCGCCCCTCGGTAACTCCGATCAGTTGAAACCTGGCGAAACCGTGATTGCGATTGGATCACCGCTGGGAACGTTCAAAAACACAGTTACCGTGGGGGTGATCAGCGGCACTGGCCGGATGATTGATATCGGTAATGGTTACCAGATGGAAGACTTGATCCAGACGGATGCAGCCATCAACCAGGGAAATTCCGGTGGTCCGCTGGTGAACCTGGCCGGTGAGGTAGTTGGCATCAATACCCTCATCGTGCGCGGCGGGGGCGCCGGCAGCGCGGTGGCCGAAGGACTGGGTTTTGCCATTCCATCGAACAAGGTGGGCATCATCAGTGAGCAGATCATTGCGAACGGGTATTTTGCCCGCCCATATCTGGGTGTTCGCTCCCAGGATGTTAACCCCTCGATTGCCACCCGATATAATCTGCCAGTGGAATGGGGCACGTATGTGTTCACAGTTTTGCCCAACAGCCCGGCGGAAAGAGCGGGGGTACAGCAGGACGACATCATTACTGCCATCGGCGGGCAGGAGATCAATGAAGAGATGAGTTTTGCCAACGCGTTGTACAGCTATGGGCCTGATGATGAGGTTGAAGTAAAAGTCTTTCGAAATGGGGAAGCCGTTTCTCTCAATGTGATGTTGGGAGAAGCCAGCAGAAATTAAGTAAAATATACCGCTCCCTGAGCTTGCGAAGGGAGCGGTTTGTTAATTCACATTTATTCAGCAGGGTGGATTACCAATCCGCCCTGAATTTCGTTATTCAATCACATCCAGTTTGGCAAAGGAGGTGAGGATCTTGATCTCGCGCTCCTGTTCAGTGAAATATACTTTCACAACTTCTTCACCGCTGGCATCCACACTGCTCTCGCGCACCTCGCCTGCCCCAAATTTTGCGTGGCTGACTTTCATGCCAGCCTTGAATTGTGGTTTCCACGTTGCGCGGTGCGGCAGTGGGCGCGCGTTTTGGCGCTGGTTTGGAAGCGGTACTTCCCGTTGTGCGCTTTTTTAGATTCCACTTGCTTTCTGTTTGCTTTTTTTCTTTCACCGGTTGGGCGCGCATGGGCGGGGCCTTGCGCGGTTCATCGCTCTCGGCGAAACGATTTTTTTGCTGCCAGTTAGAAGATGTCCAGCGCTGGGGTTTTCTCTCGGAATTGCCCCAGGAAGAATAGGTCGTTGAAAAGAGCTGGCTCTGTTTCTTTTTTCCATCGCGCTGGATAAGGTCTTCGTCAATATTTGCCAGGAAGCGTGAGGGTTGGCTGTAGGAGGGCTGGCCGTAGGTGAAGCGCTGCTCGGCGCGCACCAGGTAGATCTGCTTGCGGGCGCGGGTGATACCCACATATAACAGACGGCGTTCTTCGGCCATCTCTTCGGGGTCATCAAAGGAGCGGCTGTGGGGCAGCAGTCCTTCGTCCAGCCCGGTGATGAAGACCTGGTTGAATTCCAGTCCTTTGGAGGCATGCAGGGTGAGCAGGGTCGGTGAGTCACCGGTATCCTGCAGGGTGTCCTGGTCGGAGACCAGCGCCAGGTTTTCAAGGAACTCGCTCAGCCCGCCTTCGCGGTACTCGTAAGCCTGTTTGCGTAATTCCTGCACGTTCTCCCAGCGGCTTTCGCCTTCTTCTGTGCCATCATCCAGATACATGTGGTATCCGGTGTCTTCCAGGATGCTGTCAAACAGGGCGGGCAGTTCTTCGGTCAGGGCTTTCTCCTGCCATTTGGCGAGCATGCGCCCGAAATCGGCAAGCGCTGATGCGCCGCGTCCCATTTGATCCCAGTAGGGGGATTTTTGCTTGTGCTGGGCCAGGTCGAGCAGTACGGCCTGCTGGCGCAAACCAGCCTGCCGGGCGGCAGCAGCCAGGTTGTTCTGGGTTTGTTGCCAATCTTGCGCGTCGGCACATTGATCACTCGCGCCAGGTTGATCTCGTCTGCCGGATTATGGATCAGGTACAGATAGGCGATGATGTCCTTGACCTCGCGGCGGCCATAGAAGCGCTGGGCGCCGACGATGGTGTAGGACATGCCGGCGTGCAGGAAGGCTTCTTCAAAGCGGCGGGACTGGGCATTGGTGCGGTACATGATCGCAAAATCATTGCCCTTTGCGCCGCTGCTCATCTGGCGGCGGATGCTGTCAACCACGAACTGCGCTTCGCCCTGGTCGTCATCGGCTTCATGCAGGATGATGCGCGCGCCGCGGTCGTTGTCGGTGAACAGGTGCTTGGGGGTGCGATTGGTGTTTTTGTTGATCACGCCCTGGGCGGCATCCAGCACCAATTGGGTGGAGCGGTAGTTTTGCTCGAGGAGGATCTTCTGGCAATCCGGATAGTCTTCTTCAAAGCGCATCACGTTGCGGTAGTCTGCGCCGCGCCAGCGATAGATGGATTGGTCTTCATCGCCGACGGCAAACAGGTTGCCATTGATATAGGAGAGCAGCCTGAGGATCTCATACTGCACCTGATTGGTGTCCTGAAATTCATCGACCAGCACGTGCTGGAAGCTGCGGGAATATTGTTCGCGCACTTCGGCGTTGTCGGTCAGCAGGCGCACCGTCCACAGCAGCAGGTCATCAAAGTCCAGGGCGTTATTGGCCTGGAGCATGCTCTGGTAGCGCTCATAGACCGGCTTGACAATCTGCTCGCGGTAATTGATGGGGGTGAATTCATCCGCCAGGATGAGGTTATTCTTGGCGTTTGAAATATAGTTGAGCAGGCCGCCCGGACGGTTGGTCTTGTCGTCCATACCGAGGTCTTTCAGTACCTGCTTCATCAGGCGGGTCTGGTCATCGGCGTCAAAAATCACGAAATTGGAGGTGAAGGGGATATTGTTCACCTGCATGCGCAGGATGCGTGCGCAGATGGAGTGGAAAGTGCCCACCCACAAGCCGCGCGCCTGGGGCCCGAGCATGGTTTCCACACGGGCCTTCATCTCTTTGGCGGCTTTGTTGGTGAAGGTCATTGCCAGAATGGCATACGGCGGCACATTCAGGTGGTCGATCAGATAAGCCACGCGGCGGGTGAGGACGCGCGTCTTGCCGGAGCCAGGTCCAGCCAGCACCAGCACGCGGCCGTCGCCGGCTGTCACGGCCTGCTGTTGTTGGGGGTTGAGGTTTGAGAGGATATCCATAGTCGGGCTTGATTGTAACGTCTGGCAGGGGGCATGTCAACAAAGCGGCCCAGCATGGGCGGAATTCATACTGGTGGAAGCATGAACATTGTAAATTGGAACATGGTTGTCAAACTTACTGCACTGATAGATAATAATGGAAATGAATTTTCTGGAGAAGACCTGATGACAATTGAAGACTATATCCATGAATTCATCGCCCCTGATTTGCCTGTGCTGGAGGCGATCACTGCGGAGCAAAACGCGCGCGATGATACCCGTCCCAATGTTGGTCTGGATGTTGGCAGATTGCTTGGGCTGCTGGTGCGTTTGACTCGGTGCGAAACGTGTGCTGGAATTTGGCACTTGCCTGGGGTATTCGGCAGTGTGGCTGGCGGACGCCTTGCGGGAAACCGATGGGCATTTGACCAGCATTGAGCTGGACCACGCGCTTGTGGTGAGCGCACGGGCTTATCTTGCAGCAGGCCGGTCTGGCGGAGCGAGCTGAAGTCATCGAGGGCGATGCTGCACAGGTTGCCAGAAATCTGGCAGGGTCGTATGACCTCATCCTGCAGGACTCGGCGAAATTCCTTTATCCGGAAATGCTGGAAGACTGCATCCGTTTGCTGCGTCCGGGCGGTGTGCTGGCAATGGACGATGCCTTGTTCAAACCGATGGGTATCCCCGAAAAGTTCAGTGCGCCGGTGCACCGCGGCCAATGAATTGGCCTTTGCTGACCAGCGTCTGCACTGCACCCTGCTGCCCATTGGAGATGGATTGCTGTTGTGCGTCAAGCAGCAACAGGACGCTGAAAATTGACAAAAACGGGATTTGATGTCAACTACCACTTGACGATTCGCACAGTTGGCGGTATATTAACGTAGCCCTGCACAGCAGGGAAAAAACGCCCTCGTAGCTCAATTGGACAGAGCGCTTGCTTGCGGAGCAAAAGGTTGCAGATTCGAGTTCTGCCGAGGGCACACCTTGCACCCACTGAATAGTGGGTGTTTTTGTGTATATGGATGAATTCCTGTGTCAATAGAAGATGGAAGGGAAATCCCCGGCAGGTTATAATGAAAGAAACCCTGAACCAATCTGAGGTGAGATGATGAACATACTTGATCTGGGATGCGGAACTGCGAAGGTCAGCGGGGCAGTGGGGCTGGATGTAGTGCCCCTGACTGGCGTGGACGTGGTGGTCAATCTGGAAGAGCGCCCTTATCCTTTCCCTGCCAACACCTTTGATGTCATCTATCTGAATGATGTCATCGAGCATATCCCTGATACCATCGCGACGATGGAAGAACTGCACCGCATTTTGCGGCCCGATGGGCGGGTGTTTATCCGCGTGGTCAACTGGAACAGTCAGTATACCGCCATGGACCCGACCCATGTGCGCGCTTTCACCGAACGGTCTTTTGATTTCTTTGGCAAGCGTGTAGGACGTTCGTATTACTCTGAGGCGCGGTTTGATGTGCTGCGGGTGGATAAGCAATACAACGCGAAAGTGCTGCGCTGGATTCCCAGTGCGCGGATGCTTGATTTCCTCAGCCAGTATTTGAACAATATTCTCGAGGGGCTGCATTTTGAACTGCGTGCCGTGAAGGAACCGGGCGAGATGGCGTATACGGGTGATGTGCAGGAAGACCTGCTGGCTGCTCTGCGCTGCCCGGCCTGCCTGGCCGAACATGCGCATGATGGCGCGCCCAATCCCGGCAAGCTCAAGTTGGTGGATGAGCAGTGGCTGGTGTGCCAGGACCCGTACTGCGGCCGCAAATATCCGGTGGTGGAAGGTCTGCCGGTGATGACCGAAAAAGAAGGCAAACGCTGGCAGGCGTATGCCGAAAAAGAACTGCCTCAACCCCCGGAAGCGTATGCCCGTATTCCCGCAAAGACGACCATTGGCGGCGAGGTGGCGTACGCCAAACCGCCTGCCGGGCTGGATCGCGTGCTTGATCAATTACAGCGCAAGCGCAGCCTGGTTGCGATCAGCTTGCGGTTGGGCTGGTGCTGGGCTTCCTGCTTGGCCGCGGCAGCAAGCGCGGCTGACGGGCGCGGCAGCGATGACAAAACGCGCGCTGCTGGTTGTTCATATCAATACGTTTTTTATTGAGATGTTCAATGCCGGATTGCTGTTGAAGGATTCGCTTGAATATCAGCCTGTTTATTATTTCTCCATTGCTTATCCTACCGTTCAAAAAGATATCGCCCGCTGCCAGGCTGCCGGCCTGGAGGTCATTGATTTTCAGGGGCAGCCTGTTATGCCATCATCTGGCACTGCGGAAGTTTCTTCCGTGCCGCCTGCCAGCAACTGGAAAGAGGGACTTAAAAAACGCCTGCCGGAAAAGTGGGTGGAACAGATTTCTCATGGAATAGTAAAAGGCATCGTTTTGTCTACCAGTGGCGGCGTTCCAGCCTGGTGGTGCAATATCGCTCATTGAAAAAACGCCAGCAAGAGATCAAGGATTTTCTCCTGCGGCAAAAGCCGGATGTTCTGTTGCTGGGAGGGCATATGGTGGGGTATGACACTGCGGTGTACATCCAGGCGGCTCAATGCCTTGCGATATTCCGGTGGTGATCGTCTCTTCCACGATGGACAATGGCCAATCCCAGGCTGAAGCGTATTCTCCAGACCCGAAACACAGTTTGCGCCCATTGATGAACCGGTTTGCTGGCTGGCTGTACCCGCACTGGGTGCGCGACTGGCGCGGCAAGAAATTGATCCGTATGCCGTGGGGGCGCGTGCTGGCGATGGAATGGCTGGGACTGGCCCCGCCTCTGCCCTGGGTGGCGGGCAGCGGTGCAGCTGATGCAATTGCCGTGGAAAGTGAGGAGATGGTGCGCTTTTATACGGATGCCGGCCTGCCCCGCCAGCAGTTGGTTAACACCGGCTCATTGACTGATGATATTCTGGCTGCTGCCGCACAGGATGCGCCTCGCCCGCAAGGCTGCCCTGTGCAGAGAACTGGGTTTACCCGCAGATCGTCCTATGCTGCTTTCCGCTTTGCCGCCGGATGTGCTCTATACTTTCGGCGGTCGCCCGCAATGTGATTTCAAGACCTATCCCGCTCTGGTGGAATTCTGGGTGCGTTCGCTGGGGGCATTGCAGGACTGGAACATTGTTCTCCTGTTGCACCCGTCTGTATCCTATGAAGATATGCGCTATATCGAGGACTGGGGGGTGAAGATTGCCCGCCAGCCGACCGCCGAAGTGGTGCCGCTGTGTGACTTGTATGTCACCTCGGTTTCTTCCACCATCCGCTGGGCAATTGCCTGCAGCAAACCGGTGGTCAATTATGATGTCTATCGATTTTATTATGAAGGTTTCATGCACGTTAAAGGCGTGCTGTATACCGAGGAGCAGGACGAGTTCACCCAACTCCTGCATCGTTTGACCACTGACAGCGCATTTTTGCAGCAGACCGCCGCAGCACAGGCACAGGCTGCCCCCGATTGGGGCTTTCTGGATGGCCGCAGCGGCCAGCGGATGTTAGAATTGCTTGATTTACTGATTGAAAAATACCACCAGGAGAAATGACCCATGGCTGAACTTCCCGACACTACCATTTTCCGTGAACTTTTCAGTGATGCGCCTTTTGTGGACCGCTATGCGCGCGAGCCTGAGAACGCCGTGGACATTATCATCCCGGTGATCCATTCCAACGAGCTTTTTCGCAGCAATCTGCTTTCTTTTTACCGTGAAATTCCTGTCAATCGCCTTCTGTTGGGGGATGGCGGGGTGATTGACGATACGCTAAAGGTTGCGAGTGAATTTCCCAGGGTGGAGGTGTTGGACCATACCGCCTACCATTCACAGGGATACAGCATCCGCAAACTGATCGAAGCTGTGGAGACAGAGTGGTTCATTTATCTGCATGCTGATGTCTACCTGCCGCCGGGTTGGTTTGAGGCGATGAATCAGCACCGCAGCGAGTATGACTGGTTTGAATGCCCGCAGTGCATTACCCCGCTGTTTGAGTACATGCTGGAGCCGAAACTCGACCGCTCCTATTCCGGCAGCCAGATGGGACGCACCTCCGCATTTGTTGACGTCCTGCCCCAGATCGATGATGATTACCTGTTTCGTAATGAGGACATTATCATTGCTTCCCTGGTGAAAGGAGCGGGCAAACGCTGGGGACGGGTGGACGACACTTTCCATTATCATCAGGTGATGAACCGGCGCAGTAAGCGCAAGCGCCAGTTTACGAATGTCCATTTTGACATTCAGAAAACCCCGGAAGAAGATGTTTGGGAGTACACCAACCAGATCCGCGGCATCATCAAATATCTTCAGCCGGATGATTACCTGGTCTATGGGGTGCAGATCGGCATGGATCGCCTGCGTGAGCTGGACGCCCTCGATTGGGAGGAGTTCATCCCCTGGGTGAAACAGACCAACCCGGCCTGGCTGCCGTATCTGCACAAAAATCCCGCCTTTCAAGCAGCGTTTGCGCAATTTGCTGAAGAAATGGGCGCTGAAGATTCTCAGTTGATGAAAGATCCCTTCTGTAAACCTACACGTGCGGAATATATTTTTTCATCCTGAAACTGTTACAATAGGCTTACTCGATGGGCATATTTGCGGAGAGGTGAAAGATGACCACAGCGCTTATTACAGGTGTCAGTGGACAGGATGGCTCCTACCTGGCGGAGTTTCTGCTGGAAAAGGGCTATCATGTCGTCGGGATGGTACGTCCCACGGCGAGTGTCAATGAGCCTGAAATCCAGGATATTCTGGATCGTATCACCGTTGTCCAGGGGGATCTTCTCGACAGCAATTCGATTGTCAACATCCTGCAGGAATACCGTCCCGGCGAAGTGTACAATCTGGCGGCGCAGTCCTATGTGCAGAACTCCTGGAACCATGCCCTGCTGACGGCTGAGACCACTGCCCTGGGGGTAACCCGTATTCTGGAATCCATCCGTCTGGTGGATAAAGACATCCGTTTTTATCAGGCTTCCAGCAGTGAGATGTTCGGCAGGTCGAAAATCGCTCCCCAGAATGAAGACACGCCTTTCCACCCGCTCAGCCCGTATGCGATTTCAAAAGTCTACGGTCATTTCACCACGGTCAATTTCCGCGAGTCGTATGGCATGTACACAGTTTCGGGGATATTGTTCAACCATGAAAGCCCGCGGCGCAATATTCGATATGTGACCCGCAAGATTTCGAATGCCGCGGTGCAAATCAAACTGGGTTTACAGGATGAGCTGCGCCTGGGCAATCTGGATGCTCGCCGTGACTGGGGCTTTGCCGGAGATTATGTTGAAGCAATGTGGCTCATGCTCCAGCAGGACACGCCGCTTGACATTGTGATCGGTACCGGTCAGACGCACTCCGTGCGCGAGTTGTGCGATGCGGCATTCTCTTACCTCGATCTTGATTACGCCCAGTATGTGGTTCAGGACCCGAAATTCTTCCGCCCGATTGAGGCCGAGTTGATGGTGGCTGATATCAGCCGTGCCTGCCAGTATCTGGGCTGGGCGCCAAAGGTTACCTTTAAAGAACTGGTGCACATGATGGTGGATGCGGATATGGCCTTGCTCAGTGATGGCAAGTCTGTCTGAGGTGCCGGTTGAAAAAAGCCCTGCTGGTCGTTTTCCTCGATACTCATTTTACTGAGCTGCGCCGCGTGGCACATTGCCTGCAAAATTCTGGCCGCTATGCGCCAGAATTCTTTTTTGCGCGCGCCTATCCCACCATCGCGCGGGATATCGCGGCCTGTATTGATCTGGGGTTTCCTTGTTATGACCAGAAAGGAAAACCCTGTGAAGCCCGTCCGCAGCGAGAAGGTGCTTTCCGGGCCGCGGCTGTGGAGACTGCCGTTTCCCTGCCGCGCCGTGTGTGGCGCTGGCTGTATCCCTGGCTGTCGAACAGCCTGCCGTGGGCATGGCGCGAATACCGCCAGTTACGGGGAAAGGTGAGCCGCTTTATTGCAGGATGAGCAAATTGATCTGCTCATCCTGGCCGAAGAGAATGTGGGCTATGCCACACCGATTTGGACACAAACCGCGCAGGCTGCCGATGTGCCGGTGGTGGTGGTGCCCTACACCGTGGCGGACGCCAGCGAGCCAGCCGGTGCAGTGAAGGACATCCGCCAATACCAGCTAAACCGCTGGCCGAACCAGGTTGCGGGGATGTTGTATCCGCACTGGGTTATGAGCATGAAGGGCGCAAGCTGCTGCGCCTGCCTGCCGGGCGCGTGTTTGCCATGCAGGCGATTGGGCGCGGCCCCGCCCCAGCCGTGGATCATGAACAGCGGTGCGGCGGATGCGATTGCTGTGGAGAGCGAGCACATGCGCTGGCATTACCAGCGTCTGGGCTTGCCAGACCGAGCAGTTGGTGGAGACTGGCGCGCTGTATGATGATGTGCTGGCGGAGGTTTTGCAGTCCGCAGACGAGCGGCGTGAGGCGCTGTATCGCGAGCTGGGTTTGCCCGCCGGACGGCCGATGCTGTTGTGCGCCCTGCCGCCCAATCCTTATCCAGACCAACTGGGCGGCTTTGCCAGTTATGAGGAATTGCTGCGCTTCTGGGTGGCGACCCTGGCGGCGCAGTCTGGCTGGAACCTGGTGCTGCGCCTGCATCCGCGCATGCCGCGTGAGCAGTTTGCCTTTCTGGAGGAGGTTGGCGGGCGCATCACGCGATGAGGACACGGCTCAGTCTGGTGCCGTTGTGCAGCCTGTATGTGGCTTCGGTCTCGGCCACCATCCGCTGGGCGATCGCCTGCGGCAAGCCGGTGGTCAATTATGACGTGTATCGCTTTGAGTTATAGGGATTATGAGGGTGTACCAGGGGTGTTCACGGTCAGCGAACAACAGGCGTTTGTTGATATAATCCAGACGCTGACCGGTGACCCGGCGCGGTTGGGCGAGGCTGCCGCGGCGCAAGAAGCTGTGCGCGAGCAGTGGGGGCGCTTGGATGGGGGAGCGGCGGGGCGGCTGCTGGCGCTGGTGGATGGGTTGAGCAAGTAGCGCAGGCTGAGCTTGCTCCTATCCCCCTTGCAAGAGGGGATGCCGCGAAGCGGCAAGGGGATTTCCCCATGCCCAATTATTGTTGGAAAATTTTCAAGACCAGCATTGGTAGTATACAATTTACCAAACGATATTCGATTAACATGCTGCTCGGGCGCATGCCATGCGCCCCTACAGTTGATACAAGGAGAACAACATGAGAACAGTTGTGATTGGTGCAGGGCGCATGGGACGCCGGCATATTCAGGTTGTCAAGGATCTTGGACTGGAACTGGTTGGCATTTGCGATCCCTTCCCCGAGGCACTGGCCCTGGCAGAAAAAGAGCAGGGCGTGCCCCTGAGCTGCATTTCAAGGATGCCGAGAGATGCTGGAAGCGACCTCGCCCGAGCTGGTGGTGGTGGCCTCAACAGCCCACACGCATTGCAAGTACACCTGCGCCGCCGCAGAAGCGGGCGCGCAGGTAGTGTTGTGTGAGAAGCCGATGGGCGTCTCGCTGGCGGAATGTGATCTGATGATCGAGACCTGCAGCGCACACGGCACGAAGCTGGCCATCAATCACCAGATGCGTTATATGGAGCAGTACACGGCGGTCAAGGAAATCACTGATTTGGCGGCTTTTGGCGGTTTGGGCAGTGTCACTGTCGTCGCGGGCAATTTCGGTATGTCGATGAATGGCACGCACTACTTTGAGATGTTCCGCTACATGACCGGCGAATATCCCGTGGAAGTGCAGGCCTGGTTCTCACCGGACCCGCTGAGCAACCCGCGCGGACCGCAGTTCTCCGACAATGCCGGTTCGCTGCGTTTGACCACAGAGAGCGGCAAGCGCTTTTATATGGAAATCGGCCCTGACCAGGGGCACGGCATGCACGTGACCTACGCCGGCCCGAACGGCCGCGTGGATGTGGACGAGCTGGCAGGCAAGATGGCCTGGGTGGTGCGCGAGGAAGAATACCGTAAGCTGCCCACCACGCGCTACGGTATGCCCAATATCCAGAGCGGAGCGGGCGATTGCCCCCGCTGATGCGGTAACCCCCACCCGCCACGTGCTGGAAGCCGTGATCAAGGGTGAGGACTGGCCGACGGGTGAAGATGGCCGCCGCGCGGTGGCTGTGCTGGTGGCAGCGTACCAGTCCGACGAGAACGGGCACGTGCCGGTGCGCATTGACGATAAGCTTGATCGCTCACGGGTTTTCCCCTGGGCATAAAGCGCAGTCCAATGAATCGCGGCTGTTTCCTGATCGGCACCGGCCCCAGCCTGAACAAGATTGATGTTACACGGTTGGCGGCCTATGACAGCATCACCTTCAACCGCGCCTACATCGCCTGGCCGGAGTGGGGCTTCACGCCGATGTATTACGCCTGTGTGGACCCGGTGGCGCTGGAGGATAACGCCGATGACATCCGCCGCCTGACGGAGGAAAGCGACGTTCAAGAGCTTCTTCTTCAATGAGAACGCAGCGGATTTTGGGATAGGGCCCTCCGAGCGGGTGACGCTTCTGCATATTCGCGAAGATGCCCCCTTCTCGCTGGACCTGCGCACGCTGACCGACTTCGGCAATGTGGGCGCGTCTTCACTGCAAATCCTGGCGGCGTTGGGCTATAAACGGGTGGCCCTGGTGGGCGTGGATGCGCGCTATTCCAGCCTGCCGGAGCTGGACAAGGGCGAGGACTATGTGCGCATGGAACACGGTCAGGACCCCGATCACTTCCTGCCCGGTTATATGGAAGGCAGGCGGCGCATTGCAAGACCGGATTATGATCGTTTGCTCGGCCAGTGGCCGCAGGTGGCAGCGGAGTGCGAGCGCGTAGGGCTGGATGTACGCAATGCTTCCCCCGGCAGCGCGCTGACGCTGTTCCCGATGGTGGGCTTTGATGAGGCGTTGGCGTGGGTTGGTGGAGAGGACACCCTCTCCTAATCCTCCCCGTTTTTCTTGCGAAAAACAAGGAGGGCATCTGTTGATTTTATTTTGCTTGGTTAAAAATAAGGCAAGTTGTTGAGGTATATAAAAGCTTGGTAAGGTTTT
>CAVWEE010000018.1:0-15803 GCA_963753895.1 uncultured Chloroflexia bacterium | reverse complement strand
GAGACTGGTAGTGATCCGGTTGGTGAGTCCCTTCAAATGACAGGCGGTCCCGGTACGAGCGACAGTGATTTTACCTGGGCCACCTCCGGAACGGCGACTTTCGGTTCAGTCAATACCGGGCAGAGTTTTTCGCCACCTTCGTCTCCTTCTATCATCATCAATGAGTTGGATGCAGACCAGTCTGGCACGGATGCGGCGGAATTTGTGGAACTCTACGATGGTGGTGTGGGTAACTCTGCTTTGGATGGCTATGTGCTGGTTCTGTATAATGGCGGCGGCACAGACGCTTCTTATGCTGCTTTTGACCTGGATGGACAATCCACGGATGCGAACGGGTATTTTGTGATTTGCGGTGATAATGCCAATGTTGCCAATTGTGATTTGGATGTTTCTCCGAACACTAATTTAATTCAGAATGGTGAAGATGCAGCCGCTTTATATATGGGGGATGATACCGACTTCCCGAATGGCACGGCAGTTACAACTACGAATTTGGTAGATGCAATTGTTTATGATACAAATGATTCTGATGATCCTGAATTGCTGGCTTTGCTGAATGCAAGCGAACCGCAGGTGAATGAAGGCGGGGGTGGTGACAGCACGGCTCATTCCAATCAGCGCTGCCCGAATGGCTCGGGCGGAGAACGCAATACAAGCACTTATGCTCAGTTCAATCCTACTCCGGGGACTGAAAACCTGTGTGCGCCTCCAGTGGCAACTCATATGATCATTAATGAGGTGGATTCGGACACAGCGGGAACAGACACACTGGAATTTGTGGAATTGTATGATGGCGGTGCAGGCAATACCGCATTGGATGGCCTGGTGGTTGTTTTTTATAATGGTAGCGTGGATACATCTTATGCTGCTTATGATCTTGACACCTACTCCACCAGTGCCAATGGGTATTTCATACTTGGCAATACAGCGGTAACAGGTGTTGATATTATCTTCGCCAGCAATGGTTTGCAGAATGGTGCTGATGCGGTCGCTTTGTATGCAGGGGACGCTACAGATTTTCCGAATGGTACAGCAGTCACCACCACTAATTTGCTCGACGCAATTGTTTACGATACAGACGATGGTGATGATGCTGGTCTGCTAGGTTTACTTTTAGCAGGTGGGCAGGTGGATGAAGATTCCAATGACAAAGATACGGAATCAAGTCAGCGCTGCCCCAATGGCTCAGGAAGTCAACGTGATACAAGTAGCTATGCTCAGCACTTTCCTACGGCTGATGCAGCCAATACATGCGGCGTAACACCGCCTTCCCTTGTGATCAATGAGGTCAATGCTGACCCGGATACGACAAATGGAGATGCGAATGGGGACGGCACTGCGCATTTTGGGGATGATGAATTTGTGGAAATCGTCAATACTGGTGCCTCCGCCCTGGATGTGAGCGGATGGACGCTTAGTGATGCAGTTGGCGTACGTCATACGTTCACTGTTGGCTCGGTCATTCCAGCAGGTTGCAATATTGTTGTCTTTGGCGGCGGCGCACCGACCGGCGCATTCGGCGGCGCGGTTGTGCAGACAGCCTCTTCGGGGCAATTGGGGCTCAACAATGGCGGAGATACAGTCACATTAAACGATGGTATCAGTGATATCGTTTCTTATGCCTATGGCAGTGAAGGTGGGAATAACGTATCCTTGACCCGTGATCCTGATGTTACTGGCACTGATCCGCTGGTTGCACATAGCACAGCCACTGGTTCTGGTGGGGCACTGTTTTCCCCTGGGACAATGATCGATGGTTCGAGTTTCTCCGGCTGTACACTGCCTGCCACCATCGACCTGGAATTGACCAAGACGGTGGATAACAACAATCCCGAATGAAGGGGATACGATCACTATACACGCTGACGGTAACCAATGTCAGCACCACACAAGCGGCTACTAATATTGTCGTGCGCGATTACTTGCCCGATATACCTGCTGAAATCACCGGTTTATTTCTTTGGTCCAACTAGTCAGGGCACGCTAACAAATATACCTCCCAATATGGATTGGACGGTAGGCGATCTGGCACCGGCGCATCAGCTACCATGCCCGGTCCAGGTTACTGTAGCCACCGGCACGGACGGCACTTCGTTTGATAATAGCGCAGAAGTCTTGTCTGTAACTGAGACAGATAGTGACTCAACGCCTGGTAACCTGGGCGCTGCGCCTGCCGAAGATGACGAGGCCAGTGTGACGGTCACGGTGGGTACGCCGGCAGCCTGCGGTACGGCTGGCACGACACTCATCTCTGCCATTCAGGGCAGCGGCACGGCCACACCGATGGACGGCGCTGGTGTGATTATTGAAGGCGTGGTGGTGGGCGACTTCCAGACGAGCGGCAATTTGAGTGGATTCTTCGTTCAGGAAGAGGATGCTGATGCGGATGGCAACGCTGCGACCTCAGAAGGCATCTTTGTTTACGACGGCGGCACTCCGGCTGTGGATGTGAATGCAGGCGATTTGGTGCGCGTAACCGGTACTGTGGATGAGTATTTTGACTTGACCGAGATCACCAGTGTGACGGAAGTTTTGAACTGCGGTACAGGCTCGGCAACAGCGGCAACGATCACATTGCCGGTTACCACGCTGGATGTGTGGGAGCAGCATGAAGGCATGCTGGTGACGATCCCGCAGACTTTATATGCAACGAACAATTATTACCAGGGCCGCTATGGTGAGGTGGATCTCTCCATCAACGGTAAGTTGGATAACCCCACCAATGTAGTTGCCCCCGGCGCAGCGGCAATTGCGCTGAAGGACCTCAATGATCGCAGCCGCATCCAGATGGATGATGGTTCGAGGACGCAGAACCCGGCTGTGGCGCCGTATATTGGCGTGGATAACACACTGCGCACGGGCGACACCATCCCGGGTGTAACGGGCGTGCTGCATTATTACAGTAACTCCTCAGGGACGAAAGAATATGAAATTCATCCAACTGGTCCGGTGAGTTTCTCGCGAGTGAATGCCCGTCAGAACACGCCGCCGAATGTTGGCGGCACGGTGAAGTTGGCGAGCTTTAATGTGCTCAATTACTTCACCACCCTGGATGGTGGCGGTCCAATTTGCGGCCCGGCATCCAATCAGGACTGCCGCGGCGCGGACAATGCGACGGAGTTCATCCGCCAGTACACCAAGATCGTTTCGGCGATCACGGCGATGGACGCCGATGTGGTCGGCTTGATGGAAATTGAAAATCATCCCACCGATGCTGCCTTGACTGACCTGGTGGGCCGCCTGAACGCTTCCGCCGGTGCGGGTACGTACGCGGCAATCAGCACGGGCACGATCGGCACGGATGCGATCAAGGCAGCCTTGATCTACAAGCCGGCTACGGTGACCCCGCTGGGTGGATTTGCCATCCTCGATTCTTCGGTGGATGCGACCTTCATTGATACCAAGAATCGCCCAGTGCTGGCACAGTCCTTCACGGATATCGCCTCCGGTGAGGTATTCACGGTGGCAGTTAATCACCTCAAGTCCAAGGGTTCTGATTGTGATAGTTTGGGTGACCCGGACACGGGTGATGGCCAGGGGAATTGTAATTTGACCCGTACCAGCGCGGCCACGGCTGAAGTCAACTGGCTGGCTGGCGATCCAACGGGCAGCGGCGACCCCGACTTCATCATCATCGGCGACCTGAACGCCTACGCCCAGGAAGATCCCGTCACGGCGATCAAGAACGGTGGTTACACCAACCTGATCGAACATTTCCTCGGTGTCGGGGCGACCTCTTACCAGTTTGCTGGCGAACACGGCTATCTTGACCATGCTCTGGCGTCGGCTTCGCTGACCGGGAAGGTGACCGGCGTAGCCGAGTGGCACATCAATGGCGACGAGCCTTCTGCCCTGGATTACAACGATTACAACCAGGGCTACCTCTACCAGCCGGACGCTTTCCGAGCTTCGGACCATGACCCGGTGTTGATCGGCCTGGCAACAGGCCAGACGCCGCCTGTGGTACTCTTTGGCGCGAACACGGTGCCCGCAGATGGTGCATCGCTCACTACCGGCCCGACGCAAGTCATGGTCGAGTTCAGCAAGGACGTGCTCAATGACGGTTCGGCGGATGCGGCTAACAACCCGGCCAATTACATGCTGGTTGAGTCAATGGGTGACGGCTTCCAGACAACAAGCTGCGCTGGCGGCCCGAATGTTGCGGACCTGACCATCCCAATCAACAGTGCCTTCTACACCAATACAGCCGGTTTTGTGGCAACGGTCAACATCAACGGCGGCGTTCCGCTGCCAGTAGGCAGCTACAGCTTCTTCGTATGCGGTACGACTTCGATCACAGACCTTGCCGGGCTGGAACTCAATGGCGGTCTGAGAGATACAGTGATCAGCTTCACGGTTGGCTCGGCCAGCGAATTGCCCGCCACCGGCTTCCCGCAGGGTATGGTTACCACGCTGGGTGATCAGCCGCAGGATATGCAGTATACCGAGACCGTGATGATGCTCGATATTCCGTCTCTGGGTGTGAGCACACCGATCGTGGGCGTGCCGATCAATGAAAATGGTTGGGATATCACCTGGCTGGGCGGCAACGCCGGCTATCTGGCTGGCTCGGCATTCCCGACCTGGAATGGCAACACCGTCATCACCGGTCACGTGTGGGATGCCAACAACCAGCCGGGTCCGTTCGCCAATGTGAAGCAGCTCAATTACGGTGATACGATCCAGATCCAGGCCTGGGGCCTGACCTACACCTACCAGGTGCGCGAAACGAAGCTGGTACGGCCGTGGCAGATCAACTCGGCCCTCAAGGAAGAAACCTATGACTGGGTTACCCTGGTCACCTGCGAAGACTACAATGACTCATCGCAGAAATACGCTACCCGCCGTGTGATCCGCGCAGTACTGGTGGATGTGCGGTAGAGCAATAGATGAATAACGAAGAGCCGGGCGGAAACGCCCGGCTCTTTTTTTGTGCAGGGTTTGGATCACTCGTCAATATGGATGATGATGAGTTTGATCAGTTTGAGGATGTTGATCAGACGTACATCTTTGCGAATGCGAAAATTATCAGGCGTCATTTCCAGATACTTTTTGAGCACCTTGATTTTTAGGTACAAATTTTCGAAGAGTTCTTCTGTTGTCCAGTCGATGTATTTTTCGAAGAAGGCGATCCCGGCAGTGGATTCTGGCTTTCACTTTCCCCCGTTTGATGCTTGTAAATTTAAAGTCTGAATCCAGGGCTTTTTCCAATTTATCAATTTCAAAATGCTTGATGACCTCATCTGCCGTCACTTCATCCGTGCGGTGTACCTGGATCAATTCAGCATTGGCCTTCATCTCCAGGATGAGGCCTCGTTCCAGGCCTTTGGTGTTTGCGGCTTGCTTGTTGATCATCTTTACGAAGGCGGGAATGATCTCAATCACGCTCAGGATAGCGGTTATGATATCAGTCATTGTGTGCTCCGTTTATTTGCTGTAGAATGAACAAAGCTATATTTAAATATCATACCCGATTTTAGATGTTTGTGATTGTTTATGGGCTGGGAATATGGATATATTCTTCTCCGGAGGATGTATGCCAGAATTTGATGCAGTGCTTTTTGATATGGATGGTACGTTGGTAGAACATAATGGCCTGGTGCCGGAGGCGATCAGTGCAGTATTGGCAGATGCAGATTGTCATCTGGAACTGGATTTACAGGCCCTTAGCGGGAACACAGATTACCAGAATTTCAAGAGATTTTTGAAAGAGTGCGGTTGCCCGGAAGCAAAGCGTGATGCGCTTGCCGCAGCGCTTTGTGATCACCTGGTTGAGAAGATGACCGAGATGTTATTGGACTATTCTTTTGATGCTTGCCCAGGGGTGGCAGCATTGTTGCCATATTTATCAGAGAAGGCAATCCCCATGGGGCTGTTGACCGGAAACCTTGAAGGGGTAGTTGGTCCCAAGTTGGCCGCGGCTGGAATTTCTCCCGACTATTTTTCTTTTGGGGGTTTTGGGGATGCCTGTGAAAACCGCACAGAAGTTGCAAATCTGGCCCTGAGCCGCGCAGAGAAGTACCTGGGCAAAGAACTGGACCCGCAGCGGGTATTGATCATTGGCGATACACCAAAGGATGTGGCTTGTGCCCGTGCAGTAGGGCGCAAAAGTGTTGACAGTGACAACGGGTGTTTTTGGGCGGGAAGAGTTGATGGCTTGCGAACCAGATTTTCTGTTGGATGATTTGACCGATACGCAAGCAGTGGCAGCGATTGTGACTGGAGAATGAACTGAGTGCTGCAGGGGACTTTCAAGAATTTGCTGCAGATTGAACAGGAACACTTATTATGGAGGAGTGAATTGATGGACAAGACATTGCTAATTAAAAATGCTGGCGCAATCGTAACCTGTGATGCTGAAGACAAGGTGTACTATGGCTATGATATGCTGATCGAGGGGCCAAAAATTGTCAGCATTGGCAAGAATATCCAGGCAGCAGTTGACGAAACGATTGATGCCAGCGGTAAATTCATTTACCCGGGTTTGGTAAATACCCATCATCATTTCTTCCAAACCTTTGTCCGAAATCTGGCTGCCATTGATTTTCCCAATATGTCCGTCATCGAGTGGCTTGGTGTCATCTATGAGATCTTCAAGCATATTGATGCTGATCTGGTTTACTATTCGTCATTGGTGGCAATGGCTGACCTGCTCAAGCACGGGGCCACAACCGTGTTTGACCATCATTACGTTTTTCCGAGGTCGGCTGACAAACATTTGATTGATCGACAGATGAATGCCGCGTCACAGCTTGGCCTTCGTTTCCACGCCGGCAGGGGCACAAATACACTCCCCAAAAGTGCTGGCAGCACCATTCCAGATGCGATGCTGGAAACAACAGACGAGTTTCTGCAAGATTGCGAACGGCTGATTTATAAATATCATGACCCTGAACCATACAGCATGCGCCAGGTGGTGATTGCGCCATGCCAGCCGATCAACTGTGAAAAAGAGACCTTCATTGAGTTGGTCAAACTGGCGCGCGAACACGGTGTGTATTTACATACACATCTTGGCGAGGGAGAAAATGGCGGGATGGTCGAGCGCTATGGGATGAGAACATTGGCCTGGTGTGAAGAGATCGGCTTTATCGGTCCGGATGTCTGGGTAGCCCATGGGTGGGAACTGAACCCGGATGAATATCACGTTATGGCAAATACGAAAACCGGGCTCTCACATTGTCCTGCACCGGCCGCATTGGGTGGTTTTCCGATCATTGATATCCTTGCCATGGACGCTGCGGGAATGCGGCTGAGCCTCGGCTGTGATGGTTCGGCGACGAACGATGGATCCAATCTGCTCGATTCCATGCGCATGGCCTACGTGCTGCAGACGCTTCATGGCAAGAGCAGGGGAGGCTCCGCATCGTCGTACCAAATATTAAAGATGGCCACTGCCAGCGGTGCAGAAATGCTGGGAAGGAATGACATTGGATCGCTGGAAGCAGGGAAATGCGCAGATCTCTTTATGGTTGATTCCGAGAGGTTGGAGTTTTCGGGAGCGCTGCATGATCCGATGAACATGATCGCCAGAATTGGCGCCACCGGACCTGTATGGCTTACGATGGTCAATGGAGAAGTCCGCTATCAGGATGACACCCTGATTGGTGTTGACGAAAAAGAAGTGGCACGTCAGGCAGAAGCCACCTGGTCTCAGGGAATAAAAAAATATTTTCCAGCGGATTGATTTTCCCCGAATATTCAAGATTATTACACCCAATAGTTCGATATTTGAAGGATAATTACATAAAGAACCGGCCACTATGAGCATCACAGTGGCCGGTTTTTGACAAATCTATGCGACAAGGAAAGCCGATGTTTTCACCGTTACTTTCAATTGTTTTCTCCTTTGCACGAATTCACTCATTCAATAGGTTATCCAGCACCTGATGCATATTGTCACGGTAGGTCTGGATGGCCTCGCGGCCTTCGCTGGTCAGTCGGATCAGGGTGCGTGGTACGCGTTCAACAAATTCCTTATCTATCCGAATATATCCAGCTTCTTCAAGGCGGCTTAGGTGTGAGGAGAGATTACCGCGAGTCAGGCCGGTCTGGTTCAGCAGGTAGGTAAAGTCTACGCTTTCAACGATAGAGAGCAAGGCCAGGATCATCAGCCGGGCAGGTGAATGAATGGTGCGGTCAATGTCGCCGATGGGCTGCAAGTCTTGATTGGGAATGTTGGTTTTCTTGTCAGCCATGGTTTATTCCCCTTCGGGGATGGGATATTTGCGTACAAAGCGTATAACCTGGACGATGCCGGATGTGAGGATGACAGCACCCAGTGCCATGAACGCGGCAAATTCGGGTAGATTGAGCAGGTGGCTGGCGATAAAGAAAAATGCGCACAGACCAGCGTAGATGAAGAGACGGCGGATACTGCTTGTGAACCCGGCTGCCAGAAGGATGCCGGCAAATATCAACCCCAATACCAGGATGAGGTTTTCCCCAAGCCATTGACGGACAGAAGGGTCCAACCGGCCAGTATTGAAGAAAAAGACCGTGCCCAGGACCAGCATGCCTAGCAGCAATGTAACGATCATGAAGATTGTCATACGCGCAGGGCGTCCGCGGCGGGTGCCAAAGTTGACATAGCCAATGCGCGGGAAGGTGATCTTGTTCTTGAGCGGCATGAAGAAGAGCACTGGCATCCAGGTGAACATATTGAATACAACACTGCTTGTAGCAAAGAAAAGGGAGGCGCCCAGGCAGGCTGTACCCATGATGAGGTCTATGATGCCATCTTCGTGATAGTTGAGGTAGGCTTTTTTTGCAAGTTCTTTGAATTGATCGTTCTGTTTCATTTCTATACTCCAGTACTAGTGAATGTTTCAGACATGTTTGTTTTTCAGACCAGTCTGAATATATATTAGCAGAATGAATGGATGAGCACATCGGCCAGATGGCTAGTATTCAATGTCTTGACTCTCCCCTTGCTGGATACTGTATAATATTTATATTGGTCAAATGTTCTAGTAATTGTGAGGTGAAATGACTAACAAGGACAGTGTGCTTTCGTATTATGCACAGCCGGGGATGATGACGGACATGGTATCACTGACGGATGAACTGGGCGGCTTGCCGAAGGACGTGCCAGCAGTGTGCAAGCTGGTGCAGAATTTATATCTGCACATTTTCTGGGCGGAGCGCTACGGCTACAAGGTGTCGGAGGAGCGACAGGGCGAGGTGCAGGTGCGGTATGCCGCACACAAGCTGGCCCTGACCCTGGCCCGCAGCCCCGGCGGGCTGTTTACGCCCCGTACACCAGCTGAGCGGCAGATTAGCAACTGCCGCGACTTCACTACCCTGACGGTTGCGCTGCTGCGCTATCAGGGCATCCCCGCCCGTGCACGCTGTGGTTTCGCGACCTATTTCGTGCCAGAGCAAGTGGTGGATCACTGGGTGGTGGAATACTGGAACGCCGAAGAAGGGCGCTGGGTGTGGGTGGACGCCCAATTGGATGAATTCCAGTGTGAGCAGCTTCATGTGAGCTTTAATCCATTGGACATCAAACCCGGACACTTTCTCACCGGTGGGCAGGCCTGGCAGATGTGTCGCCGCGGCGCAGCAGACCCTGACCGTTTTGGCATCTTCGACATGCACGGCTGGTACTTCGTGCGCGGGAATGTGCTGCGTGATCTGGCTGCGCTGAATAAGGTGGAACTGCTGCCCTGGGATATGTGGGGCGTACTGATGAAACGCGATGAGGAGATGAGCGAAGTCGATAACGATCTTGTTGACCGCGCGGCTGCTGCTGCTCAAAACGTGTACGGCGATCACGATGCCATGCAGGCGCTCTATGAAGCTGAAGAGGAGCTCCGCGTGCCGCAGGTGATCCAGAGCTGGGTGAATGGCGCCATGCAGGCAGTGGACTTGTCAAGCCCCGCATGTTAATCTTTGCTATTTCAATTCATTTTTTAAACATGAGACTGCTCACTGATTTGAATTCAGTGAGCAGTTTCTTCGTCCAACAGGACATTCAGAGTCAGGTTGGCTGCACCGGATTGCTGCAGTTTACTTGTTTTTATCCTTGTACGTGCTGAACTTGAAGGGTACATACAGCGGGCAAAAAGCAACCCCCGCAGTCAGGAGGAAAACCGCACCCAATACCAACAAGATGATACCGAACACACCGCTGACAGTACCGCTGAAGAACAGATAAGCGAACACGGCTGCGATCACAATCCGCACAATGCGGTCAACATTTGACATATTGCGTTTCATAGAAAAATCTCCTTTGATTGAAAGTTTTTGTTCATTACAATCATTATAGGAGATTCAAATCATCCTGTCTGTGATAAAGTCACATAACGGAACGCTCTTTTAAATTTGCTATTTCGAGGACTTTAATCGCGCCGCGCCCCGATTCAATGATCCCCGCCCTGGAAAAATCTTCCAGAATGCGGCTGATCACCTCGCGCGAACTGCCCAGGTCGGCGGCGATCGTCTGGTGGGTTACTAGAACGGGATTCTGGGTCTTAGCCTGTTTGAGCAGCCACAGGGCAACCCGTCGGTCCATACGTTGAAAGACAACTTCATCGATCACGGTCATGATCGTTGAAAGCCTGTCTGAAAGCAGGTCGAATACAAAATCCCGCCAGATATCATAGCGGTTTACCCAATTGCGGAACGCATCCGCAGGGATGATGAGCGCTTCGGCGTCTTCTTCCACGGTAGCAATGGCAGGGAAGGTTTTTTGACTGAGAATGGCATTGGCCGTCAGCACACACGATTCCCCCAGTCCGAAGCGGTAGAGCGTGATCTCCCGCCCCGTCTCGCTGATCTTATAGACGCGTACTACACCCGAGAT
Source organism: uncultured Chloroflexia bacterium (assembly GCA_963753895.1). Taxonomy (GTDB): domain Bacteria; phylum Chloroflexota; class Anaerolineae; order Anaerolineales; family Anaerolineaceae; genus SMBSF63. The sequence goes on along the minus strand of CAVWEE010000018.1, from coordinate 4,996 downwards.
AAGCAAAGCGATCGAATCGACAGTGTCCCCCTCGGCGAACACATCTCTCCCTGCCAGGATACGGGTATAAGAAACGGTTTGCTGAAATTCACGCGCTAGCTGCCTGTCTGCTGTGCGCAATACAGGCAGTTGATGAAGAAAATGCTGGTATTGTTCCTGTGAGATCATGTTTCCCCTAATCTGGAAAATCTGTTAGTTTTGACGTTCCACATGTACATATTCTGCCGCCGAAAATCCCAAACTGATCAATTCTGCATCGATCTCAATCGTCACCGTCTGGTTGACTGGCAAAGACTCAACAAGCCGGGCATGCACCCCGGGTTCAATTTTTTTGCCACTTAAAAATGCCAGCAGTTCCTGGTAATTTTCGGCAAATTCATGGATTCGGCGGATGATCACCACTTCGCCAGCCGGCACCTGTGTCAAGGGCACCCAATCCTTGGTCAGGTCCTCATTGCCGGGAAAAGGATTCCCGTGCGGGCAGAGCTTCGGATCGCCCAGAATATCGCGCATGCGCTCCTCAAGTTGGGCCGAGATGGCATGCTCCATCCTGTGTGCTTCGTCGTGGGTATCAGAGAGCGGCATTTTGAAAATTTTGACCAGCAGCCATTCAGTCAGCATGTGGCGGCGGATCACTGAACGGGCGGCTGCGCGGCCTGTTACTGTGAGGCGGATCTCCTTGCGGCTCTTGCCGCTGATCCATTGATCGCGCTCCATACGCTTCAGGGTCATGGTTACCGTCGCCGGAGCAACTTTCATCATTTCTGCCAGACGGGCAGCAACGATTTCTCCCTGATCGCGTTCCATTACATACATGGTCATTAAAATAATCTTCAATGGTGTGCGTTGGGCGAGGTTCGTTTTCTTTTATATTTTGATGTGACATCTATCCGCTTTCTCAGGACGAATATTACCCTGTATTAATATATAAAATTAGTATATACTAACTTTGCATTTAAGGCTGTGGTAATTCGATTTTATCACACTGCCTATAAAACGAACCGCAGGATCGGCTTTGATCCTGATTCAACAATTGGAGGAACGAAATAATGGTAGCAAGTTTTCTATTATCGTTACGGGAAGGTCTGGAAGCGGCACTCATCATCGGAATCGTAATAGGTGTTCTTAACAAGATAAATCGCATTGATCTGAAAAAAAGCGTGTGGATAGGCACCGCGATTGCTGTTCTGTCGAGCGTGGCCGCGGCACTGATCCTCAATGCGCTTGGCGCGAAATTTGAAGGACTCGCTGAAGAGTTGTTTGAGGGGATCGTCATGCTTCTGGCTGCCGGCGTGCTGACGTGGATGATCTTTTGGATGCGCAACACGGCAGGCAATCTGAAGCAGGAAGTTGAATTACAGACAAAACAGGCGGCTTCCGGCAGCGGTAGTAAGGCCTTGTTTGCACTGGCTTTCTTAGCGGTGTTTCGGGAAGGCATTGAACTTGCTCTGTTCCTGTTTGCTGTGCAGCAAACCTCCAGTCCCCTGCAAACATTGGCTGGCGCCCTGTTTGGGCTGGCTGGTGCAGTAGTGTTGGGCATCCTCTTGTTCCGATCTACAAGCAGGCTAAGCTTACGCCGCTTTTTCCAGGTCACCAACATACTGCTGATCATCTTTGCAGCTGGACTTGTTGGTTACGGCGTACATGAACTGAATGAAGCCGGCGTGATTCCTTCAATCATTGAACAGGTTTGGAATATCAACCACATTCTGAGTGACAAAGGCACCCTGGGTTTGCTGCTGAAAGCACTTGTTGGGTATAACGGCAATCCTTCTCTGACTGAAGTGATTGCCTACATGGTTTATATAACCAGCATTAGCATGTATGTGTTTTCACAACGCAAGCCGCTGGCTGCTGCTGCAGCTAACGAGTAAGCCGTGACATCCTCCCCTATCTAAAGAAAGGGGCATCTATTGGTTCGTAGACCGTATGCCAGTTATTTCTTAGAGGCAAGACTACGGGGGCTGCCACAGCCCCACTACTCCGTTTCAAGGGAGATACATTGGCGAATTGTTCAAATATATTTGCTGCAGAATTGATATCCGCATGGGCTGACCAGCCACAGGAACACTGGTAGAAACCTCGATGCTTGCGGTTTGATTTTGCGACCCTGCCGCATTGATGACAGGTTTGACTTGTGTAGGCTTCGGAAATCTGAACCACCTTGATACCCTTCATCGCGGCTTTGTATTTGATTTGGTCAATCAGTTTAGCAAACGACCAGGCATGAAGCCGTTGATTTATTTTTGTGCCGTATTGGATGTTCTCACGGATTCCAGTTAAGTCACCAAGAACGATGGTCGCCACACCAGCCTCATAACACCGGTTGACAAAATCTTTTGAAATTTGGTGCAGTCGATGATTGACCTGCCGATTTTCCTTGCGCTCAATTTCTTTGAATTGACGGGATTTGCGCTGCCCTTCAATCGGCGGTTTGACCATCCTGCGAACCTTGTTCCAATATCGACGAATTGCCTTGATTTCCTTTCCACTATACAAAAGCGTTGTACCATCATCAAACAGTGCAGAGATGATTTGTGTTTCGCCCAAGTCCACAGCGACTACCCTATCACCGAGGGGTTCTTGGTCTTCAACATCGACTACCAGGTGGGCTTGCAACCCAAGATTCTTGTCGTAGGTAATGACAACGTTTCTGACCTTTGTGTATTGGACATCATCTCGTCCCTGTATTTCAACTTCAACTTCCTTTACACCATCAAGTCTACTCCTCCCAAATCTCAACTTGATTTTGGTGCCAATCACTTCAAACCCAAACCCGTCATAGTATCGCAAGTTTGAATACGCGTTTTTCTTGCGGAAACCAGGCGGACGGGCTTTTTCATCATCCTTTCTTTTGAGTGCAAAGAACGACTTGTTCGCCCCAATCACTTCATCGCGGGTGGCTTGTGCTGAAAGAGAATAATATTCTTTTCTGCGTGGCAACTCTTTCATGATCTTATTTAGATTTTTTCGACTGACAGGTGCTTTGCCCGTTTCTTCGTATTGCTTTCGTAAATGCCAAATCAACCCATTAAACACTTTTGTCGCACTGCGCATTGCGTCATACAGCGTTGCTTCTGCTGACGGGTTCGCGATAATTTTCGATACAAGTGTGATGGTTGTCATTTTGTCTTTTGGTTTTGAATATTTTTTTTTATTGTTTCAGCCGACATTTGCCCAGCGGTTCCAACGTAGTAAGAAGGATTTCAGAGATGCCCCTTCCATAATTTTCGTCGTAGCCAGGGAAACTCTTTGAATAGCTGATAAGCTGTTGTCCCGCGAAGCAATCTCATTAACTCTGACGGTGATTGAGTAGGCTTCGCAAAAAGAAATAAATGCACATGGTCTGGCATAATTTCACTTTGGAGAATCTCTACATCGTTCTTATCACAAATGTTATGGATAATTTGTGATAACCTTGAATTAATAGGCGGAAGAAGAACCCGTTTGCGATACTTCGTAGACCACACAAAATGGTAATTCAATAGATACACTGAATTGCTTGTTGACCGCCAATCAGAATTCTTCACACATTAATCAATACCTTCGCCAAAAATGAGAGAAAGAAGGGGCAACCTGTAGTAAAGTTGAGTTCGACCACAAACCCAACATACACAGGAAGCCCAATGAATATTTTAGCACTTTTACAATGTATACAGCCCATAATCTCGAAAACTGATGTGCGACGCATGAGCCAGGTGGTTCGAGCAATGTTGAGCATGACAGGTCGCGTGACAATGCTGGGTCTATCCCGTTGGACAGGAAAAGGTGGCAGTTATCGGACCATACAGCGATTTTTCAATGCAACGATCCCGTGGTCAGACATTTTCATCCAGTTTTTTATCCAGCATCTCTATCAACCCCAGGGTGAGTACATTCTGGTCGGAGATGAAAGCACGATAACCAAATCAGGTAAGGAGACTTTCGGCCTGGACCATTTCTTTTCTGGAGTGCTGAACAAAGTTGTCAAAGGGATTGCCATTTTTTCACTATCGCTCACATCTATTGAGGAACGACGTTCGTATCCATTACAAGTGAAGCAAGTCGTCCGCACCTCGGCAGAAAAAGAAACCGCCAAAGCCAAACGAGATAAGAAAACCAGCAAAGACCCAAATGCACCCAGGAAAAGACGCGGCCGCCCGAAAGGGAGCAAGAACCGGGACAAAACACAGGTCACATTGACACCAGAATTGGAACGTATCCAGAAAATGATCAAAGAACAACTTGATTTGCTACAAGATATGGTCTCGGTCAATCATCTGGCATTGGATGGACACTTCGGCAACAACAATGCCTTGCAGATGGTGCTAGAATGTGACTTACATCTCGTCTCCAAGCTGCGCCATGATGCTGCTTTATACTTCCGATACGATGGCCCTCAAAAGCGGCAAGGGCCTCGCAAGAAGTACGGTCAAAAAATCAACTATGGCGACATCCCGCAAAAGTATCTGGTCGAGAAAAGTATTGAAGACAACATTGAAACCCGTATTTACCAGGCTGAGATGCTGCATCGAGGTTTTGCTCAGACGCTCAATGTCGTTATCATTACCAAAGTCAATCTCAAGACTGGTGCCTTTGCCAATGTCAATTTGTTCTCAAGTGATCCCGAACTTGCTTATGAAAAAATCATCGACTACTATTGTCTCAGATTCCAAATCGAGTTCAACTTTCGGGATGCCAAGCAGTTTTGGGGGCTGGAAGACTTCATGAATATCCGAGAAGTCCCAGTGACCAATGCCCTCAATCTTTCGCTGTTTATGGTCAATCTCTCCCAAGTGCTTTTGCGTGAGTATCGACAATCGAATCCCGAAAGCGGCATTATTGACTTGAAAGCATATTACCGTGCTGCCAAGTACTTCGAAGAGACTATAAAATTGCTTCCGGAAAAACCAGAACCGATTTTATTAGACCAAATCTTTGACCATATCGCTTCTTTAGGCTGTATTCATTCTGTTAAGGTTCCGCTTTCTTCGCCCTAATTGGCGAAGGTATTGAT
>CAVWEE010000017.1:0-14968 GCA_963753895.1 uncultured Chloroflexia bacterium | reverse complement strand
AAATTGACGCGGTCTACGGCCAGCACGGGCTGGTCTTTGCCTTTGCCGATGAATTTTTCTCCCGGCACATCTTTTGCGGTCAACACCAGGGCCACGCCGGGTATCCTTTCAGCAGCATTGGTGTCAATGGACAGGATTTCGGCCCGCGGATGAGCAGGCCAAAGGATTTTGCCATGCAGCATGCCATCGCGGCGCCGGTCTGCGGCGTACAGGGTCTGTCCGCTGACTCGCTCCAGGGCATCCTGTACCAGCAGGGTGCTGCTTACTTTTGCCTCCGGCTCCGGCAGCGGGCAGTGAGTGATGCCCTGCGCCAGCATCTCTGCGGCGGTTTCAACGGCGCGCAGGATGTTAACGTACCCTGTGCAGCGGCAGAGGTTGTGCGCCAGGGCTTTCTTGATCTCTTCTGAAGTGGGGGCAGGGTTGGCGTCCAGCAGGGCTTTGGCCGCGAGGATCATCCCTGGTGTGCAGAATCCGCATTGCACGGCGCCATATTTAATGAAAGCAGCCTGCAATGGATGAAGCAAACCGTCTTTTGACAACCCTTCAATGGTCTCGATCGTGCCGTGGTTGGCGCGGGCCAGCTTGACCGTGCAGGCGCGGCGTGCGCGGCCATTGAGGATCACCGTACAGGCTCCGCAGTGTCCCGTGCCGCAGCCGTTCTTGACCCCGGTCAGATTGAGGTCATCGCGCAGGAAGTCCAGCAGGGTCTTGCCGCTATCCGCCTGTGTCTGGATGTGCTGCCCGTTGACCGTCATTTCGATCGCGATTTGCTCTGGCATGTTCTTCCTCTTTTATGATGCAATGTATAATGGTAAATCAATACTGTTTTGTGAAAATAATTATACATTGTGCATAAACCATTGGTGGATGATGGATACGCAGAATCAAACCGTACATGACCCAACATAAACCCCGTTTGACGATCCTCCTCGTGCTTATCGCGTCTGGCTGGATGGGGGCATTGGTCTGGCTGCTGCGCATCCCGGCTGACCCGAAGAATGCTGTTTTGCTGGGGCTTTCGGCTGCGCGGCTGGTGCTGGCTGCCGGAAGCCTGGTGATGGTTTCGGCGGCCCTGGCTGTGCTGTGGAAGCTGCGCCGCTCACCGGATTTGAGGGAGCGAGCATCTGAGTTGTTGTGCCGCGTACCTGTGTTTGTGGGGGAATATATCGCTTTTATTTTGATGTGCATTGCTGTTTGCCGCTTCTTTTGTGTTGGGTGATGCCGTGCATTTGGCCGCTTATACCGAGCGGTTGCGCCCGCTGCTGCTGGGAGGGGTGTTGACCCTGGGCCTGCTGCTGCTCTATCCGGCCCTTGATCGCGGCGCATTAAGCTATACGCATAGCGTGCCGCCATCGATTGCACCACAAACCGGGCCCGTCTGGCAGCCGCCCCTGGCGCTGGCAGTGATCGCCCTGCTGGTCTATCTGGCGGCGGGAGCCTATACCGAAGGGGTTTTTATGCAGGCAAAACCCTTGCCGGAAAGCCTGCATTACGATTTTGGTTATTATATGAACGGACTCCAAGCCGCTTTGGCGGGGGAAAGTCCTTATACCAACCTCAGCCTGGGAACGGGCTTTCTCTATCCACTGCCCAGTCTGCTTACGGTGGAGGTCTTTGCTCACCTGCCGGTGGTCTGGCTGCGACAGACACTGTATCTGCTGTTCAACCTGGCATTGATGGGCGGCATGCTTTGGGGCGTGGCACGTCATTATCATCTGACCCTGCGCCAGGTGTGGTGGTGGTTCCCCCTGGCGCTGGGGTTCGCCCCCACGCTGGAAATGCTGCACGCCGGGCAGATCAACATGATCACCGAGTTTGGCTTGTTCCTGCTCTTCATCTGGGAGGCATCGCGCCCTGCCTGGGGCGGAATGGGGCTGGCCCTGGGCATCGTCACCAAGTTCAGCCCTGTCCTCTTCCTGCCCTATCTGCTGGCGAACCGCCGCTGGAAAACCGCCCTTGCGGCCCTGGCCGGGGTGGCACTCCTCAGCGGGCTGGCCGTGCTGCGCTATGGCTGGCAGCCATTGCTGGAATATGGGCAGGTATTTCAATCTTTGATGGAACGCTTGCCGATGGGCAATAACCCCCAGTCCCTGGTCTCCAAGTTCTTCATGGCGCGCTGGATGAATTTCAGCCAGGCACAGACTACCCATCGCCTGCTGACCCTGTATTTTGCGCTGGTGCTGTGTCTGTCGGCTTTGGGCGCCTACCTGCGGCGGATACGCGAGCCTTTCTTCATCATTGCTGCCCTGGCGATGATGCTGTCTGCCAATATCATCTGGTATCACCATTATGTGTTTTTCCTGCTGCCGCTGCTGATCTGGATGGCCTGGAAACGGCTGGATCCGCGAGTAGTGGCCTGGTGCTTTGGCGGCATGCTCATCATCCAGCTCGACCGCTGGATGTTGACCTACGGTCTGCTGGCGCATGTCTTCGGCCACCTGACCATCCTGTGGCTGCTGGTGGGGCAGATGCGCGAGGTGGTGCCGATGGTGAAAAAGAAGAAGATATCAGCCTCTCCTGATTAAAATTCATTCAATCTTGGCAACAGCGCCGAAGGAAAAAATCATCCCTTGTAGGGGCGTATGGCATACGCCCGACAACCCAGTTAAGAGCCAAGACAATCTTAAAATCTGTGACGAAGAATAATGTTTTGGTACAACAAGGGGTGTAATTCAATCAATGAATTAAATAAACGTAGGGGGCGGGCGCAAGCCTTTCGCCCCTACCAGGTTGAGTAAACTTCTGAAAAGTATTCATGTACACGGGTTTACGAATGATCGAAAAATTTAGATTTCACCAGAAGCAAAAACTTTTCATTTAAATCTTTATCGAAGTCCCCATAGTTTCACGGTGCCATCCACAGATACAGAAGCGAGGATGCGGCCATCCGGCGAAAAAGAAACTCCTGACACACACATATTGTGCCCATCAAGTGTTGACAGAGTCTCGCCATCCATTGCATTCAGTATTTGAATGCTGCTATCTTCTAGCCCAACGGCAATCAACTTACTGTCCGATGACCAGCTCAATGCGCTGAGCTGGTCCCAACAGGCTCCGATTCTGGGTTTTGAATGATCGAACGGTTATAAAGCAATGACCAATCGCTGGCATCCCATACAAGGATACGTGGTTTAGAAGTTCGTAAAACAGCAAACATGTTGCCATCTGGCGAATATGCCATTGCATCAATGGAAGAAAAACCGTTTTGACCAGGTTCAAACGTTGTAACTACCTTCCCATCCGAGAGGGAAACGATTTTTATCAGGATTTTCTTATTGTACTTATCACTCTCATCTACATAAGAATTACACCTGTTGCTTCATCTGGCGCAGACACAAAATCAATAATCCGATACTCTTCAATATCTGTCATGGAAATGGTCTTCTCATTGCTCCAATCATCTGTATTCAAAAAACTTAATCTCATCTTTTGATTGGTAGCTTTCAGATATATTCGCAGCGAGAATTGAGCCATTGGAAAAGAATGTAATCCCTGAAGAACCAAATCCAACACTTTCCAATGTGTGTAACAATGTCCCATCTATATCCCATATTTGGATATCGAGGTCGTTATAACCGATTGCAAGCGCTTGGCTATCTGGGGCGAACGCCAAAGTGTTTAGTTGATTACCGGAGCCGAAACTGCTGGAAAACACTTACCATTCTGTCCGCTAAAAATATACGCGTAGCCTTCTTCAGCGCCAACAGCCAGTGATTGCCCATCAGGAGACCACGCCAGGGATGAAAACCGGCCGAAAGGAGCATTCAATGAAGCTGAAATTTCACCAGTATCAACATCCCAGACCATTACACCTCTCTCGCTAGAAGCAGATGCGATTGCACTGCTATCCATTGACCATGCCAGGCTGCTGTATAAAGCAAGAATTTCAGTAGCCGCAAGAAAGATCCGGTTACCGGTTTCGATATCCCAGGCACCTATACCATCCCATGTTGCTACCGCGACCATTTTGCTATCAGGAGAAATGGCGACATGAGCAACTGTGGCGTACCCAAATTCACTAAAATCTACTTCACTAAAATCTATATCGCGGTATATTTCAACGCGTCCCTGGTCCAGTATTCGCCAAATGCGAACCTTAAAATCAGAACCTTCAGCCAGATATTCACCATCAGGCGAAAAGGATACGCTTGAAATATGTCCCCCGCTGACGTAAGCCCCGGACTGGTTGAGTATTGAACCGTCTAATGCCCAGAGTGTAGATGCAAAACCACTGGAGGCTATCAGATCACCTTGCGGCGAGAATTTCACTTCCCAAACTTCGGCACCGCCATTTCTATATGTTCTCCAGCACTTTTCCTGTTTCAGCATCAAGAATTTAAGATAATTTTCCACTTCAGAGTCTATTCCTAGGGCCAGTATTTCACCATCAGGTGAAAAGTCTGCAGACTATTCGCATCCATATTCATCGATTTCAGCAATTGGAAATCTGAAATTTGATAGAGGAGCACTTTCGCTGTTACCACAGCAGCTAATTTCTGGTTATCCGGGCTTATTGCCAGATAGCTGACGGCAGCCTGGGTGTCAATATAGTGGAGCAGAGAAAAATCATTGGGATCATAAAAATATATCCCTGTGGCTGGTCCCAACGATAAAGTATTTCCCATCAGGTGAGAAGATCACGCTTCCCGGGTTGCCGTTTCCCCAGCGTGAAAGCAAGGTTAACCGGTCGAGATTTCCTTTTGATATGGGCATGCCATATTCCGGCAAGGAGGTTTCCTGTAAAACAGGAGTAATGGATAGGTATGTAGGCGTAGGGGTAATGGAGGGAACAGGTGTCAGGGTTGCCGTTAAACTTGGGACTTGTGTTAAATTCGCTGCCTGCTGATTTGGTTCTTTAACACGAGAGCAGGACGCAAGGACTAAGACGAGAATTGTAAAAATAAGTATTTCAAACCTTTTCTGACTGCCTGATAAATTTCCCCAAGAATATCTTTGCATTCAATCGTTTTCCTTGTCATTTCTCGGCTTGAATTCATTTTATATCTCCATTATGACACAAAAACTTCACAAGAACATACTGCAAAATAACAGGAATACGCAAAATTCCCGCTGAAAACGCTGCCATGTCATGGTAGACTTATCGGGGTTTTATATTACAGATACACTAAAGCTGCGGTGACAATGGCCGCAGTTGATTTTATTGAAAAGAGGTTTGAGCATGGATGAACAGTTTGAAATGAAGGTAACTTTCCCGGGGGTGGGGCACCGTGTAGATGTTCAGTATGGCCCGCATACTTTTTGTACTGACACATCGGTGGCAAAAGGCGGTCAGGGTGAATATATGACCCCCGGCAGTTATTTCCTCGGCGCAATTGCAGCCTGTACCGGCAGCGCAGTGCTGTCGTTTATTGAACAGCGCGATCTGAAAATTGAAAACATGCGCGTCCTTTACCATACCAATACCGAAACCAGCATGGTGGATCGTATTGAGGTTAAAGTGGAAGTCGATGAAAACTTCCCTGAGAAATATCTTAAAGCGCTGGAACGCTCTGCTGAAACCTGCTGGGTGAAACGACAATGGCGGAACGCCCCTGATGTAGCGATCATGGCCGAGGTGGTTGATGGCGCGTCGAAGTGAAACAGTGCGCGCTGCCGCGGAGGCACTTGTTATGAATCAGATCACACCACGCGTGTATTGGACCCCGCCGTTTGAGGAGACTGACAGGCCTGTGATGGCTGCCATCGTCGGCGAGAAAAACACCTTGATTGTCGAGGCTGGCAATTCACCTGCTCATGTGGAAGCTTTTCTGGCAGCTCTGGCGCCAGTGAAGATATCGCCCTTGAAGTTTGCTGTGGTTACCCACTGGCATTGGGATCATGTCTTTGGCGGTTCGGCGCTTTCTGTGCCGATTGTGGCCCATGAAGAGACAGCGAAAATCGTTGCGAATATGGCAAAGCTCAACTGGCGGGACAAAGCGCTCGACCAGCGTGTGGCTGATGGCAGTGAGATCGCTTTCTGCCGGGACATGATGAAGATTGAGTTTTCCAACGCCATGCGCGGACGACTGGAAATCCGCGCACCGGAAATTGCCTTCACGGACTTGATGACGATTGACCTGGGCGGCCTGGTGGTGGAATTGGTACACGTCGGCGGCGATCACAGCAGCGATTCCTCGGTGGTCTACGTGCCGGGTGACGGTGTGGTCTTCCTTGGCGACTGCATGTATTACGCCATTTATGAAGACCCGGTTTATTACACTACCCGCAAGTTATTCCCCCTGATGGACAGGCTGCTGGCTTTTGACGCGCAGTATTATTTCCCTGCCCATGCCGACCAGCCGCTTACCCGTGCCGAGATGGAGGCCTGGGTCAATGATCTGCGTCTGATTGGTACGACCGTTGACAAGATTGGGGATAATCGTAAGAGAATTTTCAGGACCCTGGAAAAGCAGGGGATGAAGGTCACGGACGAAGTGCAGGAAGATGTGAGTTATTTCATCGCGGGTTTGGGCAAGTAGGACAGTTCTTACGCAGGTTCTTTTTTTACATCGTTGCAGGGACAGATTTACCTTTGTAAATTCCTGTCCCTGCTTTTTTATTAACCTGCGTTGCAGCTAACAAAAACGAGTTTATTGTAGTGACGAATTCATTTGTCAAAGTCTGAGTTTGCGTGGGTTTATGACGACTAACCGCAGGGTCACTACAATTTATACACAACTCAGAATATTCACGTGCCCGCGTACCCTTCGACAGGGTCAGGGCACGCTTCCTTTGAGTACAAACCTACCCCATCTCCCCCAGCACGGGCACGATCTTGACGAAGCGTTCGTCCAGGCTGCGATCCTCACAAAGCTCTTTCACGTGGTCGATGACTTCATACTGGTGCGTTTGCTGCAGGGCGGTGATGTACAGCTCGAGCAGGTCGCGCACGGTCTGGTGGTCGCCGTTGTTGAGCGGGCGGATGTCCACACTCGCGCCGTGAGCGATGCGCCGCTGCAGGGCGGTCTGGTCAAAGCCCAGGGCGGGGGTCAACATCTGGAACACCTCGCCACCGGTCATGCCCGAGAAAGCATACGGGCCCGGGTCGCCGAGGATGACCACCTTGCCGGCGGTCATGTATTCGCAGGCATAGCCCTTCAGGTTGGCCTGGGTGCCGACGCCTTTGCTGTCATCAATCGGGACGGTGATCTCGCCACCCAGCACTACAGAGGCCCCCGACAGGCGGATGCAGGCCCGCGAGTCGGCATTGCCCTGCACGACCAGCGTGCCGCGCATGGCCCCGTAGGCAAAGCTCTTGCCCACGCTGCCGTCGATGCGCTGGCCGTCCTTGTTGAGCCCCTTCATCACCGCCACGCGCCCGCCGTTGGCGCCCTTGCCGACGCCGTCCTGCGCGCCGCCTTCGATCAGCAGGTCGATCTTGTCCGTCATCCATGAGGCAAAACCGTTGCCCGCGATGGAGGAAGGCCCGAAGCGCAGATGCAGCACGTCGATCTGGTTGAACAGCGCGGGGTTGCGCACCAGTTCGCCGGAGAGATGCGACCCCAGGGCGCGGTCAAAAGCCATGACTTCATCCTGGTAGGTGATCTCTTTTTCATCATCCGAAACGATTTCCAGCACCAACTCGCTCATCATGCGGGTGAGACTGTTGCGCGGGCGGGTCAGCAGACGGCCCACGCCGGGTTCCAGTTCAATGCGCGGTTTCATCGGCGCCGAGGTGAACATTGCGGACAGATCGATCTCTTCCTGCAGGGTCACCTGGGTGAGCAGGTCAGCGCGCCCGACCAGTTCCTGCAAGTTGACCACGCCCAGTTGGGCGGTGATCTGGCGCATTTCCTCGCCGATGCTGTTGAACAGGCGCGTCAGACGGTCAACGGAATGCAGATAATCCAGCGGGCTGAAATTCTTGATGCCTGCTTTTTCGGCTTCTTCAATGGTGCGGATCTGGGTGGCGATCCCGGCCCGGCACTGGCCCTGGTTGCATTGACGGCACACGGTGCAGCCGATGGCGATCATCGCCATGGTAGCAAACCCGACCCGGTTGGCGCCGAGCAGGATCATCTTGACCGCATCCGTAGCCGCTTTTCATGCCGCCGTCGCACCACAGCTCCACCTTATAGCGGATGCCCGCGTCGATCAGGGCGCGGTGCGCCTGCAGGATGCCGATCTCGACTGGCAGGCCGACGTGCTCGATGGCATGTTTGCGGGCCGCGCCTGTGCCGCCGTCGTAGCCGCTGAGGTTGATGATGTCAGCGCCGGCTTTGGCGATGCCGACCACGATCACGCCGATGTCCGGCACGACCGGGCATTTGACCGAGATGCGCGCTTCGGGGTTGACCAGCTTGATCTCTTCGATCAACTGGGCCAGGTCTTCAATCGAATACAGGTCGTGATTGTTGGACGGCGAGAGCAGGGGCACGAAGGGTGTGGTATGGCGGGCTGCCGCCACCTGGGTGGTGATCTTCTTGCCGGGCAGCATGCCGCCTTCGCCGGGCTTGGCCCCCTGGCCGATCTTGATCTCGATCACACTGGCCGAATTGAGAAATTCGGCATTGGCGCCAAAGCGCCCGGAAGCGACCTGCTGGCCGCGGTTCTTCTTGTACAGCCCGATGATGCCGGGCAGCTCGCCGCCTTCGCCGTTGACGCACACGATGTTGAGCATCGAAGCGGCGTGGGCATACGAACGGAAAGCCAGCTCGGACTGTGAGCCGAATGACATGGCGCCGATCACCAGCGGCAGGCTGTGATCGCCGATGTGCAGGTCGATCTTGTCAGGGGAGAGGGGCTGCTTGGCGGTTTTGAAGCCCATCAGGTGGCGCAGGGCCACGGGGTTTTTCTGTGCCAGCGTCTGATAAGTGGATTGGACGGTCGCGTAGTCCAGTTCGCCTTTGGTGAAGTCGGAGACTTTTTTCCAGTAGGCTGGATAAAAATGCTTGATCCGCGGCAGGGGTTGGGGGGTGGTGTTATTCAGGCAGGCGCGCCGCGCCTGCGATTCGGCATTCAGTGATTTCCAGGTTACCCCGGCCTGCTCGCTGCCGAGGAAGTTGGGACTGTGCAGGCTTTTTGCCACATCCGGCGAAAGCCCGATGGAGGAGCACATGCGCCCATAACCGCGCAGTTCGTGGCAGCCAACGGTGGAGATGACTTTCTCAAGGCCGAGGGTCATCAGTTTCACCAGCCGGAGCTGGATGTCCTGTTTTTCCTGCGGGCTGAGGTCGGGGATTTCTTTTTCCAGCATGCCCAGGCTGACGGCCAGCATGGCATAGGGGTTGACGGCATCTGCCCCCAGACCGCTCAACAGGACGATATCGTGCAGGTTGCGGATGCCCGCGCTGTGGACGATCAGCCCGGTGCGGCGGCGCAGGTTGGCGGGGCCGTTGGTCTGGCGCAGGGTTTCATCCACCACGGCAGTTGCCAGCAGGGGGTCCAGCCAGGCGCGGCCTTCACGCATGGCCTGGTTGTCGTCCAGGACAAGACACTGGATGCCCTGTTCGACGGCTTCGGTAGCCTGTTTGCGCAAACGGTCCAGGGCGGTTTCCACCTTCTCGCGTTTTTGCAGACCCAGGTCGAGGCACTGCGTGCGCCCGGCAAAGGATGCCAGCAGGTCTTCGATGGTCATGCTGCCCACTTGATCTGCTACGGCGCGGCTCACCTCGTCGCCGCCCAGCAGGTGATGCCCGCCGAGCAGCAAGGGGGTTTCCACGCACAGCAGCACGTCATCCGGCCGGGGAGCCTGCCCCGTGACGGGGCGTGACCCGATCAGGCTGCTGGTCGAGAAGGCTTCCATCTCGCGCCCGCGGTCAATGGCCGGGTTGGTCACCACGGCCACTTTTTCCTTAAAGTAGTCAGCCAGATTGCTGCGGTTGGGGTCAAGGGCGGCCAGCGGTCCGTCGAAACCCAGAGAGGTGACCAGATCTTTTTTGGTGCGGATCAACCGCCGCACGTCGTTGACATGGTCCTGCCGCCAGCCGCTGGCGCCCAGCACATTCAGGTCAATGCTGCATGCCTGTTTGGGGTCAGACCATTCGGTCATGCACCCCGCGGGCGCATGCGCGGCCTGGGCCGCGGCAGTTTTGTCATCACAGGGGGCATCCGCGGGCAGGGCTTCCACGACGGTCTTCATCCCGCTCCAGTAACGGCGGGCAAGCTGCGGGGCCTCGCGCTGGAAGGCGGTGTTCATCACGAAATCCTTGATCTCGTCATAGTCGAATACTTCCACGCGCTTGCCGCGCTGGATGCGGAAGCCCATCTTCTCGCCGGGCGCCAGGGGGCGCGCATCAGCGAGCATGTTCTCAAAGTAAATCGCACCGCGCTCGGAGCTCATGATGTGCTCTTTTTCGGTTTCGAAATACCACAGCGGGCGCAGACCGAGGGCATCCACGCTGGCCACGGCGGTATCGCCGCTGCGGGCGATCACCCCGGCCGGGCCCTGGGCATACGGCCCAAAGGTCTGGCGCAGACGGGTATACACCCCGCGCCGCTCGGGCGGCATTTGCGCCACCTGCTGGGCTACGGGCGGGAAGATCATTTCGATCGCTTCAAACAGATCAAGACCATGCTCGATGCACAGGGTATGCAGGGCGCGGTCCACGTTCTGGGAGTCGGACGAAAGGCGGGGCAGTTCGACCCCCAACTGGCGCGCCTCGACGCAGAAGCGGTCGATGGTGTTGATCTCGCCGTTGTGCCCCAGCATGGCAAAGGGCTGGGCGCGCTCGAAGGTGGACACGGTGTTGGTGGAATAGCGCGCATGGCACAGCACCATGCTCGTGTCAAAATTGCGGTCCTTGAGGTCGGGATAGTAGCGGCTGAGGGCCTCCACCGAGCCGCGCACTTTGTAGACCACGGTGTTGGCGCTCAGGGAGGCGAAATGGATGTGGAACTGGTTTTCAAGCTGCAACTGCACGGCCAGCAGTTTCTTGTCCACGTCGAGGGCGTCGCTGTACCCGGCCAACTGCCAGAAGACGGGCGGGTTTTCCAGGGCGCCGCGGCCCAGTACCTCGGGGCGCACGTCGGGACAGGTTTCGAGCAGCAGGTTCAGACCTGCCTCGCGGAAGCGCTCGTTGACCGCTTCGCTGATCTCCGCATAGTCCTGATCGCGGGGGACGAAGAGATGCCCCACCCAGAAGCCCGGATGGGTTGCCAGGGAGGAACGCAGCCCGGCCTGGCTGAGCTTGCGCCCCCACAGCTCGCGGGGGATGTCGGTCAGCACGCCGGCGCCATCGCCTTCGCCGTTGACAAAGCCGGTACGGTGACCCATGCGCACCAATGAGTCCAGGGATCGCTTCAGGGTGCCGAAGGTACTCAAGCCATGTTTTCGCACGCTCATATAGATGGCGCAGCCATCGCGTTCAAGCCCGTACGGGAATTCGGGGGGCAGGTCTGTGCGGATTGGTTTCATCGGTTCCTCCTTGTGATGGATAAGCCAAACAGACTGCCGGGCATCAGCAATCCTCTATCCATCTGAAGCGTATGTTGTTGCACTGTTCTCTGGCTGGGTGGGAGGGCCATACCCCTGCGGCCCTGGTAGACCTGAACGAGAGGTCTATACAACAAGAGTTTTTGCGGGTAAAAATTGGTTTATTTTAGCACATAGTGGGGGAATTGGGGGAGGGTAAATGGGGTTCAGAGACAGGGTGAAGCAGGGGCGATCTGCGTCCAGTGCTTTGCTGGATTGCAAATCGCCCCTGCGGTTGTAATGTCATTACGGCACTCTTTAAATACCAACAGGCCCATGAGGGCCTGTGATATAATTTTGCAGCTAGTGCCGAAGGTGGGAATTGAACCCACAATCCCGTAAGGGAACGCGAGTTTGAGTCGCGCGCGTCTGCCAGTTCCGCCACTTCGGCAATGCGAACTTAGTATATCCAATCTTTTCAGAAGGGTCAAGGATTTTAATAGATTATGCGCCTGGGAATTATCGGATTGCCCCAATCCGGAAAAACAACGATTTTCAACGCACTCACTGGCGGAGACGTGCCCACGGGCATGATCACCGGCAAGATCGAAGTGCATACCGCTGTGGTGGATGTGCCCGACCCTCGGGTAGACACCCTGTCCGGGATGTTCAACCCCAAGAAAACCATCTACGCCAAAGTGACCTACGCCGACATCGCCGGTCTGGACGGCAGCGCAGGCAAGACCGGCATCACCGGCAACCTGCTCAACCAGCTCGCCGTCATGGACGGCTTCATCCATGTCGTGCGCTGCTTTGAGGACGAGAACGTGCCCCATCAGGCAGGCAGCGTCAATCCGCAGCGTGACATTGCCACGATGGAAGGCGAGTTCATCATCAATGACCTCGTCGCCACCGAGCGCAAGCTGGAACGCCTCAATGACGAGAAGCGCAAGGGAGGCCGCGACAAGGCCGCCGTCGAGCGCGAGATCGCCCTCTTCGAGCGCCTGCACGCCGCCCTCTCGGAAGAAAAGCCCCTGCGCGAGCTGGGCCTGACCGCCGACGAGATCAAAACCCTCTCCGGCTTTGGCATGCTCAGCCTGAAACCGATGCTGATCGTGCTCACCCTGGCCGAAGGCCAGACCGCCCCCGAGATCAAGATCGACCAGGAACATATTCAGGTCGTCTCGCTGCAAGGCAAGCTGGAGATGGACATCGCCCAGCTCCCCGCCGAAGACGCCGCCATGTTCCTCGAAGAGTACGGCATCACCGAACCCAGCCTGAACCGCATGATCCGCTTCTCCTATGACCTGCTCGGCCTGCAATCCTTCTTCACCGTCGGGCCGGACGAAGTGCGCGCCTGGACCGTGCGGCGCGGCGCGATGGCCCCCGAGGCCGCGGGCGTGATCCACTCCGACCTGGAGAAAGGCTTCATCCGCGCCGAAGTCGTCACCTATGATGACCTGGTGGAACTGGGCGGGATGAACGAAGCCAAAGGCAAGGGCAAGCTGCGCCTGGAAGGCAAGACCTACCCCGTGCAGGACGGCGATATCCTCAATATCCGCTTCAATATTTAGGCCCAATTCCTTGACAAATTCCGAGGCTTGACGCTATAATAGCCAACGCCGTTCCTCGATAGCTCAATCGGCAGAGCAAGCGGCTGTTAACCGCTAGGTTCGTGGTTCGAGTCCACGTCGAGGAGCCTTTTCCTTAAAAAACACCCCATTTTGTGATTCACAGGGTGTGTTTTTTGCTTAAAATAATGGGATTACCAACCCCACAAAACGTATATCAGTAGAATTGTAATTTATACGCTCTAGGTTATTTGCTAACAAATCTGTATAATAGTATTTAAGGGTTTATTCGCTGCATAGCCATCAGTTTGTCAAGCGAGGAAATTTCCAGCAGTAGTTTTATTGTTAATGTTTCATTAATCAAGGAGGATAGTATGTCTGTTTGGTTTGAAGGCTCTAATGATGTCGAATGCAATATTCAAAAAGTTAAGCGATGTCCTTGAGAATCCCGGGGAGCACTTTGTTGGGGTAGTTAGTCTTATGCCAGGACTGACAAGCGTTGATTTAGTGGAACAGGGAAGTGATTTCGTGACCATCAGAACCAACGAAGGGATCATGAAACGTACGAATATTTCAAAGCATATCGAGGCTGAGCGCGTAACAGTGGAATTCGATGAAGAATATCAGGCTGGATCAATGATTACAACAAATTCTCACTTTCTGGATGAATTCACAACCACAGACAATGGAATAAAGCATCGCACCATCGTCAGCGATGTCAAGGCATCTGGGTTTTTGGGCTTCTTCTACCGGACTTTTGGCAAATCTAGCACAGGGAATTCTATTTTGAATTCATACAAAACCTACTTTGAAAAGTAAAGTCCGTAAACTAAAATAGCTTCTGTTTAATAGGGCTTGACCTGGGCGCGGCGAGTGAGCAGGTATTTTTGTGATTCGCTGGGAGTGTTTTTTGCTTAAGATAACATCAATTATCAACAACAATAATCTGTTGTTATTCTGTATAATTAGCTCAACAGCATTTAACACGTATATTATTTCTATGAGGTGAGGACTGAAAACATGAAAGGTCAATGGTTACTTGATTTAGTTTCTAAGGTCGCGGACAAGAAAATTTCATTTAAAGATGGATTGTCATTCTTTACAGCTCGTTTCAAACAAAAGCCAACTACCTTCTCTATTCAAGGAGTAAATTTCGACAATGCAGACCACATTGTTTGGAGTATGGTTACCGAAGTGTTTTTAGGAGAAGAATACTGTCCCTCAGGCTTTACTATAAACTCTAATGATGTGATTGTAGATATAGGTGCTCATCGTGGTGTATTTGTTGCCTATGCAGCTCTTCGTACAAAAAACGACATTATAGCCTTTGAGCCTGATCCTGAGAATTACAAAAACCTTCAAACCTTTGTATCTGCCAACCACTGGGATAATGTCCAACTCCATCACGCAGCCCTGGGAGCAAATAATGGACATATTGATCTTTTCCAATCAAACACCAGTACCCGCCACTCAATTACAGGTATTGATCCCGTTACCAAAAGTAAATTATCTAAATCTGTTCGTGTGCAAGCCTTTTCACTAGAAAAGGCTTTGGAAAATTTACTTCAAGTAAATTTCTTAAAGATGGACTGCGAAGGCGCTGAATATGATATTGTCATGAATAGTAACCCTGAAACCTTAGGGAAAATAGATAAACTGGCAATGGAATATCATGAAAATATAGCAAACCATTCTGCAGAAGAGCTTGCAGATTTTTTGAAAAACTATTTCCCTCAAGTTATGATGAAAGAAAAACCCGGCTCAGATCTTGGTTTTATTTATGCTTCTAGATGAGTTAATGAAAAATTTTTTAGATTTAGCCATTTCCCCACTTCAAAAACGCCTCAAATTCTTTGAATAGTTTCTCTTGGCTTTCCTCCTGGCCAGGCTGATTTCCGAGATTTTGTATCCTCTCTTGCAGTTCCTTGTCCGTCAAAACTGAATAATACTGATCTGTGATTTTGGTATTGGAGTGCATCACATTCAAGCTAACCGCCTTGAAATCGGCACAGGTACGAGGAGCCTGATTCTTCAGCTTTCTATG
>CAVWEE010000016.1:0-105009 GCA_963753895.1 uncultured Chloroflexia bacterium | reverse complement strand
CCGATTGATCTGCCCGGCCAGCCCGGGGACATGCCCCCGGAGATCATCTCTTTCAATGTTGCAGCACAGCGCGGCGGTGCCGGTGCGAGCGCGGATTACCGCGTTGCGGCGGCTGATGACGTCGGCCTGGTGCGGGTGGTGGTCACCGTTTCCAGCCTGGATAACCCCGCGATGCTCGACCGCATGCAATACATTTGCGGCGGCCAGCAGAGCTGTGTTCACATGGACTTCGATCTCGTTGACCGAGGGCGGCTGGCTGCTCAAAGTGCAGGCAGTGGATACCTCGGGTCAGGTTTCGCCAATGCTTACACGCGAGGTGCATGTGCTTGCGGGGGATGATCCGCCAGCCATTGCAGAGGGCAACGCGAATGTGAATTTACAATCCAGACCTGGGAGATGTTGTGCTTGACCCCGGCGGGGACAACCCCTGGGACGATATCGGTGTGCCGGAGATCGCTGAATACCACTGCACCATGCGTGAGATCGTCTTTGATGTGCCATACGAGTACGGCTCGGACAATGGCAATCAGGTGCAGTTGTGGGTAATCGCAAGTAACGGAGGAGAAAAGATCGCTTCCGGCTTTGCCACGGTGGAACATGGAAGCAGTGTGGCGCCTGTAAAAATGGAGCTTGTGGATCCGTCACAGGAAGCCACATCGAGTGAACTCAGTATGTTCTACCTTACACTGGAGGGTGAGAACGTATACAGCGAGAGGATAGAGCGTGAGATGCGCTGGCCCAGACCAAAGCCGGACCTGCTGGTTGAAGATATCCAGGTTGGCTGGGGTGAGAACGCGGCCGCGCTGGCGATCGATGTCAGGAACAGGGGCTGCGCGCCGTTGGATGGTTTCAATATGGTTCTCCACAGACAGGACGGCCATTCATTCACCCGAGAATTTGATGTGCATATCGCTGAAAGAACAACAGAAAGAGTAACGATTGATCTTGGTTTTGATGTGAATCCCTATGGGCGCATGTTTTGGGTGATCCTTGATCCAGATGATGTGATCGATGAGATCGATGAGGAGAACAATCTGTATTTGAAACAGCCGATCATGTTGAACCAGATTCACATACACAGCATCGATATTCATACGACCAGTGACGGGGAATGGCACCAGGATGCCGATGAGGGCGAATTCTATATGTTTTTTGTGGCGCAGGAACAGCAGGTCAGGCGGCCTGTGGTGGACGGTATGAACTGGGTGCTGCAGAAAGGGCATTATGAAATTGACGGCCATTTTACACCCCCGGTTGTTTTCTCTCCGTCATTGAATTGGGATGAGGACCTGTTCATTCAGGTGCGGGTGTTTGAGCACGATGACCTTTTTGACATGAATGACATGGTTTGCTGGGTGGAGTTTGTCCATAGTTGGGACATGAATGACCCTGATAGTTGGAAGGGCGGCGGTGAGTTTTCTGCTGAGGAACCAGGACGGTGCACGGTGTACTGGCGTCTGGATGCGGAATAGTGGATGGGTAAAGGGTGATGAGGATGAAATTCAGAAAACTGGATTGACCTGTTTGATTTGTGTGCTGGCTTTGGTGCTGAGTTCTTGTGAATTGCCGACGCAGGAAATGGAGACAGGAGGCAGGAGGCGGGATGCGTTTTCGGCGCAGATCGTTTCCCCTGCCGACGGCTCTCATTTTGGGCGCGGGGTCGAAGCTGGAAATAAAAACACGGGTATCCTCGCCGGGATCGTAACGGGGGTGAACCTGCTGGTGAATGACAACACGGAGCGGGAAGATGTGTTCTACCAATCCTTCTTTCCACAGCGGCACGGTTTTTCAACCCTGGACGCCGCCCGGCCCGGGAACCTATACTGTGCAGGTATTGTTGAAAGATCAGAAGGGAGAGGTGCTGTCCAACCAGATCACCATCATTGTGGATGATATTGCCGCGGCAGACCCTGCCACGGACACCCCGCCACCGGCAAAGATGTGCCGGACAAACCAACGGACCACACCAACGATCGAGCCTTCTATTACCCCAACTGGCACGATCACGCCCACGCCAACTGAAGACAAACTGATGGCAACGGCTAACCGCAATGTGAACTGCCGCCGCGGACCGGGCTTGCCCTATGAGCACGTGTGGGACTTCCTCTCGGGTTTGACTGTGCCTGTGGTGGGGCGCTCGGCGGATAACCAGTATGTGGTGGTGCAGAGCCAGTACGGCCAGTGCTGGGTGGGGGTGAACAACGTTGCCCTCAATGGTGACATTACCCGCGCCTTGATCTTTACACCGCCGCCGCTGCCAGTGACCGATACGCCTACATTTACCCCGGTGCCGGTGTATACTGCCTGTCATGATTACCCCGATCTGGCTACCTGCAACGCCGACCCGGCGGGCTTTGGCGGGTGTAGTTGGGACACGGGCACGAATACGTGTAAGCCTTAGCACATAGCGTGTAAATTAATAAACAGGGCAGGGCCATTGCAGGCCCTGCCCTGTTTTTAGTGTGGAAGGAAGGTTCCACTTGTTTGCGTTTTCCTGATCAGGTAGATACCAATGACAGCAAGCAGGAGCGCCAGAGCCAACAGCACAATGCCCAAAGCGGGCGATTTATACGAAAGACGATGCCTGCTAAGAGGATGAAGCCGCTGGCGATGAAGATCCTCAGAGGTTTGTTTTGTTTGATGGCATAGATGAGCACCATCGCCGATCCAAAGAAATATATGCCAAGCAGCAGGAACGCACCACCCCATTTCTCTATTAGTCCTGCCTGGGGAAGTGAGTAGCCCCCCGGCGGGATATCCTGACTGGTGATGACGACCGAGGGCTGCAGCCAGCCGACATCGCGGGGGCAAAGTCCGATCCATCCGGCCATCCAGCGCCAGTCTCCGCCCCCGGGGTAATCCATGCGCTGTCCGGTGCGGATGCCGAAGTGCAGGTGGGGTTCCATTGGGTTTTCGGCGCTGCCGCCGTTCTCGTCCCCGTCTCCCAGATAGCCCAGCAGGTCACCCTTTTCCACCTTGCCTTTGTCGATCTGCCAACGGCTGGGGCTCAGGTGGCCGTAGAGGGAATAGAGATTCGTCTGGGGGTGGTCGACGATCACCAACCATCCATAACCGCCCATGCGGCCAGAAAAACTGACCCGTCCGTCTGCGATGGCATAGACGGGGGTGCCGGCGGGACGGATGTAGTCTTCGGCGGCGTGGATTTTTTCTCCCACCGGTTTGCTGGCAGTGCAGAACCAGCCGAGGTGGTGGGCCCTGTTGATACAGGTCGTCATCGAGTGGGAAACGGAAGGGCAGGCTTTCATCGCTGGCGTAAGCTGCTGCGTCAGTCAGGTCAACAGGAGCGGCCTCTGGACATACACTCGATGTGGAGGAACAGGCAGTGAGCAGCAAAAGGATAAGGACGGAACCAGTACATACAAACCGCTGAATGGCCAACTTGTGCCTGAACATTTACGCTCCTGAATTTTCGTGATGGATGGCCGCGATGATGAAATCGATTTTTCAATGGGGGCATTGATGATTGTGAATACATTATAGCGAGCCGGGCAGTTTTTTCATCAGTCAAGAGAGTAATTTTCCGTTAGTCGGTTGGCCAGTAATCTTTTTTACATCTCCACCGTTATATGCAGGGCCTTTGCCAGTTCCAGACTGAATTCGATCTCGCCGGTGCTGAAGTCGGCCTTCTTGCCAGTTTGTTCTTCATAGATGGCGATGATCTCTGCCGCAGAATGGGTGATGAAGTCCTGGATGGTGTGTACGCCGACGTCATACAACATGCGGGCGAAGACCGGCCCCACGCCGTAGGCGCGCGACAGATCGGAGAGGCAGACCAGTTCCAGCAGCACATCAGCAGGGATGCCTGCGGTCTGGCAGATGGCCTCGCGCTGTGCGGCAGTTTGCGCCTGGTCGAACAGGTTGCGGGTGTTCTTGATGCCCTGTTCAGCGAGGGCGTCCACGGCTGCGATGGAGACGCCGGGGAGCTTGTCCAGGCGCACGGGATTGGGCAGGTAGCTGCCTGCTTCACGCTTGAGCAGGGTCAGGTAGTCGGCCGGCAGGCCGCTGGCCTGGGCGAATTGATTGAGCTTGTCTTTGTTCTTGAGGGCATTGATCAGGTCCTGCATGCTGGCGATGCCATGGGTTTCGAGGATGGCGAAGCGGTCGGCCAGGTCTTCTTTGAGGCCAACGCGGCTGGGGATGAGGTCTTTGGTTTGCAGGATGTGCTGGAATTTCTCCAGGGGGAAGGTGCTCAGGTCAAGGTGGTAGGTGCTGGTCATGGGGGATTCCTTTTCGGTTTTGACAACTGACTGCATTTACTGTACAGGATTGGTCAAGGATTTTCAAGTTTTTTACTTCTATTGTTGCTATAATTAGGTTTGAAAAACCTCAATACTCAGGGCACGACTATTCGGTTGCCTATCTCCCTAAAGGAACTTACCATGCCCAATTCTCCCTCAATCAAACAGCATACCCCGCTTCAGTCCATCCTGCTGCACCTCGTCCCGGGACTCCTGATCACCGCCGGTTATTTTGCCTTGCATAGCCGTGCAGCGCGCTGGCTATCCTTCAATGATGGCCTTGATCCTGCCGATCATTTTAGTTCTGATCCCGGTGCAATTGGGCTATTTGTTGGTGCAGGGCAAGCGGATCAATGGGCGCTATTCCTTGAAAGGCGTGATCAGCTACCCACAATCGATTCCGACCTGGCAATATTTTGTGTGGGTGCCGGTGTTGTTTGTGGCTGCTGGATTGATCTTCACAGTTTTGAAGCCGCTCGACGCTTTCTTGCATCAAAATGTTTTTAGCTGCCTGGCCGCCATTGCAGACTGGTTTGGAAGGTGGGTTTGACAAGGGCGTGCTGGTCATTACCTATATCATGGTTCGCCGTTTTTGTAATGGTGCTTGGGCCGACGGTGGAGGAGCTGTATTTCCGTGGCTATTTATTGCCCCGCATGGGCTATGCGGGGAAGTGGGCGCCTCTGCTGCACAGCTTTCTGTTCGCCGTCTATCATTTCTTCACCCCCTGGATGTTGTTATCACGCGGACATTGGCCATGCTGCCGCTGATCTATGCGGTACAGCGGAAAAACATCTATTTGAGTATCATCACGCATGTGCTTTTGAATTCCCTTGATGTGATTGCGGCGGTGGGTTTTATTGCCAATATGACTTGAACATAAAAGGTATTATTCCCCGAATTTGATTAATTTATTCACCACATAAACTGAAACAAACATCCTGTGTCATAATATAAATACGTCTATACACCTCCACAGTGGTATTTCCAACTAGCGAGTAATCTAAGCTACAGGACAAAATACCATGAAAACACGATGCCAATGGGCCGGTACAGATCCCCTGTATGTGGCCTACCATGATGAGCAGTGGGGCGTGCCAATGCATGACGACCAGGAGCTGTTCGAGATGCTGGTGCTGGAGGGGGCACAGGCTGGTTTGAGCTGGTCGACCATCCTCAACAAGCGCGAGAATTACCGGCGCGCTTTTGACGGTTTTGACATCGCCACCGTAGCGGGCTATGGCGAGGCGGATGTGCAGCGTCTGTTGGCGGATGCGGGCATCGTGCGCAACAAGCTCAAGGTGCGCTCGGCGATCCGCAATGCGCGCGCCGTGCTGGAGATCCAGGCGGAGTTTGGCTCGCTGGATGCCTATCTGTGGGACTTCGTGGATGGGATACCGATCCAGAACGAATGGAAGGAAATGCGCGACCTGCCCGCCCAGACGCCGCTCTCCGAGCAGATGAGCAAGGCGCTCAAGAAGCGCGGCTGCAATTTCGTCGGCCCGACGATCTGTTATGCCTTGATGCAGTCGATCGGTATGGTCAATGACCATACGGTGGACTGTTTCCGTTATGCGGAGGTTAAGGCCTTAGGGTATGGATAGGGTACTCACGCCGTGCCCTTCGGTCCCTTCCGGGATTATTATAGTAAGCATCAAGATGCTGTGAAGCGTAGGCTGAGCTTGTCGAAGTCGAAGCGGTGTACGCGAAACACCTGCGGTAATAACTATCCTCAGTACCCTTCGCCCCCCTTCCAGGGTTATAACCCGGTGAATGGGACTATAGCAAGCTCAGGGCACGGCTTGAGTTCAACTCGCGCAACCTGTTTGAAAGGAGCACCATGCACCCGGAAGTGAAAGCACTTATCGACCATTATCAATTTGATCGTCTTCCTGTAGAAGATACCTTCTTCATCAGTTCATACCGTTCGGAGGAACGCTACCCCAGTGGTCAGCACATCAGCACGGCGATGATCGGAATGTATTGTGATGAGCCGCGCAGTGTGTCTTTGTTCCACAAGCTGACAGTGGATGAGCTGTGGCATTTCTACGGCGGCGATCCATTGCGCCTGGTGCTGCTCTATCCTGATGGAAAGAGTAAGGACGTGATCATGGGGAGTGATCCCGCCCAAGGGCAGGTGGTGCAGTTCACCGTCCCGGCGGGGGTGTGGCAGGCGGGGCACATGGTAGATGGCGGACGTTATTCCCTGTTTGGCTGCACGATGGCGCCAGGTTTTACCGGTGAGATCTTCACCGGCGGGACACGAGAGGAATTGCTGGCGGCTTACCCGGACCGCGCTGCGGACATTGAGTTGTTGAGCTGCGAAGATGAGGATGCGCACATGCCTGAGGGCTTTGTGGCCAGCCTGCCGGATATCGAAGAGGATTGACCGGAAACAGCGCATTGCGAATTTCGTCCTGCTGGAATGGAAGACGTAATTAATGCGCATAGTCGAAGGAATGAAAGCATGACAGACCGTCCCCCATTGGATTCAAACATCTCCGCGGAGGATTTCAAGGCCTTTTACTGGCTCAAGGAAGAGCTGATGGGCTTTTGCCGCGGGTATGGTTTGCCCACATCGGGGTCAAAACAAGTGCTCACTGAGCGCATTGTGCATTTTCTGACCACGGGCAACGTCCCTGCATTAAAAGCCGGCCGCCAAACGGCGCAGTGTAGCAAAAATGCCCGAGCGATTTACCCGCGAGACGGTGATCGGCTCCGGCTGGCGCTGCAGCCAGGCGCTGCGGGCTTTCTTTCTGCAGGAGATCGGCCCGCAGTTTCACTTCAACGGCGTGATGCGCGATTTCATCAAGGATGGGCTAGGCCGGACGCTGGGGGAAGCGATCGCGGCCTGGGAAGCGGAGCGCAGTCAGCCGAAAATGGAGAAGGAGATCGCCCCGCAGTTTGAGTACAACCGCCATTTCCGCGAATATTTCAAGACGCACCCCGGCGCGACCAGGGAGGAAGCCATCGCGGCCTGGAAGGTGAAGAGGGCGCAGCGAAAGGATTAACCTATGCGCAGCAAGCATGTTGATGAATACAACCATGATGAAGATGCCGACGGATATGATGCCGATGTAGCAGAGGAGGGTGACCCCATCCGCGAGGGCTACAAGGCCGTGCTGGACTGGGTCATCCAGGCTGCGGATATTCACCCCGGCTCGCGGGTGCTGGAGCTGGGCTCGGGCACGGGCAACCTGACAGCGCGCATCCCCGCCTGTGGCGAGCTGGTGTGCGTGGATATCTCAGAGCGCATGGAGGAGATCGCCCGCCCGAAGCTGGGCCATCTGACGCAGCGCAGTTTCATCGCTGATGATATCCTGCAGGTGTTCGAGCGTCCGCTGGGGGCCTTTGACTGTGTGATCAGTACCTATACGGTGCATCATCTGACGCGGGAGGAGAAGCGCCTGCTGTTTGAGCGTGTGTGGGCGTGTCTGCTCCCCGGCGGTCGGGCGGCCTTTGGCGACCTGATGCTGGAAGACGGATCACAGGGAGCAGTTAAGGCGGCGGCTTACCGCGCGGCGGGTCAGGATGATGTGGCGGAGAGCATCGAGGAGGAGTTTTTCTGGCGGCTGGATGCCTGCGTGGCGGACCTGGAGGAGATCGGTTTCACGGTGACAGTGAAGCGCTTTTCGGAGTTTTCATTTGGGGTGTTGGCGGAGAAGTAAAAACACCCCCTCCCATCCTCCCCCGAATTGCTCCGCAATTCAAGGGAGGCGTTTGATGATTTTGTTTGTTGTGGGGATTGTATATTCAGGAGGATGAATGGTCAAGATACTGGAAATTAGCGCGATCGTGTCGCTGGTGATCGGCACGACGGGGCTGCTGGCGAATATGTTCTTCCTCGACTGGGGCCGCACGGCGACGCTGGTGTTTGCTTTCTTCAACATCTCCGGCTTGATCGACATGGGGGTGGCGTTGTGGCTAAAATATAGAGTAGATGAGGACGGGAAATACTCAGGGGAGTGAGTGGTGAGACGACTTGATGAAATGCTTGTAAGAATACCAGCCAGTACGGTGAAGCTCAAGACGACGATCAACAGTCACGCAGTCATTGAGCGCCTGGAATACAGCGTGATGCCTGTTTTTATCAGATGGAAAAGGGAGCAGCATTTTGTGTTTGATGGTTCGTTTGAAGGGAACTATTTCACTATTCGGGCAAGATTTAAAGAGTCCAACAATGAAGAGGTTTTTCCACCGTACAATGTTTTTGTTTATGGCTTCAGACTGTTCTCAATTGAAACCTCACCTGTGTTTTATGGAAGGGTTTTTGATGATGGCGATGCGGGTTCGACCATTGAAGGACATTTTGGCGTTCCATTCCCATTTCTTTGTTTGATAAGTGTTCTCGCGTTAGGGGGGATTGTCAGCGATCATCCCCGGATTACCAAATCTCCTCCCTGAGTTTTCTTTGATTGCAATGATTTTTGTCTCCTTTTCAGTATTCGTGAGTTTATCACTGAACGGAATGGAATTGTTGATTTTCTCAAGGGTTTGTTTTTTGATGTGATTAGAATTTTTTGAAGTAGCCGGACAAGATAGCCAGCAGCGAGGGGGAAGCGAATTGGAGCATGATGTTTGGTGCGTTAGCAACGCACCCTACTTGAGGTGTCTTTGGAGGCTAAAGAAATCCCCGCCCCCGCATTCGCGGGGGCGGGATCGTTTTATGCCACTTCCACCTTTTGTCCCTTGCTTTTCATCAGCCAGACATAGCCGTCTTCGAGGCCGGGCTGGGTGAGCTGGGCGTTGGGGTAATCGCCCGCGGCGGGGCCGACGAGGCGGTACTGCACGCCGTCGGCGAGGTGCAGCATGGAGACCACGGTCAGGTCGTGGTTGGGTTTCTCGGTGGCGGTAGTGGTCAGGGTCCACACGTGGCCTTCGGCGGCGTGGGTCAGGTCGGTGGGGCTGCCGCGGAAGATGACCTGCCCCTGCGAGAGCACGGCCATGTCGCGGCAGGTCTGGCCGATGTCTTCGACGATGTGGGTGGAGAGGATCACGGCGCGGTCGGCGGCCAGGTTGACCAGCAGGTTGCGGAAGCGGATGCGCTCCTCGGGGTCCAGGCCAGCGGTAGGCTCATCCACGATGAGCAGTTGGGGGTCATTCACCAGGGCCTGGGCGATACCCACGCGGCGCTTCATCCCGCCGGAAAAACCTTTCACCTTGCGTCCGACTTTCGGAGGCCAGACCGACCATCTCCAGCACCTGCTCGGTCTTGCGGCGTCGTTCCTTGGCGTCGTCCATGCCCTTGAGGATGGCCATGTAATCGACGAACTGGAAGGCGCTCATTTCGGGGTACATGCCCAGCTCCTGGGGCAGGTAGCCGAGCATGGCCTTGACGGCCTGTTTGCCGTTTTCGAAGCCGAGGTCGTTGCCGGCCACGTTCACCCGCCCGCTGGAGGGGTTGACGATACCGGCCAGGATGCGCATCAGGGTGGTTTTGCCCGCCCCGTTGGGGCCGAGCAGGCCGAACATGCCGCGGTCGATCTCGAGGTCAATGCCGTTCAGGGCCTGGATACTGCGCCCCTTGCTTTTGTAGGTCTTGGTCATAGATTTGATGGATATCATGATTGTTTTCCTTATGTGTCAGATATAGCGTTCCTGGCGGCGCAGCAGCACCCAGGAGGCGACAAGAAATGCGAGACTTAAGAGGGACAGGGTGATCTGGTTGGCTGTCAGGTCGGGATGGTCGGGCATCAATGCGCCCATGAAGACCAGTACGTATTTGCCGTTGTTGCGCGCCAGCCAGCCGCGGGCGAGCAGTTCCACCAGCCAGGTTGTCCCGGCCAGGAAGGCGCCGCCCATGGTCTGGGCTGCCAGCAGTGAGGCAGCGCATCCCAGGGTCATCAGGGATACGGTGGGGATGAACCAGGCGAGTTGCACGCGGAGGGCGTTCCCCAGGATGGAGAGGTCCGCTCCCAGGGCAAGCACAAAGGTCTGAAATGTGAGGGCACAGATGGTTTGCACGGTGAAGATCAGTCCCAGGCGTTCGGCCAGCATGCGTGCGGCGCGGGCCGGAGTGGCAAAACGCAGCTCAAGGGCAGGGTCATCGAGGATGGCGTAGGCGCCCATGATGCCGGCGGTCAGCGGGACGACGGCGCCCAGATAGGCGCGGGCTGTGTCCAGCACGTCTTTGGGGTTCAGCCGGATAAGGCTGACGATGGCAAACAGGACCCAGAAAGCGGCTGGCAGATAAAGCTGATCCAGTTTATAGGTGGATAGCAAGTTACGTAACGAAGTTTTCTTCATTGTGATTCCTTAAGCGCGGCGGGCTTGCCGGGCAAAGCTGCGTTCGGCTGCGAACAGGATCAGGGCGGCCAGCACGGCCAGGACAGTGATGTTCAACACGGCTTCCAACGGGGTGATCTGCAGAACGGTATTGATGGACGGGGACGTGCGGAAGAAACCTTCCATGGCATATTTGCCACAGGCGGAGAGGATGGTGTCGCTGATGGTGGGAAAAGCCTGCGGGGTGAGATAGTTACCCCAGAACCAGTAACCGGTGAAAAGGATCTGGTAGACGCGCACGGGCATGAACATGGGGCAGGCCAGGGAGAAAGCCACCACGAAGGCCTGGGAGGGCAAAGCGATGGTCGCATAGGTCACCAGGGAGGCAGGCAGCATGGCCAGCGGCGCAATCCCCATGCCGATGGTGATCACGCTGTTGTAAAAGATCACCCATAGCAGCATGGGCAGGCTGACCGAGAGCAGGACGCCGATGTATTTGCTGAGAATATAGGCTGCGCGGTTGAGCGGCGCGCTTTCCTGCAGTTCGCGCACGTGCAGGCGGGTATCGCGCTGCATGCGGTCTGATGCAAGAATGCCGCTGAGCAGTGCCATGAACATATTGAACATGAACACATCTTGCGCTGCATATCTCCAGATGGCAGCCGAAGAGTTTTCCGTATAAATGTCATAGATATCCGGGGCGAAAAAGACGACAGCATAGAAGACGAATAGCAATCCGTAGCCGATCCATAGAATAGGGCGGCGGACAGACATGTTGAACTCGTGGCGCAGAAGGCCAGTAAATTGTTTCATTATGTACTCCTCAGACGGTGATCGCCGTCCATGAATTTATTATGTGTGTCAGTGCTGCTATGCGCGATGCTGGAGGCTTCGTTCCGGGATGCTGGAGGAAAGCAAGACCAGACAGACCGCGGCTACAGATAGGCCTAGCAGCAGTCCGGGTGAAGCCCAGAATTGTCTGTAAGCGGTCAGGAAGTTCTCCCAGGTTTGCAGGGCAGGCGTCCAAACGCCGACAAATCGTGATGGCTGAAAATACTGCGCAAGCCAGGCGGCATAGCTGATGGTGATGGCGTTGCTGGTGCCAATCCACAGGGAAAGCAGCAGGGCCAGGGCCGAAAGAAAGGCCAGCGGACCCAGCCAGGCCAGTATGATGCTGCCCAGCAGATCAGCAGGGATGATGAGCAGCAGCGCCAGGCTGGCCGCGAGTGACAGGACGAGATTGTAAGCTGAGACGATGCTCATACGAGCCAGCAGTATCTTCCACGGGGAGGTGGGGGTGGCGAGAGCGAGCTCGCTAGCGGGATCATTCTGTGGGCCGTAGATGGCAGCCAGGGTGGCCGCCGCCAGCATGGGCGC
Organism: uncultured Chloroflexia bacterium; assembly: GCA_963753895.1. GTDB lineage: Bacteria > Chloroflexota > Anaerolineae > Anaerolineales > Anaerolineaceae > SMBSF63. Next base: position 93,150 of record CAVWEE010000016.1, on the reverse strand, counting down.
CAGAGCGGTTAAAAAGCCAGTTTGCCTGGAGAGAAAGGCCATGATGATGACCAGAGCCATGAAGGCAGCCGAGGCTGGCCACATCTCGCGCTGTACGAGGATGAACTGCGAGCGCAGCAGGGCGGCCGTGTGGTTCAGGGCGCGCTGCAAGGGGGAGGGCGTGTTTATCTTGACTCAGGGCGCGCGCTGCCAGATCCGGCGGCAGGGCGGCTGCTGCACTGGAGGTGTTGATCTCTGTGCCAAGCTCACGCCAGAAGGCAAGTTCGGCCTGGCAGTTTGGGCAGTCCGTCAGGTGGGACGCTACTGCGGCGGCCTCATCCGCGGTCAGTTGACCGGCGGCATACAGGGCGATGGTTTCAGGATCGTGTACGTTCATCAGATTTCCTCCGTGCGGCTCAACAGGCCGCGCAGATGTTTGCGGGCGTAGCTCAGACGGCTTTTGATGGTGCCGACCGGGCAGTCACAGACCGCTGCGGCTTCGTTGAGGCTCATGCCCTGGTAGAAGACCAGTTCCAGCACGGCGCGGTGTTCGGCTGAGAGTTGGTTGAGAGCCGTTTTCACCTGGCGCGTTTGTTCATTGGTCTGCAGCTTTTCTTCGGGGAGGGGATCATGGGCCGGCAGGGTGTTTTCCATTTCGATTGAGAGGGACAAAGCAGGTTTGCGGCGCATCGCTTTGAGCGCGGTATGATGCACGATGCCCAGCAGCCAGGCCAGCAGGCGGCCTTCGCCTCGGAAGGCTTTGGCCGAACGCCAGACCGCCACCAGCGCGTCCTGCACCACGTCCTCGGCCAGGGCCGGGTCGCTGGTCAGACGCAGAGCGTAGGCGTACATACGCTGGCCGCAATCTGCGTACAGAGATTGCAGGGCGGCCTCGTTTTTGTCCGCGATGCGCTGCATGAGGGCGATATCGTGCTGCAAATCGTTCATATCCGGTTTCGCCGTGATCTCCTGTGTTCCCTGCCGGGTGTGTGTTTTATCCAATGTGCCTGCCAGCATGTTTGCCTCTTTTTGAATCTCGTTGTCACAGGTATGTACCGGGGAGAGGCAAAAAGGTTCAAAACTGGGGCAGGTGGTTATATTATACAGAGGGGAAGCACTCATTTCATCGCTTTTATGCCATAATAGATTTGATGATTATGAGTACAGCGACTCAAACAGGAGAATTAACGTGAACGAAGTACAACTGAAGGGAAACTTGCTTGCATTGGCCGAAAATGATTTCCAGTTATCCGAGGGGGAAGACCTGGATGCTCTGCTGGCGGCGATGATGGCCCATATCGGCTCGCTGGATCCTGAGCTGCGCGATGAATTGATCTATGTCGGTTTTTATAACCTGATCCAGAAAAAACCAGTGGTCAGTGCGGAACAGCTGAAGGTTTTGTTGGACAAAGCCTTGAGTGATGAGGGTATGTTTTACCAGCTTGGTGAGCCGGAAGGGGATGGGGTTTTCACCCGCGCATTTTCCGTTCTGCTGCTGCCCTTGATCCTGATCGCGCACCGCAACCAGCCTTTTCTCGACATGGGCGAAGTGATGCGGGTGCAGGAGGGGCTGCTGCGCTTCATGCGCGAGGAACAGGACCGCCGTGGATTTGTGGATGGCAAGGGTTGGGCGCATGCCATTGCCCATGGAGCAGATGCTCTTGATGACTTGGCGCAGTGTAAAGAAGTGAACGCGGATGGCCTGCGGGAGATTCTGCTGGTGGTGCAGATGGTGGTATGTGTATCAGATACTGTTTATACCCATGGGGAGGAAGAGCGCCTGGTCACGCCGGTGATCGCCTTGCTGCGGCGAGAACTGCTGGCGGAGGATGAGATGGTGCGCTGGGTTGAGGGTTTCACAGACGCGGTAACGTCCGTTGAGGGCATGCCGCAGCGCATGTATATCCAGAGTAATGTGAGCAACTTCCTGCAATCACTGTATTTTCGACTGGGCTGGGCGGATCTTTCAGGACCTTTGGGGGCAGCCATCACGGGAACCCTGCGCAAGATGAACCGCTTTGCAGGTAACTGATTGAAAACGGAGTGGGATTGCTCTATCATATTGTAAAGAGCGCAGGGAGCAAGGGAGGCTGACATGAATGCAACACAGGAAAAATCGAAAAGATGGATCTGGATCGTTGTGATTATTGCGGCGCTGTTGGCTTGCTGCATCATTGCTGTTGTGGCGGGCGGTTATTTTTATCTTCAGTCCCAGGGCAAGACGGTCGAGGATGCGCTCTCCGGCGGGCTGCTTGAACCGCAAGCGGGCCTGCCTCTGCCGCAGACGCAGGAGGTGCCTGCCGGGATGCCGCCGGATATTCCGTCAACTCCTACGGCTGCGCCTGAACTCCCTGGAGAGTCCCTTGATTCGATACCGGGGAGGTATATGGTGGTATCCTCTGCGGATGGCGTATGGGGCGTGCGGGAGGAAACGGGCGAAGTGGTCCAGATGAGCCGCGCGCCTCTGGATGCACCCTGGCACCCTGAGGAGGGTTTGTCGTCCGATGGTGAATTCTATGCCTACATGACCGGATTCAATGAGCAGCCGAAGAACCCGACCCTGGTGGTGGTAAACCTGCCAATGAAAAGGGTGCAGCAGGAGCTGGCCCTGACCGGACCGCTGAGTATGGTGGGGAATGAAGCCATGCCCGGTGATCCCGCTTTTGAGGCTACCCGTGCGATGGAGCATACGGACAGCCTGGCCTGGTCGCCAAATGGGCGCATGCTGGCTTTCTCGGCGGCCATCGATGGGGAAAACACGGATGTGTATCTGTATGAACGCGCGACTGGAGAGGTTACCCGGCTGAGCGATGAAGCGGGCAATGCCGCTGAACTGCACTGGTCGCCGGACGGCCGCTATATTGAATATATCAGTGTGGAAAGCTTCGGCACCGGTGCGGGATACAACATGCAAGGCTTGTGGGCGATCGATATGCAGACCCGCGAGGCCATGCTGCTGGAGCGCTTGCAGAGCGGGGCAGAGATCTTCCTGGGCTGGGAGGATGACAGCCATTTCCTGATGCACAGTTGGGGGGCGGCCTGCACGGCCTATAATCTGCGCGTTGTGGATGCCGCCAGCGGGGAGGAGGAGAGGCTGGTAAGCAGTTGCTTCAGCGCGGGAGCTTATAATCCGGTTGATAAGGTGGTGTTGTTCTCCGTGGCGGATTTCAATGTGGAATATTGCGACTGCGGCACACCGGCGGCGTCGGAGGGTCTCTACGCGTTGTTTGAGGATAGTGAACCAGTCTTGATGTGGTTCAGTGAAGCCTATGATATTGGTTATTTGCCGGAAGGAAATGTGTTCGCTTTCCAGCCGAGGGATGAGCCGTATGCAGTGTATGAAGGTTTTGGAGTTGCCAGAGAACTTCCTGCCGAGGTGGTGGACTTGAAACCATTCCCCGCTTCGCCGGAAGGGTACTGGGCCTGGTACAAGGATGTCATGTCTGCGGATGGCGGCGAATTATGGGTAACGCTGAATAATGAAAACCCTGTGCTGGTGACTTCGCATTCTTTCGGCAAGCCCGCCTGGAGTGACGATGGTCAGACGCTGTACTATTTTGAAGACCAGGCGCTGTACAAGGCCAGTGCACCGGACTTTGCGCCGGTGGTTGTGCCGGGGGTGACGGGCGAACTGCTGGACGTGGTGAATTGATGAGTGAGAATAGTATTTCTGCACAGGCTGAGCCAGCAAGTCAGCGTCCGCGCTGGCTGACGATGTTGCTGTTTGGCTTGATCGGTTTTGGTCCGCTGCTGGTTGTAGTAGGGGTGCTGATGGCGGGCATTCTGCTGAATTTGTGGATCATGATCGCCGAGGCGGCAAAGCCTTTCCCGCAGGATGTGGCTATGTTTGGATTGGCCGCGGTGGGGATGCCTGCCGTCTTGTTTGTCGCCATCGCTGCCGCGTGGTGGGGTTTCCAGCGGACAAAGTCCTGGCTGATGGGCAGTCTGGTATTGTATGCGGTGTGGTTTGTGCTGGCATTCGGCATGGCCTGGTTGGTGGCGCGTATGATGGGCGGTGCATCCATGGCGGTGGTCGAGAACGTGGCAGATGCAGGCGCCATGCGCCGCGGCGCGCTGGAAATGGCGGGGGTGATGCTGCTTTTCGCCCAGGTGATCATCGTACCCTGGGTGATGGGGGCGGGGTGGTTGTTGAGGCGGGTGGTCTTTCGAACCACGCTGCAGTAAAGACAGGAATACCTGCTTTCAGACAGCACCATGGCCGAGGGTTTAGCTGAAATTACAAGGACGATCCAATGACTGGAAAATACGCTCTCTTTTTGATTCTCGTTTTGCTCATACTCAGTGCCTGTGCTGCCCCGTTTGCTGCTGAGCCTACGCCTATCCCGATGGAGCGACCGCCGGATTTTCAGGCCGCATATTACTGGAGCACCGGCAGCCTGCCGCCAATTTACCACTACAACTACACCATCACCATCGGCCCCGAAGAGACGGGCATGATCGTTTTCCAGGCCGGCTACAACGGCGACGATGCTCCTGTGTGGACGGAGACCTTCACCCTCAATCCCGGCGCACTCGACGCCCTTTACCTGAGCCTGCACATGGCCGGCGCCTTCAGCGAGACATGGCAGCAAATGGAAGACATCCCCGACGGCGGCAGCGTGGACAGCCTGGATCTGACTGCTTATGGCACTTCGTACGTCATCCCCAGCTACATCGAGGAAGGGGAGCAGGCCAGCGCCATGCACGCCGTGTATGGCATGATCGAGCGCCTCGTACCGCAGGAGATCTGGGATGATCTGTATGCGAAACATGAGGAGTATGTTGTGGAGAATGAGTAGGGTAAGGTGTGGGATGTGGTCAAAGCCCGCATTATCCTGTGGAATCAAATAATGTACGACCGCGGATTTATCTGCAGCCCGAATTGGTGCAAAAAGGCCAAAAACATACACTAAGGAAATTATTTCATACAGCTGTACACACCGATGAAGAATTGTCTAACTATTTTGATTGAAACTGCTCCAGGAAGCAGTTTCGGAAACACAGCCTGGTTTTCAATTGTCATCTACACATTGCTTACGATAGCATGAAGATTTGACTATGATGGACCTTCAACTCATGGTGGATTGACGACCAGCGATCCAATATCGGAAAGCCTTGCATAGTAAAGGCAAGTTGCCTGGTAAAGTTGGTAGCCCATTGTAAATACAAAGGCTCAAAACCGCAGATACTTTTGCATTCAAGGTTTCTGTAATCTGATCTTCTAGAGCATTGATGATTTCATTCTCTTTTGGATCAGGCATAGTGCCAGGTTGGAGGATCATATTTAACGAGGTATGTGCTAAATACCAATTTTGAGAGTGATTCGATTCAGATTTGGCCAGATAAAAGGACAAATGCATATTTGCTAATGTTATTCCGTCACCAGCATTGATTTATGGAAGCTAACGCATCACGTAAGGTTCGCATTGTAACCACTTGCCCAAGTCCTGTCATCAGCAAGAAAATCTTTCGATAGCTCAGGTTTCATTCCATGAAATGACAATTTAAGCACGTTGGTTAAACTCCTCTTCTTAATTAAGTAATCACGTTCTGCTATATTACCATTCCAACCAAGATACAATAGCCTCGTCAAGCTGAAACATATTCCGCAGGGTGTGGCAATTTTACGCCAGTACATCTCCTTCAAAATAGTCTAACCATCTTCCGTCACAATTAATCGGGGTGTTTGTTTTCGAATATAATGTCCGAAACAGCGGCATATTCCTTTCATTTCGGATGATTATCTGTTCTTGATAATCGTAAGATGCGACAGAGATATATATTCCTTCTGGGCGATGTTCAAAATTGCTTGTTGAGATCGCTATAGTGGTAATGGGATTTTGTAAGCGCACGGACAGTAAACGTAACTAGTAAAGATGAAAATTTAACGAAAGCTCATATCGCGATATCTCGAAAGTCGATTTGATACAAATCGCTACAGAAGACAGCGAGTAAAACTGTCCAATAATACAAATCCAGAAACCACAAGTTTTATTCCGAACCTGATTCGCAGATATGGAGTATTTCCTAACCAAGTACAAATGTCATTGCCTGTTCTAAGCTTCAATTTTGCCGTATTCTTGCCCTCGTTGAACCAGTCGATTCAGGTTTTACAGTGCTCAAAGATCTCCTGTTTTTACAACAGGATACAGTGGAGTGAAAGCCTTTGCTCAAGAAATCGGGAATGAATTTGTTGTGTTCAAAGGATCAACAGCGCGAAAAAGAACCACTCAAACATTAGCCGAAAATTATATCCAAATACGGAATAAACTTGTTAGTGGTGGAAAACTTGCTAATACTGATGATGAAAAATACTGGGTGTTTACTCAAAACATCCCATTCACAAGCCCAAGTACAGCTGCCAATGTAGTTTGTGGAGCACAATTTAAACGGAAGCTACATGGAATTTAAAAGATACACAAACAACGTATGCAAAGTGGCTTGATTTCAAACAGCCTAGTCTTTAAAAACTGCCCCGGATGGGGCAGTTTTTCATTTACTTCAAAACCCTTCTCTTCACCACCCCCCACAGATCATCCAGCTTCCTCCGTGCGCTGGACGAGCAGCAACAGGGCATAGGCCCCCACGCCAAGCGCCAGCCCGCCGCCAACGACCACCAGCACAGACCAGCCCGCTGACAGACCCATCCAGGCCCAGATCACCGCGCCCATCACGGCCGCGCCGATGCCAGCCTGGCGCACGCCCGACCAGATGGTCTTTCCATCGATACCTTCCAAACGGCGGCGCATCAGCACCAGCAAACAGATCATCTCCAGGAAGGTGGCCAGGGAATTGGCCAGGGCCAGGCCGCCGTGCGGCATCCAGCCGATCATCACAAACAGACGGGTGAAGAGCAGACTGAAGACCAGATTGAGTCCCATGGTGAGGATGCCGACGATAACCGGGCGTTTTGGTGTCATGCAGGGCATAGAAGGCGCGGCTGATGATCTCGACCACCGAGTGGCCGACCAGTCCGGCGGCATACCACAGCAAGGCCCAGGCCACGATGGCCGTTGACTCGGGGCCAAACTCACCGCGCTGGTAGAGCAAAGCCACCACCGGCTGGCGCAGCAGGATGAGGCCCACCGAAGCAGGGATGGCCAGCAGCAGGGCGCCGCGCAGGCTGGCGGCCAGCGAGGTGCGCATCTGGTCCTTGCGTCCGCGGGCTACCTGCGCCGAGAAGGTCGGCAGGGCGGCAATGGCAATCGACTGGGCGATGGCCGCCTCGGGCATGATCATGATCGGGAAAGCCAGGCTGATGCCGGTATAACTACCCTGCGGCTGCAGCGAGGCCAGATAAGTATTCAAGAGAAAATTCAGCTGCACCACGGCCACGCCCAACAGGCGCGGGGCCATTAAACGCCCCACCTCGAGCACAGCGGGAATATGGAAGCCCAACGAGGGATGATAGCGCCGCTGCGGCAGGCGGAACAGGGCAGGCACCTGCACCAGCAGATGCAGGCTGGCGCCGATGACGATACTCCATGACATGCCCTGCACCCCAAAGCGCGGGGAGAGTACCAGCGCGCCAAACACCCAGCCGATCTGGTACAGGGCCGGGGCCAGGGCGGGCAGCAGGAAGGACTGGTGGGCGTTGAGGATGCCCATCAGCAGGCCGCTGAGGCCGAAGATGACGGCTGAAGGTAACTGGATGCGCAGGAGCGTCACGGTCAGGGCGGCGGTTTCGGCGTCAAAGCCGGGTGCGAGGATGCTGCGCACGATTTGTGGGGCAAAGACTGCGGAAAGCAGGGCGACCACGGTCATGATCAGCACGACAAGATTGGCGATCGATGAGGCCAGACGCCAGGCGTCCTTGCGTTCTTCGCGGGCGAGCATACCGGTGAAAGTGGGGATAAAAGCCGATCCCAACGCACCGCCAGCGACCAGATTGAAGATGATCTCGGAGAAGCGGTTGGCGGCGAAGAAGGCGTCGCTTTCCAGGCCGGTGCCAAAGGCGCGGGCGGTGAGGGTCTTGGCCAGCAGGCCAACCAGTTGGCTGACCACCATAGCGATCATCACCGTGCCTGCCGCGCGGGCAATCTGCCGGTTGGCGGAGGGTGCCTGTGTATTTTCTGTATTCGTCATGGGTGGGATTATATCATCGGGTGGGGAATTCCCTTGTCCTGTCATTGCAAGGAGGGCAAAGCCGGAAGCGGCAATCTCCTTCACATTGGAGTGAGACCGCCACGGTCGCTCACCGGCAATGCTACCGCAGCGCGTTGAATGTGAATGTTCCCTCGCGATGACAATTCTTTACTTCCACCGCGACAATTGTGCCCGGCCAATGGCCCGATGGAAATAGAAGCCCTCCGGATCGACATGGGCCACGCCACCCACTTGCAGGATGGTCATTAACATGGTCGCCAGTTGATTGCCGTAAACTTCCATGCATTCTTTTGGAAAAACGCCCGGCCAGGAGTAGCACGAAACGGCATAGCGCCGTTCACGCGTATCGACATATGCCGGTATCGCATCATACGCGGGGTCATCGGGCGCGAAGATATACTGGTCCAGGTTGCCCTGCGGAATGCCCTCAATGCCTTTCACCGAACTGATCTGGCTGCCGTGAGACAGATAGGGGTCTACCGAAAGGTCGAGCAGGACTGCATGCGGGCGCATCTGCCCGATCCAGGCGTTGGGAATGACCGGGCTGGTCGGGTCTGGCCGCTGGGTAGCGTCCACCAGAATATCCGTATACTGCAATATCGTGGGCATCACCGTTTTCTGGTTGGTCAGGTCATATTCTACTGCGGTCACCTGTACGCCGGTCACATCCTGGGCGGCCATCTTGTGCCAGTACTTTTCATCGCCATAGCGAACAGCCGCCTGAACGGCAAACAGGCCCACTGCGCCCACGCCCATCACGGTCACCTTGACCGGGTTGCGGTATTTGTCCTCAACCGGCACGGGATAATGTTCCCGCAGCACATTGAAAGCTACATGCAGCCCGTTCCAGGCCACCGAACGCAGATTCTCTACCAGCCGCTTGCCCTGGTCATCGGTCAGGGAATCCAGCGAGATGGCTTCAATGCCCAGCGAGCGCAGATAGGTCACGCGTCCGGGGCGGGTGGGATAATGCAGCATCGAAATCAGACAGGCCCCGGGCCGCATCCAGCGCAGCGGTTCATCTCCCGGGTAGCGCAGCACGATGACCACATCCTGCTGGTAGGCTTCCTGCTGGGAGACAAATTTTACCTCCGGCGCAGCATCCAGATAATCAGCTTCACTCAGGCCCATGCCGGAGCCATAGCCCTGCTCCAGGAAAACCCGCGCGCCATTTTTTGTCAACTGCCCCATTAATTCCGGCAGGAAATCGCGCACTTCACCGGGTTCGGCATGTATACGGGCAAATCCAAACGTTATTTTTGACATTGATCACCCCGATCCTATTTGAGATTATCGGCTTTCGCCACTGTTTCGCTTTCTAAACCAGTTCACCAGGAAAAGCATGCCAACCAACGCCAGTGGACCCGGGATCAACAAAAAAATGACCGGCTCCATTTCGCGTCGAAACATGACCATGTAAAACACTGCCAGCCCAATGAACAACACCCCGCCGGGCCATTCCCAGCGCCAGCCGGCCAGCAGTGCTCCCACCACCAGGAAAGTTGGCACCAGATGCATCAGGAGTGCAAAGATCGTTCCCCAAAACCCGTACCCCTCACCAAATACATCCAGGGCAAAGATGCTGATAAAGGCGGCAAAAACAATCCCCAGTACACGCGGCACCCAATACAGAATCTTCTCACCAGTTTTCATGATCAAAACCCTTTACTCATCGGCTTTGATTCCATTATACAGACAAATCTCTCTCTGCCAAATGTTATCGTGCGCTGGGGATGGTTTATGTCTTCTGTAAATCCAGTGAGATCATGCGGTCGATCTTGCCCATGGGGAACTCTCCCAATGTGGAAATGGACGTCCAGCGCAGGTCGCTGGCTTCAAGGGCCTGCGGTTCGCTGCCGGTGAGATGGCAGTGAAAGGCGTGCAGGGTCACTTTGAAATGGGTATAGGCATGGTGGTACACACCAAGCTGCTCGCCTACTTCAATATCGGTATTCAGTTCTTCCGTGATCTCACGGCGCAGGGCTGCGGGCAGGGTTTCGCCGTCTTCCTGCTTGCCGCCGGGGAACTCCCACAGGCCGCCCAGCAGGCCGTTGGGCGGGCGTTTGGCAATCAGCACAAGCCCATCGCGATGGATGATGGCTGCAGCGACGGTATGGTGGGGAATGGGCGGGCGGGCGTTTTTCACCGGGCGCTGGTCCTGCACATCCAGGGCATAGGCCTCGCACAGGTTTTGCAGCGGGCAGGCGGCGCAGTTTGGGCTGCGCGGGGTGCACACTGTGGCGCCGAGATCCATCAAGGCCTGGTTATAGTCCCCTGCCTGGCCGGCAGGGAGCTGTTGGCGGGCGATGCGCCACAGATGTTTTTCAGTTTCCCGCTCGCGGACAGGCTCTTCAATGTTGAACAGGCGCGCATACACGCGGCGGATGTTGCCATCCAGGGCGGCTTCATCCTGGTCGAAGGCAATCGAGGCAATGGCTCCGGCGGTGTAGGGGCCAATACCGGGCAGGCTTTCCAGAGTGGCCCGGTCAGCGGGCAGTTGGCCGCTGTGGTCGCTCATCACGATCTGCGCGGCGCGGTGCAGGTTGCGGGCGCGGCTGTAATAGCCCAGCCCCTCCCACAATTGCAGCACTTCCTGCTCATCGGCGGCGGCCAGGGTTTCGACATCGGGAAATTGAGCCATCCAGCGTTCGAAATAGGCTCGCACGGTTTCGACACGGGTTTGCTGCAGCATGATCTCGGAAATCCACACGCGGTAAGGGCGCGGATCATCCCGCCAGGGCAGGCTGCGGGCATGCTGACGGTACCAGTTGAGGAGCTGCTGTGCTATTTTGGGGGGCATGATGATCCTGTACGATTAATCCGATCCTTCGAACTCGCTAGGGGATAAATGCAATCCCGGTGTGCGGTTTGTTGAATCAAAATGCAGATGAGGCAGGGGGCCAGAGGTTTGTCTGTTGCCTTGCCTCATCTGCACTGGCAAGCCGGGGTTTAAAACTGGAAACCGCGGCCAGCTTCTACAAGTTTGGTTGAGTAATTTTCGACAAATTCCATCAGGCTGTCTGTCAGTTTGGCCCAATCTTCCGAGTTGAGGATTTCTGCCGCCTTCTCTTCGTCCGAAGTGGTGGCGGTGACCATGATCTGTGGCTGGCGGCCGTAGGCAGTTGCCCAGGCATCACCCAGGTCGAAACCCAGACGCTGCACACCAGGGATGAACTCGCGGATCACGAATTCAAAATATTCGCGTTCCCGTTGAGGGGTAATATCCCAGTTCATGATCAGTTTGACAGTCAATGGTTGTTTCCTTGCCTTACATCTTTGGTGTCAGGACGATGACTTTGGTATCTTCGGGGAGCGATTTGGAACCGTCGATCTTCAGAGAATCCTGGGCAATGACTTCATTTACGCCCATTTGTTTAAGAAAATTGTCCAACCCGTCCATCTCGATCTTGCTATCAGGTGTTTTGTAGTGCATTGGCACGACCAGGTTAGGCTCCAGCAGGCTGATGATCTCGGATGCTTTGGAGGCATTCAATCCGCTGCCGCCGCCAATAGGCACCAGAACGATGTTGACGCTGCCCAGGGCCTCGATTTCGGTTTGGCTGGGTACGTGATTCATATTGCCCAGATGCGCAATGGTTACGCCATTATAGTCGATCAGGTACAGGGTGTTCCTGATCTCATCTGCTTGTTTCTTTTTGCCATTGGTTTGAACGCCGGTGATGAAGACTTCTCCAAGTTCGTATTCGCCTGGGCCAAGGATCTCGAAGGGTGAGCCTTTGACCGCAGCCAGGTGGCGGTGTCCGGGCAGGTCACAGGAACTGGCAACAATGTCGGCTTTCAGCTTGAGTGGTGCGTAACCGATATCGTCCGAATTGAAGGGGTCGGTAACCACCGAAGCCATACCGCGCTCTACGAATCGAAAACAGGAATGTCCATACCAGGTAATTTCTAAAGCCATTCTTCCTCCATAATTATGCCCGTTTGGGAGATCATCTTATCTCCGGGGGTCAGTTATGATTATAACGCAAAGGTCGGGGAGCGTGAAGAAGAGGGTACAACACGCCATTGGGCATGCCGTACCCTCTTGATGATTAACAACTTCTCAGGTGCAGTTTATTTGATCTCGTAGCTCATTTCGGCGTACATGGTCAGCACCAACTGGCCGGCCGAAACGGGGACTTCACTGGCGGCGCGCATGCCGCCCATGCCCTTGTCCGCAAACATCGGTTGCGCATTACTGGCACCGTGAACGCTGAGGTTCAACAGGTCGCCGAGGGATACACCTGCGGCGGCGGCCATTTCTTCGGCCAGTGCGCGGCCATTCTCGATGGCTTCCTTGCGGGCCTGGGCCAGTGCTTCCGTCTTGTCTTCCACGTCAAATTCCACGCTGTGGATGCTGTTGGCGCCACTGCGCACTACGCTGTCGAGGATCTTTCCCAACTGGCTGAGTTCGCGCACGGTGACGAAGACCGTGTTGTCCACGGCGTATTTCGTGGGGATCTCTTCTGCTGAGTCCGGTGAAGGGCCAAAGGGGCCATAATCCTGGAAGGGGTAGATATTGAACGCGCTGGTCTGAATGTCTTCTTTGGCAATACCCAGTTCTTCCAGAGTGTCAGAGATTGCCTGGGATTGGGTGTTGTTCTCGTTCAGGGCATCAGCAACATTTTCTGATTCAGTATGAACGCCGACGTAGACATAAGCAATGTCCGGGGTGAGGAAAATATCGCTCTGTCCGGAAACATTGATGGCGGGGGGATAGACGTTGTTTCCTGCTGTGGAGGCAGGGGCTGTGCTGCAAGCTGTCAGCACTACGCTGAACAGAACCATCACGGCCAGAAGTTTTAGTAAATTGTTTTTCATGGTTTTCTCCTGAAAATTATGATTTATAGTTCATCCAGCGGCAAAACTGCCGCTGTAGATGTCTGTTAGATAGACGACATAATGATGAAAAAAGTTCCCGACTTTAATGAAATTGAAAATGAATGCTATTATTTTTGTCCAATATCTTGCCCCATATGGTTGAGGATGCTATAATAGGGTTGATCCTTCGGCCGGTTGCCCCCCTCAATCGGTTGGGGGATCACTTTTTAAGGGTGAAACACCCCCGCCAGCGGCGGGGGTGCGGGTTGTCCGTCTGCTGGATTTTTCCCTAATAACTGGCGATACGCAGGCTGCCAATTGCCTGGCTGAGGGTCAATACCATACAATTTTCATTGACTTTTGCATTGGGCGAAAGGATGAGGTCATCCTCGCGGATATAACCATCCGGCAGGTCAATCGAAGTAAGACCGGTGTCGGCATAAAGGCACACGGCGGCGCCTTCCGGCACGAAGACCAGCAGCTCGCCGAAGATGACTCCTGCATCTCCGGTAAAGGAGTCATCGCGTGGCATAACAACAGTCGTTCTGCCGAAAATTGTCCTGACATTGAAACGCTTCACAGTCAGTTCATTCAGGTTGAAGCGCTGGTCACCGGCGATCAATTGACTATCCAGCACTAGAGGGATGTCTTCATTGAACGACACTTCCCAGACCGATTTGGCAGAAGCACCCTGAAAAGCAGGGTAGAGGATGAACAGTCCTTCATTGTCAAGGTCAAAATATCCTTTGTTGCCCTGAACGGAATATTCATCGCGGATCTCTTCATTGGCACTTTTGGAAATGGCGACTTCGGCAGCATTACCGGGTTCTGCTCCAGCCTGGATGGTTAATTCGCCGGCAGTGGCCGAGATGTCAGCCTGGATGGTTTCGGCTTTGTCCAGTTCATACTGCATATCATAAGGTTCAATGCTGGCTGCGGGGGTGGCACCCATCGAGAGCCACACGACCCCGCCCAACAGGGCAACTCCCAGCATCAGACCGATGATGGCTGACCAGATGGAATGACGCCCGATGATCAGGTCCAGGCCGGCGGCGATAAGCAGCACAGGCCACCAGCGGAAGAGGACGGTCCAGCTTGCATTGGGCATGATGCCCAGGTTGTTGAGCAGCAGGAAAAGGCCCAGTCCGCCCCAGATGACGGCGCCTACATAGCCTTCGCCGCGATAGATGCTGTCCAGGGCGCCAGCAATGAACAGGACCGGCCAGTATACTACGATCGTACCCCAGGCCGAGTTGGGAAGGATGTTCATGGTATGCAGCAGCAGTACAATACCCAGACACACCAACAGCAGCGGGAAGAAAATGCTGTGCCGTTTATGGTGGACGGGATTTTTTTGGGTTGTTCGTTCTTCCATTTCTTACCTCTCTTTTACTGCACGGACTAACAGGACGATGCCCGCGGCGAGCAACAAGACGGCCTGGAGAATATCCTGGTTGAACCAGGAGAACCAGCCCAGATCGAATTGTTGAATGATTTTTTCGAAGAAAAAGAATAATCCCATCAGGATCAAGCCGGCGCCCAAATATTTTTTCACATCGGGGTTGGGTTTGCTGACCGCTTCGCTAAATTCGCTGCCCATCTGACGGGCACGCTCTCCAAATTGATTCATTTCGAAATGGCTTTCATCCGCTGCCGACGCAGGCATCAAGAGCCACAGCAGAATATAGATCCAGAATCCGATGCCATCGATAACGGTGAGGACGATGAAGAACAGTCGGACAAAAACAGGATCGATGTTCAGGTAATCGCCAAGTCCGGCGCATACTCCGCCGAGAATCTTGTCAGTCTGACTGCGTGTCAATTTTGCTTTCATTAGTTACCTCTTTTATAACAGGAATACCTTGCGGTAGTGTCTATTCTCATGCTTTCTTAAAGATTGTGCCGGCCGACCATAATCAGCCCGGCCAGGATCAGCCCCACCGGCCACAGGTATTGGAGCATATTTTCGGCAGATATGGCGATGACGGATGCCAGCGCAAACATTACCGCAGCAGGGATCCACGGCCAGCTCATTTTCTCGCCGCCTTTGGGCATCAGCGCTACCAGGGCAAAAGTAGCCGACAAGCCCAGGAAGAACAAGACCCCTGTGTATCCAGCAAGAACATCATCTGCACCGGTCACCAGGGCCAGTGTTGCCAGCACACCACCAGGGATGATGCCCCACCAGTGTTTGCGGTTCATCAGGTATACGATCCAGAAGGCGGCGCTGATGCTGCCGAGGAAGATTGACCCGATTAGATTGTCCAGCAAGCGGAAAGAGCTGGCAACGATCGTCAGCCCCAGGCCCAGGAGGACCATACCGGGAATGACCGCCCACCAGTTTTCCTGGCGGTCAATGACCACCGCATACAGGAAGACAGCGCCAGCCAGCCCGAAGATTCCCGCGATCATCCAGGTCCACAGATTTTCCATACCGGGGATCAGATTAAAAGTATCGAGCAGGGTCAGACTGCCGAGGAGCAGCAGGCCGATGCCGAGGAACATTTTCCAATTGATTGATTTCATCATGATTTCCTTGTGCTATTAGTGAATATTGATCGAGCCGACACCGGCATCGATTTTGATCTCTACCTGCTGCGCGCTGGCTTCGTAGTCTGCACTTTGATAAACCTTGTTCGCAGGTTCGTTTATTACCAGGGGGAAACGTCCCAGGTCAACTTTATTTCCCATTAATGCGCCGCTGATGCGGATTTTGGCAGCTACGCCCAGTGGTACGCGGATATTCACCGCGGCTGCGCCAGACTGCACCTTGAAAAAGGTGTACTCAGTAACGGCAGGCAGGATCACTTCGGTATCGCTTGCGCCGGTTTCCAGGATCAGCTCCGGTACATTCAGATCATGCAGGTTGAGTGAAGATTTATTGGCGCCTGTGTGTAATTTTATTTGCAGGGGCACGTGCGGTGACAATGCCATGTCCCAATGATATCCTTCCCGGTGAGGGAAGGCAACGAAGGGGAAAACCTCTACCGGAGCGCGTAGTTTCAGCATTGTCAGGCCATTGCGCTGCGAGACTTCATGCTCCATGCCGCCGCCAAAGGTGCCGTCGAGGAGTTGTTCATGATTCCCGTTGTCCAATGCAGAGATGTTCAATTCGCCAGCGCCATGATTGAGTGTGATCTCAGCCTGCTGAATATTTGCCAGCGGGTGTGAGAAGGAAACCGTCTCAAGGTTAGGCTTGATGAATTTGCTGCCGAACAGGAACCATAACCCGGCCAGGATCAACATGACAGGCCAGAAGATTTCCCATACGCTGAAGGGCAGGAAGCCCAGGGTGTTTAGCAGCAGCAGCACGCCAATCAGCAGGACGATAATGCCCCAAAAAATGTTACTGTTTTTCATTTCAATATCCTTTATTGAAAGCGCTTATTTATTGCGCAAAGCGTTGAAGATGAGGACGATGCCAGCGGCGATGAGCAATAGCGGCCAGTATTCTTCAAACAGACCGTTGAGACGCAGGTAAGGGCTGAAGATGAGGAAGAGCACAGCGCTCAGACCGATCTGCCACATGCCTTTTTGAAGCGAGCGCCCGCTTTGTCCATTGATCAGTCCGGCCATTACGTGACCTGCACCGGCGAAACCAGGGATCAGCAGCCAGTAATACCAGTCGCCCCATACACTGTACAGGTTTTGCCAGTAGAGGATCCCGCCCACACCGAGGATCACACTGGCTGCAACCAGTCCCTCCTCATCCTTGTCGATCAAATTCTTGACGACCAGGAAAATGCCAAAGGCAACGATGATAACCGGCCAGGAAATCAAGCCTCTCAGGGTGTGGCGCAGTTCGGGAACGAACTGGAAGATAACGAACAGCACACCGACAGCGATCAGAAACAAGCCGATGACAAGAGTGTTTTTTTGATTCTTCTTCATGTTTACCTCAATTCTAAAATGCTTTGATTACCGTATCCCATCAGATTTATGGAACTATTTTTGCTGTATTCCCATAGAAAACCAGGGAAGATATTGGTTTGCTCTTTCGTCTAATTAGACAAATAAGGTATACTTTATTAATAATATTATACAGTTGTAAATTCTGTTTTGCATTAATATATACGTAATGAAATCGATTTGAGTTGCGTGAAATTGATACGAATTCCCATGTTTGACTGTGATTGCAGCAAATTTGGGTGGAAAGGAAGCAAAAGATGAAAATTACAAAGGATGTTACCGGATTGATTGGAAATACACCGCTGATTCAGTTGAACCGCATTGTCGGGGATGCTCCGGCAACTGTCGTTGCAAAACTGGAGTATGCCAACCCTGGCCACAGCGTCAAGGACAGGATTGCCCATGCGATGATCGAGGCGGCCGAAAAAGACGGCTTGCTGAATAAAGACTCGATCATCGTTGAACCGACCAGCGGCAATACGGGGATTGGTCTGGCAATGGTTGCCGCGGCCAAAGGATACAAATGTGTGATCGTCATGCCGGATACCCTCAGCCGTGAGCGCCGTATGCTGATCCGTGCTTATGGGGCTGAACTGATCCTTACCCCGGGCAGTGAGGGGATGAAAGGCTCGATTCGCACAGCAGAGGAACTGCTGGCCAGCGATCCGCGCTATTTTATGCCGAACCAGTTTGGCAACCCCGCCAACCCGGAGGTTCACCGGCGCACCACCGCCGAGGAGATCTGGCGGGACACAGACGGCAAAGTGGATATTTTCGTGGCTGGCGTGGGCACGGGCGGGACGGTGACAGGCAATGGGGAACGCCTGAAGCAGTTGAATCCGAATATCCGGGTGGTGGCGGTTGAACCGGATGGCTCGCCAGTGCTTTCTGGCGGTGAAAAGGGCAGCCATAAAATCCAGGGCATTGGCGCTGGCTTTGTGCCTGAGGTCTTGAACACTGCTGTATACGATGAAGTGATCCGCGTTAAGGACGAAGACGCCTACGCAACAGCGCGGCAAATGCCGCAGCAGGAAGGGCTGCTGGTGGGTATCTCTGCCGGGGCGGCCACCTGGGCGGCCATCCAATTGGCTCACCGACCCGAGAATGCAGGTAAAATGATTGTGGTGATCATCCCCTCGTATGGTGAGCGCTACTTGAGCACGCCACTGTACGCACATCTTGCGGAGGAATAGATTGGATAAGGTGAAACGAATTATCAAGGGTGCCCGCAGGGACATCAACGCTGTATTTGAACGCGATCCTGCTGCCAGGACCCGTTTTGAAGTGTGGCTAACCTATCCGGGTCTGCATGCCATGTGGGGATACCGTGTTGCTCACTGGATGTGGAATCATCGCATGAAATTGTTCGGGCGCTGGGTTTCGACCATGAGCCGATTCGCCACCGGGATTGAAATCCACCCCGGGGCAAAGATCGGGGCAGGGTTCTTTATCGATCATGGTATGGGGGTGGTGATCGGCGAAACGGCTGAAGTGGGTGACAATGTAACCCTGTATCACGGGGTCACCTTGGGCGGGGTGAGCATCGAGAAAGGCAAGCGCCACCCAACGATTGGTGATCGTGTGGTCATCGGCGCGGGAGCAAAAGTGCTGGGGGCGATCACCGTTGGCAGTTGCAGCCGTATTGGCGCGAACGCGGTGGTAGTCAAGGACGTGCCGCCCAACTCTGTTGTGGTGGGTGTGCCTGGCCGGGTGCGTACACGCACATCACCGGGTCCCGTTGGTCCCGACCTGCATCATGACTTTCTGCCGGATGCTGTGGGCAATGCGGTGCGGGTGTTATCCCGCCGGATTGAGATGATGGAAGAAAAGATGGCTGAAATGCATCATGAGGAATACGTGCCATCGCAGACGATCCACAACCTGCGCGCGCAATGGCCTGACCCTGTGACTCAAATGGATGAAGATTGTGAGGATGAATCATAGATCGTTTCTGAGAGAATCAAAAAGCGCAAGGCTCTCTGAATAATGCCTTGCGCTTTTTGATTCTGTATGCTCTATCCGCCGATCTTGTTGAGGGCTGCCTCGGCGGCGGCACGCACGCTGGCTTGAAAATCATAGGTGGCCAAAGATTGCAGGGTTTCGATGGCTTCCTTTGCGCGCATTTCCCCCAGGGCGTTGGCAACTGCCACGCGCACCGGGGCATCGTTGTCTTCCAGAACGGCTAACAATTTGGGAACGGCTGAATAAACTTTGAGTTTGCCCAGGGCCATGGCCGCCTGGCGTCGGACTTCATCATGGCGGTGATCGAGCGCCTGGATCAGGGAGGGCGCTGCCGTTGTGTCGCCGATGCGGCCCAGGGCCAGCGCCGCGGCAATCGCGCTCAGGTCGCCTGCCTGTGCCAGGATCTGCTGCAAGGGGGAAACTGACGGACGGCCGATGCGGATCAATGCTTCGGCTGCCAGGCGGATCTCCTGTTTGTTGAAGGTCTTCGACATCAAAGTTGCGACAGCCTGGGTGGCGCGCGGATCGCGGATCTTGCCCAGGGCGGTAATCACTGCTTCGCGCACTTCCTGGTCTGCCCGCAGCAGGGGCACCAGTTTCCTGGTGGCTTCGTCAAACAGGATAGGATTGCGCACGCGATCGGCGATTTCACCCAGCGCGCGGGCTGCGGACTGATGAACATTTTCCTTGCGGTGATCCAGGGCTGTGGTCAGTGAGGGGATGGCCTCCTTGCCGGCAATTTTTCCCAGGCTGTCGGCAGCAAAAAACCGCACCGAGCCCATTGGGTCGGAATCGAGGGCGGTGATCAGTGCCCGCACGGCATCGGCGCCGCCCACGCGCCCCAGTGCTGCAGCAGCCTTGATGCGCATGTCAGGGTCTTTGTGCCGCAGCGCTTTGACCAGTTCTTTGGTATCCCCTTGATTTTCAAGTGAGGAGATTTTTTCGGAAGAGTAGTTCTTTTGAAAAAATGGCATGATCTTATCTCCTGTTCGCTGACCGTGAAAAATCCCGGTCAGGGTTTATCTTTTTTGAAGATGCCGGTCAAGACGACGACCAGCAGCCCCACACCGCAGATCGTAATGAGGATCGTGGCGGTGGTTTTGCGTCCTTGGCCTTGCAGGAAGTTTGCATCTGGCAGGAGGGGCTTGGGTGTTGCGGTAAAGGTAGGCGTGATCGTGTTGGTTGCCCGCGGCCCGCGCGGGGTGAAGGTTGGGCGCAGGGTACGGGTCGGGGGCGGCGGGGTATCAGTGATGGTGGGGGTGATGGTGGGGGTGTAGGAAGCCTGCACGAGGAGTTCCTGCCCTTCATAGACAATGGGGTTGCTGGGGGAGAGCCGGTTGAGGGTGACCAGGTCAACAATGGTCAATCCGTAAGAGATGGCGACGTCCCACAGGGTTTGCCCGCGGCTGAGGGTGTGATAGATGGTGCCGTCTGCCTGCGGGGTAAGGGTGAGGACGGGTTCCACGGTCGGGGTTCCGTTTCCGGTGCGGGGGATAACTGTGCCGCTGCCCTGGGTGGCGGCTGGCGCAGGGTTAACCGGCCCCTGGGTGGTATCCGATTTGCGGCGCATGACGAGGGTGAAATAGACATTGCCACTGGCATCGGCGGCCATACCTGCGCCCACATAGCCGCTGGACCAACCCAGCAAGGTATCTGCGTGCAGTTGGTCATCCAGCCAGGAGGCCATAGCCCGTGAGATGGGGCCGTAGGCGATGTTCTCGGCGGTGATGCCCGCCGCGCCCGGGCCGGAGCCGTCTGCGCGGCTGTGGGTCAGGGTACTGATGGAGGCCTGGTATTCGGACTGTGCCTGGGCGAGTGCCATCAAGCCGCCGTCAATCTCGTAGGCTTCCAGACCATAGGAAGCGCGCAGACTGTTGACCGCAGCGATCAACTCATTGGCGCTTTCCGTCAACGGCGCGGCCTGTGCGGCTGGCGCGGGCTGTGCAAAGAAGGTCAGCACGAGCAGCAGGAGGGTAATCACAAGTATTTTTTTTGTTTTCATCTTTCCCATTATAACGCGATTGGGGCGTCGGGGAGAAATCGTTGTTGGCGGCTTTCCCTCACTGGAAATCACTGTTGCGCAGCGATATCGTTCTTTCACGACAACCAGGAGAGGGAAACCCGGGTTTAGGTTGTAAGTGCAACAGACACCCCAAAGAAACCGTTGTGAGGTTTCAGATAATCAAATCGTTTATGAGGCCAATGGTTCTAAAGGAGCATGATTCTCGCAAAATCATTTTCACTATTCCTGCTTCTGTTTGCTGTTTTGGTTATATACTGGTTTTTAATTTATTATGTCGGGCAGTTATAATGAAGATCATCTTTCCCGTTTTCATGAGGATAGCCCATGCTGACTTATCGTCCAGTGCAAAAAGAGGACGTGTACTTCCTCTGTCAATTTCCGCAGTCTGCCGAGGAGTTGTTCTTCCTCTTCCCCAAAGCGACCTACCCCCTCACACCGGAGCAGTTGCAGGACGCCATCGACCAGCGCTTTGACTCGACCGTTGTGCTGTGGGAAGGGCTGCCTGCCGGATTCGCCAATTTCTACATCTGCAAACCGGGGGAAGAATGCCACATCGGCAATGTGATCGTCGACCCCCAGGTACGCGGGGTGGGCATCGGGAAATACCTGATCCAGACGATGATCGACACCGCCTTCAAAAAGCACAAGGTGCGAGAAGTACACATCTCCTGCTTTCACCGCAACGTGGCCGGGCTGCTGTTGTATGCAAAGCTGGGATTTAAAGCCTTCGCCATTGAGGAACGGACGGACTACGAAGGCCAGCGAGTTGCGCTGATAAAATTAAAGATGTGTACACAGGCTGAATAGTGACAGGAGATTGAAATGAAAGAACCCCGCATTTCACGGCCGGAGTTTCCCGAAGGCTACTTGCGCGACCCCAAAACCTATCTGCCCTGGTCGCATGTCGAACAGCGCATGACGAAATCCCTGCATTACTGGCTGTGCACGGTACGCCCGGATGGGCGGCCGCACACGGTGCCGCGCTGGGGTGTGTGGCTGGACGGCAAACTGTATTACGATGGCAGTCCGAAAACGCGGCACGCGCGCAACCTGGCCCACAATCCGCAGGTCAGCCTGCACCTGGAAAGCGGAGAAAACGTGGTCATCATGTATGGTACTGCAAGAGAAGCGGACATACCAGCGTCAGAACTGGCCCAATGCCTGGCACAGGCAATTGGTGAGAAATACGGCGAGCGCGGCTACACCCCCAAAGCAAACCAATGGGACCAGGGCGGTCTGTTCATCTTCACGCCCAAAACCGTGCTGGCCTGGACGCAGTTCATGGAAGATCCTGATGCAACCCGGTTTATTTTTGACACCAAATCAGAAGAAGGATAACGATGCAAACACTAAAAGTCGCTCTGCTCCAGCTTGAAGCTCTGAGTACCGGCCAGGAAGCCTACCAGACCAAAGGCCTCGAATTCTGCCGCCGCGCCAAAGCCGCTGGGGCGGACATCGCCGTCCTCCCTGAGATGTGGAACGTGGGCTATAACGCCCACCTGTCGGATGAAACCAAAACGGGCAGCACCTTGCTGGAGCCGCAGCACGCCGCGACCCTGACCGCCTGGCAGGCGCAGGCCATTAACCGCGATTCCCCCTTCTTCCACGCCTACCAACGCCTGGCCCGCGAGCTGGACATGGCCATCCTGCTCACCTACCTGGAGAAGTGGCCAAGCGGACCGCGCAACACAGCTTCCTTGATCGACCGGCACGGCGACGTGGTCCTGACCTACGCCAAAGTGCACACCTGCGATTTCTCCTTCGAGGCTGCCTGCACCCCTGGCGAGGACTTCCCCGTTTACGATCTGGACACAGCATCCGGGCCGGTGAAGGTGGGCGTGATGATCTGCTATGACCGCGAGTTCCCCGAGTCCGCGCGTATCCTCATGCTCAATGGGGCTGAGATCATTCTGGTGCCCAACGCCTGTGAACTGGAGCAGAACCGCCTCGGTCAACTGCGTGCCCGCGCCTACGAGAACATGACCGGCGTGGCAGTGGTCAACTACGCCGGAGAGGGCTACAAAGGGCACTCTGCGGCATATAGCGGCATCGCCTTCAACCGCTATGGACAGTCCCAGGACACCCTGCTGGTCGAAGCCGGTACCGAAGAAGGCATCTGGCTGGCAGAGTTTGACATCGCCCTCCTGCGCGAATACCGCGAGCATGAGGTATGGGGCAACGCCTACCGCAAGCCAAAACGCTATGCCAGATTATTGAATGAAGATGTGGATGTGCTGTTTAAAAGAGGAAACGCGCGGCGGTAAGCAAGATCAGGGGACAGACATTGCAACGACAACAAAGTGACTGGCTGCGCCCAGCATCACAAAAATATGCCATACTTCGTGGAAACCAAATACCCCCGGCACAAAATCCAGTTTCCTGGTGATGTAAATTACCGCCCCAATTGAATACAGCAGTCCCCCGGCCACAAGCCACGTCAGGGCAGCGGGCGGCATGGAGCGGATCATTTCACCGACAGCCATCACGCTGATCCAGCCCATCACCAGATAAATGCCAGCCGTCACCCAGCGCGGCGCTTTGATCACGAAAAGCTTAACGATGATCCCCGTCAATGCCAGCAACCAGACAATCCAGACCATGTTAATGCGCCAGAAACCGGCAAAGAAGATCAGGCAGATGGGCGTATACGTTCCCGCAATCAACAGATAGATGGCGGTGTGGTCCAGCTTGCGAAGGATCAACATGCCCCGCTCACTGGATGTGGACAGGTGATAAGCGGCGCTGGCGGAGAACATCAACATCAGGCTGATGCCATAGATCACATAGGATGCTTCCCGCAGCGGATCTCCCCAGCCCTTGATGATGAGATAGATCATGCCAATCAGCGAGAGAATAGCCCCCGCCAGATGTGATAACCCGTTGAAGGGTTGTCGAAGTTTGTTTTTCAAAAATACGCTGTCCTTTTCCCTGAATTGATTTAACACGCCTTGCTGTTCAAGAATACTACAGGTTGCGCAAAATGTTCTGGTTTTCCTCTTTCGGAAAGGGTTCACGGAACAAAACGTTTGGTAATTTAACAGCAATTTCAGTACAATAGAGTGGGTGAAATCAAACAATACAGTTCATAGGAGAGCGCAATGACAGATCCTCGTGTCACAAAATTAGCTGATGTGCTGGTCAACTATTCCGTCAAAGTGCAGCCAGGGGAATGGACGCATATTCTTGCCAGTGTAGAATTTTTACCCCTGGCGAAGGAAATTGCCGCGGCGGTGCTGGCTGCTGGCGGCCATTACACTGTAGACCTGGCGGAGACAGTTTTTGATGAAATCCTGATCAAGCATGGCTCTGATGAACAATTGCAATGGGGTTCTCCAGACGTAGAATACATGATGAAAAATATTGACGCTTTCTTCTATATCAATGCGCCCGAGAATACACGCGCTTTGAGCGGGGTAGACCCGGACCGCCAGCAGTTGTGGACGAAGATCGCAAAAAAAATGGCGGGACATCTATTTTGAACGGACGACCAGCGGTGCCCTGCGTTGGGTAATCACCAATTTCCCCTGCCGCGCGCTTGCCCAGGACGCAGATATGAGCCTGATGGATTATGAGGACTTTGTTTATGGGGCTACATTTGTCGACCAGGAGGATCCGGTGGCCGCCTGGCAGCAGGTACACGATGAGCAGCAGCGCATGGTGGACTGGATGGCGGGCAAAAAGCAAGTCACTATACAAAGGACCCAATGCTGACATCAGCATGTCCATTGAAGGGCGCAGCTTCATCAATTCCGATGGCGACCAGAACATGCCCAGCGGAGAGATCTTCACCAGCCCGGTGGAAGATTCAGTCAATGGCTGGGTGAAATTCACCTATCCGGCAATTTATAAAAGTACAGCGGTGGAAGGCGTACGCCTGGAGTTTGAAAAGGGCAAGGTGGTCAAGGCAACAGCGGACAAGAACGAAGCATTTTTGCTCAAGACGCTGGAAACGGACGAAGGGCGCCAGTTATCTGGGCGAGCTGGGTATCGGCACTAATTTCGGTATCCAGCGTTTCACCAAGTCGATCCTGTATGATGAGAAGATCGGCGGCACTTTCCATCTGGCAGTGGGCAATGGCTTCCCTCGGGCTGGTGGGAAGAACAAATCCATCGTTCATTGGGACCTGATCTGCGACGCCAAGCAAGATACCGAGATGCGAGTGGATGGCGAGTCTGTTCTACCAGAATGGAAAATTTGTAGTATAGCCAATGCATCATTAAAAAGACGCTTACCAGACTCACCCTGGTAAGCGTCTTTTTTGTACTCCCTCATTATGTCGACTGATTGGCTATTCTCCACCGGAGATACGAGCCACTTTTTGCATGGAGATTTTTCGTTTTTACGCTGGAATTTACAAAAAATTCGTGGACAAGTTTTTCTGTCTGGTATAGACTTGAAAAAAATGGAGTGCTAAATATGCAACAATCTCTTCCCACACAATTTGCGCCTGCCGAACGAGCAAACCTTGAGGAATTACAGAATAGCATTCAGGAGTTATCAGCCGATGCAAAACTCAAGGCTTTGGTAGATGCTGTACCCAATATTCTGATCGTATTAAACCAAGCAGCGTCAAGTCGTCTTTTATAATGCGGCCTTGCTCGATCTGCTGGAAAGCGAAGATGGCAGCGAGGCCTATGGACAAAGGCCCGGAGAATTAGTAGGATGTGTCCATGCAAGTGAGACAGCAGGCGGATGCGGCACAACGGAATTTTGCAGCACATGCGGAGCGGTGAATGCCATTTTGACCAGCCTGAAGGGAAACCGCAATGTTCAGACATGCCGCATTATGCTGGAAAATGGTGGCGCTTTGGATTTGCGGGTTTGGGCAACACCTTATCAAGGGCAGGATCAGGTATATTCAATCTTTACGGTGATAGATATCAGCCACGAACAACGCCGGCGGGCATTGGAGCGCATCTTCTTTCATGATGTTCTGAACACTGCTGGCGGATTAAGAGGATTTGCGGAATTAATGCAAGACTCAACCCCGGAAGAGATCAATGAACTGTCGGAAACCGTGCTGGAGATTTCCGAAGAATTGATTGACGAGATCCAGGCCCAGCGCGACCTTGCATCCGCAGAAAGCGGAGATTTGCAAATCAAAAATACCGAGATACAGCCCTGTTCGCTTCCTGGAGGATACTCAAAGGACTGTATTCCAATCATGAAGTTGCCAGAGGGAAAACACATCGAAATTGAGAAAGCAGATGTTGCAACAATCTTCACAGATCGCGTACAGTTACGTCAGAGTTGTGGGGAATATGCTTAAGAATGCATTGGAGGCAATCAAACCGGGGGAAGTGGTGCGGATTGGCGGCGCAAAAGTTGCTGATGATCATGGAGGGTATCGGTTTTGGGTGAGAAACCCTGGCTGGATCCCACGTGAAATCCAATTGCAATTATTTCAGCGCTCGTTTTCAACAAAGGGGCAAAACAGAGGTTTGGGTACGTACAGCATAAAACTATTGGGAGAAAAATACCTTAACGGAGAAGTGGGTTTTGCTTCTACCCAGGAAAAAGGCACCGTCTTTTGGCTTTGGCTGCCTGAACTTCAGGAATAGATAAAAGCTGGCGGTCAAACCGCCAGCTTTTTTATACGTATCGGTATACGATTCATACAGGGCAATTAGGTTCATTCACCGATTTGATTGGTTTGCCACTCCTCGCGCAGGATGGCGAACCAGTCTTCGTCTGCCCATGCGCCTTTAAACCACAGGCTTTTGATCCAGCGTCCTTCATGGCGCATACCCAGCCTTTCCATCAGGCGGATGGAGGCAGTGTTCTGCGGGTCGCAGTTGCCGCGCACGCGGTGCAGCTTTAACTCATCAAACAGGTATTGCAGCAATCGACCGACGCCTTCGCTAGCATATCCCTGGCCGTGAAACTCCCGCGCCAGGGTGAAGCCGATCTCGGCCTGACGGGGATCATCTTCCAGAATTTTAAAAAAGCAGTCGCCGATCAATACCCCATCAGATTTTCGCTCAAGGGCGATCTGATACCCTGGACCAGGCTTGCCCGGCGTGGCCGTTTTCATGTAATCAATGAACTCAGCAGCCTGTTCCAGAGTGAACGGCGCTTCCCAACCCTGATAGCGGGCTACTTCGGGGTCAGAGCGGTATCGGGAAAATGATGGGACATCCTCCTCGGTAAAGGGGCGCAGGATCAAACGCGGGGTTTCCAGGATCAGGGTCATGGTCATCTCGCTTTCAGATTGAGATTCCAACAAGGCGATTATATCCGGGAATGATTGAAACCGGAGGACAAATCCTGTTCCATGATGACTCTCGTTATTGAAAATCCACCCTAATCCCGTTAAGATAAATATATGGCAAAAGACCCCTATCAGGCAGCACGGGAAAAGATGATCCACTGGCAGCTCATCCGCCGCGGGGTGGTTGACAGGCGCCTGCTGGACGTGATGGAGAAAACCCCGCGCCACCTGTTTGTGCCCCCCAACTGCCGCGAAAACGCCTACGAAGACCGTCCGCTGCCCATCGGCGACGGGCAGACCATCTCGCAGCCCTACATTGTCGGTCTGATGACCAGCCTGCTCGATTTGAAAGGCAGCGACACCGTGCTGGAAATCGGCACTGGCTCGGGTTATCAGGCTGCTATCCTGGCCCGCATGGCAAAGCTGGTGCACAGCGTGGAACGCAACCTCGGTCTGGCGCGGCAGGCGCAGGCCATCCTGCACCAGATCGGCATCGGCAACGTCATCATCCACCCCGCCGACGGTTCCCTCGGCTGGCCGGATGCTGCTCCCTACCAGGCAATCATCGTCACCGCCGCCGCCCCAGCCGTGCCGGAACCCCTGCTGGATCAGCTTGCCGATGGCGGGCGGCTGGTCATCCCCGTCGGCACCCGCTACCGCCAGAGTCTGGAACTGTGGGAGCGCAAGGGTAAAGATTATAACCATCGTTCTATCCTGCCGGTGACCTTCGTGCCCCTGGTCGGCAAACATGGCTGGGCAGAGGATTCCTGGCGGTAGGAAAAAACCTTGCGGTCTCCGTGTGCCGCTTACGGCACAGTGATGGCAATATTCCCCTTTTTCTGTCCACTTTCCGCGAAGCGGTGCGCCTCAGGAATGTGTTCCAGCGGGAAGCTTTTGTCAATCATCGTTTTGAGCGTTCCCGCCTCAAATAATCCTGAAAGATAAACCAGTTCCATTTTGTTCTGGCTGGCTGACTCAAGTTTGAGCTTCTTCCTGCTCGTCATGGAAACCCACATGCCGAGGAATATATCTGCGATCCGGGCGTATGCCAGAAAATACTGCCCGCCCGGCTTTAGCAATTTCAACCTTTGGAGAACACCCCGCTTGCCCACCACATCAATGATCACATCGTAGATTTCACCAGCGTTGGTGTAGTCTTCCTTTGTGTAATCGATCACATGATCGGCACCGATGGAACGCAGCATATCCAGTTTTTCTGTGCTGTCCACGCCGGTCACTTCCGCCCCAAAATGCCTGGCTAGTTGCACCGAAAACGTGCCAATACTTCCCCCGGCCCCAATAACCAACACCTTGTCTCCGGGCTGGATGTTTGCACTCTTCAGATAATGCAGCGCTTCAAGCCCGGCGGTTGGAATCGGCAGCAGCTTCTTCGTATGTCAAATTGGCTGGTTTTGCAGCCAGTACGCCTTGCGCATCCCCGGGGTTTTCAGGCAGGCAAAGATACTCGGCGTATGCCCCAAACCCAAAACCGGTGGTGCCAAACACCTGATCTCCGATTTTGTAGGATCTGACATCTTTGCCAATTTCCTCAACCTCTCCGGCAAACTCCTGCCCCAGAATGCTTATCCGTTTCGGCCTGATCAATCCTGCATACACCCGCACGGGAAACGACAGTCCCAGAGGAAGTTGCAGCCTGCGCATCTCACAATCCCCGGCGGTTACGGTGGCCGCATGGATTTTGATCAGGATTTCATCCTCTTTAGGTACTGGTTTTTCTACCTCCTGGAGTTCCAACCCATCCGGTGACCCGTATTTTGTCCACACAACTGCTTTCATTTTTCACCTTCATTCTTAACCCAATTCAGGGTAAATACAAAAGAAATGTTTATATCTATATTTAGTATACAATAAATATCAGATAATATTTGTCTTGTATAGAGGAAGAAGCGAGGATATCCATGGGGAACCCGCACGCTACAATGGGACTGGTCTCTCGAAGGGTGGATCTGCTCACGCAGCAAATCTACATGGGCGGACTTGTAATGAATGCCTGTATCAATTCAAAAAAATCCCCGCAAGCTTGCAGCCTGCGGGGATTTTCAATGGTTCAATAAATGCTAAATCTCGCTGATCGTCACCAGGATGTGCGGAGAGCGGCGGGTTTTGCCATACAGATAAGTACGCACGGTCTTCACCACGGCGCGCTGCACGTCCTCCGGTTTCTGATCCATCGCATCTGAAACCATATTGACCACTTCTTCCAGCATCTCGCCGGCTTCACTGTCGAGGATGTACCCGCGGCTGATCACAGCCGGCGGGGCGATCAAACGCTGGCTGTATTTGTTCAACACCAGGTGTACGGCCAAAACGCCGTCCTGGGCCAGGTCTTCGCGCTCGTGCATCACTTCGGGGCCGACATCCCCTACGCCTGAGCCATCCACAAAGACATACGAGATGGGAATGCGCTCGGCGAATTTCATTTTGTCGCCCTTGAATTCCATCATCTGACCATTTTCAATCACAGCGATATTTTCCTCTGGCACACCCATCTCGGCAGCAATTTTCGCATGCTGGCGCAAATGGCGGAGTTCGCCATGAATGGGGATGAAATACTTGGGCCGCACCAGATTGATGAGCAGTTTCAATTCTTCCTGGGCGGGATGGCCGGAGACATGCACCGGCGCCAGTCCTTCATAGATGACATTCGCACCGCGTTTGAAGAGGCGGTTGATGATGCGGTACACGTCTTCTTCATTTCCGGGGATGGCCTGGGATGAAAGCACGACAGTATCTTTAGGCTTTGATGTCAAAGCGGCGGTTGGTGCCCATTGCCAGCCGTCCCATGATGGAACGGGGTTCGCCCTGGGAGCCGGTGCACATCAGCACCACTTCATTATCCGGCAGTTTGAGTGCTTCATCGTTACTGACAAGCACTTTGTCGGGGATATTCAAATAGCCCAGGTCCTGTGCCATTTTGGCATTATCAACCATGCTGGTGCCAAAGAAGGACAGCTTGCGTCCATTTGCCTGAGCGGCATTGGCGACCTGCTGCATCCGCGAGATCAACGAAGCGAAACTGGCAATAATGATCCGCCCTTCGGCTTCATTGAACACCTTCTCAAAGGCCTGGTCCACCACCCGTTCGGAAGGCGTCCAACCGGCATCGCAAGCATTGGTCGAGTCGGAGAGCAGGGCCATCACGCCGCGCTGACTGAATTCACCCAGCTTGGCAAAATCGGTCGGCCAGTTGTCCACCGGGGTCTGGTCAAATTTGAAATCGCCAGTGTGTACCACCAGACCAGCCGGGGTCTGGATGCCCAGTCCCACTGCATCCGGGATGGAATGGGACACGTGGAAGAACTCCACCTGGAAGGGGCCAATCTGGACGATCTCGCCTGCCTGCACGGTGCGCAGGTCAGCATTCTTGATCCCGCCGCGCCGCGCCAGCTTGACCTCAAGCAAACCACGGGTCAACGGGGTAGCGTAGATCGGCGCCTGAATTTCTTTCAGCAAGTGGTGAACAGCACCAATATGGTCTTCGTGACCATGGGTGATGACAATACCTTTGATCTTGTCTGCGCGGGATTTCAGATACTCAAAATCCGGGATGATGTAGTCCACCCCCAACATATCATTTTCCGGGAACATTAACCCGGTGTCAACAATCATGTATAAATCATTATATTCATACACCATCATATTGCGGCCAACTTCTCCAAGCCCACCGAGGGGGAGAATCCGCAAAGCTTTTTTCTTCATATTAAGTTTTAACCTCTAACCTTCATTAACTACTATTTTAAGACCTGTCAGAAAGAACAGCAATTTGCTCATTCTCCCCCGGTCATCGATTCATCATAAAAAAACATACCCCGCCAATTACAGGCCGGGGCTCTATATCGTCCATCAACATTGTTTAAAAAACGTACTGATCACAATAATTCCTTCGGCCGGAAATCCGGCTTTGTAAATACAACCTTTGTATCTTATCATATCTGCCCATTTTTGTCAAAATTGACAGGTTAATATTTCAACAATTTTTAGGAATAGGAAATGCTCATCCCCCTGCCATGCTAAAATAGAATCAAAACCCAACAGGAGGAACCTATGGAAACAATTCAAGCCTTACTCACCCGGCGCAGCGTGCGCCATTACACCAGTGAACCCGTCAGCCCGGAGCAGCAAAAAAGCATCCTGGAAGCAGCCATGCACGCCCCTTCGGCCAACAACCAGCAAGCCCTGGCAGTTCATCGTGGTCACGGAACGGGAGAAGCTGAACCATCTGACCGAACTTCATCCTTATGCCAAAAGCCTGCTCGAAGCCCCCATGTGTGTCGTCGTATGCGGTGATGTGGACCTGGCAAAATCGGCAGACTACTGGGTGCAGGACTGCTCTGCCGCCACCCAGAACCTGATGGTGGCCGCCCACGCCCTGGGTCTCGGCACGGTCTGGCTGGGGGTCTACCCCCGCGAGGCGCGCTACAAAGCCATCCAGGAATACCTGGGACTGCCCGAAACCGTGATCCCCTTCGCCCTGATCGCCGTCGGCCATCCCTCCGGCCCGCTGCCCACCGTCGATCGATATAAAGCCGAACGGGTGCATATCAATCAGTGGTAGATATATTGTGTAGTAGGGGCGATTTGCGAAGTCTCCAATGCTTTGTTGGATGACAAATCGCCCCTACGCCAATTGGGATGAAAGAAACTTTAAAAACGCGCCTCCGAAAACCGGGAGCGCGTTTTTGATTTCTGTGTCATAATGGCGGTATCAAGAGGAATTCCACACAATTCAATTTCAGAAGCCGCGGGAGATTGAATAAAAGCGCTCCACTAAACTGCGGAGAAAGATATAATGAGACTGGCAATTTTTTTGTCGTCAAACACTTAGAGAAAAACAGGAGATATTAAGATAAATGGACAAGGTTGGTAATAAGCTTGGTCGTTGGATTGCCCTGGGGGCTGGACTGTTCCTCTTTGTTATTATCCTGCTTAGAGGACTTTCCGCTTCCTTTATTTTGAAGACGGTTGACCCAACTGAAATGGGCGTCATCACCAAAGGTGGTCAGGTGCAGGAAATTGTAACACCGGACACATATACACGTTTCGGGTTTTCTTAAAGATACAAGTTGCAAAAATTTTCTGTTGCAATCATTCCTTTGAATTCCACCGACCCGGAAGTAATGACAAGGCCCACAGATAACAGCGAGGGCGACGAGACTTCTGTTGGTATGCCAGTTGGCTTTGAAATTGTAGGCGATATTCAAATTCCCACAGACAAAATTGTTCTTCAGGAAAATTGGCCGCGCTATGGTCAGATGTATAGCAACCCGGAACTGCTTAAATCCAGGGTAGATAGTTTTACTCGGGAAGCCATGAAGGTATGTGGTGGTGAATATACATTCTATGAAATTACGGCAGCGAGGCGTGTAGAATTCGCAAATTGTATTTCAGAACATGTTACCGAAAAAGTTGAAAGCGAATATAGCGTTACTGTAACAAATGTTACGATTTCAAATATTATTTTGAGTGAAACCGTTTTCGGACGGATTAACGCTGTCATTGATATGCAACAGCAGGTTGACCTGGAAAGGCAGCAGGCAGAGTTGGCAACGGCGCAGGGTGAACGCAGAGAAGCAGAAAACACCGCTAACATTCAGGCTGAAATGGCTACACAGATTGAGCAAGCCAAACAGGATAAGCTTCTTGCAGCAGAAAGCGCAGCAAAGGTTCTTTCTCAACAGGAAGTTGTTGAAGCAGAGATCAAGCTAATTGAGCTGGAAAAGATATTGGCTGAAGAAGAACGCTTGCTTGCTGAAATCAATGCTGTGAAAAACCTTTCCGCCGAAGCATATATGGCAAAGCTTCTTCAAGAAAATCCGAATTATTATTACTATCTGATTGCTCAGATGAACGCGGCCGCATTGCAGAATATCGAGAAGCTGATTATCACAGAAGAAGGTCAAACGCCTCAACTTATCATGGGCATCGACCCCGTTGTGACTGTAGGCGAATAATATTCAAATACCATTGGCGATCCTCGCTTACTTCATCGCCATCGCCCTCATGGTCGTGGTGTTTTTCATCCCGTTCGGGTTGTTCCTTCACAGGGGGCGGACAGGTTTGCTTCGCATAACCTGTCCCCAAAGAGGAATTCTTATGAGGACTTTCAAGCAAACCTCGCCACAACGATAGCAGTGTAGGGACAGGTCAGTGACCTGTCCGCCTCCCGTTAAAAATCCACCAGTCTATAAAAAACGCGCTCCCGGTTTTCGGGGGCGCGTTTTTGATTTCTGTGTCATAATGGCGGTATGGTGGTCAAATAATAGATACGAATCTCAACAATAGAGGATAACCAATGAAGAAAAGGAACCTGTTATTGGCATTCCTGCTTGCATTTCTCGCAGTTATCTGCCTGGCTGGTTGTGTAAACCGGGAATTGAAAAAACAACAGCCTGTAAACCTAAAAGTCAGGGGAGGAAAATGTGGGCAAACTGGATCATGGTCGCCATGGAAAGATCAAGTAGATCAGGTTAGTTGGACAGATCAAGATGAATTGATCATCACTGCTACAGTTACCTCAATTTGCACCGCCGGCGGATGGGTTGGCAATTACGTCATAGAAGATGACAATCACCTCATTTTGGAACACCAAGATCTCGCCTCGGATCATCTGCCTGCCTTTGTCCATTGAACTCCGATACAAGATCAAGGATATCGCGAGAAAAAATTATACTGTCAGCATTCGACCGATGGAATAAACGGAAAAGGAACATCTTATCAAATGGTTGACTTTTCAAAACTGATCCCTGAAATCGCAGATTGGAATAATGGTGATGAAATGTGTACATTGAAAGCTGGATCGATTGTATAGGCAATTTCAAGCATGCAATTGCCTACAGCACATTATTCTGGCCTGAATCTATTGAGTTTGAAGATTGTGTCTTTAAAGCACGCCACTTCAATGAAGCCAATGTCAGTAATTGGCTCAAACACACCTCCGGAAACAAGGCAAGCACCGAGAAAGTCGTCAACCATCTGCATTTTGAAGACCTTTTCCCAAATGCAGAAGATACTACAGATGAACAGGAAGTATTACCTGGCTTAACATCACTAAAGAGATGTGGGAGATGAAATTAGAAAGAGATTTTCCAAACAGGAATTTTGAAGTCATATTGATCAATGATGAATTTGAACTGCAAATAACTTTCTATCAGCCAAGATAACATGACGTAAAATTACATTTTGTTGGATACACAACAATCTGAACTACACCACTACCCCACCCTTAACCACCCCCTCCACCAGATTCTCCCCAAACTGGTAGGCCAACTGGCGGTAGTCCTGCGCATCCACCAGCAGCAGATCAGCCTGTTTGCCCACCTCAATCGACCCCACCCGCTCGCCCATGCCGATGGCGTGGGCGGCGTTGATCGTGCAGGCATTCAGCGCCTCGGCCGGCAGCAGCTTCTGATAGCGGCAGGCGATCGCCATCACCAGGGGCATCGACGGGCACGGCGCAGACCCGGGTTGATGTCGGTGGACAGGGCAACCGCCGCCCCGGCATCGATCAGACCGCGCGCATCGGCGAAGTGACTGCTGCCCAGGTTGAAGTTGACCGCCGGGAGGACGACCCCCACGGTCTTCGATTGGGCCAGGCGCGCGTATTCAGCAGGGGGCGTAACATCCAGATGGTCCGCCGAAGCAGCGCCCAATTCCACCGCCAGAGACACCCCGCCCAGGTTGGTGAACTCATCGGCGTGGACCTTGGGACGCATGTCCCGCGCCAGACCGGCGCGCAGCACGGCTTCGGTTTGCGCCAGGTCAAAGGCGTTTTGCTCGCAAAACACGTCGCAGAACAGGGGCACGCCGGATGCGTTGAAATGCGATCCCTCGTACCAATCTTGCACAGCGGGCAGCATCTCGTCGATCACCAGGCGCACGTACGCGTCGGTGCGGCCTTGATATTCCGCAGGCACGGCGTGCGCGCCCAGGAAGGTCGGGATAAGGGTCATGGGGTGCTGCTGGTCCAGGAGTTCCACCGCACGCAGCATTTTTAGCTCGGCGGCGGTATCCAGTCCATAACCGCTTTTCACTTCGGCGGTGGTTGTCCCCAGGCGCAGCATGGCATCCAGCCGCGCGCGCGACTGCAGCCGCCAACTGCTCCACCGAAGCAGCGCGCACCGCGTTGGCCGTGCTCATGATGCCGCCGCCCGCGGCCATGATCTCCATATAGCTTGCCCCGCGGATGCGCTGCTCAAATTCATCGATGCGGTTACCGGCATATACGACGTGCGTATGCGGGTCCACAAAGCCAGGGCAAACCACTTTGCCGCTTGCGTCGATGGTCTCCCGGCCGGTGTACTGGCTTTGCAGTTCCGCAGATGGGCCAACCGCAATGATCCTGCCCTCATCCACCGCCACCGCGCCATCCTCGATCAGGCCCACATCCAGCATCTCTGTGCCGCGTTTGGGGCCGTTCGGGCTGGCACAGGTGACTACCTGGCTGGCGCTGTGGATGAGCAGGTCGATTGTTTTCGTTGCATGCATAACCTGTATTATTCATTACTAACCTTTAGCTAACTTTTCGTAACGAAAAAACTTAGAATCTGTCATTGCGAGCGTAGGCGAGGCCGGAGCTGTGGAAATCGTCACCCGCTTGTACCAGGGAGATTGCCGCGGTCGCAACAGGCGATCCTCCGAACGAATGCATTACAACGCCAACCCGCCGCGCTCCACCAGAACCTGTTTCAACGCCGCATCCATCTCCGCTGCCCTGGCTTCCAAAGCCTTCAACTCCGTCAGAAGCGCATCGGCTTTCGCCGTATCCTGCAGCGAAGCCAGGTTGATCGCGCACGTTATAGCCCGCGGAAGTCAAGGCTGCCCGCGCCATCGCCGCGCCGGACGCGCCATCGGTGATGGCGTTGGTGTTGCCCATGCGCGCAGCTTCGAGTGCCAACTCCATCACCCTGACCGCATCCTTCGCCGTCTGCAAAGGGATTTGCGCTGCAGTAAGGGTTGCTTCCTGAATTTTTTGGGAGCGGGCAGCTTTCTCTGCATCCGTCTCTTTGGGGAATTTGAACGCCTGCATGATTGCCTCAAAAGAAGCGGCATCTTCGTCCACGGCTTTGGTCAGTCTGGCGCGCAGCGCTTCCGCTTCAGCGAGGATACCTTGCATCGCATCTTCGACTTCGGCATATTTCTTCTTCCCCATGCTGAGCTGCGCGACCATCGCCACCAGGCCGGCGCCCATCGCCGCGGCATACGCCGCGGCGGAGCCGCCGCCCGGGGTTGGCGTCCCTGCTGCCAGTGCATCCAGAAAATCAGCTTTTTCCTGCGCAGCATACAGACGTGTTTCCAAGCATCTGGTCTTTCTCAAATTGGTCAAGCTGCGTATACCACACAGCCGCATCGACCAGCGCTTCCTGCGGGATCAAACCGACCAGTTCGCTGTGATGGATGGCCACCCCGTAACGCTGCGCTTCACGGCGGATCATTTCCACCACGCGGGCAACGGGCGTCTTGCGGAAATTTGTCAAGTTCATCGAGACCTGCGCGCGCCCATCGACGAGGATGCCCATCGCCTTGACAAAGCGCAGCCCGCCCGATGAATGACGGACGGCTTTGCTGATCTTCTGGGCAATGGACACATCATTTGTCGTCAGATACACATTGAAAGCCACCAGCGGATCACGCGCGCCGATCACGGTTGCCCCCGCTGTGGGGATGCTGTTCGGCCCCTCATCCGGTTCGCGGTCGGGATCAATGCCAACCTCGCGCCTTCAGCCCTTCATATTGCCCTTTGCGGATTTTCGCCAGGTTCGTGCGCTCCGGCCGGGTGGCGGCGTATTCGTAGAAATAGACCGGGATCTGCAGCTCGCTCCCCACCCGCCGACCAAGTTCCCGCGCCAGGGCGACACACTCGTCCATCGTCACATCCGAAATGGGCACAAAAGGCACCACATCCGTCGCGCCGATGCGGGGGTGCTCACCGCTGTGCTCATCCATATTGATCAGCTCGCCGGCGGTTTTGATGGCGCGGAAAGCGGCCTCTGCCACAGCTTGCGGCGGTCCGGCAAAGGTCAGCACCGTGCGGTTGTGGTCATTATCGGATGAGCGGTCGAGCAAGCTCACTTCGGCCACCCATTCAACAGCCGCGACAATCTGGTCAACCACTTCGGGGCGGCGTGCCTCAGAAAAATTAGGGATACATTCAACGATTTTGGTCATATTTCATCCTTACACATGCCTGTGTCAGATAAGACAGCTTATCCATCTCCTCCGGTAACGATCATCGCTTTGACCGCGGCAAGATATTCATATAAAACGGTATCTTGTTCAATGAAGGGAACCTGCTCGCGGATCATAGCCATAGATCGGGGGCAGTCCCCTGACCGAGTTGGGCATCAGCGCCGATTGCCGCACGGCGAAAATCGATGCCCTGGGCAGCAGCCATCAGTTCGGTTGCCAGAATATAGGCGACGTTATCGACCACCTGGCGCAGCTTGAGCGCGGCAGTCAGCCCCATGCTGACATGGTCTTCAATATTGGCGGAAGTCGGGATGCAGTCCACGCTGGCCGGGTGGGCGAGGACTTTATTTTCGGCAGCCAGGGCAGCCGCCGTATACTGGGTGATCATGAAGCCTGAATTCAGGCCGCCATTTTTGGTCAGAAAGGCGGGCAGGGTTTGGGCATTGCTGCACTCATCGGTCAGGCGCATGATGCGCCGCTCGGCGATGTTGCCCAATTCGGTGATCCCGACAGCCAGGTAATCCATGGCAATCGCCAGGGGTTCGCCGTGGAAATTGCCGCCAGAGAGGACAGTGCTGCCCTCATCATCCTCATTGGAAAAGATAAGCGGGTTATCCGTGACGGAATTGAGTTCAATTTCCATCACCCAGCGGGTGTAGGCCACAGAATCACGGATCGCGCCGTGCACCTGCGGGATGCAGCGCAGGGTATAGGCATCCTGGATATTGGTGGGATCATTTTCGCGGGTGAACTGGCTGCCTGCCAGCAATCTGCGCATATTGGCGGCGCAGTCCACCTGCCGCGGGAAGGGGCGCAAATTATGAATGCGCTCATCAAACGCCAGCGTTGTCCCGTGCAGCGCTTCCAGACTCAATGCGCCGGCCGCATCAGCGACCCTGCACAACAGCTCGGCCTGATGCACGATCAACGTGCCCAGCGCGCACATCACCGAGGTGCCGTTGGTCAGCGCCAGACCTTCTTTGGCGGTCAACTCCACCGGCTGCAATCCGGCGCGCTGCAGGGCTTCAGCCCCCGGCAGCATTTCACCCTGGTATTCAGCTTTCCCCATGCCGATCATCACCAGGGCCATGTGCGCCAGAGGAGCAAGATCACCGCTGGCGCCGAGCGAGCCTTTTTCGGGGATGGCCGGATGGACGCCCGAGATTGAGCATGTCCAGCAGCAGTTGCAGGGTGGACAGGCGGATACCGGAATGTCCTCTCGCCAGGGTGTTGGCGCGGATCAGCATAATGGCGCGCGTGGTGGGCTGGTCATACAAATTCCCTGTGCCCACCGCGTGGCTCATGACGATATTGCGCTGCAAGGCTTCCACCTGATCGAGGGAAATGATCTTGTCTTTGAACGCCCCAAATCCGGTGGTGATCCCGTAAGCCACTTCACCGCGCTCCAGCAGATCCTGAACGGCTGCGGCAGCGCGATTTACCTGTCGCGCGCCCTCAGCGCTGATCGTAACCGCAGGCTGCCCGGGTTCGCCATAAGCCAGGCGGACCACTTCTTCAATGGTCAGAGATTTTCCATCAAGGGTGATTGGTTTTGTCATATCG
This sequence comes from uncultured Chloroflexia bacterium, assembly GCA_963753895.1. Lineage (GTDB taxonomy): Bacteria > Chloroflexota > Anaerolineae > Anaerolineales > Anaerolineaceae > SMBSF63. The sequence goes on along the minus strand of CAVWEE010000016.1, from coordinate 54,369 downwards.
AATGTCTATTTCTTCATCGGGATTTTGATCCCGTGCTGTTCGGCGAAGGCGATCGCTTCAGGATACCCGGCATCCACATGACGCACCACGCCCATCCCGGGGTCAGCCGTGAGCACCCGTTCCAGCCGGACTGCCGCCTCTGGCGTGCCGTCCGCCACGATGACCTGCCCGGCATGCAGGCTGTAGCCGATGCCCACCCCGCCGCCGTGATGGTAACTGACCCAGGTGGCGCCGTTGACCGCATTGATCAGCGCATTTAGAACCGGCCAATCGGCGATGGCATCCGACCCATCCAGCATGCCCTCGGTCTCGCGGTTCGGGCTGGCCACCGACCCGCCGTCCAGATGATCGCGCCCAATCACGATCGGGGCCTTGATCGCTCCTGAAGCGACCAGTTCGTTGAACTTCAGCCCTGCCCTGGCGCGCTCGCCGTATCCCAGCCAGCAAATGCGGGCGGGCAAGCCCTGGAATTCCACCTGTTTCTGCGCCATGCTGATCCAGCGCGCCAGATGCTCATCTTCCGGGAAGAGTTCCAGGATGGCTTTATCGGTGGCATAGATATCCTCGGGATCGCCCGACAATGCCACCCAGCGGAAAGGCCCCTTGCCTTCGCAGAACAAGGGCCGGATATATGCGGGCACAAAACCGGGATAATCAAAGGCTTCTTTCAAGCCATTGTCATAAGCCCGCTGGCGGAGGTTGTTGCCATAGTCAAACACCACCGCGCCTTTGGCCTGCCAGTCGAGCATGGCCTGCACGTGCCGGGTCATCGAATCCGTGGCGCGGCGCACATATTCATCCGGGTCGCTCTGGCGCAGGGCATCTGCTTCTTCCAAAGTCATGTTGATGGGGATATAGCCATACAGCGGATCGTGGGCGGAGGTCTGGTCGGTGACCACGTCCGGCACCACCCCGCGGATGACCAGTTCCGGCAGGATTTCCGCGGCATTGCCGATCAGACCGATCGATTTGGCTTCTTTGGCGGCCAGGCTTTCCTCCACCCAGGTCATGGCTTCTTCCAGATTATCTGTCACGGCGTCAATCTGGCGCAGTTCCAGCCGCCGCTGCGCCCGCCAGCGGTCAATTTCCACGATCAGCCCGACGCCGCCGTTCATGGTGATCGACAAAGGCTGCGCGCCGCTCATCTCGCCCAGCCCGGCGGTAACGACCAGTTTCCCTTTCAGCCCATCCCAGCCCTGCTGGCGGGCCAGCGCGCCAAAGGTCTCATAGGTGCCCTGCAGAATGCCCTGGGTGCCGATATAGATCCAGCTCCCCGCCGTCATCTGGCCGTACATGATCAGGCCTTCCTGCTCCCATTTCTCGAAATTCGCCTGCGTGGCCCAGGCCGGAACGATATTGGAGTTGGCGATCAGCACCCGCGGCGCATCGGTATGTGTGCGGAAAACCGCCACCGGCTTGCCGGACTGCACCAGCAGGGTTTCGTCAGGCTCCAGGCGGCGCAGCGATTCCAGAATGGCGTCAAACGATTCCCAGTTGCGGGCCGCCTTGCCCCGCCCGCCATAGACGATCAGGTTGTCAGGATCAAAAGCCACGACCGGGTCAAGGTTGTTCTGGATCATGCGGTAGGCGGCTTCAATCTGCCAGTTTTTGCAGGTCAGTGTTGTTCCGGTAGGGGCATGGATGGTGCGCTTCATAACATAGCTCCTTTTTATAAAGAATTCTGAGGTTGAGCGCGGAAATGGTACATCTCCTGCCGGTAAACCGCCTGGAACCAAACAGCCGGGGATACTGCGCCATTCAGGTTGGTGTAACTCAGGCGATCCACCGAGAATGCCAGCGCTTCGGGGTCGCACTGTAACAGCTTTGCATCCTGCAGGGACAGGTTTTGAATTTCCACAATATGATGGATTTTTACCAGAGGGATATTGAATTTATGCACCAGCAATAAATGGATCGATTCCTCAACGAGATTTTCTTCCAGCAAGGTTGGGCATAATCGGTGCGCCAGGATATCTGCTTTCACGGGCGACAGGTTTTCCGTCTGCCAACCGCAGTTGCACAATGTGAATAACGGGTTCACCCTGCGGGGATATCCAGTTTTTTTGCGACCTCATCACGCGCAGGAATGACTTCTGAGGCCAACAAGTATTGTTGATGGCATCCGGTTTTGGCGCAGCATTTCATCGTCAAAGCTGGTTAACGTAAACATACCCGAACGCTGCAGGGCGTTGACAAAGGTTCCCCGGCCCTGTTCACGCCGGAGCAGCCCTTCATCCACCAGCAGTCGAATGGCTTCGCGTACCGTCCCGCGGCTTGCCTTGAACTGAATCGCACAATTCATCTTCATTGGGGAGCTTGTCATTCGCATGATATTCCCCGGAAGAGAGTCTGTTCGCGCAGTGCATCCGCAATTTGAATATATTTGGAGAGACTACCTTTTTTTGTGATCATATTTTTTTCATTGGATTATTCATCTATACGTATAGATGAATTTGTGTGGTTTCCTACAGTATACAGAAATATAACTCTTGAGTCAAACGACTCATTCTGCATCATGCAGCCCGATGACTGGTTAACATCAAAAGCTGGCGATCTCTTCTCGCCAGCTTGATTTCAATCCCATCCATTCTCTCAGTAGCGCAGAAAAGCGCCGATCTCGCCCGCTTGCCGGAAAGACTCGCTTTCATGGATCGTCTCAATATCGCCGCCATGAGAAAGCACCGACCCCACGGCCATGCTCACCAGGTCCGGCACCGTCTCCACGGCACCGCCGCAGCCTGCACAGGAACCTTCCGATTCCGTCACCAAAAAACCGCAATCGGTACAGCGATATCCCGGCACCTGGTAGGCTGGCAGAAGCACCAGCGTTTTTACCTGGGCATTGTTGACTGCTTCCAGGGTGTCTCCTAACCCGACCACAGCCCCGCTGCCTTTGGCGGCCGAGGTGATCAGGGAATCCACCAGATGCGATTCACGCTTTTGCTCGGCTTTTTGCCCCACCTCAAAAGCACGTGACAGGACTTCGGTATGGCTGGCGTTCATGCTGATGGGGAACGTGCCCACCACCAGACTCTGCCAGGATTTGGGCAACTGACTTTGAAAGAGGGCTACATTATGATCTGTTCCGCCAATCAATATCCTGCGAATGCGTTTCTGCTCAAAAAAGTCATCGGCAAATTCAGCCGCCTCTTTCATATTGCGCTCAATCATCTCTTCGTGAGCATGGGTTTGCCCGCCGCGAAAAGCTGAATCCTCACCGTCTTTTGCGTGTTTGATCTCTTTCCCCATCATCCCGTTCTGTTCCTGAAGCTCGCCAAGATGAAAATGGAACAAACGAGCACCCTGCTGATCGATCAGGACAACGCCATATCCGCCATAATCATCCAGCAGATCAGCAAGAGGGCGCACATTGGGCCGATCTCCAACATAAACCGCATCATGCACCGGGATAGCGAGCGGAAACACTTTGAAAAAATCATTTTCCGCACACGAAAAAATGGCAAGCCCTTGTCCCGCGCCATCATACTGACGGTTAATAAAAAGCTCCACCGCTTGCACATCTTGAGTAAGCTGGACCTCTTTCAACAAAGTTCGCAACCGCAGACGGTATGCTTCAGAACTGCCCTTCGAAGGGTCCATATTTAAATACACACTCAAGACTGCCTGGGGAGCTGTTAACGATAACAGTTCACGTAATTCACGCTCATGGTACATGTTCGTCTCCTTTCACAAAAGAACAAATACCGCTTTTGCGTCCTGGTTAAGGACGTTTCCCTAAAGTAACCCTTACCTCCTTTTGCTCATTATCACGAATGATGGTCAGCACCACGGTTTCGCCCGGGCTTTTTTCCGTCATCAGGTAGGAAAGCAGCTCGCCAAAGACACGCACGGGGCGGTCATCAATGGCGATGATCAAATCGCCGCCCGCGTTCAGGCCGGGAATGTCGGTTTCAATTGAACCGCCAATCATGCCTGCATCATCGGCCGGGCTGCCTGCCACCACGTTGACCACATACGCCCCGGAGCGATTGGGCAGCGACAGCTCCTCCATCTCGCCCAGACTGAGGTCATCACGGGAACTGATGCCCAGATACGGATAATCATATTCGCCTTCCTCGATCAGGACAGGCACCACGCGATGAACAATATTCGAGGAAACGGCAAATCCCACGCCGCTGTTACTGTTCTCAAACATCGAATTGGTTTGAATGGCGCGGTTGACCCCGACCACTTCACCGTTCAGGTTGAGCAGCGGACCGCCGGAATTGCCAGGGTTGATGGCCGCATCGGTCTGGATCAGGTCGCCGGCCGAGAAGAGACCGCCATTCGGTGATTCGCGCATTGAGGTCAGCGTGCGGCCTTTGGCAGAAACAATGCCCAGCGTAATGGTGCTGTCCAAACCAAAGGGGTTGCCAATCGCCACCACCGCTTCGTCCGACACGCAAGGCATTCGAATCACCCATCGGGCAGGGGAAACAACTCCTCCGCCGGCACATCCACATGCAGCACAGCCAGGTCAGAGTCCAGGTCAAAGGCCACCACCTCGCCGCGCACCTTATACCCGGAAGGGAAATCCACCTCATAATCGAGGCCTTCTTCAACGACATGGTAATTGGTGACAATATGCCCCAGGCCATCAAAGACAAACCCGGAACCCTGGGCTACACCTTGCTCCGAATTCACCTGGATGGAAACCACGCCCGGATTAATGCGCTCATACAGGGCAGCCAGCCGGTCTTCATCCGCACCAGACGTCGGCGCTGAATGGCTGCACGGTTGGCACTGGCTCCTGCAAAAGGGGAAAATCGCGGGTGGCTGTTGGCGCAGGTGTATAGACAGCAGAAGTTTCACTGGGTTCTGTTCTTAACAATGCGCGGCGAAACACTGAACTGACAGGCCAGGATGCTGATCAAAGCCACGCCGATTACCAATATTGACAATATTTTTTTCATTTTTTTATCCAGTCTCTTCCTGTTTGTGTCAAACCTAACAGGTTCTCATATCTGCACACATGTGTTAATCCAGTTTCTGCAATTCTTTAAACAAGCGGCGCTGTTCGTCGCTCAACTTGCGAGGTATTTCAATTTTAACACGTGCATACAGGTCGCCGGAAGATTTTGGGGAACTCGCATTTTTGGCATTCCCTGCCCGGCCAGACGAAAAGTCTGTCCTTGCTGGGTGCCAGCGGGGATCTTCAACGTAGCGCTGCCTGTAGGGGTTTCGATTTTCGCCTTGCCACCCAGCACAGCCGTGTACAAATCCACCTTCACATCTGTATACAGATCATCTTTCTTGCGTTCAAAGCGGGCATCCTCTGCAACAGTGATTTTCAAATAAACGTCCGATTTGCGGCCGTCCATCCCGACCGGCCCAACGCCGGCGATGCGAACTTTGGTGCCCGTCTTTGCGCCTTTGGGGATTTTCGCCGTCACGCGCTGGCCTTCCAGTTGCAGCACCCGTTCGCCGCCGTGATAATGCTTCATAAAAACTGATCGTCACCGGCTGCTCATACGTCTGCGGGCGGGGATTTGCCTGCTGCCGCGCGCGCGTACGTCGGGGCTGCCCGTCCTAGCCGCCCAGGTCGCCAAAGCCGCCCAGACCGCCAAAAATGGCATTGAAGAAATCGGAGTAATCCCCCCTGCGCCGCCCATGTCCACATGCACGCCACCGCCCACCTGGCGCACTGGTGAACCAATCATCCCAATTGAAATTGCCAGCGCCGCGGCCGCCCTGCTGCCAGTTTTGGTAAGAGCTGCCCAACTGGTCATAACGCGCCCGCTTGTCCTTATCGCTCAATACCTGATAGGCTTCGTTGATCTCTTTCAGCCTGTCTTCGGCAGCCTTATTGTCCGGGTTGCGATCCGGGTGATGTTTCATCGCCAGTTTCCGATACGTTTTCTTGATCTCATCTGCACTGGCTGAACGTTCAACGCCCAATATTTTGTAATAGTCTTTATATTCCATAATTTGATTCTATTCGGCAAGCGGGAGAAGTCAAGGTCTTTTTAGGAACGTCTTATAGAATTCTTATGAGTGTGAACCTATCATTAGGACTTGGAAATATCCATATCCAGGCCGCACCCACCAGTCCCGCCACTGGGCTATAATTACACTATCCTGGCGTCAGTGCCTTCGAAAGAACTGCCCGCTGGCAGTTTTCTTTCTTTTTTATCGCAGCCATGCTATTATTATTTTGGTGAGGTACTGTATGGACAAAATTCTTGTAGTGGAAAATGATCCGGTCATCAGTGACCTGATTGCCCGCCAGGCATTGCAAGCCGCAAATTACGAGACCGTTGTGGTTGGCGAGGCTTCGGCGGCCATCACGCGCGTGATGCAGCAAGCCCCTGATGTGATCATTGCTGATCTGTCACTGCCCGGATTAAGCACCCAGGACATGATCATCGCCCTGACATCGCAAAACATCCACACCCCGGTCATCGCCCTTGCGCGCCAGGGGGACGACACCCACATCACCCAGGCTTTCCGCCTGGGCGCAACAGATCTGCTCATCTGGCCTTTCAAGGAAGCGGAAGTGCTCACCGTCGTTGAGCGCGCCCTGAAGCAAACCCATGCCAGCCAGGAACGCGAAATGCTGGCCCGCAAACTGAAAGAAACCAACGTTGAACTTCAGCAGCGGGTGCGTGAATTAACCACCATCTACAATATCGGCAAAGCCGTTACCTCGATCACCGACCAATCCCTGCTTTTTGAAAAAATCCTCGACGGGGCCACCCGCGTGACCCGCTCTGACCTGGGCTGGTTCCTTTTGGGCGAAGACGAAAGCAATAAATTCCGCCTGACCGCCCAGCGCAATCTGCCCGCCTCTTTGGCGCATTATATCAACCAGCCCTGGGACGACGGCATCAGCTCACTGGTCTCCATGTCCGGGGAAACACTGACCATCCACGGCGACCCGTTGAAAAGATTCAAAGTCGCCACGTTGGGGGAATCCGCCATGGTCACCCCGATCAAGGCCCAAAAACAGGTGATCGGCCTGCTGGTCGTGATGCGCAAAAAACCGGAACCCTTTATGGAAAGCGAACAGCATCTGCTGGAAGCCGTGGCCGACTACGCCTCCATTTCGCTGATCAATGCCCGCCTGTTCCAGGCGATTGAAAAACGTGCACAAACCCTGCAGCGCGTGGCAAACAATGCCCAGATCGGCGAGAAGATCACCAATGAAATGCTGGAAGTGGTCAAAACCACCATGCGCGGACATCTCAACGAAACCTATCGCTCCCTGGAGAAATTGGCCAAAACTCCGATGGCACGCTGGCACGCCAACCAACGTCAGGAACTGGCGAGCGTGGAAGAACAGATCAAGAATATTGAATCAGCTCACAGAAGCCATTCAGCCCCTGCCCGTCACAGACATCAACCATGATGCAGGCCAGATCGATCTGAATGATCTGGTAGGAAAATCGGTCAATATCTTCCAGCATTTTGCACAGCAAAATCATGTCAGCTTGTCGCTGAGACCGCAGAAAAATCCCTGCCCGTGCGCGTTGACAGCCTGCAAATCACCCAGGTGATGCATAGCTCCTCAGCAATGCGATCAAATTCTCCCGCCCGGGTGGGCAGGTGACCATCCGCGTGGAACGCTCCAATAATGGGCAGGCACAGGTCTCTGTCACGGACACTGGCGTCGGCATAAAAGAAAAACAACTGGCAACCATTTTCGAAACCAAAGATGACTCCAACCTCAAAACAATACGATTTGGCGGTTTGGGTGTACACTTACCATTGGTAAAAGAACTTGTCATCGGCAATCAGGGAAAAATTTGGGCAGAAAGCCGCCTCGAACAAGGCACAACCTTCACCTTTGTACTGCCCATTGCAAAATAAAAACCAGGAAAGCTGGCAGAAGAAACGCTTTCTTTTCAACTGTCAGGGGAAAATTATGGCATCTCACAAAAAAGATCACATTCTCGCAATCATTTCGGAAACAGAGATTTCTTTTCTGTTAGAACCCGTGCTCAAGTCATTGGGATATCAAGTCGTTCTTTTGTGAAGACCAGAAAAGCGCCAATAAACACCTGACAACCGAAACCCCTATGCTCGTCATTGTGTGCTGAAAAATTGAGCGATGGCAATGGGGTTGATTTTGCCTACAATTTCCTGCAAAAACTCCCCCTGGTTCCTGTTTCCTGCTTGCCAAGGAAAATCTCGGTCGACCTGCTCAAAACCTGCCTGCACATTGGCATCACCAATACCCTGTCGCCTGCCGCTTACCGCAGAAGATATTAAAACGGCAGTGATGGGCAGCATCAACAAAGCCCGTCAGACGCGTGAATGGATCCTGCTGGAAGGCAAACGCGCAACAGCCAGCCTGAAAGAACAGGTAGATGAACTGCAAACCCTGACCCATCTGGGAAAGTCCATCAATCGCTCCCTCAATTTGAATAACGTCCTTACCTCGGTGGTCGACATCGCCGTTGACCTGACCAATGCAGAAGAAGGCAGCCTCTTGCTGCTGGATGAAAACACACAGCGAGCTGTACATCCGCGCTTCGCGCAATTTTCAGGAAGAATTTGTACGCACCTTCCGCCTGCCGACAGAAGATACCCTGGCTGGCGCCGTACTGCAAAGCGGAAAGCCGATGCTGATTGATGAAAACACCCCGCAGAAGATCAAAACTTCCTATCTGGTATACAGCCTCATCTATGTGCCCATCCAGATCGGCGGACAGGTGATCGGTGTCCTCGGCGTGGATAACCGCTCAAAGAGCAAGGCTTTCAATCAAAGGGACGTCAAGCTGCTTTCCGCGATTGCTGAATACGCCGCTACCGCGATCGAAAATGCCCGCCTGTACACCTCTTCCGTCCTCGAACGCAACAAACTGGAAACCCTGCTGACGCGCATTCAGGACGGGGTGATTGTTTTTGATCAGGAACGCAATCTGGTGCTGGTCAATCAGGTCGCCGAATCCGCATTCAATCTTGTCGGGCCACCTCACCGGACAATTATTCCAGAACGTGTTCACCGACCCGGATCTGCTGCAACTGGTGGAAGATGCGGAAAATAATCGATTCAACCGTGCCGAACTGCCGATCAAAGACGGCAGGGTTTTCAATGTTCAGACCACCGCCATCCCGGATGTAGGTTTGGCGATCACAATGAATGACATCACTTATCTGAAGAAAATGGATGAGATCAAAAGTGATTTCGTCAATGCCATTTCGCACGACCTGCGCTCTCCATTGACCGCTATCATGGGCTATATTGATTTGATTGACCGGGTGGGACCGCTGAACAAAACCCAACAGGAATTTATTGCCCGGGTACAAACCAGCACACAAAGCATCACCAGCCTGGTTGATGACCTGCTCAATCTGGGCAAGATCGAATCTGGATTTGATGGCCACAATGAGAAAATCTATCTGGGCCAGTTGATCAAATTTATCGTGGACGGCTTCCAGTACCGCATCATTGAAAAACGTTTTAATATTGTGCTGAATCTGCCGAGTGAAATGCCCCCTGTTTTCGCCAACCCGTCCCAGCTTCGCCAGGTGATCGAAAACCTGCTGGACAACGCCTTCAAATATACTCCCGCCAGGCGGGAAAATCGTCGTTCAGGCGAAAGTGGAACAAAACCAGATCATCCTCGAAGTAAAAGACAGCGGCATTGGCATTTCGCCAATCGACCTGCCGCATGTCTTTGATAAATTCTACCGTGCCGGAAACGTCGGCAGCATCAACGGTACTGGTTTGGGTCTGGCAATCGTCAAATCCATCATTGACAATCATCAAGGCCGTATCTGGGTTGAATCTGCACCTGGCGAAGGCACCACGGTAACGGTTGTCATGCCGGTGACCGAAGAATAAAATTTCCCTGCATTGAAAATATTCAACCTGTCTTCCACAAGGCAGGTTTTTTTGTTTGAGTGTTTTTGCAGGATTTAAGTCATTCATCTGATATTGGAAAATTAACAGGAGAAACACAGTGCAGATCCAATTAAACGGCCAGCCTCCGTTGTTGCCAACGGAGGCGCTCGCCAAAGGAGGAAATAAGAGAATTCTTATAACCAACTATCGAGAATCCTATCTCCATTATAAATTCTACTCGATAAACTGTCTTCTGACCACAGCAAAAGGTCATAGAATTAGAATGACGTTTTACCTGAATGATAATCAGGGGGGATTTTTATTCCTGTGCAACCCCTTGACAGATAGCAGGGAACTCATTATAATTAGTGTATGTTTGACACTAACTTACTCCGAAAGAGGATTGACATGAGCGTCTTTGACGGCAAAAGGTTAACCAACGAAACATTCAAGCTGGATGTAGACCGCATGCGGCGCGGATGGTATTCCGACAAATATTTTGTCAACATCGCCCAGATGCTGACCGAACTGGCCGCCAGCGGCTATCGTTATCAGGGGCAGCACGCTAATCTGCCCCCCGGCCTTTCGCCGGAGAAAATTGCCTGCGGCGACATTGAAGTTGAAATGCAGTGGTTCACGCGCCGCGTGGGCACATCCATCGTGGTCGGTGTCGACAAGGCCCTTGCCATGCTGCGGCATTGTACCGGCTATTTTGATGGCGACACCTTTGTGGAAACTTCTGACAAGCTGCAGGTGTGGGCTGTGCAGGATGGCAGCACTGTGCACAGTGATGGCAATCCGCTCAATATTCAACCAGTGATCCGTGTGCGGGGGCGCTATCGCGACTTTGCCCTGTTGGAAACTTCCACCCTGGGGATCCTGGCGCGTTCCAGCCGTGTAGCGACCAATGTTTACGATGCGCTTATCGCTGCCCGCGGCAAGCCGCTGCTCTTCTTCCCTGCCCGTTTCGATGTGCACGAAGTGCAGGCAGCCGACGGGTATGCGTATCACCTGGCTTTGCAGCGCTTCAATATGGATTTCGCCAACAAGCTGGGCGCTTTTATTTCTACCGATGCGCAGGGAGACTGGTGGGGCGGCGCAGGCGGGGGTACGGTGGCCCATGCTGCCATTGCTTCCTTCCTGGGGGATACTGCTGAGGCCATGCTGGCTTTCTCCAAAGTGTTGCCGGTTCACATCCCGCGCATTGCCCTGGTAGATTTTAACAATGATAGCGTCAATGAGTCTTTGCGGGTGTGTAAATCCATGTTTAACCGCTACCGCGAGCTGGTTGAAGAAGATAATCTGGAGGAAGCAGAACGTTATATCTTATATGGCGTGCGTCTGGATACCAGCGCCTCTCTGCGGGACATCTCCGTTCCGCCCCTGGGTGATCCCGTCCTTGATATGGGCGTCAATCCGCGGCTGGTGTTTATGGTGCGCCAGAAACTTGATAACGCCTGGCTTGACTGGAACCTGCCCGCCAAATGGCAGGAGGAAGCCCGCAGCTACTGCCAATCCGTAAAGATCGTTGTTTCTGGCGGTTTAACCCCACCCGCATCGCCAAATTCGAGAAATTGAATGTGCCGGTTGACATTTATGGCGTTGGTTCATCGTTGTTCGACAATCACGGCCCCACCCGCACCGACTTCACCGCGGATGTTGTCCGTATCAAGGTGGACGGACAATGGCTTGACCTTGCCAAAGTCGGGCGCAAAGCCTGTGAGAACCCGAATCTGGAACGGGTGTGGTGAAAATGTAATGAAATCTTCCCAGCGCTCTTTTGCATAGACGCTGGGAAGATTTTTTCTGAAACCAGGTTTGCTGTGGTTTCGCAGGGTCTACTTGATGAACTGAATGCTGAGCGGATACTTGTATGGCTTGTCCGACATGACGCGGATAGTGTTCACCACACCCTGCCAGGTGCAAAAAATACCAATCCCAATCATCGGGATTAATGCCATCAATGGGAATGCGATAGGCAGGTTGGTGACGATATTGGATTCAGAAACCTGAACGGCCATGATGGCAATGGGTACAAGAAAAACAAGGAAGACCACCATACCAATCAACATTAAATTTATCGTGATCTGGAAATTGAGCACGTCTCGCCCGTGCCTATCGATCTTGTAACTCTGCTTTTTCTTCCACGACCAGATGAGCAACGGGATGAGCACAATGCTGAAAATGCTGCTCAGATGCAAAGCCGCCAGCCAGAAGGGCTCATTGTGCACATTGCTTTCATTGAAATCGAAATCCAGGGTATTGCTGAGGCTGTTGCGGGTGAACGGGCGGGGTTCCACCTCGCCGCTTTCGATGCGCTGAATGGTGCGTGTACTGACTTCGCAGTACTCCGCTAACTGCTCCTGCGTAAAACCTTTTTGCTGCCGCACTTCGGCAACTCTACTTCCAAGTTCGGGTTGATTCATTGCAAACTCCTTTCGTTTGACTTTTCATCATCATAGGAGATGCAGCAAAAAACGACAATGTCGTGTTAACGACATTCACACGACATTCGCATTTTGCGGAGAGGAAATATTTTCAGGTAAACTTTCCGCTCTGGAGTAGTTCTCATACAACCAATCGGCGATCTTCAAAATACGTTCATCGCGCATCAAACGCGCTTCTGTGGGGCAGATCTTGACGCAGGCGCAGCACACGATGCATTTTCCGGCATCGGTTTCTACGCGGTCATGGATCGTGATGGCGGCCGTTGGGCAGACCTTCATGCAGCATTCGCACAGGGTGCACAGCATCTCATCCGTATCGGGGGCGATGTCTTCAGTTGGCTTCAATGGCTTGTAGGGACGGTTGCCCGGCACCACCAGCGGAGGAAGATCGTTCAGGCTGCTGACAGGCTCCAGTTTCGCGCGCACACGCTCTCCGAATTGTGCTGCTATCCCCAGATCATCATTGTCCGGACGGCCCACTGAAAGGGGTCTTTCCTCGGAGGTATAGGAATGTTCACCGATGAAGGCCCCGCCAGCCACGGGCACAAAACCAGCCGCTTCGGCCAGATCCGACCAGCTCGATCAAGGCGTCTTCATATTTGCGGTTGCCATACACAACGACCAGCACTGCCGGGGTTCCATTCCCCCGAAGACGCTTCAGCCGGGAAACGGCCTGCACTGGCAGCCTTCCGGCATATACCGGCATACCAATCACGGTCAGCTCGCTGTCCAGTTCTGCATGCTTCTCGTGTCCGCATCTGGCAGGGTCAGATTGATTTTTGTGACCCGGTCAGCCTGCATACCGGCAGCGATATTATGCAGCACCCTGCGCGTTGTACCGGTGGGTGAAAAATAAACCAATTTTACAGCATCAACTTGCATTGCTCTCCTGCTTTTCCAAATGTTTGATGAAGCAGCGGCGGCGTTTGTGATTGCGTTTCTCAAAATACTTCCACTGCGCCTGCACCTGTTCGTTGTCTTCCAGTTCAGGATTGGATTCGACTGACTTTACGCCGTATTTTTTGAAGACTTCCAGCATGCGGTTCATCAAAATCGCATTGACCGCCTTGCCCTGGTAGGAACGCTTGACCGCGATCAGATAGAGATCAGCCCGGTCAAACTTGCGCATGGCTTTCAGCAGATGAACAAAGCCGAAGGGGAACAGGCGGCCTTTGGCTCGCTGCAAGGCCACTGACAGGGAGGGCATCACAATCCCGAAAGCGACCATATTGTCATTTTCATCCAGCACGATGGGGACGAAATCCGGGTGGATGAAATCGAAATATTGCTTCGTATAGCTTTTCTTTTGGCCGGGTGTCAACGGCACAAATCCGTAGAGGTCCTGGTAGCCTTCATTCAGCAGGTCAAACAGGCGGTCAACGTAGGTCAGCAGATGGCGCTTGTTGCGCGGTTGTAACAGATGCAGATTGTTGCGTTTCAAGACGATTCTGGCAGCCCTGGCGATCTTTCTCGTCCACCTCTTCCGGCATCTGGATCTCATACTCCACCCAGTCGGTGTCTTTGCCGTAACCCAGGCGTTCCATGTGCTGCGGATAATAGGGGTAATTGTAGATGGTCGCCAGGGTGCCCAACTCGTCAAAGCCTTCGATCAGCATCCCCTCGCGGTCCAGGTCGGTGAAACCCAGGGGGCCATGAACGGCCGTCATGCCCTTCTCCAGCGCCCAGTCTTCTACCTTCTGCAGCAGCGCGGATGAGACAGCCGGATCATCGATAAAGTCGAACCAGCCAAAGCGCACATAGCGTTCCTCCCATCGTTCAACATGTACATGGTTGAGGATGGCGGCAATCCGCCCGACGATCCCGCCGTCCTCACAGGCCAGCCAATAGCGTGCCTCGGCAGTGGGCAAAGGCAGGGTTTTTGTCGCGGCGCAGGGCGTTGGTATCATCCATGACGAGATTAGGGACCCAATTGGGGTTGCCTTTGTAGAGTTGGTGAGGAAAATCGATAAATGCGTTTAAGTCCTTTAGGTTCAGCACTTCCTTGATCTGTACGGTCATATTGAGTTCCTTATAAATAATGATTGCAATGACGCATTGCGCAGGCAAAAAAGAATGATTGCTTCCTCATTATAGCTAATTTTTGAAAAACCAGTCTTTGTGCTTTTACTGGTCTGATCCCTCTTTGCTCTAAATCATCACAAAGATCACTGATAGCACGATCAACAGCACGCCCCAAATCTTTGACATCATTGGCAGCTGCTCCTGGGTGGCTTGTTTGAGGATCATGTGGGCAAACAGCATTGTGAGCGGCAGGCCGATCAATGCCGTGCCAATTCCGGCGACTACATCACTGACATAATGCGCGCCCAGCACAATCCGGCTCAAGCATACCCCGCCCGCAATCATCGGTAAAATCACCTTCATCCCCTTGTCCCAGCGGCTGGCACTGACCACCAGAAAAAGGAAGGGCAAAACCAGGGCTACGCTCTTGGTGGAATGTCCGGAGGGGATAGCAGTGGTGACAGCATCGCTTAACACAGTTAGCTGCTCGGTGAAAATCGCTACAGGCCGCGGACGTTGGATGATCTCCTTCAATAGATCCCCTGCAATTCCGCTGAGCGCCATCGAAGTAATTGTGTACAGATAGATGGTCAAGGGTGCGTTTAGCCCTTTCACAAAATGAGAGGCAACCAGGTACAAGGCCAACAGAACGGCGATGGCTGCCATCCCGTTTCCAGAGAGCCATTTCATTAGGGCTACAAACGGCGTATAGGCTGCACGCGCGGGGTCAAAATAGAACAGTGCGGTTTCATCCAGCCCGCCTTGCCGCCAGAGGATGAGAGCGATGATCCAGAAGGCAATGCCCAGTGGAACCGCAATTCGAGCAGTTTGTTTGACATCCATCAGTGGGATGGGCGTGCCAGGAGTATCTTGATTTCCAGTAGATAATTTTCTGATCATGTTATTCTCCTATTTATCTCACCTCTTCGCGAAGGCGAAGCCGGAGCGTGGCAATCTTCCTCACTGTGGTGGAGATCGCCACATCAGGCTCCGCCCTTCTCGCGATGACAGCGTTAGATCGTTCGCGTCTTGTGCCGCAGCCAGTTGCGTTCTTCTTTGTTCAGGAAGGGTGACAACTTTGCATAGGTATCCTGATGATAGTCATTCAACCAGGCGCGTTCTTCTTCATTTAAAGTTGCAGTATTCACCAGGGATAAATCGATCGGGCACCAGGTGATGGTTTCGAAGGCGCAGAAATCGCCAAATTCGGTGGTTTCTGCGTTGGTGGTGATGACCATATTCTCCAGACGCACGCCAAACTTGCCTTCAAAATACACCCCGGGCTCAATCGTCGTCACTGAGCCGGGTGAGAAACCATCCGCAATGCGCGGCGAAAAACCCTGAGGGCCTTCATGCACATTGAGGAAATGGCCCACGCCATGCCCGATGCCGTGACGGCACTGCCAGCCCTGTTGCCAGAGCGGCTCGCGGGCGATTGCGTCCAGCATTTTTCCCTGGGTACCCTGCGGGAAGCGCGCCGTTGAGAGGCGGATGAGGGATTTGAGGACGATGGTGAAGACTTGTTTTTCTTCGTCCGTAGGCGCGCTGAGAGCGATCACGCGGGTGATATCGGTGGTGCCATCCAGGTACTGCCCGCCGGAATCGACCAGCAGCAGGCCATCGGCTGTGACCCGCGGGGTGGTTTCCGGCTGCGGGCTGTAATGCCCGATGGCTGCGTTGGCTTTATACGCTGGAGATGGTGCTGAAGCTCAGTCCCTGGAAATGCGCGCCCTCGGCACGAAAGGCGGTTAATTTGTCCGCCAGGGTGATCTCGGTGTGATGCTCGGCAAAGTCGACCTGGTCCAGCCAGCACAGCCAGCGCACGACTGCTGCCCCGTCGCGCAGGTGGGCCTGGCGGATGCCTTCCAGTTCCACTTCGTTCTTGATGGCCTTCATCACGGTGACGATGCCCGCGCCGTGTTTGACGACACAGGTGTCAGGGATAGCTTCGCGTAACATGCAATTGGTCTTCTCCGGGTCGATCAGGATCACAGTCTCTTTTGGAAGTTGCGCAAGATGAGAGTTCAATCTCTTCATAACCGAAGAAAGAGACACCGTCCAATTCCAGGGCAGCCCGCACTTCCTGCGGCACTTTGGCGGGGTCAATGAACCAACGCACCTCATCTTCCAGCACCAGTAGATAACTGATCACAACCGGGTTGAAGGTCACATCTCCCCCGCGGATGTTCAGCGTCCAGGCAATGTCATCCAGCATGGGGATCAGGTGCGCCCCCACGCCCTGCTCAGCCATCTTCTCGCGGATGCGCGCGAACTTGGCCGGGCGGATTTCCCCGGTGAACTGCTCATCCAGCAGAAAAACCGGCTCAGCAGGCAGGGTGCGGCCGGTCCGTCCAAATCTCGCCTACCAGATCGCCCTTTGCCGCCAGGGCGATCCCGCTGCCCGCGAGGGCCTTTTCCATTTTCTCCACGGCGCTCAGCGAGAGCAGGCTGCCGTCAAAGCCGACCACAGCGCCTTCATCCAGTTCCTGTTTCAGCCATTGGTAATAATCGATTACACCCGGCAGACCAGCTTTGAACAGCTCAATGCTTGAGCCTTCCAGTTCCTGTGCCGCGCGGATGTGATAGCGCGAGTCCGTCCACAGCCCGGCCTTCTCTCGGGTTACGACAAGGGTGCCTGCCGAGCCATGGAAGCCCGACATCCAGGCGCGCGCCTGCCAGTGCGCGGCCACGTATTCGCTCTGGTGCGGGTCAGCGCTGGGTACCAGCCAGGCGTCGACGTTGTTCTCGGCCATCAAGGCGCGCAGGTTTTGCAGTTTTTCTCGTACATTTTGCTTGAGGGTTTCATATACACCAACCATTCTATGTCCTTTTTTAAATCAAATTTCTTTTTTTGAAACTTTCCTGGACAATTTACCAGGGAGCCGGAACAGGAATACAGATATCTTTATTTTCTGCTTCCTTGTATAAGGTATAAAACCCCTGCATATCTATTCCAAAATCTTTTTCAATGTTTCTAAACTGTTCAAATCCTGGCATACCAAGGCCAGAAATCTTTTACAATTTTCTCAAAAGTAAGATTTTGCTCTGGAAACCAATTTTAATCTAGGGTTTAGGTTATTGGAATTTATTGGGCAAATATTGAGAATATCATCAATTTCACCATCCCCTTCGTATACTGCCAGGAAACCTTTGTCAGGATAATACAAAGCCATTTGGTACATTATTTTCATTGGCCGAACAGAAATATTTAAGTCTGCCCATATCCAGACCTCTGAAGGGGGACCATAAGTATTTTAATAATTGCTCCAACCGGTATCCATATCTGTAAGTATCAATAAACGTCACGATATTCTTGTTTTTGTCTGTATGAATTATCCCGCCTGAAATGATCTCTCCTGATTGGGGTGTAAAAACTTTGTCCAGATAGTCAACCCTTTTGATGTTACCCCTACTTCATAAGCAAATGAGTTGAGGTACGCTTTCGCTTTATCGATTGAAGTTTTGCCAGGAACAATATTGCCCCAACAGGGTAAGAGGCAAATTTCATCACCAGTCATTAATTTCCACACTCGTTCTTGTGCTTCTTCTGATGATAACGTTGGCAATGGTGTCCGTGTATTATTGGGAAAAGGAGTGATTGTTCTGGTTGGTGTAGCCGATAGGGTAGGGTTAAGTGTAGACATGGATGTTTTTGTGATTGTTTCGATAGCAGATGGTGCAATTACCAGCGCACTGGGTTCCACTGTTGCTTTTTCCATTTTTTCCAGGCAACCAGCGACAATTAGAATGAACACCACACCTATGAACAAGACCAATATTAAGTATTGGTTATTTCCCTTTTTCATTTCTTCACCATCCCTTCTCAAACCAACAGTCTACCTCAGGCTTCCGCCCCTTGAGGCATCCAGCGGTCGCTATCTGGTCTGGTCAATGCACGGATGCGCTTGGCTTCGTGGGGATACTGCCGCAGTAATTCTTCCCGGGTAGCGGCTTCAAAATCGGTGACCGAAAAAGCTGGTGCCATGGTTGTGCCAAAGAAAGCATATTCCCCTCCGGGCAGCAGGCGCGAGCCCTGCCACACCCCGGCAGGGACAACGAACTGCACCTGTTGACCAGCCAGTATGTCCTGCCCCATCACGATGGTGCGGCTGGTGCCATCCGGATAGAGCAGAAGCAGTTCAAATGGGTCACCAAGGTAAAAATGAAACGCTTCATCTGTCTTCAGCTTGTGAAATTCCGAAAAACTATCCGGTTCATCGGTGTAGAGCATATAGATGGCCGAGCCGAAAGCGTGGTCTGCGCCAGCGTAGCGCGCTGGCAACAGCTCTGCAGGGCATAGATCTGCTGAATAATAGCTTCGGGAAAACATTCCGCCTTCCACGGGAAGCGGTTTCAGGTTGAAATATGCGATCAACTGTTGTGCTGTGATATTTTGTGTCATTCAGATCTCTCTTTTCTGTTCAGTCTTTTCCTGTTTGATTATATCCAAACCTATATAAATATATCGAAAATCTATCTGGCCAAAATAAGCATCTTTGAATCCGTTTTGCTATAATCAACCTATGTTCATTGCGACCAAGCTCTTCCTCCCTCCTATACAGCCGGGACTGGTTTCCCGCCCCCGGCTTTTTGATGTGCTTGATGACGCCTGGAACACCGGCCAGCGGTTGATCTTGCTGTCTGCCCCGCCGGGGTACGGCAAGACGACTTTGCTGTCCGAATGGATTGCTGTTCAGGATATCCCTGCGGTCTGGCTGTCACTGGACGACAAGGACAATGATCCGGTACGTTTTTTTCAATACATGCTGCTGGCCTTAAAACAACATGCGCCTGGTCTGGAAGAACTGTTGTCCACGCTGAACACCCTCCATGCGGCCAATCTGGAAATCCTGATCACTGAAGTGATCAATCAGCTTGTTCAAAACCCGCAGCCGATCCTGCTTGTGCTGGATGATTATCATCTGATCCACAATTCCGAAAACCATGCGCTGGTGCAATACCTGCTTGACCACCAGCCACCGCAGTTTCATCTGGCGATTGTTTCCCGGCAGGACCCGCCCTTTAATCTGGCACGCCTGCGCGCCCGCCGCCAGATGTGTGAAATTCGCCAGCGGGATTTGAGCTTTTCTGCAGAGGAAGCCGGTCAATTACTACAGACAGAACGCAACCTTTCTCTGGATAATAACCAGGTACAGCAATTGTCAACGCATACGGAAGGTTGGGTGGTTGGTTTGCAATTGGCTGCTCTATCTCTGCGGGGCCATCCCGACCCCAACCGTTTTATCGAGGATTTCAGCGGTTCACACCGGTTTGTGATCGATTATTTATATGAGGAAGTTCTTTCCCGCTTGCCGGAGGATTTGCGCGGGTTCTTGCATCCAATCCGCAGCCCTGGATCGGTTTTGCCCGGATCTGCTGGATGCTGCCCTGGAAACGACACACAGCACTGAAATGCTATACGAAGTGGAAGCCGCCAACCTGTTTCTGGTGCCGCTGGATGACAACCGAACCTGGTTCCGCTATCACCACCTGATGACGGACATCCTGCGCAGCGAACTCGCCCCGGATGAGATACACGCCATTCAACGCCGCGCTGCCCAATGGTTGATCGCGCATGATCAACCGCTGGAAGCGGTACAGTACGCTTTCGCTGCCAGCGACCTGACATTGACTTGCAAACTCATTCGTCAGGCGGCCATCCCGGTCGTTGAAAGCGGGCAGCTTACCGAGGTGCTGCGCTGGCTGGATGCCCTGCCTGAAGCCGTGCTGCTGGATGATACCTATCTGGCTGTGCTGCGTGCCTGGTTTTTGATCTATAATGGCCGCTTTCGCGAGGCGGCCCTATGGATGCAGAAATTGCAGGACACCACCAGTGGCCTGGATGATCTGCTGGCATCCCCGGAAACCCGCCCGCTGGCCGGGCTGCTGCTGGGCCTGCAAACCTGGCTGCCATCCACTACCGGACGCAAGATGGATTCCAAAAAGATGGAACAGGCATATGCCCTGATGGGCGATCACTTCCCCATCTTCTCTCCATTGCTCCTGCTGGCCCTGGGACAGGCCCAGATTGGCGACAATCGCAGCGCAGAGGCGCGCGCACTCGTTTGAAGAAGGCATTGCGCTGGCCGAAGCAGTCGGCAGTTCGGTCACAGCCCTCATCCTGCGTAATAACCTCGCCTTCCTGTTGAACAACATCGGCGAGCGGTCAGAAGCCATAGACTTGTGCAGAGCTGGCGTTGCTCAGTATTCCACCCCGGATGGCAAACCGGGCTTGTTGGCAGGCATCCCGATGATCGTGTTGGGCTGTCTTTTGTATCAGTCCGGGGAGTTGGATGAAGCAAATACTGTCCTTACCACCAGCATCCATCTCGTCCAACGGCTGGGGCTGTACCATGTACTGGCTATGCCTGCCAACCAGACTCTGCAGCTTTTGCTTTCTGATCAAGGCAAATTGGAAGATGCCCTGACCCTAAACCGGGAAACCCAACGTCAGGCGGCCAAAGTCGGACTGACGGCTGCAGCCAGCCACATGGACATGCTCGCCGCCTGGCTGCATTACTATGCCGGGAATCCAGATCCCGCCCGCCAGTGGGTAGACAGCCACCCTTTGCAAGGCTCTTTTACAGATCAGCTATCCGCTCTGCCCAGCATCCTGATCCATACGCGCATCCTGGCCGAATCCGGCCAGGGCGATCAAGCCCTCAATATATTGCAGGAACTGGAAAGTCCTGACCCAAACCGCCGCCCGCAAACTGGACTGGATCCGGGTCAAGGTGGAACAGGCATTGACACTGCATCATATGGGCAAAACACAGCAAGCCATCGCGGCGCTTACCCCGGCAGTTGAAGCGGCTGCACCGATGGCATACCGCCAGCTTTTTGTCCAGGAACGGCCGCGCCTGGCATCTCTCCTGGAGCATTTTCGCCCACGCTTTCCGCGTTTCATTGAATTGATTTGTACTCAGGAGCCGAACATCGCCACGGGGGAGACCGTGCTCATCGACCCGCCCACCGAACGCGAGATGGAGATCCTGCGCCTGGTGGCAGCCGGTTTGAGTAATGCAGATATCGCCGGACGGCTGTATATCACCGTTGGCACCACCAAATGGCACCTTAATCATCTGTACGCAAAATTGGGAGTCAGTCGGCGTACAGAAGCAGTTGCCAAAGCCCGGGAATTGAGCCTCATCTAGCCCCAATTTCCACTCCCTACCCAAAAACCTAACTTAAGACAGGTCACAACCCTATCCTCCGGGTTGTATATTTGGATTGTTGATTAAAACAAAACCAAATCATTTTGTATTCGGAGGTTTACACATGAAGTCACATACTGTTTCCAAATTCATCCTCATCTTTTCCACCATGACCATCCTCACTCTCGGTTTGAGCGGATGCGCCATCTTGCAAGCGGAAGACATTTTCGACGACGCCCGCACTGTAGCTGACAGGATCGCTGGCTATACCCTGCCGGAAGGCTACCGCGAACAATTCGCCGTGGAAATGATGGATTATCAGGTTGTCAGCCTGATCGGCCCGGAGACCAGCAGCCATATTTATCTGATCCAGGCTCCTGAGGACGATTGAGGTCAATATCGATCCATTGCAGCAGCAGGCTGCTGTACTGAATGATGACCACGATATCGACCCCAAACAGATGCAAGTTGTTGAGAACCGCCCGGTTGTGATCCGCGGTCAGAGCGCGACACTGGTCATCCTGGAAGGGCTGAACTCGGAAAACCAGCCCTACCGCTCGGCAACTGCCCTGTTCGAAGGCCGCAGCGGCCCGGCTCTGGTTAGCATCTCGTCCATGGTCAGTGTCTGGAACCCTGAAATGGTGGATGCCTTCCTGGCTTCACTGAACTAAAGACGGCAAGGAAGATCGCAAAATGACCCCAAACCGCACTTTTACAGCCGGAGCAGAAATTTACGAAATCGTTGTGGAAGGGCATCTGGACGCAAACCGCTCCGGCTGGTTCGAGAGCATGCAGCTCTCCAATCAGCCGGACGGCACCACCCGCATCACCGGTTCCGTCATCGATCAGTCTGCCTTGTTCGGTCTGTTGAACCGCATTCGTGACCTGGGTCTGCCGCTCCTCTCGGTGCAGTGGCTGCCTGATAGAGAAAATTAACGAAACCTATTGTCATTGCGAGATCCCGCAGGGGATCGAAGCAATCTCCAAACTGAAAATTAAACCAAGCAAAAGGAGTATCAAATCATGAGTATCGATCCCGTTTTGGAACATTTTGGCAACTGGTGGGCCGCCGCCGTGTGGGCGCTGATGTTCATCGCCTTCCTGGCCTTCCTGCCCTTCTACAAGAAAAGCCAGCGCAAACCGGCCAGCGTGTATGGCGCGTTTGTCCTCGCCCTGGCCCTCGAAATGTTCGGCGTGCCTTTGAGCATGTACGTGTTGACCTGGATCTTTGGCAAAACCCTGCCGGACGGGGTGCTGTGGGGACACACCCTGGTGCAGTGGATCGGTTTGAGCGGCACCACCGTGGCTGTCGTCCTGTACCTGATCGCTGCTGTTCTCATTGTTCTCGGCTGGCGGCGCATTTACCGCCAATACTGGAGTAAAGAAGAAGGCGAAGGTCAACTGGTCACCAGCGGCATCTACCGCTACATCCGCCACCCGCAGTACACCGGCTTCCTGATGATGACTTTGGGGATGATGTGCGAATGGGCAACCCTGCCGATGCTGATCATGTGGCCGCTGCTGGTGCTGCTCTATGTGCGCCTGGCGAAGCGTGAGGAAGCCGACATGCGCCAGGAATTTGGCCCGGCCTACGACGAGTATCGCCGCACCACCGGCATGTTCCTGCCCCGTCTGTTCGTTCGCCAAAGCGGCGAATACCAGACCAACAATTAAGGAAAGACATCATGAGCTACGAACCTTCCACTATGGAAATCTGCCTGACCCTGGGTATCGGAGCGATCATCGCCCCCTGCTACCGCAGCTACGTCAACAGCCTGCCGCTGCAGGAAGATGAAAAGGTGCTCGATTTCGGTTCCGGCTCAGGCATCTTGTCCCGTCATCTCGCTGCCCGCCTCGCAAGAGGCGGGGGGCACCTGACCTGCGTGGATATCTCGTCCCGCTGGATGAAGGTCATCCGCAACACCCTGCGGCGCTTTGACAACGTCAGCTACCAGTTGGGACACATTACCCAGGTTGACTTGCCCGATGCCAGCTTTGACACCATCCTGATCCACTTTGTCCTGCACGACATCCCCGCGGCGGAACGTCCGTTGATCGTGCAAACCCTGGGCCGCAAGCTCAAACCCGGTGGGCGTCTGATCCTGCGCGAACCCCAGGGCCACGGACTGGACTTGCCCGAACTGCAAGCCCTGACCACTGCTGCTGGATTGGCTTCACAAGACTTCGAGGCACACAAGGTCTGGCTGGGACCGGTTTACGATGGTTGGTATATCAAAAGCAGATCTCCCCCAAACGGGTGACGGTGATATCCACCATTTATCTGATGTGTCTTTTGTTGAACCTGTCTATACTTTTGATCATTCATAAAAGGAATTTTGAAATGAATACTCTGTCAACTTCTGTACAAAAAGAAAGAAAATCCCTGCGCTGGAGCCTGGCGCAAAATCGTCCGGCGCTGGCTTTCCTGATCCTCAGTTTCACCTGGAGCTGGCTGTTCTGGCTGGGCGGCATCGCCCTGCGCGGCCGCGATGACCTCCTGCTGATGATGGTGGTCTTCATCGGCGGCTTTGGCCCGGCGGTGGGCGGTATGCTGACCCTGGGACTCAAGAATGGCCTGCGCCTGTTTGAGATGAATCGCAAAAGCGTGATCACCATGCTGGTTTCATCGGCAGTCATCTTCGGATTGATGGCGCTGCGCTATCGGGTCGGCCCGGTTGCCGGTTATGAGTCCTTGCCCGGCGACCTGACCCTGACCGCGCCCGTCCTGATGGCCGCTGTGGCTGCCAGTCTGATTGGCGGCAAGGTCATTGCCAGCGCTTTGTCGAGCAACGTCGATATTCGTGAAAAGATGGCCTCGATTTTGCCTGTCCGAAAATCATTGGGCTGGATCGTTTTCAGCCTGGGCTTCTTCCCCGTTCTTGTGCTGATCAGTTGGGGGTTGGCGCCACTGCTGGGTATGCCCGTGGAATACCCCGGCCTGTGGGGCAGGCCGATCCTCGAAGTGCTGCCGCTGGCGCTGCTTTCCTTCTCCCTGACCGCCCTGATCCGCGGCGGCAACGAAGAACCCGGCTGGCGCGGGATGATGCAGCCTGTGTTGCAAAACAAGTACAGCCCGCTGGTTGCTGCTTTGATCGTCTCGGCTTTCTGGTCACTATGGCACCTGCCCCTCTTCCTGAATGGTTTCTATGGCGAGAATCTGGTGATGGGGATGATCGGCGGCGGCATCTACCGCATCTTTCTGGCGATCTTCCTTGCCTGGGTGTACAACCGCTCCGGCGGCAATGTGCTGGCAATGATCATCCTGCATACCACCTTCAACATGGCCGTTGATTTTCTGCCGACCTCCGACCTGCTTTTGCTGGTGCTGTGGATTGTCATTTCGGCAGCGGTCGTTTTCAAAGACAAGATGTATCGCAAACTTGTTGAAACAAAATAAGAAAAGGAAATTTTGAGATGAAAAAAGCATTACGTATTCTGTTGTTTGCTGTCGTCGGGCTGTTGGTTGTGTTTGCCCTGTTCTGTTCTGCCCATCTGGTGGTGATCAAAGGCCAGGTGGAGCGCGAGGGAATGGAGATGCCCATCTTTATCCCTGAGCTGGAAACAACCTCCAGTCTGGAGATCCTGCCCTTGTTTGAAGCAGAGGCTGTTGATGAAGACCTGGAAAGGGGCATGGCGTTTCCTACCTGATCCGTACGGATCAGGCCAGCATCATCCTTGACCTGGGAATGAATCCGCCGGACACGATCCTGCCGTATTTCCTGCGCAATTTTGGCACGCTGAAACAGGACTGGGAAGCGCTGGATGCGGTCGTTATCTCGCATCCTCACCCTGACCATGTCGGCGGCAATCAGGCCTGGCAGCATGACAGCTTCACCCTGGGAGACTTCCGCCTGCCTTTGTCGGAGATCACGTTTTACACACCCATCCCGATGACCTACCCCGGCGCAACATTGGTGTATGCCCAGGAACCCGCTCTGGTGACGCCAGACATTGCCACTACGGGCGTACTCTCCTATGTGGAAGTCTTCCCGCTTTCCCTGCTGGAACCGAAAGGCCATGAGCAGGCTTTGGTGGTGCGCGTGGAGGGCGAAGGCCTGGTCGTGATCACCGGCTGCGGCCATCCCGGTCTGGAACGGCTGGTGGAACGCGCCGAAGCCCTGTACCATGAGCCGGTAGTCGGCGTGGTGGGCGGACTGCATTATGGGAAAGCCAGCGCTGCAGATTTGCAGCCGGAGATCGAATTTCTGGCTGAGCGTCAACCCGGGCTGGTTGCTCTCTCACCGCATGATAGTCAGCCGGCAGCCATCCAGGCTTTCGTCGATGCTTTTCCCGCGGCATATCAGGAGATCAAGGTCGGCCAGGCGATCCAGTTCCCGTGAAGTCTTTGTTCACTGCAGGTAGGGTGGGGCAGCAGCCTACCCTGCCTACGGGAGCACTAAAAAGTTGTAGAAAAAAGAGCCTCTAAGATATGATGATGTGTACCACGACAAAATCATAAAGAGGCTCTCAAATGGATTTTAGCACAAAAGCAAAAGAAGAAATTGTTGAGATAATGACAAAAGAGATCGGAAAATGGATAGAAGCAGAAGAAATGGGCAATGCTGAGGAATTAGAACAAGGGTTGCGAGAGATGTTACAAGACATTGGACGAGCGACCTATGGCAAAGTATTGGAAGAAGAAGATGAGAAACTGGGGAAACGGCAACCATGCGCATGCGGAGCCCAGGCAAGGCGGATATCAAAGCGGAGAGCCCAACTCATGACAGTATTTGGGTGGGTAAAATACCGGCGGTCGTACTATAGCTGTGATCGGTGTGGGAAAAAACATCATCAGGTGGATGAAGCGTGGGGGATCAGCCCAGGAGAAGTGAGTGCCGTGCTGAGGGAATTACTGGCCATCGTTGGGGTGGACATCGCCTTTGAACGAGCAAGACGCACTGTCAAAGCATTACTCTTGGTGGAAGTTAGTGACAATACCATCCGTAAACAAACCCAGGATGTGGGAGAGGAGCAAGCCAAGCACGAAGCGAAATGGATGAGGGCCAGTCAAGATGAAAACTGGCTTCAGGAACGAGAAAGGGGAATAGAAAGCGTTCCTGAGCGATTGTATGGCTCAATTGATGGGGCGCAAGTGCCTGTTGGGGAGGAATGGCGAGAATTGAAGACGATTTGTTGGTATCGTGTGGCGGAAGTATATGGACAAGAACAACACAAAGCCCAGGAAATCAGTTATCACAGTGAGATCGCTGCTGTGCAAGATTTCAGTCCTTTGGTTTGGGCAACCGGCCTGAGACGCCTGGCGGACAAAGCTAAGGAACTGGTTTTCGTTTGCGATGGCGCTGCCTGGATCTGGAAAATCGTAGAACGGTATTATCCCCATGCGATCCAAATCATCGATTGGTATCATGCCTGTGAATATTTCACACCCATTGCTGAAGCGGTCTTCTCTCAAGAAACTGAACGCAAAAACTGGCTGCAAACGATCAAGGATTGGCTGTGGGCAGGCCAAACGGATAAAGTCATCCAGGCTTGCCAGGCGTATACTCAGCATGCTCTGGCTGCCGATGCTGCACAGAGGGCAGTGACTTATTTTTCGAATAATGCCCACCGCATGAAATATGCAGAGTATCGAGCCAAAGGCTACTGGATTGGCAGTGGTACGGTGGAAAGTGCGTGTAAACAGATCGCTACTGCCCGTCTCAAAATTGCTGGGGCTCGTTGGACCCTGTCTGGGGCAAATGCTACTGCAAAGGCCCGCGCTGCCTGGCTTTCTGATGGCGATGGGTTCAGTTCTTTGGGTTCCCTGCCTTTGGCTACATGATTCTACAAACTTTTAGTGCACCCCCTGCCTACAGTCCTTTATTGACAAATGGCCGTTAATGGTACAATTAGCCGTTGTATTTTTCGTGATGGAGGCAACATGGTAAAAGCTGATTTGTTGGAAATTTTGCGCTGCCCGGCTTGCGTACGTGAAAAAGAGGGCAATCTTGATTTGATAAAAGACACCTGGCTGGTATGCCAGGACTGCGGACGGAAGTACCCGGTCGTTGAAGACATCCCGGTGATGTTGATCGATGAAGGCGACAAATGGGTAAAGACGGCCGTGGATGATCTGCCGGTACCCCCGCCGGAGATGAAATAATCCCTATTGAAATGGAACAGCCGTGATGTTGCACCGCCTGCCTCTGTATGTTTTGGGTTGGCGGCGCTCATCTACCCCGCGGTTGAAAAATGAGTTATGACTGATATGGACACTCCTGTGAAAAAACGCAAGAATTGGATCATCCTCGTCGTGTTTGGTGTGATTGGCCTTGGGCTGGCGGTGGGTGCTTTCATTATTGCCCGAAACGTGTTTTCGACTTTGACAGCAATCAATCTGCCTGGCGCACCACAAGCTATTCAACCGGTGACGACCGACGAGGCTGGCAATATCCAGATCCCGGTAGCCATCCCGAACGCGCCCTCTGCTGTTGAGCTGCCAAAATGGAATGGCAAGACGCGCATCACTGTGTTGTTCCTTGGCCTGGATTACCGTGACTGGGAAGCGGGCGAGATTCCGCGCAGTGATACGATGATGCTGGTCACGCTGGATCCTCTGGCGCAGACGGTGGGTTTCCTTTCCATCCCGCGTGATATGTGGGTGGAAATCCCTGGCTTTGGTCACAACAAGATCAATACGGCGTATTTCCTGGGTGAGGTGAACAAGCTGCCCGGCGGCGGTCCTGGACTGGCCATGGAGACCGTGGAGCATTTCCTCGGCGTGCCGGTGGATTATTACGCCCTGGTCGATTTCATGACCTTCGTTGATCTGATCGACGAGTTGGGCGGCCTGGACCTGTATGTGCGCCAGGAAGTGACCATCAGCCGGATTGGCGATAATGACTCGCAGGAGATCCTGCGCGAAGGTGTGCAGTGGCTGGACGGGATGCAGGTGCTTGGGTTATGCCCGTTCGCGTTATACCGACGGCGGTGATTTTGACCGCGCTGCACGACAGCAGGAAGTTATCATGGCGATTAAGGATCAGGTGGTCACCTGGAATATGCTGCCTGAGTTGATTGCCAAGGCTCCGGCACTGTATCAGGAAGTCAATGAAGGCATCAATACCAACCTCAACCTGGATGATATGTTGAAGCTTGCCAATCTGGGTGTTCAGATCCCGAGGGAGAATTTCACCCAGAAGGTGATTGGCCCCGACATGGTGTATAGCGGGACATCGCCGGATGGGCTTTCGATCATGATCCCTATTCCCGATGATATTCGCGGGTTGCGCGATCAGGTGTTTACCAATACCCCGATCAGCCAGACGGTGATCAACAGCGATCTGGCTGTGCTGCGGCAGACCGAAGGCGCGCGGATCGCCATCCATAACGGTACACAGGACGGCACGCTGGCATCCCGCACGGCGGAATATTTCCGCTCTCAGGGGCTGAACGTGGTCGAGGAGACCAACGCACAGAATATTTATAATTCCAGCCAGATGATTATTTATCATGGCAAGCCGTATACGGCCAGTTATCTGGCAGGGCTGCTGGGCATCCCCAATGCGGCGGTAACGTTTGAATTCAACCCTGATAATTATGCGGATATTGTCCTGATCCTGGGCAACGATTGGGCTTCATCGAATCCTCTGCCGTAGGCTAATTTTCTTCGAATATTGCACCCTCCCGCATACAACCAGCGGGAGGGTTTTTCGTATAGTAAGGCAAGGCAACATATTTTCCAGAATATACATTTAGCATTGATTGCGCTATACTTAAATGCGGGAGTATGAAAAGCGTTCGTGAAATTTTCCCAATCCTTGATGGCAGTTCGAAGCGGACAGGACTTGTTTGAGGGCTTGCATTGACATCCGACTGGGTATTGCTTTTCTATTTCATTAAGTGCGCGTGAAGTATTCCGGCAGATTGCGGATAGAATTAGATATGATGAACACAGGCTTATAGCGTCTGACAGGAGGACCAAATGACAGAAAACGATGTTGTAAAAGTAGATGTGAACACGGGCAGTCTGGAATCATTGATGGCGATTTCCGGCATCGGGGAAGGGCTGGCCGCGCGTATCATCGCCAGCCGGCCTTACACTTCTTTGGATGATTTGACCCGCGTGCAGGGTATCAGTGCCCGCTCCGTAGAACGTTGGGCGCCTTTGCTCGCCATTGAGGCTACTGATGAAGCCCTGCCTGTTCTGGAAGCAGAGTTTGTTGAAGAGGAAGATATGGTGGAAGAAGGGATTGAGTTGCAAGATGAACCTGCTGTAGAAACCGAATTTGAGACGCGAATTGACGAAGTCTCGCCGGTGATCGAAGTGGTTGAAGAGGACTTGATCCCTGAGCCGATCCCGGAAGAGATGGATGCCGCCGAACCGGTGGAAACCGCGCAAGACGAACAGCCGAAAGAAAAAGTTAAAGCGAAAAAATCTGGCGGCAGCAAGCCGCTGCTGCGCGGGGATGCTTTTCTTCTGGGCGGCGTGGTGGGTGTGCTGTCTGTCCTGCTGGCGGTGGTGTTGAGCCTGGGCATTCTCGCTCTGGTCAATGGCGGTCTGGACTATGTGTCGCCCGGACAGTTGAGCCGTGTGCAGCGTCAGGTGGAAACAATTGAAAGCGAAATGGATGTTCTGACGCAGGATATTGCCGGGTTGACCACCCGCCTGGATTCAATGGAAACCCTGGGGGGACGGGTGGCAGACCTTGAAGGCACGGCAGAAAAGCTGGGCGAAGAAGCAGCCCGCATCCAGGCTGAAATGGACGGTTTGCAAGAGGCTGTAGCTGAAATTAGCGAGCAGTACGGTATCGTTGAGCGTTTCCTGGGCGGCATGCAAGGTTTGTTGAACGAATTGCTGCCTGAAACTATCCCGCCAGCCAGTGAATGAGGAGGCTGAGATGACGATGAATGAATCGGATACAATTCCCCGCAAGCGGGGTGGATTTGGGCGCTTTTTGATCGGGTTATTGCGCGTATTCCTGGTGTTAGCGATTGGTATTCTGATTGGAGCGGCAGGTTTCTTTGGCGTGCAATACCTTTTACAGCAGGCCACAGCCCCGGCAGTGGCCAATGCGCAGCGGCTGGAGGGGATTGAAACCCAACAGGCCAGTGTGCACGGCCAGCTTGATGAGCGCATGGCGGATTTTAGTCAGCGTCTGGCAGCATTGGAAGCCCGCGCGGATGTGACCGTGAATGAATTGGATGAAATCCGGGGCAATGAAGATGCTTTGGCAGATGTTGTCAGCCAACTGGATGAGAACCTGGGCGGCCTGGGGAAACTGGAATCCGAGCTGGAGATTGAGTTGTCTGCGCTGCGTTCTACAGTGGCTGTGATGAGCACGAATGACGCGGCTGCTCTGCTGACCCCAACAATGACCCCGGCAGGGACGGATGAACTTGACATGCTGACCCGGGAAGTGAAGATGCTGAAGGCGTTGGAACTGCTCAGCCGCAGCCGGCTGCATTTCCTCAATGCCGATTATGGCCTGGCAGAGAAAGACCTGCAAAATGCGCTGCGCGTGCTGGCAGATTTGCAGGTGGCCGGACTGGCGCCAAAGGCCGAGATGTATGAGGAAGCAATGAGCCGCCTTAAGCAGGCAGGACGGAATTTACCGGCTTCACCGAACGTCGCCGAAAATGACCTGGAAACCGCCTGGGACCTGCTGGTGGAATTGATGACCGATCCGCAAGAAGAGACGAAGGTGCCCACAGTGACCCCTTCTCCATACGACACATCTACCCCCTATCCCACACCACCGACCTGGACACCGACCCCGTCAAAGAGTCCGGTATCCAGCAATACGCCAACAATTACCCGAACGCCGTGGGAAACCCCGACGCCGTCCGCAACCTAATCTAAAAATCAGGAGAACCTATGACCCCCATCCCCGAAACACCTATGCCCGAAGAACAGGATGAGCAGGCTTCAGCAGAGATGGAAATTGAGCAGCCTGCAGAAGAAGCTGTGCCCGAGGCCGTTGAAACCGAAGAAGTTGAACAGCCTGAAGGTGAGGAAGCTGAAGCAGTTGATGCCTCCGAAGAAGTGCCTACTGCACCAGTAGAGCCGGAAGAAGTGGAAGCCCCCCCGAAGCCGCCCAGCAAGTTCCAGTTGTTGCTGCGCAAGGTCGGCATCTGGGCGTTGATCACCCTGGCCGTTTTTGCGGTATGCGGTTTGCTGGTTTATTTCCAGATCTACCGCCCGGTGAAGCAGAATGTGGCCTTGCTGGAAGGGCAGTTGGCCGATGTGCGGACTGAGTTGGCTGTGTCGGAAGATGCCCTGGCTGCTGCTGAGGAAGATGCCGCGGAAGTCGCCGACATGCTGGAAGTTGCTGAAGCGCGTGTTGCCCTGTACAAGACGATGAACGGGATCACCGCTGCGCAGGCGGCCCTGGACAAGAAGAACGGACAGGATGCCTTGAAGGCTTTGAAAGAAGCGCAAACGGCGACTGGATGATCTGCTGCCGGTGGTCAAGCAGGATTCGCCGGAAGCGGCAGACCAGATGGATACCCGGCTTAAGGCGGCGATTTCTTCCCTGAGCGGCGATTTCAAGACGACAAAGTCTGATCTGGAAACATTGAGCACCTCTGTTGATGCAACAGGACAAGATCTTCCTGGGGGAATAGGAAGACAGGAATTGAACAGGAACAGCGGCTGCCACATGGCGGCCGCTGTTTGTAATAAATCACCCGTTGGGAAAGTGAATCTCTCGATTGTGTTATCGCCATGTTGGTGGTTGGTGCGTTATCAACGCACCCTGCTTGTCACTTAAAAAAACAGGCTGCCCGTGAGGACAGCCTGCTTGATTGAATTGTTATCTTCTACCGCGCGATTTGCCAGTAGGACATGTCATCCACATAGATGGTGAAATCTGCGGTGGCGGTGTCGAAGCCGGGATCAACGGAAATGCCGAAGAAACCGCCTTTGAAGGTGTCGTCCCGTTTCTGGTCCATGAGGACGCCGTTGATGTAAAGCTGGATCAGATCATCTTTGAGCATGACGCCTACGCGGTTGGTCTGGCCGGGGCCGGGGTTGATGACACCGGTGAAGGTCCAGCTGACGAGGGTTACGTATTCGCCTTTGAAGTTATCAGCGCGTCCATCCCATTCCCACAGGCGGTAGTGGCCGTCACAGGAGACAGTGAATACATAGCCGCGGACTGCTTCGGTGCGGATGGGGACACGGAAGATGATGCCGTAATTGTCTTTGCCGGCGCAAACATCGCCGGTGGTGACGGTCATCTCGGTGTACATGTAGGTAGCGCCTTCCACGATGCCCAGCCGCCAGCCATTTTCGCGGTCTTCGTTGACGTTGGTCATCACGAATTTGCCATCTTCGAATTCAGCGGAGGTGAAAAGATCGCTGCCCGTTGGCCATACCCAGGTATTGCTGCCGTCCATCAAGTCATAGGATGTGGGCGGCCCCAGCCACAGGCGGGGATCATCGGCGGCCAGGGTGATGGTGGGGGTGAAGGTGGGCGCCGGCGTATGGGTCTCGGTGGGCAGCGAAGTAGCTGTTTTGGTGGGGGTAGCCGTTGGCACGGTGGGGGTGATGGTGGGTGTATTGGTTTTGGTGGCTGTCGGTGTTTTGGTGTAGGACTCCGGGGGCGGCCCGCCGCCTACCAGCACGGTGGCTTCGGCAGTCGGCGTCTGCGGTGGCTTTGGCCGAGACGGAATCTTCACTGGTGGGCATGCCGGTAAGCATCTGCGCCACTTCGGTTGCCATCTGGGCATCCGTTTGTTCGGGCGACATGGTATCGCATCCGGACATCAGCGCTACAGTCAGGATCAAGATAAAGGGCAGAAATTTCTTCATAAGTTCACTCCTTGCGGTGCGGTTTGACCGTCACCGGGATTGACAACAGGCGCTATTCAGGTTGCAAAACCTGTGCCAGATGCAGGGGACAGCAGGGGCAGATGTTCTCAGCCCATCTTGTAGCCGATGTTGCGCAGGAAATCTATCCGCCAGGCCACGTCTTCTTCACTTTCAATGCCCAACGGGGAATCCCCGTCGATCACACCGATGATGCCGCGTCCTTCGCCTTCTTCGACGATGATCACGCTGGTTGGGTTGGCGGTAGCGGTGAAGATATTGCAAACGAGGGGGTTGCTTTTAATGGCGTTGAGTACATTGATCGGGAAGAAACCCGGGCCGAGGAAGATGATGAAGCTGTGTCCGGCGCCAATGGCAAGGGCGTTCTTTTGGGCCAGGGCCAGCATTTCGTCGTCAGTGCTGGAGCAGCGCACCAGCCGCTTGCCGGAGGCTTCGCAAAAGGCAAGTCCGAACTTGATGCCTGGTACCGCGCTGACCATTGCTTCGTGCAGGTCTTCAACGGTTTTAATCAAATGCGATTGACCGAGGATGAAGTTGATCTCTTCCGGTTTTTCGATCTTGACGGTTTTTAATTCCATGGCAATTTTCCTCTCCTGTTGCTGCCTGTTTCCATGTATCTATTATAAGGCAAACTGTTAAAAGCGGGATTAGGGAATAAGAAAATCTCCCGCTGGGAAATTGCGGGAGAAGAATTATTTTGTTGTGTTGTTGCCTGAAGTGCTAATGCTCCCGGGCAAACCTTTGCAAGAGGGACAGGTTTTCCGGCAGGGTTGCACAAGCTTCGGTGCCGTAGCTGAACCCGGTGCGTACGCCGCTGGTGACGATTTGGTTAACGGCCTCAATGCGCCGGGTTTCCTGCTGAATACAGGTATAAAAACCCTGGTGTGCTGTCAGGATCTCGTCTGGCGGGACGGTTGCATTCATGGCGGCCAATATCGCTGTTCCGCTTTGGTAGGCTGCTGAGGAACTGGGCCCCAGAAGAGCATCCAGCTCATTGCGTGCAGTAGAATTGCTGATCTCCTCTGAAGGTTCGGCCAACAGGGCCAGATAGGCAAACAGGGCATTTTGCGCGGACATGGATGTGCCGCCAGTGGCACTCAATACACCGCTGTATGGCCCGTCCATGACGGCATTGAAGGCGGTTACATCACTTTGCCATGCGCTGTATTCTGAGAGGATGCCGCGCATTTCTTTGGCATAGGTTTTTTCGATGCTGGGGGGGAAGAGGATACCGCGGCTGATCAAAATATAAATTGCCACGGCGATCACGCCGATAATGGCCAGGAAACCGACAATGAAGATGCCGGTGAAGGATTTTGTGTTTTCAAACTGACTTTCATCCACCTTGGCGGCAGCAGGTTCCGGCAGGGTTTCGAATATTTCTGCGCCACGCGGGACGCTGTCAGCGTAGGAGGCACTGGCATTCAAACGAGGCGACCTTCGCCATTGAATGGATTTTGTCCATAAACGCTGTCATTCATATTGAAACCCTGGGTCAATCTCAAGTTTGGTGTCTTGCTCGAGGGCGACATCCAGCCGGTTTTTCCATGCCTCTTCTTCCTGGGAGAGTCTGTTCAGCGCATCCCAGGCTTTCTGGTTTTTGGGGTTGATTTCAAGGGCTTTTTTCAGGCAGAATTTTTTCTTTTCATTATTTTCAAAGCAGCCAGCAAGCCATAACCAGGCCGTTTCGTTTTTGGGTTCTTGTTTAACGACTTCGGCGAGGATTTTTCCGGCAGCTTTTGTGTTGCCTTCGCGGATCAACTGGATCGCTTGATTTACTTTTTCCCTGCTCATGTCAACACCTCGAAAATGATGATACCAACTTTGTGACATCAAGTATAGTATATATCAAATTATCCAACAAGACGATGTACTATGGTTTACTGAGGTGCAAGAATGCTGCCGGAGGGTGCTGAAAGAGCTATTTGCTGGATTGTTTCGACTTGAAAGATGTATGGAAATTTGTTACTATTAAACAGACCGAACGGTCGGTATTATTTCTCGATTGAATCAATGGAGGATGTATGCAGCAGCGCAGTATTGAAACCCGGCACAGGATCATGTCTGCCGCGGTTCAGCTGTTTGCCACTCAGGGCTATAACGCCAGTGGTGTGGCCGAAATTTGCAGTGCGGCGGGGGTCAGCAAAGGCGCGTTTTACCATCACTTTCCGGGAAAGCAGGACCTGTTTGTGGCGGTGCTGGAAGAGTGGCTGGCCGGGCTGGATGCTGAGTTTGAGCGCATTCGCGGCATTTCCGGCTCGGTGACAGAAAGTCTGCTGGCGATGACGGGTATGATGGGGGCGGTTTTCTCGCAGGCGGAAGGGCAGCTGCCCATGTTCCTGGAATTCTGGGTGCAGGCCATGCGCAACCCGGAGATCGAGTCGCTGGTGATTGCTCCTTACCGGCGCTACCGCCAGTTCTTCGCGGGTATTATTCAGCAGGGGATTGACCAGGGTGAGTTCGCAGACATGGACGCCGACATGGCTGCGGGGATGCTGGTCTCGATGGCAGTGGGATACATTGTGCAGGGGTTGGGGGATCCAAACGGTTTGGATTGGAGCATGCAAGCCCGGCGCAGTCTGGAGTGGATCATCAGGAGTTTGGAGAGGAGGGAAGGATGATTGTTGTAACCGGGGCAACAGGGCATGTGGGCAATGTGCTGGTGCGCCAGCTTCGCGAGGCAGGTAAAGCAGTGCGGGCAATGGTGCTGCCCGGCGAGGATTGCAGGGCACTGGAAGACCTGGGGGTGGAGATCGTTGAGGGCAATGTGCTGCATCCACAGGAACTGGAGCGTGCTTTTGCGGGGGCGCAGGTGGTCTTTCATCTGGCGGGGATGATCTCGATCCTGCCGGGGCGGGATGAGCGCGTGTGGCAGGTGAATGTGCAGGGGACGCGCAATGTGCTTGATGCGGTCAAGAAGATGGGGGTAGGGCGGCTGGTGTATACCAGTTCGATCCATGCCCTGGCGCGCATTCCCGACGGGGTGGTGATTGATGAGCAGATTCCTTTTGACCCGGAAACCGAGATCAGTGATTATGATCGCTCGAAAGCGACCGCTTCGCTGGAGGTGTTGAAGGCGGTGCGTGAGGAAGGCCTGGATGCGGTGATCATCTGTCCGACGGGGATTGTCGGGCCGTATGATTTTCGATTGTCGGAGATGGGTCGTCTGATCGTGGATG
This sequence comes from uncultured Chloroflexia bacterium, assembly GCA_963753895.1. Classification (GTDB taxonomy): domain Bacteria; phylum Chloroflexota; class Anaerolineae; order Anaerolineales; family Anaerolineaceae; genus SMBSF63. The sequence goes on along the minus strand of CAVWEE010000016.1, from coordinate 18,004 downwards.
CCCTGCGGCGGCGGTTGAATTTTTCGGTGGAAGGAGCCTTCGACTTTGTGGATGTGCGCGATGTGGCCCGCGGGCATATCCTGGCTGCCGAATATGGGCGCAAAGGGGAGTTTTATATCCTGTCGGGAGAGCGGATCAAGATCTTCAATCTGGTAAAACTGGTGCAGGACCTGGCGGGGATCCGTTCGTGGGTGGTGAATGTGCCCTTCAAGCTGGCTGCTTTTTCGGCGAAATTCACGCCGCTGTTGTCACGCATCAGCCGCCACACCCCGCGCTTTACCCGGTATTCGCTGCAAACCGTGCGCGATAATTCGGTGATCAGCAGCGAAAAGGCCGGACGCGAGTTAGGGTATAAACCGCGCGCTCTGCGCGAGAGCCTGGATGATACCGTGCGCTGGTGGGTGCAGCAGTTCAGGATGCAGACAGAAGGCGGAGAAAGCAATTTGAGGTTAAATCGGTATAAAATCAGAACCGCTCCCTGGCGAGGAGCGGTTCTTTGGTTTGGAGGAGAAAAAACTTGTTGCAACTACTAAGATCACGGGAGGAAGCCCGGATTTACAATCTCTACTAGGGTCCAGTTACAATTTCAAGATTGGCAGCGGCCCATTGGTTCATTCCGCCGCTCATGCTGGTTGTCAGCCCATAGCCGGACTGACGCAGGAACTGCGTGGCCTGTCCGCTGCGGTTGCCGGAGCGGCAAACGACGACAACAGGTTGATCCTGCGGGATTTCGCTCAACCGGTCGGGGATTTGACCCAAGGGGGATGAGGGTCGCACCGGGGATATGGCCGGCTTCCCATTCCTGCGGTTCGCGCACATCGAGGATGAAAGCGCCTTCTTCGCGAAGCTGCGCTGCTTCGTCAACGGAGATTCTGTTGGGAGGGTACGGTGACCGCTTCTTCCTGCTGCGGTTGCAGTTGGTCGGAAAGCTGTGGCAGCAAAAACAGACACCAGGACGATGACGATGCCGGCGAGTCAGAATGCAGTTTTTTGTTTTGTGCTTTGTTCATAATAAATCCCTGTCGTGTACGAAAGCTTTGTTGATTATTAATATAAATATCATTAATAAGACAATTATAACTTGTTTTGTCCGAAATCACAAGTAAATAGACAGGAGATTCGATTTATCAATCCCTTCTGGTATTGTCTTATGACTTCCTGAGGTATCTTCCTTCCGCCAGGGCATGCTTCAAGACGGCATCCACATCCACCAGCCAGGGGCCGTCGGTTTGCAGGGTGATGCTGGCTTCATCCCCGTCATACAGGACGATTTCGCGCTCGCCATCGAGGGCAAGCACTACCGGGCGGTCGGATATCACGGGTACATGGCTGTGCCAGGCTGCATGGTCTGGATTTCTCCGATGGGTACATTGACCAGCTCGCCGGGCAGGATGGTGGTCAGCACGTTTGCCTGCCGCCGGTGCTGACGCAGGCGCCCTGCGGTTGGCGGGGATCAATGGCCTGCACCATGCCGATGATGGAGGAAATGCCGATGTGGACGGGATCTGCGCGGGTGACAAATACCTGACGGATCAGGTCAGGTTCCCACACGGCGCGCGAGCCGACATAGGGAGTATCGATCACAGCGGCATCAACCAGGGCGTGGTCCACTTCTTCCCCATTAATGTGGATGACAAGGCGTTTGTGCTGCCAACACAGGGCAGTTCGTTCCCCGGCGGGCTGCTGGGCGAGGTGGGCGGCGGCCAACCCGGCCACGGTGCCCTCGATAAATTGAGGAACGACGTTGTTGGTGCCCGAGGAGATAGGCAGCAGAGGAACATTGCCTGTGGTTTTGGCAACCAGCCGGCAGGTGCCATCGCCGCCGAGGACGATGATGCAGTCTGCTCCGGCCTGTACCATGCGGGCGGCGGCCAGCGTGGTATCTTCGGCCAGATTTTCGAAAGGCATGTCGATCAGTTGCACGGCTTGCTGCACATCCTGGCGGTTTTTGAGGTCGTTGAGGGAGCGTTTGCCGAAGCCAAACTGGTCTGGCATGATGAGGATTTGATCAACGCCTGAACCGGCCAAAGCGACGAGGATGCGTTTGATGATATTCAGCTTTTGCTGGTTGTTCACGGTGATGGCGTTGCCAACGATACGGCGAATGTCTTTCCCTGAAGCGGGGTTTGCGATGATCCCTACCAGGCTCATGGTTTTCTCCTGTATTTGTACGATTATTGAAGGTATTGTATCCGGGTTTGGGGGTTCTGCAAACCCGCCGGACGCGGTTTTCCTCAACGGATCGGTGGTTTAGCGGTTCCTTTAACAAGTCGAAACCTATAATTGTTCTGGTTCTGATAAAATTAGATCTAGTGGAATCATTTTTTTGTTTGCCAGATATTGATATCTGGTTTGAGGAGGAAAAATTATGGAATTTGCACAACAGGACCCTTTGATCACGATTTTGATACTGGCAGTGGAATTGATCGCGGCAGTGATGTCTGTCATGGTGATGTGGACGATATATGAACGCGCCGGGCAGCCTGGTTGGGCAAGTCTTGTGCCGATCTATAATATGATCGTGCTGATGAATGTTGCGGGGCGGCCAGCATGGTGGTTCTTGCTGATGGGGATTCCGATCGTGAATCTTGTTATCTGGTTCATGATCTGCATGGATCTGGCAGTGGCATTTGACAGGGGCATCCCCTTTGCCGCTGGTTTGTTTTTGGTTCCTTTTGTTTTCTTCCCGTTGATGGCCTTTGGCGAGCCGGATTATGTTGGCCCGGCACGACGCTAGTCTTTTTGATCTGGATAGTATAAACCTCCCGCATGCGGGAGGTTTGGTTTATGAAAAAAGGTTAAACTACATGATCATCTCAGGGCAGATGAACCGCCACCTGGCAGACCTCATCTCCTTTAAGTACGCTTTGCAGTAGTTCCACTTCCAGAGACTGCTGGAGGATTTCTTCCCACAGGCCTTTGTAAAAGCCTGCTCCGCAGTAACAATAGGTGGCAGAAAGAGTTTCGCCGCTCTTGAGGATGTCGCGGATGCGGGGGCAATGACAGTAGAGGGCGCGTTTCTTGTCAGGGTCTGTTTCTTCCATATATTGGTGTAAATAGCCGCTCTTGGGGATTTTGGTAGCGATGATACGGTTGTCTTCAAGGATGCCGGCAGCGCCCCATCCGCGCGAGAGGATGTCGGCAATCATTTCATCGGACAGCCTGAGACTGTGCTGGAGGAAGGATTTGAACTGATCGAGGAGCATTTGATGCACCAGTCGGATGTCGCCGGTTTCGGCGTAGACACGGCGCATTTCCTGTAAATTTTCTTTGGGATACTGGCAGGCGCAGCCGGTCATGATTTGTTTTTGCTGATCTTCGTCCATTAGGGCGTCAAGTCGCTGCATGGCGCCTTGCGTCCAGGCAATGATTTCGGTCCGGGGGGTATCCTCCGAGAGCGTTTGGCTGCCGTTCATGACCTGCTGGCGGAAATGTGAGCCAGCTGTGGCTTCAATACAATCGCCGAATTTGTCGAGCCAGTAGCGTTCAAAGTCGAAATTCTTGATCATAGACATCCTTTTGAGAGGAGGGGTGAATTTGCTTCAAGTGTTAATTATTTTACAGCAGACAGGAAATGCTGTCTGCTGTCCTGTTGGGTAGTTTTGGATGGGCAGGAAGCGTTGATACCGGAGTTTCCCCTGAATGGATCACAGGGCAGTAACGATTTCAGTCGATACTGCAATTGCGTTGAAATCGTTTGCTGGGCTAGATGATGCGCCGGATGCGCATGGCGAGCAGGTTATTGTTGGTTGGGTTTTTGGCAATGGCGATCTGGTAGCGATACCTGGGGCGGTATTCAAGCTGCGCTCCGGCGGGAATGTTTTTGTATTCCTGCACTTCTCTGTCTCCGGCAAGCAGACGGAAGTTCACTGCGGTTGGGACATTGGTGTCGGGGTCATGCTGAACGTTGTCCACGCGCAGGGTGAGTTCGTTTTCAAAGAGCGTATGCAGTTCGCCGGCAACAAGCAGCAGGCGTACTTCATTTTCGTTGACGATCAATGAAGCGGTGACCGGTTTTGGCACTGGCGATTCCTCGCGGGAAGATGATTCAGGGGTTGGGGTATCTTTTGGTGCAGCGCCCAGGGTCTTGAGCTGGGCAATGGCGTTATTGTTTCCCGGTTCAAGCTGCAAGACACGTTGGTAGCAGTCAATCTTCTTTTTGGGATCTCCCATGGCGAGGGCAAGCATTGACCATGCCTGAACGTTCTGTGGATCGCTTTGCAGCAACCGGGTCAGTTCCACGCTTGCGTCGTGGTGGTCTCCCCTCGGTGATCATGCCCAAAATGTGATACAGGTCTGCCATTTCGTATTCCCTCTATGGAAACGACGCTTTAAATTTTCCCAGTACTTGAATTTTATCATTTCTGTAATGGATATGCAAAGAAAGATGAGGGGGAATTCAAAAATCAGATTAAAGAATCTTAATGTTGGGGAATTAAGAATGGATTGCCGGCTTTATCGGGTCGTAGCAATCGTTTATTCTGCTATCTAGCCCCATCCAGCAAGGTGGTTCGCAGTTGCGCAATGTCTGCTGGTGAGAGGGCAAGCCCTTCTTTCGCATAATTTTCGAAATTTCCCCACTGCTGATCGAGAGCCTGAAAGGCGGCCTGCATCCACGTCTCATCCACGCTCATCAGTTTTTTGACGATACCGACAACTTCCCTGCCTCTGGTGAGGCGCAGCATGAGCATCAGCCGTCGGCGCTTTTCTATATATTGGCGGCTGAGCAAATAGTCTTTGATGATGACCTGATCTTCAACCCCCAGCAGGCGCAGAAGGATGGCTGCGCCGAAGCCGGTGCGGTCCTTGCCCGCGGTGCAGTGCCACAGCACGGGGCGGCCCTGTGCTGCCTGGATGGTTTGGATGAACAAACGATATTCAGCGGCATGTTCGCGGGCAATCACCTGGTACATTTGCAGCATTTTCTCGAAGGGGTCAAAATCCTGGAAGTCATTGTTTTTGACGGCGGTATGGATTTCTTTTGACATGGCTTCGTTGACCACGTCCAGCATGGGCAGTGCCAGGATTTTCATCCCACCAGAAGCGGGCAGGCGATCAGGCTCCTGTTCTTTTTCCTGCGCGGAGCGGAAGTCAATGATGGTGTCGATATTGAGCGCTTGAAGGTAGATCAAGTCAGCCGGGGTCGCTTTGGCGAAATGGCCGGAGCGGTAGAGGAGCCCCCATTTAACCCGTTTGCCGTCAGCGGCAGGGTAGCCGCCCAGGTCACGGAAATTGGCGACCTTGCGGAAGGGGAGTACCCGCTGGCGGTCAGCGTTCATGGGGCTGGGGGTGTTGGAAAAGCGCAAGGGTTCCTCTGCTCATTCTGTTCCAGTGTGGTTTAACGATAACGGAGAGTATAACATGCCCGATCTGGACGGGATGATTTATTTCCGGGGCGCGATGGCCGTCCGCGAATTGGTTTGATCGGAGGTAGGAGCCTGTTTCCATAACCTCTGGTACAATCATGCGGGCTTGTGCGCAATCTTTCCTTTGACAACATCATGAGTTATTGAACATTGTGCTCAATGGATTGCAGTGCGAGTCTTTTTGTTTGGCCAGTTATCTTTCATTCACAGTTTTTCAGGAGCGTTTCATGTCAGAATCATTGCTGCTTGCGGTGGAGATCATTTTTGACTTGTTGTATTTAGCAACCATCTGGACTTTTGTTGCACTAATGCTCAGGAAGAGGGACAATCTTCTTGAAGAAAACAAGAAGATCGGCGGTTTATTTATCTGGATGTTTTTCCTGCTGGCGTTGGGCGATACCGGGCATGTTGGTTTCCGCGTTCTGGCCTATGCTTTAGGCGGCCTGGAAGCGAATCCGGTTTTGGTGGGGCTCGGTGCTCTGGCAACAGCCGTGACGGTAACCTTCTTCTATATGCTCGCAGCAGAAGTATGGCGACTACGGTTTAATAGGAAAAAGGACTGGATTTGGTGGGGCTTGATGGCGGTGGGTGTGATCCGGCTGCTGATCATGATCCCTGCTCAAAATCAGTGGACCAATGTGGTGCCGCCGTTCAACTGGTCGATGGCCAGGAATATTCCGCTGATGATCCAGGGGATTGGGATTGCGATCCTGATGATGAGCGACGCAATCAGGCATAATGATATGATGGTCAAACGCATCAGCGCGATGATCTTCGTTTCCTATGCTTTTTATATGCCCGTGATCTTTTTTGTGCGCAAGATACCCATGCTGGGCATGCTGATGATGCCCAAAACGCTGGCTTATGTCGCTGTGGCGGTGATCGCTTATGGCTTGTTCAGGAAGAAACCGGCTGAAGGATAATTGCTGAATTCAAAGCCATGAATGGGTAATATAACTCCTGTGGAGATTCGTCTCCGCAGGAGTTTGTCATTGTTATGCAGATAGCGTTTCAGCTTTTAGCCTGTGCCCCCCAGAACATGAGCAGGCCGAGGATGCCAAAGGCTATTGCTTGCAGAAGACGGAGTGCAGTGACGCCTTCAATGGATAATTTGCCGATAAAAATGCCGCAGGCGATCAATGCGCCGATAGTGATGAAAGTGAATATCCAGCGGGGGAATGATGTTTTCGTGTCAGTCATTTCATATTCCTTTGCAAAGCCAGGATTCTCCTTCGCGTGCGATATTCTCTCCGCCGTTTGGAGAATACTCGAAAAGTGAGTGTACGGCGGGGCATGCGATGATGCCGCCATTTCGGTAGTACAGGCAGGTCTCGTGTAAGAAAGGCAGGGGAAAGAAATTCCTGACTGTGGGCGAGTGTATACAATCCCGGATCGACCAGAGGACTGGTGAGATTTTTCATTTTCGTCATTTCTGTCTCCTCATACTAAACATGGGCCTGCCCCTGGCAAAACTTAAGTCCTTTGAGCGCGCAGGCGATAATGAGTAACAAGGTTGCCAGCAGGACGGAAGTAAAGAAGATGCTGATACCGCCAATCACAGGCAGGGCGATCTTTCCCGATATGCGCAAGAACTCCCAGAAGTAGTTCGGCCCCAGCGCTACGGTGATCTCTGGTTGTATGTAGTCGTCGATGTAGCCACAGGCGAAGTTGTAAGTACCGGGCTCGTCAACGGTGAGGCTCATCACCAGCACACCCAGGCTGTCTTTATCTTTGCTCCAGTAGCGGTTGGTTTCGACATAATCAGGCACGGCCTGGATGGTCTTGCCGGTGGAGACTGAAGTCAATGTGCACTGGATTTCAGGCGGCATTTTGACAAAATCTTCGGCCGATGCAGCCACCCGGCTGCTTTCGTAGTAGACACCGTAGGCACCGGTGCGCATGAGATGTACTTCCGCTGAGCCGGGGATGCTGAGCCGGTGCTGCTTTTCGCGGTAGGCATCGGCGATCATGGTTGGGTAATGCGTGATGCCGGCGTTTTTGACCAGGGTTGCAGAGATCAGTATTCCTGAGAGGAACACCAGTATGGCCAGACCAGACAGCCATTTCATCATATATTTGTGATCCGTTTTCATCATATTTCTCTCTTAAAAATAGTTTTGTACAATTGTTGATCAACGTGATGCCATCATACAGGAATTGCCAGAGTGATTTTTGATGTTTTTTCTTGTATATTCAAACTGAGATAAAAAAAGACAACCGCGCGGGTTGTCTTTTTGTTAAGGCCATTCTTTTATGGGATGATATTATTCGATGCTTTTCAGCCACTCATCCAGGATGGGCCAGGCATCTTCACCGACGACGATGCCCTGGTGGGTGACGCCGGGAACCAGCTCCACGCGGGCGGCGGGGTTGTGTTTGCTGATGGTGGGCGGGTACTGCTCAGGGAGGAAGACTTCATCCTCTGTGCCGACCAGCACCAGTAAGGACTGGGAGATATTGGCGAGGTCTTTCTTGTAATTCTTCGGGGCATAGGCGGTGTTCAGACGGTAGGTGTAGGCCAGGGTCTCGGTGCCGTCGCGGGCCTCTTCGGGCATGTTGAAGCGGATCACTTCCATGTGGTTGAGGGATTTGATACCGACATTATTGAGCATGACAATGCCAGCAATGCGGTTGTTATTGGGTATAGCCCAATCGGAGTTCTTTCGCGCAGTGGGGGCATTGTATTTCAGGAAGGGAGCCATGAGCAGGTAGGCATCGACCTGCTGGCTGTATTGGCTGCCGCCGAAGCGCAGGGCCAGGCCGCCGCCAGAGGAATGTCCGCCCATGATGAGGGTAGCATCCGGATGATCTTTACGGATGATGGCAATGAAGTCGGCGATGTCGTCTTCATACTGACCGATGTAGTCCACATCGCCGCGCACGGCGGGGTTTTCCCCGTGGCCGCGCAGGTCGGGGGTGTAGACATGGGCCAGGTTCTGGCTGCTGATGTGTTCTGCCAGGGGCAGTAAGTAGCGGCTGTGCCAGCCGGAGCCGTGCAGGAGGATGAGGACTTTGTCAGATGATTCGGCGGGGTAGTGGCGGTAATCGAGGGCGGCGCCATCGCGGGCGGTGTAGGCTTGCAAGTCGGGCAGTCCCTCATAGCTGAAGTAGAGTTCCTCAAAGGACATTTGGGAAGCATCGGCAGAGGGACTATTTCCATCTTTGGGAATGCCAGTCAGGAGAAAAAAGGCGATAATGGCGATGTAACTAAGTATGGCGCTGCCGAGGCTGATCAGGATACGGGATAGAACTTGGTTCAATGGAATGCTCCTCAAGGGGTGAGAATAGTAACGGGGGAAATGTATAGGGAGTTGCGCAATTCCCGGGCTGACGAAGATGGATTTACCCGCGTCGGATCAATAGATTACAACGCCCAGGTGATGAGGGCGTATTGGGCTGCATAGTACGGGACGATGATCAGCAAGAGGATGCGCCGCTTGGTGAGCCAATGTATGGGGCGCTTTGCGCTGGGGAAGGCACGGATGCCGACCAGGCTGTCGGTGAGGAAGATGGTGACGCCCCAGATGCCGAAGGCGGTGTGGCCTGCATACAGGGAGGCCAGCCCGCCGGTGAGCAGGATCACGGCTTGGACGAGGTAGATGTAGATGGGGATGCGCATGTCTTTTTCGATATCCAGGTAGCTGTAGACGAAAACTGTGGCAGCGACAGCGATCATCGCAAAGAGGAGATGCAACCCAAGGGGAATATCCGCGGTGAGGTTGATCATGATGCCGATGGTAAAGCCACTGATCACGCCCAGTACTACGGCCAGGGGGAAGAGGCTTTCTTTCTCGGCAGAGCGTTCGAAGGTGAAGTCACTTGCGGCCAGCAGGAGGAGGGCGACTGCCGAGGATGATGCCGATTCGCGGTGGTGCGCTGCCCGTCAGAGCGCCGATGAGGACGAGAATGCCGCAGGCGGCGGTCAGCCCCGGGCTGACGATGTTCTTTTTTGGGTTGTTTTCGGCCTGCATGAAGGCGCTGATGAGCATCCAGATGATGAAAAGAAAGGTCAGTGCGAAGGTCATGGTCACCTCGGGGGGAAAGTTTTGATTTATTTTAGCATGAGGAGTTTATTGAAAGGAAATTTTTCCTCACTCAAAAGCGCAAAGACACCCCCTCCCAAACCTCCCCCGAATTGCTGTCGCAATTCAAGGGAGGCGTAAGGTGGTATCGCACGTCGTGGTGATTCTAAAGATACTGGTGAGGATTGCCGCACAAGCTCAGCCTGCGCTGAAACCGTAGGCTGAGCTTGTCGAAGCCGAAGGGGCGCCATGAGTACTGCTCTTCTCGCAATGACAAATCAAAACTACTTCACCTCGTCTGGTCGGCGGTGCGCCACCAGTGGAAGAGGGCGGTCAGGCCGAGGGCACAGGAGGCAGCGATGATGAGGTAGCTGTGCGGTACCGAGCAAGTCTGCGCGCGGGCCAGCAGCGCCGCTGAACAGGGCCGGGATGGCCCAGGGGAAGAAGTCTCCCCAGCCAGTGAAGGCCACAATCTGCGCCAGGATGATGGTCAGGATAACCCAGCCGAAGGGCAGCAGGTAGCCGCGGCCTATGCTGGTGATGAGGGCGACAAACGGCAGTAATGCAATGGTAAATAATGAAGCGCCGAGGATGTCTATGAGGGAGGCCCCCAGCAGAGCCATTGACCAGCCCGGAATGTCGACCAGTTTGCCCACCAGAAGACCGGTCCCGAAGACGAACAAAGTGAGTGCCAATGACCATAGAGCGATGACGATGCACTTCGCGGTGACAATCGTCGCGCGGGAGGTGGGCAGCGCCAGCAGGTCTTTGGCGGTGCGGTCAGAAAACTCGCGGCCAAATGTCCAGATGGTGATGATGCCAAACAGGACGGTGCCGCCAATGGCCACGGCCTGCGAGAGGAGATTGAACATGGCAGGCCAGTCTGCGGAACCGATGGTGATCTGGGCTTTGACACTGATCAGGCCCATGGAGCGCGCGGCTTCGGGGTCTTTGAGGATGACCATGAACAGGGCGCCAGCCAGGGGGGCGAAAGAAAAGCCGATGGCGCTGACCAGGGGTACTTTGGAACGGCGGGCTTTGAGGGTCTCGGCCCATAATGCGGATGCGAGGTTGTTCATTGCTTTGCTCCGGTGAGGTGCATGAAGTGCTCTTCAAGGGTTTGTTGTTTCAGGCCCAGTTTTACTGGCGGGACGTTGGCGTTGACCAGCAGTACGGCGATGTCCTCGGGTCTATCAATTGCTCGCTGGTCTGTCAGATAAATCGAATCATGCCCGTTGGGATTGACGACATATCCGGCTGCTTGCAGAGTTTGCAGCGCCAGGTCTGTATTGCGTGTTTGCTACTTCCAGTTGCTGCATGCGGAATTGGGTCAGTTTGTCTTTCCCCAGGTCTTCGATGAGCTGCCCATTGTGAATGATGCCGACGCGGGTTGCGAGGCGTTCCACCTCCGTGAGGATATGGCTGGACATGAAGATGGTGACATGGTGATTGCGGGCCATATCTGCCAGCAGTTCGCGGATCTCGACCACGCCGGCGGGGTCAAGACCGTTGCCGGGTTCATCGAGGATGAGCAGCTCGGGCTGGTGGAGGATGGCGCGTGCCAGGCACAGACGCTGCAGGTTGCCGGTGGAAAGCTTGCCGGCTTTGCGGTTGGCGTAGGGGCGAAGGGCGAGCCTGTCGATGACGTCATCGACAACAGCGGGGTTGTGGAGGCCATGCAGCCGGCGGGCGATCTCCAGGTTCTCGCGCACGGTCAGGTCGGGGTAGGCGGAAGCGTTTTCGACCAGATAGCCGACCTTGCCCCAGGGTCCTTGCCCGGCAGGGCCGACAGGCTCGCCGAGGATATTGATATTCCCCGCGCTGGGGCGGATCATGCCCAGCATGGCGCGGATGGTAGTGGTCTTGCCCGCGCCGTTCAGGCCCAGGAAGCCGTAGATTTCGCCCGGCTTGACGCACAGGCTGATGTTCTTTACGGCGTGTACGTCACCGTAGGATTTCGAGAAATTTTCAATCTTTACTGCGTGGTCCATTGTATTTTCCAGTGATATATCCGGCCACGAGATGGATCATGACACCCATCATTTCCTCGATAAGTCAATCTCTTCCAGGTCTTCGCGGTGCAAATTCAGGAAGAAGAGCCCTTTGGTGAGATTGCCGATCATGGACCGGTGAGGCGGAGACGGTTGTACCGTCACGCTCGATGCGCTGGATGAATTCAACCATGAAGGCGTCGTCGTTTTGCAGGTGCTGCTGGACGCGTTCGGCTGGAATTTTGCGCACGAGATAGTCATATTCCGTGCGGTCGAAGTTCTTCAGGATGGGGAAGCTGTCCATGGAAAGGAGTACATCCCGCAAAAGCTGAGCAACATGCTCGTGAGCATCTTCGCCCGGGTTGGCGGCGGCTTCCAGAATGTTCGTATGGAAAGTGTCTTCCAGGTCTTCCAGAATTTGCATGTACAGCTCTTCTTTGGAGGGGAAGAATTTATAGAAAGCGCCTTTGGAGATGCCCACCGCTTTGGTGATCTCTTCGACCGTGGTTTTTCTGAGGCCGTGCCTTTCAAACAGGGCGCGGCCTTTATCAATCAATTGTCTGTGGATGATTTCTTTTTCGTACTCCGAAAAAGCTTCGGGCATATCCTGGTCCTTTCTGTGACTATAAATACAAAATTGGTCACATTGATTATACGTGGATTTGGGAGGGTGTCAAGGGCGGCGGCAATCATCATTTCCTTTACAAAATCATTACAATTAAAATCGGATTAATATGGTAATATTTGTAAAATTAACCTATTCTCAAGGAGTGCCAAATGAAAAAAGTTTTCGTATTCGGCTTTCTGGTTTTGCTATTGGCAGGTTGCAGTGGTCTGGCTGGCGATCAACAAACCGGGCCAACTGTCACCGTTTATAAATCCCCTACCTGAGGATGCTGCGGTGATTGGAACGATTACATGGAAGATAATGGATATCGTGTTGAGGAAATCAACATGGGTGATCTGACTTCCATCAAGGAACAATATCAGGTTCCTGCTGCGTTCCAGTCTTGCCATACAGCCATCGTTGATGGCTATGTGATTGAAGGACATGTGCCTGCTGCTGATGTTGCGCGGTTACTTTCTGACCGGCCGGATGTTCTCGGCCTTGCGGTCGCTGGCATGCCGGTTGGTTCTCCGGGAATGGACAGTGCAAGCGGTGTGGTAGAGCCTTTTGATGTGGTCACCTTTACCGAGTCTGGTGTGACGGAAGTTTATGCCTCTTATCCGCAAGATTTAACAATGGTTAGACATTTTCAGAGAGGATTGTATGCTTCATACAATCCTCTCTGGTGGTTTCATCTCCCCTTTAAAATAATAGGAAACGAAAATGATTTCAAAAAAAATTTCACGCCGGGATTTTCTTCAAGTGTTGGGGATGGGCAGCGCAGCAGTCTGGTTGAGTTCTTGCCTGCCAAAAGGATTAAGTCCAGGATTATTGGGCACGGGGGAGGGAGATTTATTCGATAGCCCGGATGTTGAAATTTCTTTGAAAGCGGTGCCTGACCAGGTGAATCTCTTTCCGGGAACGGCAACCAGTGTGTGGCGGTATCAGGGTGAAGTGCTGCATGGACCGGCAGAAACGATCCAGTCTATCCCGAACTCTTATCTTGGTCCCATTGTTCATTTAAAAACAGGACAAAATGTGCGCATCCATTTCACCAATGAGCTGCCCGAATCCTCGATCATTCATTGGCATGGACTGCATGTCCCGGTGACGGCGGATGGACACCCCCGGTTGGCGATTGATCCCGGCGAAACCTATATCTATGATTTCACGGTGGCGAATCGCGCCGGGACGTATTGGTATCATCCTCATCCGCATGGGCGCACAGCGACCCAGGTGTATGCCGGGCTGGCTGGACTTTTGCTGATCCACGATGACGAGGAGCTGAATGCTGGCCTGCCTGCCGGGGAATATGATGTGCCCATCGTGATCCAGGATCGAAAATTCAATGGGGATAACCAGCTTTTCTATGATATCGGGATGATGATGGACCAGATGATCGGCTTTCTGGGGAATCAAGTCCTGATCAATGGCAGGCCGGATTTCGTGCTGCCGGTGAAGACCCACCCGTACCGCTTGCGTTTGTTGAATGGCTCCAATTCGCGCATTTATAAACTGGCCTGGCAGGATGGATCGCCCCTGACAGTGTTGGGGACAGACGGCGGGCTTCTGGCGCAGCCTGTTCAGCGTGACTATGTCACCCTGGCGCCGGCGCAGCGGGTGGAATTGTGGGTTGATTTTTCCAACAACACAGTCGGGGAAAGCAGGCAACTGATCAACCTGCCCTTTGACGCGTTTGGCGGCGAGGCTGCTTATCCGCTATTCAACGCACAGGTTGAGGAAGCGGTCAGTCATTCGTTTGTTTTGCCAACGCAATTGTCTGTGATTAACGGCTATGCTGCTGCGGATGCCGTCAACCAAAAAAGGCCAAGAGCTTTCACGATGGCGCTGCGGCATGGGACGGGTTGGACATTGAACGGCCGTACCTTTGAGATGAAGGCGGTAGCCAAAGATGAAATCGTGCGCCTGGGGGATCTGGAAGTGTGGGAGTTTGAGAATGTTGCCGGGAATGGCATGGGCATGATGGGCGGGATGAATCTGCCGCACCCGATGCATATTCACGGATTGCAGTTTCAGGTTCTTGAGCGAGAAATTTCTGCCGCTGGACGAGGGGCATGGCAAACGCTTCAGCATGGGCTTTGTAGATGAAGGCTGGCATGATACGGTGCTGGTGATGCCGGGGGAAAAGGTGAAGGTACTGGTCAAGTTTGAGGATTTTACCGGTTTGTATCTGTACCATTGCCATAATCTGGAGCATGAAGATATGGGGATGATGCGCAATTACCGGGTTGATGCTTGAAGGAAGCTACACGAAATTTTGCCTGAATATTGGGCTTTTCAAAGGGAGATGATTTTACGCGCTTTATATGCCCCGGTATGAACTGCCGGATTTTTCCAGTCAGAATCCGGGATATAATCTGAGGCATTGTGTCGTAATTGTTAATCAACCTAGAGGAATATCATGAAAATCGTAGAAACTGAAAATTTAACCCGGATCTATGGCAGCGGCGAAGTGCAGGTGAATGCACTGGACGGCGTGTCCTTGCATGTAGATACTGGCGAGTTCGTGGCAGTGATGGGACCCAGCGGCTGCGGCAAATCGACGCTTCTGCATTTGCTTGGCGGGTTGGACCATCCCAGTGAGGGCACTGTCAAGATCGAAGGCAAAGATCTGAGCAGCCTGGATGATGATGCTCTTACCGATCTGCGCCGCGAGCATATCGGGTTTATTTTTCAGTTCTTCAATTTACTTCCTACGCTGACTGCTTTGGATAATACTGCCCTGCCGCTGGTGCTGGGCGGGATGAAGCCGGCCGAGGCGCAGGTCAAAGCCATGGAATGGCTGGAGAAGCTGGAAGTGGCTGACCGCAGTACGCACCGCCCGGATGAGCTTTCCGGCGGGCAGCGCCAGCGCGTGGCGATTGCCCGTTCACTGGTGACAGAACCTTCGCTGATCCTGGCTGATGAGCCGACCGGTAACCTGGACTCGAAGGCTGCAGAAGAATTTGCCATGCTACTGCGCGAGACGGTGGACAAATGGGGACGCAGCATTTTGCTGGTGACCCATGACCCGCGCATTTCTTCTTATGCCGACCGCGTGATCTACCTGAAAGACGGCAAGATCTCTGAGGAGACGCAAAACCACAGGCAGCCGGCCGCGGAGGTTAGCAATGGCTGAGTTTCGGCTTGCGCTTAGTTATCTAAAAGGCCGCCCGATTCGCACCATCATGACCGTTTTGTCGATCGTGATTGGTGTGATGATGATGTTTGGCCTGAACGGCATGGCCCCGGCGTTGAAGGATATATTCATTTCCAGCACCAGCTCGATGGCTTTGTCTGATGTGGATGTATATATCACCCGCAATGACGGCAGTTTTTTCCGCGAGGCTTACCAGCAAAATGTGGCAGCGGTACAGGGCGTTGAGTCAACGGCCAGCATGATCGTGCGCGCCATGGCCGTGCCCGCCGAGCAGTATTACACGCCGGAGGGCCGTGAGATCACCTCGATCCAGGTGTATGGCATTGATACAAGCAGCAATGATCCTGCTTTTAATATCGTTACGGCCGGTGGACGACGCCTGACGGCAGGCCGGCACTTTGCAGACTGGCGACCAGAATGCTGTCCTCATCTCGGAGATCTTTGCCGAGGGGCTGGGCATTGGCGTGGGCGAGCAGGTGAAGCTGCCCGGCGCCGGCGGCTGGATGAGCTATGAGGTGATCGGGTCTGCTGGACGACCCGGGATTGATGCTCGGCACCCAGCAGGTGTTCATGACCATTCCCGCGGCGCAGGATTTCCTCAACACGCCCAACCGTGTGAACACAATTATGGGGCGCTATGCTGAGGGCGTGGATGCGCGCGCAATTGATGCCGCCATTCAATCGCATGTTCAGCCGCGGCTATGAGCTTGCTCCGCTGGAAGGCGGCGCAGATATCTGGGCCGCTCTGATGGAGTTTATGGATGTGCATCTTTACCATGTTTGGCCTGCTGGCTTTAGCGATGGCAGGCTTGATCATGTTCAACACTTTCCGCACCAGTGTGGTGGAACGCCGCCGCGATATCGGCTTGCTGCGCTCTGTGGGTGCAAAGCGCAAGATGGTGATGCGCGTCATTCTGTATGAAGGTCTGATCCTGGCGGGTATCGGTACTGTCGTGGGCATTTTGTTTGGTTATGCTTTTGGCTTTGGCGAAGGCTGGGCTTGCTTCGATGATGGCAGAGATCGATGGGGCAGCCCGTTGGGTGCCTTGCAATTTACCCTGTCGACCTATATCGTTTCGATCCTCTTTGGCATGGGGGTGCCGCTGGTCAGTATTTTGCTGCCGGCACGCAGCGCCACCAAAATCACGCCGCTGGAAGCAATGCGCCCGACCGATGCCGGACAGGAAAAAGCTGTCAAGCGCATTCGCATTATCATTGGCACAGTCAGTCTGGTGCTGGGTATGGCCGGTCTGTTGAGCGGGATATTTATGTTGATGACAATCGGTATTCTGCTTTTCCTGCTGGCGCTGGGACTGCTTGGCCCGATGTTGATCAGTCCGGTTACTTCTTTCTTCAGCCGCGTGCTGGTGCTGGTCTTTGGGCAGGAAGGCGGCATGGCCGCGGGGAATATTTCCCGCCAGCCGCGCCGTGCAGCCATTACGGCGACCTCGCTGATGATCAGCCTGGCGATCCTGATTGGCCTGGGCGGTATGCTGGCATCGATCTATGGTGGCGCGCTGAAATTCTTTGATGCCACCTTCCGACACAGATTACATGATGATGTCCTCACTGTTCGTGACCAATGACACCATGGGCGCAGGCCCCGAACTGATGGAAACCGTAAAGCGCGTCCCCGGCGTGGAGGACCTGACCACCATGCGCCAGATTGACCTGCTGGACGAGAATGGGGTTGGATTCCGCATTGTGGGTTTGGACCCACTGAAATATGAAGAGATTTCCGGTCTGTCCTTCTATAAAGGCGATGACTTCGGCATTCGGCAAGATGGTTGACGGCAGCACGGTGATCGTCAACGGGCGTTATGCCTCGCAGTACGGCATTGAGGCTGGCGATGTGATCACACTTGAAGGTGATCACGGCCCCATGCAAGCCCAGGTGGCCGCCATTGGTCTTGATTATCTGAATATGAAGCTGCCTACTATTTATATGGACCAGACCTCCCTGACAAGGGAATACGGCGTACGCAATGACGTCTTTGTGCTGGTGAATGCTGAACCTGGCGCGAATATCGAGCAGTTGGAAGAAGATTTGCAGGCTGTCACGCGGTCCTTCCCTGGCTTTGGCATCATCTCCCGCACAGACTTGCGCGCCAGCCAGGAGCAGATGGCCCAGAGCGGCACACTTGGCATGTCCATCGTGCTTTCCCTGCTGGCAGCCCCTTCATTGCTCGGCCTGGCGAATGCCTTGAGCATCAACGTGATCGAGCGCACGCGCGAACTGGGCATGCTGCGCGCCATTGGCGCGCGCCGCAGCCAGATCAAGCGCATGATCGTGGCCGAGAGTCTACTGCTTTCCCTGATGGGCATTGCCCTGGGTGTGCTCAGCGGCATCATGCTCAGCTTTGTGATGACCGCCGTGCTGGAGTTCGCCGGCATGCACATCCCCTACAGTTTCCCCGGCGCGGGTGTGATCACGGCCGTCGCTGCGGGGCTGATCTGCGGCATTTTGGCGGCCCTCATCCCGGCAAGACGTGCCTCCGACCTGGAGATTGTGTCTGCGTTGGCGTATGAGTAAACCATTCCGTTCCTAAAGAAGCCTTTATAAACTCGCAACCTTCGCTTTAGGAAGGGTGCGGTTTTTCTTTTCCTAACATTTCACAAAATTCGAGCTATAATTGTCCTGTTATCGGTTGACCTAAAGGGACTTGCATCATTCATTCATCCTTCCCTAAAAATATGCGGGGACTATTAAACCGGGTAAACCATATGGCTAATCTCCTTATCAAATCCTATCCAACGTAAACATATCCTGCGGCCGATCGCTGCAGCTTGATGCTGATCTGCGTTTTGTTGAATGCGATGCCGGTGCAGGCTCTTGCTCAGGCTGGTAAAAGTTTGCC
>CAVWEE010000015.1:0-46840 GCA_963753895.1 uncultured Chloroflexia bacterium | reverse complement strand
CTTGACAGGTAGACAAAAAGACCCTCTCCGGTAAAATTGGTGTCGACAAACAAGCCAATAAACCGAGGAGGATCAAAATGGAGTATAGCACGATTGAACGATGGCAAGGGGTAAATGAAGTTGGGATTGTGTACACCATTGGAAGTTTATATGATCTGTTTCATCAAATGGAAGACCCACGGAAAGCAAAAGGGAAACGGTACAGCCTGGTAACCTTACTGGTACTGATATTTTTGGCAAAATTGTGTCATCAAGATACGCCAGTGGAGATAGCAGACTGGGCGAAGAACCATGCCGATGAACTGGTAGAACTATTGAAATTGAAACGAGATTGGATGCCGCACCATAATACTTATCGGCGCGTCTTTCAAGATGTGATCAGTGAAACAGAATTCAAGAAATTAATGGAAAGCTATCACCAGCAGGGGGAAGCCGGGGAAATATTACAAATGGATGGCAAAGCCTTACGCGGGGCAAGTATTCCGGGTGAAGAACAAAATCACTATGTTTTGAGCCTCTACGATGGGCAAAATCAACGCGTGCTGACACAAGAAATTGTCAATGAAAAAGAAAATGAAATTGTAGCCGCCCCTAAACTCTTGAAACGAGTAAATTTGGACGGAAAAATCATCACAGCCGATGCGATGCATACGCAACGAAGCATTTCTGCCTATATCGTAGGGCAAAAAGGGGATTATTTGTGGCCGGTCAAGGAGAATCAAGAACGCCTGTATCAAGCCATTCAACGTCTTTTTGCGCCTGATCATCCTAAACCGGGGTTTGGTAAAGTGCCAACTGATTTTCAGACGGCGACCAAAGTCAATTGTGGACACGGGCGAATTGAGAAACGAACGCTCTGCAAACCAGCGCCATGCTCAATGACTATGTGGATTGGCCAGGGATCGGTCAGGTGTATCGACTGGAACGACAATTTACCTGGATGCGCCAAGGTGAGGCTTACAAGACCAGTAACGAGGTTGAGTATGGGATTACCAGCCTTACTCGTGAGAAAGCTTCTCCCAAAAAGATCTTGGCCGTCAGACGAGAGTATTGGCAAATCGAAACTGGTTTGCATTATCGTCGTGATGTGACTTTCCATGAAGATGCAACGCGAATGACGAAGGGTAATGCAGGATCAATTCTATCAATGATTCACAATTTGGTCTTAGGGCTTGCTGAAACAAGCGGGTTATAAAAATGCCGCTAAAGGGCGCAGATGGTTTTCTGCACATATCGATAAGGCTTTTGACTTGCTTACCTCTGCTATTCCTCTTTCTTGAGAAAGCCATAAGGTTTTGCGGCTGTTTCGTTGACAAAAATTTGACTTCATAGTATTATTCTGTGGCTTCCCCCGGGAGGTGTTTGGCGAGGTAGCTCAGTGGTAGAGCAGGGGACTTATAAGCCCTTGGTCGTGAGTTCAAATCTCACCCTCGCCACCTAAAAAGACCCGTACAGGGTCTTTTTATTTTAAGACCAGGCAATGGAAGCAAGTTGGTCGTAAGCACCCATTGAGGGTGTCATATTCAAATCTCACCCTCGCCACCTGAAAGGCTCAATCGAGCCTTTTTGTCTTTAAAGCAATTGACCGTGAGTCCCAGGAAGGGAATGGAATTCAAATCTTTGAGCGATTCAGGTGAGTGAGGCATGGAAATCCCCGTAACGAGGCAGTGTCAGGCTGTCTTCGAGGAGGGGCACCCTCGATGATTATCGTTCCCAAATAACACCTGTGCTGTCCTCAATGCTGTCGGATGCCGGATCGTAACGAAAACTCAGGTCAAAGGTGAATTCTTTTTCGATGCTCACACATTTGCCTGATGCACCAAGAATGTCGAGTGTCAGTCCATCTACGTTCCCGATGCCTTCAGCTACCACAGCTTGTGATAGATTGTCATCATTTTTGCAGGCACGTCCACCGTCATCCTTGTAAATCATCTGGAAACTGCCGTCGTTGTTTTGCGATGAATTCCAGCGTCATGGAGCTGCCGTCAGTGTCTATCGCTATCCAATTTCCTTCCGCCAGAGAAAAACCTGCTTCAGGGCTTGTTGGTGTAAAAAATATCTCCAAAAGCTACGCCGCAGAAAATCGCCTTTCCGCCTACCATCGTTAGAAGAACCTCGATTTCAAGGAGGTTCTCCGCTTCAACATTGCGCGGATCATCCGAAAAGACAACCAGATCGCCAGTTTGCCCACCTCTAGACTACCCTTGATGTCCTCTTCGAAGACCGCATATGCGCCATTAATCGTTAGCGCTTTCAATAATTCATCCATCGGCAGAACCGCGCGTTTCATCCATTCCTCCGGAGGCGCGTATTGGTATCCTTTTTGAGTTTGATTGCGATACAAAACCCCAGGTACTGACATGTGTGAGTCGTCCTGAAATTCGAGGTAACCTTCCCAGTTATCCGGATTCGGCGGATTATATGTGCTGCCTGCGAGAATTACTCCATTCGCCAGATAGTCGCGCCACCGGAACAGGGTCTCCATGCCCTCTTCCTGACCCAGGTTGTTGATATCCTCTTCGATCCACAGTTGTGCAGGCCAGGCAGGTTGTATTGAGGCAATTACCACACCTTCAGCCATTCGCTTGATTTGCGCATCATTTGCCGCAACAGAATGTTCCACCCGGTAACGATAGCTTCCGCCAGGTTCTCCTGCAATTGCATATTCGTATGCATTCAATGCAAGATCATGCGAGTTTTGACCTACCGCCTTCACCGCTACCTGCCAGCCCTCTTCCTGACGTTCGCGTACATAAACATTCAAGCTGTCTTGTTCCCAAAGGAGTGTCCGGCCTGAATCAAAATCGATAAAAATCTTAAAGAGCCGCCGCGCGCAGGTTTTCTCCAAACTGCTCGCCGGGATCATACGCGTGATACCAGTCATCAAACGTTTCGCCGGCAAAACCGTTTACACTTAAAAAAGCATTTACCCGAACCAGCAAATCGCCGGCTTTCTCTGCCGCGATCATTTCATCGAATTCCCATTGCTGAACATAAAGTTCATCCAATGTTGTCCATCCCTGCCTTGCTGCGTTCAATGTTGCTTCCTCAATCGAATAATTCCATTTGCTGCGCTGCGTGATGCGGTGACTATGGCTCTCAATAAAACCCGGAAACATGGTCTTACCTTCCAAATCCACAATAATCGTCTCCTCAGATGCATGCGCAAGCACATCCTGATCGCTACCCACTGCCAGGATAATATCATCTCTTAGTGCAATCGCTGTAGCAGTTGGTTGTTCTTGGGCCATCGTGATCAGATTTCCATTACGGAAAATGATATCCGCTGACTTCGCTCCTTCTGCAATCAGTGTGGTGCTTTCGATTTCTGGATCGGGATCAGCCTCCGCAGGGATTTCTGGTGTTTCGTCTTTGGTATCACTTCCGGCCTCTTGGTTAATGACTGGCTTTTCAATTGGTGGAGGAGGGGATTCTTCTGTCTTTGTTCCACAGGCGGACAGAATGAGAAGGATCAGAACAACAAATAGTCTGATCCTGTTGATGGATTTCATTTATACCCCTTTCACTAGATTTCCTGCTTCCATTTTAGCCAAAATCAGCAAAATTTACAACACGGGGAATCTGGAAAGGTTGAATTCACTAAAAAAATCACCTTGAAACAGCTCCTAATGATTATTCTACTAGAAAATACTCAGCACCTTGTAGCTCGATTCGCATTCTTACATTTTTGTGACACTTAAATCTTTTTAGCATTTCACATAAATGCAACAAGGAGACCCCCGTAGCAAGGTGGCATCAGGCCGCCATCGAGAGTGGGACCCCTCGTCACTCAACCGCTCACTTAGCTTGTCAATTTTTAAGCCCGGGATAATGGAATAATTTAGTCTTAGTCGCCTTTGATTTGCCAATGTGAGAGAAGTGGAGCGGTCATCATAATCTGTAAGGGGATTCAAGTTATTGCACGACAGGGATTGTAACCCCCATTGAGGGGTTGATATTCAAATCTTTTCAACGGTTCATCAAATTGAAGCGGGCTAACCTCACGGCGCAATTGTTCAGATTGGCATGTAAGACGCGAAGGTACCGGAATGCAGGTTTCAATCAGGCATAAGGTTTTGCCTTGATTCTTTTGTAAGGATTTAATGCCGAAAATCGTCTGAGTAAGTGAATATTGATATTAGAGTTTCCCAACTTAGATGTCAAAACAAACAATGCCTTACGAATTGATAGCGCTAAAAAATGCAAACCTAAAAAAAGGAAAGGATAAGCCAATGATCAACACAATTTTCATGATTGGAATGGCAATCTTCGCTGTTTCAAGTATATATTTCTATTTTTGGAAAAAGGAATCAGAGGACTTAATACAGCTTTTTTCGTCAGTTTTGTTACGCTTGTTTCATATACGCTCATGTGGCAGGGGTCGTACGTGGCAGAAAGCGTAAGCGGTCAACCAATCTACTGGACGCGTTGGAATTCCTATGCCATCAGTTGTTCATTATTGATGTTTGAAATCGCACGCGTAAAAAAAATTACATCAGCCAGTGATGTTGCGGAACTGATCTTTCTAAATGTGATTGTTATGGGAACCGGGGTCCTTGCGTCTGTATCTACTGGTTTTCCGAAATGGATATTCTTCATTATCAGTTCAATTGCCTATATCATTCAGATCAGTATCGTTCTGAAAGCCGAAGTCGAAGGATCAAGCTGGGTCAATACCTATATATACCTTGGTTGGACAGGTTTCCCAATTGTCTTCCTGTTTGCTCCGACGGGTTTTGGAGTATTTGGATTGAGTAATTGCTATGGGCTTATATCTTTTGCTCGATGTGTATACAAAAGATCATATTTAACCTGAGGCTGGAAAAATAGACGAATCCAATACAGTTCAAAGCCCGTTGAGTTGTCTCAACGGGCTGATTTTCTCCTATTGCTCAAACGATTTGTGAGTCAACAATTTTAACAAAGATGACAAACGCATTTATTGGTATCTGAGTGCTATTTTGGAAGAATTCCAGCTGTTCAAAAGACTGTGATTACTTTTGATTTTTCAGCCATGAATATTTTCTACCTGACATGTACACCATAATCCATTCAAGGTGAGTTATTTTCCTATCTATTAGACTGATCATTGTTAGAGGGAAATACCTTAAATCCCTCTCAGGAACACATCTGTCGAAGGCAGGGTTTCCACGCGGATGGCGGCTTCGCCGCCGACGGGGCAGTGGTATTCACATGCGCCGCAGCCGATGCATAATTCCCGCAGCACATAGGGACGCTGAACGGTGACCGTCTCTCCCCTGGCGTTCTCCACTTCCACTTCCTCCAGCCGGATGGCTTTCTCGGCCAGCGGGCAGATCTCTTCACACACGCTGCAGATGGTATTGTAGCCCCACACCAGGCAGCGGGAAGGATCAATGCTTGCCAGTCCAATGGGCGTGCGCTGCTTTCTTCCAGGGATAAAGGCGGGATTGCACCGGTAGGGCACACCTCAATGCACGCCGAGCAGGAAAAACTGCATTGTCCCAGCCGCGGGACCAGCCTGGGGGTGAACATGTTCTGCAGGCCGCCTTCCAGCAGGCTGGGCTGCAGCCCCTGGGTGGGACACACGCGCACGCACTCGCCGCAGCGCATGCAGACCGAGGTGAAATCCGTCAGCAGGCCGCCGGGCGGGCGGATCATGTTGTCGGGTTGCCTGCGCATGACGGTCTCGACGCCTAGCAGCGAGACACCGGCCACGGTTCCTGCCATTGTGATCAGGAATTGGCGCCGGTCCGGGTCGTAGTCCTGGCTCTCCGCTTTGGACAAAACAGGGTGGCCAGGGAAGATGACCGCGTTTGTCGGGCAGACTGCGGCGCAATCGTAACAATAGGTGCACTCCGCCGGGTCACTGGCATAGCCATCCTCTTTGTTGATCGTTCCGGTCGGGCAATTTTTGGCGCACAAACCGCAGTCAATGCAGGCATCTGTGACTTCTCGCCTGAACAATGCCCTGCGGGAGAAAGCCCCAGCATACCGCCCAGGGGACACAAGTAGCGGCACCAGAAACGTTCGGCGATCCAGTTTAGGCCTATGACCACAGAGAAAAGCAAAAAAATAGGAATTGCTGCGATGAATACGGATTCGATACCCTGGAAAAGGGGCAGCAGGATATTGGCATTGAGGAAATCCAGCATGGGCCACAGAAAATCAAAACGGTAGAGAAAACTTTCAATGCCAAATACCATGAAACGCAGGGCAGGCCAGATGGCAGTGGTCAGGCTGCGGGTGAGGATCGATATCGGATCGGTGATTGCCAGCGTCTGGTTTCCCAAAATGGCGGCCGCTAATGAGGACGGCCAGGAGCAGGTATTTCACTGTACGCCATCTGTCTGATGGATTTGATTTTGGAGGAAGTGCCCGGAGAGATCCAGTCCAGTAGCGTTCCCATGGGGCAGATCCAGCCGCACCATACGCGCCCGAAAATGAGGGCCGCCAGAAGCGTGATCAACGAGTAGAGCAATCCCGCAATGATTGTCCTGCCTGCAATCATCGCCGTGGCAGCGATGAGCGGATCCAGACGGTAAAACAGGTCACTTTCCAGCGGGGATTGTCCCAGGTAGACGGCCTGAACAAAGAGGAAGATGAACAATCCAAAGGAAAAGACCTGGGCAGCTTTTCTCAATTTCCGGATCGTTTTCGCGTTCATACAGAAAACTCTTCGATCTTGATGGCATTCAAGTCCATAGTGCCCAGTCCCATGGCTGCGGCAAGCGGGATGTACCCGATGTCTGCACCGCTCAGACCAAACAGGGTGGCGGCCTGGCTGTCCGCGGCGACAATATCTGCGCTGGCGATGATCGTTTGCGATAGCCGTACATCATTCAAATTGCCGCCGGTGGGGCCGTTCGCCATCAATGTCCTGAAGCCATCCACAACGGTCAACGCAGGTCGTACGCGTCCTGCAAGGTCAGCGATGCGCTGGTAGATGTTGGCATGGATCTGCCCGCGGTTTTGAATGGTGCCCATCAGGTTCTTGCATCCCAGGGTCAATCGGGTTGTGCCGTGATCCTTGGCGATGGGTACATTGATGACCACATCCGCATCCAGAATGTCCTGATAAAAGGGCCATTCTTTGATATCAATGCCATTGGGGATGGGGTTCTTGCGGAATTTGTTGCTGTTCATCACTTCCATCTCACCCCCCACCTGGGTGACGGCTTCTTCGATCCCGCTCTTTCTATATGCGCTGACCGCGTTACCGCCAAAGGGGTTGTCCATGACGCGCACCCTTTTTGCGCCTGCACCGAGGCTCAACTGTACCAGGGCGGCAACCACTTCCGGATTGGTGGTGGCGGCATATTCATAGCTGTAATAGTCGGTGCAGATATTGGGCTTGATGATGACATTGTCACCATTTGAGACGAACTGTTCCATGCCGCCGATGGCAGCAACCGCACGCATGGTCATCTCTGCCGGGCTTTCACCGTGAACGACGGAGAGATACACATCACCGTATGTTGGCTGCGCAGTTTGTGTGGGCGTGATTTCTTCGAGGGGGGGAATGGTGGGCGGCGGGGCATGTGTGGCGGTGTTTGGTATGGGTGTTGTCAGTTTTTCGATTACCTTTGGCGCACATCCCGCCAAAGTGATGCCGGCACTGGTCAGGCCAAGTGCTCTGAGAAATTCTCTCCGGCTGAGGTTTTCATTCTTTGCCATAGGAACCTCCTGCTGTTATATCGAACCATTAATTGAAAGACCAATAGGGTGTACCTTGTTTTCATTGTACTAGATTTCCAGAATGCTGGCAGAGAGATCCGAAAGGAAGAGGATGGTGAAAAATCACAGGACTGTCAGGATCAGATTGACGAGGAGGGGGATTTGTTGTAAAATAATTTAGAGTGAACGTTCAATCTAAATTATTGAGGATACTATCGCAATGAAAGATAACGCTTCGAATGAAAAACGCGAACAGATTATTAATGCCGCGCTGGCATTGGTTGTCGAAGAGGGCTTGAAGGGCGCGACGATTTCACAAATTTCAAAACGTGCCAAGCTCAGCCCGGGGATCATCTACTATTACTTTGACTCCAAAGATGAGATTTTCCATCAAATCTTTGCCGATACCGAACAAATCTTTGTCGATATGATCTCTCACGGGAAGCCGCTTGAGTTGCCCATTCTGGATTGCTATCAACAGATGTGGCTGAACGTTTATCGCTTTGGCATTGAAAATCCCCAAAGGCTGCTTTATGTCGAGAGTTATCAAAATTCAATTTACTATAAAGATCGGATTTCAAATACCAGAGATAAGTTTTTGGAAAAAGTGCAGGCAAGGACGAGAGAAGGTATCGATAGTGGTGAAATGAAGGATTTGCCGATTGAAGCCATTTTTGCGATGGTCTTTCGGCCCGCAATTGAATTGAGCAAACTGCAAGTCGCAGGGATCGATTTCCTTTCCCGAACCAGCATTGAGGAAATTGCATCTTCTGTTTGTAAAAGTTTATTGAAATAAGAATATTAAGAGATTGAGAGGAAAATATGTCCGGCATATCACCAAGTTCATCAAAGCGGGAACGAGAATACATTGGCGTTTTGGAGAAACACCCTGATCAGGCATTATTGGCAACTGAGAATGCGCCGCTGGAAGGGTTTGAGTATTTTGCTTCAGAAGCCTACCGGACGCGTTTTCAGAAGAAAGGCAATTTGCTGACGGATAAATTGAATTCGATGGCGGGAAAAAACTTCCCAAGATTCGTCAAGATCATGGGGAGCAATGTCACCGGAATATTCGGTGCCCGCAAGCAGTCTTTCACGGATATTTCTGCGTATTTGACGGATTTGGATAAGAACGGTCAACTGACTGGCAGCCCGGAAAGTCTTTTGGAGAGCTATCCGAATACTGAAATATGGCAAGCGCTGTCAGCATATGCCTGGGACGAGTGGCGGGTGCTGCTCGGTTTTACGGAAGTACCGTGTGAAGTTATTTTTCGCAACAAGGCTGTCTTATTCCAGTATGCGCTGGTCGCCATTCAGGAAATGGACAAAGACAAGATTGCTACAGCACCCGATCTGGATGCAGGGGAAGAGGTGCTGGCTGTGTATAACTCTTTGGGTCTGGCAGTGAATGATATTGCGCGCTGGATGCGGAAGCAATTTGGGCTGCGCTGCCAGTCAAACCACCCGCTGGGCGGCCTGGTGAGTACGGTTCCCCTGGCAATCAAAGCTGGAATGGGCTGGGCGGGGCGCAACGGGTTGTTGATCACCCCCGAATATGGTCAGCGGCAGCGCATTGCACCGATATTTGTGGAGGCGCCTATTTTTGCGTTCACCGATTCAGACGAGCACCGCTGGATTGAGGAGTATTGCGCGCTGTGTCATCGCTGTCAAAAGGCCTGCCCCACCGGCGCAATCCTGGAAGAAAAGGTCGCAGGTACAGCAAATATCCCTGGTGATTGGAATTGTGAAAACCGGCATTGTCCGGGAGAAATGTTATCCGTATTTCAACGCAACATTGGGTTGTTCGATTTGTGTAAGTGTCTGCCCGTTCTCCACAGCGAACGGGACGTATGGTAAGTTGAGGAAGGTGGTTGAGCGGCGAAAACAGAATGTGTGAAAAGGCAGTATAAGTAGTTTTATCATTTGTGGTGCGGGAAGGTTGGGCATTTGCCGGAATAAGTCATCTTGACTTGAAAGCTCCGGTGATTCCCCATATACTGATTTTAAATAAATGTATTAGCAATTGAAAAGAGGTTATCATGTTAAAACAGGTGCATGACCATATTACCAGCGAGCTGCGACAGAACGCGCGCACGGATACGATCTTTGTCGTGACAGCGATCGCCTTCAACCTGATCGTGCTGGGGATCAATTCAGGGGTGGCATCAGAAGGTGCGTCTGATTATGCGGAGTCATCCAGTGATTTGATCCTGGTGGTATTCATTATTATGAGTATGATCATCAACAGCATTGCGGTAACAGCATTGAACTTTGGCAAGAAAACCCGGTTGAAGTTGATCCGCGGGCTGTTGACGATGTATGAGGACAATGATGTCGCCAAATATTACGACGAGTCTTTGCTGTCGGCGTATGGGACGCGCTACATCCTTTTCATTGGCGTGATTATCAGCCTGGCGCTGGCGGGCATCATCGTTCCGCTGATCATTCGTTTTGTGTAGTTCGAGTCTTGACGGGATGGAAATTTGTCAATTCAAAGCAAAATCTGTATAATGAAATTGATGATCCTCCGCACATTATAATTCCCGGTTCTTAAATACATTATAGACCGTGCGATACATTGAAAACCGTCATATTCATGGCGGTTTTTTTGTTTATAGTCAGAAAAGGAGGTGGGCAGAGTATTTTCTGTGGTGAGAATGAAATGTTTATGAAAGGAGATGATTATGTTCAAAAAGAAATTGTACGCAGTACTCCTCGCTGTTGTTTTACTGGCGATGAATGTTTCTCTTGTCTTTGCTGCTCAGCCGCTTGCAATCCAGATTGACGTTGATGAGACTATTGCTGGCGGCACTGAACCATTTATTGCTTCAGGTGCGGCTGTGGATGATGGGCTGGTTTGTGCAACGGGCACAGTGGTGGAGACAGCCGCCACTTCGAAAGATACGAATGGCCCCTATACAAAATTGTGGATCACGAAGCGTTTCGATTGCGGTGATGGCAGCGGCACATTTGATGTAGATATGGCTGTGAAATTGAACAAATCAACTGGAACAACCACAGCGAATTGGAAAGTGGTGGCTGGTACCGGAAATTACGCAAACCTCAAGGGAAATGGGAAACTGGTCGGCACACCGATTATATCCGGGGGTGACGATCCATGATGTGTATAATGGCAAATTGCATTAGACGTTCATAGTCAAATCGAATTCTATTTCAAAATGCAGAGAGGAAGCCCTCTCTGCATTTTATTCGCGTCATCCTGGCGTAACCAACTACTCATTCATCGGCTTTTGGAAGGTGAGTTGGTCTTGACCTTCTTTTTTCAATATCAACTGATCGCCTTCAATTGAATATGTGACCACTTCAGACAGGAACGTCAAATACTCATATTCCTGATCCATAATACCTTCGGGATCCAAACAGGCCATTTCGGTGGATGCAAGCGGACCAAAGGAAATTTCATTTCCGTTGATCTTGTATTCACCGAAGTAGGAATTGCAGCCGGATGATCCATTGACTTGACCATCTTCAAATGAGATGGTGATGGGACGGTCAGTAATCGGCGTAGATTTCCTGATGTAGAGCAATTGCCATTCGGTGCTGTTTATTTCGTTTGCTGCGGCAGGGTTCAATGCCGAGCATGAAGCAGCGAACAATCCAATCAGGATCATCAATAGGTACAGTTTGTTTTTTGTTTTCATTTTTACCTCCGTTTTCAAAGATAAGACGTATGAAGGAAATAAAAAGTTCCCGCGGTGTTTTTCCGCGGGAGGCTGTATTGATGTTGTTGGAGGCTATTTATTCACGATTTCCTTTGCCCAGGAAACGACCTCATCTTTCTGGCTTTCATAGTTCTCAGGAACATTCGTACAGCTATAGGTTGAGAGAAGGGTGTTGTCTTTTTCTATGGCAGATCTGGCTCGTGCCACGGCCTTATCGGCACCGCCGAGGTGGCAATAAAAGCAGGCTATCTTTTTGTTTTTCAGGCTGCCGTTTTCCAGGAGACTATAGATCGGCGGGGTGAATGTGCCGGCCCAGACGGGGGTGCCGAGGAGGATGGTGTCATACTGATCCAAGTCTACTTTCAAGGGCATTAATGCGGGTCTCTTCTTCATTACTACCTGACTGCCGCCCCAGACATATTTGCTGAAGCCTTTCGACTTCATTTCGTTGACGGGCTTAATTTCTTCAATATCAGCATCAATGCTGGTGGCAATTCGTTCAGCGATTTTTCTTGTACTTCCTTCATAGGAATAAAACAAAACCAGTATTTTCGACATTTTTGCTGCTCCTTCAGGGTGTTCTGTATTCAAAGCGGGATGCCTTGCTGTTTCATTCTAACTCATTTCTTCAACACTTTGAGCAATATTTCCGGCGTGACAGCAGTGTGGTTATTTTCAGAATTTCGTGTAAATAGCGCCAGCCCTTGAACCAATGAAAGAAATGCAGTGATAAGTCCCATCGGATCTCCCTCTGAGACCGATCCCTCTGCTTGACCAGCGACAATAATGGGGATCATCAATTCATATAAGCGCATACTATATTCGGCAATCTTGCTTTGCAGTTCGGTGAATTCATCGCCCTGGGTCAATGCCTGAAGCATGATGTGAAAATATAATGTCGAGTCACCTGACAATGATTTCATGCAGCAATGTTTCTGCAAAACGGCTTAGTATCTCCCAGGGAGACCCATCATCTTCAAGCGCGCGCTCAAATACTGCCTGTGATTGTCTCAAGGCTTCTTCAACCAGATAGATGAATATTTGCTCTTTTGAGGGGAAGTAATAATATACCAGTCCGTAACTCAAACCAGAGGCTTCAGTGATCTTCTAAATTGTGGTCCCATAGAAACCATATTTAGAAAAAACTTCCAAAGCTCCTTTTGTGATCTTTTCAAAAGTTTCTTTGCGCATTTGTTCGTTTTGTTCTTTTCCTCTTGGTGACATACTGGTCCTTTCAGAAACTGGTTCTAAAACTTACGCTTTCTGCTGTACTTTGAGCAGTTTTTCTTTCTTGTTTTTCCTGCCAAAAATGAGCACGCTCAGTGGCCAAAAAGCTGCGGCACCTATTGGATAGACAGCCCAAAGAATATGCGAGGTTGTGACCATGTTGGTGCCGATAAAGAACGCGGCGATCAGA
Organism: uncultured Chloroflexia bacterium; assembly: GCA_963753895.1. Classification (GTDB taxonomy): domain Bacteria; phylum Chloroflexota; class Anaerolineae; order Anaerolineales; family Anaerolineaceae; genus SMBSF63. The sequence continues at coordinate 34,084 of CAVWEE010000015.1, read as the reverse complement.
GAGAACGAGACCAGGCTGAACCTGAATGCATTTTTGTGCCTGGCATAACTTAGACTGATCGGCCACCACGCGAATGTAAAGGCGATATAGATAATAAAAGGGTGTCCATTCTCAATAAAGTAATTGACGTAGCCATAGTAGACCAGCAAGGAAATGTATGCAAAGATAGAGAAGGATAATGTTTTGCATTTTTCCCCAATGAAAATCATGATGGAGAATAAAATGGCGGGTCCAAAAAGATAGATCGACCAGTTATATTCGGGCCTGACGATTTGACTGATGTACAGAATAAAGGCAATATTGGCAAGCAATGCAATTATAGCAATGATTTTTCCGCCAATTTTGCCCCTAAAAGCGAGGCACAGGGGCCACCATATCAGTGCATAGGCAACATAGATCCAGAACGGATGGCGCGGTTCAACAAAGATATTGATCAATACATAATAGATCGTAATGATGACCGAGCTTACGATGGCAAAGGGGATTGATTTTGCCTTTTCTCCACGGAAAATACTGATCGGCCACCATATGATTGGGAAGATGACAAACATTGCCCATTGATAGCCTGGAGAGAAGATCGCGTTAATGCCAATGATCAAAGCAATGATATGCAAACTCCCAATTATTGAAAGGGCTTTATTCTTTCTGCCTAAGAATATGGCAATGGGCCACCACAGGACGGCGAAGCAGGGGATGAAAGCCCAGTTCACACGCGGCGAGAAGATGAGATTGATCCCTGCCAGGAAGAGGATAATGTGGGCACTCCCTGCGATGGACAGGGCCTTTTTGTTGTCCCCAAAAAATATTGCAAGAGGCCACCACAACACCGCAAAAGCCGGGATGAACGACCACAAGATACGGGGCGTGGTCAACAGGTTGATTAGGATCAGGGGAATGGAGATCGAGAGCGATCCAATGACAGCGACACGAGATTTTTTGTTCATTTGGTTGCCTTTCATAAACGTTGTTTTTTCGTTGAACGTTCAGTGAACACATTGTACGTAGCCAATAATCCTGCGTCAATAGAAAAATGTGGAAAGTGACTGTTATTTGTGACCGCTATGACTTCAGGTACAGTCATAGGTAATGCCTGGTGCTATCAAATGCAAGGGGTTCGTAAGCCCATGGTCATGGGCTCCTAACGCTACTTTACAGGATGAAAAAGCAGGCATTGAAAGGAGGCGGGGTTGTATTAAGGAATTTGCGACCTATAATGTTTATATAGGTGTTTTTTTTAGGAGGAGGAGCGATGAAAACCCGCTGGATGATTTCCCTTTTGTTGATTTTTCTGCTTGTTTCATGCGCACCCGAGCCAACAGAACAAGATACTGACATCGTTGTTGCTGTTGAACCGAACACGGAAGTGCTGGAAGCGATTGCCTCAGCTTGTGAATCGGGCGATATGGGACCTATACATCATTCAGTTCTAACGCCCATTGACGCATCCTCCCCGGTAAACCTAACATTGACATGGGACATGGAATGTGTGCCAAATGAATATGAGATCAAGATCACACATTATGGAAATGAAGCCTCGTCGGTTTGGGAAAGTTTATTTAATCCTGCCCCTCCCACACTGGAGGAATGGACGAAGCTGATTACCCTCGAGCCGGCGACTGCCTATCAATGGAAGTTGCATGCGTTTGATGCCAATGGAAATACTTTGCCTGATCGAGATTATGGAGGGTATTTCCGTACCGGTCCAATCTGCGGCGTTGGAGACCTGGTGGCGCCCACGCTTGTTTCGCCAGCAGATGGGACAGTGGATACGGGTAAGGGTGAATATTCAACCGAAGTGTATGCGGAAATAAAATACCCGGTTGGCGAATGTGCGCCTGATCGTTTTGAAATTGAATATTCTACGAATATGGATTTCATCGAAACAAAAAATCTGAATCCATCGGGACCCACACTTGGAAAAAAGGAAGGTGCATGGTGGATCTATGGTGATGATTTTTCAGGTACCCAGGACTGCAATCTCTATTACTGGCGCGCCAGGGCTGTGTCAGATTTAAGCCCCGGCCCCTGGAGTGAAACCTTCTCATTTTATCTGGATATTTACGGCAACTGTTACAAATTCCCGGAGTTCAAAGCGCTCCAAACCACTAACTGTCGTAGAGACCCTTGGATAGGAGAGAACACGAATCATGTAAGCGCCATGTATACAGGCGATACAGCCGAGTTGCTGGGGCTGAATGAAGACGCGACCTGGGGCATGTTCAAACTCAAGAATGAACTCGAGTGCTGGGTGAATATGAGTGTATTGGAGCCGGTCCCGCAGGATATGGTGTTCTTCCCCGGTTTGTATCCGGTGCTGGAGACTGGCGATCCCCCTGATGTCGTGGTGCCCGTGGAAGAGCCTGAATCGGAGGGCGAACCGGAGCCGCAGCAAGGCTGCATGGTGCCAAATGATCGTACGGGTGCATTGGTATGCAAGATCCCATGTCCCGATCCGAAATATGCCGCACGGGTGTGTTCCGAATAGAATCGAATGAAGCAATTGCAGAGCAGATTGATAATCTACCTATTTGTTCTTGTCTTGCTTTTGGCAGGATGCGTGCCGCAGGCACCTGAACTCCTCAATCCGGCTGCGTATACTGCGGATGAGGGGATCGTCTTCTATGATTTGGAATTTGAGATCGATCCTGAAGCGGGCGAGTTTCGTTCAACACAGATGGTCACACTCACGGGGAATTTGGTTGAAGGACGTAAGCTGTCCTTTTTCATCGGAGATGGTTTGGTGGTCGACCAGCTGGCATTGCAGGATGAGGAGGGGAACGAGCTCGCGGTTACCAAGTGGGAACAAGTTGACACGCACTCGACAGCGTATTGGTGGGGGGAGTTTGAGGTCGCTGAGATCGAGATCTTAGCTGAAGAAGAACTACCGATGGAAGAGAATTTGGTGCTGGTTCTGGAATATCATCTTCCACCGGAGGCGATCCAGGATGGGCTGGCGGAGAATATGTACGAGTTGTTCGTTAGTCCGCAGAGCAGCCACGCAGGCGGGCCGGAGAGCGGTGCATTCCCGCTGGTGGAAGGCAGCCTCGAAGCGCCGTTCACTCTAGCGGTCCGACACCCGGACGGTTTGCAATGCGCCATGCCTGGTGAACGGGTGGGTGAAAAGAGGAGCGGCGGATATTCCACCGTTACATACCAATCCAGTATCCCATATGATCCTTCATTTTCCTGCGCGCCGTACACTGTGATGCGCGACGAGGTGGAAGGCATACAAATCGAGATATTCTCACCAGCGCATCTTGATCTTTCACCAGATATGCTGGAGACAATAGCTGATACTTTGTCACTATACGTGGAGACGTTTGGCAAACCACAGGCTGGCAGTTTTCGTATTGTATTCCCGGATTTGGAAAATGAAAAAGGCGGGGGAGAAAGCAACGGGAATATCATTTTCCTGGGCGATATTCAGCCTTTTGTGGACTACGACGAAGAAGCCAGGGATATATTTACCCACCTTGTGGCGCATGAGGGTTACCATCTGTGGAATGCCTGGGGCTTGAACTGGGAAGGAGAACTGGTCGAGTGGTGGGTGGAAGGCGGCGCCAATTTCATGGCCTCCTGGGCAAAAGAGAGGTTGATGGGAGTTGAAGCCGGGGCCAGCAACCGGCAGCGGCATCTTGAGGGTTTCATTGAGCAGGAAGCGTATTTGCATAAGAGCAGTCTCGACAGCTTGGATGATAGCTGGTTTGATGACTGGGCGCTGGTGTATGATTACGGCGCGCTGGTGTGGGAGCAGTTGCGGCAGACGATGGGCACGGATGCGTTTCTGGCCGGACTGCTTGATTTTTATGCATTGCACGGAGGACAGACGGTGACGTATGAAGACTTTGTCGACTGTATGCAGAATCACACTGAAGCGGATGTGGCCGCGGCTGTGGCGCAGTGGACGATCCGCAACGCGCAGGTTGATCTGAGAATTGATGATGTGGCTGTCCAACAAGTAGATGAAGGCTATGCTGTGCAGGTAGACCTGGGAATCGAAGCTGACGGGACGATTGAGATATTCTCTGCGTTGGGGTACAGGGCTTTCCCTGATGAAACGTGGCAACTGATCGACCTGCGTTTGAAGTCGGACGGGCGGTATAGTGTCAAGTTCGTGAGTGAGGAAAAACCACTGGAGATCCAGATCGACCCGCTATTTCGCGTACCGCAGATCGAGCTTGATAACAATATTTGGATAGTTGAGTGACGAGAAAATTAGTACAGCCACAGCTATTGACTTGTGTTTTCAATATAAAGAGAATGGAACAAGTAAATCCCCGCAGGCTTTGCAGCTGCGGGGATGATGGTTTGTGCGAATTGATCAGGGAGGATTTACATCGACAAATCGCCATCTCCTGAAACTTTGTTGAAGATCAGCAATGAGACGATCGTCAGCACAGCCAGAATGGTGGAGAGCGACGCGGCGATGCCATAGTTCCCGCGGATGATCTGTGTGTAGATTTCAGTCGTCAGTGTTTTCGTGCGTGCTGTGTAGAGGAGAATAGCCGTAGAAAGCTCACTGATCATGGTGATCCAGCTCAGGATTGCACCGGATATGATGCCGGCTGCCATCATGGGCATGGTGATCTTGTAGAAAGTGTTGAGTTTGGAACTGCCCAGACTGAGCGCAGCCTCTTCAATATTCATCGGGATTTGCTGCAAGATGGCCGCAGTAGAGCGGATGGTATAGGGTATTCTGCGAATGACCAGACCGATGACCATGATGGCCATTGTTCCGCTGAGAATTAATGGAGGCTTGTTGAATGCGATCAACAAGGTAATACCAATCACAGATCCGGGGATGATATAGGGGATCATTGAGACGGTATCCAGTACAGTCGAGATAGGCCCTGGGCGTCGAACAGAGATATAAGCAAGCAGCACTGCCAGGAATACAATGATGACCAGGGAGATCGCAGGGATGATCATCGTGTTGGAGATCGCTCTGCCTACTTTGTCGAATGCGGCGGTATAACTCTGGAATGAATATCCAGGCGCAAAGGTAGTTCCATTGACATTCTTAAAGGACGTGTAGAAGATGTAAACCTGCGGCATGATTGAGATGCCAATCAACAAATAGGAATATGCATGGATCAGAATGTTTTTTATCCCGTCGATTTTTTTGGGTTTGATCTTGTTGATGGAATTCATGGAAAATGATTTGCTGACAGAGATATATCTCTGCATCAGAAAAACGACTGTTGTAATCACGATAGCCACGATAGAAATTGCAGCAGCAAATCCATCATCTCCGCCAAGCTCACTGATGAATTCATTAAAGATGGTGACAGGAAAAGTTCGGTACCCTTCACCAATTAGCATTGGGGTGCCGAAATCAGCCAGGGCTCTCATGAATACCAGCAGACCGCCGGCCAGCAGAGTGGGCATGATAAGCGGAATGATGATGGTGAAGAAGCGCTTTGCGCCAGAGCGCCCCAGGTTTTCACTGGCTTCCAGCAGTGAGTTATCCACATTTTTCAGCGCGCCGGAGACATACAGGAAGATCAGTGGGTAAAGCTGCAGTGTTAGCACGAGCAAGATGCCGATAAAGCCATAAATATTGGGGATGGTGATTCCCAGGGCATTCTTGAAGACCTGTGTGATCACACCGTTACGTCCCAGGAGCAGGATCCATGAGTATGCGCCGATGAATGGGGCAGACATGGATGAAAGAATGATCAAGACTTTCAGGAATTTTTTCCCCTTGATCTCATAACGTGTAAAGATATATGCTAAGGGGGTGCCAACGATAAGGGTCAAAATGGTAACCGCTATGGTTACTTTAAAGCTGTTCAGCAGGGTGTTAAAAGTAGTAGGGTGTGCTGAAGAACTTGACGAAAGAGTTTAAGGTGAATTGACCCGTTTCCTTGTCCAATACTGCCTGGGTCATCAGGTTCATCATCGGGAGGATGAGGAACACCGCATAGAGCCCAAGCATTGCCAGGGAAATAATTGTCCAAAGATCAAATCTCATTTTTCGGTGCATAGTTTTAGTCCTTCCTGATGAGATTTATCGAGCCGTCTTCAGAGTAAACATTTATTTTGTGGCTTTTGATGGTCAGGGACACTTTTTCTCCCACAGGCAGAAGACTTTCCAGTGAGGATTCCTGGATGACTTCGACGAGTTGATTGTTGTGGGCGAGTTCGATCAGGAGATGGGTGTTCAAGCCCAGGAAGAAACTGTCTTTGAGTGTGCCTTTGAATGGAGATGCATCTTCATTCTTCAACAGAATATCTTCCGGACGAACGGAGAGGAGCACAGGGCAATCTTCCTCTGCCGAGAGATCATCAATGGTAAAGCTGTAATCTCCGAAGGTGATTTTCTTATTGGCAGCCTGATAATTGGCTTCGAGGAAATTAGTCCGGCCAATGAATGTGGCCACAAATTTGTTTCTGGGACGGTGATAAATATCCTGCGGCTTGCCAATATGCTGGATATGCCCGTTATTCATCACGGCGATGCGGTCTGAAATCGCCATGGCTTCTTCCTGGTCATGGGTAACGTAGACGGTGGTGATACCAACTTCTTTTTGAATATCACGAATGACCTGCCGCATTTCCAGACGAAGCTTTGCATCAAGGTTGGAGAGGGGCTCGTCCATCAAGAGGACATCGGGTTTGATCACCAGGGCACGGGCCAGGGCCACGCGCTGCTGCTGCCCGCCGGAAAGCTGTTCGGGTTTCCGGTCACGCAATTCAAAGATTTGCATCAGCTTGAGGAATTTATCTGCTTCCTGTTTGATTTCATCTTTGTTGTAGTCACGGTTTCTGAGCCCGAATTCCACATTTTGGCGAACAGTTAAATGGGGAAAGATGGCGTAGTTCTGAAAGACCATACCGATATTGCGGTTGCTGACTTTCATATCATTGATTCTTTTCTCATTGAAGAAAAAGTCACCGCCTTCAATGGTGTTGAAACCAGCGATCATCCGGAGCAGGGTTGTTTTTCCACAGCCCGAAGGTCCGAGAAGGGTAAAAAGTTCTTTGTCTTTAATGTCCAGGGAAATGTCAGAGATAACCGTGTTGTCTCCAAATTTTTTTACAGCGTTTTTAATAATTATGTTTACGCTCATCCGTTGTACCTTTCGTTCGTTTTCAGATTTTGATTGCCGGAATTAATATCGATCAAGTGTCGATAGTGATCACAAGTGGATGGGAATATTGATTGTCAGAAATAGAAAAGGAATGATGATATGATGCCAGCCATCAACTTAATGAAAAATGAATCCGGGGAATTCGTGAATTGCATGAATGGAATTCTAAAAAATATGGGGAAGAGCAAATCCCATCAGGAATTTGCCTTCCCCATTCATACTAGCAGAGCTTATTGAACGGTTGCTACATAGATCTCTTTGAAGCGTTCCTGGAAAGCTTCCTTGTTTGCGGAAACATAGGGGGTATCTTCTGAGAGAACGTTGATGTCTTCGAAGGGAACCATGTAATCAGCTGTTTCCACACCAGCCAGCACAGGGCGGTTGGTGAGGGTGGCGGCGAAAGTGTTCTGGATTTCTTCGGAGATGATCAGGTCAATGAAGCGGCGGGCATTCAACAGGTTTTCGCAGTCTTTGATGATGCCGGAGCCGGCGGGCAGATATACAACGCCTTCTTCCATGTAGACAACTTCAACATCTGCGCCGTCGCGAACCAGGGTTACACTGGGGTCTTCGTAGGAGAGACCAACGGTGTATTCGCCATCGCGAACGCCTTTCCAGACTGAGCTGGAGCTGTCGATGACAACGGTGTTGGCGAAGAGTTGTGCAACAAAGTCCCAGGCTTCCTGACTTTCCAGGTCGCCGCCGCCCATAGCGTTAAGCATGTTGGTCAGGTGGGCGAATGCACTGGAGGAGGCGGTGGGGTTGGCGGAAACGATCTTGCCGGACAGTTCAGGATTGAGAAGATCTGCATAGCCATTGATCTCAATGTCACCAATCAGGCTTTTGTTGACCAGAATAACGCTGCCATCAAGAACGTAGGGGGTGATGAAACCGGTGGTATTCTGATACAGGTCAATGACGTTTTCATTGTTCGGGGAAACGTATTCCTGGAACAGGTCTTCATTGAGCAAATAGGTTGCGTAAGCGCCACCATAAGCAATATCAGCATAGGGGTTGTTCTTTTCACCCTGCAGACGCTTGAAGGTCTCGCCGGTTCCGGCTGAGATGACTTCAACTTCTACGCCGTACATTTCTTCAAAGACGGGAATGGTGGAGTTGAGCAGGTTGTCGCTGTTGGGGGAATAGATCACCAGCTTGTCGGTTGCTTCAAGCTCTTCGGCCATCTCTTCGGCAGGAGCAGCTTCTTCTTCAACAGCTGCTTCTTCTTCAGCCGGGGCGGCTTCTTCAACGGGAGCTTCTTCTGCTGCAGGTGCTTCCTCGGCGGGGGCAGCGGCTGGCGCGCAGGCAGAAAGAGCAAGGGTTGCGATGATGAAAAGAACCATTAACGTAGCGAAAAACTTTTTCTTGGACATGTAGTCCTCCTTAAAAATAATTGTGTAATGGTTAACATATGAAAACGCAGGATACTATCTTTCGCAATATAGATCCTCCCCTTTACATTTCGTTAACCTCACGTTAACGAAATTATAGCATAACCAACATTCGTTTTTGGGTTTTCGAAAATGATAAATTGGGTTTGAAGTTCATTGAGATTGTTGGATTTGAATTGCCAGGATTGCTGTTTCCCACAGCATAATCCGTAAATTTTCATTGTGTTGAGGTTGATAAAGTAATAACCGGAGAACCATCAGCGCAACTATCTAAATAGTTTTATCTGCTTGAATGCTTTCCTCAGAAGTATCAGCATAGATTTTTTTGTTATCATCGATTAATATATAAGAAGAATTTACCCGCTTGTAAGGGCGGTTCAGACATTTCCCCAAAGAGGTCAATATGAGTTTACGCGAAGAGATTATGGAGCAGCCCCAACTGGTAGGGCGTTTGCTGGCGAATCAATGGGATCATATTCAAATGGTGGCGGAGGAAATCCGCCGGCAGAAGGTGAATTTCATTTTCCTTTCGGCGCGAGGCACATCGGACCATGCAGGGCTGTATGCCAAGTACCTGTTAGGGGCATATAACAGGATGCCGATTGCGCTGGCTGCTCCCTCGTTGTTTAGTATTTATAACCAGCCACCGCAGTTGAAAAATGCGCTGGTGCTGGGTATCTCCCAGTCTGGCAAATCACCGGATATCGTCAGTGTGATTACGGAAGGGCGCAAGCAGGGTGCTTTGACTTTATCGCTGACAAATGCACCGCAATCCCCGATGGCCGAGGCCAGTGAATTTCATGTGAATGTGATGGCCGGTCCCGAATTGGCCGTGGCTGCCACCAAGAGCTATACTGCCCAATTGTTAAGCATTGCCTTGCTCTCAGTTGCTTTGGCAAACGACAAGACACGGCTGGAAGCGATTGCCCAACTGCCGCAGGCTTTGCAGGCCGTGCTGGACCTGGAAGAGCGCATTGCGAATTACGCCAGGCGTTACCGATTTATGAATCAGTGTGTGATCTGCGGACGCGGGTATAACTATGCCACAGCGTATGAGTGGTCCTTGAAGTTGAAGGAGATGACCTATATTGTTTCGGAACCGTATTCCTCTGCGGATTTCCGGCATGGGCCGATTGCGATTGTCAGCCAGGGTTTCCCGGTGTTCGCGGTGATGCCGTCTGGTGCAGTGTATGACGATTTATTGGGATTGGTGAAGGGACTCAAACAGGAAAATCAGGTCGATTTACTGGTTATCTCGGATCGACAGGAAGCGCTGGATCTGGCAGATGTCGCTATCCCCTTGCCGGAGGGGATTCCCGAATGGCTCAGTCCGATTGCCACCATTTTGGCAGGGCAGTTGTTCACATATTATCTGACAGAAGCTAAAGGGTTCAATACCGAATCGCCCCGCGGACTGAACAAGGTGACCCTCACACAGTAAAAGCGCTGTTTTGTACAGTATATTCCTTATCCCGTCCAATATACAGGACAGTGTCGCTGTTCCCATGTGGGAGGGATGGGTAGTTAATTTCTGATACCACCTCTTTTGATGGTCGATTTATTTGTTATCTATGGGGATTATCGGATTATTTGTGCATATTGTTCGCAAATGGGAAAAAATCTTCAGTTAATATTGTGTTAAATCGGAAAAGAGGAGAAAGCAGTTTGTTCCAATAATATTGACCCCGTATAATATTTTGGGTATACTTCAGGTTTGTGTGGGTCTCGTATACCGGTGAATCATGCGGTGCGGACCTTGAAATATATTTCAATAATATAGGAATAATGCAAATCTTTACGCATTCATTATCTGTTTCAGGAGGAACATTGTGTTAGCTTCACAAAGTCTTTGGGTCGTCTCCCTCGTCGGCATTGCCGCATTGGCGACGCTGGTTCTTAGTTCAAACGAGGCGGTCAAAAAACTGGTTGGCATCGCTTCTTATTTCCAGTTATCATCTACTTTCATGGGGATGACGGTGATCTCTTTGGCCACCAGTATTCCTGAAATTACTTCCCATATCACGGCATCGGTAAATATTTTGACCGGGACCCTGGATTATAAGACCGGTTCAGCGATCGTGTTGGGGGCAAATATTGGTTCGGATGTCGTCCAGCAAACATTGGTGATGGGTATTGTAATTATCCTGGCCGGGACGATGTATTTCCGGCGCTACTTCCTGTGGAAGAGCATGGTGCCAATGATCGGCACAACCATTATGTGCATCATTCTCGGCGTGGATGGTATTTATTCCCGCGTTGACGGAGCTATTCTTTTTGGCACTTTCATTGTCTACAGTTATTATCTATATAAAGATGAACGCAAGCACTATAAAAAAGAAGATAATATTCACGAAAGTGAAGAAATTGCCGAGAATGTACCGAAGAATATGAAAGAAGTTGGCGTTGATACGCTGGTCTCTCTGGCGATGATTGGTCTAACGATTGTGGCTGCTGCGATTGTGCTGCAATTGACCGAGCTTTTGGTCAATCGCACCGGGATCAGTGGTTCTTTGATCGGCGTGGTTACCCTGGGCCTGGCTTCGGCTTTGCCGGAATTGACCACCGCGATTGCCGGAATCGGCAATAAAGAGCATGGTATTTCCCTGGGGGCGTTGGTGGGTAGCAATATCACTAACCCGCTGGTTGCCATTGGCGGCGGCGCGCTGGTTTCCACATACTGGGTGCCGCGCCCGTTGGTTGCCTGGGACCTGCCGTGGGAGACAATTACCGGGGCGATCCTGTGGGCCATTCTTTGGTTCACGAAAGGCAAGTTGAAGAAGGGGCATGCGGTCTATTTGATCATTTTGTATTTCGTCTATCTCTTTACCCGCGCGTATTTCTTCTCGGTGGACTAAAGAATTACCAGGTTTATAAATCTGCGGGTGCGAATTTTTCGCACCCGCTTTTGATTCTTGCGGGAGCAGATCTTCATCACCAACCAAATTGACTGCTGAAGAGGGGATATGATAAAATCATTCGCCGCTTAACAAGAGAGAAAAAATCATGGTAACTACCAGGGTGCAATGAGCCATTTGATCGAAGTTGACCAGATCACTTACAGACACAGTGTGGAGGACACGAAAGTGCCGCCAGCGTTGCGCGATATTTCGCTACACATCGCTGCGGGTGAGATGGTGGCTATCGTCGGTTCGAATGGCTCCGGCAAAACGACCCTGGCACGACATCTGAATGGACTTCTGCTGCCCACAGCGGGAATGGTGCGGGTGACCGGCCTTGATACTTCCCAAACTGAAAATCGACAAACCATCCTTTCAACTGTGGGGATGGTTTTCCAGTTCCCTGAAGACCAGATGGTGGCTACGGTGGTAGAAAATGATGTGGCTTTCGGCGTGGAAAATCTTGGCCTGCCACCAGCAGAAGTGCGCCAACGGGTAGAGGCTGCCTTGCGGGAAGTGGACATGTGGGACTGTCGAACCCGCCCTCCTCATTTGCTTTCTGCCGGACAGATGCAGCGGGTTGCCCTGGCAGGCATCCTGGCCATGAAACCGCGCTGCATTGTGTTTGATGAGGCCACTGCCATGCTGGACCCTGCTGGCCGCCGTACAGTGATGGAGATGATGCATCGTCTGCACCAGGAAGGGTTGACGATCATTTTCATTACCCACTATATGGAAGAGGCAGCCCAGGCGGAACGGGTAATTGTTCTTGACAGGGGGCAGGTTGCAGTGGATGGCGCGCCGCAAGAGGTGTTTGCGGATGCGACCCGGCTGGCCAATCTGGGACTGGATCTGCCGCCAGCGGTTAAAGCGGCTGCTGTGCTGCGCGGGACATTCCCTGCTTTGCCGGAGAACATCCTGACGCTGGAGGATTTGCTGGCTGCCTTGCCGCATGCGCATGAAGCAGGCGTTGTGCCGGATATTCCCGAAACGCAATTCGTGGCAGAATCTGAAGCATGGATTGAGGTTCAAGGTCTTTCCCACACGTATTTACTGGAAACTCCCTTTGCTCATCAGGCATTGCAGGATGTGGACTTGCGCGTAGAGAAAGGTGGCGCACAGGGGTTGATTGGCGGCACGGGGTCAGGAAAGTCAACCCTGATGCAGCATTTGAACTGCCTGTACAAACCGTTCACTGGGCGGGTACGGGTAGGGCAGTTTGATTTTAATTCGCCGGAGATAACGGTTTACCAGGTTTGTCAGAAGGTGGGGCTGGTTTTCCAAAACCCCGAAGCCCAGTTTTTTGAACAATATGTGGGCGATGAAATTGCCTATGGTCCGCGCCTGCAGGGCCTGGACAAGACAGCCTTGCGTCAGCGAGTGCAGTGGGCGATGGAACAGGTTGGCCTGGATTTTGAGACCTTCAAGGACAGGCTAACATTCACCCTCAGCGGCGGCGAGAAACGCAAGGTAGCCCTTGCGGCAATGCTTTCCTTGCAGCCAGAGGTGCTGCTGCTGGATGAGCCGACAGCCGGACTCGATCCGCAGTCCCGGTTGGAATTGATCGCCCATTTGCAGGCTCTGCGCGCTGAAGGCATGACGTTTGTGGTTTCATCACATCACATGGATGATCTGGTTGCCTTGACGGACCGTTTGCTCGTGTTGCATCAGGGACAGGTTGCTCTGGAAGGTGCTTTGGGTGAGGTCTTTGCCCAAACAGGAGAATTACAGACATCAGGACTTCTTCCACCGCCCGCGGCACGCATCATCACAAAACTACGGATGAACGGATGGCCTTTACCGGCAGGGGTTGTTGACCTGTATGGGCTGGAAAAAGCATTAGCAGCAATGCCGGGGGGTGCTGGTTGAGCAATTTTGAATTCATGCAGCGCATGACCTTCGGGCAGTATTTGCCTACCGGTTCACGATTACACCGCATAGACCCACGTGCCCGGATCGTTATTTTCATTGCGTTTCTGGCATCAGTCACGATTGTAAAGGGGATATCTGGACTTGGACTAAGCTTGCTGCTTGCTTGTATCGGATTATTATGGGCAAGGATTCCGCTGCGGTATGCGTTGAAAGGATTGCTGCCACCGCTGCCTTTTCTGTTGATCCTGGCTGTGTTACAGGTTATCATGCGCTCTCGTGGTACCGAGACAGCGATCTTCCAGTTTTGGCTGCTGCGGGTGACGGTGAGCGGGCTGCTGGAAGGCGTTATTTTGCTGCTCCGGTTTGCGTCGCTGGTGTTGTGGCTGAGTCTGTCTTCCTTCACCTTGTCCATTTCCGAGTTGATCCTGGGGTTGAATCTGCTGCTGCGTCCGTTGCGACGATTGAGACTGCCAGTGGATGATATTGTTTTGATGGTGCAGGTAACTGTGCGGTTCATTCCCTTCCTGACTCAATCTGCTGAGCGGATTGTGAAGGCCCAGGCTTCGCGCGGGGCAGCATGGGGCAAAGGACGCGGCGGCCTGTTGAGCCGTGTGCGTCAGGCGCTGCCGATGATCGTGCCGTTGTTTCTGAACAGCCTGCGCCGTGCCGAAAACCTGGCGCTGGCGATGGATGCCCGCGGATATGGGGGCAGTGCGGCGCGTACCTCGATGTATGAACTCCATTATCGTTGGATGGATTGGTTAGCGGTGGGCGTGGGGATGCTGCTGGCAGTAATGATTGTCCTGTTGGGATAATTCATTTCGCCCGCTATTGGTAAAATGGCGGGGATATGAATTGAAAAACCCGCACCCTTCGACTTTTCTGAGCTCAAGAGGTGCGGGTTTATGTTATCAGGTGAATGTGCTACAGATCAGCCCCGTCTTTTTTGCCGATCTTGATCTGCCGCCAGGCGGCGATCACAGTCAGGGTCAGGATGGCTGAGGCGGCGGCTTCGGGCAGGCCGTTTGCTACCACGATCCCCGGCAGGATGGCCCAGGGAACATAACCGAAGATGCCGATCACGCTCAATACGAGGATGGTGTTGGTCAGGCTGCCAGCAATGCCAGCCACGATCAGGGCCGGCACCTGCCAGCGAGACAGAGCTTTCCACACGTAATAGGCCACGGGACCAATGAACAGCCTTGGGACTACGGCCAGCAGTGGGTTGGTGAACCACACATCGGTCGGACCGGTGGGGGCGATGGCGGCTTGCAGCATGCTGAACAGACCAAAAATCAGACCAATGGTTGCGCCAACAAATGGACCTTCAAGGATCGCGCCGATGATGGCCGGAATGTGCATCACGGTCAGGGAAGCACCGCTGAACCAGGGAATGAAACCCAGACGGGTCACGCCCAACACAATTGAAATGGCGCCTAAAACACCAGTGATTGCTATCTTCCTTGTTCTTTCCTGAGACATGAACATCCTCCATAATGGATTGTTAATTTATCACATTTTATCATGTCAATCCTATAGTTGTAATGGGAGAAATTACAAGATATTGAAAATTTCGTTTGGATCGTCCATGCCCACCGCTTCGGTTTACCCATCCGGGTACAATGTCGACAAGCTCAGCCTAAAGCTTCCAAATGTTTTTGGAAATGATATCGCGGGACGATTCTACAGAATTTTACGGCTCCCGATGAAATGTTGCAGGGGATACGCAAACGATTATGGTATATAATCGAAGCTACGCTGTACGATAATTCATTGGTTGATAAAAGGTGTCAGGATGCATACAATTTTGTTGATTGAAGATATTCCCGATAACGCCATGCTGGTTCAAAAAATCCTTACTTCACAGGGGTATGAAGTGTTGTGGGCAAAAACGGCTGGACAGGGACTTGAGATGGCCGAGAAGCACATCCCTGAAATGATATTGCTGGATCTGGGACTGCCTGACATCGATGGTCAGACTCTGGTAGGCTATTTGCGAAATGTGCCAGATCTGGTAAATGTGCCGATCATTGTGGTCAGCGCCTGGCCAGAAGAAACCGCGCGAAATATGGTCAATGCTTATGGCTGTGACGGTTACGTCAGCAAGCCGATCAATGTGCGCTACTTCATTGAGGTTGTCAACGATTATTTTTCCAAAAAAGAGAATTGAGATTTTATGCTGCATAAGTTGATCCCGGCCAGTGAATTTACCATTGAAGAATTGACGTATGCTTATAATCAGACCCGCGTTGATTATCTCGTGCCGATGCCAATGAACGCAAAAAGGCTGGAGGAGTATGTCCATCATTATGATGTTGATATGGACCGCTCTGTGGTCGCGATGGATCGGGATGAAATGTTGGCGCTGGGTATGTTGGGAATGCGCCCTGGGCGGTCGTGGATCACCCGGTTGGGGGTGCTGCCTGTCAGCCGGCGAGGGGGGGTTGGCGAATCGATCATGCGCTTCATGCTTGCCAGATCAGATGAAGCAGGGGTTCCGCTTAACATCCTGGAAGTGATCAAGAATAATGCGCCTGCGCATCAGTTGTTCCTCAAATGCAATTTTCATGAGATGCGCGAATTGCTGATCCTGCGCCGTCCGCCAGGCAGTCCCAAAATATTACCGGCCGGCAAAGTCCGCTGGATGTCACAGGAAGAAGCGATGCAGTATCTGGCATTGCATCCGGTACCGCAGGCGTGGACCAACCATGCTGAGACGTATTTAAATTCAGGCGATGTGAGCGGCTTGCATGTGGAAGTGAATGGCAGCAGCGGCTGGATGGTTTTCAGATGTCAGAAATTCATCCTCACTCATTTTGTGATGCATACCGAGGAGGGAGACCCGCATGTGGTTGGGTTGGAACTGCTGCGGCAATTACATCAGAAATTCCCGATGAAGGACACCTATGTGGAGAATATCTCCGAGGTTGATCCGCAGTTGCAGGCGATGTACGAGATGGGGTATATTGAGGCGTTTCGACGGATTGAGATGTACCGTCATTTGGGCGGAGAATAGACTGCGAGTCGGGGAAATCATTTGCAGTGTTTTGTCGTAGGGACAGGATTTCAAAGCCTGTCCCTATCTTTGTAAAAGGTATAATCAAAGCATGGAACTGGAAATCATTCAAAAAATCCTTCAGGAAGACTGCGCGCTTGGATTGGATCGACCACTGTTGGTGGGGGTGTCTGGCGGGGCGGACAGTCTGTGCCTGCTGGACGTGCTGCATCAGTTGGGCTATCCCCTGATCGTGGCGCATTTTGACCACGGATTGCGCCCCGAATCGGCTGCAGATGCTGAACAGGTGCAGGGGGAAGCGGAAGCACGCGGACTGCCATTTGTTACCGACCGGCAGGATGTGGCTGCGCTGGCCCGCGCGGAGTCTTTCTCGATTGAGGAAGCAGCGCGAGTGGCGCGCTATGGTTTCCTGTTTGAGCAGGCCCGCCAGCATGGCGCCCAGGGCATTGCCGTGGCACACACGGCAGACGACCAGGTGGAAACGGTATTGATGCATTTGCTGCGCGGGGCGGGACTGGCGGGGTTGAAGGGGATGACCTACCGCGTCATTCATCCTGAATGGGACACGGAAATTCCGTTGTTGCGGCCTTTGTTGGGGATATGGCGCAGCGAGATTGAGTCCTGGTGTGCGGCGCATGATTTACAGCCCCTGCATGATCCCAGTAACGCCGATACCACTTATTTCCGAAACCGGCTGCGCCATGAGTTAATTCCCTATCTTAGTGCATATAACCCACAGATCAAGGATGTCGTCAGGCGCATGTCGCAGAGCCTGGCAGGTGATCATGAAGTGCTCCAACTCGCGATTGATGATGCCTGGCTGCTGGTATGTTTGCGCCAGGGCGATGATTTTGTAGAACTGTCTGCGGAGACTTTGCGCCGTTATCCGCGCGGAATGCAGCGCAGCCTGGTGCGGCGTGCGATAGCCTGTCTGCGGCCTGTGCTGCGGGATATTGATTTTGATTCTGTGGAGCGTGCCCTGGCTTTTATCGCTCACCCCACCGATTCAGGGCAGATGGATCTGATCGCTCATCTTGTTATGTGGGCTGAGAAGGGGCATATCTTTCTGGCAGAGCGGGACGCAAAGCTGATTGACCCTGGCTGGCCCCAAATGCCGCCAGAGATGGAAATGGCTCTGGCTGTTCCAGGAGAGGTCAAGTTTGGTAACTGGCGGTTGAGGGCGAGCCTGCTGGAAGATATCGATGTGGATCAACTGACAGGGGCCATGCAAGATCCCTGGCAGGCCTGGCTGGATGCTGACCTGCTTACCCTGCCGCTGGTGTTACGCACACGCCGTCCGGGAGACCGCTTCCGGCCATTGGGTATGGATGGACATTCAATGAAGCTGTCGGATTTCTGGGTAAATGAGGGACTGAACCGCCGCGCCCGCGAAGGCTGGCCGTTGGTGTGCAGTGGCGGGGAAATAGCCTCGGTCCCGGGCTTCCGTCCAGCGCATTCTTTCCGCCTCACAGCGGATACGCAGCGAGCAGTGCATTTGGAGTGGGAGAATTGCTACGAATAATGCAGAATAAGAAACCTCCCGCGAAATCCGCGGGAGGTTTGGTTTTTAATGTAGGGGAAGTTTATTCACCGTTGATCTTAGCAGCCAGTTTGCGCAGTTTCATGCTGACTTCACGCCATTGCACTTTGGAAATGCCCAGTTTCTGGCGGATTTTTTCCTGCTCCATGCCATTTCTCCAATCATTCAGGGCGGCTGTCCATCGGCACATGTCAAAGGAAAGGTGCTTTTCAAGCCCAGCGTTTTCGCCGATTTCTTCCAGCAGGTATTCCAGACGGCGCGGTGACCAGGGGAAGATGGGGCCATCCGGCTGATACTGTGCCTGGTATTCCTGGTAGACCTCAATCCATTCTTGCGGCAGGTCAATCTTGCGTTCTTTGTAGCGGTAATTGGGATTGGCATAGCGCACAAAGAGGTAGGGCTGCGGAGCATCCAGTTCCAGATGGGTGGTATGGATCGCCAGGCATTCGCCCTTCTTGATACTTGTGCTGAACAGCAGGCTGAGCAACGTGTAAGGGCGTGCATCCGGTTTTGCTGCTTCGCGATAGGCCTGGGCAGCTTCAATGACCTTCACCTGTTCTTCCGGGGATAGCACTGTTGGCAGCGGGCTGATCACAGATTTTTGGACAACTTTTTCAGCCGGGTCAAGAACGATGGTGCCGTTATCGCGCAGCCAGCGGAAAAATGACTTGAGCGAGGTGATGCGCCGGGCCAGCGTTTTTGGGCTGCAAGGCACTCCGCGCCCATCTTGAAGCCATTTGAGGAAATTGTTCAGATCGCCAGTGGTGATGTCGCCCAGTGTTCGGTCGGGCGGCAGGTAATTTGCCAGCAGATTGAGATCACCCATGAAGGCTTTTATCGTGTATTGCGAACGATCCTGATCTTTTAGATAGATTTCCCAGGCTTGAATTGCTGGCAGGAGCGGGGTCCGGGGTGTGATATGTACCGCTGTTTTGGGAGTATTCATTAATTTGGCCCTCCACTTCACCTTTCTTTCGTATAGCTTTATAAAGATAGTGTATATGGTTTATTAAAAAAAGTCAACAGTGATTTCTATTCAGTTTCTTTTGTGGGGAGTGGAAAACGGGCTTGCGGGATGAATATTTTGATTTTTGTGAGGGGAATGAAACAGGAAAATTATGGTGACAGGGCCTGCCAAAAGAGTGCCTGAATGGCTTCTACATTGGGCATCAGCACCTGGGCACCGGTCTCGGGGATGGTGAAAGGCACGGCTTCGTTGGCACCGAGGTTGTAGTATCGCAGTCGATCAGGTTGGGTTATTTCTGCAGCCAGGGGTACCAGAGGCATGATGTCGTACACACTCATATCAGTTTCAACCCCGCTGCGGTACTGTTCGTAAAGTGCAGGAGCATTGGCGACGGCATTGATCGAGAGCATGCCGCGGAACAGCCCCATCAACACCTCCTGTGAACGGCGGGCGCGATTATAGTCACTGGTGGTATAGCGGGCGCGCACGTACCACAGGGCGGTTTCTCCATCCATGTGGGTGAACCCTTCACTGACAGTGCAGTACCCATTCACGCCCTGAGGCAGGTCGCATTTATCGGTCATCTCCCGTCCGGCGTCTACGTCTATGCCGCCCAGGCTGTCGACGATTTCGATAAAGCTGTTGAAGTCGGCAAGGATATAGTGATCCGGCCAGACGCCAAAATTGACCCAGAAAGTATTTTGCAAGGTTTCAAAACCAAAGGCATGGGCCACGTTAATGCGGTTATCATCATGGCCGGGAATTTTGACATACAGGTCTCGCGGGAAAGAGATGATACTGGCAGTGCCTTCGGCGGGGTTGAGGGAAAGCCAGATAAGGACGTCAGTGCGGTACCCAGCGCCAGGACGCTTGTCTGAGCCGAGGACAATGATGTTCACTTGTTCGGTGGGGCGGCTCAACCAGGGCGTGGGCCAGGGTGTTGCCGAGGGAACAGGGGTGCTGGAAGGCGCGAGGGTGGGGGAGGGAGTTTCCGAGATCACGGCGGTCATGGTCGGCGCCAGCGGTTGGAAAGGCGTCAGGCTGGGGAGGAGTGTGGGGCCAGTCTCCAGCGTGGGCAGCAAGGGCGTCGGGCGGGTCTCATCAATATAACGAATGGGAAGGCCGCAGGCCATAAGGACTGCGGCCAAAATTCCCAAAAGGATTTGGCGTTTTTTCATTTTCTTTTTATTGCGGCGAAACAGACTGCATATCGCCTCAGGGTGTGGCAGGCAGGACGCTGATGATGAATTGTTGGTCTACCCATAATCCGCCGCGGTCTGTGCTGCGGATGATAATGTTGTAGTTATTCTTCACTGCTGCGTCCAGTTGAGTATTGGTGACAAGGACATTGCCCTGAATAGAGAAGGGGGCGGTTTCGCCGCCAAACAGGGTGAAGGTGTGAGAATCGCCGTTGTCAACGTCCATGGTGGTCAGCACACCGACTACTGTGCCAGCAGGTTGACCAGACGTGACTGCTGTACCGCTGAGCGTCATGTTCGTGGGCGCTTCGTTGACATCTGTAACGGTAATCCAGAAGGTCTTGGTCAGGCCCAGCCCCCCACGGTCGGTCGTGCGCACCTGGATGGTGTAGAGGCTCTTTGTTTCGTAGTTCAATGGGCCGCCGGCTGTGAGACTGGTGCCTGAGATGGTGAATGGTCCGCCATCAGCGTTGATCAGGGTCAAAGTGTGCGTGTCGCCAGGATTCGCGTCAGCTGTGACGAAACTGCCAATCACAGATCCAGCGGTCTGGTTTTCAGGGATGCTGTCTCCAGAGAGAGTCAGGTCAATGGGGGCGGTGTTCGTGCTTCCCTGAGACGTGGCGGTTGGGAAAGGCGTGATTGTGGACGGCGGTGACCAGGTCGCTGTCGGATAGGGCGTCCACCAGGATGGCGATGTGGGGACAACGGTGGCACGGTAGGGTACGAAGAGCTGCTGCCCGACGGTGATGGCATAGGAATTGCCAAGGCAATTGTATTTCTGCAGGTCTTTCACGCTGATCTGGTAGCGATAACTTAGTGCGGTTAAAGTGTCGCCGATCTTGACGATGTAGGTTGTCCAGCCATATGGTGGAGAACTGCATTGAATGGTTGTGGCAGTTGGCTGGGGGGTAGCAGTTTTGGTTGTTTTAACCGCCGGCACATAGAGGATCGTACCGGGCAGCAGGGTGTTGCTCACAAGACAGTTGGCTTCTTTGAGACTGATAATGCTGGTTTCATAGGTTTTTGATAGGGAGTCCAGCGTATCGCCAGCCAGGATCGTGTAGCTGTTCCAGTTTTCCGGTGGTTGGCAGCTATCTGTAGGGGTAACTGTTGGAGAGGTGATTGATGTTTCCGTTTTGGTTGGCTGCTGGGTGGCAGTTTCATTAACTTCAACGATCAATGTTTTTTCAGAAAGCAGCGCAGCGGGTGATGTTGATGTTGGTGCCACTACTTCGGTCGCAGTGGCAGGTTTGACCACCGGGATGACACCTACTTGATTTTCCGCGGCAGACAATGATAGCGCGCCAAAAACGATGATGATGGAAGCCATCGCCATGAAAAGACCAACCAGAATTTCTCGCAAATTCTTCATAAGATTACTCAGCAGCCATTTCTTTTATTTCACCTTCATCTTCGTCTACGCGGAAGGGGAATAATACACTGAAGGTAGAGGTATTTCCTTTCTCGCTTTCAACCCAGATGCGGCCCTGGTGTGCTTCTGTGAGGGTTTTTGCAATGGACAGTCCAACGCCCTGAT
This sequence comes from uncultured Chloroflexia bacterium, assembly GCA_963753895.1. Lineage (GTDB taxonomy): Bacteria > Chloroflexota > Anaerolineae > Anaerolineales > Anaerolineaceae > SMBSF63. The sequence goes on along the minus strand of CAVWEE010000015.1, from coordinate 12,571 downwards.
CGCCAAGCCCGTTGATTTCGGGATGGTCTTCAAGATAGGTGCGTGAGAATACACGCGGCAGGTCTTCCATCGCAATCCCGCCGCCAGAGTCTTTGATCTGGATCAGGAAATGAGGCTGATCAGCTTCGTCTTCAATATTGACATGCAGGCTGATTTCCCCTTCCTTTGGGGTTGCCAGGATGGCATTTTGCATCAGGTAGAAAATGACCTGCTCCATTAAGTCTTCGTCAACATGCACTGAGGGGATATTATCCGGCAGGTCAAAATGCAGGGCGATATTCTTATCGCGAAGACCATTCCCAACCTTGGCGATGGTTTTGTCGACAATGGCGTTGAAGTCTACTGCCACAACAGATGTCTCGCGGTCGCCGGAGCGGTTGATGATGCTGTTGATGTCATCAAGAAGATCAGTCATCCGTTTGGTAGATTGTTTGACACGCAGCATGAGGCGGTGCTGGAGTGCGCCAAGAATGCCCGTTTTTTCAGAGAGCAGGAGGTCAGAATAGCCGACAATCGAAGCAAGCGGCTGGCGTAGTTCCTGACCAAGCGCGATGATCGTTTTTTGGTCACTGGACGTGAGCGGCGCCGGGCCACTGGCCTGGCTTTCAAACTGGGCAATCCTGGTGTTGGCTTGTGCCAGTGAATTTTTCAGACGGGCTGATTCTTCCAGCGTTGCGCGGAATTGTTCGTCCAGTTCAGGACCTTCAGCCCTTGCGCTTTCCAAATCGCGTCGCAGGTTTTCATTTTCCAGGCTTAACTGTTCCAGTGAAGACCGGGCAATTTCCAGTTCTTCTGCCTGTTTCGCGATTTCTGCGCTTACGGCAGCTTGTTTGTCTTTCTTGGCCAGACTGGCTGTCTTTTTATTCTCGGCGTCCAGTTCAGCCGTTTTCTGGCGTGCTTCAGCCAGTTTTCGTTCCAAGTCGGTATGGCTTTCAACAGCGTTATCAAGGTCAGCCTTAAAGGAGCGGGCATCTTCTTTTGCCTTCTCCAATTCCTGGGTCAGCGAAGTAATCTTGATATGAGATTCTTCCATGTCTTTTTGCATGGCCGAAAGGCTGCTCAGGGTGATTGCCAATTCTTGCTGTAAGTCGGAATCTTTTTTCAGCGGTGTTGTTTTGGATATCGGCTTGTGCTGTTCTTTTTCCAATATCTGGGAGATCAACTCACTGAGACCAGCCAGATAAGTCTGGTCGTCATGGGTCCATTCGCGGTTGGAGTAGGGCGACATGAGCATGATACCGCTTGCCTGGATGTTTTTCCCGGTAATCGGGATCAGCATCAGGTTGCCAGGCTGGTCAAGGCCGATCGTGGCCCCCATTTGTTCCAGGGCCGGATCAATAGAGTCCGAGGAGTTGTTGATGATCAAGGTTTCGCCTCGAGTGAGTGCATCATGCAAGGCGGGCATTTGTTTTTGCGGCAGGGCCGCCGGGGCAAGCTCTTCTTCCTGGATGAGGTCATAGCCTGATTCCAGATTGATCATCCCATGAGGGGGGGAAGAGACCAGGATGCACAGGTCAGATACCATTGACTGGGCAATGGCGCGTGCCATGGCGTAAGGAACATGTTGGGATTCTTCCTCAGCAGCGAGTTGCAACCAGGTGTAAGAAGAACGCGGGTCGGCGGTATAGCGCCGGCGTTCGATATCCGGGGAAGCAGATACAACGGGGATTGGGGTTTCAACTGCCGGAGTTTCAACCACCGGGGCTGTTTCGGATTTGACCTCCGCGGGCTGAAGGTGCTGCACCAGACTGGGGAGCAGAGGGTACGCGCACAGCATCGCCAGGCGCAGGGGAGCAGAATAATCCCCGCCGGTTTTGGCCCAAACAAAATGGGCCAGGAAGCCAGCCAAATGCAGCAATAAGAAGCTGGTGCCCATCCCCCAGCCTTCCCCGCGCTGAATGACGAGTACGAGCAAGCCGGCAAAGACCAGGAAGATCCCCAGCGCATTCCAGCCGGTATCCAGCAGGGAAGTATTAAAGCCGCTTGTCAGGGGATTTTGGTTCCAGAGTACGAAGGTGACGATCAGTAAAATTACCACCACCAGGCTGACAACGGCAACCAGGGCATCTGCCAGACGAGTAGGTTTGGGGAACGCCCACAACCATACAGCCCAGGTGAGGCTAATGATGGTCACGGCGCGGTCGATGGGCGGCAGGAGAAGCTGCGGATTTGCCAGGCCTTGCCAGGTGAATGCGCTCGCCACAAAGAGGACAATCTGACCCAGCAGGAGAACGGCCAGACCCAGCATCATACGGCGAGCTTGTTTTCCTTCACTTTTGCGTTGGAGCACCATGACAGACTGAAAAGCAGCCATGATCGCAAATACCAGCACGAGATGGTAAACAAGATTCTCGGGAGATGATGTCAGGATTGTAAATACGTTTTCGAGCAGAGTGTTCATACCCCTCCCTGTTCCAGCTTATTAATGTTGAAATTAGGTGATTTTACAGAAAATCACCCTTTTCATTATAGCATGGTGTAAGAAATTTGGTTCTAATCATTTGTAGGGAATGCTTGCAAGGTTTATACCGTTTTAGAAACATTGATGATCAATCCAGAAAAGCTCTTGAATTGTTTCTTGACAAAATGGAGAATAATTGTTAGGATTGAATTCGTAATTGGGGAGTAGCATTCCTCACCAGGAAATAGGTTATCGTCAAGACGGACACAATCCCGTGGGAGCATATCCCGTGGGGCAATATCCCGGTAACCTTTGCGCTTCAAGCGTTTGCGAGACCAACACAACTTGTGTGTTGGTCTTTTTTTGTTAAAAATAATAGTCAAGAGGTATAGACAAATTTTGTCTGGAAAAGAGGATCAAATGAACCGGTGGTTTACAAAAACAGTGGAGGAAGTCCTCCAGGAAACTGGAAGTGATCGTACACAAGGGTTGACCTCGCAGGAGGTGGTGCGGCGTCAAGATCGGTATGGATTGAATGAACTCGAGGACCGCGGCACAAAAAGCCCCTGGAAAATCCTCTGGGAACAATTCACTGAAACGATGGTGGTGATGCTGATCATTTCGGCTGTGATCACACTCTTGCTGCAGGAATATAAAGACGCGATTGCCATTTTGGTGATTGTGGTGTTGAATTCCATCCTTGGATTTACCCAGGAATATCGCGCCGAACAGGCCATGGCGGCATTAAAGAAAATGGCTGTGCCCAAAGTGCGGGTTCGCCGGGATGGGAAAGTTGTCGAAATCCCTGCCCAGCAATTGGTGCCTGGGGATGTTGATCCTCCTGGAAGCAGGGAATGCCGTCCCGGCGGATGGCAGCCTGGTGGAAAACGCCAACCTGCGGGTGCAGGAATCCGTGCTGACCGGTGAATCGGAGCCGGTTGAAAAAGATACGTCAAGCCGATTCATAAAGAACACCCGGCTCTCGGCGACCAGCATAACCGCATCTTCATGGGCACGGTGGTCACTTACGGGCGCGGTACAGCCGTAATCACCGAAACAGGCATGCAGACCGAACTGGGAAAAATTGCCGAAATGATCCAATCGGTGGGCAGTGAACAACCCCGTTGCAGCGGCGGCTGGACCAATTGGGAAAAACGCTGGCAATTGCGGCATTGATTATTGTAGCGGTCGTGTTTGGTCTGGGCTTGCTGCGTGGGGAAGACCTGCGCACCATGTTCCTGACCGCTATCAGTATGGCGGTTGCAGCTGTGCCGGAAGGTTTGCCCGCTGTGGTGACCATTGCTTTGGCGTTGGGTGCCCAGCGTATGCTAAAGCGCAATTCGCTGATCCGCAAATTGCCGGCGGTGGAAACCCTGGGTTCGGTGACGACCATTTGTTCGGATAAAACCGGTACGCTGACCGAAAACCGGATGACGGTGACGTTGTTGGATGTGGCCGGCAACCGGCTGGATTTGCAGGAAAATTTACGGGATTACAGTCCCACCTTGAGCAAAGCGGACTCGATCGCGCCGGTGATTGACCAGAACAGCGCCGTAGCGATTATGCTGGCTGGCGGCGCCTTGTGCAATGATGCGGTTCTGGAGAAACGAAAGACAGGCTTTTCTGCCATTGGCGATCCGACCGAAGGCGCGCTGGTGGTTGCGGCTGTGCGCGCCGGGTCTTTGGAAATAGAAGCTGGAAAGCGCACTTACCGCGGGTTGCCGAACTGCCTTTTGATTCTGATCGCAAACGCATGAGCACTGTCCACCATCACAGGGAGCCCTGAGCAATTGCCGGAGGTGCTGCGGGATCTGCTGAATTCCCCAGCTTTTGAATGGGATGAGCCCTATGTGGTGATTACCAAAGGAGCAGTGGATGGTCTGCTGGATATTTCGGACCGAGTCTGGCAGAACGAAAAATTGTCATGATGGATGATGGCTGGCGGAAACGTATTTTGGATGCCAACAATGACCTGGCGCTGAAGGGTATGCGGGTGCTGGGCGTGGCTTTCCGTCAGTGCTCTGAAGAGGAAACCAGAGCAGGTTTCCGAAGCGATGGAGCAGGACCTGGTTTTTGTGGGCATGTTTGCCATGATCGATCCGGCCCGGCCGGAAGTGAAAGACGCAGTGAGAACAGCCAAAGATGCCGGCGTGCGACCGATCATGATCACTGGCGATCATCCGTTGACCGCCCTGCATATCGCCAAAGAGCTGGGTATTGCGGACAATGATGAAGTCATTACTGGTGTGGAACTGGAAAAAATGGATGTTGCACAACTGAAGGATCGCCTGAGGACCGTTTCGGTTTTTGCGCGGGTTTCTCCGGAACATAAGTTGAACATCGTCACGGCATTGCAGGAACTGGGACAAATCGTTGCCATGACCGGGGATGGGGTCAACGATGCGCCTGCGCTGAAGAAAGCGGATATTGGTGTGGCAATGGGCATCACCGGTACGGATGTTTCCAAAGAAGCAGCCGACATGGTTCTGCTGGATGACAATTTTGCGACCATCGTATCGGCCGTAAAGGAAGGCCGCCGCATCTATGAGAATATCCGCAAATTTGTCAAATACACGATGACTTCCAATTTTGGCGAGATCATCGTGATGCTGGTTGGCCCGTTTGTCGGGCTGGGGCTGCCGCTGCTGCCGCTGCAAATTTTGTGGGTCAACCTGGTGACGGATGGCCTGCCAGGCCTGGCCTTGACCCAGGAACCTGCTGAACCGGACACCATGAAGCGTCCACCACGTGACCCGCAAGAGCAGATCTTTAGCCGTGGTTTGGGGACAGATGTGCTTTGGATCGGTGCCTTGATGGGCGCGATCTCCTTCTGGCAGGTTTGTGGGCATTTCAACTTCAACCATGAGTTTGCCTGGCAGACGATCATCTTTACCACGCTAACCCTGGCGCAGATGGGCAACGCGTTGGCTTCCCGTTCAGAAACCAGACGCTTTGGGAAGCTGGCATATTTACCAATCCGTCCCTTTTGGGTGCAGTTGTGCTCACTTTTGCCCTGCAAATGGCGGTGGTTTATCTGCCTTTCCTGCAGAATATTTTCAAAACTACCTCCCTGTCTGTACTCGAATTGGGTGTCAGTTTAGGAGCCAGCGTGCTGGTCTTGCTGGTGATTGACGGTGTCAAGCTGCTGCAACGAGCAGTCCAGTCTCGATAGGGAAATGGCAGAGCGGAACACAAAACAAACCATCCTTTAAAAATAGTACTGTTCGTTCGTTGGTTACAGGAGCGCAAAATGCAATACGGGTTTTGCGCTCCTTGCTTTTCTCTGTATGATTTTCGCTTTTTTGTGGTGTGAAAATCCACCATGACAGTTGACAAAAGGAGGAAGAAGGTTGTATAATATTTTTACTGACCATATGGTCAGTAAAAAGGAGTGACCGATGAAAGAACCAAATAACACCCCGTTTCAACTCTCTTCCTCAGATGCGGATGTGGCGGAAACCTGCTTGCTGACACTGTCCTGCCATGCGATGGATAGTCTTTCGGAAGATCCAATTCTCAGAGATGACAAAGCTGTCGAACTCATCCAGACTCTGAAGCCGGCCTTGGCCACAGCAGAATCGCGGATGCTTAGAAAACTCGCCACCGGTAAGATTGACCAGCGGTTGGTCGTTTTTATCAGCCTGCGTGCCAAACATTTTGACGACTACAGCCGGGAATTTTTAGCCCGTAATCCGAATGGTACGATTGTCAACCTGGGATGCGGCATGGATTCCCGATTTCAGCGGGTAGATAATGGACAGATGCGCTTTTTTGACATTGATCTGCCGGATGTGATCGCGCTAAAAAAGAAACTCTTTGAGGAGAACGAGCGCTATACTCTTTTGGGCACTTCCGTGTTGGCGTTTGACTGGATGGATCAACTCATCGAAAAAAGTGAAGGACCGGTCTTGTTCCTGGCAGAGGGATTGTTGATGTATCTGGAGCCGGAACGGGTAAAAGAGCTGGTGCTGATATTGCAATCGCGTTTTCCCGGTGCGGAGCTGGTCTGCGAAGTATTCAACAAGGCCTGGCTGGGTCCAATGATGAAGAAGATTGCCAGCGGAAAAATGCAGCGACGTTTCCAGATGGGGAAAAATGCCGAATTCAAATTCGGCCTAGCCCAAAGCGACGAGATGGAGCAGTGGAACCCGGGCATCATATTCCTTGATGAATGGTCGTATTTTGATTCGGACCATCCCAGACTGGGTGCTTTGCGCTGGTTCCGGAACGCAAAACTTTTCCGGTACACACAATGGGTAGTGCATTATCGACTGGGATAATTCGCCAGGGTATTAAAAGGGAGGGAGTTTTTGTACGAGAATTTTGAGAAAATACCATTGGAGGAACAGCAGCGCCTTCTGCAGGTTTGCATTGCAGAATTTTCCACGAATGGTTACCAGCAGGCTTCTACCAATACGATCGTCAAGCAGGCCGGAATTCCAAAAGGTACGTTGTTTTATTTCTTCGGCAGCAAAAAGGACCTGTACCTGTACGTTTTGGACTATGCCATTCGACAATTCGCTCGCCGTTATACGGAGATGGCAGGCGATATGCCGACGGACCTGTTTGAGCGCTTGCTGCATCGTGGTCGGATCAAGTTCCAGTTCGCTGCGGAAGAGCCGGAATTGTTCCAACTCTTCTATAATGCCTTCATCAATACGCCGCAGGAAATCCAGGAAATTACCGATTTCAAGACGAACACGCTGGGCGTCTGCAAGCATATCTTCAACGCGTTGGACAAGGTCAAGAAACGCTTTCCGCAGTCCGCCCGCCGCCGGGCGTTCCGTCGCACGGACATCGAAGTGTACGTCGACTATGGCAAGGAGTTGACGCTGCGGGTGGGTCTGCCGAGCAGGATGCGGCCTGAGGTCGAGAAGGTGGTTCGCCCGCTCCGCGACCGTCCCGTGCGCGATGTCCCCGGACTCGTTAAGCGTCTGGGCCGGTTGGAGCGGATGGGTCAGAGCTTCACCGTGTTTCCCGACGCCGAGGAGTTCATCCAGCAGCGCCTGTTTCAGGACCGGATCCAGGGCCGCGTGGCGGAGATCCGCAAGGATCCGGCGAACCATCCGCTGCGCAAGCAACTGCTGAAGACCGAGCTGCTGCCCTACCAGCTGGACGGCATCGCCTTCGCCGTGGGCGCGGGCCGGGCGGTCCTGGCCGACGACATGGGGCTGGGCAAGACCATCCAGGGCATCGGCGTGGCGGAGCTGCTGGCCCGCGAGGCGGGCATCTCGCAAGGTGCTGGTCGTCTGCCCCGCCTCGCTGAAGTCGCAGTGGCGCAGCGAGATCGACCGGTTCTCCGACCGCGACTGCCAGCTGGTGCTGGGCAGCGCGGCGGAGCGGGCGGAGCAGTACGACAACGACTGCGTTCTTCACGATCTGCAACTACGAGCAGGTGCTCCGCGACATCCTGGCCATCGAGCGGGTCAAGTGGGACCTGATCATCCTGGACGAAGGCCAGCGGATCAAGAACTGGGAGGCCAAGACCAGCCACGTCGATCAAGGGGCTGAAGTCGCCGTTCGCCCTGGTGCTCTCCGGCACGCCGCTGGAGAACCGGCTGGACGAGCTGTACTCGGTCGTGCGAGTTCATCGACGACCGCCGCCTCGGCGCCGGCCTTCCGGTTCTTCAACCGCCACCGCGTGGTCGACGAGAAGGGCAAGGTGCTGGGCTACAAGAACCTGGCCGAGCTGCGCGAGCGGCTGAAGCCCGATTCTGCTGCGCCGCACGCGCGAATCGGTCATCGCAGCAGCTGCCGCCGCGGACGACGGAGATCGTCCGCATCCCGCCGACCGACGAGCAAGCTCGACCTGCACGGCGCGCACATGCGGATCGTCGGCGTCGATCGTCAGCAAGAAGTTCATCACCGAGATGGACCTGCTGCGGCTGCAGAAGGCGCTGCTGATGTGCCGCATGGCGGCCAACAGCACCTTCCTGGTCGACAAGCAGGAGCCGGGCTACTCCAGCAAACTCGAGCGTCTGGACGAACTGCTCGAGCAGCTGTTCCGGAGAACGGACCGCAAGGTCGTGCTGTTCTCCGAATGGACGACGATGCTGGACCTGATCGAGCCGCTGCTCGAGCAACGCGAGCTCGACTACGTGCGGCTCGACGGCTCGGTGCCGCAGAAGAAGCGGCAGCACTGGTGCACGAGTTCCAGAACGACCCCGAGTGCCGGCTGTTCTCACCACCAACGCCGGCTCGACGGGCCTGAACCTGCAGGCGGCCAACACGGTGATCAACGTCGACCTGCCCTGGAACCCGGCCGTGCTGGAGCAGCGCATCGCCCGCGCCCATCGCATGGGCCAGAAGCGCCGGTGCAGGTGTTCGTCCTGGTCACCGAAGAGACGATCGAAGAGAACCTGCTGAAGACGCTGTCGGCCAAGCACGACTGGCGCTGGCCGCGCTGGACGCGGACTCGGACGTCGACGAGGTGGACCTGGAGAGCGGCATGGAGGAGCTCAAACGCCGCCTGGAAGTCCTGCTGGGCGCCAAGCCGGAGGCGCCGGTCGACGAGACGCAGCGGATGCAGCGCGATCGAGAAGCCGAACTCTTCGCGCGGCGGGAGCGAGTCGCGGCGGCGGGCGGAGAGCTGTTGGGCGCCGCGTTCCATTTCCTGGGCGAGCTGATCGCCGAACAGGGCGAGGCCGAGCCGCCCGCGCAACTGGCCAACGACCTGAGAAGCCGCCTCGCCGAATGCGCCGAGCAGGATGAAACCGGCCGCCAGCGGCTGACCGTCACGCTGCCCGACTCCGCAGCCCTCGACAATCTCGCGCAATCCCTGGCTCGCCTTCTCGCTGCCGGAAGCAGGATGTGACAGAAGTGCGCCTGTAGCCCGCGCCGCTCGCCGCAAACCTCTCTTGCAGTCTCTCGCGTCCTTTTGTTACAAGGCGGCTCTCTTCTCCTCGCTCGGCCGTCGCTTCCAAACCCCCCGGTCGCACGCGGCCAGCACGCGACTCCGCGAAAATGGAAACCATGCCCATGGGCCTTCAGCCAAGCTGCCGCTGACTCTCCTCTGCTGTCTGGTCGCGGCCAACGCCGCTGTAGCCGCAGCAGACCGCCCGATCCCTACCTGTACCCCTCGCACCCCGACTACATCCGCTGCCCGACCAATTCGCAACGCGGCGTAGCGGAAGCTGCAGCCCCCACAACGTCTTGGTATGAGTTGAGCAACTGGGCGCCCCGGCGGAATGGGACGGCAGCGTCGAACTGGGAATCAACGGCAGCGAGGGAAATGCACAGTCGGTTAGCTACCAGGCGGGCGGCGAGTTGGAACGGAAGACCGACTGCAACGTCATCGGAGTGGATCTGAAATACGCCAGGACGACCGCCAATTCCATAGAAACGCAACACTACGGCCAGATGTTCGACCAAATGGGAGCGACTGTTCGGCGAGTCGCGATGGAGCTCCTTCGTCAACTCCTACTTGCTGTACGACGAGTTTCGAGCGTTTGACGTCCGCGCGGCGCTCAACGCCGGCGTGGGCCACGGTTTTTGCACACAGACGCCACTACGCTCACCGGACGCTTCGGTTCCGGCTGGTCCCGCGAAATCGGCGGACCGGATGATCGGTACGTGCCCGAGGCGGTCTTCGGCCTCGATTTCGAACGGCAGTTGACCAAGAGACAGAAGTTCAAGTGCAAAGGCGAGTACTTCCCCGACTGGGAAGACTTCTCGGAATATCGTTTGGTGGTGGACGCCGGCTGGGTGCTGCTGCTCGACGAAGAGGCGAATTTGAGCCTCAAGCTCGCCGCGAACGATCGTTACGAGACCAGTCCTAACGGGGTGAAGCCAAACGACATCAACTACTCGCTCCTGCTACTCTGGAAACTCTAGGCAGTCAGTGACCTTGACGAAGACGCGACTCAGCAGCTACAAGCCGCTTCTCATCTCTCTTCTCTTCCACAATCCCCATCGCATTCGATGATCCCAACGAAGCCATTGGCTCGCTTGTTGTCAGTGCTCGCTTGCGCAGCGATCGCCTTCTGGCCGCCGCCAACCGCAGCCGACGAGACCGATCATACGACGCCTCAAGCGTCCTCGACGGCCGATCAGCTGCTGGACACCGACTATGTTGCCGTCGGCAAACTGGAGAAAGAACGCAGCACGACACGGGACGGTTACGACTACATTGTCCGCGACGAACAAGACGGCATTCGCTACTCCGTCATTCCATCCAAACACGTCCCGCTGTCAACGCTCGTCGGGCGCCGCATTGCAGTAGCCGGCAGCACGCGATATCGGCCCGATGGGACAGCGGCGTTCGTGCGAGCTTCTGAAGCGAAGCTGCTCGACCCGCCCGTCAGCCCCGGACAACTCGTTCCTCTCGAGGGACCCGTTACCCTGGAGCAACCGGCTGGTGTCGAACAACCTGTCAAGCTCGAGCAACCCGCTGGCGTCGAGCAACCCGCCAAACTCGAAGCAACCCGCCAGTCTCCGGCAAGAGGTTAGCCTCGCTCAGTTCGAAGAGCGAGATCCCCCAAACCAGCGAAGGTGTGCTGGCGCCGGAAGACCTGCCCCCGCCGATGGAGGAACTGCTTCCCGAGGATTGGGAGAGTCAGGTGGCGGGGGACGCGGGCGGCGAGGTTTGCGCGGACTGCCAGCAATCCTGTCTGACGAGTAGCCCGTGTTGCTGTCTGGCCCGAGCCGCTATTGGGTCGCGAGCCGAGTACCTGCTGTGGTGGACCCGCGGCATGTACGCTCCACCTCTGGTAACGACGAGCCCGCCAGGCACAGCTCAAGCTGCGGCCGGCGTGCTGGGTCAGCCGGGCACGACAATCCTGTTCGGCAATGAGGAGCTCTTCACGAGCGAACGCTCGGGCGGGAGAGTCCGACTCGGGATGTGGCTGGACCCCTGTCACCAGGAAGCGATAGAAGCCGAGTGGTTCGGACTCACCCAAGAGACACTGCATTTCCTCGCAGCGTCAGACGCGGCCGCCGGCGGCCCTATCCTGGCTCGCCCCTTCTTCAACGTGAACCCGACGAACCCCGTAGGACCGGCGCGAGAAGACTCGGAGCTAGTGAGCTTCTTTGACGCTGCCGGCGGCGTGGACCTTGCAGGCGCCGTGATGGTTGACGCGGCAACCTCGCTGATGTCAGCCGGCATTCGCAAGCGGCGTGAATCTGTACTGCCGGAGCCCAAACTTCTGCGATCCATGCGGCCGAGGCGGCCATAGCTCTCGTCTGGACATTCCTTTTCGGCTACCGATACCTACGGCTGAAGGAACGGCTCATGATCCGGGAAGACCTGACAGTCCTGCGCGCATTCGGAACTTTGTTCCCGCCAACCTGCCGGCCTACTACGACATCTCCGACGCTCTTCGAAACTCGAAACAAGTTCCACGGCGGCGAAATCGGCGTTCTTTGGGAGACCCATCGGCATCGCTGGACACTGGAGCTGCTCGGCAAGCTGGCCCTGGGAACGGTGAACCGGACGTGGATATCCGGGGCGAGACAGTCTACGCCGACCAAACCGGAAGCAGCCCCCTCCTCAGGGCGGACTGTTGGCGCAAAGGACGAACATGGGGTCGCACAACCGCAGCCAAGTCGCCGTCCTGCCGGAATTGGGCGTCACGCTTGGGTACCGCCTTACACAGAGACTCAGGGCCGTGTTCGGCTACTCCTTTCTTTACTTAAGCCCGGTGGTGCGCCCCGGCGACCAAATCGATCTCGATGTGAATCCCGATCTGCTTCCTCCCGAAGCCGTTCCTTTCACCGGGGCCGCGCATCCCCAGTTCGTCTTCCACGAAACGGACTACTGGGCCCAAGGGATCAGCGCCTGGTCTGGATTATCGCTGGTGAACGGCAACCCGGCGGACCGTGCGGCGGCCTGTGCCGCCCGTCGAGAACCAGCGACCTGTTCATGATGGCCAACCGCTAGTTCAGACGAAAGACTAAGGAAAGAGTACAGGATGACAGCTGATTCACCACGCTCCCTGTGGAAGCTGCGTCGCCGTCTGTTGGCTTTCGAACCGCTGGAAAAACGAACGATGCTGGCTGCGGACCTGGCGTCGATCACGGGCGTCGCGTTCGACGACGTTGACGGCGACGGAGCCTACGAACCGCTCAGCGGCGAAACGTCGCTCGCAGGCGCCAGCGTCCAGCTGACCGGCGCCGAATGATCTGGGCCCGATCACTCCGCTGACCGCCGTGACGGGAGCGGATGGGTCGTAT